>NZ_NESE01000001.1:0-1123750 GCF_003063605.1 Limnohabitans sp. Hippo4 | reverse complement strand
CATACCAGCATGATCTCCAGCGGGAAATGCAATCGCTTGATCACCCGCCGCAGGGTGGAATTTGACAGTTGAAGTTGCAGTGGTGCCATCGCTCATTGTCCATCGACGGCCTTATTGCGACAGAACCTGGGAAACCCATCAAAGTTAAGTGGAAAAGAACAACGAACATCGGTATTTTTAAAAAGAATACAGTATACTTTTGTAACTTTAACTAAGATTTACTGAATTAATGAAGTTCCCCTTGAATCCACTTGCTGCTGATAGACACCTGATTCCAATGCTCAGGCAACGCCAGGTGGCCGCTCCAAAGAGTCAATTGATTGTGCAGGGTGAAAGCAAATTAGATGCTGAAACGCTGTTAAAGCATGGAACAGATTTTGCAAAAGCATTGCAAGAATCAGGGCTGATAGCTGGAGATCGTGTTGCAGTGCAATTAAATAATCGCATTGAATTTCTATCGGTATTTACGGGTTGTGCCTTGTTAGGTCTGATATTAGTGCCTATCAATACTGCGTCAAGAGGTAGTCAATTGGCTTATTACCTCAGAAATTCAAGAGCAAAAGTATTTATAACTGAGCCAACTTTGATTGCAAATCTTGAAAGTGCTAATGAAGCCAGCGAAGAATCAATCAAAGGATTGGAAATGATTTGGTCATTAGATTCATTTGACCAAAGAAGCAATTTAATCAAAATCAAAGATTTCGCTGAAGTTAAAAGAGCTGAAAAAATACAAGAGTCAAAAGCAGATGCAACGTTGCCTGCAATGATCATGTACACATCTGGAACCTCAGGTCCTTCAAAAGGCGTAATGTGTTCACATGCACAATTATTTTGGTGGGGTTTGCATTCAATCAAAAATATTGGAATAAATGAAAAAGATGTGTTGTACACGTGCTTACCCTTGTTTCACGTCAATGCACTAAATACTTTTTACCAAGCACTGATGTGTGGTGGAAAAATCGTACTGGGGGGGAAGTTTTCAGTTAAACATTTCTATGAGGAATTGGCTAAAACTGAAGCAACTATTACGTACTTGTTAGGCGCAATGATTCCAATGCTTTTGTCGCGAAAGCCAGATGCCTCGGAGAACGCTCATAAAGTTAGAACTGCTCTGGCGCCAGGGGCATCAGCCCAGCATTACCAGTCCTTTGAAAGTAGAACTGGAATCAAGATGCTAGACGGATATGGATCAACAGAAACTAATTTTGTAATTTGTACACCTCGCAACGAGCGTCGACCTGGTTTAATGGGTAAAGTGGTTGAGGGCTTTGATGCCAAAGTTGTTGATTTATTAGACAACGAAGTACCAAACGGTATGCCTGGTGAATTAATTCTCAGAAATAGTAATCCTTTCGCGTTTTCACTTGGCTACTTTGAGATGCCTGAGAAGACTACTGAAGCATGGCGGAATCTGTGGTTTCACACAGGCGATCGAGTAGTCAGGGATGAGGAAGGATATTTTCGATTTCTCGATCGGATGAAAGACAGCATCAGAAGGCGTGGTGAAAATATTTCGTCATTCGAAGTTGAACAGGTTGTAGGTGCGCATCATTCGATAGCAGAAATTGCTGCATATGCCGTTCCATCTGACCTCGCAGAGGATGAGGTTATGTGCGCCTTGGTCTTAAAAGAAGGTGTGGCATATGAACCATTAGAAATCATCAAATGGGCTGAAGTTCGATTACCTTATTTTGCGGTCCCCAAGTATTTAAGAGTCATGAAAGAACTACCGAAAACTGAAAACGGAAAAGTTCAAAAATATAAATTGCGAGAACAAGGTAAAACCCGTGACACCTGGGATTTGAGTACTACTGGACATGTGGTTAAGAGATGAATAAGGCACTAATTCAAGGTGCTATAGAGGTGCCCTATCGCCGAAAAACAGAAGAAACAACGATAAAGTGGTTGGGTCATGCTTTTGAGCAACTAACAAGTCAACTAGAAGTAGATGTCAACAGAATTGATGGACTAGGTGTTGCTTCCTTCTCACTCAAACCAGACCGCTGTGTTGATATGGCATGGCAATTGGGCTTGAAGCTTTCATGGTGGATGGACGACAGTAATGGTGGCGTGTCCGGAATTAATCTGCTGCAACATGCCATAGCTGCTATTGAAACGGGGCAAGCGCGTAACATTGTCCTTCTCGCTGGAGATGCATTTCACGCATCAGATTTCAAAGACCTGGTTGCAAATTACAACCAAACCACTAGGCAATATTTAACCCCCTTGGGGATTGCTAACCCAAATTCGCTTTTTGCATTAATTACGCAAAAACATATGGCTGAACATGGCCTTGAGCGAAGCGATTATGGTCAGCTTGTGGTTGCGCAACGTAAGCATGCTACCAAGAATCCAAACGCTGTTTATAGAAATCCAATGAAGATCCAAGAATATTTGGAGGCTTCACCTGTCTCAGATCCTTTGGTGGTTTTTGATTGTGTACCTGTGGTCGCTGGAGCTAACGCAATCCTAATCAGCCACGTTGACGAGGTGCGGAATCGTTCTGGTTGTGTGCGCGTAAAGGCCATAAAAGGCATGCACAATTTTGACAATCAAATCGGCAGTGGGCTATCGACAGGACTGTCACAAATTGCTGATGGCCTATTTGCTGATGCGAAACTCAAACCAAGTGACATTCATCTGATTAATGTGTACGACGACTATCCAGTTATGTCGCTCGTACAACTTGAAGATATTGGCATAGTGTCTTCGCAGAATATTCGTCGATTTTTACGTGAAGATGTTATCGAAAATCGTATAGCCATCAATACGTCGGGTGGGCAATTGTCTGTGGGACAAGCAGGTGCTGCTGGCGGGATGCATGGATTAGTGGAAGCAATTCAGCAGCTTGGAGGTCGGTGTGGTGAGCGTCAACTGAAAGTCGCAGACACCGCCCTGGTTACTGGGTATGGGATGGTTCAATACAGATACGGAATGAGTGCCAATGCCGTCATTTTAGAAGGAATTAAATGATGGTTTCATTCTTTCGCTGTACTCGCTGCAGTTCACTTTACTTTCCGGCCAGATTGCGCTGCCATGCATGCGGCAGCTTTGAATTTAAGTCTACTCCTATTGACCGTGGACAAGTAAAGGCAGTTACTCGGGTTCACCGCATTCCTGAAAATTGTCAATTTGAATACTTGGTGCAAGTTGAAGTGGAGAAAAGTGCGCAAGTGATTGCGGCAGCTTTTTTTTCGCCTTCAATTGGTACGTCGGTCGCGCTGATGCACCTCCAAGATGGTGCAATTTGCATTTCTGAAATTCTCACTCATTAAGAAAATCATGACTCAGCTTACTTCTATTGGTTCAGACGGCTTAAGTGCTTTTATTGCAATACCTACTGAGACTAAAGGTCCACTTCTGATTGTGTTGCAAGAAATTTTTGGTATCAATGCAAATATTCGTCAGATTTGTGAGGATTTTGCAGCCGAAGGATATGTTGCTGTAGCACCAGACTTATTTTGGCGTCAAGGTATTGGCATTGACATCAATCCAACAGATCCAACGGCAATGGAAAAAGCTTTTTCCTTGCTTGAAAAATTTGACGATAAAGAAGCTATATCGGATATCGCTCGTGTAATTGATTTTGCAAGAGAGAATCTTCAATGCCATGGGCCTGTAGCAGCCGTTGGCTATTGTCTCGGTGGTCGTTTAGCACTTCGTTCCCTATTTGAGACCGATGTGACGGCTTCCGTTTCTTACTACGGAGTAGGACTTGAGAATTTAGTTACAAAAAAAATTCCAAATGGAAAAGCTGCACTATTACACGTAGCTCAAAATGACAATTATTGTCCTGAAGAAACTCAATCGATGATCCGCAGCGCAGCGACTGGAAACCTTAAAGCACATTTTTATGCGGACTGCGAGCATGCTTTTGCAAGGAAGGGCTCTTTGCATTTCAATGCAGATGCTGCACGACATGCTTATGACCGCACCATTAATTTTCTTGTGCCGTTGGTAGGACCCGCATACGACTTAGAGTCTCTTTGGGAGGCTCATCTAGATTACGAATTTAAAACGCGTGATGTTGACTTAACCATGAGTACGATGGTGGCGCAACCGTATGTCAATCATATTCCCACCATGACTGGTGGAGTCGGCTATATAGATTTGCACCGTTTCTATCGTGATTACTTCATTGGTTCGAATCCGGATGACACTGCACAACTGACCATCTCACGTACAGTTGGAGTTCGACAAGTTGTAGATGAAGTTATTTTTAGTTTCACCCATACTCAACGGATGGAGTGGTTGCTTCCAGGTGTAGAGCCAACAGGTAAAAAGGTTCGATTCGGATTAGTTGGTGTAGTGCGCTTTCGAGGAAACAAGCTTTGTCATGAGCATATATATTGGGATCAAGCTTCTGTCCTTGCTCAAATTGGCTTACTCGACATTAAAAATTTGCCAGTCATTGGTTCTTTGGCTGCCGACAAAATTGTCGATAACAGTATTCCAAGTAATCGATTGATTGCGAGTTGGTAATCTTGTGAGCACCCGTTATTTTTATGAACCCCGCATGGGTCATGGACTTGCACACAATCCCATAGCATCCATTGTTGGACCTCGGCCAATTGCTTGGATTTCCACAGTTAATCGCAATGGACAATTGAACCTAGCACCGTATAGTTTTTTTGGAATTTTTAACTATGCACCTCCCATCATTGCATTTGCAAGTGATGGCATTAAAGACACGCTAAAGAATGCAATCGAGATGGGCGAGTTTGTTGTGAATACAGTCACAGACGATTTGGCCGAAGCAATGAACTTAAGTAGCGCATCTATTGAAGGTAGCGAATTTGAGCTTACTAATTTAGAGAGTTCTCCTTCTAGCCTTATTTCTACACCTCGTGTTGCGCGTTCACTAGTTTCATTGGAGTGCCAAGTTGTTTCTCATTTCACTTTAAAGGATCGAGAGGGCTTGCCACTCGCAAGTCACATGCTGATTGCTGAAGTAGTGGGAGTAAGCATTGACAAGCGTTTGATTCAGGGTAGCAATTTTGATTGGGGTGACCTGAGCCGCATTGTCAGATCAGGTGGACCAGCAGACTATTACAGCGTGGGCTCTGGAAATCTTAAAAAAATGCGGCGTCCCGCATAAATCAATAACTTTAGATCCGCATGTGATGGCAAGGGTATTCCCCCGTCTATTTTTAAAAGAATACAGTATACTTTTAGTGAAATATTGAAAAATGGAAAAAATTTGAGAAAGGTGTCTTTATGAGTAATAAGACTAGATATGACAGTTTCAAAGAGGATGTGATTGGTCGAGCAAATGTCGAAGACACGCCAGAGTTAATTGAGTACTACCGCGATCTAGAAAAATACGAGGCGGGTGCATTGTGGACGGTTGCGAACAAAATCGAACCGTGGGAACCCAAATCTGAATCTGTACCTGTAATCTGGCGATACAGTGAATTGCGCGAACCTGTCTTGCGTTCGGTTGATTTAGTAACACCTGAAAAAGCGGGCAGGCGAGTTATCTATCTTAATAATCCTGGTCGAAGAGAAGTATCAGCTGCTGTCGGATGGCTTTATTCTGGTCTTCAGGTCATGCACCCAGGTGAATGTGCTTCAACGCATCGACATTCAGCATCAGCATTGCGATTCATTATGGAGGGCAAAGGCGCATACACCATCGTCGATGGCCACAAGATGACACTGGGTGCTAATGACTTTGTACTAACACCAAATGGCACGTGGCATGAGCATGGTGTTTCAGAAGATGGATTGCCCTGTATATGGCAGGACGGTCTCGATATTCCTTTGGTGAATTCTTTGGAAGCGAACTTTTATGAAGTTCATCCAGATTTACATCAAAAAATTTTATACCCAGTTGATGATCCAACTCATACATGGGGTGGCGTAGCGCTGATGCCACACGATCATGGGTGGAATAAATCCTATTCACCCTTGTTCAAATACGAGTGGGGGCCAACGTATGAGGCTCTCAGGAAAATGTCAAAGGTCAGTGATGGCTCGCCTTGGGATGGCATTTTGATGCATTACATCAACCCCTTAACGGGAGGGTCTGTGATGCCAACTATTGGCGCAAGTATGCAATTACTCAGGCCACAAGAACATACACGCGCACATCGACATACAGGTAGCTTTTTATACCAAGTAGCAAAAGGTGAAGGCTACTCTGTTGTCAATGGCAAGCGAATGGACTGGAAAGAGCGTGACATTTTTTGTGTTCCCTCATGGGCGTGGCATGAACATGTCAACACACAAAAAACAGAAGACGCATGCTTATTCTGTTTCAGTGATTTACCAGTCATGAAAAGTTTAAATCTCTACCGCGAACAAGCCTTGGAATCTGACGGTGGTCATCAACTAGTTTCCTCCACTTAATTTAGAAAGAAGAGTCTTTATGCATCTAGTAACTTATCGTCCGTCTATCGTTGAATCAGCCCGCCTTGGCGTAGTTCAAATGGACGAAATTGTTGATGTTCAGCATTTCGCAAAAAGTTGTGGTTTTGAGCTGCCTTCATGCATGTTGGCGTTCATTGATCTTGGTCCTTCCGCGTTGCGTTTATTGAAACAATTAATAGCTTCTGCAAATGGGCAATGGCAACCTGGATGTTCTGTTCCCGCAGTTAATGTTCAGCTTCTAGCGCCTATTCCTCGTCCACGCAAAAATATTTTTGGAATCGGGTTGAACTACGTTGAGCATGTTGCTGAATCCAGCCGTACTTTGGACACTTCCAAAGACTTACCCAAGCAGCCAGTCATTTTCTCTAAACCACCTACAACAGTTATTGGTCCTGATGAGCCAATACGACATGATTCTGCTCTCACGCAACAACTTGATTGGGAAGTTGAACTGGCAGTTGTGATGGGCAAACGCGCTTCGCGAGTGTCAGTTGATGACGCTTTAAATTATGTTTTCGGTTATAGCGTCATGATTGATGTCAGTGCTCGTGATTGCAGACGTGCCGGACAGTGGATTTTTTCTAAGGGGCAAGACAGCTATGGTCCATTTGGTCCTTGCATTGTCACTGCTGACGAGATTCCAAACCCACAAACATTGGACCTTTGGCTTACTGTGAACGGAGAAATCAAACAAAAATCGAACACCAAGCACATGTTGTTCAAAGTTAATCAATTGATTTCGGATATCAGTTCGGGAATTACGCTAGAGCCGGGCGACATCATTGCAAGTGGTACACCAGAGGGTGTTGGTGCAGGAAGAAATCCTCAAGAGTGGCTTAAACCTGGTGATGTAGTTGTAGCCTGCGTCGAGGGAATTGGGCAAATCCGTCATCCTGTTGTTGCGGTTTGAGGAGGTTATAAATAATGGCCAAACTCTCACGCTTTAAGGTGGCAGCTGTTCAAGCATCTCCCATATTTTTAGATACAGCTGCAACGATCGAAAAAGTCATCAACTTGATTCATGAAGCATCGATGGGTGGTGCTTCATTGGTTGTATTTCCAGAGGTATTCGTATCAGCTTATCCCTACTGGAGTTGGGTCGCTAATCCTATTGCGGCAAGTCCTTGGTTCCAACGCTTATGCGAATCTGCGATAGAAGTGCCCGGCCCGGAAGTTGCACGAATCGCGCAAGCTGCTAAGGATTGTGAAATTCATGTTGCTATTGGCCTGAATGAGCGTGCGATCAACAGTCAAACGACAATTTACAACACCATGTTGTTGATTGGCCCAGATGGTTCACTCATTGGTAAGCATCGAAAGTTAGTTCCTACGTGGGCTGAAAAAATGAGTTGGGCTCAAGGCGATGGTGCGGGGTTAAGAGTCCATCAAACAGAAATTGGCCCAATAGGCATGTTGGCCTGCGGTGAAAATACAAATACTTTGGCAAGATTCGCACTTTTGGCACAAGGTGAGTTAGTTCATTTGGCAAGTTACATATCGCTGCCCGTAGCGCCGCCTGATTACGACATGGCAGAAGCCATCAAAGTCAGAGCTATGGCACATTCTTTCGAGGGTAAGGTATTTACTGTAGTTTCTTGTTCCACAATTTCACCTGAAATTGTTGCTTCCATGGAAGATGCATTTCCAGGTAGTGGTGCATTGCTATCAAGGAAAAACAGTGCATTCTCCGGCGTCATTGGCCCAGATGGTCGGCTTGTTGGGTCGCCACTTATCGATCAAGAAGGTATCGTTTATGCCGACATTGATCTTTCAAAATGTATCCAGCCTAGGCAGATGCATGACATCACAGGTCAATACAACCGATTTGATGTCTTTGATCTAAGAGTCAATCGGAGAAGTATGCAGCCAGCAACTTTTCATGATGATTTGAACCTTGATATGCCCGATCTGTTAACGGTTACTAATAAGTCCTTGACTGAAAACGGGGGTCACTCATGAACCAAATTCAATACCGAATCGGACAAATCGTTCCCTCTTCTAACACCACGATGGAAACTGAAATTCCAGCAATGTTGCTGGCACGTCAGACAATTCGACCAGAGCGATTCACATTCCACTCAAGCCGTATGCGCATGAAAAAAGTGGTGAAGGAGGAACTCGAAGCAATGGACCGTGACAGCGATCGTTGTGCTGTTGAATTGAGTGATGCCAGAGTTGATGTTTTAGGATATGCATGCCTTGTCGCCATCATGAGCATGGGATTGGGATATCACCGAAAGTCCCAAGAACGATTGCATCAAAGAACTTTAGAAAACGGTGCACCTTCGCCAGTCGTGACAAGTGCAGGAGCGTTGGTAGAAGGTCTTCAAGCCTTAGGGGCAAAGCGTATTGTTGTGATTTGCCCTTATCTAAAGCCACTAACTCAATTGGTTGTTGACTATCTGAAGGCCGAAGGATTCGAAGTTTTGGATCATGTCGCTTTAGAAATTCCAGACAACATAGAAGTAGGGCGCCATGACCCTGAAAAACTGATTGAAATTTACAAACGTTTGAATTTAGCGGGCGCAGATGCTTTAGTTCTTTCTGCGTGTGTTCAGATGCCATCGCTTCCAGTGATTGCAAAAGTTCAAGAGCAAGTTGGCATTCCAGTGATTTCTGCTTCTGTCTGTACCACTTACAAAATGCTCAAAGAACTTGGATTGGAAACAGTCGTACCGCACGCAGGTGAACTCCTTAGTGGTAAGTATTAATTTGATTTACCAACTAGCTTTGAAACACTCAATTTATTAATGATTTGAAAAGGAATATCAAATGAAAAATCTCATGAAAGCAATTTTAGGATTCGTCATCGTTGCGTTTTGCATTTCCAGCTTAGCCCAAGATGTATATCCATCAAAACCTATTAAAGTAGTCATTCCATTTCCACCTGGTGGTGCTGTTGACACCATGATGCGAACCATTGGCCCAGATCTCAGCGCTCAACTTGGCCAACCGATTGTGGTTGAGAACAAGCCTGGCGGTGGTGCGCAGATTGCAGCAGTCGCTGTAACTAACGCTCCCGCAGACGGATACACCATCTTTTTAGCTGAGGTAGGTGCTTTTGCTGTCAATCCGACTTTGTATAAGAATATCCAATATCAACCGGTAAGAGACTTCGAGGGTGTCGCCATGTTAGCCCGTACGCCAATGGTGTTGTATGGTAGCCCTTCAGGAAAAATCAACAGCCTCAAGACCCTTAAAGATGCAGTTAGTGCTGGTGATAATATCAACTATGGTTCATTTGGACCTGGAACTGCACCGCATATTTTGGGACACTTGTTGTCTAGGGCTAATCCCAAGGGCAAATTCACTCATGTCCCTTATAAGGGAGCACCACCCGCTTTTCAAGCAATCATGACAAATGAGATTGATCTTTTGTTTGATGGCGTACCAGGTACTTTGAACATGATTAGAAACAACAAAGCTGTTCCATTTGCAGTCGCTGCTGCACAGCGCAGTGAGTTTCTGCCCAATGTACCCACTGCTGCTGAGATTGGAGTGCCTGCCATGCAAATGGACTTGTGGATTGGTGCTGCAGTCAAAAAAGGTACGTCAACTGCAATTGTTAATCGCCTTAACGCAGCGATAGAAAAAGTGATGGCTCAACCCGATACTTGGAAGCGCTTTGCTGATCTTGGTTGGAGTAGAAGCCCAATGACGCCTGCTCAGTTCAATGGGTTCATAAAATCTGAGATTGATCGCTATCGTCCTACGATTCTTGAGACAGGTGTTTTGGCTGATTAATTCAGGTTCAAGTAAACAAATCTTGATAAATTAAACAGAATAAAGTTAGCTAGTCCCCAACGGAAGTGACGCCGTTGGGGATTTTTTGTAAGTTAATTTATAGATCGATGATAAGTTCATCATCGAGTGATCTTGAGCAACAAGGTGTAAAACTGGTCATTCTTAGACTATCGTCGAGACACTGATCACGGTGATCTGGACGACCACTGATGACATCCGTAATGCATGTTCCGCAGATACCTTGCTCGCACGAAACAGGTAAGTCGATACCAGCATCTAGAACGACGTGCATGACACTGCGTTCAGCCGGTACTTCGAGTGTCATGCCACTTCGCGCCAAAACCACTGTGAAGGCTCGATCTGTCTTCGACTCTAATGGATTTGATCCGAATCTTTCATAATGCAGTTGATCGCTTGTCCAACCCATATCTTTGGCTTTTGTGAGTACAAGATCAATGAAGCCGGATGGACCACATACATAAACATGTGAGGTGTTTGTTTTTTTCTGAAACAACTCATCAAAATCAAGCTTTGGCCCGCCACCCTGGTCAAAATATAGCTGAGTATGATTTGCCATAAATCCTGATTCAATTTCACTTTTGAATGCACATCGTTCTACTGTTCTTGTGGCGTAGTGCAATTCCCAAGATTTTGAAATGCTTTCAAGTCTCTTTGCCATTGATATTAAGGGCGTAATACCAATACCCCCGGCGATAAGGATCGAGTGACACACCGTTTCATCAAGAGGGAATAAGTTCTGCGGCAAACTTGCAGTGATCACATCTCCTACGTGAATTTCTTTATGAACGGCTAAGGATCCGCCACGCGATGCAGGCTCCAACTGAACGGCAATTTGGTAAATATCACCTTCATTCGGAGCATTACAAAGTGAATAGGCTCTTTTGAGGCCGCCTGGAAGCTCAAATTGAAGATGTGAACCAGCAGAAAAGGCTGGTAATTTCGTATTTGAGCCTGATTTCAGATCGATCAGGACAACTGATTCTGCAATGAGTCTTTTGTTGGCAACACGTAACAGCAAATTTTGAGACATGATTAATTTTCAATTAAAAGAATACAGTATACTTTTAATCTTTCTTTGAATCACTTTAAGCATGAAGCCTGTAATTGATATTTGTGCCTCCAGCTTGGTCAAGTCAGATAAGGTGCATCGGGATGTTTATACGAGTCAAGCTGTTTTCGAGCAGGAGCAGAGGCGTTTTTTTGCCTCAACTTGGAACTTCGTCGCACATGCAAGTCAGATTAGCGAAGTTGGTGACTATGTAACACTGGACTTGGCTGGGAGACCTTTGTTGGTTGTAAGGCAAACCGATGGAACGATTGGTGTCTTCTTTAATCGCTGTGCTCACAAGGGCAGCAAGCTGTATACGAATGAATTTGGCAATGTCGGCAAGATCATGCAATGCCCTTATCACGCTTGGACATACAAGTTGGATGGAACCCCGTTAGGCATACCCTTAAGACAAGAATACAAATCTAATTCATTTTTGCAATGTGAGTCTAGTAAGGGCTTGGGTCGTGTCGGCGGTGTTTCAGTTTACAGAGATTTTGTATTTGTAAGACTAGATCCAGAGGGAATAAATTTCGAAGAATACTTTGGTGCATCCCTTCAGTGGTTGGACAACATGGCTGACAGATCGCCAACTGGGAAATTATTTATACATGGCGGTGTACTGCGCAATGTGATTCGCTGCAATTGGAAAATGTATCTTGAAAATATCAACGATACAGTACACCCTGTATCAACACATGAATCTGTTGGTAAATCAGCTAAATCAACATGGGATGCAATTAACAAAGGCAATGAAAAAGTCATGCCAATGGCAGTGGAGCAATTGCTGCCATTTGCTTCAGGCTATGACTTTTTCAATCAACTGGATGCGGAGGTTTATCCAAACGGACACAGTGCCTTAGCAGTGAGAATGAGTACCCATACAGGTTATGCATATCCTGCAGACTACGTAGCTGCACTGGAAAAAAGGTTAGGAAAAGAACGTACCTCAGATGTATTGGGCAAAGCGCCACAAAATTCTATCTTGTATCCAAGCATTGCTGTCAAAGGAGCTCCCTTGGTAATGCGAGTGATCCGGCCAATTTCTGTCGATCGGATGATGATTGAAGCATGGAGTTTCAGAGCAGAAGGAGCCCCCGAATTGCTTGTAGACAGGGCTATGAGCTACAACCAATTGGTTTTTTCGCCAATGTCAATCGTGGCGCATGATGACATTCACTTATTTGAAAGCGTTCAAAAAGGATTGAGCGCTGATGGAAATCCATGGGTAAGTCTACACCGCGGATACGAGGAAGAGAAAGTGATGGAGGATGTCATGGCCTGTAAAGGTACGAGTGAAGAATTGATGCGTAATCAATTTAAAGCATGGGCACATTTCATAGCAGAAGATAAGTGAACTGTATGTCTACACATTCTCCTAGCCAATGCCCAATTGAGTTCATTCTCAATGAAGCTCGACTGCTAAATCAAGCAAAATTTACAGATTGGTTGTCTCTTTTTGCTGAAGATGGAATTTATTGGGTCCCACTAAAAGGGGAAGATCAAGTTGATTTTAAAAATCACGTATCACTTGCATGCGAGGATAAATTCCTTCTCGCGACTCGAATTAAACGATTGGAAAGTCCGCGTGCCCACTCTCTTGTGCCAGGTGTTCGTAGTCTGCATGTGATACAAACTCCTCAAATTGAAACAGCGTCTAGTTTAGAGTCGGAACTCATTGTCCAAACTCCCTTTGTTTATATGGAAACATTGGGCGATAGGATGAGCTACTTGTCTGGAACATGGATTCATAAATTGCGCTCTTCAGCTGACGGTTACAGAATTGTCATGAAACGCGTCAACCTATTGAATGCGAACACTGCACATGAAGCCATTCAGTTATTCCCTTGATTAAATTGATATGGCGAAAAAAAAGACAAGATTGCACCAACGGTTAGATTTCGATCTCGAAAATGGCCAGGTATTTGACGGTCCTAGACGCTATTTGATCATGCGCCCAGATGTACTGATGGGCGCGTTTGATCATTTGGAACCCGATATTCGGTTGAAAGCACTCGAAGCCTTAGGCTATTCAGTTACCCGTCATGGCGGACAAAGTGTTCAGTCCTATTTGGAAGAAGTTGGTGTTGACTCATTGCTTGCAACCATGGTTGAAAATTCAGCTTCCCTCGGTTGGGGTCGTTGGAGTTTTGTTCAACATGATGATCAATTATCACTAGAGGTTCGAAATAGTCCATTTGCATATGGCAGCCAACAAAGTGAAAAACCTGTTTGTCATGCCATTTCAGGAATGTTGAGAGCTGTTGCCGAAGCAATTTATTCAAGGCCATGCAAGGCCACTGAAATACGCTGTGCTTGTCAAGAAAAAACGTCTGATTTGATGTGTTTCTTTAAAGTTCAAAAAAATTGAGATTGTCAGAATTCTTTGAATTTAGTGGTCAAGCCTAAACATGTTTTCGAACTTTTGTACGATTTCTAATTGAGGATTTCGGTGGTGTTGCCATTAACACGCTTGACTCAGCGTTCATCTCCGACTCTTGGGTAGCATAGTATGAAGCAGCGGACATGCGAAGATTGTGAGCAACTCTTTCTTGCGTCGTTTGCGGATCTTTGTTAATGAATGCATCCAGTATGGCGTGAGTATTTTTCAGTGACAGGGCTCTAAATTCTTTGTCTTTTAAAGTTGCAAGGCGGACTGTTTGTGCATGGTCACGCAAGCGATTAATGATTTGAATTAGATGTCGATTGGGCACCATTTCCACCCAAGTAGCACGAAACGACCAGTTTGAATGCATGTAACTTAAAACGTCACCTTTTTTATGAGCGCGATCGGCAGCTTCAGCTGCAAGTTTCATTTTGCCTAAGCCTTCAATTGTTGCATTTGTACAAGAACTTGCAGCTGCGGAAGGTTCAAGAAGTAATCGGATTTCAAACATATTTGCAATGTCATCCGCTGTGAATTGCGGGAGAACAAATCCTCTAGTTGTTCCTTCCAGATAGCCCTCATTCTTAAGTTGCAGTAGTGCTTCACGTACTGGCATTCTGGATACATTCAACTCTGCGGCGATTTCGTGATCAACCAAGCGATCTTCGAAATTAATTTGGCCGTGATGCATTCGATCGCGAAGTATGTCGTATACCTGATCACGAATGTTTTTCTTTGTTAGCTCTGGTGTGTTGAGCGAAGACATTTGGAACGATGCGTCAACCATTTTGTTTCCATTAAAGGCAATCTGTTGATTTTGCCAGTAGTTTCCAGAAGCTATTTATTGATAAGTAAATACAGTATACTGAATTATAAGTTTAATGTGGATGCCATCTTCAACTGTGAAATCGGTATCGGTTGGCAACTACTGGTTGTTTTCAATTGTGCAAATGGCAATTATTTTCAAGGAGAAGCGAGTTCATATGAGCAAACAACTGGAGGGTGTGAATGTATTGCTATTTGGAGGCTCTGGTGGAATTGGTTCAGAACTAACGCGGGTCTTGATAGCAAATGGGGTAGCTTCAATCATTGTTGCATCGAAGCGCCAGGCTAAATTTCAGCTTGAATGCGATTCGATTTCAAATGAATTAGTAGATGTGACAGACTTGAAGAGTGTTCAGAATTTGGCAAAAAGAGTCGAGAGCAGAGATATATCAGTCGTCATCAACTGCACTGGCATTAACAGTAACGCTCGGCTGAGCGTTGTCAATGGTCTAGAGAATGCACGAAATGAAATGGAAGTGAACTACTTTGGTCTTCTCAATGTATCAACCGTGATTGGACCAATGCTGTTTGCACGCGGAGGAGGTGTATTCATACAAGTTTTGAGCTTCCTCAGCCATGTAAATTTGCCCGCTATGGCAACATATTGTGCGAGCAAGGCTGCTGCCCACTCTGTGACTCAGGCGCTAAGAGCAGAATGGAAGAGCAAAGGTATACGAGTATGCGGCGTTTATCCCACAGCAGTCGACACTACGATGAGCCGAGACCAAAATGGTCCGAAGCTATCGCCTGCGGTGTTAGCCACAGAAATTGTGGAAGGCTTACTTAATGGAACTGAAGATATATATCCTGGGGATGCTTCAATCGCTTATCAAAAATTGTTGCGCAATCCAAAGGCATTTGAAAAAGAGATGGCCGAGTAAATTTATTAGATCGACATTTGTATATGAAAAAACAATTGGATGCTTGGTTTTTTAAAGCAAGCTTCCAAAATTCATTCTGTTGAATGCAATCCGACTCGCGTGATGCGCCTAACTTGAAGTAATGGCTTCTTCCACGTCCCTCAAGCGATCTTTTCCAAAAAATATTTCTTGGCCTACGAAGAACGTCGGCGATCCAAATGCGCCACGATCAAATGCCTTCTGCGTGTTGTCCAGGAGTGTCGACTTCACCTCTGCAGATTGAATGGCTTGTAGAACGAGTTCTGCATTGATTGAACTTTTGGCCAGCGTTGCATGAATGACGGTGGGATCTGACAGATTCAAGCATTCCTCCCACATGCCGGCATAGATGGCATTGACATAGGGCTCGAACATGCCCAGTTGCTTCGCTGCCACTGCACCGCGCATGATGGCCAGGGTGTTCACTGGAAAGTGAGGGTTGAAGCGGAACAGATCGAGCTTGTGCTTTGAAATAAAGCGTTTCATTTCAAGTTTGTCGTACGCCAATTTATTCGGTATACCTGCAAAGGCTTCCATGGGTGAGCGGTTGTTGGCAAGCTTAAATAGGCCACCCAGTAAGACGGGCACATACTCAAACCGAACCCCGGTTCGGGCCTCGATCTCGGGGATGACCTTGTGGCACAAATAAGCATTGGGACTGCCAAAGTCGAAAAGAAATTGAACGGTTGGTGATGTCATAGCGGCTCCTTTGTTCGGTTGATTTACCAAGTTTCCGTCCAAGGACGAATGTCCATTTCGTGCGTCCAAGCATTGCGAGGCTGTTGGTGTATTTGCCAGTAAAGTTCTGCAATGCTGTCGGGCGACACAATGCCATCCTGCACTTTGGTGGCATACCGATCGGGAAAATTGGTGCGAATGAATTCGGTATCGATGGCGCCATCCACAATGGGATGCGCCACGTGAATGCCTTGGGGCCAGAGCTCTCTCGCCATGCTTTGCGCTAATGCGCGTAGTGCATGTTTGGCGCCTGCAAATGCTGAAAAACCTTCTCTGCCGCGAAGGCTTGCCGTTGCGCCTGTGAACAGAATCGTGCCACGCTGCCTGGGCAACATTCGTTTGGCCACTTCGCGGCCCATCAAGAAGCCACCAAAACATGCCATTTCCCAAACCTTGAAATAAACGCGAGTAGTAGTTTCGGTGATGCCAAACCTCACGTTGGCACCGATGTTGAAGACGGCTACTTCGATGGGGGCAATGTCTCGCTCGATTTGCTCAATCAAGGCGACCATTTCTTCTTCCTTGCGCGCGTCGCTTCCGTAGCCATAGGCCTCTCCACCCTCTGCGCGAATTTCGTCCACCAGTGCGCTCAGTTTATCGGCTGACCGCCTTGTGACGCAGGCAATGTATCCCTCACGTGCGAATCGTTTGGCGATGGCACCACCCGTTGCATCACCGGCACCAATGACCAATATGGCTTTTTTCTGATTCATGTATGTACTTTCAATGCTTGACAATAATATGATGATCGTCATATTATTTGCCCATGTCAATCACTCCGTCCAAAAAAGAACTCAGTCATGCCCGCATCGTTGAAGTTGCAGCCAAGGCCATTCGCCGTGCTGGCTACCGCGGTGTTGGTGTGTCCGACATCATGAAGGAAGCTGGGCTGACGCATGGTGGCTTTTATGCTCACTTTGAATCGCGTGATGCCTTGGTGGTTGAAGCCATGGCCAGGGCAGGGCAAGAAAACATCGAGTCTTTGTCAGAAGTCATAGAGAGACGTATTGCCAAAGGCAGCTCGCGATTTAAAGCATTGGTCGATACCTACTTGCATGAGGCCCACTTGCAACGATCCGAAGATGGCTGCGTGGTTGCTGCCCTCTCCTCTGAAATGACACGCCAAGACGATGTGGTGCGTGAGGAGGCGCGTCGCAGAGTGGCAGCCATGATCGCATTGGTGCAATCGACACTGACTGATCCGACGGATGAGAATGAAGCCGCCGTCGTGACAGCGACGATGGTCGGTGCCTTGCAATTGGCGCGAACGCTTGGCGGCAAAGAAGGCCGCGCCATTCTGGCTCAAGCACGGCAATCGCTGCTTGAGCGATACAAACAACATTAAGTGAGTCTGCATCCATGTCCACAAAATCTCCTTGGACTGCGTTTTGGATTGCATGCAGTGCCACCTTCTTGGTGGCGATCGACAGCACGATGTTGTTTGCAGCTTTCGATGCACTGCGTAAGAGTTTTGTGGGCACCTCTGCAGCCGAGTTGTCCTGGGTGCTCAACGCTTACACAGTGGTCTATGCTGCCATGTTGATCCCTGCTGGCGGTTTGGCCGATGCACATGGTCGTCGCCGCATCTTCCGTTTGGGCCTGACACTTTTCTTGGCCGCCTCTGTGGCTTGCGGTGCAGCACCTTCTATCGATTGGCTCATCGTCGCGCGGGTTGTTCAAGCCCTTGGCGCCGCATTGCTCACACCAGCTTCTATGTCGATTGTGTTGGCCGCATTTCCGACTGAAAAGCGTGCTGTGGCCGTGAGCTTGTGGGGAGCAGTGGGCGGACTAGCCGCAGCAGTGGGGCCAAGTTTGGGGAGTTGGGTGACTGCCAGCGCGGGCTGGCCCTGGGCTTTTTACATCAACTTGCCCGTTGGCATTTGGGCGCTCTGGCGCAGTGCCTCGCGCATCGAGGAGGCGGTTAAACCTGAGCAAAGTAGAAGCGTAGACTTCGTCGGCCTGGTGTTGTTGATGCTTGCAGTCGGTGCAATCGCACTGGCCATTGTTGAAAGTGGTGAGTCGCGTTGGACCTCTTCACAAATTGTGTTGGTCGCTGGTGCTGGTCTAGTGGCTTGCGCGTGCTTTGTACTTTGGGCGAAATTGAAAACCAATGCCCTGATCGATTTGTCACTGTTTCAGCATCGCACCTACCGGTATGTGAACGCTGCCACGTTGGTATTTGGCACGGCCTTCTCCATGATGTTTCTGGGGTTCTTCTTTTTCATGATGGGTGTGTGGCATTACTCGCTGCCGCAGGCAGGCCTGGCCGTGACACCTGGCCCTCTGCTGGTCATGCCAACCGCCATCGTCACGGGACGACTGGCCTCACGCTTAGGTCACCGACGATTCTTGGTGGGTGGTTCGCTGCTGTATGCCTTAAGCAGCCTCTGGTTTATTTGGGTACCCGGCAATGAGCCAAACTATGTGACGCATTGGTTGCCAGGTTTGTTGATGAGCGGTATTTCGGTGGGCTTGATATTGCCGTCTTTGTCTGCTGCGGCAGTGAATCGCCTGCCCGCTGAACACTATGCTGTTGGAAGTGCGGTCAACCAGGCGACGCGCCAAATTGGCTCAGTGCTAGGCGTGTCGATCACTGTGGCATTGTTGGGTCATGCAACGCTACAACGCATCGATTTCAATGCCTTGTACATCTTGCATATTGCATTGGCTCTGCTAACAGGACTTTTGTGCTGGCCAGTGGACACTAAGCCACGTGCTGCACAGACAGAGCAAAAGTAAACAATTCACATTTTTTTATTTTGACAATCGCGCGCCAGTGCGCTGCAAAGCTTTCAATTTAATTTACGAGTACATCATGCCATCTGAAAATACAGTTCAAGCCACCCTCAACGCATGGCAAGCACAATTAGAAGATGTTCGCCGTCGTCGTGTTGAACGTGGCGGTGGTCATGCCGGACTGCCTCAACCGCAACAGGTCATTGGTAAAACTGGCCTTCAGGTTATGACAGCCTTACTCGAGGGTGAATTGCCCCATCCCTACATGGCAGACACCTTTGATTGTGAGCTGATTGAAGTAGGTGAGGGCCTGGCAATTTTTCAGGCGACGCCGCAACTTAAGCACTACAACCCACTGGGCTCTGTTCATGGAGGTTGGTACGCAACATTGCTGGACTTTGCACTGGGTTGTGCTGTTCAAACCAAATTACCTGTTGGTGTGGGTTACACAACCAGCCAAGTGAATCTCAACATCGTGCGCGCTGCCAACATCAAAACTGGCCCTCTGCGGTGCATTGGCAAAGCGCTTCACGTCGGTCGTCAGGTGGGTACATCTGAAGCACAAATTGTGGGACCAGATGGCAAACTGTATGCCCATGCAACCACCACTTGCGCCATTTTTGAGGCAATGCCCAAAGTCAGCTGAATTTCTGCATCCTAGACAAATCAAGGTCGATTGAAATGCGCGTAGGCCAGCACCCAAGGCTATAACAGTTCTGGCGCCAGATAGCCTAGCCAAAGCGCGCGAGGCTCTGGTAAACCTACTTGATACATCGACAGCAGGCGTCCGCACCCCGCGATAAAAACGCCTGCAGCGATGGTGTTCAGAAATCCTCCACTAACCAACAGTTGAGCAGTCAGCCCTAAGGGGGGGCTGACGATTTCTGGTACCCCAGTATGAGGAGGCCCCCCTTAGGGCTGGCTGATCAACGCTCCCGCAAAAGAAGCCATACAAGTCTCACCAACTAAACCGTCTAAACCGCACAAAGCCCCAACACCTGCTAGCATCAGCCTGTAGTTTGCAATCAGCTTCAAAACAACAGCGGAAGGCCCCAATGAACCTCAATGTCAACGGCAACAACGTCAGCTTAGACGTCGACCCCCAAATGCCCTTGCTCTGGGTTCTGCGAGACACCCTCAACCTCACCGGCACCAAATTCGGTTGCGGTGTTGCCGCGTGTGGAGCCTGCACAGTCCACAAAGACGGCCAACCCATTCGCTCCTGCGTCACCCCCGTGGCCAACGTTTCTGGCGCCAACATCCAAACCATCGAATCACTCGGCACCGCCGACAAACCCAGTGCCTTGCAACAAGCCTGGATTGCAGAGCAAGTGCCTCAATGTGGTTACTGCCAAAGCGGCATGCTCATGGCTGCTGCGGCTCTCTTGGCCAGAAAACCCAAACCCACCGATGCCGACATCGACGAAGCCATGACCAACCTGTGCCGATGCGGCACCTACCAACGCGTGCGAGCCGCCATTCACCGCGCTGCAGGAGCTCAAGCATGAAGCGCCGCAACCTCATTCTTAGCGGCCTTGGACTCACAGGCGCACTCATCGTTGGCTGGGGCGTCATGCCCCCCCGTTCACGTTTAGGCAAGCCCGACAACATGCTGCTAACCGAGGGCGACGTCGCGCTCAACGGTTGGATCAAAATTACCAAAGACGGTGGCGTGGTGTTGGCCATGCACCGCAGCGACATGGGGCAGGGCATTCACAATGCACTGGCCATGTTGGTGGCTGAAGAATTAGACGTGCCCCTCAAGCAAGTTCGCTTAGAACAAGCCGGCCACGACGCCATCTACGGCAACGTGGCCATGTTTGTGGGCACCTTGCCCTTCCACCCCCTGAAATCAGAAGGCCCAGACAAGCCCATGATGGTTAAAACGGGCGAGTGGATGGTCAGCAAAGTAGCGCGCGAATTGGGCGTCAATGCCACTGGCGGTTCATCGTCTGTCAAAGATGCTTGGGACCACTTGAGGACTGCAGCGGCTACTGCCAAAGCCAGTTTGTTGTTGTCGGCTGCAGATCAGTGGAAAGTGTCTGCCAAAGAATTGAGCGTGAAAGATGGCGTGATCAGTCATGCTTCCGGCAAGTCTGCGCACTATGGTGAATTTGCCAAAGGCGCTGCAGGCCAAACGCCTAGCAATGTCCTTCTGAAAGATCGCAAAGATTGGCGCCTGATTGGTCAAGCCACACCGCGCGCAGACGTGCCTGCCAAAACAAATGGCAGTGCCGTATTTGGCATCGATGTGCGCGTGCTCAACATGCTGTTTGCCAGCATCGTGCAAGTGCCGCAAATGGGTGGCACGCTCAGCAGTATCGACGTCAAAGAAGCGCTGGCCATGCCTGGCGTTGTTAAATGCGTTCAACTTTCCAGCGCTGCAGGCTCTGCACCTGGCTTTGCAGTGATTGCCAAAACGACGTGGCATGCACAGCAGGCTGTGCAAAAAGTCAAAGCTGAGTGGGCGCAGCGTAAAGAAGGTGCCATCGATACCCAGCGCATTGCAATAGAACTGCAAGACAAACTCAAAACAGAAAGCGGTTTCACGTTTTATGAGCAAGGGGATGTCGTTAAAGCTGAAGCCGGTGCTGCGCGCGTCATTCAAGCGCAATACACGGCCCCTTATTTGGCGCACGCCACCATGGAGCCCATGAATTGCACGGCGCAATTCAAAGACGGTCAATTAGAAATTTGGGCACCCACCCAAGTGCCCGGCTTGGCACGTGCCGCAGCAGCCAAAGTGGCGGGTGTGTCGGGCGACAAAGTCAAAGTGCATGTCACTTTGCTAGGCGGCGGCTTTGGCCGACGTTTGGAAGTGGATGTGGTGGTGCAAGCCACGCAATTGGCCATGGCTGCGGATGGCGCGCCGGTGCAATTGGTCTGGACGCGCGAACAAGACATGACGCATGACTATTACCGTCCCATGCATGTGGCGCAGTTGAGTGCTGCCGTGAATGCGCAAGGTCAAGTTGAGAGCTTGCAAATTAAATCGGCGGGTGATGCCATTTCACCGCGTTGGATGTCGCGTGTCTTGCCCGCGCTGTCTGGCCCGGTTGATGCACCCGACAAAACAACTGCAGAAGGCTTGTTTGATTTGCCTTATGGCTTTGCACATCAGCGCATGTCGCATGTGTCCACCAAGATGGGCGTACCCATTGGTTTCTGGCGTTCTGTGGGGCACTCGCACAATGCGTTTTTCTCCGAAAGCTTCATCGACGAGTTGGCAGTGGCGTCCAAGCAAGACCCTGTTGCGTTTCGGATGGCGCTTCTCAAAGACGCACCCCGTTATGCGGCCGTGTTGAAGTTGGCGGCAGAAAAAGCCAAGTGGGGTTCTGCATTGCCTGCTGGTCATGCGCATGGCGTGGCGCTGCATGAGTCCTTTGGCTCTATCGTGGCGCAAGTGGCCGAAGTGTCGATCAAGGACGGCATGCCGCGTGTGCACCGCGTGGTGTGTGCCATCGATTGCGGTACGGTGGTCAACCCAGGCACCGTGGCACAACAGGTTGAAAGCTCAGTCAATTTTGCATTAACGGCCGCCTTGTTTGGAAAAATCGACATTCAAGCCGGTGTGGTTCAACAAAACAATTTCACCAACTACCCCTTGGTCAGCATGGCGCAATCGCCGGTTGTGGAAACTTGGATTGTGCCCAGCACTCGTTCGCCTGAAGGTGTGGGAGAGCCGGCAGTACCGCCCCTGGCGCCTGCCGTGGCCAACGCCCTTTTTCAACTCACCGGACAACGTCAAAGAGCTTTGCCCTTGAAGGCATAAGCTTATTGAAATGCTTCTATTTGCGTTTCGTGCAAAATCTTGTCATGCCAAACTACAAACTCAAAGTTGACGTCACACCCCAGTATCTGCCTGAGCAGTCGGATCCTGCGGGTGACCTTTACACCTTTGCCTACAGCATCACCATTCTCAACACGGGTGACATTGCGGCGCAGGTCATCTCAAGGTCTTGGAGTGTCAATGATGCCAATGGCCTGCACGAGAAAATCAAGGGCTTGGGTGTGGTGGGCTACCAACCTTTGCTGCAACCTGGCGAAAAGTTTCAGTACACCAGTGGCACACGTTTGCGCACACCCACTGGCACCATGCACGGCAGTTATTTCTGCGTGGCCGAAGATGGCGAAAAATTTGACGTCGACATTCCCATGTTTGTGTTGGACGCCCTGAGCAATGAATCAGGCAAGCGCAATTTGCACTGATCGCCAACATCGGCCTTCCCCTGACTTGGCCAAAAGCCACCCAATCTGACAGCCCAAGGCAATGGGCTCGCTATTTTCTTGAGATAGCTCAAGCTTTGTAGTCGACCACGTTCAAGCTGCGGCGCAGATGCATTAGAATCTAAATAAGAATAATTCTCATTTGTAAAGCTAGTGTCTTCCAACGCCTCAAGTTTTCAGACCCCTTCGATGGGGGAAGACGCTTTTGCGCTCGACCATTTTCAGGTCGGCGAGCAGGTCAGGATCACGAACATTCAGGCGGAAGCTGAATTGCGTCAGCGCATGGCGGCATTGGGTTTGCGCGAAGGGTGCGTCGTTCAGGTCCTGCGCAAGGCCAGCTTGGGTGGCCCGATTCATGTGAGGGTAGGCACCACGGAAGTGATCATGCGACGCATCGAAGCCAAGAGAATTGTGGTTGTGCCCATGCTTGACCTGATGGCAACACCATGAAAAAAATCGTCTTGATTGGCATGCCCAACACGGGCAAGTCCACCTTGCTCAATCGCCTGACAGGCGCGCATGCCAAAGTGGGCAACTGGCCGGGCCTCACGGTGTCATTGCTGTCGGCGCGCTTGATGGTGGGCGATCAAATGGCGCAGCTCATTGATCTGCCTGGCATTTACGATTTAAGCGGCTACTCAGAAGACGAAAAAGTGGTCACCACTTATTTGCAAACGCAAAAGCCCGATCTCATCTTGTTCATGATGAACGCGTCACAAGTGGACCGTCAAATGAACTTGTTGTCGCAAGTCACAGCGCAAGGCATCCCTGTGGTGATGGTGATGAACATGGCCGATGAGGCTAGCGCATTGGGTATTACCATCAAGCCCGAAGTGCTGAGTCAAAACTTAGGCTTGCCCATTTGTTTGCTGTCTGCCAAATACGGGCAGGGCACAGAGCAACTTCAAAAACTGATGCGAGAAGGCTTGAAGGCTGAGGCGCCGCAGGCTTTGACACCTTCAAGCGTAGAGCTAGCTTTCCAAGCCGGCGTGATGGTGCCAGCCCAGGCATCACACCAGCTGACAGAACGCATCGACAAAGTGCTGCTTCATCCTTGGTTCGGCTTGCCGATCTTTTTTGCAGTGATGTTGTTGCTGTTTGAAGGTGTGTTTGCCATTGGCAAACCCCTTCAAGACGGTCTGAGTTGGCTGTTCACAAGCTTGCGAACCGAAGCGCTAGAGCCTCTGCTCAGTGGTTTGCCTGCCATGGCGCAAGGCTTGCTGTTGGACGGCTTGTACAACGGCATCAGCACCGTGGCCAGTTTTGTGCCGCTCATCATTTTGTTTTTCTTGTTCCTTGGCATTGTTGAAGACACTGGCTATTTGTCGCGCGCTGCCTTCCTGTTGGACGCCCTGATGTCCAAATTTGGCATGGACGGTAGAAGCTTTGTGATGTTGCTGATGGGCTTTGGTTGCAATGTGCCGGCCTTGCTGGGCACGCGAGTGATTCGCTCTAAAGGCCTGCGTTACCTCACCATGCTGACCATTCCGTTTTCTTTGTGCTCGGCGCGCTTGCAAGTGTTTGTGTTGTTCATCGCCGCCATGTTCACCACCGAGCAAGCGCCGTGGGTGTTGTTCTCTTTGTACTTGGTGAGCATATTGATGGCTATGCTCACCTCGGTTATCTTTAAAAAACAGTACGTCAACGTTGACGCATTTGTTTTAGAAATTCCACCCTACCGTTTGCCGACCTTGCGCCAAATGGTCTTGAAGGGTTGGCAAGAAGTCAGACATTTTTTGAGCAGAACCACACGCTTCATCATGCTTGGCGTGTTGCTCATTTGGGTGCTCACCAATTTTCCGCAAGGCGCCACTGCCGGAAGTTTGGAAACGTGGGCGGGCCAGTTGAGCCATTGGTTGGCACCCTTGCTTCAGCCACTGGGCATCAATGAGCAACTGACCCTCGCCTTGGTCTTTGGCTTTGTGGCCAAAGAGGTGGTGATTGGGGCGCTGGCCGTGATCTATGGCCATGAAGGACAGGCCTTGATCGACGCCATTGTTCACAACATGGATTGGATCAGTGCCTACAGCTTCATGCTGTTTGCTTTGATCTACACGCCCTGCGTGTCCACCATTGCCACCATTCGCAATGAAACCAAGAGCTGGGCGTTCACGGCGCTGTCGGTTGCGTGGCCTTTGTGCGTTGCCTGGTTGATCAGTTTTGCGTTTTATCAAACGGCCATGTGGGTACGCCTGCATGCCTAATTTAAATCACAGTCGAAAAGAAAATTTCATTGGCATTGCTTGGATGATTGCCTCCATGGCGGGCTTTTCCATTGAGGATGCGTTTCTCAAAACAGTCACCAAGCACGTTCCTGTCGGCCAAGTTTTGATGATGTTTGGTGCCGCCGGCTTGTGCGTCTTTGCCCTGATGGCACGACGTGCTGGCGCACCACTGTTTCAACCGGATGTCTTGACGCCGCGCATGCTTTACAGAGCGGTGTTTGAATTCTTTGGTCGCTTGTTCTATATCTTGGCCATTGCCCTGACACCCATGTCCTCGGCAACGGCCATCTTGCAGGCAGCGCCCTTGTTTGTGGCCATCGGTGCACGCATTTTCTTGCGTGAAAAAGTAGACGGCAAAACCTGGGTGGCCATCTTGTCCGGGCTGTTGGGTGTGATGATCATTTTGCGACCTTCTGCCGATGACTTTTCTGCCTTGTCCTTGCTGGCGGTGATCGGTACATTGGGCTTTGTAGGACGCGATTTGTTTTCACGCACAGCACCGCCTGCGCTGACCAAGGAGGTACTTGGCTTTTATGGCTTTAGCACCATGATGATTGCGGGCGCAAGCTTTGCGCTGTGGGATGGCAAAGCTTTTGTGTCGCTTGAGTTGACGCAGGCTTTGATGATTGGCGCCGCGTTGGTGGCCGGTGTCTTTGGTTACACCGCCCTCATGACCGCTATGCGCACTGGCTCGATTGGTGCCGTTACACCTTATCGGTATTCACGTTTGCTGTTTGGCATTTCAATTGGTGTGCTGGTTTTTGGTGAGCAACTGGATGCACCCATGCTCTTGGGTTGCGCCATCGTCATTGGCGCTGGGCTTTTCATCGGTTGGCAAAACCAGCGTCGTCAACCCGCTCAATGATCACGGGATCGTTGTCAGGGTTGATCACACGCACACCGTGCTTGCTCAAAATTTCGACATAAACCGATGCAGCACCTTCTTTGGCCAATGCGTCCAAGCTT
This sequence comes from Limnohabitans sp. Hippo4, assembly GCF_003063605.1. Taxonomy (NCBI): domain Bacteria; kingdom Pseudomonadati; phylum Pseudomonadota; class Betaproteobacteria; order Burkholderiales; family Comamonadaceae; genus Limnohabitans; species Limnohabitans sp. Hippo4. Next base: position 1,097,563 of record NZ_NESE01000001.1, on the reverse strand, counting down.
TCAATCACGGCGCTCACTTTGACCGCTTCGGCCGTTTCGGCTGTGAGCCCCACTTTGCAGTCAAAGTCCCAGAAGTCAACGCCCTTGGGCAATGCACGGTTGCGCTCGCGTTTGAAGTACTTGCGAATCTCGTGCTTCACAGCTTCCAACACGCGGTCGGGGTTTTTGCCTTCAATTTGCAGGGGGAAGTTTTTTTTCATCGAAAGATCCTAGAGGGGCAAGCGCCCACAGAGGACGGTGATGCAAGGCTTGATTATCGCCCAGAGCTTAAAGGCATCTAGAATTTGCACCAAACAAATCATCAGCTTATGTCGCAATTAGCCACTTCACCCAGCTCACCTGTTCTTCACATAGCAGATGGCATTGCCACCATCACGCTGAACAGGCCTGCGCAACGCAATCGTCTTGAAAATGAAGACTTGCAAACTTTGTTGGCTCATTTTCAACAAGTCAATGACGACCCTGCTGTACGTGTGGTGGTGATCACGGCCAATACCCAAGGTCAACCCAAACCTGTATTTTGTGCAGGCTACGACATTGGCGGTTTTGATGAAAAGGGGCAGGGGGCAAGTTCATTTGAAAGAGTCCCCGAGGCTTTGGCGGTGCTACGCCCCATCACCCTTTGCGCTTTGAATGGCAGTGTGTATGGCGGCGCCACAGACATTGTGTTGGCTTGCGATCTGCGCATCGGCTTGCAGGGCATTGAATGGCGCATGCCCGCCACGGCCATTGGCTTGCATTACTACCCAAGTGGTTTGGCGCGCTACATTCAGCGCATGGGTCTAGCAGCCACCCAGCGTGCCTTCCTCACTGCGCGTCCTTTTACCTGGCAGCAACTTGAAAAGTTGGGTTTGTTTGAAGATTTTGTTCAAGACACAGAATGGCAGGCTGCCTTGAACGAACTCACACAAGACATCATCTCACTGGCGCCATTGGCCACCGAAGAAACCAAAAAATCCATCAACGAAATCACCACAGGTGTTGCCCAAGAGGCCACATTGCGCGCCCGCGTCGATCGCACCAGCCTCAGTGAAGACTTTGCGGAAGGACGTGCTGCGTTTGCTGAAAGACGCAAACCGGTTTTTCGGGGTAAGTGATCGCAGGCCTTGTTTTTGAGTAGCGCGCAAGGCTCAAGCCTTCCGTGCTAATTTTGGGTTGACGACCCAACATCACATCGGTCAAGAACTGGCCAGAGCCACACGACATGGTCCATCCCAAAGTGCCATGGCCAGTATTCAAAAACAAGTTACGCAATGAAGTGCCGCCCACGATGGGTGTGCCATCGGGGGTCATGGGTCGCAGGCCCGTCCAAAACTGCGCCTGGGCCAGGTCACCTCCTGGAAATAAGTCATGGGCCACCATCTCTAAGGTGGCAAGGCGTTTGGGATTCAAACTTAAGTCGAATCCACTGAGCTCTGCCATGCCGCCCACGCGAATGCGTTGGTCGAAGCGTGTGATGGCGATTTTGTAGGTCTCGTCTAGAACCGTTGACACAGGTGCCAAGGTTTCATCCATCAAAGGAATGGTGAGTGAGTAACCTTTGACAGGGTACACGGGAATGTTGATTTGCAAGCTTTGAATCATTTGACGGCTGTAGCTGCCAAGCGCCAACACATATTGGTCGGCTTGCAAGAGCTCTTTGTCGGGTCCCGCTAACAATATACCTTGAATGGAATGGTCATCAGACAGGATGCGCTCTACCGTTTCACCGTAGCGAAATTTGACGCCCAAGGTTTTTGCCATTTCAGCCAACTGCAAGGTGAACAAACGGCAATCACCGGTCTCGTCATTAGGCAAACGCAAACCACCCAATAATCTGCCTTCGTGTGGCTCGCATGCTTGTCGCAAGCCAGGTTCTACTTTCAGCATGCCTTCACGATCAAGTAGTTCATATGGAACATTGCATTCTTTCAGCACTTCGATGTCGCGCGACACCGCATCGAGTTGCGCTTGCTTGCGAAACACTTGAAGTGTGCCGCCTGTGCGATGCTCGTAAGCAATGCCAGTCTCTGCGCGCAGTTGGCGCAGGCAGTCACGGCTGTATTCAGACAAACGCATCATGCGCTCTTTGTTAACGTTGTAACGCGCGGCTGTGCAGTTGCGCAGCATTTGCATCATCCACTGTGCTTGATAGAACGTGCCATCGGGACGGATGGCCAAAGGGGCATGTTTTTCAAACAACCATTTCATGGCTTTAAGTGGCATACCAGGTGCTGCCCAAGGCGTGGCATACCCTGGAGAGATTTGTCCTGCATTGGCAAAACTGGTTTCTTCCGCTGCTTGGGGCTGGCGGTCAATCACCGTGACGTCCACGCCAGCGCGAGCCAAGTAATAAGCTGTGGTGATACCGATGACGCCACTTCCCAAAACGATGGTTTTCATGAGTTTTCCCCTGTTTTGCTCAATGAAAACGAAGTTTATGGAGGTTTTAGCAGTTAATTTTGCTGAATTAATTGGTTTATTGAGGTAAATTGATTAAATATAACTTCAACTTTCACTCGAAGCAAAAAAAATGACTGAGTTAGACCGAATCGACCGAAAAATCCTCGACATCTTGCAACGCCAGGGAAGAATTTCCATGACGGAACTGGGGGAGCAAATTGGCCTGTCAACTTCGCCTTGTGCAGAGCGGGTTAAACGCATGGAACGACAAGGCGTTATCAAGGGCTATCACGCCCGCATAGAACCCAAGGCACTCGAAAAGCCCTTGTTGGTCTTTGTTGAAATCACGCTCACCACCAAATCGGGCGAGGTGTTTGACAAGGTGCGAAATCAAATTGCCAATATGCCGGAAGTGATGGAGTGTCACTTGGTGTCGGGAAGTTTTGATTACTTGGTAAAGGCACGGTTGAGTGCCATGACGCAATACCGCGATTTGCTCAGCAACATTTTGAATCAAATTCCGGTGCCATCACAATCGCACAGTTATGTGGTGATGGAAGAGGTGAAGGATTCGACTTACATCACCGTCTAAAAAGACGGTGATGCAGCGCTGTTGCCTCAGAACTTGAAACGTTGGCCCAACGCTTGAAACCTTCGACCCCACGCTTCGCGCGACAACTCGATGCTGTCGTAGAAGCTGGGGATGATGAGCAAGGTCAGAATAGTGGATGTGATGGTGCCGCCAATGATGGCCGTCGCCATGGGTCGGTAAAACTCACTGCCTTCGCCAATGCCAATGGCCACAGGCAACATGCCCGCAATCAAGGCAAAGGTGGTCATGATGATGGGACGCAAACGTTTGCGACCAGCAGTCATGAGTGCTTCTTCACGGTCGACGCCTTCAGCCTCTAAGGTGCGTGCAGCATCGAGCAACAAAATGGCATTTTTGGCCACCAAGCCCATCAACATGATCACGCCAATCAGGCTCATCAGATTGAGTGTGCCGCCGGTGATCAACAAAGCCAAGACCACACCAATCAGCGACAGCGGCAGCGAGAACATCACTGCCAAGGGTGCAGTGAAGGAGCTGAACTGCATGACCAAGATGAAGTACATCAGTCCGATGCCAGAGATCAGCGCAATGCCCATTTCTGCGAAGACTTCTTTCTGGTCTTTGGATGCGCCATCCAATTCAATGCCGTAGCCTTCTGGGAAGTTGATGCTTTTTGCAATCTTCAATGCATCGGCAGTGACCTCACCCGATGAACGACCTTGGGCATTGGCTGACACGCCAATCGTGCGTTTGCCATCGGAGTGTTCAATTTTGGAAGGTGCTTTGCCCATGGACACTTTGGCAATTTGAGCCAAGGGCACCACGGTGTTCATGCCGCTGACCGTGATGGGCAGGCGTTCAATGTTGGACACACTCATGCGATCTTCTGGGGCCAAGCGAATGGCCACATCACGTGACTCGCCGGTGGGGTCTACCCAGTCGCCGACTTCAATGCCAGCAAACGCGACGCGCAATGCATTGGCGGCATCTGTGACAGAAATGCCCAGTGAATTGGCCAAACCTCGGTCCAATTCAATTTGTAATTCGTTCTGTGGATCTTGCTGTGACAAACCCACATCAACCGCCCCCGGCACTTGACGCAATTTCTCCATGAAATCGCTGGTGATGGCCAACAGCTTGCGCGAATCGGTACCGCTGAAACGAATTTGAACGGGCTTGGCTGCGCCATTAGAAAGGTCGTCGAGCACGGTGTACTCAGCCCCTACCAATTGCGAAGTGCGCTTGCGCAACTCAATGGCAATTTCTTGCGCTGTGCGTTTGCGCTCTGTGCTCTTGCCGATGTCGACATAAATGCGACCGCCAGTTGGATTCACATAGCTGTTGGTGGCCTTGGTCTCAGGCATGGTGCGCGCCATGATGGCGGCGGCTTCCAGCTTGATGCGGGAGTATTCCAAATTGCTGCTGGCAGGCGAGCGCACATCAATGGCCAATGTTTTGCCATCTGTCTTTGGTAAGAAGCTAGAGCCCCCAAATTGCACTTGCAAAAAGATGGCACCAATGAAACTGACGACGGCAAACGCAATCATCCAGCGGCGGTGATGCAGAGCCCAAGCAATGACATTGCCATAACGGTCTGCTTGATGGTCGAACCATTCGTTGAATTGTTTCAGTTTCAAGCTGATGCCGGTTTTAGGCTTGAGGTGTTCACCAGGTGGGTCACCCCAATAAGCTGACAACATGGGATCGAGGGTGAATGAAATCAACAAACTGACCAACACCGAGGCGACCACAGTGAGACCGAAAGGTCTGAACCATTCTCCCGAAACACCTGGCATGAAACCCACCGGAATGAACACAGCCACAATAGAAAAGGTGGTGCCTGCCACGGCCATGCCAATCTCAGCAGTGCCGTTCAAAGCCGCAGTGCGTCGGTCTGAGCCGCGTTCCATGTGCCGCACAATGTTTTCTCGCACCACAATGGCATCGTCAATCAAGACCCCGATGGCCAAGGATAAGCCCAACAAACTCATGAAATTGAGTGTGAACCCGCAGAGCCAAACCGCAATGAAGGCTGTGATGACGGACGTGGGCAAAGACAAGGCGGTAATCAGTGTAGAACGCCATGAATTTAAGAACACGTACACCACGAAGATGGTGAGGCCTGCACCAAAAATCAATGCGTCCACCACGTTGTTCAGGCTGTTTTGTGCTTCAACACCACCGTCTTGGGTGATTTCAAGTTTTGTTCCTTCTGGCAGGGTCTTGTTGACTTCTGCGACCAATTTTCGGATTTCATTGGCAACGCTGACGGTGGATGCATCGCGTGAACGCGTGATGGCCATGCCCACATTGGGCTTGCCACTTCGCATGCTCATGGTGGTCAGTTCTGCGAAACCATCGCTGACGGTGGCCACTTGACCCAAACGAATGAGTTCATTGCCACTGCGTTTGATCACTATTTGATTGAACTCAGCAGGCGTTTCAATGCGTCCCAGCAGTCGAATGCTTTGGTCTTCCATTGCCCCGCGAATTTTGCCGACTGGCGCAGCGGCGTTTTGTGAGCGAAGGGCGTTGACCACTTCAGTCACAGATAAATTCACCTCGCGCAGTTTTTGGGCATGCAGCAAAACGCTTAATTCGCGTTTAAGAGAACCATTCACATTGACTTGGGCAACGCCTGGAATGCCGCGAAACTTGTCTGCAATTTGATCTTCCACAATACGGGAAATTTCAGCGTGGCTTTGGCTTGAAGTAGACAAAGCCAATTGCATGATGGGCTGCGCAGCAGGGTCGATGCGCAAGATGACCGGTTCCCGAATTTCGGTGGGCAATTTGTAACGCACTTTGCCGATGGCGTTGCGCACTTCATCGGTGGCTTCCACCATGTTCTTTTTGAATTCAAAGAACACCAGCATGTTGGCATTGCCTTCATTGGCCGTGCCGCGCAGGTCTTTGATGCCATTGACCGATTGCAAGGCCTTTTCCACACGGTTCAGAACTTCTCGTTCTACCGTATCGGGTGATGCACCTGGGTAGTTGATGTCGATCACCAGCAAGGGCATCTCAACATCTGGGATTTGATTGACTTTGAGTTTTTTCAATGCCATGAGCCCGACGGCCATGAGCATGAGCAATATGACGATCGTGACGATCGGCTTCTTAACGCTGAAGTTGGACAAAAACATGGTTTATGGGCCCACTTTGACAGCTGTGTCGGCGCGCAACGTAAAGACTTGGCCGTCTTTCAAGGAGCTGCCGTTGTTTCGCAAGACCTTGTCGCCAGCGGTCAAGCCCGAAGTCACCACCCACTGGCCCAGGCGCGTGTCACGATCACCCAATTGAATGGCACGTTTCACAATTTTGTTGCCATCCAAGATCCAAGCAAACACTTTGTCACCTTCGCGGCGCAAACTACTTTCTGAAATCATCACGGCGGGTTTGGTGAGTGTTTCCACCACACCTTCTGCATACAGACCCACCACGGGTGGGCGGTCTTTGCTGTTGATCTCCACAATCACCGACACTTGTCGCGTGATGGGATTAGCGGCACCATCAATGCGTTTGACGATGCCGCGGCTGGCCAATTGATCGCCGTTTTGGGCCACGCCGTTGATGCGGAAATTCACACGTTGACCTACTTTGAGTACACCCATTTGATCAGCGGACACTTGGCCTTCAAAACGCATGCTGCTGGGGTCAATCACTTGAATCAGTTCTTTGCCAATTTGCGCTGTGTCGCCTGCCGATGCTTTGCGTGCGCTCACGACGCCCGTAAAAGGTGCGCGAACTTCAGTGCGCTCAATTTGTTGTTTGGCAGCCGCCACACGTGCTTTGCTGGCCACGTGCTCGCTTTGCGCGGCGTTGCGCTTGATTTCTGACTCTTCCAAGCCTTGTATGGACACCATGCCTTGGGCCTGCAGGGATTTCATGCGTTGGTATTGGCGTTCAGCACCGTCCAAAGATTGGGCGGCGGCACGCAAGGACTCTTCGGCAGAGCTGAGGTTGTCACGCAAAACGCTGCTGTCCAAGGTGACCAGCAAATCGCCTTTGCGAACAGGTTCGCCATTTTCTTTGTGTACCTTGACTACCGTGGCGCTCACTTCTGCTCTCAAATCTGCGCGCAATTCGGGTTGCAAAGAGCCAGAGATGACAGGACCTGTGCCGTGGTCGGCAGTGCCCAATTGCAAGATGTCTTCAGTGCCCAAACTCAGCGCCACGCTCTCAGCAGCTTTGTCGGCATTGTCATCAGGTTTTTTGCAGGCCACCAAAGTGCTGGCAATGAACAGGCTGGCCATCAAGGACAAAACGAAGGGGAATCGACCCAAATGAGGGGAACGCAGCATGGGAACTCCGAATAGGAAAAAAGTTCCCGAATTACATCATGAAAACCTCATTTCTAAGGCTTTAAAGGCTGGTTCTCAGGGACCAAATTTCAGGGAAAAGCACCACGTCCAACATCTTGCGAAGGTAGCTGACGCCACCCGTGCCACCGGTTCCCCGTTTGAAGCCAATCACGCGCTCCACGGTGGTCAAATGCCTGAAGCGCCAAAGCCGGAAAGCGTCTTCCAAATCGGCCAGTTCTTCACCCAGTTGGTAAAGGTCCCAGTGTTGCTTGTGATTTCTATAAACAATCAGCCAAGCCTCTTCGACTTGGGTGTTGGCGGCATAAGGCTGGCGCCAGTCTCTTTCTAAATGAGAGGTCGGTACCGCCAAGCCACGTTTTTCCAAGAGTTTCAAACACACGTCGTAAAGCGAAGGCGCGGTGTAGGCTTTTTCCACAATGGCATGCAAATCGGGTCGGTGTGAATGGGGCATCAACATGGCCGCATTTTTGTTGCCCATTGAAAATTCAATGCAACGGTACTGCCAACTTTGAAAGCCACTCGATTGCGCTAAGTAAGGCCGGATGGCGCTGTACTCTGGCGGCGTCATGGTGGCCAACACATCCCATGCATGCACCAGTTGCGCCATGATTTGTGACACACGGGCCAACATTTTGAAAGCATCTGGCAAATCGTCTTGTTGAATGTGATGAATGGCTGCTTGAAGTTCGTGCAGCATCAGCTTCATCCACAACTCGCTGGTTTGGTGTTGCACGATGAACAGCATTTCATTGTGATCGGGCGACAGCGGCTTTTGTGCATTCAAGATGGCGTCGAGTTGCAGGTAGTCGCCGTAGCTCATGGATTGGCTGAAATCCAATTGCGCTTTTTCATCTTGCACAATTTGTGCGGTGCTGACTTCGTCTGCTGATTCTGCAGAGGTCATTGGCGCAGAGGCGCCTTGACTAAAGGGGCATCCAGACATGGTGCGTTCTTTCTAGTTCAGGTGACGGCGTTCTTTTGCGAAAAGCGCGCTTGTTGCCATTCCTGGGTGTCCATCACTTCTTTGATATGCCGCACGGCATGCCACACATCGGCAAAGCCTACATACAAAGGTGTGAGGCCAAATCGTAGAATGTCGGGGTGATGTTGGCCATCGCCCGCACGGAAGTCGCCAATGACGCCGCGCGCAATCAGCGCTTGCACAATGGCATAGGCACCTTCGCTGCGCGTCAAGCTCACTTGAGAGCCGCGCAGGTCATCTTGCGCTGGTGTGGCAATGCCAAAGCCATGGCCCTGCAACTGGCTTTGCACCAATTGCATGAACAGCCCAGTGAGGGCCAAGGACTTTTGTCGCAGCGCTTTCATGCCCCCCAGGTTTTCTGCTTCTAAAAAAGCATCCAAGCCTGTATCGAGTGCGGTCAAGCTCAAGATGGGCTGCGTGCCACATTGATAACGTGTGATGCCTGCAGCGGGTTGGTAATCCGGCGTGAATTCAAAAGGTGCTGCATGACCCCACCAGCCCGTGAGCGGTTGCCAAAAACGATCGGTGTGTTTAGGGTTGACCCAAACGAAAGCGGGTGCACCGGGGCCGCCGTTGAGGTATTTGTAGCCGCAACCCACAGCAAAGTCGGCATGGGCACCATTCAAATCAACAGGTACTGCACCTGCGCTGTGTGCCAAATCCCAAACGCTTAATGCACCTACCGCGTGTGCAGCAGCGGTCATGTCTTTCATGTTCAGCATGGCGCCAGTGCGGTAGTTCACATGCGTCAACATCAGCACGGCCACGTCTTGTTGAAGTGCGCTGTGTAATTCTTCGGCTTCTACCAGTTTGAGTTGGTAGCCGCGCTCTTTGCACAAGGCTTCTGCAATGTAGAGGTCGGTTGGAAAGTTGGTGCGCTCACTCAGAACGATGTTCTTTTGGGGGTGGTCGGCTTTGGCAATCGATATGGCCGCACTCAGCACTTTGAACAAATTGATGGATGTGCTGTCAGCCGCCACCACTTCATCGTCTTTGGCGCCAATCAGTCTGGCAATTTTGTTACCTACTTGGAGGGGCAATTGAAACCAACCGGCTGTGTTCCAACTTTTGATCAGATCAGTGCCCCATTCTTGCGTCACCGCTTGTGCAACGCGTGCTGGCGTTGCTTTGGGCAAAATGCCCAATGAATTGCCATCCAAGTAAATCACGCCTTCGGGCAGTTGAAACAATTCACGCAATGAGCGCAAGGGGTCTTGTTGGTCCAGAGCTTGGCATTCGGCTAGAGAGTGGGTGGTCATGTTCAAAGTTCTCGAAGGATGGCGCGAACGGGACTTGCGTCGGCGCTCATGAGTTTGAGGGGCAGGGCGATCAATTCGTAGTCGCCTTGTTCGATGTGATCGAGTTGCAAGTTTTCCAAGACACGCATGTTGCGCTGTCGGATGACTTGGTGGCTGTCCAATGTCTTGCTGTCGGCTGGATCGATGCTGGCGCTGTCGATGCCAATCAGTTTCACACCGAGGTCTGCCAAGGCATGCAGTGTCTCGGGTGCGAATGCCGTGAGTTGCTTGTCAAATTGGTGTGTTGGAAATGTTGTGTAAGTTCTCACCACAATTCGCTCGGGGGCATGGTGCAGTTGATGCGCGAAATGCTGCATCGTGATCAGCGGCCCAACCTCAATGGCGTGAATCACTCGGCAAGGACCTATGAAGGCCTGTAAATCGACTTGGCCAATGGCGGCGCCTTCTGGGTCGTAGTGCAAAGGCGCATCGGCGTGTGAGCCCACGTGGGGCGACAAGGTGATGGCGCTGACGTTGACAGGGCAATCTGCCGCAATTTGGGCAGACCATTTCAAATGGAAAGGCGTGTCGCCCGGAAAGACCGGGCTGCTTGCATCAATGGGTGGGGAAATGTCCCAAATTTTTTTCATGAGGCGCAAAGATAGCGCCCTCAGGAATTTGTGGTGTCGGTTATATCCAACAGATGCAAAATTTCTCACATCCAAGGGCTTTGGGACTTCGTCGTAAACTTGCACGTATGAATTTGTCACCCGAATCTTGGCAAGCCATTCAATTGACCTTGGCACTGGCCACCTCAACCACGGTGTTGTTGTTGGTTTTGGCGACGCCATTGGCTTGGTGGTTGTCGCAAACGCAATCTGCGTGGCGTGCACCCATTCATGCGCTGGTCACTTTGCCCTTGGTTTTGCCGCCTTCCGTTCTAGGTTTTTATTTGCTGATTGCGATGGGACCTCAAGGACCCTTGGGGCAATTCACGCAGGCCATGGGTTGGGGTGTGCTCTCGTTCACTTTCACAGGTCTGTTGATCGGTTCCATCTTGTTTTCATTGCCTTTTGCAGTGCAGCCTTTGCAGCACGCTTTTGACGCCATGGGACCCAGACCGATGGAAGTTGCGGCCACTTTGCGCGCCAGTCCATTGGATGCATTCTTCTCAGTGGCATTGCCCATGGCCAAACCCGGCATGTTGACAGCTGCTATTTTGAGCTTTGCCCACACCGTGGGAGAGTTTGGTGTGGTGTTGATGATTGGCGGCAACATTCCTGGCAAGACACGTGTGGTGTCGACAGAAATTTATGGGCATGTTGAGGCCATGGACTACGCACAAGCGCACTTGTTGGCAGCGGGCATGTTGGTCTTTTCGTTTTTGGTGCTCTTGGCTTTGGCTTTGATGAACCGACGTCAAAGGCAGGTGGTATGAACAACCTGCATCTCAAGATCAAAATGAGTCGTCCAGTTTTTGAGCTGGACCTCGACCTTCAATTGCCTGGGCTGGGCATTACCGCTATTTTTGGGCCTTCTGGCTCAGGCAAAACAACATTGCTTCGTGCGGTGGCTGGCTTGGAAAAAAATCAAGTGGGTCGCATTCAAATCGGCTCGCATGTTTGGCAAGACACGCAGCAAGGCATCGACTTGCCAACCTGGCAACGCCCCTTGGGCTATGTGTTTCAAGAATCAAGTTTGTTGCCACACCTCAATGTGACAGATAACTTGAATTTCGGTCTGAAACGCGCAGAGAAGGCCTCAGGCAATGCGCAGTCAGATGCAGCCATGGCGCTGAAAGCCTCTATTGAACTCTTGGGCATTGGCAGTTTGTTGCAGCGCATGCCCGATCAGCTTTCAGGTGGTGAGCGTCAACGCGTGGCCATTGCCAGAGCCATTGCGATGAAGCCGAAATTGCTGTTGATGGACGAGCCCTTGGCGTCATTGGACGCTGCGCGTCGGCAAGAGATTTTTCCTTGGCTGACAAAGCTGCGTGATGAACTCAAGATGCCCATGTTGTATGTCACGCATTCAACAGAAGAGCTCACTCGCTTGGCCGATCATTTGGTGGTGTTGGATCAAGGGCAAGTCAAAGCGCAAGGTCCTGTGGGATCGGTCCTCACCCAGGTCGTCAATCCAGTGGTTGTGGGTGAAGATGCTGGCGCGCTGATTGAAGGATGCATCGGCGCAGTGGACAAGCAGTGGCATTTGTCGCGTGTCGACTTTGAAGGCGGTTGCGTTTGGATGCGCGATGCAGGGTTGCCTGCTGGTAAAGCTGTACGCATTCGAATCTTGGCGCGTGATGTCAGTTTGGCCACCACCGAGCCGCAAAACACCAGCATTCAAAACCAACTGAGCGGCCACATTCAAAGCATCACGCCCGATGTGCATCCTTCGCAGGTGATGGTGGTTTTGAAGTGTGGTGCCGAAGAGGTATTGGCGCGCGTCACAAAGCGTGCGGTGGACGAATTGGCGCTGCAGGTGGGTATGCCTGTGTGGGCCCAAGTCAAGTCTGTGGCTTTGGTGGCTTGATATAAAACCGCAGATTACCAAGGGGGTTGGTTGCGTTCAATTTTTAAATTGAGCTCAAACGTGTCTAGTGCAACTTGAAGTAGCAAGGCCAAATCATCAATTGGTCTTAAAAGAAGGCCCGTACCAATACGTTGAATTTCTACTTGCGCTGAATCAAAGTTGAAATGCTGAGGAAGTAGGACGGTTTGCCCCTCCGGAGTATTCAGTACCTTAGCAAATTGCACATATGCCTTTGTTCTCAATTAATTGAGTCAAATAGTATTCTTTTAATTAGTCGTTGTGTAAATTAACTACTTGAATTTATATGCGATTAAGTAATTAACAACTGATAAATAAGTAGTTCCGGTTTTAAACAAAGACTTTCAGAATTCATTCATCTTATTTTTTAGATGTATTTCTGAGGTCTTCCATGAAAACAAATCTTCGATTCTTTAGCCGCCTTTTAAGCGCATTGGTCTTGGCCAGTGCGGGTGTCTCCACCTTGGCTTCTGCCCAAGCTGTCAGCTTGTTGAACGTCTCCTACGACCCCACCCGCGAGTTGTATGTCGAGTTCAACGCTGCGTTTGCCAAACACTGGAAAGTGAAAACCGGTCAAGACGTCACCATCAAGCAATCTCATGGCGGCTCCGGCAAACAAGCCCGCTCCGTGATCGATGGCATCGATGCCGACGTGGTCACCTTGGCCTTGGCAGGGGACATTGATGCTTTGCACAAACAAGCCAAGTTGATTCCCGCCGATTGGCAAAAGCGCCTGCCCCACAACTCATCACCCTATACCTCGACCATTGTGTTGGTGGTGCGTGAAGGCAATCCCAAAGGCATCAAAGATTGGGATGACTTGATCAAGCCAGGTATCAGCGTGATCACGCCTAACCCTAAAACTTCGGGTGGCGCTCGCTGGAACTATTTGGCTGCATGGGAATTTGCCAAGCGCAATTACGGCAGCGAAGCCAAGGCCAAAGAGTTTGTGCTGAAGCTCTACAAAAACGTGCCCGTGTTGGACACGGGCGCGCGTGGTTCTTCAGTGACCTTTGCGCAACGTAACCAAGGTGATGTGTTCATCTCTTGGGAAAACGAAGCGTACTTGTTGGAAAAAGAATTCAGCAGCAAAGTAGACGTGGTCTATCCTTCCATCAGCATCTTGGCAGAGCCCCCCGTGACGGTTGTAGACAAAATAGTTGACCGCAAAGGTACACGTGCTGTGGCGGAAGCCTACTTGCAGTACCTCTATACCGATGAAGGTCAAGACATTGCTGGCAAAAACTTTTACCGCCCCATTTCTGCCAAGGCACAAGCGAAGTATTCAAAGCAATTGCCCAAGATTCCTTTGTTCACCATTGAGCAAGCCTTTGGCGGTTGGGAGAAAGCCGACAAAGATCACTTTGCCGACGGTGGCAGCTTTGATCAGATTTATCTGAAGAAGTAAGGGGCTACTTACCAAGGAGTTGCTTTGCTGCGAAGACTTTAGCCGCTCAATTGGGCTTTATATGCCTTAAGCGTATAAACAAACAACAAATGATTCGTTTGAGTTTTGAGGATGGACTTGGACAATCACACCCTTACTCATTTGAGACCCACCATGAACAAGATCAAAACCATTGCCGCCGCCACCTTGCTGGCCATCTCTGGCCTCAACGTATCAGCCCAAACTTTGCTGAATGCCTCTTATGACGTGGCCCGCGAGTTTTACAAAGACTACAACGCCGCCTTCATTGCCAATTACAAAAAGACCACTGGCAAAGACGTCAAGATTGACCAGGCCCATGGCGGCTCCAGTGCACAAGCTCGCGCGGTGAATGACGGTTTGGACGCCGACGTGGTCACCATGAACACCACCACCGACATCGACTTTTTGGCCGGTAAAGGCATTGTGGCTGCCGATTGGAACAAGCGTTTTCCACACGCGGCATCGCCCACCAGCTCCACCATGTTGTTTCTCACACGCAATGGCAATCCCAAGAACATCAAAGACTGGGACGATTTGATCAAGCCTGGTATTCAGGTGATTGTGGTCAACCCCAAAACAGGTGGCAATGGCCGCATGGCTTATTTGGCAGCCTGGGGCTATGTGCGTAAAAAGGGTGGCAGCGAAGCCGATGCTGCAGCTTTCGTGGCTAAGCTCTACAAAAACGTGCCTGTGTTGGCCAAAGGTGGTCGTGATGCCACCACCATCTTCTTGCAACGCAATATTGGCGATGTGCTCGTGACTTTTGAGTCCGAGGTCATCTCTGTCGACAACGAGTTTGGTGCAGGCAAAGTAGATGCCATCCATCCTTCCATCAGCATTGTGGCTGAAAACCCAGTCGCTGTGGTGGAGCGTACCGTTGCAAAGAAAGGCACTGGCGATTTGGCCAAGGCCTATTTGAACTACCTCTACTCCGATGAAGCGCAAGAGATTGCCGCTAAGCATGCCTTGCGCCCCACCAATCCCGCCATCTTGAAAAAATACAGCAAGACCTTCAAACCTTTGCAGTTGTTCACCGTGAACGAAGTGTTTGGCTCTTTCGCTGAAGCACAAAAAGTGCACTTCAACGATGGCGGTCAGTTCGACAAGCTGTACACCGTTAAGTAATTCATGCTGTCTCGTTCCGCTGCGGCGGCGCCTGCTAAGCGCAGAGCGCCGGCCCGGGTTTTGCCCGGTTTCAACATCACCTTGGGGTACACCTTGATGTACCTTTGCTTGATTGTGCTCATTCCTTTGTCGGCCCTGGTGTTCAAAACGTTCACACTCACGTGGGATCAGTTTTGGGCAGCCGTCACAGGCCCTCGCGTGATGGCGTCTTATCGCCTCACCTTTGGAGCCTCTTTGATCGCGGCATTGGTCAATGTGGTGTTTGGTTTGTTGGTGGCGTGGGTGTTGGTGCGCTATCAGTTCTTTGGCAAGAAAGTGGTGGATGCGTTGGTCGACTTGCCATTTGCATTGCCCACGGCAGTGGCTGGTATTTCTTTAACGGCACTGTTGGCAGGCAACGGCTGGGTGGGACAGTACCTTGAACCCCTTGGCATTCAACTGGCCTTCAACCCTAACGGCATTGTGATTGCACTCATCTTTATCGGTTTACCTTTTGTAGTACGCACAGTTCAGCCAGTGTTGGAAGATGCTGAAAAAGAATTGGAAGAAGCTGCAACTTGCTTGGGTGCTTCGCGTTGGCAAACTTTCAGCAAGGTCATTTTTCCTTCCATTGCGCCGGCATTGCTTACAGGTTTTGCCATGGCCTTTGCACGGGGCATGGGCGAGTATGGCTCGGTCATTTTCATTGCGGGCAACATGCCCATGATTTCTGAAATCACACCCCTCATCATCATTGGCAAGTTGGAGCAATACGACTACGCGGGTGCCACTGCAGTGGCCACTGTGATGTTGGTCATCTCGTTCATCTTGCTACTGATCATCAATGGCTTGCAAGCTTGGCAGCGCCGTCACACAGGAGCGCCTGCATGAGCACGAATCTCATTCGCCGCGCAGAAGCCGGCACCACAGAGTCTGCGTGGGTGCGCTACACCCTCATTGGCATCACGCTGATCTTCTTGTTTTTGTTTTTGGTATTGCCACTGGCTGCAGTCTTTGCTGAAGCATTGCGCAAAGGCTTTGATGCGTATTGGGAAGCGCTCAAAGAACCCGATGCCTGGTCTGCCATTCGCCTCACGCTCATCACAGCTTTGATTGCCGTGCCTCTCAATTTGGTGTTTGGCATTGCCGCAGCATGGTGTATTGCCAAGTACGAATTCAAAGGCAAATCAGTGTTGACCACCCTGGTGGACTTGCCATTCTCGGTGTCCCCAGTGGTGGCAGGCTTGGTGTACGTGCTGATGTTTGGCGCACAAGGCTGGTTCGGTCCTTGGCTGCAAGAACACGATGTCAAAATTATTTTTGCTGTGCCTGGCATTGTGTTGGCAACGGTGTTTGTCACGTTTCCTTTCATTGCGCGCGAGTTGATTCCGCTCATGCAAGCGCAAGGCAACGAAGAAGAGCAGGCGGCCATTGTGTTGGGTGCCACAGGTTGGCAAACCTTTTGGTATGTCACCTTGCCCAACATCAAGTGGGGTTTGATCTACGGCGTCATTTTGTGCAACGCGCGCGCTATGGGCGAGTTTGGCGCGGTGTCGGTGGTGTCGGGCCATATTCGCGGTCAGACCAACACCATGCCCTTGCACGTAGAAATTTTGTACAACGAATACCAATCGGTGGCCGCTTTTGCTGTGGCGTCTTTGTTGGCCTTGCTGGCGCTGGTCACCTTGGTGATCAAGTCGGTGGCCGAGTGGCGCCACGAACGCGAGATGAAAGCCATTCGCGATTTACCGCCAGAAAACGTCAATGCAGCGCCTGTGGGCGCCTCAGTGAAAGCAGCTTGAAGGCTGCAAGAAAGTATCCCCATGAGCATCGAAATCAGAAACGTTCACAAACAGTTTGGCGATTTTCACGCACTGCGTGATGTCAGCCTCGACATTGACTCTGGCGAGTTGGTCGCTTTGTTGGGACCTTCAGGTTGCGGCAAAACAACCTTGCTGCGCATCATTGCTGGCTTAGAAACAGCTGACACGGGCAGTATTGCTTTCAGCGGTGAAGACACCACGCACGTGCATGTGCGCGAGCGCCAAGTGGGCTTTGTGTTCCAGCACTACGCTTTGTTCCGCCACATGACCGTGTTTGAAAACGTGGCCTTTGGCCTGCGCATGAAGCCGCGCAGTGTGCGTCCCTCAGAAGCCGTCATCAAACAAAAGGTGCACGACTTGCTGGGCTTGGTGCAACTCGATTGGTTGGCCGATCGCTACCCTTCACAACTCTCCGGCGGTCAGCGTCAGCGCATCGCCTTGGCACGCGCTTTAGCCGTTGAACCTAAAGTGTTGTTGCTCGATGAACCTTTTGGTGCCCTCGATGCCAAAGTGCGCAAAGAATTGCGCCGTTGGCTGCGCCGCTTGCATGACGATTTGCATGTCACCAGTATTTTTGTGACGCACGATCAAGAAGAAGCCTTGGAAGTGGCCGACCGTGTGGTGCTGATGAACAGCGGCCGCGTAGAGCAAATTGGCTCCCCCCAACAAGTGTGGGACCATCCTGCCAGCCCCTTTGTGTATGGCTTTTTGGGTGATGTGAACTTGTTCCATGGTCGCGCCCACGAAGGTGAAATGCTGATAGGCGGCGACAACGCTGTCAGCCTCAACAGCCCCGAGCATCAGTACGTGCAAGACAGCAAAGCGTTTGCCTATGTGCGCCCTCATGACATTGAAGTCAAGCGCTACAGCAATGGCGATGCAGGCATCAAAGCCAAGCTGACCCGCGCCATCGTGGTAGGCCCCATTGCGCGCTTGGAGTTTGAGCCCGTGGACCATCATGAATTTGCCAAAGACACCGTCATTGAAGCCCAACTGTCTGCGCACTTGTTTGCCGAGCAGCAATACAAAGAAGGCGAAACTTTGGTGTTAACCCCACGCAAGGCGCGCATCTTTGTAGAAAGCTGATCAGGCAAAATAGGGGCATGACCCAAGACATTGTCGTTCAAGCCCCCGCGCAAGCTGCGCAACTTTTCTTGCTGTTCCATGGTTATGGTGCAGACGCGCAAGACATGCAGCCTTTGGCCAAACGTTTTGCGGATGAATTTCCGCAAGCCTGTGTGGTGTGCGTGCAGGCCATTGACCCTGCAGAGGCTGGTTTTGGCTGGCAGTGGTTTCCTCTCCAAGGTGTAACCGAAGAAAACCGCCCTCAACGGGTGAGCGATGCCATGCCTGGTTTTGTATCGCTCATTCGCGCATGGCAACAACGCGCAGGTGTAAGCCATGAAGCCACAGCTTTGGTGGGCTTCTCTCAAGGCGGCATCATGTCCTTGGCCGCCAGTTTGCAAGAGCCTCAATTGTGCGGTCGCGTGATGGGCTTTGGCAGCCGTTTTGTCAATTTGCCAACGCATGCGCCAGAAACCGTCACCTACCATTTGTTCCACGGCAAATCAGACAACGTGATTCATTATGGCTATGCGGTCAGTGCGGCTGAGCACTTGGTGGCCATCGAGGCCGATGTCACGGCCGATGTGTTGCCCTACATTGGGCATGAAATTCATCCCAACATGATGGACTTGGCCATTGAGCGTCTCACTACGCATTTGCCCAAGCGTTTTTACAAGCAAGTTCACGAAGCCGATCCGGGTGACTCACCTGTGCGTCACTGAGCCCCGTAAAATTGCGCCCAACCATTTTAGTCACCCTCAGGGTGTCGTACCTCAAGAGATCTTTGTCATGAAATTTGCAACTGCTTGTGTCGCTCTGATGACCTGCCTGTTACTGCAGGGATGTGCTGTGGTTGCTGTGGCCGATGTGGTGGCCTCGACCGTCATTTACACCGGTAAAACGGTGATCAATGTGCTTGACGCTGTCACCCCCGACATCGTCAACAAGAAGAAAAAAGATTAAATACCGAGCCAGCCGTTGGTGCGCGCAAAGTACAAAGCTTGCGTGCGGCTGTTCACACCCAAGCGTCGGAACAAACGCCAAAAGTGAACTTTGACAGTGTGCTCGCTGATGGCCAGTTTGTCGGCAATGTCGCGGTTGCTCAGGCCTTGGTCCAGCATCAAAATCAATTGCTTCTGACGCTTTGACAGCTTGGTCGGAGCGGCGGCATTGGCAGCGGCCTCCGCTTCTTCAGGGGTGGGCAAGAAAGTTCGCAGACCTTCGATGATGGTGTTGGGTGGGCTGGCTTTTTCTAAAAACAAATTGGCGCCCGCCTCTAAGCAAGCTGCTTCGCACTCGCTGGCTTCCGAGCCGGTCACAATGACCAAAGGCACATTGGGAAATTTGGCCTTCACAGCATGCACGCCCGACAAGCCCAAAGTGTCGGGCAGTTTCAAATCAAGACAGAACAACTCTGGCTCGCCTTGGCGTTCTACCGTGGACTCCAAACTGCTGAGTTTGTGAACGGACACCACCTTCAAACCGGGGCGAACCCGCTGAACCAACATGGTGAGGGCATCGCGCATCAGCGGGTGGTCGTCAATCACGTAAACGGTCATGGTGTGCTCAAGAATGAAACTTAAAGTATGAGCGTATCAGCAAAGCCTGCAACAAATCAAGCAACTTTTGCGTAATTTGAACACTTATTGCAGATTTAACAGATTCCAAACCACACCTGCTGGCGAAAGTGTCAAGACTTGGCTTTGGCCTTTTCTGCCAATTCGGCGCGCAAAGTGGCCAAGGCCTCCGCCACAAGCGCTGCGCTCGCACCTTCACCAAATTTGACTTGCGCACCCAAGGCTGCCAATGCTTTGGCGTCGTCTTGTTGCAATTGCGCAATGGCCATGCCTGCGTCTTTGGGGGAGCCGAACCCCAAGCTTTGCAACAACACACGGCCTTGCGGGTCGACCAGTTTGAAATAAAACTGGCCGTCTTGTTCACGGTATTGTTTGAAGGCAGGGCTGGCCGCGCGTGCAGTTTTGGCATGGCCTTGCGAGCTTGCCGCGCTGGCCAAGGAGCGCAAGCCCACGGCGTGTCGCAACTCTTGGATGAACGGGGTGGCCAACTCACGTGCTTTGGCCGCGCCTTTGAGCAAAATGGCATCGACCGTGGCGGGGTTGTTGATCAGCTCTTCGTATTTGGCACGCATGGGCGCAACTTCGCGGTCAATGCGTTCAAACAACATTTGTTTGGCGTCACCCCAGCCAATGCCATCGGCATAGGCTTTGGCCAAGCTGGCGGTTTCTTCGGCGCTGGCAAAGGCTTGGTAAATTTGAAACAAGGCCGAGCCTTCGGTATCTTTGGCTTCGCCAGGTGCGCGTGAATCGGTCACGATGCCAGAAATCAATTTCTTGAGCTGCGCACTCGACGAAAACAAAGGAATGGTGTTGTCGTAGCTTTTGCTCATCTTGCGGCCGTCCAAGCCCGGCAACAAGGCCACAGACTCTTCAATGACTGCTTCGGGCAACACCAAGTGCTCACCATACAAATGGTTGAAGCTAGACGCCATGTCGCGCGCCATTTCAATGTGTTGAATTTGATCGCGGCCCACAGGTACTTTGTGCGCCTTGAACATCAAAATGTCGGCGCCCATCAGCACGGGGTACATGAACAAACCCGCAGTGACGTCGGCATCGGGATCGTTGCCAGCCAAGTTGTTTTTGTCGACAGACGCTTTGTAGGCGTGTGCACGGTTCAACATGCCTTTTCCTGTGACGCAGGTCAGAAACCATGTGAGTTCGGGAATTTCGGGAATGTCGGACTGGCGATAGAACATCACGCTATCAGGGTCCAAGCCGGCTGCAATCCAGCTGGCGGCAATTTCCAATGTAGAACGTTGAATGCGCGCTGGGTCATCGCATTTGATCAAGGCGTGGTAGTCGGCCAAAAAGTAAAAGCCTTGTGTGGTCGGATTGCGACTGGCTTGCAACGTGGGTCGAATGGCGCCCGCATAGTTGCCCAAGTGCGGCGTGCCTGTGGTGGTGATGCCGGTAAGAACGCGAGTGCGTTGGGAGTGGTTGGTCGTCATGGCAATGGATGCTTCAAGAAGAGGGCTTTAAGGGCTTTAAGGTCTTTAAGTCAGAGATTTCAAAATCAGTTCGATCAGTCCAAACGTGGTGTTCATCACCGGGTCGAGCCACAGGTGATTGACCACACCTGTGATGGCCAAGGCCATCACAATGAAAAAACCATAAGGCTCGATGCGCGAGAATTGATAGGCCTGGCGCCAAGGCAACAAGCCCACCACGATGCGGCCACCATCCAAGGGTGGCAGGGGGAACAAGTTGAAGGCAAACATCACCACGTTGCTCAGCACGCCGGCTTTGCACATGGCCAAGAAGAATTTTTCGGTAACGCCAAAGTCGGTGTAGACCACATACAGCAGGGCCCACACGATGGCTTGAATCAAATTGGCCCCCGGCCCTGCCAAGGCCACCCAAATCATGTCGCGTTTGGGATGACGCAAATTACCAAAGTTGACCGGCACGGGCTTGGCGTAGCCAAACAACAGGTCGCCGCTGGTGCTGAAGTAAAGCAGCAAGGGCAACAAGATGGTGCCGACCCAATGGATGTGCGCAAAGGGATTGAGCGTGACGCGTCCCATCATGTAAGCCGTGCGGTCGCCAAAGTATTTGGCTGCATAGCCGTGCGCAGCCTCATGCAAGGTGATCGCAAAGATCACGGGCAGGGCATAGACCGAAACGGTTTGGATGAGGTTAGAGGTGTCCACAGAGCGATTGTCTCAAAGAGTTGGCTTGGTTTTGGGGCGGCTGTTTACAAACCCAGCAGGGCAATGTCGCCCAAACCTTGCCTTACCACCTCGATGCCATCCCCTGTGCAATCGACCACGGTGGTGGGTTCACGGTTGCAGGCGCCGGCATCGATCACGCCAGCGATGAGTTTCTCGTAACGATCGCGAATTTCTTCGGGATCGTTCAGCGGATCAGTTTCATCGGGTGGAATGAGGGTGGTGGCCAGCAGGGGCGCGCCATGCAGTGCCAGCAATTCTTGCAGCACCGCATGTCCTGGTACGCGCAAGCCAATGGTCTTGCGTTGTGGGTGGCTCATTCTGCGCGGCACTTCTTTGGTGGCTTCCAAAATGAAGGTGAA
This sequence comes from Limnohabitans sp. Hippo4, assembly GCF_003063605.1. NCBI lineage: Bacteria > Pseudomonadati > Pseudomonadota > Betaproteobacteria > Burkholderiales > Comamonadaceae > Limnohabitans > Limnohabitans sp. Hippo4. The sequence continues at coordinate 1,076,002 of NZ_NESE01000001.1, read as the reverse complement.
GGCGCCGGGTGTGGCTTGCTTCAGCATTCTGAATTGGGCGTTGTCCACTTTGGCGTAGTTGGCCAGCTCACTCAGGTCGCGGCACAGAATGGTGAGATGGTGTTTGTCATCAACCCCTCGCACTTTGCGCAAATGATCGGCCGCCGCCTTGTCGTCCATGTGGCAGACCAGCGCGTAACTGGAATCGGTGGGCACGGCCAGCACGCCGCCTTGGTTGAGCAAGCTCACTGCTTGTTTGAGCAAGCGTTGTTGGGGGTTTTCGGGGTGAACAGAAAAATACTGGGCCATGTCAATTCAAACGCTTAAGACTCAATGGGTAAAACTTGGATGCGACTTTCGCGCACCGTCAACCAGGCGCCCAACGCACCACACAAGGTGACCACGCCCATGCCCACCAAAGTCCATTGGTCGGGCATGTGGTCAAAGACCAACCACCCCCCCAGCATGGCAAACCCAATTTGCGTGTAGAAATAAGGTGTGAGCACGGTAGCAGGTGCTTTGGAAAATGCTTTGATCAACAGGTAGTGCCCCACCGTGGCAAAGCTGCCCATGATGAGCAGTTGTGCCCATACAAATCCATCGGTGGGAAGCTCCCAAACGAAGGGCAATACAAAGGCGCCCAGTGCTGTCCCCACCCAGCCGGTCAGAATGTTCATGGTGATGGGGTCTTCGGTTTTGGCCATTTTGCTGGTGAGCAAATGAAAACTGCCATTGGTCACAATCAGCATCAAGGGAAATATCAAAACCCAATCAAAGTGTTGGGTGCCAGGACGCACCATGATCAGGGTGCCAATGAAGGCGCCAATCACCAAGGCCCAACGGAGCTTGCGCACTTTCTCGCCAAGCACCATGGCGGCCACTACAGTGACCACCAGGGGCGTGATGGATGCAATGGCGGTGAACTCGCCAACAGGCATGTGCTTCAAACCATAAAACGCACACAGGCTGCTCCCAAACAAGAGCGCGCCGCGCACCAATTGAAATCTAGGGTGGTCGGTTTTGAAGAGGGCCATGCCGCGTTGTGGCAAAAAGAAAACGGTGCTAAACAAGGCTTGAATCAAGTAACGAAACCACAAAGCCAACATCAATGGAACACTGGCGCTGACGTGTTTGGTGGTGGTGTCCAGTACCGCAAAACATGCAACAGACAAAACGACGAAGCCAATGCCAGCGAGCGTTTGAGCAGGGGCGTGTTTCACTGGATCCGGTCTGACAACAATTCCCACACGGGGGTCAGTTGCCCTGGTAACCAAGGCAAGGTGCCGAGGTCAGTGTGGCTTTCCTCGGGGCTGTGGAAGTCGCTGCCGCGAGAGGCTGCCAATTCGAATTCGAGCGCAGTGTCTGCGTATTGCAAGGCATCGGCGCTGGAATGACTGCCAGTGATGACTTCAACGGCGCGGCCACCGTGGTTTTTAAATTCAGTGAACAGCGCAAACTCTTCGTTGGCTGTGAAGCCATATCGCGCGGGGTGAGCAATGACGGCAATGCCGCCAGCGCCCGTGATCCATTTCACGGCATTCTCAAGCGAAGCCCAACGGTGCGGCACAAAGCCGGGTTTGTTTTCGGTGAGGTACTTGCGAAACACTTCAGAGGTGTCTTTGCAAACGCCGGTTTCAACCAAAAAGCGTGCAAAGTGTGTGCGTGAAATGAGTTCAGGATTGCCAACGTATTTGAGGGAGCCCTCGTAGGCGCCCATGATGCCCACCTTGGCCAAACCCTCTGACATTTCTTTGGCGCGTTCGCTTCGGCCGCCGCGTGTATTGCGCAGGCCTTGCACCAAGGCTTCATTTTGGTGGTCAAAGCCCAAACCCACAATGTGGACGGTTTTGCCCGCAAAGGTGATGGAAATTTCAACGCCGGTGAGGTACTTCATGCCCTCGGCTTTGGCTGCCGCCATGGCACGTTCTTGACCACCAATCTCGTCGTGATCGGTGAGGGCCCACAATTGCACGCCGTTGGCTTTGGCGCGCGCGGCCAAGGCTTCCGGCGTGAGCGTGCCATCAGAGACCACGGAGTGGCAATGTAAATCGGCGTTGAGTAAGGGTTCCACAGGGGTATTTTAGGCGCAGTGGTGCAGGCTGTCTTGTCTGCCTGATAATTCGGGCAGAAACAGTGAGATTGCTATGGCCTTGATGATCACCGATGAATGCATCAATTGCGATGTGTGCGAACCTGAATGTCCCAATCAGGCGATCTACCTCGGCCCGGAAATTTACGAAATTGACCCCAACAAGTGCACCGAGTGCGTAGGCCATTTCGACGAACCCCAATGTGTGCAGGTGTGCCCCGTGGCCTGTATTCCGGTCAATCCACAGCACGTGGAAACCAAAGAGACCTTGTTCCAAAAGTACCAGCGCCTGCAAAACGCGGCTTGAAAGCAGGGGCTGCCAAAGGAGGCAGTGCTTAGACCCCTTCAGGTCGGGGAGGCTTGGGACGGGGTGGTTTGCTGGTGTGAATTTGCACCATGGCTTTTTCCATGTTGCCCTCCATCAGCAAATCGGCCGCTTTGACCGAGCGTGCAATGCTCTCGTGAATCAATTCTCGTTGTTCGGCCATGGGCTTTTTAAGCACCCAATTGGCCACTTCTGATTTAGCGCCAGGGTGACCAATGCCCAAACGCAAGCGCCAATAGTCGCCCGTACCCAATTGGGCGTGAATGTCGCGCAGCCCATTGTGGCCGGCATGGCTGCCGCCAAACTTCAACTTGGCCTGGCCTGGCACCACATCGAGTTCATCGTGCACCACCAAAATTTCTTGGGGTGCAATTTTGAAAAATTTGGCCAGAGCGCCCACAGACTTGCCCGACAAGTTCATGAAGGTTTGAGGCTCTAGCAACCAAATGGTTTGTCCTTTGACTTGGGTGCGCGCCACTTTGGCGAAATAACTTTTGTCGGGAACCAGGTTGGCATTGAGTTCGCGTGCCAAGGCGTCGATCCACCAAAAACCAGCGTTGTGGCGGGTGTCCTCGTATTCGGCGCCTGGGTTGCCCAAGCCAACAAACAGTTTGATCATGTGTGAGTATAAAAACAAAACAACCCGCACAAGGCGGGTTGTTTGAAACACAAAAAGTGTTGAAAGGGTGTGAAGAATTACTTCTTCTTGCCTTTGGCATCCGCAGCAGGTGCTGCGTCGGCTGCAGGAGCGGCTTCTTCAACTGCTGGGGCCACCACAGACACCAACACGGGGTTTTTCTTACCGTGTGTGATGGCTTTCACGCCCTTGGGCAATGTGATGTCGGCCAGGTGCAAAGAAACACCTTTCTTCAAACCGGACAAATCAACGTTGATAGCTTCTGGCAAATCGGCTGGCAAGCAAGCGATTTCAAGCTCATTCATGATGTGATTGATCAAGCAAGCGTCTACTTTGACAGCAGGAGAAACGTCTTCACCTGTGTAATGGATTGGCACTTTGCGGTTCAAAGTGGTCTTGGCATCAACGCGTTGGAAGTCGATGTGCAAAACCAATTGTTTGTAAGGGTGCATTTGGAAGTCACGGAGCAAGACTTTGGTTTCTTTACCGTTCAATTCCATGTCCAAGATGCTTGCGTGGAAAGCTTCTTTTTTCAGGGCGTGCCACAGGGCATTGTGATCGAGTTCGATCAGTTGGGGTTGTTGATCCACACCGCCATAAACAATACCAGGTGTCTTACCTGAATTGCGCAGACGGCGGCTCGCACCCGTACCTTGCATAGAGCGCTCAAAAGCGACAAATTTCATAACTCACTCCAAGTTGAGTCGACCGCGACCAGTACGACTCTGTTTTAAAAAGGACTGCCGAACAGCAGCCCACATTGATGTTCCAGATCAGTCTTGATCTGTGAACAAACTCATGACCGACTCGCCGTGGGCAATGCGCTGAATGGTTTTGGCCAACAGCGGCGCCACAGTGAGTTGGCGAATTTTGGGGCAAGCCGCAGCGGCTTGTGACAACGGAATGGTGTTGGTCACAACCACTTCATCGAGGGCAGAACCTTTGGCAATGCGGTCGATGGCGGGGCCCGAGAAAATAGGGTGTGTGCAATATGCGTAAACTTTTTTGGCGCCGCGCTCTTTCAAAACCTCAGCGGCTTTGACCAAGGTGCCAGCCGTGTCAATCATGTCGTCCATGATGACGCAGTTGCGGCCGTCGATGTCGCCAATGACGTGCATCACTTCGCTGACGTTGGCCTTGGGACGACGCTTGTCGATGATGGCCAAATCGCAATTGAGTTGTTTGGCCAAAGCACGTGCGCGAACCACGCCGCCCACGTCGGGGGAGACCACAATGAGGTCTTCGTAGTTTTTTTGGCGCAGGTCACCCAAGAGCACGGGCGAGGCGTAAATGTTGTCGACGGGAATGTCGAAGAAACCTTGAATTTGGTCGGCGTGCAAGTCCATGGTGAGGACGTGATTGACGCCCACCGCTTGCAACATGTTGGCTACAACCTTGGCCGTGATGGGCACACGCGTGGAGCGTGGGCGACGGTCTTGGCGGGCGTAGCCAAAGTAAGGAATGATGGCGCTGATGCGACCGGCTGAGGCGCGCTTCAAAGCGTCGACCATGATCAGCAGTTCCATCAGGTTTTCGTTGGTGGGGGCGCAAGTGGACTGGATGATGAACACGTCGCGCGCACGCACGTTTTGGTTCAAGGTGACAGTCACTTCACCGTCTGAGAAACGGCCGACATCGGCCAAACCCAGCGAAATGTCCAACTCGTAGGCAACTTCGGCCGCCAACACAGGATTGGCATTGCCCGTAAAGACCATGAAGTCTGATGTTGAATTTGTGTTGGATGGCAGCATGAGCGTCTCAGCGATCAAATGATGGGCCGATGCGGGTTAGCGCATAAATTTCAATCCACGACACGTTTGACTGTGTCGTATTGGACGCATGTGACTGCGTGCAATTATTTGGCAGGGGAAGAAGGATTCGAACCTTCGCATGCCGGAATCAAAATCCGGTGCCTTAACCAACTTGGCGACTCCCCTACACGGGTTGGCAGTGATGGAAAACCAAAACTACCGACCGATCAATCGTCGCTGGAGGCCCAACCCTTTTGGGGGTGAACTTCCAAATTGCCACACATTCGGATTTTCCAATTTTGCCAAGTTGCTGGAACTTGAGGCATTTGACTTAAATCCGTGCCGCGTGGCACTTGCGCAAACACTGCACTCCCGGAGCCCGTCATTCTGCCTTTGACAACAGCTGAAGCCAGTCTGGCTGTTTCAAGCCAGGCGATAGATTCGCTGATTTGGGGGCAGAGGCGCTGGGCCACTGGTTGCAGGTCGTTGTGGCCAAAGCCATACGGGTCTGCTGCAAAGACCGAAATTGTAGCAGGCTTTGTATCCCGCTTTAAAGCCTGATCCCCAAAAATTTTAGAAGTTTCAAGACCTTCAGGTGGTTTGACCACCGCAAATTGGGCGGGCGACAAGGTGACAGGGGTCATGATCTCGCCAATTCCCTCGACCCAAGCGTTGTGACCCCTGATGAAAAAGGGCACATCGGCACCCAATTGAAGTCCCAATTGGGCCAATTGGTTCACCGAGTAATTCAGGTTCCACAACTTGTTCAAGGCCAGCAAACACGTGGCTGCATCAGATGAGCCGCCGCCCATGCCCGCCTGGGCCGGGATGGATTTGTCGATGGCAATGTGAGCGCCCATTGAGGTGCCACTGGTTTGTTGCAACAAGCGTGCGGCCCGGGTGATCAGGTCGTCTGCGGGCAGGGGAACGCTGAGGTCTTCTCTGCTAATTTGCCCATTGGGACGAACCTCAAAGTGCAGGGTGTCGTACCAATCGATCAGCATGAAAACCGACTGAAGCAGGTGGTACCCGTCTGTCCTGCGCCCCGTGATGTGCAGGAACAAATTGAGTTTGGCTGGCGCCAAAACGTTTTGCAGCGACTTCATGGTTCAAAGGCAATGCGAAGCACCGTGCGGGGTGCGGGTTGAACGCGTTCAAGCACCAGGCGTCGCAAATGCCATTCGCTGACATCGACGTTCCAGCCCTCGGCGGGTGTGGGTTTGCCGCCCAACCAATCGACCAATGCGGCCGTGGGCAAAGGTGTACCGGTCAATTTGTAGACCAAGCTTTCAAGGTTGGCCGCATAGCCCACTTGACTGCCCTGAATCAGTTTGGCGCTTTGTGCCGTCCACTCCAAGCGGGCCATTTGCAGGCCCAGTGGGTTGTAGATGTTCAAGGTGCCATCGGGCCAACCCCCTGTCAAATCAAAGGAGGAGATGAAGGACTGGGGTGGTTGCGTGTCCATTTGCAATGCAAAGCGGCCTGCCTTGAAGGCTGGCGCAGGGGTATCGGCTTGCACCGTGACCACCTGATTGTCTGCAGGTGCAGAGGCGGGTGGTGTGTAGGTTGGGGTTGCCACCGTGCTGGCAGCACAAGCCGACAGCAAGACGCTGGCCATGCAACTCATTAACCCCAAGCGTTTCATGCGCAGTCCGGCTTTCAGCACGTTCAGGGTTTGAAGTTGAATTGCTTGAGGGTTTCAAGCAGGGTTTCGTTGTCGGCCTTGAGCATCAGGCCTTCACGCCAAATGGTGCCCGCTTTGTCTTTTTGACCCAAGCTCCAATGCACTTCGCCCAAATGTGCTGCAATTTCTGCATCGGGGCGGGCTTTGAATGCGGCTTCCAAAATTCGAAGCGCTTCTTGGAGATTGCCTGCGCGGTATTCCAACCAACCCAAACTGTCTTGAATGAAAGGGTCGCGCGGGGCCAGTTGCACCGCTTTCAAAATGAGTTCGCGGGCTTCATCCAACCGAATTTTGCGGTCGGCCAAAGAGTAACCGAGGGCGTTGTATGCATGGGGATCGTTGGGTTTGGCTTTGATCATGCCGCGCAGCAGACTTTCCATCTGCTCGAAGCGGCCCAACTTTTCACACAGCATGGCCATTTCGGATTGCAGATCGGTATCGGCTGGAAATTGGGCCAAAGCTTTTTCAATCGTGGCAAACGCTGCGGGAATTTGTTTGTCTTCACGCAACCACTGAGACAGCGCCAAGGCTTTGAGCCTGACTTCTTGCGGGTTGCTGGTTTTGACTTGCTCGAGCACTTTCAGACCCTCTGCTTTGCGGCCTTGTTGTGCCAACAAAGCGGCGCGGCGACTGGCCACTTTCAAGGGGTCGGCTTCGGCTGGAATTTTGGCCAACCATTCGTCTGCGATTGCAAATCGACCTTGTTTTTGGGCCATTTGAGACAAAGCCAAATACGCCTCTGAAACACCGCCCATGCGGTCGGGATCATTGGCGTTGGTGGCCAACTTCAAATACTGTTGAAGCGATTGTTCTGCTTGCAGCACTTGCGACAAGTCACTTTGCAGCAAGCCTAAAAACAACCAGCCCGGTGCAAATTCAGGATGTTGTTTGGTGAGTTGAGAGAGTTGAGCCAACGCAGGCTGCATTTGGTCCAAGTCAATCAAAGTGCGGGCATAGCCCAAACGCAAATCGGGCAAGGCGTCGCCCGACATGTACTGAGAAATCATGGGCTGAACTTCGTCGGGCACCAAATTGAGCAAACTCAAAGCCAACATGATGGGGCCAGGCGCTCGGCGATTGGCCGCGTGACCTGCGCGTGCGGCTTCGGCGGCCGGTTGAATTTCGCCTGCGTCACGCTTCATGCGGCCAATGGTGGTCCAAGCTGTCGCGGCTGTTTCGGGATTTTGAATGGCGCCCGACAGTGCCTGCTCCACAATTTTGGCGGCGAAGTTTTTATCTTGTACGCGGCTGAAGACACGGGGGATAGAGCCGATGGCATTGGACTGCTCGCTTAGCGGTAGGCTTGCAATGCTGGTTTTGAGCGCCCGGCCGGCTTCTTCAATTCGATTGAGGGCCAACAAAATCTGCAAGATGTAGCGGTTGGCCTCTTGCGATTCAGGCAAACTGGACTTCCAGCTTCTGGCGGCTTGCAAGGCTGCCTCGCCTGAGCGAGATTGCAATGCCAATTCGGTGGCGCGTTGGTAGAGTGCTTCGTCTTTGGTTTTGCGCGCTGCATCCAAAATGATGGCAAAGCCAGCACCCGGCTCACCTGCTTGCACATTGAGTTCGCCCAACAGCAGTTGGTAAAACAAAACTGCATTGAGCTTGGAGTTTTCAATGGGCGGTTCTGCACATACCCCCGCTGTGGCCCAGACCAATGCAATCGATGAAAACCAATACTTCATAGAGGCATCATAATCCACGAGCCCTTGCGACGCAGGGTTTGGCCCTTTATTTTCACTCTGTCCTGTCTGCCGATTCGATGCCTGAATTGCCCGAAGTAGAAGTCACCCGGCTCAGTTTTGCCAGCCGGATTGAAGGCGCGCGCATTGTGGCCCTGCACATGGGCAAGTCATTGCGTTGGCCTTTGGGTGTGGCCCCTTCGGTTTTGGTGGGGCAAAGCGTCTTGCGCGTGCGCAGACGCGGCAAGTACTTGCTGTTGGACATGGACCGCGGCGTGTTGATGCTGCACTTGGGCATGTCGGGCAGTTTGAATTTCGCCCCAACGCAGGCGCCTGCTGGCAAACACGATCACATGGACTTGGTCACCACACAGGGTACTTTGCGCTTGCACGACCCCCGAAGGTTTGGCGCCGCCGTATGGTCGGCGTCAGAACACCACGAGCCTGCCCTGAAATTGCTCAGCAAATTGGGCATGGAGCCCCTGACCGATGGCTTTGAATTGAAGTTGTTTCAAGCAGGGCTAAAAAAGCGCTCTGCGCCCATCAAACAAGTGTTATTGGCGGGTGATGTGGTGGTGGGCGTTGGCAACATCTATGCCTCGGAAGCCTTGTTCATGGCCGGTATCAAACCCACAGTGAAAGCCGATAAAGTGAGCGGCCCTCGGGTGGCCAAGTTGCACGCGGCCATTCGCCAAGTGTTGGCACGCGCCGTCGAACAGGGCGGCAGCAGCCTCAAAGATTTTGTGAATGCGCAGGGCAACACCGGGTACTTTCAATTGGAAGCCGCGGTGTATGGCCGAACGGGCTTGCCTTGCCGGACATGTGAAACGCCCATCAAGCAAATTGTGCAGGGGCAGCGCTCTACTTTTTACTGCCCCGTATGCCAAAAGCGATAAAACCTTCAGCCAGTTTGGCCGAGACCTTGGTGGCATGGCAGAAGGTGCATGGCCGCAACCACTTGCCCTGGCAAAACACACGTGATCCTTATCGGGTGTGGTTGTCTGAAATCATGTTGCAACAAACGCAGGTCAGTACAGTGCTGGCGTACTACGCCAAGTTTTTAGAAAACTTTCCCACGGTGGCCGATTTGGCGGCAGCATCCCAAGACAAAGTGATGGGCTTGTGGAGTGGCTTAGGCTATTACAGCCGTGCGCGCAATTTGCATCAATGCGCCAAAGAGGTGGTGTCACGTTTTGGCGGTGAATTTCCAAGCACCGCCGAAGACTTGATCACCTTGCCAGGCATTGGCAGATCCACAGCGGCCGCTGTGGCGTCATTTTGTTTTTCAGAACGTGTGGCCATTATGGATGGCAACGTGAAGCGTGTTCTCACGCGCGTCTGGGGCTTCGCTGATGATTTGTCGGTGGCCAAAAACGAAAAAGTGTTGTGGCAAATGGCGCAAGAGGCGCTGCCTACCCGACAGCTTCAAACCGCCATGCCGCGCTACTCGCAAGCCATCATGGATTTGGGGGCCACGGTGTGCTTGCCGCGCAAACCCCATTGCGATGAGTGCCCTGTGCAAACGCAATGCAAAGCCTATGCACTTGGCGAGCCCGAAAAGTTTCCCGTCAAAACGCGCAAGCTCAAACGCAGCAGCGAAGTGCTGTGGCTGATGCTGGCGCAAAACGCGCAGGGTGAGGTGTGGTTGGAAAAAAGACCTGCGTCTGGCATCTGGGCCAGCCTTTACAGCTTGCCTGTCTTTGATTCAGAGGAAGCGATGCAAGCTTCTTTAACGCCGTCATTGCAAAAGGCTTCGGTAGCTGGCACTTTGAAGTGGGACGTGTTGCCTGCTTTCAAACATGTGCTGACGCACAAAGATTTGCATTGTCACGTGGTCAAACTCAAAGCAGCCAAAGGAGCGCCTGTGTTGTCCGAGGGCGCGTGGTGGTCAGAAAAAGAATGGACCTCGTTGGGCTTGCCACAGCCCGTGCGTCACTTGCTGTCGAGTTCTCTGTGACGCTTTAACGTCAACCAATTGGCAGCAAAGCGCTGGCTGAGTTTTTCAACCAAATAAACAGAACGGTGTTGTCCACCTGTACACCCAATGGCCACGGTGATGTAGTTGCGGTGGTCTTTTTCAAGCGCAGGCAACCATTGGTCTAAAAAACTCTCAATTTGACTTTGCATCAAATTGACTTCGGAATAGCTTTGCAAAAACTTTTGCACAGGCTCGTCTTTGCCCGACATGGGGCGCAGCGCCGACTCGTAGTGCGGGTTGGGCAACATGCGCACATCAAACACGTAATCGGCATCGAGTGGGATGCCGCGCTTGAAGGCAAAGGATTCAAACACCAAGGTGAGTTTGGCAGCGGGCGAGCTGACCAAAGATTTTACATAGCTTTGCAGCTGTGCGGCGCGCAGCAAGCTGGTGTCGATGATGTGCGCAGATTCGCGCAGATTGGACAAGAGCTCGCGTTCGTACTCAATGGATTCGGTCAGCGCGCGTTCGCCTTCAGCCGCGTTTCTGCCAGACAGAGGGTGGCGACGTCGTGTCTCGGAATAGCGACGCAACAACGTGTCGGACGCAGCATCGAGGTAAATGGACGTGACTTGAAAGCCTAAATTGCGCAAGACTTCCAATTGACCCGGCATCATGGGCAAAGAGGTGGCACTGCGCACATCAATGGCAATGGCCACACGCTGTTCTTTTTGATCACGCTCTAGTTCAGCAAACGGAATGAGCAGTTCGGGTGGCAGGTTGTCGACGCAATAAAAACCTGCATCTTCCAGCGCGTGCAAAGCCACGGACTTTCCGGAACCCGACATGCCAGTGATCAATACGATTTCCATGATGTCCAGACTTCAGAAATTTACTTGGTCAGCATTTCGCGCGCATGCGCCAAGGTGGTGGCAGAGAGTTTTTCGCCGCCCAGCATGCGTGCAATTTCGGTCACGCGCTGCTCGCCGGCAATGGGCGACACGTTGCTGCTCACACCTTCTTTGCTGCTCGACTTGCTCACCAGCAAATGGTGGTCTGCGCAAGAGGCCACTTGGGGCAAATGGGTGACGGCCAGTACTTGGCGGTGCACGCCCAATTGCTTCATGAGGCGGCCTACTGTTTCGGCCACAGCACCGCCAACACCCGAGTCAACCTCGTCAAAGATCAAGGTGCCTGCTTCGCCCAACTCGCTGGTGGTGACGGCGATGGCCAATGCAATGCGCGAGAGTTCTCCGCCAGACGCCACCTTGCCAACAGGGCGAGGTGTGCTGCCGGCGTGACCCGCTACCAAAAACTGAATGTCCTCCAAGCCATGCTGCGCAGCATCGTCTAATGCAATGAGGGCCACTTCAAATCGGCCACCTTGCATGCCCAAGTTTTGCATGGCCTGCGTCACAGCTTGTGACAATTTGGGCGCCGCTTTTTTGCGCTGTTGCGACAGTTTTTTAGCCTCGGTTTGATAGGCTTGACCGGCCGCTTTGGCTTGAGCTTCCAAGCCTTCTAAATCGCTGGCAGCCTCTAAGGCATTGAGCTCTTGTTTCCAGCCTGCCAACAAGCCAGCGAGTTCTTCGGGGGGACGTTTGTAGCGGCGCGCCAAAGACAACCACTGCGACATGCGCTGGTCCAACTCGTTCAAACGATCCGGGTCTAAATCGGTTTTGCGCAAATAACTTTGCAGCGAATGCACAGCATCTTCGGCTTGGGCCAAACTCGACTGCAGCACTTCTGCAATGCTTTGAAATTCGGGCTCGACGTGGGCTTGATCTTGCAAATTGCTGATGGCTTGGGACAGCAAAGCAATGGCGCCGCTGAGGCTGCCCATGCGTGCTGACTCGTCGCCATCCAGGGCGGCCAAGGCCGACTGGCCGGCATCAATCAGGGCTTGCGCATGCGACAGGCGCGTGTGCTGCGTGTTGAGCTCTTCCCATTCGTCCAAGGCGGGTGCCAGTTTGTCGAGCTCACCAATTTGCCAGGCCAAGCGCTCTTGCTCGCGGCTTAAGGAATCTTGTGCACTCTTGGCTTGTTGCACCGCTTGCTGGGCTTGACGCCAAGTTTGCCAAGCAGTTTTGAGGGCATCGGTGCTGATGCCCGCATAGGCGTCAAGCAAGCCGCGCACGGCATCTGGGCGCGTAAGGCTTTGCCAGGCGTGTTGGCCATGGATGTCGAGCAGCATTTCGCCCAAGGCGCGCAATTGGGTGGCAGTGGCTGGGCTGCCATTGACCCATGCGCGGCTTTTGCCTTGAGGGTCGACGCTGCGCCTCAGCAATAGTGTGTCAGCGACTTCGAATCCTGCTTCTTCTAAAACTGCGTTCGCTTGCGGTGGGCAGTCAAACTCCGCAGACACTTCGCAACGCGCAGCACCTTCTCGCACCACGCTGGAATCTGCGCGTTCGCCGAGCGCCAATTGCAGCGCATCAATCAGGATGGATTTGCCAGCGCCTGTTTCGCCTGTGAGCACACTGAAGCCTTGCGATAGATCGAGGTCGAGCTGGCGCACGATGACAAAGTCGCGCAGGCTGATGTGACGCAGCGACATGGCTTAAATGCCTCCCTCGTTCCAGTGCATTTTTTTGCGCAAGGTGTCAAAGTAGTTCCAGCCTTGTGGATGCAAAAACCGCACTTTGTGAATTGACTGCTCGACGGTAATTTGATCGCCCAACAAAAGACTGGCCAAAGACTGCATGTCAAAGTTGGCACTGGCGTCGCGGCCCGACACAATTTCAATGCTGATGTGCGAGGTGTCTGGCAACACGATGGGACGATTGGACAGTGTGTGCGGCGCAATAGGGGCAATGACCCAGCCGCCCAAAGTGGGATGCATGAGCGGGCCACCGGCCGACAAGGAATAAGCGGTGGAGCCTGTGGGCGTGGCCACAATGAGGCCGTCGGCACGCTGCGTGGCCACAAAGCGGCCATCGACTTCAATGCGAAGTTCCACCATGCCCGAGGTGGCACCGCGGTTGACCACCACGTCGTTCATGGCAAAGGTGTCAAACACACAATGCTTGTCGCGCCACACCTTGGCGTGCAGCATGCTGCGCTGCTCTTCTTCAAATTGGCCCACCAGCATAGGCTGGAGGGTTTGCTCAAACTGGCCCATGGGAATATCAGTGATAAAGCCCAAGCGACCTTGGTTGATGCCAATGAGCGGCAATCCGTATTGCGCCACCTGGCGGCCAATGCCCAGCATGGTGCCATCGCCACCAATCACCACGCCCAAATCGCATTGCTGGCCGATTTCGGCCATTTTGAGGGTGGGGTAGAGGTTGAGGCCTAGATGCTCGGCGGTGCCGGCTTCCAGCACCACTTCGGCGCCGATGCGACTGATGAATTGGGCCACATCGTCCAGTACCCGACGCGAGCTTTCCAAAGCCGCGCCAGAAACCACGGCGTGGTACTTGCCAAAAAGCGCAACGTGACGAAATTTAGACTTCATTCGCAAATTACATCATTAAAATGACCGAATGCTAGATGATCGTGCCAAGTTATTACTCAAAGCGCTGGTTGAACGCTACATTGCGGACGGCCAGCCTGTGGGTTCCCGCACGCTGTCCAAGGCGTCCGGGCTTGAATTATCCCCTGCCACCATTCGAAATGTCATGTCCGACCTCGAGGAGTTGGGCCTGATTGCCAGTCCGCATACATCGGCTGGCAGGGTGCCCACCAATAGGGGTTATCGCCTATTTGTCGACACCATGTTGACGGTTCAAAAGGGCGAATTGCCCACCCAAAGGCTGGCGCCTGACCAACCGCAAAAGGTCATTGCCAACGCCGCCAACCTGTTGTCCAGTTTGTCGCATTACGTGGGTGTGGTGATGGCGCCTAAACGTGCGTCGGTGTTCAGGCACATTGAATTTTTGCGTTTGTCTGAAAAACGCGTGTTGCTGATCATTGTCTCGCCCGAAGGGGACGTGCAAAACCGCGTCATCTTTACCGAGGCTGATTATTCACAAAGCCAGTTGATTGAAGCGTCCAATTATTTGAACGCGCATTACGCGGGCATGGCCATCGAGCAAGTGCGCATGCGCGTGAAGCAAGAGCTGGTCAATTTGCAATCAGAAATTGCCAGCCTCATGCAGGCTGCGGTGCAAATGAGTTCCGAGGCTTTGAGTGAAGACGAAGGCGATGTGGTGATTTCGGGTGAGCGCAACTTGTTGTCGGTGAGTGACTTTTCTAACGATATGGGCAACTTGCGTCAGGCCTTTGATTTGTTTGAGCAAAAAACGCAGCTCATGCGACTGCTCGATGTGTCTAGTCAGGCCGATGGTGTGCGTATTTTCATTGGCGGTGAAAGCCAGTTTGTGCCCATGCAAGAGTTGTCGGTGGTCAGTGCACCGTATGAGGTAGACGGTCATGTGGTGGGTACGTTAGGCGTTATTGGTCCTACACGCATGCCCTACGAGCGCATGATTCAAATTGTGGACATCACGTCCAAGATGGTGGGCAACGCTTTAAGTCAGTCGAAGTAAATCGACTGACTCGTTTTTCAATCAAGAAGGTTCATGCATCCAAGCCGCATGCTTGGGCGCGCGCTTGGTTTTGCTCCACTCGTTCAGCATGTCCCACTTCACTTCGTCCAAGGTTTTGTACATCTCGGGCGTGCCGGTGTTGGTGGCCAGTTCCAAACGGTGACCGTTGGGATCAAAGAAATAAATGCTTTTGAAGATGGTGTGGTTGGTGGGGCCCAACACTTCAACGCCATTGGCCTCTAGCTTGGCTTTGGCGGCCAGCAAGGTTTCCATGCTGTCCACTTCGAAGGCCATGTGCTGCACCCACGCAGGGGTGTTTTCATCACGGCCCATTTCGGGCGAGTTGGGCAATTCAAAGAAGGCCAGCACGTTGCCGCCACCTGCATCCAAAAAGATGTGCATGTAAGGATCGGGCGCTTTGGTGGAGGGCACCAAGTCTTCGGCAATGGCCAGCACAAAATCCATGTTCAAGTTTTTGGCGTACCACTCGACGGTTTCTTTGGCGTCTTTGCAGCGATAAGCCGCGTGGTGAATTCTGCTAATTTTCATGACTTTCCTTTTAGGCGTCGACTTGAAGGGCGCCACGTCTAATTTGATCACGTTCTAAGGACTCGAACAATGCTTTGAAGTTGCCTTCGCCAAAGCCCTCATCGGCCTTGCGCTGGATAAATTCAAAGAATACTGGGCCCAACAAAGTTTGCGAGAAGATTTGCAACAACAAACGCTTTTCGCCATTGGCGGTGGAGCCGTCCAACAAGATACCGCGTGCCTGTAATTCTGCCACTGGTTCGCCATGACCTTTCAGGCGCTCTTCCAGCATCTCGTAGTAGATGTCGTTGGGCGCTGTCATGAGGGGAATGCCCGCCATTTGCAGGGCGTCAACGCTTTTCATCAGGTCGTCCGTGCGCAACGCAATGTGCTGAATGCCTTCGCCGTTGAACTGCATCAAATACTCTTCGATTTGTCCGCCATTTTTGCCAGATTCTTCGTTCAAAGGAATACGAATGAGGCCATCGGGTGCTGTCATGGCTCGGCTGGTCAGACCCGTGTGTGTGCCTTTGATATCGAAGTAGCGAATTTCTCGGAAGTTAAATATCTTCTCGTAAAAAGCGCCCCAAAACGCCATGCGACCCTTGTACACATTGTGGGTGAGGTGGTCGATGATTTTGAAGCCGTGGCCCACGGGGTGGCGATCTGCACCTTCAATGAATTCAAAGTCGATGTCGTAAATACTCCTGCCGTCTTCGTAACGATCGATCAAATACAGGGGCGCACCGCCGATGCCTTTGATGGCGGGCAGTCTTAACTCCATCGGCCCTGTCGGCACCTCGACGGGTTGCGCGCCCATGTCTAGCGCACGAGCGTAGGCTTTGTGCGAGTCTTTGACTCGAAACGCCAGCGCGCAAGCGCAAGGACCATGCTCTGCGGCAAAGTAGCCCGCCAAGCTTCTGGGTTCGCGGTTGACAATGAAATTGATGTCGCCTTGGCGGTACAGCACCACGTCTTTGGAGCGGTGTTTGGCCACCAAAGAGAAGCCCATTTTTTCAAACAAGGGCTCGATGACACCCGCCACAGGAGATGCAAACTCTACGAACTCGAAACCGCACAAACCCATCGGGTTGTCAAACAAATCAGCCATGAAGTGCTCCTTTGAAATTCTTGGGCAAGCCAGCGCGCCACAAAGTGCCATTGGTTTGTTCCCCTGTCAGCCATCCAGCCACTTGCTGGCGCAAGGCCAACAGTTTGGGAATGTCGATGCCTGTCTTCACGCCGGAAGCTTCTAGCATAAAGGCCAAGTCTTCGGTGGCGGCATTGCCACTGGCGCCCGGTGCGTGCGGGCAGCCGCCAATGCCAGCCAGTGACGCATCAAAGCGTTGAATGCCCAGGCTGAGCGTGGCATAGGCATTGGCCAGTGCCAAGCCGCGCGTGTCGTGAAAGTGGCCGCAGCAGAGTTTGTTGCCAGCGATGCGCAAGGCTTTTTCTACCAGCACGCTGACCGAGTGCGGGTCGGCATAGCCCACGGTATCGGCCAAACTCACGCGGTCTGCGCCAGCGTCTAACAAGGCTTGCATGAGGCGCAGCACTTCGTCCACTTTCACTTCGCCTTGCAAGGTGCAACCAAACGCGGTGCCCACGCCGCCTTCAATGAGGGTCTTCTTGCCAGAGGCGTCGCGTGCTGCGCGAATGCGCGCCAGCTCTTGCACCACTTCATCAGGCGTTTTGCGCAAGTTGGCCAAGCTGTGTGCATGGCTGGCCGACAAAGGCAAGACCATCAGGTCGGCATCGCCTTCCAATGCGCGTTCAGCGCCTTTCAAATTGGGGATGAGCACAGAGGCCGTGAGGCCGGGCAGTGTTTTGGCAAAGGCCAGCACGTCCCAGGTGTCTGCCAGTTGCGGCATGAGCTTGGGCGGTACGAACGAGCCGACCTCAATTTCACGTTGGCCAGCAGCGTAGGCCTGTTGAATCCATTCTATTTTTTGCGCTGTGGGCAAAATGGTTTGAATGCTTTGCAGGCCATCGCGCAGACCGACTTCTCGAACGATGGCAGTGGCGGGCAACGTGGACATGGTGGTGTTTTCAGTGATGAAAAATTCATTCTAGACCACTGGCACCTCTGTCCAATCGGTGGTGTAGTTGGGCGATCGTCTTTCTTGCCGCATTTGCCACCCGCTGTAGGCGCCTTGCGTGGACACCTTGACCGCACCACGCCCAAAGCGTTTGTTCAGGGCGTCCAAGGTTTGCATGAGCGTACCTTGCGCAGGCGCAGGCTCTTCTAGCAAGTCGCCTTGGTAGTGCGTGACGGGGCTGATGTCGCTCAACACAATGCCGGCTTTTTTGTATTGGTACTCAGGCTTGTACATGCGCTCACACAGCGCGTCCACCCATCTGAAAATCACCAAGCTGTCGTTGGTGGGGTAGGGCAGTGGCACGGCCAAGCTGGGCGAGTATTGCGGCAAGTCTTTTCTAAAACGGTTGGTGTGCAAGAACGCTTGAATGACGGCCGCTTGGCTGTTTTGTGCGCGCAGTTTGGCGCAGGCGTTGGCCACAAACGTAGACAGCGCATCTTTTAAAACAGGCAGTTCGGTGACCATGTTGCCAAACGACCGGCTGGAAATGATTTGCTGTTTTTCGGGTGTAATTTCTTGCAAATCAACGCAGGGGATTTCTTGCAACTCGCGTTGTGTTTTTTCGATCACCACGCCAAAGTCGGCGCGCAAGGTGGGCGTGTGTGCGGTTTTTAAATCTTGCACCGTGTGAATGTTGTACTCGGCCAAACGCTTGGTGAGCTTGCGACCCACGCCCCACACTTCCTCCACAGGCAATTGTGTGAGTAGCTTGTCTTTTTGTGCTTCAGTGAGCGCGTTGAAATTGAACACACCTTGCGAGCGTGGATGCTTCTTGGCCACATGGTTGGCCAGCTTGGCCAATGTTTTGGTGGGCCCAATGCCCACACACACCGGAATGCCTGTCCACTGCATCACACGCTGGCGCATGGCGTAACTCACCTCGCGCAAGTTGGGTGTGCCGGTGAGGTCGACAAAACATTCGTCAATGGAATACACCTCCGAGCGCGGCGAGTACTCGCTCAAAATTTGCATCACGCGGTTGGACAAGTCGGCATACAAAGCGTAGTTGCTGCTGAGTGCAAACACACCATGCTCGGCCACCAAAGCTTTGCACTCAAACCAAGGCTGGCCCATGCGCACGCCCAAAGCCTTAGCCTCATTAGAGCGCGACACCACGCAGCCATCGTTGTTGGACAGCACCACCACGGGCACGTTGCGCAGGTCGGGGCGGAACAAGCGTTCGCAACTGACGTAGAAGTTGTTGCAATCGACCAGGGCCAGTTGTTGAACGGGTGCTTGTGTGGCAGAACTCATCGCGATGCATAACAGGTTGATGGTGCCTCTCAATACAACTTGTGCAAGTTGTAGGTGACCACGCCCCAAACGCTCAGCTCCTCGCCGCTCTTCACCACAATGGGCGGGTACAAATTGTTCTCGGCCACCAACTTCACCACACCGCCGCGCTTGTACAAACGCTTCACGGTGAACTCGTTGTTGAGCACAGCCAACACAATGTTGTTGTGCTTGGCTTCAATGGAGCGGTCGATGACGAGTGCATCGCCTTCGTAAATACCAGCACCCACCATGGAGTCGCCCTTCACTTTGAAAATGAACGTGGCCTCTTTGTTGCGAATGAGGTGGTCGTTCAGGTCAATGCGTTTTTGGGTGTGGTCGGCTGCGGGCGAGGGAAAGCCAGCGGGCACTTTCCAGGCGCACATGTTGAGCCACAGCTTGGGGGCGGTGGGGTTTATTGGCTGAGGTGTGATGAAAGCAGTTGTAGGCATGCTTTAAATATACTGTATGAAAATACAGCATTCAATCTGAAATTTTGAAGAGAAAAATGAAATAGCAAGAAAAATTCAAAGGCACTGCGATAATTTTCAATTTATTTTGATCTCTAAGGATCAAATAGTGAATCATTGGATAAATTTCTAATAATTTTGATCTTATTGGAGCAAAATATAAGTTAAAAAGCCATTATCAAATTAATGTGTTCTTATAAGATCAAATTATGAAGATTGAAACATCACGCATCCATGAGTTGGCCAAAGCGCTAGAAACCGAGCGCAAACGACAAAAATTGTCTCGTGAGGAGGCTGCTGCAGTTTGCGGTGTGAGTACTTCATTCATTCGAGATGTGGAGGCCCATCCAGAAAGCTGCAGTCTTGGCAAGCTTGTGAGGTTGGCCAGTGGCTTAGGGCTCACCTTTCACATCACAGGCTTGTCGCAGACCGAAGGCGACCCATCATGATCCGACTGCGTGTGTGGGCTAACGCCCAACCAATGGGGTGGTTAGGCCATGAGATGGCGCAGTATTTTTTTCAATATGACGAAGAATGGCTCAAGGCCAAAGATGCCTTTCTGCTTGCGCCGCAGTTTGAATTGCGCAAGGAGCCTTATAGAGGCGACGCGGTCAAGACCTTCTTTGGCAATTTATTACCAGAGGGAACGCCACTGGATGAGGTCCTGAATCAGATTCAGCTTCGAGGTGCCAACACCTTGGAGTTGATCGGTGAGTTGGGAGCCGATTTACCGGGCGTTTTGTCTGTATTGCCAGATCATGTCACCCCCAATCAACTACAAAAATACAGCGAGCTGTCAAAAGCGCAACTCAGTGCCAGGGTCAACGCACGTGCAGACAAGCAAGCACTCCTGACTTCGAACGCGCAAACCCGAATGTCACTGGCTGGTGCGCAAGACAAAGTTGGTTTGCGTTACGACGATCAGCGTGGTCTTTTATACGACAGCGTTGCTGGCGCACCTACCACGCACATCGCCAAACCAGACTCTAGGTTGGTGCGCTACCAGCCCAGTGCGATCAATGAATACCTGTGCATGAAATTGGCTGCAGAAATGCAATTGCCTGTGCCACCTGTTTATTTACTGCGCTTGCCTGAAGCGCTTTACGTCGTGCAGCGCTATGACCGTGTTGTTGTCAATGAAGAGATCATTTGTTTGCATCAGATTGACGCCTGCCAGTTGTTGGGCGTCGGCTCTGACTGGAAATACGAGCGTCAAGGTGGGTTCGTCAGCCTTAAAAAAATTGTGCATGCGTTTCGAGATTTGAAGCTCTCGGGTAAAGACTTGTTGTCTGTACAACGCTGGGTCATGTTCAATTACTTGATCGGCAACAGTGACGCGCATGCCAAAAATATTTCGTTAATGATTAACAGTCAGGGGTATGTGCTTGCGCCTTTTTATGACCTTTTGTGTGTGCAGGCCTACGGTGACAACGATTTGGCACTTTTTATTGGCGATGAAAACACCTACCAAGCCGTAGGCGCACATTCATGGGAGGCGTTTTGTGCCGATTGTGAATTTGGCTTTAAACCCTCTATGGCATTGTTCAGAAAAATGGCCAAAGACATTGGCAAGTCTTGGGAGAAAACGGTGGGTGCAGCAACTCGCCAGCTTCAGCTAAGCACTGCTGAGACTTTGCTGATAGAAAAAATCGGCGCCATCATCCGTTCTAATAGCAAAGCTGCTTTGTCCATGACATCTAGCTGATCAAACACAAGGAGACCCTATGAGCGCTTATGTGATTTTTGATGTGGAAATTTTTGACTTAACCCGCTACCAAGAATTCATGACGGGCGTTAAACCGGCCCTAGAAGCTGCGGGTGGCAAGTACTTGGCACGGGCCGGCGAGCACCGCGTTTACGAAGGTGACTGGGAGCCTCGGCGCATCGTCATTTTGGAATTTCCCGACATCGCTGCGTTTGAAAGCTTCTACAACGGGCCCATCTACCAGGGCCTTAAAAGCATTCGCGATGAATGCAGTCGCGCGCGCTTGGTAGCTGTACAGGGCTTGTAAGTGTCAAGGCACTGGAAGGGTTATTTCAAAGTACGAGCGCACTTCTAAGTACGCCATTGGTATATTGAGTGTTTATAAAACTGAGGAGACCTCATCATGTTGGACAGACGCTTGTTTTTGGGTGCTGGCATTGCCGGCGCATCCGCTCTTACTTTCTCATCGGTGTGGTCACAGTCGGCCCCCAACTTTGGCCTGCCCGACTTGCCCGCCGTGGGCTACAAGCGCATGAAGTTAGGCAAGATGGAAATCATTGCCTTGAACGATGGCGCTGTGCGCCGCCCTTTGGGCGAAGAGTTTGTGACCAATGCCCCCCTGGAGCAAGTCAAAGCCTTGTTGGCCAGCCAAAACCTGCCCACCGATTACATCGATGTGCCCTACACCCCCTTCTTATTGATCAATGGCGATCAGCGCTACTTGTTTGACACCGGCTTTGCCGATAACGGACCACCCACCACCGGCAAACTGGCCGCCAACTTGGCAGCTGTGGGCTTGAAACCCACCGACATCAACAACGTGGTGTTGAGCCACTACCATGGTGATCACATCAACGGTTTGCGCAACAAAGCCGGCGAACTGGTGTACCCCAACGCGCGTGTCCACGTGCCCGCCACAGAGCATGCATTCTGGATGGACGATGCGCGCATGGAAGCCGCACCCCCCGCCATGAAAGGCGCCTTCATGGGCGTTCGCCGTGCATTGGGTAATTTGGGTGGCGATCAGTTGGTCAAGTTTGAGTCGGGTGCTGTTGTGGCGCCAGGCATTACATCCGTGGCTGCGTTCGGTCATACACCGGGTCACACCTTGTTCCGCATGGATTCAGAAGGTCAGTCGTTTGCCTACGTGGCCGACATCACCAACGTGCCATCCTTGTTTGCACGTGCGCCAGATTGGTCTGTGTTGTTTGACATGAACCCCGCCATGGCACGCATGTCACGCCGCCGCATCTTTGACATGCTGGTCAAAGACAAAATGATGGCCGGTGGTTTTCACTTCCCCTTCCCAGCGTTTGGCACGATGGAAGTCAGTGGCAACGGGTATCAGTTCAAGCCGGTTGCGGCCTAAAGGTCGCTGGCGCTCTAAGAGAGGCTTTTGGGCAAAGTACAATCAGCGCCCAAGGGCCTATAGCTCAGTTGGTTAGAGCAGAGGACTCATAATCCTTTGGTCCCAGGTTCAAGTCCTGGTGGGCCCACCACTTTAAAAGCGACTCATTCGAGTCGCTTTTTTCTTGCTGCACAACTTTCACACTTGGTTCGGCTTCTTTGAGTTGTTGACTGTTGAGCAAAGTTCTATTTGTAGTTAGCTGATATAAGGCTGAGGTATAACTTTACAAATAATGACTCATTCAATCAAAAACTTAATTTTAGCGATGGTGTTTTCGCTTGTGTATGTATGCGTTGACTGGCTAAGTTTTATTCATCCAATGGGGCAGCTCAACATCACGCCTTGGAATCCGCCTGCCGCTGTTCAAGTACTTTTCCTAACTTGGGCTGGATTGATGTGGGCTCCGTGGGTTTTTTTCACAATTGGATTTGCTGATTGGCTAATCCGCGATTCAGTTATCTTTTCTTCTTCTGTTTTGATTGGAAATGCGATATTGATTGGCTGCTACTCAAGTATTTCTTATGTCTTGATCAAACTGATGAAAGGTGTTCCGAGACTGCAAAACCGAGTAGAGGTTTTGAAACTGAGTTTGGTCAGCGTGATTGGCGCGGTAGTTACAGCAATCTTGTATGTTGGCTTTCAAACATTAATTGGAAAATTAGTCAAAGACGATTTTGTTGAGGCGAGTTATCGTTTTTTTGTCGGTGATTTATTGGGGCTGGTGGTTGTACTTCCGTTGTCTCTTTTGTTTTTAAATCCATACCGTCAAGAGCAATTTAAACAAATGTTTAAAAGTCAATCATTTTGGCTATTGTTCTTGGGGCTCCTAATTTGTGAATATTTTGTTTTTTCCTTGCCTATTGCATTGCAGATGAAATATTTTTTCCCACTATTCTTTGCAGTCGGCTTGATTGGTGCGGCGCATTCTTTGCCAGGTGCTACATTTGCCGCGGCGGTGATTCAAGTACCTTTAGTGATCAGTTTTACACAGATAGGCGTGTTGCCCAGTGATTTGATTGATATGCAAATTGTGATGTTTACTTTATCTATGACAGGTTTGCTTATTGGTACTGTTGTTGACGAAAGATTGAATACACAAGAAAAGTTGAAAGAAACATTGCAGTTGGTGGCAGCGGGTGAGTTGGCAGGATCTCTTGCGCACGAACTGCATCAGCCAATGAGTGCTATCAATGCCTATGCTGAATCTGCGATGTTGCTTTCGTCAAGTGAACACACCGAGTTAAACGGAAAAAACAAAGATACATTGCGAAAAACACTAGATCAAATCATCAAAGAGTCGATTCGTGCGTCTGAGATTGTTCGTGGTTTGAGAAGTTTTTTCATCGGAGGTGCTTCAAACATTAAGTTGGTAGATGTTGATCAGTTGGTGATAGATGCAGTTTCGCAGTTAGAAAGCTACGCTCAAAAGTTAAATGTTCAATTAAAGATTGAAAAGCTCAGCGAACCCGTGTGGGTGATGGTGGACATCACTCAAGTGAAAACGGCATTAGGCAACTTGATCAAGAATGCGATAGAGTCAGCCAACTCGGATGGACTCGTTGAGGTAATGTTTGCATTAAATAAGCAGCAGCGAGTTGAAATAAGTATTTTTGATTCAGGTAAAACTCTTGATATCTACGAAACTGAAATTATTTTTAAGCCTTTCTACAGTGGAAAAAAAGATGGTTTGGGATTAGGTTTGTCTATCAGTAAGTCGTTGATTGAAAACAATGACGGATCAATTTCGTACCGATCAAAACCTAAAAAATGTTTTGTTGTTTCATTGCCAACTGGGAACAAAATAGATGTTTGAAAACCAGCTGATATGTATTGTTGATGATGATGCATCTGTGCGTGACTCACTCAGCTTAATGCTTGGTTTGAAAGGCTACGACTGCCGGACTTATGAAAGTGCTGAGTCTTTCCTATCTAGTTTGCCCAATCGCCCCGCTTGTATCATTTTGGATTTGAAGATGACAGGCATGAGCGGACTTGAGCTACAAAACCGTTTGCTCAGTTTAAAGACACCAGTTCAAATCATTTTTCTAACTGCTTTTGCAGATGTTCAAGTGATGCGTGAAGCATTTTTAGGCAATGCCGTGGACTTTTTGGAAAAGCCATTTGTACTTGAACAGCTTTTGGAGTCTATCAATCGTTCATTTCAGAATTTATCTGCCACTACCGAACATATCCATCAAAATCAAAAGCTGAGCTTGCTGACTCCTCGGGAAAAAGAAGTCTTTCATGTTCTTTCCCAAGGGAAAAGTCATCGTGAAATCGGAGAATTACTAAAAATCAGTCCGAGAACGGTAGAGGTTCATAAGGCTAGGGTGATGGAAAAACTGGGAATAAAGACGCTTGCTGACCTTCTACGCATTTCGGTCAAATCTTAAGTTGACATAAGGGCTTGCCCGTACGGCTTGGGGCGAATTTACAAACTGGGGTGGTTTTTCTACATTGGGGCAACTACAGAAAGTTGCAAATGCCCACTTCGAATTCCAACCTCTTCGCTATTGGCTGTTCAATGGTTGGCACCTTGTTGCTGGTCGTTGCACTCATAGTCCATTCGTTGACCGACGAATTCACAGGCTTGTATTTCTTTTCACTTGGTTTATTTGTTGTAGGTTTTATTCTTGATGTGAATGAAAACTAATCAATGAAGGGTCCACTCAGTTTCCAGTGATCGTTCAGTCTGCTATGCGTCAATTTAAATCAAGTTGGCGCTTACCTGCTCCTCCTCCAATCTCATCAGAAAAAGATAACAAATCAGAACGAACGGCATTCATCTTGCATCATTGGCCATAAGCTATCCTGCTCAATGCGAAGTTCTGAAATGATAAAGTTGAGCTAATTAGGAGTTCTTGATGGTCACAATCTTCCATAACCCAAAGTGCGGCACTTCGCGCAATACTTTAGCCCTGATTCGCAACGCTGGTGTCGAACCTGAGGTGGTTCTTTACTTGGAGACACCGCCTTCAAAAGAACAACTCAAGAAGTTGATTTCTGACATGTCCTTGCCAGTCAGGGATGTGCTTCGTCAGAAAGGCACTCCGTACGAAGAGCTAGATTTGGGAAACGAAAAATGGTCTGACGATGATTTGTTGGATTTCATGATGGCGCATCCAATCCTCATCAATCGCCCAATCGTGGTGACGTCACTTGGAACAAAGTTATGTCGCCCGTCTGAAGCCGTGCTTGATATTCTTGTTGAACCCCAGCGTGGTGCATTTACCAAAGAAGATGGTGAAGTGGTGATCAATGAAAAGGGCATGCGTGTCTAAGTTGTCTGATTAACTGTCTATTCTTGAAGAGCTTTCTAAAAGAGTGAATCAAAAGCTTATTTGAAACTCTGCCGCATCAGCATGCGTATTTCATTCAAGTACAAAGCCTCCCCCTTGTTCGCCAAAGTGACCAATCCAAACCTGGCGTGGTCATTCAGCTAGGGCGTCAGCTTGACTTCTACCTCTACCAAGTGAGGCGCACTGCCGCGGATGGCCAAACACCTGGGTCAACCGGTGATTATTGAAAACTTAGGCGGTGCCAGTGGCGCCATTGCCGCACAAAAAGTGCTGAACGCCCCTGCCGATGGTCACATCATTTTTCAAGGTGGCCCGAACGAGCTGATCTTTGCCCCATTGGCCAACGCAGCGGTGAAGTACAAGAGCGATGAGTTTCGCCTGGTGCAAATGATCACCATCAATCCCATGGCCGTCTTAGCCCGCAAAGACTTACCCGTGAATAACGGCGATGAACTGGTGGCCAACGCCAAAAAGGCTGCAGCATCTGGTGCACCCATGACTTTCGCCAGCGTGGGTCCTGGCTCCATTTACCACTTGCTGGGCGAGCACATGTCCAACTGGTGGAAGAGGGCAAGCTCAAAGTGGTGGGTGTGCTGTCTGCAGACTGCCAAAGCATGTTCAAGAAAGCGCCTACATTGAACGAAAGCAAAGCACTCAAAGATTTTGTCTTTGAAATGTGGTCTGGTTATTTTGTGCGCAAAGATACACCTGAAGCCGTGGTGCAGGCGT
Source organism: Limnohabitans sp. Hippo4 (assembly GCF_003063605.1). NCBI lineage: Bacteria > Pseudomonadati > Pseudomonadota > Betaproteobacteria > Burkholderiales > Comamonadaceae > Limnohabitans > Limnohabitans sp. Hippo4. The sequence goes on along the minus strand of NZ_NESE01000001.1, from coordinate 1,049,937 downwards.
TGCACAAGGCTTTGAGTGAAGTGGCCAACGACCCTTCAGTGCGCGAAGCACTGTAGGCGCAGTCGATGATTGTTCCTCGTCCACAGCCGCTGGCTGCCATGAATAAAATTTATGCAGACAACACGGCTCGCTACAGAGGTATTGCCAAGGCCATTAATTTGCAGCCTGAGTAAATGGCAACACTGCTTGACACTTTGAATGAAGAAAAGCCCTGTCAGGAATGACAGGGTTTTTTTACGTCCTGCCTATGATTCCAGTCCTAAAATATCAGGTCAATGGTTGCGCATCAATGTAAAAACCTTCAAAAAAAGCGTCATGAAGCCCTTTGATGGACATGCTGCAACCGTTGGAAATGGTTCTATGTTGGCGGTCTATTGCATGACAGTCTGATGGTTATCAGTTAATGAAAGAAACGAGATGAGCGAACAACTCAAAGCGACAGGCCCAGCTTCTTACTTTCCATCCATTGAAAAGAAATACGGGCAACCCATAGACCATTGGATCAAGCTTGTGAAGCAACAAAAAGGTTTGAAACACATGGAACTTGTGAATTGGCTGAAGAGTGAACACGGCATGGGTCACGGGCACGCCAATGCCATCGTTGCGTATTGTTTTGCACAGCAGAAATAAGCCCTTGCTTCAAAGCTGATACCTCTATGCTTCAATTTGAATGAAAATGATTCAGGTTGCTAAAACCCATTAACCAAAGGAAAAATCAATGTTCAGTCACGTGATGGTCGGTGCCAATGACCTCGAGGCATCCAAAAAGTTTTACGACGCAGTGCTTGGCACTTTGGGCATCGGCCCTGGTGTGATCAATAACAACACGCGTTATTTCTACCGCACCCCCAAGGGTTCTTTCTCCATCACCCAACCTCTGGACGGCCAGCCCGCTACGCCAGCCAATGGTGGCACGATTGGCTTTCTGGCCGAAACGCTAGAGCAAGTCCACGCATTTCATGCAGCTGGCATTGCCAACGGTGGAACGCCCTGTGAAGATCCACCAGGACCCCGAGAAGGTTCATTTGGCACTTTGAATTTGGCCTACCTTCGCGATCCCATTGGCAACAAGATTTGCGTTTTGCATCGTCCTGCCAAGTAAGCTTGCAGAAAAATTCAGACAACTTACCAAAGACATTCAAGATGTATTCAATTCAAGCTACTTTCACTGCACTGGCTTTGTGTGCCGTTGCTGCTTCTTCTGCACTGGCGCAAAGCGACTTTGCGCAAGTGGCGGCCAAAGAGTCAGGCGCCAAAGTTACCGCTTCCGGATTGGTGTTCCGATCGTTGCAAGACGGACATGGCGCAAGTCCTTCCGCCACCGATAAGGTGAAAGTGCATTACCGCGGTACGTTTCCCGATGGCAAGGAATTTGACAGCTCCTACAAGCGCAATCAGCCCATCGACTTTCCATTGAATGCCGTCATTCCTTGCTGGACCGAAGGTGTTCAATTGATGAAGGTGGGCGGCAAGGCCAAGTTGACATGCCCGCCAGGCATTGCCTATGGCGCCAGGGGTGCTGGTGGCGTCATTCCGCCCAACGCAACGCTGCAATTTGAGGTTGAACTGATTGCCATTGCGGGTCGATAAATTCACGCCATCTTTTTGAAAACTGCCCAAAACTGACTCTACTCATGTTTGATTTACCAACCCCCGAACTCAAATTCTTTGCCGATCTGTCGGTTCAAGTGGACAAGCCGCAAGAAGTGGGTGCCACAGTGCATGGGCAGCGCCGTGTCATTCCCATCTTGGGCGGCGAAGTTCATGGCAATGGCTGGACGGCCCGCGTGCTTCGCGGTGGCGCAGATTTTCAAATGATTGTGAATCAGAGTTTGGCAGAACTCGACGCCAGGTACGTTCTGGAAACGGATGCCGGCGATTTAATTTTTGTTCAAAATCGCGCATTGCGAACGGCATCACCCGAAGTCATGGCGCGATTAATTCGCGGCGAGAAAGTAGACCCACAACTTGTTTACTTCCGCTGCACACCCCAATTTGAAACAGCTTCAAAATCGCTGTCTTGGATCAGCGAAAAATTGTTCATTGGCACTGGTGCAAGGCATCCCGACAAAGTGGTCATGCGCTTTTTTGAAGTGATGTAGTGCCCAAGGCCTAGGGCCTTGAGCACTGCGATAGGAACTCGTAGCTTATTCCGCGGTATAACCCGAAGCCTTAATAGGCGCTTCCCAACGCTTCAAGTGTGTGGCCTGCGAAGCTGTCAAAGCCGCGGCATTGGCATAACTAGGTACCAATCCAAAGCCTTTGATGCGGTTTTGAATTTCAGGATTGTTCAAAGCTTGCGCCACAGCATCGCTGATCTTTTGCGTGCGATCGGCTTGCATGCCAGCAGGGCCATACAAGCCAAAGAAGGCATCGGCCACCACATTGATGCCAACTTCTTTCAAGGTGGGTACTTCGGGTAAAGCAGCAGAGCGTGATTCACCTGTCACAGCCACAATTTTCAGCTTGCCTGTTTTGTGGTGCTCTAGTGTTTCGGATGCGGTGTCAATCATGACGGGAATTTGGCCACCAATGAGGTCTTGCGCGGCGGGGGCGCCACCTTTGTAGGCCACATGCGTCATGGGCGTGTTGGATTCTTGAGCCAACAATTGACCTGCAAAGTGAGGCACTGTGCCTGCGCCAGAGGTTGCGTAGTTGGCTTTGCCTGGATTGGCTTTCAGCCAGCCCATTAAAGATTTGATGTCTGTAGCAGGGGAGCCGGGGCCTGTGGTGACTGCAAAGTCAAACGTGGTGACGCGCGCAATGGGCGAGAAATCTTTGACAGGGTCGTAGCCCAAGTTTTTGTACAACCAAGGCATGATGACCAAACCACCCGAGGGCACCAAGGCCAAGGTGTTGCCATCGGGATTGGCGCGCTTCAGTTCGCCAAGTGCAATGCGACCCGCGGCGCCGGGTTTGTTTTCGACGATGACGTTCTGATCGAGCGAGGTGCGCATGCGTTCGGCCAACAAACGGGCCACCACGTCAACAGAGCCACCTGGCGGAAAGCCCACGAGAATTTTCAAAGTCGGTTTGTCTTGTGCAATTGCAGTACCCGACAAGCCAGCCAATGCCATGCCAGCGCTCAACAGAGCAAGTTTCAAAAATTGACGCTTCATGAGAATTCCTATCGTGGTGAAATCAATGGACAACTGAAAAGACCAAGTTTGGCCATAATCAGGCACAAAGCCCATTGGGGTTTTCATGATGTCAGCCAAATATTCATTCAACGGAGACCGAGACCATGTCAGTCATTGATGTTCACACGCACATGTTTACCCCCAAGTGGCTGGAGCTGCTGAAAGCCGAAGGCGGCCAGTACAACATCAAAACAAGGCCAGACGGTCAGCAAGAGGTTTTTCGCGGGGACACACCGGTGGTCATTCCGCAAAAGGGTCATTTCGATTACGACCTGCGCATCAAGCACATGGACGCTGCAGGCATCGACATTTCAGTGGTGTCGCTCACTTGTCCCAATGTGTATTGGGGCAATGAAGAGATCAGCTGCCGTGCAGCCCGCGAGTCCAATGACACCATGGCCCAAGCGCAAACGACCTACCCCGACCGCATTCGTTGGTTTACATCCTTACCCTGGGAATATCCTCAAAGGGCGATTGAGGAGCTAGACCGCACCTGCCGCAACGGCGCAAGCGGTGTGATGGTCTTGGCCAATATTTCTGGCAAAAGCCTGACCGATCCTATGTTTGCGCCCATTTGGGCCGAGATCGACAAACGCGGCTTGCCCGTGTTGGTACACCCCACCGATCCGCCTGGCGTGGACATGATGGACATGACCAAATTCGATTTGAGCTGGTCTGTGGGTTTCATGTTTGACACCACGCTGGCCATCACGCGCATGATTTTTGAAGGCTTCTTTGACAAGTACCCCAAACTCAAAATCATTGCATCGCACGGCGGCGGCACCTTGCCCTATTTGGTGGGCCGATTTGAAAAAGGCGATGAAGTGGAAATTGCTTCACGCCGTCAAATGAAGCAAAAGCCCACAGACTACTTGCGTCACATTTACTACGACACCATCACTTACAACTTGGGTGCGTTGGAGTATTTGATCTCGGTGGTGGGACAAGACCACGTGATGTTTGGCACCGATTGGCCGCACCAAGTGCACGACACCAAAGGCTCGTTCGCCAACACGGCCAAGCTGTCCGACAAAGCCTGTGCAGCCATTCGCGGTAGCAATGCTGAACGCGTGTTCAACATCACTTAAGCCACGACGATCGTCAGGCCATGGCGGTGGCCTGACCCTTCAGCAGGGCCATCAAGTCTTCTGCTGCATCGGGCAGTCTGTTGCCACGCCACACCACGTGCTGATCGGTTCTGCACAAAATCAATTTGTGCTTGTAGGCTTCAGGAATTTGAGTTTGCTTGACCAAATCAACGAAGGTCATGGGCACATTCTGTGCCTTGGCTTGGTCTAAAAAGCCTTGCACATCCACTGTGTCGTCCATGCGCAGCAGGCTGTAACCTTTGCCCAACAGGTCGTAAAGCGAAGTGCCGTCATCCAGCCAGAAATGAGGCGTACGGCATCCCGGCAGCGTGGAAGGTGTGAACGATCCCATGGAATAAGCTGGCGCAGCTTCTTCCTCATGCGCAATGATGGGCGAGCCTTCGTAGTAATAACCAAAGTTAAGGCCTTCGCAGCAAAACTGCTGAACGTTCAACTCGTAGGCTTCGTCACCTGTGGCTTTTCTAGCGGCTTCTCCCTCTGCGTCCATGGCTTCAATGTTGTGTGGCACGGCACGGCGTGCTTTGATCATTTTCTGCGCATGGTTCATCACGAAATGCGAGACTTGCTCTGTGATGGGGAAGCGTTCGGCTTCGTAGGCGTCCAAAATGGAGGGCGCTGCCCAGCCCTTGATGGCGGCGTCTAAAAGCCATGCCAAATTGGTGGCATCGGCAATACCTGCATTCATGCCGTAGCCCGCATAGGGTACCCACAAATGCGCAGCATCGCCCGCCAAAAACACGCGGCGATCGCGGAATTGGTTGGCCAACAAGCGACGACCCACCCAGTCTTCTTTGGTGATGACGTCGTACTTGAAATCGGCATCCACACCCAAAATGTTGCGAATCGATTGGTCACGGTCAACGGAGTCAAACTCGGGCTCGGTAGGGTGTAAATGGTTGTGCACCAACCATTTCTCACGTCCATCGATGGCAAACACGGTGCCACACCGGCGGGTGTTGACCGAGTAGTAGCACCAAGCGGGTTTGCCTGGCAGCAAATGGATCAAATCGGGGGCATGAATGTAAGTCGACTGAACGCGTTGAATCATTTCAGTGCCTTCTAACTTGGCGCCTATTTTTTTGCGCACAAACGAACTGCCACCGTCGCAGCCCGCTACGTAACGTACGCGAACAGTTTGACTTTCTTGGGTGTCCAAATTCAGCAAGCTGACATGGACACCTTCTTCGTCTTGCACAATGTCAGTCACTTGGGTTCGATTGCGCAAGCTGACGCCCTTGTGCGACACAGCATGCTTCAACAGCAAAGGTTCCAAATAGATTTGGTTGATGCGGTGTGGCGGCTCGGGTGTGTCCCAGCCTGTATCGGGTCCTTGGGTTTCCGTGTAACGCGTGCTTCTGCCGGGGATGGGAATGCGCGTCAGTTCCATGCCCGTCATGCTGGTGCGAAACACCACGTCGTTGGGGTAGTCTTCTGGCAAACCTGCAGCGCGCAATGTAGGCGCTATGCCCAGACGTCTGAAGTGCTCCATGCTGCGCGCTGAAACGTGGTTGCATTTCACATTGGGTGGTTGGGCAAATTCGCGAATTTCAGCCATCAAGACGGTGACGCCGCGTTGCGCCAAATCGGTGGCCAGTGTTAAGCCCACGGGGCCTGCGCCCACCACCAAGACATCGCTGTCAAATTTTGTAGACATGTTGAACTTCAATTCAGTTTGATGTTGGCTTGACGAATCACGCGCGCCCATTTTTGGGTTTCGCTTTTGATGTACGCATCAAAGCCTTCGATCGACGTGGCAACAGGTTCCATGCCGTTTTGACGCATTTGCGATTTGATCGCTTCATCGTTCAAAGCTGCTGTGAATTCGGCATGCAGGCGTTGAATGATTTGGGGCGGTGTGCCGGTAGGCGCCACCAAGCCAAACCAACCGGTAGAGTCATAGCCAGTGAGACCACTTTCAGACAAGGTGGGCACGTCGGGTAAATTGCTCAAGCGTTTGGGACTGGTCACCGCAAAGGCTTTGAGCTTGCCCGCTTTGATGTGGGGCAGTGCTGCTGCCAAATCGGTGATCGACAATTGAATTTGACCCGACAGCGTGTCCATGGCGGCAGGTCCAGAACCGCGATAAGGCACTTCGATCAATTTGACGTCGGCCATTTGGGTGAACAAGGCTGTCGACAGATGCATGGCGGTGCCATTGCCACCGTGGCCAATCGACACTTTGCCCGGTTGTGATTTGGCCAACGCAATCAGCTGCTGCAGGTTGTCGGCTGGCACCGAAGGATGACCCACCAGCACGAAGGGAATGGAGGCCAACATGGTGATGGGCGCAAAATCTTTGGTCACATCAAATGGCATTTGGGGGTAGAGGCTGACGTTGGCAGTCAGCCCGCCAGCAGCACCCACGCCCAACACATAACCATCGGGTGCGGCTTTGGCCACAGCGGTTAAACCAATGTTGCCACCAGCACCAGGGCGGTTTTCTAAAACCAGTGGGTGTCCCAATTTATCGTTCAGGCGCGTGGACAAGATTCGGATGATGGCATCCGAGCTGCCACCCGGGGGGAAGGTCACCACCACTTTGATGGGCTTGGTGGGATAGTCACTGGATTGTGCAAAGCCGCTTTGGCAAATCGTCAAGCCCAATAAAGCGCTGAAGACCAAAGACTTCCATTGAATCATGCGACTGTCCATAAATGCTCCTTGAATTGGCGCCAACTTTAGCGGTGCGTTTTTGCATTGGCAATGGGTGGTTCAACTCATCCTCGCTATTCTTCAGCGCCACAAGAGCCAGAGCGCGTAGGTGTGTGACGGAAGCTCACAAACTTGGGGTTTTCATGCTTTGCCGCCCTTAAGGGGCGTGATAGCGTGACAACACAGTTTTTGTGGAAGTGACCTCATGATGCAGATCCCCTTGATTCGCCAACTCATCCTCCTCTGCCTGCTGGGCTTGTTGCCTTTTGGCAGTTTTGCGCAAGAGTGGCCGGCCAAACCCATCCGCATCGTGGTGCCGTATCCAGCCGGCGGCGGTGTGGATGCCGCGGCCCGATTGGTCGCGCAGCATCTCACCACCGTGTTGGGTCAGTCCACCGTGATCGATCCCAAGCCAGGTGGCGGCACCGTGATCGGTGCGGACATGGTGGCACGTGCAGCACCCGATGGTTACACCTTTCTGCTGACAGGTGGCTCCACCATGTCTCTGTTGCCCCTCACTCACCCTGGCAAGTTGCCCTTTGACCCATTGCAAGACTTTGCACCCGTCAGCATGGTGTCGCGTTTGCCTTTTTTCCTGATTACATCGCCAGTCAACAAGTACAACTCGCTGAAAGAGTTGATGGCCGATGCCAAATCCAAACCAGGCCAATTGCCATATGCCAGCAACGGCATCGGCTCCATGGGCCATGTGGGCACCGCCATGCTGACGCAAAGCGCTGGCGTGGACATGATTCACGTGCCTTACCAAGGATTCCCGCCAGCCGTTTCCGACTTGGTCACGGGCCGTGTGGTGATGGTGATGGCCGACCTGGCGCCAGTCAAAGGGCAAATTCAAGCGGGTACGTTGCGTGCCATGGCAGTGGCCTCGCATCAGCGCTCCCGCTTTATGCCAGAGGTGCCCACCTTGGCTGAAGCAGGCTATCCAGGCAATGAGTTTGAAATTTGGTTGGCCTTGTATGCGCCTGCCAAAACGCCTGCCAGCATTGTGGCGCGCGTTGGACAAGAAGTGAAAAAGTTCTTGGACATGCCCAGCACCCGCGAAGCCTTCAGCAAGCTGGGGCATGAAAGCGACAGTGCCGGACCCGAGGTGGTTCGCCAAAGAATTGAATCTGAATTGAAATCGATGTTGCCCGTTGTCAAATCGGCTGGCCTCCTCAACAAATGACCATGAGCGACACCTACACACGCACAGCTTCCCATGACTTGCTTCAAGGCTTGGTTGATTTAGGCATTGACTATTTGTTTTGTAATTTGGGCACAGACCACGCCCCCCTGATTGAAGAGATGGCGCATTGGCGTGCACAAGGTCGCTCGTTTCCCAAACTGATCTTGTGTCCGCACGAGAACACGGCGGTTCACATGGCGGGCGGCTATGCCGTTGCAACAGGCCGCGGACAGGCGGTGCTGGTGCACGTGGATGCTGGCACTGCCAACGCGGCCATGGGCCTGCACAACCTGTGCCGTACACGCATTCCAGTGTTGTTGATTGCGGGTCGTGCGCCCATGAGCACATTCGATCAAGCTACTGGCGGTCGCGACACCTATGTGCATTTCATTCAAGAGCCTTTTGACCAAGCCAGTGTGGTTCGGCCCTATGTGAAATGGGAATACAACTTGGCATGGCCCGCCATGGCGCATGAGGTTGTTTCAAGGGCAGGGGCGGTGATGCAAAGCGATCCAACAGGACCGGTGTACCTCACACTGCCCCGCGAGGTCTTGGCGGCGCCCGTAGATGCAAGCAGCATCGGTGCTTATGGCCATCAAAACCATTTGCCTGTGAAAGCGCAGGGTGCTGATTTGGCGGCGGTGCAAGCCATTGCGGACAAGTTGATGGCTTCAGAAAATCCGATGCTGGTCACGGCCTATGCAGGCCGAAACCACGAGGCGCCTGCCTTGATTGAAAAATTGGCGACCTTGTGCGGCATGCGTGTTTGTGAGTTCAACACGATCTATCTCAACATCCGCCGAGACTCTCCTTATTTTGCTGGCTACAACCCTGCAGCTTTTACAGAGCAGGCCGACTTTGGTTTGATGGTGGACGTGGATGTGCCTTGGATTCCCAAAACAACGCGCGTCAATCCCAAAGCTTATTGGGCGCAGTTGGATGTCGATGCCATCAAGCGCGACATTCCGATGTGGGGCTTCCCCTTGAATGCACGCATCGAAGGCGACAGCGTCAAGTTACTCCAGCAATTGATTGCGGTCATTGAGCAAACAGCAAGTGCCGAATTCAAACGCAAAGCGCAAGCGCGTGGTCAAGCACTTCAACAGGCACATCAGTCCAATCAGCAGCGAGTGGCTGCATTGGCCAGTGCACCGGGCACCTTGAATGCCATCAATCCGCACTACCTGTGTGCGGCACTGGCGCAACAAATCAAGCCGGACGATGTGATTTTGAATGAGGCCATTCGCAACACCATGGCGGTCTTTGAGCAAATTCCGCGTGAATTGCCAGGCAGTTTGGTCGGCCTGTCAGGCGGTGGACTTGGGTTTTCCGCAGGCACGGCTTTGGGCATTAAATTGGCGCAAGCTAAGAGCCGCGTGATTCATTTTGTGGGCGATGGTTCGTTTTACTTTAGCAACCCCAGTGCGGTGTATGCAGTGGCCCGCCAATACAACTTGCCCATCCTGACGGTCCTTCTAGACAACGGCGGATGGTCGGCTGTGAAGGAGTCGACCTTGCGCATGTACCCCCAAGGGGAAGCGAAAGAGACCAATCAATTTGCTTCCGATTTGGGTTACGGCACAGATTTCGCAGCAATTGCAGAAGCCGCAGGCGCGCATGGCGAGAGGCTGTCACATCCAGCGGATGTTGCTGCCGCTGTGGCACGCTGCTTGGCGGCCTTGGACGCTGGACAAAGCGCACTGCTGCATGTGCGCATCACCCCACTCTAACTGAGCGCCTCGTTACAGATTGAGTTTTTCCAAAGCATTGAGATTGAAAAGGAAACAAACATGACACACACCCAATTTTCTTCAAGCAAGCGCATGGCTGTTGTTGGAACGGCATTGACCTTGTTGGCCAGTTTGGCTGGCGTGGTGCATGCGCAAACTGCGTGGCCTTCTAAGCCGGTGCGCATTGTGGTGCCTTATGCGCCCGGTGGCGCCAACGACATCTTGGCCCGCGTGGTGGCAGAAAAATTAGCGCCGGCATTGGGTCAACCTGTGGTGGTTGAAAACAAACCTGGTGCTGGTGCCATTGTGGGGACCGAGTTGGTGGTCAAAGCGGCCCCCGATGGCTACACCTTGCTGATGGCGGCCAGTGGACCCATTGTGTTCAATCCCGCTTTGGTAGCCAAACTGTCATACAACCCCATGACCGATTTGACGCCCATTTCATTGGTGGGTTCTTTCCCCATGATTTTGGCGGTGAACGAAGCATCACCTGCCAAGACGTTTGCCGAACTGGTCAACCTCACCAAGGCCAACCCGAGCAAGTTCAATTACTCGTACCCATCCGCTTCGTTTCAGCTGGTGATGGAGTTGGTCAAAACCAAAACGGGCTTGAAAGCCATGAACGTGCCTTATCAAGGCAGTGCCCCCTCCATCAATGCGGTGCTCACCCAAGAAGTGCAAATGACCTTGATTGACTCTGGCCCCATTGCCGCTTTGTTGAAAGCTGGCAAATTGCGTGCACTGGGTGTGACCTCAGAGCAGCGCCTTGCCGCCTACCCGCAAGTGCCAACCTTGAAAGAGCAGGGCGTGGATGTGTCAGTCAATTTCTGGAGTGGCTTGCTGGCGCCTGCAGGCACGCCGGCGCCGATTGTGAAGCGTGTGCAAGAAGAAGTGGCGCGCATCATGGCCTTGCCTGATGTGCAAGAGCGCATGGCCAAGTTGGACATCAAAGCTGTGGGCAGCTCTTCTGCAGATTTGGCCAAAACCATTTCGCAAGAAATTCAACTTTGGACCCAAGTGGCAAAAGACAACAACATCAAAGCAGAGTGATGGTTCTGAATGAATGACAAGCGAATCGCCATTGCTGGCGCTGGCATCGCAGGCCTGACCACTGCGCTGTCTTTGTTGCAGTTGGGTTGGAAGGTGGATGTCTATGAGCAAGCTTCGCAATTAGGCGAGGTGGGTGCAGGTCTGCAAATTTCACCCAACGGCACACGCATTCTTCAAAGTTTGGGTTTGGAAAATGCCTTGCACCAAGTGGTGTCACAAGCGCAGGGCAAAGAGATTCGCATGTGGAATACAGGTCAACGTTGGAAATTGTTTGACCTGGGTGACGATTGCTTGTCGCGCTTTGGCGCGCCTTATTGGATGGTGCACCGAGGTGACCTGCACAAAGTGTTGTTAGATGCTTTCAACGCAAGGTCGGATGCACCAGTGAGGTTGAATGCCCGGGTGGTGTCTGCGCAAAGTACCTCAGGCGGTGCAAGTTTCGAATTGCAAGATGGCAGTCGCCACATGGCCTATGGCTTGATTGCCTCTGATGGCGTTCACTCGGTGTTGCGCGAAAAGTTGTTGGGCGAAGACAAAGCGCAATTCACAGGTTTGTTGGCTTGGCGTGGTTTGGTTCCCATTCAATCCATTGCGTCGCATTTACAAGCGCCCGTGGGGACCAATTGGGTGGGGCCGGGTGCGCATGTCATCACTTACCCTGTTCGCGGTGGCCAACTGATGAACGTGGTGGGCATCATTGAAAAAGAGGGCTGGCAGGGTGAATCGTGGACAGAGCAGGGCACGCACGAAGAGCTGCTTCAAGACTTTGGTCACTGGCATGAGGATGTGCTTGCGTTGATGCGCAAAATTGAGCAACCCTTCAAATGGGCCTTGCTTGGCAGAACCCCACAAAGAGGGTGGGCACAAGGATCGATTTGCCTGGTGGGCGATTCCGCACATCCCACCTTGCCTTTTTTAGCGCAAGGCGCCAACATGGCCATCGAAGATGCTGCTGTCATGGCGCGTTGTTTAGACGCTTATTCAACGGCCCCAGAAGCCTTTGAGAAATTTGAAGCGCTACGTTGGCAACGCACAGCCGACATCGTGAACCGCTCTAGTGACAACGCCAAGCGCTTTCACAACCCCCAACTTTCCGATGCCAACAAAGCGGTTGACTATGTCAGCACTGAATGGGAGCCCGAAAAAGTTCGCCGACACTACGACTGGCTGTTTGAATACGATGCATTGAAGGTGACAGTATGAGCGCCGACATCAAATTCAACACACCTGTGTTGATTGTGGGCGCTGGCCCCGTGGGCATGACCATGGCTTTGTGTTTAGCCCAAAGAGGCATTGCCAGTGTCTTGGTGGAATTGCGCGCCGCAGAGGTATTGCCCGATGTGAAGTGCAACCACATTTCAGCGCGCAGCATGGAACTGTTCCGAGCCTTGGGGGTGTCGCAAGACTTGCGCGCAGCAGGTCTGCCAGATGACTACCCGCACAGTGTGTCTTACAGAACCAGCACCTTGGGTGAAGAGATTGCCAGAATTCACATCCCAGGCCGAAACACACGCCTCACCGATCACTCAGGTCCGGATGGCCATTGGCCAACACCAGAGCCTCCGCACAGAATCAATCAGCGTTACATCGAACCCATTCTGCGGCAACATGTTCAAAAGCAAGCCTTGATCACATGTTTGTACAAGCACCAGGTGATTGCCTTTGAACAGGATGAACACCAAGTTACCGCGCAAGTTCAAAACTTGGAACAGCCTGATGCACCTGCTTTCGCCATTCAAGCCTCGTATTTGGTGGGCTGCGATGGCGGACGCTCCATGGTCCGTAAAGGCATTGGCGCCAAATTGGTCGGCGACGAAGTGGTGCAACGGGTTCAAAGCACTTGCATCCGTGCCCCGGGACTGATTGCGAAAATGAAAGCTGCACCGGCTTGGGCCATGTTCACGGTCAACCCGCGCCGTAGCGGCAACATCTACGCCATTGATGGCAAAGAGGTTTGGCTGATTCACAACTACTTGCGCGACCATGAGGTGGATTTTGAGGCCGTCGATCGAGATTGGGCCATCCGAACCATTTTGGGTGTGGGTGATGATTTCGAATATCAAGTCATGAGCAAGGAAGACTGGATTGGGCGAAGGCTGGTCAGTGATCAGTTGCAAAGTGGCAAAGTCTTTGTGGCCGGAGATGCCGCCCACTTGTGGGTACCCTATGCAGGCTATGGCATGAATGCAGGGTTGGCAGATGCGGCCAATTTGGCCTGGCATTTGGCAGCACAACTAGAAGGCTGGGCGGCGCCACAAGCTTTGAGTGCTTATGAAAAAGAGCGACATCCCATCACCGAGCAAGTGTCGCGCTTTGCCATGAACCATGCGCATGCCATGAGCCAAAGACGCCGGCAAATTCCAGAAAATCTGGAAGAAGACAGTCCGGCTGGTCAAGCGGCTCGCACCGAGTTTGGCCAAGATTTGTACGACTTGAATGTGCAGCAGTATTGCTGTGCAGGGCTGAACTTCGGCTACTACTACGATCAGTCGCCTGTGATGGTCTATGACGAAGAGTGCGCGCCCGATTACAGCATGGGCAGCTTTCAATCCTCCTCAGTTCCCGGTTGTCGTGCACCGCATTTCTGGCTGGCAGAGGGGCGCTCAGTTTATGACGCCTTGGGGCCAGCCTACACCTTGCTTTGCTTTGTCAACCCGATTTGCGAAACAGTCGAAGCCTTGAAAGGGCAAGCCGCAGTCGCGCGCATGCCTTTGACTGTCATCGACGTCTCCTCGCAAGCGAATGTGCCGCCTGAGTATCGCCATGCTTTTGTGCTGGTGCGCTCGGATGCGCACACAGTTTGGCGAGGTGATGCTTTGAACCTAGAAACTGCTCAAGGGGTGATTGCTAAATTGTGTGGATTTGCTTCGCACTGAAACAAAACTTCAATCATTCAATTGCTTGAATCCCAGGGCCTGATGCCAATTCATTTGATGACGGCAACAGCCCCTTTTTGAATCAGTTGTTGTGCAACTCTGATGCCCAATTCACTGGCTTGCTGCAGTACTGTGGGATGGTTCAGGTCGATCTCGCATTGATCTTTGGCTTGTATCAATGGGGCATGGCTGTTATGGGGATCACCCCATGCAGCGCTGATGGCCAAGACACCCTTCTCAAGTGTGGCGTGGGCAGCCAATGGCATTGAGCAACTTCCGCCCATGGTGCGACTGACACCGCGCTCTGCATACACCCTGATGGCGGTTGGCAAATCATTCAAGGGTGCCAAGAGCGCTGCCAAGTCGGGGCGATCGTCGCAAATTTCAATGCCAATGGCGCCTTGTCCTGCGGCAGGCATCATGCGGTCTAAATCAAAGCTATGTCGAATACGTTCAGCCAACCCTAGGCGTTTGAGACCCGCTGTGGCCAACACAATGCCGGCATATTGACCTTCATCGAGTTTGCGCAAGCGTGTGTCCAAGTTGCCACGCAGGGGTTCGATTTTCAAATCAGGTCGCAGGGCATGCAGCAACACGGTTCTGCGCAAGCTGGAAGTGCCAACAACGGCGCCCTGAGGCAAACTTTCGAGGGAGTCAAAATGAGGCGAAACCCAGGCGTCGCGCGGATCTTCACGTTCTAAGATGCACGCCAGTGCAAAGCCTTGCGGTAAATCCATGGGCACATCTTTCAAGGAGTGCACCGCAATGTGGGCCGAGCCATCTGCCAGTGCAACTTCAAGTTCTTTGATGAACAAGCCTTTGCCGCCCACCTTGCTTAAAGGTTGATCCAAAATCTGATCGCCTAGAGTGGTCATGCCCAGCAATGACACCTGATGGCCTTGGGCTTCAAGCAATTGCTTCACGTGATGTGCTTGCCACAAAGCCAGTCGGCTTTCGCGGGTTGCAATGGTGATGGTGGAGGTCATAAAGAAGTGCTTTGATTTCAGTTGGAAGTCTTTAATTTTTTGGCAGCGTCGATGGCAAAGTAAGTCAAGATGCCATCAGCGCCGGCCCGTTTGAATGCCAGCAAGCTCTCCATCATCACGGCGTCGTGATCGAGCCAGCCATTTTGCGCGGCTGCTTTGAGCATGGCGTATTCACCAGACACTTGATAGGCGAAGGTGGGTACTTTGAACTCATCCTTGACCCGTCTTACGATGTCGAGGTAGGGCATGCCAGGTTTGACCATCACCATGTCGGCGCCTTCAGCAATGTCAAGCGCCACTTCGCGCAAGGCTTCGTCTGAATTGCCGGGGTCCATTTGGTAGGTTTTTTTATCGCTCTTGCCCAGATTGGCGGCTGAACCTACGGCGTCGCGGAACGGGCCATAAAAGGCGCTGGCATATTTGGCGCTGTACGCCATGATTTGGGTGTTGATGTGGCCATGCGTCTCAAGCGCTGCGCGAATGGCGCCAATGCGGCCATCCATCATGTCGCTGGGCGCCACCATGTCGACACCCGCTTGCGCTTGTGCCAAAGCTTGCTGTGTGAGCACTTTGACAGTGGCATCGTTCAGGATGTAGCCCGCCTCGTCCAGCAAACCGTCTTGTCCGTGGCTGGTGTAGGGGTCGAGCGCAACGTCGGTCATGATGCCCAGCGTTGGAAAATGTTTTTTCAAAGTGGCCACCACATGCGGCACCAAACCTTTGGGGTTGGTCGCCTCGATGCCATCGGGTGTTTTAAGGTGTGCGCTGATGACAGGAAAAAGCGCCATCACAGGAATGCCCAACTCAACGCATTCTTCGGCCACATGCATCAGCAAATCCAGACTGACGCGATCGACGCCGGGCATTGATTTGACAGACTCGCGGCGGTTTTCGCCCTCAAGTACAAACACCGGATAGATGAGATCGTTGACACTGAGTGCGTGTTCTCGCACCAGTCGGCGGCTAAAGTCGTTGCGGCGCAAACGGCGAGGGCGATGAGCGGGAAAGGATGGGGTCATGGTGTGGATGTCATCTCAAGTTGAGCAGTGGGAGGTCAAACCCAATCGCGTTTCACAATGAAGTTTTTCATCAAATCGTGTTCGGGTGTGCCAGCTTGCGCTTGGTGCTGGTAAGACCAACTGACCAAGGGCGGCATGGACAGCAAAATGGATTCTGTACGGCCACCTGATTGCAAACCAAAATGCGTACCGCGGTCCCAAACCAAATTGAATTCAACGTAGCGGCCGCGTCTGTAAAGCTGGTGTGTACGTTCCCTCTCACCGTAGGGTGTGTCCTTGCGTCTTTCAACGATTGGCATATAGGCGCTTAAAAATGCGTCGCCCACACTTTTCAAAACATCGAAGCTTTTTTCGCTGCCAAACTCTGAAAAGTCGTCAAAGAAAACACCGCCAATGCCGCGTTGTTCGTTGCGGTGTTTCAAGCAAAAATAGTCATCGCACCAAGCTTTGAAGCGGGGGTACAAATGCGCACCGTGTGGCGTCAATGCGTCTTTGCACGTTTGGTGAAAATGCACTGCATCTTCTTCAAAACCATAGTAGGGCGTGAGGTCCATGCCGCCACCAAACCAAGCCACGGTCTGGCCGTCTGCTGCTTTGGCTGACAGCATGCGCACATTCATGTGCACTGTTGGCGCATAGGGATTGCGTGGATGAAAAACCAAGGAAACACCCATGGCTTCAAAGGGGGCGCCCGCCAACTCAGGTCTGTCGTGTGTGGCTGAAGGTGGCAGTTTGGGTCCTGTTACATGAGAAAAGCCACAGCCTGCTCTTTCAAACACAGCGCCGTTTTCAAGGATTTGCGTGATGCCACTGCCTTGCAAAGGCTCACCAGGTGGCTTGTGCCAGTGATCTGACAAAAAGCTGCCGCCATCTAAGTTGGCAATGCGTGTGGTAATGCTGCTTTGCAAGGATGTTAAGTAATTTCTAACGACTTGAGTGTCCATGTTCTCAATCTCAAAGTTCTTTCAAGCTTCGGTGGATGTGTTGGATCATTCGCCAACACACCAACAAAACCAAGGGGGTGCTAAATCCAGCCAGCATTTCTGGGTTGATGTTCAAGCCAGCCGCCTTCAATGCTTTGCCCAGGTAAAGGCAGAGACTGACGACGTAGTAAGTGATGGCCGCAATCGACAGGCCTTCCACAGTGGATTGCAGTCTGAGTTGCAGCGCTTGTCCGCGTGTGAGTTTTTCCAGCAGTTGCTGGTTTTGTGCTTCAGCCGCAATCTCGACGCGTGTTCGAAGTAATGCGCTGGCGCGTGACACACGTTGGGCCAGGGCAGCCAAACGCTCGGAGGTGGCATTGACAGTGGCCATGGCCGGTGCCAAGCGTCTTTGCATGAATTCGCCTACTGTTTGAATGCCCGACAAGGGACGTTCACGCATTTCAGAAATGCGTTCTTTGACAATGGCATCGTAGGCGCGTGCTGCCGAGAAACGGTAGCTGTGTTCAGCGGTGGTGCTTTCCACTTGCGCGGCCAAACTGGCCAAATCGCTCAACAGGACCTCGTCGCTGACGGTATTGGTTTCTAAGCGCGCGGTGATCTCGACCAATTGTGCTTCTGTGGTTGCCAACTTGCTTGCCAATTGCTTGGCCACAGGCAAGCTGAGCAAAGACATCATGCGATAGGTTTCAAGTTCCAACAATCGCTGTGCAATACGTCCGGCTCTGTTCTCGGATGTGCCGGGTGCAGCCATCACCAATATTCTTTCAAAGCCATCTGCGCCAATGCGCAAATTGGTGATCAGGTGTGAGTGTGAATTGGCGTCGGCGGTGCGGCCCATTTTGGCGCCAATGACGGTTCCTTCGCCCAACCACAATTTGGATTTGTAGATGGCATCTGGATCGTCCATGCCTTCGTTCAGCATGGCCAAGTGAATGGCTGTGATGGTTTTGCCGGGAATGCCTTTTAACCAAGCCATGCCCGTGGCAACGTGGGTGGCCAGGTCGGGCAAGGTGCTGCCCCAATGCGCATGCGCGGGCAATGCCTGAACAATGGTGTAGCGCGTGAATTCGGTATGGCGTTCCCAAATGATTTTGAACTGATCACTTTGAAGTTGCAAAAAGTTGCCCTTCATTTGGTCGATGTCCAAACTGTCTTGACCGGCCAATTGCCGCAGGTGTTGGCATTCGTCCGAGACGCTGACACCTGCATTCAAGACAGCAACATAAACAATCAGGGCTGGCAGCTTGAAGGTGGCAGAGGGTCGCGTGTGAATTTCGTTGTGCAGCACAAAGCGTTGCGCATCGTCGATGGGCAAACAAGGCAATGAACGTTCATGCATATCGCTCCCTAAGGGGTTTTTCACCCCATGATTTGGCCCTAAATCAGCCAAAAATAAACTAAGTGTCAACATCTATTGACATTTCTCAATGTATTACTATATTGACATTTAATTCTGTCACGTTTCGTTGACGGTTCCTCTGGGGGTGTCATGAGTCTATTAACAAGAGCGGAAGCGGCGCTGAAATTGCATTTCGACGCCGCTGCGGGCGCTGGTGCACCCCAACGGCTTCAAGCCGCCATGCAGCATGCGGTGTTTTCGGGCGGTGCACGCATTCGCCCCCAGCTGTGCATGGCCGTTGCCACCGCCTGTGGCGACGATGCCCCCGAGTTGACCAATGCGGCCGCTGTCGCCTTGGAATTCATGCACTGTGCATCCTTGGTGCACGACGACATGCCCACCTTTGACAATGCCGATTTCCGTAGGGGACAACCCACGGTCCACAAGGCTTTCTCGGAGCCTTTGGCCTTGTTGACGGGGGATGGCCTGATCGTGATGGCCTACCAAGCGCTGTTGCAAGCTGGCCGGACCTATCCAGACCGTCTCATTGAACTGATGGACAACCTGTCAAGAGGCGTGGGTTTGCCAAATGGCATTGTGGCGGGCCAGGCCTGGGAGTGTGAAACCACGGCCGATTTGGGGCAGTATCAACGCGCCAAAACGGGTGCGCTGTTTGTTTCTGCAACTTGTGCTGGCGCCATTGCCAGCGGTCAAGCGCATGAGCCATGGGCGCCGCTGGGTGCGTATTTGGGCGAGGCCTACCAAGTGGCCGATGACATTCGCGATGTTCTGGGCGATGTGGCCAGTTTGGGTAAACCAGCAGGGCAGGATGTCTTGAATGCAAGGCCCAGTTCGGCGCAAGCTTTGGGCTTGGAAGGCGCCATTCATCACTTTGACAGCTTGATCGCCAAAGCGGGTGACTCGATTCCGGATTGCAATTGCCGCGACATGTTGAAGCAATTGGTGCTGCATGAGTCAGAGCGATTGGTCCCCAAGTCGATGTGTGAGGACTACCGCAAGCAAGCTGCATTGGCCAAGGCTGTCAAATGGGCGTGAATCACAAACTTGACTTGGCCAGTTTGCCAGCCTCCGGGCACGGGGCTGACGCTTGGCATGATCGATTTTTGGCGTGGCTAGAGCGGCTCTATGCCAGTCCACGTCTTTACAGTTTTTCACTCACCAATCCGCTCACGCGCTGGGTGACGCGCCGTCGCACTCAAAAGCTGTTTGATTTGATGGCCGGCTTTGTGCACACCCAGGTGATGCTGGGTTGCATTCGACTCGACCTGTTCAAAATGTTGCACCAAGCGCCGGCCGATTTGCACCAAATTGCAGCCCGCGTCAACATGCCTGCGCCCGTCTTGCAGCGCCTGCTTTTATCGGCAGTCTCGCTGAATTTGTTGGAGTGCAGAAGTGGCGCACGTTTTGGCTTAGGCCCATTGGGCGTGCCTTTGGCAACGCACGACGGCATTGCCGCCATGATTGAGCACAACCATTTGCTGTACGCCGACATGCAAGATCCGGTGGGCTTTTTGAACAACGCATGGCAAGGCGACATGGCGGCCTATTGGCCCTATGCGCACGACGCCAATGCTGCCACGCGTGAGCCTCAAGACAAGTTCAGCCGGTACTCCGATTTGATGGCGGCATCTCAAGGTTTTGTGATCGAAGAAATCTTGTCCAGCTATTTCTTTGATGAGCACCAATGCGTCTTGGATGTGGGTGCTGGCAAGGGCCGTTTTGCCTCAGAAATGGCTGTGCATGCACCCCACTTGAAAGTCAAATTGTTTGATTTGCCACCCGTGTTGGAACTGGCCAAAGCCAACGTTCAGCAACGTGGTTTGAGCGATCGGATGAGTTTTCACCCAGGCAGTTTTTTGCACGACGCTTTGCCCACAGGCGCCGATTTGATCACGCTGGTGCGCGTGGCCCACGATCACCCTGACGACGTGGTGCGCCAGTTGCTGCAAAAAATTCATGCAGCGCTCCCATTGGGTGGAGTCCTCTTGTTGGCAGAACCCATGGCGCAAGCCCTGTCGGAGTCTTATGCCGGCCCGGCCCAGTCGGACGCGTATTTCCACTTTTACCTGCTGGCCATGGGCGCAGGGCGCCTTCGCACCCCTGAAGAGCTGATGCATTTGATGGCAGAGGCCGGATTTGGCCAGATTGAGCACTTGCCCAACGCCATGCCCATCCATGCGCAGCTCATTGTGGGCAGAAAGTCTAAGTGTTTACCCTAATCGATATGATTATATGTAAACATCGTTTGACACAAATTGATGTAACGCAAAGAATACAGTTATGAAAGCCACCGCAGTCGTATTTGACAACCCCAAGCAATTGTCGCTTCAGGCATTGGATTTGCCTTCTTTGCAAGAAGGCCAAGTCGAAGTGGCTGTGCAATACAGTGGCATCAGCACGGGCACAGAGCGCATGTTGTGGGATGGCAGCATGCCGCCATTTCCCGGCATGGGTTACCCCCTTGTGCCGGGCTACGAAACTGTGGGTCAAGTGGTGCGTGCCCCTCAAGGCGCCAAGCTCAAAGAAGGCCAAACCGTGTTTGTCCCCGGCGCCAACTGCTTCACAGGTGTTCGAAGCTTGTTTGGCGGTGCTGCATCGCGCTTGGTGGTTTCAGATCAAAAAATACTGCCTGTGGCCAACGACCTTGGCAGCGATGCTGTGCTGTTTGCATTGGCCGCTACGGCTTATCACGCTGTATCGGGTGGCGGTCAGCAAGAGCCGTACAACCCGCCCGATTTGATCATTGGTCACGGCGTCATGGGCCGTTTGCTGGCGCGCCTCACAGTGGCTGCTGGCTTCCCACCGCCTACCGTTTGGGAAACCAATGCCGAGCGTGCAAAAGGTGCTGAAGGCTACAAGGTCGTTAACCCTCAAGACGATGATCACAAAGGGTATCAGGCCATTTATGACGTCAGTGGTGATTCGTCATTGCTCGACAAACTCATTCAAAGAATTCGTCCCGGTGGTGAAGTGGTGTTGGCAGGTTTTTACAAAGACAACTTGCAATTTGCCTACGCACCCGCGTTCATGCGTGAAGCACGAATTCGCGTTGCTGCCGAATGGAAGCGTCCCGATTTATTGGCTGTCAATGAATTGGTGAACAACGGACAACTGTCACTCAAAGGTTTGGTCACTCACGTCCAAACCTCCAACTCTGCCACCGTTGCGTATGAGACCGCGTTCGGTGATGTTTCTTGTCTCAAGATGGTCCTTGATTGGAGCGCACACGCATGAACACACAAACTACCACCGAGCACACCGTTCAATTTGTTGATCGACTTCGCAGTGAGGCCGCAGAGCCTCTAGAGCCCATCAGCACGAAAGAGGTGACCAAGGAAACGCAGATCATTGCCATCTACGGCAAGGGCGGCATTGGCAAGAGCTTCACACTGGCCAACCTCAGTTACATGATGGCGCAGCAAGGCAAAAAAGTTTTGCTGATTGGTTGTGATCCAAAGAGTGATACCACCAGCTTGTTGTTTGGTGGCAAGGCTTGCCCCACCATCATTGAAACCTCTTCACGTTTGAAACTGGCCGGTCAAGCCGTCAGCATCAGCGATGTGTGCTTCAAGCGCGATGGTGTGTTTGCCATGGAACTGGGCGGCCCCGAAGTGGGTCGTGGCTGCGGTGGCCGCGGCATCATCCACGGTTTTGAAACGCTTGAAAAATTAGGCTTCCACGATTGGGGCTTTGACTATGTGTTGCTCGACTTTTTGGGCGACGTGGTGTGCGGCGGCTTTGGTTTGCCCATTGCCCGCGACATGTGCCAAAAAGTGATTGTGGTGGGCAGCAATGATTTGCAGTCCTTGTATGTGGCCAACAACGTTTGCTCAGCGGTGGAGTACTTCCGCAAACTGGGTGGCAACGTGGGTGTGGCCGGCATGGTCATCAACAAAGACGACGGCACAGGCGAAGCGCAAGCTTTTGCTGCCAATGCCGGCATTCCAGTGTTGGCTGCTATTCCTGCCAACGAAGACATTCGCCGTAAGAGTGCCAGCTACGAAATCATTGGCAAGCCCGACAGTGAGTGGGGCTCCCTGTTTGCCGACTTGGCCAAGAACGTGGCCGAAGCGCCACCGATGCGTCCCAAGCCACAAACGCAAGATGAGTTGTTAGGTTTGTTCAGCGCAGACACCGTGGGCCGCAATGTGGTGTTGGAGCCAGCCACCATGTTTGACATGGTGGGCAAAAACGAAGTCATCAAGCCCAGCCTCGAAGTTATTTACGACCAGGCCTAAGCACCATGGCACGCACCATTCCTATCCAAGCTGTGCCTGCGCAAGCAGCGCAGGCGCCTGCAGACGGCTTAGGCTGTCATGCGGGTGCAGACCAAATGCTGGAAGCTGCGCGCAGTGCCGGCAAGTCAGAGGTGCTGGACCAATACGCCAAAGACTATCCCCGCAAAGCCGATGCGGGCCCGCACGACCAACCGCAAAGCATGTGCCCAGCGTTTGGTTCGTTGCGTGTTGGTCTTCGCATGAAGCGCACCGCCACCATTTTGTCGGGCTCTGCCTGTTGTGTGTACGGACTCACCTTCACATCGCACTTTTACGGTGCCAGACGCAGTGTGGGCTATGTGCCTTTCAACTCTGAAACGTTGGTCACTGGTAAATTGTTTGAAGACATTCGCGAAGCAGTTCACGCGGAAGCCGATCCCAACAAAGTTGACACCGTTGTCATCATCAACTTGTGCGTTCCCACTGCCAGTGGTGTACCACTTCAGTTGTTGCCCAAAGAGATCAATGGCGTTCGCATCATTGGCATCGATGTGCCAGGCTTTGGTGTTCCTACGCACGCAGAGGCCAAAGATGTGTTAGCCGGCGCCATGCTGAAGTACGCCCGTGAAGAGGTCATGAATGGCCCTGTTGCGTCGCCTAAAGGTGGACGCTCTGCAGTGCCTACAGTTGCCTTGCTGGGTGAGATGTTCCCGGCAGATCCCGTCATCATTGGTCAAATGCTGGCGCCCATGGGTTTGGCAGCAGGACCTGTGGTGCCAACGCGTGAATGGCGTGAACTTTATGCGGCGCTTGACTGCTCGGTGGCTGCAGCCATCCATCCGTTTTACACGGCCAGTGTGCGTGAGTTTCAAGCAGCAGGTCGTCCTGTTGTTGGTTCTGCACCCGTTGGTTTAGAAGGCACACAAGACTGGCTGCAAAACATTGGTATTTCGGCAGGCATTGCCCAAGATCAAATTGATGCGGCACGCAATCAACAACTGGGCGCCATGCGCGGTTTGTTGTCGCAAAAGCCCATTAAAGGTCGCATCACGCTCAGTGGCTATGAAGGCTCTGAGTTGTTGGTGGCACGCTTGTTGGTGGAATGCGGTGCTGACCTTCGCTACGTCGGTTCAGCTTGCCCCGCCACACCTTGGAATGAACACGACAGGCAATGGCTGGCAGCACACGGCGTGCAAGTGCAGATGCGCGCATCGCTTGAGCAAGACATGGCGGCCGTTCACGAGTTCCGTCCCGACTTGGCCATTGGCACCACGCCCTTGGTTCAAGCGGCCAAAGAACTCAGTATTCCATCTTTGTACTTCACCAACCTGATTTCTGCTCGTCCTTTGATGGGTGTGGCAGGTGCGGGTTCTTTGGTGCAAGTGGTGCAGTCGGCCATTGGCAATCAGCATCGTTTTGATGAAATGAAAGCCTTCTTCGGGGAAGTGGGCTTAGGCCCGAATGCAGGCGTTTGGGAGTCTGTGCCCGTCGACCGGCCGGAGTTCAAAAAAGAAACTCGCCGCTTGCTTGAGAAGCAGATTCAAAAACGCAAATCGGAGGCGATGGGAACATGAGCACCGTCAAGTCGCCTCTCATTTTGGACCATGACCGCGCAGGCGGTTATTGGGGCGCGGTGTATGTGTTCACCGCCATCAAAGGTTTGCAAGTTGTGATCGACGGCCCTGTGGGCTGCGAAAACTTGCCAGTCACCTCTGTGTTGCATTACACCGATGGCTTGCCACCGCACGAGTTGCCCATTGTGGTGACTGGCTTGGCAGAAGAGCAGTTGGGTCGCGAAGGCACTGAAGGTTCCATGAAGCGTGCTCATGCAACATTGGATCCCGACTTGCCTGCCGTGGTGGTCACAGGCTCCATCGCTGAGATGATCGGTGGCGGCGTCACGCCAGAAGGCACCAACATTCAACGCTTCTTGCCGCGCACTATCGATGAAGACCAATGGCAATGCGCCAACCGCGCCATGTATTGGTTGTGGAGCGAATATGGCCTGCGCAAAATACCTGCGCGCAAACCATTCAGTGAGCGTCCAGCAGGCGAAAAACCTCGGGTCAACATCATTGGCCCCGCCTACGGTACCTTCAACAGTGCCAGCGACTTGGCAGAAATTCGCCGTTTGATTGAAGGCATTGGCGCTGAAGTCAACATGGTGTTCCCACTCGGCAGTCATTTGGCCGATGTGCCCAAACTGGCCGATGCGGATGTGAATGTTTGCATGTACCGCGAGTTCGGTCGCATGCTGTGTGAAGCTTTAGAGCGCCCCTATTTGCAGGCGCCCATTGGCTTGCACACCACCACGCGTTTCCTGCGCAAGCTTGGGCAGATGCTCGAGATCGATCCCGAGCCTTTCATCGAACGAGAACGCCATACCACCCTGAAACCGCTTTGGGATCTATGGCGTTCGGTGACGCAGGACTTTTTCAGCACAGCCAGCTTTGCCGTGGTCGCGGGTGAGACCTACACAAGAGGGCTGAAGAACTTCCTAGAAGGTGAGATGGGCTTGCCTTGTCGCTTCAGTGTGTCACGCACTGCGGGTAACAAAACAGACAACGCCAAAGTGCGTGAGTTGGTGCATACCCAAACGCCCCTCATTTTGTTTGGCAGCTACAACGAGCGCATGTACATGAGCGAAATGGCAGGCCAAGGCCCCATGAAGCCCTCGTACATTCCTGCGTCCTTTCCTGGCGCCATCATTCGTCGCCACACAGGGACGCCATTCATGGGCTACAGCGGTGCAACCTACCTCATTCAAGAGGTTTGCAACGCCTTGTTTGATGCACTGTTTCACATCCTGCCGCTGGGCACGGACATGGACAAGGTCGAAGCCACGCAGGCGCGTGGTTTGGTCACGCCCAATGCCACTTGGCAAGACGACGCCCAAAACCTGTTGCGAGATCTGATCCAGCACCAACCCGTGTTGGTACAAATTTCCGCAGCCAAACGCTTGCGGGATCAAGCAGAACAAATTTCTCGCATCACGGGTGGCGAAACCGTCACACGTGAGCATGTTGAAGCAGCAGGACACGCCCTGGGCATGGGAGTGACTGCGTGACGCACAGCTTGAAAGTTGATTTGAAAACATTTGACACCGCCGCTTTGAGTGGCGCGTCAACCGAGATGTCGTGGCCTTCGGGTTGCGGCTGCCTATCTGCGCGGGCTGTGCGCACTTTGGCCGCAAGGCCGTATTGAAGGGAGCAAATATGTCGAATAAGGCATCCATTTCAGGACTGTCCGACGAAGAAGCTCAGGAGTTTCACCACTACTGGATGCAAGGTGCAGTGGGCTTTACGGCTGTGGCTGTATTGGCACACATCTTGGTTTGGGCGTGGCGACCCTGGTTCTAAGTTAGATATTTTTTCATCCGTTTGAAGGGGAAACTTCATGCAAGACACATCGTCACTCAACTCTGTGCAGTCATCTGACACTGAGTCAAAAGCGTATTGGACCATCTTCATGGTGGGCTTTGCGGTTTTGTTCGTGTTGGTTCTTTTGGGCAACCTTTTTGGTATCCATTGGCGAAATTATTTGCCCGGTGCTGAAGATGCAAAGAGCATGAGCCAAGGTGTGAAATCTGCGGTTTATACCTTCATGTCCCACATCATTTAGGAGATACATCATGTGGCGAATTTGGCGACTTTTCGATCCCCTGCGAGCCATGGTGGTTCAAGGGATTTTCTTGTTTGGTCTGGCAGCAA
This sequence comes from Limnohabitans sp. Hippo4, assembly GCF_003063605.1. Classification (NCBI taxonomy): domain Bacteria; kingdom Pseudomonadati; phylum Pseudomonadota; class Betaproteobacteria; order Burkholderiales; family Comamonadaceae; genus Limnohabitans; species Limnohabitans sp. Hippo4. Next base: position 1,023,958 of record NZ_NESE01000001.1, on the reverse strand, counting down.
TGATTCACCTCATTTTGCTCAGCACCAACAAATTTAACTGGTTAGACGGTGCAAAGAAACCTGTTGCAACAGCGGCGCAAAACGCGCCAATGCCTGCTGCGGTTCCTGCTGCAAAGTCCTGATCGGATTAAAGAAGTACGGGTGCTGTTTGTGTACGTCCTGCGCAAATAGCACCTGAGTGAGTTTTTTAAAAGCTGGAGACCGAACCATGGCCATGCTGAACTTTGAAAAAAAATATCGCGTCCGAGGGGGTACCTTGGTGGGCGGGGATTTATTTGACTTTTGGGTCGGTCCTTTCTATGTGGGATTCTTTGGAATCACCACCATCTTTTTTGCATTCCTAGGAACTGCCATGATTTTGTGGGGTGCCTCGCAAGGCCCCACTTGGAATCTGTGGCAAATCAGCATTGCACCACCGGACATCTCGTACGGTCTGGGTTTCGCACCTTTGCTGGAGGGCGGCTTGTGGCAGCTCATCACAGTCTGTGCCATCGGGGCGTTTGTCTCGTGGATGCTGCGCGAGGTTGAAATTTGCAGAAAGCTGGGCATGGGGTACCACGTGCCATTTGCTTTTGGTGTGGCTATTTTTGGTTATGTCACCTTGGTGGTCATACGCCCTGTGTTGATGGGCGCATGGGGACATGGTTTCCCTTACGGCATTTACAGCCACTTGGACTGGGTGTCCAACGTGGGCTACCAATATTTGCACTTTCACTACAACCCCGCACACATGATTGCGGTGAGTTTCTTTTTTGCCAGCGTGTTTGCTTTGTCATTGCACGGTGGTCTGATTTTGTCTTCTACCAACCCTGCGCCAGGCGAGACCGTTCGCACGCCAGAGCATGAGGACACTTTCTTCCGCGACATCATTGGCTACTCCATTGGTACCTTGGGCATTCACCGTTTGGGTCTGTTCTTGGCACTGGCCGCCGTTCTTTTCAGTGCCTTGTGCATTGTGCTGAGCGGCCCCTTCTGGAGCAAAGGCTGGCCTGAATGGTGGAGCTGGTGGTTGAACCTTCCTATCTGGTCGCAGTGGCCGGTGACCAAATAAACAGGAGCGAAAAGATGCCGCAATATCAAAACCTGTTCACCACCGTTCAAGCCGTTGGCCCTATTCATCATGGCGTTGAGTTAGGTCAGGGCAATAGCCCGCGTTTGGGAGAGCCTGTCCTCAATTACTGGATTGGCAAAATTGGCAATGCCCAACTGGGCCCCATTTACTTGGGCGGCCTGGGCCTTGCTTCACTGGTGTGTGGCTTGATTGCCTTTGTCACCATTGGCTTCAACATGTTGGCCTCCGTCAACTACGATCCCATTCAATTCATCCGTCAGCTGTTTTGGTTGGCGCTAGAGCCGCCACCGCCAAGTTATGGCTTGCAAATGCCGCCGCTCAATCAAGGCGGTTGGTGGCTTATCACTGGCGTCTTCTTAACTGCATCATTGTTCCTCTGGTGGGCGCGTACCTATCGCCGTGCTCGCGAGTTGGGCATGGGCACACACGTGGCCTGGGCCTTTGCTGCAGCCATCTGGTTGTACTTGGTATTGGGCTTGTTCCGTCCCATCTTGATGGGTTCATGGGGTGAGGCTGTGCCTTACGGTATCTTCCCGCACCTGGATTGGACGGCCGCATTTTCTTTGCGTTACGGCAATCTTTTCTACAACCCGTTCCACGCCTTGTCGATTGTCTTCTTGTATGGCTCAGCTTTGCTGTTCGCCATGCACGGTGCCACCATTCTGGCGGTCACTCGGTTTGGCGGCGAACGCGAGATTGAACAAATCACCGATCGCGGGACAGCCTCTGAGCGTGCTGCCTTGTTCTGGCGTTGGACCATGGGCTTTAATGCCACGATGGAATCCATTCACCGCTGGGCTTGGTGGTTTGCGGTGTTGTGTCCTATCACAGGCGGTATTGGCATTTTGCTGACAGGTACTGTGGTGGACAACTGGTACCTCTGGGCTATCAAGCATGGCGTCGCACCCCCATACCCTGAAGTGTTCCCCATGGTGATGGATCCTTCTTTGGCCACAGGAGTTAAGCCATGAACCATTCAATGACATCGGGAATGCATGCATTTCGCAAAGGCTTTCAGGGGCTGCTGTTGCTCGTGGTGGCCTTGCTACTGTCGGCTTGTGAAAGACCGCCGATGGAGTCTGTACAGCGAGGTTATCGCGGTACAGGCATGGTGCAAATTTACAACCCCACCACCCTTGAAGAAAACGCTGAAAAGCATGCGGCACCTTTTGCTTTGCCTGCAGGCGATCCATCCGGCCCCAAAGCATCATCGGTTTACAAAAACGTCAAGGTCTTGGGCGATTTGAGTGTGGGTCAATTCACACGTTTGATGGTGTCCATGTCTTCGTGGGTGGCGCCGCCAGAACAAGGTTGCTTGTACTGTCACAACCCTGCCAATTTTGCAGAAGACAGCAAGTACACCAAGGTGGTGGCAAGGCGCATGGTGGAAATGACACGCCACATCAACAAAGAGTGGCAGCCGCATGTGAGTGCTACAGGCGTGACTTGCTATACCTGTCACCGTGGTCAGCCTGTGCCTAAAGAAATTTGGTTCAAGGCCAATCACCAACCTTATGGCTCTAACTTCATGGGCGACAAGGCAGGGCAGAACGAACCTTCCAAAGTGGTCAACTTGAGCTCACTGCCCAATGACCCTTTCACGCCGTTCTTGTTGGGTGCGCAAAACATTCGCGTGGGTGCCACAACCGCATTGCCAGCGGGTAACAATCAATCGATCAAACAAGCTGAGTGGACCTACGGTTTGATGACGCACATGTCCACCTCTTTGGGTGTGAATTGCACGTACTGTCACAACACCCAGTCGTTTGTGAGTTGGAAAGGCAATCCGCCACAACGTGCAACGGCTTGGTATGGCATTCGAATGGCCCGTGATTTGAACAAGGACTACATGGAGCCCTTGACAGACACCTTCCCTGCGCACCGCAAGGGTGAACTGGGCGATGTGGCCAAGGTCAATTGCGCCACGTGCCACCAAGGTGCTTACAAACCTTTGAATGGCGCCAAGATGGCCAAAGACTTCCCAGAGCTGGGTGGTCAATCCGAGGTGACTGCCACCACGGTTGCAACCAAATAAGCACATTCATGAACACGCTTGAATTTGTCAACACTGACGTCTCAGGCGTGGTTGTGATCGTGCTGGTGGACTACGTGCGTCAGCACCGCAGCTGGGGATGGATGCGGCTGGTGGCCGGCCCCTCAGCGTTGAAGCAGGTGCCAGGCTTGTTGTTTGCCAAAGTGATGGGCAGTGGTCATGCCGGTGGCTTTAGCATTCGGCCCAGTCCTTCACATCAAGGATTGGTTTGCCGTTTTAGAAACACCGATTCGGCGCTTAAATTTTTGCATGGCCCCCACGTCAGTGCCATGCGCGAAAAAGCCCGTGAAAGTTGGTGTGGCCTGCTTGCCGTAACCTCAGCACGTGGCGCGTGGGATCAAGCGAAATGGCCATTGACCGATGAAGTCAGTCGCAAGTTCGGCGCGGTCCTGTCCGGCAACAAGCCCCGACCTTTGGCCGTCTTAACGCGGGCCAGCATCGTGCCTTCTAAGACCATGTCTTTTTGGCGCTATGCCCCAGCAGCACAGGCAGATTTGCAAAATTCAAAAGGCTGTTTGTTATCGATGGGCTTGGGAGAAATCCCCCTTGTGAGGCAATGCACCTTCAGTTTGTGGCAAGACCAACAAGCCATGCGTGACTACGCATTTCAGGGCTCGCATCAAACGGCCATCACAGCGGCCTACAAAAACGATTTCTTCTCTGAATCCTTGTTTGTTCACATGCAGGTGCTGGGCATGAGTGGCCAGTGGATGGGAAAAGATTTTGGTGATGACCTGGGCATGGACGCTGTGCAAACCAAGTTGGCTGCCAACTCGAGTGAGCAAGAGGCTGCCCATGTCTAAACAAAGGGTGGTCATTGTGGGCGCTGGCATGGGCGGCTTGACCAGTGCTTTGCGCTTGTCACACCACGGCTACGACGTGACCGTTCTGGAGGCCGCATCGGTACCGGGTGGCAAGGTTCATACCCGCGAGGTGCAAGGCGCCAAAATTGACAGTGGCCCAACGGTTTTCACCATGCGCTGGGTTTTTGACGAATTGTTTCAAGAGGTGGGCACCAGCCTGTCACAAGAACTCTCGCTCACACCCTTGTCGGTGTTGGCCAGGCATTTTTGGCCAGATGGCAGTCAGCTTGATTTGTCTGCCAACGCGCAAGAGAGTGAAGCCAACATCGAAAAATGGTCCAGCCCCTCTGAAGCTTTGCTGTTTCGAAAATTTTGTCAAACTGCACAAGCAACTTACAGCAACCTGGAAGGGCCTGTCATCCGTTCCGCGCGACCCAACATGTTGTCGCTGATGACCCGGTTGGGTCCGCAGGGCTTGGGACAGTTGGCGCAATTGGGGCCCATGCGAACCCTTTGGCAGCAGATGTGCTTGCAATTCAAAGATGAGCGCTTGCGCCAGTTGTTTGCGCGTTATGCCACTTACTGTGGTTCTTCCCCTTGGGAAGCCCCCGCTACCTTGTTGTTGATTGCCCAAGTTGAGATGGCCGGCGTCTGGTCGGCCAAAGGTGGTATGACCTCGTTGTCTGCAGCCTTGGCACGTTTGTCACAGGCGCGGGGCGCGCAGTTTAGATACAACGCCGCTTGCAGCCAAATTTTGCAAAGACAAGGCCGCGTCTCTGGCGTTCGCTTGAGCAGCGGAGAAGAAATTCCAGCCGATGCGGTGATCTTCAATGGCGATGCATCTGCTTTGCGTGAGGGCTTGCTGTCCAACGAAGTGCGAAGTGCTGTGACTTCTAAAGCGCCGCCGCGTTCACTGTCGGCTTTGACTTGGTCGGTTCATGCCAAAGCCCAAGGTGTTGCGTTGGATCGCCACAACGTCTTTTTCCATGACGATTATTCAAGCGAGTTTGAAGACATCTTCAAGCGCCAACGCTTGCCCCATCAGCCCACGGTTTATGTTTGTGCGCAAGACCAACCCGGTCATGTGTCGCAAGAGGCGCCACAGCGTTTGCTGTGTTTGGTCAATGCACCTGCAGTGGGCGATGTGAACGGGTTGAACGAGGAGGCCTTAGAACAATGTCAAACAGAGAGCTTCCAACATTTAGAGCGTTTGGGCTTGAAACTGGAAATCACGCCTTTCAATTGTGTGCGGACCAGTCCAGCGGAATTTCACCAGCGCTTTCCAGCATCGGGGGGCGCGTTGTATGGCCAGGCCACGCATGGATGGACCAGCCTGTTCTCTCGTCCTGGATCGAAAACGCCCCTCCCAGGCCTGTTTCTGGCCGGGGGCAGTGTGCATCCGGGACCCGGCGTGCCCATGGCAGCGATGTCCGGTCGATTGGCGGCCGAGGCCCTGATGGCCAGCCACGGTTTGACCAATCGGTTCCCGCAAACGGCTACCTCTGGTGGTACATCGACGCTATGAGTGACGACGGACAACACGGCATGACACTCATTGCATTTGTGGGCAGTGTGTTCTCGCCTTATTACACATGGGCCAGGCGCGCAGGGCAGGCCGATCCCGAAAATTATTGTGCTTTGAATGTGGCCATTTACAGCAAAGGTGCAAGCCGCTGGGCCATGACGGAGCGCGGCAAACAAAGCTGCTCACGTGACGCCAAAGAATTTGTCATTGGCCCCAGTGCTGTGACGTGGGATGGTGATTCATTGCGCATTCAGATCGATGAAGTCTCAACGCCTTGGCTGCAAAGCATTCAGGGCGAAATTCGCGTATGGCCAGAACAATTGTTCAACTTCTCGGTGCCGATTGATCAACAAGGCGCACATCGCTGGGGGCCCCTTGCGCCATCTGCACGTGTGGAGGTGAAATTAACCTCACCCAACTTGCAATGGAAGGGTCAGGCCTATCTCGATTCCAATGAAGGCGACGAGCCCATCACCGAGGCTTTTCACACTTGGAATTGGTCGCGCGCCAAGATGAAAGACAACAGCAGTTTGGTGTTCTACGACATGGCTTGGCCAGGTCTAGAGGACAAACTGCTCTCGCTGCGGTTTACACCGCAAGGCCAAGTCGAAGCCATGCCTTCTGCGCCAGTGCAAACCCTGCGCAAGACAGGTTGGCAAATTGGAAGGCGCATGCGAAGCGACACGCCAGTCTCGGTTCATGAGCAACTCGAAGACACCCCTTTTTATCAGCGCGCATTGCTGAACTTCTCGTACGCCGGCGAAAAGCTGCTGGCCTTTCACGAGACCTTGTCAGTGCCCCGTTTGTTGTCGCCTGTGGTGCAGGCGATGCTGCCATTTCGAATGCCAAGGAGAGCTTGAATGTCGAACAAGCTTTTCAGTCATTCCATCACGTTGCAGATGCAGCGTGATATTCCGAATTCTGGGTCACCCGACCCTGAATACCCTCGTGCGGGTTGTGCACGTCTTCCTCCTAGGAGAATGCTATGTCATCTGACAAAGTAGGGCCCAGCGGTTTGACCGAGGCCGAATCAGAAGAGATTCACCGTAATCTCATCCAAGGCACACAGATTTTCGGCATGGTTGCCGCATTTGCCCATCTGTTGGCCTATATCTATTCACCCTGGCTTAAATAAGGAGTCACCATGATTTACGCAAAAATGTGGACCGTGGTGAAACCTTCAGTTGGCATTCCAGTGTTCATCGCTGCTGTGGCTATTGCCTCATTCAGCGTGCACCTGGCACTGACACTGAACACCACTTGGGTGAAAGGCTTTTTGAATGGCGGAGCTGGTAAGGTTGTTGCAGTTGCAGCACCTGCCGCTGAACCGGCAGTTAAAAAGTAACGGGGTGTTCCCCGACGAAAGACCAAGCGCTTTACCGCGCTTGGTACTTTCTTTTGAATTTTCAAAATGAACCGTACAAGAACCCAGTGGGTTGTTTCTTGGGCCAGTCAGTTGGGCCCTCGTTTCTTGCCGTTTGCAGACGCTGCCAGTGAAGATTTGCCACTGTCCCGTTTGCTTCGTCTGTCCTTGTTTCAAATTTCTGTCGGCATGGCCATGGTCATGCTGGTGGGCACGCTCAATCGCGTCATGATTGTCGAGATGAGCGTCCCCACAAGCTTGGTGTCTTTCATGGTGGCTTTGCCCTTGTTGATTGCACCCTTTCGCGCTTTGATTGGTTTCCAATCTGATCACCACCGTTCGCATCTGGGTTGGCGCCGCGTGCCCTTCATTTGGATGGGCACCCTCATGCAATTTGGTGGCTTCTCCATCATGCCTTTTGCGTTGTTGGTCTTGTCGGGTGCCGGACAGTCTGCCCAAGCGCCGCAATGGGTGGGCCAGTTTGGCGCAGCCGTTGCCTTCATTTTGGTCGGGGTGGGTATTCACACCACCCAAACGGCAGGTCTTGCATTGGCCACCGATTTGGCACCGCAAGAGAAGCAGGCCAAAGTGGTGGGACTGATGTATGTCATGCAACTCATGGGCATGATGAGCAGTGCGTTGGTCTTAGGCGATTTATTGGCCGATTACAGCCCTGGCGCATTGATCCGAGTGGTTCAAGCGGTGGCCGTTATCACGCTGGTCTTGAATGTGGTGGCGGTGTGGAAGCAAGAAGCACGCAGTCGCCAAAGGCAGCCAGGCGCGTCGCCTGAAGCATCGTTCCAGGATTCTTGGCGATTATTTTGTGAAGGCCCCCACACCGTTAGAAGGCTCTTGGCTGTGGGCTTAGGCTCAATGGCCTTCACCATGGAAGATGTGCTGCTGGAGCCCTATGGTGGCGAAATACTCAAACTCAGCGTGTCTTCCACCACACTCCTGACCTTCACCTTGGCTTTGGGTGGATTGATCGGCTTCGCTTGGGCGTCTCGGGTCATTACCCGAGGTGCAGATCCGTATCAAATGGCCAGCTGGGGCGCATGGACAGGGTTGCCTGCTTTTGTATTCATTATTTTGGCAGCGCCTCTGATGTCGGTCCCACTGTTTGTTTTGGGTGTGTTCTTGATTGGCTTGGGGGGCGGCCTGTTTGCGCACGGTACCTTGACCGCTAGCATGAACTTGGCACCCCCCGATCAAGTGGGCTTGGCCATGGGTGCATGGGGAGCCGTTCAGGCGACCGCTTCGGGCATTGGCATGGCCTTGGGTGGCTTGCTGCGCGATGGCGTGGCACAATGGACCAATTCTGTGACGGGTTACTCCGCTGTTTATGGCATTGAAGTTGTGATGCTGCTACTCACCTTGGTGGCCATGAAGCCCTTATTAAGAAATTCTTAAAGATTCCAATTCATCAGCAACAGGCAAAGGAAGATACGATGCAAACAACTCACATTCTCATCATCATGTACGTGGTGTTCTGTCTGTTCATGTTGGCCAATTGGTTCAATCGCCCACGCAAGTAAACCTGCGCACGCAAAGCTGGCCGAAAATGGCCAGTCTGCAAGTTAATGTGCAATGCATCAACTTGCATCAGGTACCTTCATTCAAATCAGTGTGATGCTGATTTGTTGGCGTGCATGGCCATGAATTTCTCGATGGCCTTCATTGTGACGCGGTGCATGCCCAGGCAGGCTACCAACGCTGCCGCAAACACATAAAAATACCCTGTATCGCTGTGCTGAATCAAGCCAGCCAACGACAGCGTTGCCCAGAATGTCCAAAAGAAAGCACTGACAACGTTCAGTCCGCTTTGAATTTTCATCATCTTCTCCTTGTTAGATGGTTTGCAATATCAAGAATGAAGCCGTTGACGCCCTTGCAGGCGCTCGTTTTCACGTCGTTCGAGTAAATCAAAAACCCATGCCACGCGTTGCGGCATGGCACGGTTGGGAAAGTAAGCCCCGGCCCATTGCGCACTGGCTTGTGTGTTTTGGTTGTGCAGCGCCAAAAATTGAATAGCCTGCAAAGGTTTGGGTTGGTTTTCTGCCGTTCGAATCCAAGCGGCTTGAGTCCAAGCGGATGCCAGCAACACCAATTTGCGCGTGGTACTGACCACGGTGCGTGTGCTGACCGAGTCCAGTCCTTCGCGTTTAAGTTGAACGCCAATCTCTCTGTAAATCATGCTGGCTGCCAGAATGGCTGAACGGCAATCGGGGGGCAATGCGGCAATGCCGGGTTGGGCTTGCTTGTACAGGCGATCTGCTTCTTCAAGCAGGCGGGCCACAACGATTTGGATGCCGGGGGTCAAGATGGGGTTTTGCAACCATTCTTCAGGCTGCACACCGGCTTCAATCAGCCAACGTCTCGGCAAATAAATTCGGCCTATGGCGGCATCCGCGCCAACATCTCGCGCAATGTTGGTCAGCTGCATGGCCACACCCAGTTCACACGCGCGCTCAAGGGTGTCTGTGTTTTGCGGACCCATGATCCAGCACATCATGGCGCCAACGCTGCCTGCTACGCGGGCCGCATAGTCGTGCACTTCTTCAATGCTGTCATAACGCCGGCCTTTGGCATCCCACGCAAAGCCTTCAATCAAGGCATCTAAAAAATGTCGGGGCAGCTCATATTGTTGAACCACCATGCTCAAAGCATGATCTTCCACATGGTCTTTGGGCGTGCCTGCATAGATGGCGTCAAGGCGTTCACGCAGAACGTCAAGCGGTGCTTGGCCGGGCAAGGCTTCATCCACCAGATCATCGGCCACTCGGCAAAAAGCGTACAAGGCAATGGAGGCTGTTCGAATGCGAGGGGGCAATAATCGACTGGCTGCAAAAAAAGTTTTCGAGCCGCCCTTCATCATGGCGACGCAGGCCTCGAGGTTGGCCGTGTTGGGGATGGGATTAAACTGAAACATGGGGTACCACCGTTTCAAGTGCCTTGGCCGACATCAACACCCCAGGCACGCCCGCTCCTGGATGTGTGCCAGCCCCCACCATGTACAAACCCGGAATGTCTTCGCTTCGGTTGTGAGGACGGAACCACGCACTTTGCAAGAGCAAAGGCTCTAGTCCAAAGCCAGCGCCTTTATAGGACCACAAGTTATCGTGAAAGTCTTGCGGCGTGGTGATTTTGGAAGTGACGATGGATTCCCGCAATCCAGGCAGAACGGAAGCTTCTAAGGCTTCCGCAATGGCGGCGCGGTAGGTTTCAGCGTATTGGACCCAATCGGTGCCACTGTCCAAGTGCGGAACTGGCGACAGCGCATAAAAAGTGTCACAACCTGTTGGCGCCAAGGACGGATCGGTGGCGGTGGGGCGGTGCAAGTACAGGCTGAAATCTTTGGCCAGATGGTGACGCTTGAAAATGTCTGTGAGCAAGCCTTTGTAGCGCGGACCTAGCACCATCATGTGGTGTGGTACATCGTGGTATTGCTTGGAGGTGCCAAAGTACCAAACAAACAAACCCATGGAATAGCAGCCATTTTCAATTTTGCGGTTGGTCCAATGGCGGCGGTGTTGCGGTGCCACCAAGTTCTTGTATGTCCATGCTGTGTCTGCATTGCTCACCACAATGTCGGCGGCGATGAACTCGCCCGACGCCAACTCAACACCACACGCTTTGCCGTTTTCAATGCGAATTTGTGTGACAGGTGCATTCAGGCGCAATTGAATGCCGCGTGAATCCAGCAAACCCACCATGGCTTTCACAATGGCGCCGGTTCCGCCCATGGCAGAGTGAACGCCCCAGGTTCTTTCGAGGGAGTTGATCAAGGCATAAGCCGCTGTGACCGAGAAAGGGTTGCCACCAATCAGCAAGGGGTGGAAGCTCATGACCGTGCGAAGCTTGTCATTGCTAAAGTGTTTGGCCACCAAGGCGTAAATGCTGCGCCAAGCGCCCATTTTGAGGAAGGAGGGAATGGCTTTGATCAGATCGCCCAAGGTGTCAAAGGCAATCGAGCCCAAACCTTCAAACCCAAGTGTTTTGCAGCGCTCTGCATCTTTCACAAAATCCAAATACCCTTGAACATCTTCGGGGCAGAAGCGTGCCACTTCGTCCAACATTTTGGCTTCATCGGCGCTGTAATCAAACCAAGTGCCATCGTCAAAGCGAATTCTATAAAACGGGTCCATGGGCACCAGCGTCACGTCGTCTGCAAACTTTTTACCGCACAGTGTCCAAAGCTCTTCTAACAAAAACGGTGCGGTGATGATGGTGGGACCGGCATCAAAGGTAAAGCCATCTTGACGGTGCACATAAGCGCGGCCACCCGGGGCATCTAGCTTTTCCAACACTTTGACTTGATAGCCTTTGACACTCAAACGAATGGCTGCGGCCAAGCCGCCAAAGCCACTGCCAATGATGACAGCCATGGGCCTGGCATCCGAGCTGCCGTCGTTGCCCCCGGGCTGCCTTGCGTTCAGACCGGGATGCGAAAAACCATTGGCATTGAATGCGTTCATGAAAGCCTTAAGGTGGGGTGGAGAGAGCTGATTCCACCGAGGACTGGCCCATGGCCCAACCCCAAAGCCGCTCAAGTGGCAATGGGAAAATCATGATGAGGTGTTCCACAATGGCCAAGCCCAAGAGGGTGGCCAACATGACCCAACCTGTGGTGATGGCCATGGCGCCTTGCTGGGCTTGCCAAACCAACCAACACCACGTGCCAATGGCTGCACTGATGGAAACCACAAACCAAGGGGTGATCAGGCGTGAGCGAAAGTAGCTGGCCAAATAAACCAGATGCGCAGGCAGGTACTGTGCGCCGTTTTGTGGCACCCCAAAAAAGAGGTTCAGTTTGGCCGACAAACGCATGAACCACAGCAGCGCATATGTGCAAAGGGCCACATGGTTGGGTTGGTCCATTTGCATCAGCCACAAAATGCCGAAGTTGATGAGCAAGACCACTTCATGATGAAGCATGACTTGCACCGATTCTTGAAACCGTTGCCAGCCTTGGGCGCCTTCGGTCAAGGGGACCTTGCGCGGGCCGGTGATCCATCCTGTGAGGAAAGCCAATTCGTGCCAACCCCACATCACAATCACACTGCCAAAAGCCAAGTAAGCATTGGCAACGCTGACCTCGCGCATGCTTTCATAAACGCCCTTGAAACTCAAAATCAAGAGCATGCTCCAGCCCAACAAACTCCAGCGAAAGCTTGCAGGTGGTAAACGATCGAGCCACAAAATCACACCTGTGCCAAACCACCAGCACATGGCTGTGAAAACACAGGCCCAAACGACGTCCATTACCATGCGGGTTCCATGCGAACTTGTGGCGACAAGTCTTGCTGAATGACGGGCATCATGTACAGACCTGCAAAGGTGCCAAATGCTTTGACAGCACAAACACCTTGTTGCAATTTACCGATGAGACCACCACGCGCTTTGGCTTTTTCCATGTCTTGCGAAATGGCAAACAAGCGCTCAAGACCGCGGCGGAATTTAGGATTGTCGGTGTCTAAGGCCAGCGGGAACACTTGCTGCGTGATGGCTGTGGTGATGCGGAACACTTGGTAGTCGTATTCACTGGAATCCAAACCCATGGCTTCGTGCAACATGGGGCGTGTGTGATCTCGCACATACATGGTGGCGTAGACAGCCAGCAAGAAAAAGCGAATCCACAGTTTGTTGCCACCGCTGAGCAACTTGGGGTTGGCACGCATGATGAGCGCAAAGGATTCGCCATGGCGAAACTCATCGTTGCACCAAAGTTCAAACCATCGAAAGATGGGATGGAAACGTTTTTCGGGGTGTTTCTCTAACTGGCGGAAGATGGTGATGTAGCGTGCATAGCCAATCTTCTCGGACAGGTAGGTGGCGTAGTAAATGTATTTGGGTTTGAAGTAGGTGTATTTCTTGGTGCGCTTGAGGTTGCCCAAGTCAATGCCCAAATTGAAATCACGCAAAGACAAGTTGATGAAACCCGCATGGCGCGATTCGTCGCGTGCCAAATAGGTCATCAGTTGTTTGATGTCAGGGTTGGTGACGTTCTTGCGAATTTCGTTGTACAAAACGCAGCCTGAAAACTCTGAGGTGAGCGAGCTGACCAAAAAGTCCATGAACTCTTGGCGCATTTCAGGCGAGAGTTTGGCCATGTTGTCGCGCACTTCGTCTGCAAAAGCAGCATCACGCTGAAAGTGATCGTGGTTGTTGTCGCCTTCGTACTCGGCCATCATCTTGTCCCACTCGGCGCGCACAGGCTCAATGTTGATGCGGTCCATGGCATCGAAGTCGGTGGTGTAAAAGCGGGGGCTGATCAAATCGTCATGAACTGCCTTTTTGTTGGCATCTTCAACGGTTTCAATGCTGCGAACGGCTGAGGCATTCATTGGGAGCTCCTGTCATTTCCTGAAATTTGAACAATCTGTATTGGTGCAAGACCGATTTTTTGCAAGCCTGCAAAGACAGCCACATTGCTGGGGCCGAAGGCTTCTAAGTCAATGCGTTGTTGGGTACTGGGGTCCAACAATGTCAAGCGGCCATCCGCACGACCCAGCAATTGCATGGGTGCATCGGGGCCAATGCTTTGGCGTTTGCGCTCACGCGCCAGGGCGCGCAAAGTGCTGCGCAGAAACCCCTGTTCACCTTCAAACTTGGCAATCTCCATTTGATTCTTGGCATCTTTCACGACCACTGAACCTTGTGGGCCATCCGCAAAAATCAAATCACGCTGCCAAACAGTGGCAGCGTCAACTTGTTTGTCTGAAATACCTTGCCATCTTGCAAAGCCCACGGCCAACAAAATCAGCAGCAACATGCTGCCGAGCAGCTTCACAGCCCAGGGCAATGAAGCCGATGCAGGTGCTGAGCGCGTTGCCAAAGGCAAGGTCGTTTCGCGTGTCATGCCATGGCGCCTTGTGGTTGATGCGTACGGCCGTCGTTGGAAGGCGTCACGTTCATTGCGCCTGTGACCACTTTGTCGGCCTGATGGTGTTCGCGCCACATGCTGAAAAGCAAAGCGCTGACGGCTTCGCCTTGGGGCACACAGCGCAGCGTTGGCTGGGGGTGCTTGACATGCCAAGCCTTTTGGTGCGGCCACAAATGCGCCCAACCAATTCGATCTTCTGCGTACAGCTCTAACGCAATGTCTTGACAGCCGTCTGAATAGCCTTTGGCCGAAGCGCCCGCAATGCGGCGGTAGGGCAAGTTGAAGGTGAGCGTCAGCACAATGCCGATGCGCATCACCACACGCTTGTTGGTGAAGGTGTAGAGAGAACTCTTGCCTGCAAACCATGCACAGGTGGTCAGCAATGCCAGTGCCAGCATGGCCAATGAGGCGCTGACCACGATGGGGACAATCAACTCGCGACCTTCAAGACCTTCGCCCCAAAGGTGCGTCAGTTGAATGCCAACCATCAGTGCAAAGTAAATGGCAATTTTGCGGACATGGAAAGCGTGTATCGCCAACTGTTGCCAATCGGGCGATCCTTGCCAAACGATGTGTTCACCTTCGGGCAGCGTGGAAGGCAAGCCAGGGGCTGCTTCCCACTCATGCTCGTGCGTCGCACTGATGTTTTTGGCTCTCACAGCAGGGGCTCCTGACGCTCAGGAGTTGCGTACAAAGTGCCGGCACCAAAGTAGGCCGTGATCTTTTCTTCCTCTAGCATGGTGATTTGATCAGGCGATTTGGTTTGCGGCACATTGGCAAATTGATGCGCCAACAAGGCATGCACATGAATGCCTTGCTTTTTGATCCTGGCAAAGTTCATGGGCAGCAACACTGTTTTCTCGGCGCCTTCCAATTTCACTTCGATGTAACGGAAGATCATTTCCATGCGGTCCACCCAAAGTTCCACCACATGACCCGCCACGTTGCGGTCAGCACCAACGACAGCCAAGCCACGCGGATCAATGTCTTGATGTGCCACAGAAAAGTCGGGTGCCAAACGCAAAGGCACAATTTTGGGGGCTCCATGTTCCATGTCAGGTACATCAGCGCGCATCGCCCAAGCACCTGGGCCGACACCTGCCAACAAAGGATCGCCCACGGGTTCGATGGGGGCACCATTCCATTGGGTGGTGGGTTGTGCACTGTATTGACCATCAGGACGGTTCAGGTCAGGTGACAGCATGACGTGACCGTCGTGGGTTTTGTAAGTGACAGGGGAGGGCACAGGTGGCCAACCCTCTTGCTTGGGACCATTCTCACGGCCAGAGTCCATGGGGTAGCCCTCGCGGTGGTTCTCGCGCAAGAGGTAATAAATCAGGCCTGCGAAAAATGCCCAAAATACGTAAAGCACCAGTTGTGCCACGTCGACATACTGCGTAATAGCGCCTGTTTCCATAAGACTGCTCCTTGTTAAATCAATGCCCATCAATTTGGCAATTCAGCCAAACCAAATTTCAAAATTGGTGTCCTTGCTTCGCGGCGGCTGCTTTTCAGCAGTGGCCCCAAGGCAATCAACACCACAAACAACAAATAAATTTCCAAGTGGTACACAAAGCTGTAGCCGGTGATGGGTGAGTTGAGTGCTTCACCCAGACGGCCCGACAAAGCCATTTCTGAAACCACATCTCGCAGGGCTCCGCCCATGGCCATCGCAGCGCCTGTGGCCGTGGCTTGCACAGCACCCCAAGTACCTAAAATCAAACCACTCATGCGTGCGTTTTGAAACGACATGGCCGTGACCAGCATGCCCACGGAAAACAAGCCAGAGCCAAAGCCAATCAAGACCACACCAGTGCGGAACATGGCCACAGACTCGGTGGGGGCTGCAAAGATGACCAAGGCAAAGGCGGGCAGGCCAATCAAGATGCCAAAGCTGGCCAGTCGACATGCGTGCCAGCCGGATGCCAACCATTTGGCTGACAAACCAAAAGCCATCAAAGAACCGATGGCGCCCATGGCGGTGAGAGAGCTGGTGTTGCCGACGTCCAAGCCTAAAATTTCGGCACCGTAGGGCTCCAGAACAATGTCTTGCATGCTGAAGGCCAAAGAGCCCAAACCCACTGTCCACAAGAAGCGGCGCATCTGGGGCATGGCAATCAGTTCTTTCCAGCTGGCGCTGAAACCACCGGGCGCGCGCGCGCCACGTTTGGCCTGACGGGATTCTTGTTTCCACATCGAAATCAGGTTAACCACAATGACCAAGACAGCAGAGCTTTGAATGACTTGAATCATTCTGAGGGGCGTGAAATCGGCCAAGAACAAGCCGAACAACACGCTGCTCACAATCATGCCCAGCAGCAACATGCAATACAGCAACGCCACCACACGGGGACGCTTGTCTTCTTGCGCCACGTCATTGGCCAGTGCCATGCCGGCCGTTTGCGTCACTTGAAGGCCGGTGCCAATCAAGATAAATGACAGTCCAGCGCCCAGTTGTCCTAGCAACAAAGTTTCTGGCACAGCTTCGGCCAACAAAAGCAATGCAAAAGGCATCACAGACAATCCACCAAACAACAGCAAGCTGCCTGTCCACAAATAAGGAATGCGTCGGAGTCCTAAAGCAGAGGGATGCGTATCACTGCGGTAGCCAATGAGGGTTCGCAAAGGGGCAAACACCATGGGGATGGCCACTGCCAAGGCCACCCACCAAGCAGGCACATGCAATTCCACAATCATCACGCGGTTCAAGGTGCCCACCAACAAAGCGGTGATCATGCCAATGACCAACTGAAACATGGACAAGCGCAACAACCTGCCCAAAGGCAGATCGGGCGAGGCGGCATCTGCAAACGGCATGAAGCGCGTTGCATAAGCCGACAACCATGCTGGCATTTTCAGTGTCATGCGCGTGACCACTCCCAAGCTTGAGAGGTGTAGAAACCACTGGCCACGCGTTGCATGCGACCGCCTTGCCATTGCGTGAGCTCTGGATGGGTGTCCAACTTGTTCAGCAAAGCGGAATGCGCCACAGGTGACAAAGAGGGCGAACGATCTGAGCTTGGGAAAAGTCGGCCCATGCTGTGCATCAAGGCCAACAAAGGTGTGCGGGGTGCAAAGGTGAACACCATGCTGCCACGTGTGCGTTGACCCAGCGCTGCCAATGCATCAGCGATCTGGTCGCAGTTGTAATGAATCAGCGAATCCATGCACACCACATGGTCAAAGTGTCCCAAGTCGGGGCTCAGCATGTCGCCGGATAAAAACTCAATGCTGCCTGGCAATTGAGGGTGATCGCTGGCCACGCGTTCGCCAGCCAGTTTCACCAGCGTCGGCGATAAATCAATGGCCACCACTTCTGCACCGCGTAGTGCAGCTTCTACGGCCAAAGCGCCAGTGCCACAACCTGCATCCAAAATGCGCTTGCCTGTTAAGTCTTCAGGCAACCACGACAACAGGGTGTTGCGCATGGTGTCGCGACCGGCACGAACGGTGGCGCGAATGCGTCCCACGGGTTCGTTGGAGGTGAGGCGAGCCCAGGCGTCGGCAGCTGTGCGATCGAAATAATGTTCGATCTGACTGCGACGTTGTTCGTAAGCGCGAGTGTTCATGTTCTTCAGATTCCAGTGAGTCGCTTCAATCAAAACCGAGCAAGTCAAAAATATCGCGGTCTTTCATGGGCACCGCAGGCAAAGGGTCGCTGCCCAGCCACAAGGCGGCAGCCAAGCGCATGTATTCGTCTTGTACAGCCTTCACTGCGGGTGTTGGCTCCAGTTCAAACAGCGTGCTCTTCATCAGACGGCTCTTGCGAATCTCGTCCAACATGGGGAAGTGCGCCATGGTCTTCAAACCCACCACGGCGTTGTACTTGTCAATTTGGTCAGTGGCATCACTGCGGTTGGCAATCACGCCGCCCAAACGCACGTTGTAGTTTTTGGCTTTGGCACCAATGGCTTGAACAATGCGGTTCATGGCAAAAATGGAGTCAAAGTCGTTGGCCGTGACAATCAAGGCGCGGTCTGCGTGTTGCAAGGGGGCTGCAAAGCCGCCGCACACCACGTCGCCCAACACATCAAAAATCACCACATCGGTGTCTTCGAGCAAGTGATGCTCTTTGAGTAGCTTGACGGTTTGACCCACGACATAACCGCCGCAGCCTGTGCCGGCAGGCGGGCCGCCCGCTTCGACACACATCACGTTGTTGTAGCCCTTGAAGACAAAGTCATCGAGGCGCAGTTCTTCTGCGTGAAAGTCGACGGTTTCCAAAGCATCGATGACTGTGGGCATCAATTTTTTGGTCAACGTGAAGGTGGAGTCGTGTTTGGGATCGCAGCCAATTTGCAAAACACGTTTGCCCAATTTGCTGAAAGCCACCGACAAGTTGGACGATGTGGTGCTCTTGCCAATACCGCCTTTGCCGTAAACGGCAAACACTTTGGCCGTGCCAATTTTGAGGTTGGGGTCCATTTGAAACTGAACGCTGCCCTCACCGTCGAGTCGTGAACTCTTTTTGATGTTCTGTACTGGGATGCTGGTCGTTTCGATCATGCGGGTTGTCCCTCTTTAATGCCTTCAAGGCGGTCTTCAAGTTCCTCGCCGGCGCGCAGCAAGGCATTCATGGTCTCAGCATCGGGTTTCCAATACTCGCGACGAGAAGCTTCGATCAAGCGATTTGCAAGCTTGGCCGATGATGTGGGGTTCAATTGCGCCATGCGCTCACGCATGGCAGGGTCGAGCACAAAGGTTTGCGCCAGTTGTTGGTAGACCCAAGGTTGCACTTGGCCGGTGGTAGCCGACCAGCCCATGGTGTTGGTCAGGTGCACTTCAATTTGGCGCACGCCTTCGTAGCCGTGTTGCAACATGCCTTCGTGCCACTTGGGGTTGAGCATGCGCGTGCGTGTTTCTAAGGCCACTTGTTCAGTCAGGCTACGCACCACGCCATCGCCTTGCGTTTGATCGACGATGTAAACAGGCGGTGCCGTCGCAGCGTCGCCATCACGGTCGTGCTTGGCTTGCAACACAGCGCGGCTGATGCCGCCTAAAGTGTCGAAGTAGGTGTCGATGCTGGTCACGCCCAACTCCACAGAGTCGAGATTTTGGTAAGTCAAGGACACATCGGCCAACACACTCTTGAGCAGTTGGTTGTTGCGAACCGGCTTGCCTTCGCGGCCATACGCAAAGCCTTTGCGTGATGTGAAGGCATCGCCCAACTCATCTTCTTGTTGCCAAGAGGAGCTGTCGACCAGCATGTTCACATTGGAACCGTAGGCGCCTTCGGTGTTGCCGAAAACACGAAGCGATGCAGCTTCAATGTCACCGCCATGTTCTGCCATGTAGGCCAAGGCATGTTTGCGGATGAAGTTCATCTCGCTGGGTTCGTCGGCACTGGCCGCCAGGAAACTGGCTTCGGCCAAGAGTTTGATTTGCATGGGCAGCAAGTCGCGGAAGATGCCGGACAAGGTGATTACCACGTCAATGCGGGGGCGGTTCAATGTTTCTAAAGGAATCAATTGCGCACCGGCCAAGCGGCCGTAGGTGTCAAATCGGGGCAGCACACCCATCAACGCCAAAGCCTGCGACATGGGGCCGCCTTCGGTTTTGAGGTTGTCGGTCCCCCACAGCACCATGGCAATGGACTCTGGCAAACCCGAGCCGTCTTGGGCGTAGCGTTGCAAAAGTTTTTCAGCTTGCTTTTGACCATCACGCACCGCAAAGGCTGTGGGCAATTTGAAGGGGTCCAAGCCGTGCAAGTTGCGACCCGTAGGCAACACATCGGGGTTGCGTAGCAAATCGCCACCGGGTGCGGGCAAAGCGTAGCGACCATCCAAGGCGCGCAGCAGGCCGTTCAATTCGCTCTCTTGGTTCAACAACACATTGGAGTGAACCAATTGGTGCAAGGCATCTTGTTGCGCTGCTGTGAGGTGCTTGGCACTGCGCTTGAGTTGATCTTCTGTGACGCCATCCACCAAACGCTCGAGTAACTCTGGCTCTTCAATTTCCATTGCCTTGGCCATGGCTTTCAAAGTGGCCAAGCGCTGTGAGCGTGTGGGCAATTGGCCAATGACATGCAAGCCTTCGGGAATGAGCGAGTACTCAAGCTCTAACAATTGGTCCACCAGAGAATTGATCCAAGGCTCAGACAATGAAGACTCAGCAGGAACAGAAGCAGGAACGCGCAGTTCTAGTACGACAGCCTGTTGATGAATCATGGCGGCCAAGTCGTTGCGCTCTTCGCTCAATTCGTCGTCCAGCGCGCGCCATCTGTCGAGGGTTTGTTTAAGCTCAGACAAGCCTTTGTACAAACCAGACTCTGCAAAAGTAGGCGGCAAATAGCTCACCAAAGTGGCGCTGCCACGGCGTTTGGCAATGGCGCCTTCAGAGGGATTGTTGGAGGCGTAGAAGTACAGATTGGGCAGGTCGTCAATGAGGCGATCGGGCCAGCAATTGCCAGACAAACCAGACTGCTTGCCAGGCATGAATTCCAGAGCGCCATGGGTGCCAAAGTGCAGTACGGCATCGGCTTTAAAGTCTTGGCGCAGGTAGCGGTAGAAAGCGCTGAAAGCGTGCGTTGGTGCAAAGCCGGCTTCAAACAGCAAGCGCATGGGGTCACCTTCGTAGCCAAAGCCTGGCTGAATGCAAACCAAAGCTTGACCCAACTGAACACCCTGCACAAACAAGCCTTGGCCGTTGGTCAACAGCTTGCCGGGTGCGGGACCCCACTGGGCTTCAATCTGCTTCAACCAACGTTCATTGCGCACGTGCTCAGAGGAAGGAATGATGTGATGCACATTGGCATCGGCACCGTACATTTCGCGGTTGCCATTCAGTACCATGTCGCGCAGCACATCGGCATTTGCCGGTACTTCAATGTTGTAGCCTTCGTTGCTCAGTGTTTTGAGCGTGTTGAACAAAGACTCAAACACCGACAGGTAAGCGGCTGTGCCTACATTGCCGCTGTTGGGGGGGAAGTTGAAAATGACCAAAGCCAACTTGCGCTCGCTTCTTTGTTTCAAGCGGCTTTGCACCAGCTTTTCGACGCGCCTTGACAGCATGTCGGTGCGCTCAGCGCAGGTGAACATGTCTTGCGATTGGTGCTCAGTGGTGAAGTGGCAGTTGCGCTCGCAGCCTGTGCAGCTGGTGCCTGCAGGGCCGGGTCTGCCGCCATAGACCATGGGAATGGTGGAGCCATCGAGCTCAGGAATGGCCACCATGATGGTGCTCTCAACCGGCAACAAACCGCGCTGTGAACTGCCCCATTGGTCTAGAGATTGAAACTCGACAGGGTGAGCCGCAATGTAGGGCACATCGAGTTGCGCCAAAATTTGTTCAGCTGCTTTGGCATCGTTGTAAGCGGGACCGCCCACCAAAGAGAAGCCTGTCAATGACACCAGGGCATCAATCTTGGATTTGCCATTTTGCAAAAAGAAATTCTCAATGGCAGGGCGAGAATCCAGGCCACTGGCAAAGGCTGGAATAACACGCAAGCCGCGCGACTCAATGGCGGCAATGACCGCATCGTAGTGCAGGGCGTTGCCAGCCAACAAGTAGGAGCGCAAGAGCAACAAACCGACCGTGGGCTTGCCATCCAGTTCTTTGGGCAATTGCTGAAGGCTTTCAGAAATTTTGCCCTTCATTTTGGGGTGGTACAGGCCCACCTCAGGGTACTCGATGGGTTCTTCAGCTTGCGATCCCAGTTTGAAGTTTTGACGTTCGGGCGCTGCATAGCGGTTGACCAAACTCAACACCATGTTGGTGATGTTTTGTTCAGAGCCAGCCAGCCAATAGCGCATGGTCAAGAAGAACATGCGCAAGTCTTGCGCTGTACCCGGAATGAAACGCAGCAACTTGGGCAAACGGCGCAACATGGCCATTTGCTTGGCGCCTTCAGACTTGCCTGAAGACTTTTCTTCGGTGTTTTCTTTGGCCTTGGGACGCAACTTTTTGAGCAGACTCATCAAGCCAGACGATTGGCCACCCATGGCAAATTTGCCCATGCGCGTGAGTTGCATCACAGGTGGCGCCGACATGATGCAGACCATGGCATCGCAGTGATCGCGCTTGGCGGTCAAGGCGTCAATCACGGGCAGATAGTGATCTTCCATGAACAGCATGGACACAATGACCATGTGCGCGCGATCAATGTCTTGCAAGCATCGCTTCAAGGCATCTTCGCTGGCGCGGTATTCACTGGCCGCGTGCAGTTTGAACTCCAAACCGGGCAGCTTTTGCGCCAACTTGGCTGCAGACCGTTGCGCTGCACTGGACAAGTGTGTGTCTAGCGTCAGCATCACCACCCGCATGCCAGCGCGCGCTGACTTGGTGGTGGATGAAGAACCCTTCATCTCAACGGCTGTAGTGAGCTTTGGCATCGTAAAGTGTGTCCACGGTGATGGTTGCGACGCCTTGGTCGAGGGCATATTTTTCGGTATTGCGACGGGCTTTGCCGCGCACAAAAAATGGAATCTTGCCCAGTTCTTTTTCAGCCTCCACACTCCAAGTGGCTTGGTTGGAAGCCTCTTTTTGTGAAGCGGCTTCCACAATGATTTCTGCAGGACGCGCACTGCCCAAGTGAGAGGGCGATGCACCTTCATGGAATTCAAAGTCTTGCTTGAACATGCCCAGCAAGTGCTCTTCCAGGCCCATCATGAGCGGGTGCACCCAGGTGTCAAACAACACATTGGCGCCTTCTAAGCCCATCTGAGGTGCATACCGAGCAGGAAAGTCTTGTACGTGAACGGGCGCCGAAATAACGGCGCAAGGAATGCCATGGCGCTTGGCAATGTGACGTTCCATTTGCGTGCCCAAAATCAGTTCGGGGTGCAGTTCGGTAATTTGCGCTTCAACTTCTAAGTAGTCGTCGGTGATCAAAGCTTCCACGCCGTATTTCTTGGCGCAGTCGCGCACTTCGCGCGCAAACTCTCGGCTGTAAGTGCCCAATCCCACCACTTCGAAGCCCATCTCTTCCGAGGCAATGCGGGCTGCGCTCACCACGTGGGTGGCATCGCCAAACAAATACACGCGCTTGCCTGTGAGGTAAGTGGAGTCAACCGATTGTGCGTACCAGCGTGCACGGGCTGTCATCTCTTCAATGGCGGGTACGTCCAAGCCTGCAAAGCCG
Source organism: Limnohabitans sp. Hippo4 (assembly GCF_003063605.1). Taxonomy (NCBI): domain Bacteria; kingdom Pseudomonadati; phylum Pseudomonadota; class Betaproteobacteria; order Burkholderiales; family Comamonadaceae; genus Limnohabitans; species Limnohabitans sp. Hippo4. The sequence goes on along the minus strand of NZ_NESE01000001.1, from coordinate 1,001,183 downwards.
CAAACTTCGCGAATGAAATCTTGTGTGGCATTGGAGCCTAGTGGCACTGTTTTTGTATAAGGCTGATCAAACTGGCGCATCAACCATTGCGCGGTGCTCATGCCAATTTCGGGGTAGAGCACCACGTTGAAATCGGCATCGGCCAACTTGCGAATGTCGGCCACAGTGGCTTCCAAAGGCGCTACCACGTTGATGGCTATGCCCAATTTGTGGAGCAACTGAGTGATTTCTTTCACGTCGTCACGGTGTCTAAAGCCCAAGGCGGAAGGGCCCAAGATGTTGCAGATAGGACGGCTCTTGGCAGTTTTCTGTTCTGGTTTCAACACCAGATGACGGCACAGTTGGTAAAAGGTTTCGCTAGCGCCCCAATTTTCTTTGCGCTGGTACGAAGGCAGCTCCAAAGGAATGACAGGAATATCCAATTTCAAGGCTTGCGCCAAACCGCCTGGATCGTCTTGAATCAACTCAGCGGTACATGAAGAGCCCACCAACATGGCCGCAGGTTTGAAGCGTTCAATGGCCTGACGTGCCGCATCTTTGAAAAGCTCTGCCGTGTCGCCACCCAAATCGCGCGCTTGGAAGGTGGTGTACGTGACAGGCGGGCGGCGGGGCAAGCGCTCAATCATGGTGAACAGCAGGTCGGCGTAGGTGTCGCCTTGTGGGGCGTGCAACACATAGTGCACATCGCGCATGGCGGTGGCAATGCGCATGGCGCCAACGTGGGGCGGTCCTTCGTATGTCCAAAGCGTGAGTTGCATCTGGTGTTCCTATGCCGCCAGCTTTTCGCGACGTCGTAATGGTCGGCTGAACAAGCCAGCCAAATCGGCGGCTTGCTCGTAGCCTTGAATGGGGGTGAAGACCAACTCAATGGCCCACTTGGTGGTCATGCCTTGCGCTTCCAGCGGATTGGCCAAGCCCAGACCACAGACCACCACGTCGGGCTTGTCTTCCACGCAACGATCGAGTTGCAAGTCGACGTCTTGACCTTCGCTGATGCGGGTGCCTGTGGGCAACAATGCCAATTCAGCGGCCATGTGTTGACGGTGCAAATAGGGCGTTCCCACTTCCACCAAGTCCATGTTCATTTCGCGGTTCAGGAAGCGCGCCAATGGAATTTCAAGTTGCGAATCTGGGAAGAAGAAAATGCGTTTGCCATCGAGCATTTGACGGTGCACTGCCAAAGCTTTTTCAGCACGTTGTTTAGGCGCAGCTGTTACTTTTTCGAACAACAGGGGTGATACACCAAACTCTTGTGCTGCAGCTTGCAACCACGCAGTCGTACCTTCAATCCCCAATGGGAAAGTGGCGGGTAAGTGTGTGGCACCTCTGTCCTGCAAAGCTCTGGCTGTATCTGCCAAGAAAGGTTGTGCCAACAAAAACTTCGTGTTGGCGCCCACAGCAGGCATTTTTTGACTGTTGCGCGGTGGGAAGAAATTCACGGTGATGTTCATCTGCTCCAGCAAATTGCGAAGCTGGTCTTCCACCACATCGGCCAAGGTACCCACCACCATCAGTTGCGGTTTGGTTTGCGATGGCACTTGGGGATTCATGCTGGGCAAGCCAGGTACCAGGGCGGCCAAGCATGCGTCTTCACCTTGTGTGAAAGTGGTTTCAATGCCGCTGCCAGAGTAGTTCAGTACTCGCACAGCAGGGTGATGAATTTGATTCAATCTCTGTGCAGCGCGCAACAGATCCAACTTGATTACTTCGGAGGGGCAAGAGCCCACCAAGAAGAGCATGCGAATGTCGGGGCGGCGGTTCAACAACTGATGCACCACGCGATCAAGTTCGTCGTGAACATCGGCCAAGCCTGCCAAATCGCGCTCGTCAATGATGGCGGTGCCGAAACGAGGTTCGGCAAAAATCATCACGCCTGCAGCCGATTGAATCAGGTGTGCGCAGGTGCGAGAACCCACCACCAAAAAGAAAGCGTCTTGAATTTTTCGGTGCAGCCAAATGATGCCTGTGAGGCCGCAGAAAACCTCGCGTTGCCCGCGTTGGACCAAGGGCGTGACATCGGTGCAACCGATACTGGTTTCTGCGCGAATAGGAATGACGGGGCTCATAGACTCACCTGTGGACCTGATGCGGTCGTATGTTCAAGGTCGCGGGAGGGTTCAGTGGGGCGTTGCAGACGCGCCATGCGCAATTTGCGGATGTATTGCGCAGCATTGACGCCGTAGGTGACATAAGCGGCGAGCGCCAACATCAATTGATCGGTGGCAGACCATTGGCCTTCCCACCACACCCATAAATAGGCGGTGTGCAGGGCCAGCACCAGCATGCTGACCACGTCTTCCCAAAAGAAAGCGTGGGCAAACAGGTACTTGCCAAACACCACTTTTTCCCAAATGGAGCCGGTGATCATGATGGCGTAGAGCACCAGTGTTTTGATGACCACTGAGGCCAAGGCCCAATCGGTGTGCTCGCCTGTGCGCAAACTGCTGAGGACCAGGTACAAGCTGACGAGAAATATCAGGAACTGAACAGGCGCCAACAAGCCTTGAACAAGTGTCCACTTCGTTGCATCACGCCGAGCGCGTTGCTCGGGCGTGTACAAAACCTGTGCTTGCTTATCCTGCATGTCGCCTCTTATTGACTGATGAACTGAGCCAACTTTAAGGTTCAATCTGACGAGTGTCAATATAAATTGACAATATATATGTTATGTAGGGTTTACACCGAATTGAAGCTGAATGAACTTCAGGGACACTGACTGCGTTAATTCAGGAAATGGGTGAACGCTGTGAGTCAGCATCAATTTGATCGTTCAGTAGGGCAGGATGCAGAGCGCTGGCGTGCTGGCTCGTCTGTGAACGGCAAAAAATCCAACCTGAATGTGGGTCCCCGCCTGGTGGGGGGCACCACTTTTGGCAGAAACGATGGGATTGACAAGGCCCAAGTGGTGCTTTTGGGCGATGCCAGCCTGCAAAGTTTGGAAGAAACACGCAAAGTCATTGTGGGTTGGCAACGACAAGGTTTGTCTTTGACGCAGATTTACATTGCAGGCATTGCCGAAAGCGCCAAAGTCTTGGGCGAGCACTGGTTGTCCGACCGATTGAGTTTTGCCGAGTGCACCATCGGCTTTTCAAGGTTGCATCAAATGTTGCATGATTTCAGTGCAGAGTTTGTCACAGAAGGCCGCCTAGATCCTAACGGCTATAGCGTGCTACTGATGACCGAGCCCACCACGCAACATGGCTTGGGCGTTTTCATGTTGAGCGAGTTTTTCAGGCGGGCAGGCTGGAACGTCACCTTGGTGAACCCCTTAGACATGAACGATTTCAAACGAAATTTCCAAGCGGATTGGTTCGATGTCATTGGCTTGTCGCTGTCCACAGAGCGCCATCTGCCTGAGATTCAAGCTGCACTGCCTGAATTGCTCAAAGACTGTGTGAATACAGCGCTTCAAGTCTTTGTGGGTGGCCCCGTGGCGAGTTTTGCACCCGAAAAAATTACATGGACAGACACGCATCTGCTGAAAGGCAACGCCTTGCAAGCCGTCGAATCTGTGACCCAAACCCTTTTCAACATGGAGCGTCAAATTAACGTGACACCTTAGTTTGTCTTGTATCAATACTTAAGATTTGCCCTAGGGAACAATGGCATTTTTGAGTGTATGCTTCGGCAACAATAAAAAGTGTCAACTTCACATCACTGAAGTCAATTTGCAGTCTCAATGAACACCAAAAACCTCGATCCAGCCACATTTTCCAAGCTATTGGGCGTGGTTTCGGACGTCAGCTTGATCATTGACAGTGAAGGTGTCATTGAGGATGTTTCTACGGCGCAAGACACCATGGCGACGTTGGGCTGCCAGGCTTGGATGGGCAAGCGCTGGACAGACACCGTGACCGTCGAGAGTAAGAAAAAAATTCAAGACTTGTTGCAAGTCTCAGATGAAAACGCAGTCCTCAATTGGCGTCACGTCAATCATCCCACCCCCTCCGGTGGCGAGGCGGCCATTCAATACGTCACAGTGCCTTTGAAGGGCAACAAATTTTTGGCCGTCGGCCGCAACCTCGAGCGCTTGGCTGAATTGCAGCGCAGGTTGGTTGAAACACAACAGTCTGTCGAACGTGATTACTTGCGTCTACGGCACATTGAAGCGCGTTATCGGGTCTTGTTTGAAACATCGCCTGAGGCCGTGCTGATGATCGATGCAGCTTCTTACCGCTTGATTGAAGCCAATGTCGGTGCCCAAGCCTTGTTCAAAGATGCAGGCAAGCGTTTGGTGGGCCGCGATTTTCGAGAGTGTTTTGAGGCCAGCAGCCAGGGCGAGGTTCAGTCCTTGCTCCGAACCGCATTGGCCACAGGCCGCATTGAGATGTGCTCAGCCACGCTCATGGGTGCGAATGTGCCCCTGACAGTTTCTGCAACGGTCTTCAGGCAAGAGGGTGGCGCGCAATACCTGGTGCGTTTGACACAGCGCGAAGCATCTGCTGGTTCTTCGGTAGATGCAGAGTCTTCTGCAGTTCTCAGCGAAGCCATGGAGCAATTCCCAGACGGTTGGCTGCTCACAGACACTGCTGGTACGGTTAAAAGTGTCAATGAAGAAGGCATGGCCTTGTTGGGTCTCACGGCCTCATCGCAGGTCATTGGTCAATCGATGGAGCGCTGGTTGTTGAGGGGTTCTGTGGACTGGGGGGTGCTGAACACGTCCCTCAAGCAGCACTTGCCTGTGCGCAATTTTGCAACCGAGGTTAGAACCCTGTCGGGCATGACCTTGCCTGTGGAAGTTTCTGCCGTTTACCTCTCACGGCCCGAGCCGATGTATGCCTTCTTTGTCCGTGACATGGACCGCCGCATGCAGGTTGCTGCCGGCACAACAACGGCGGCGCCACATCCTTTTGCCGAGTTGTCACAGTTGGTGGGCCGCAGACCCATCAAAGACATTGTGGGCGAAACGGTCGACACCATCGAGCGCATGTGCATTGAGGCCGCTTTGGAATTGACCCACAACAACAGGGCCTCTGCGGCCGAAATGTTGGGGCTTTCGAGGCAAAGTCTGTATGTCAAACTGCGCCGTTTTGGCATCTTGTCCGACACGGAAGCTGACACCGAGCTCCCTTAAAGCGGCCCGCCACCTCGCCAAAAAATGGCGAGATGTATTTTTTAATTGACATACAGTGTCAATCCTAATTGACAATTCTCAAAGTCTTCTCACAATGGGGGCATGGACAATCCCATCCTTGCGCTCTCGCAACCACCACAGCGACCCAGTTTGCGAACGGTTGCAGAACTTCTCAAGCCCATCACTTGGTTTCCACCTGTGTGGGCTTTTGCGTGCGGCGCTGTAGCCTCGGGCCAAAGTCTTTCTGACAACTGGGCCTTGATTGTGTTGGGCTTGGTTTTAACGGGCCCTTTGGTTTGCGCCAGCAGCCAGGCTGTCAACGATTGGTTCGATCGCCATGTCGATGCCATCAACGAACCTCAAAGACCCATACCTTCAGGCCGAATGCCCGGCAAATGGGGCTTGGGCATTGCCGTGTTGTGGACCGGCTTGTCGTTGCTGTGGGCGACGCTGATGGGCACTTGGGGTTTTGTTGCTTGTGCGTTGGCCATTGCATTGTCGTGGGCCTACAGCGCGCCACCCGTGCGCCTGAAAAACAATGGTTGGTGGGGTGCAGCAGCTTGTGCCCTCAGCTACGAAGGCTTGGCCTGGCTCACTGGCACAGCTGTGATGCTGGGCGGTGCTTGGCCTGCCACGAACTCAATTTGTTTGGCCTTGCTCTACAGCTTAGGCGCGCACGGCATCATGACCTTGAACGATTTCAAAGCCATTGAAGGCGATCGTCAAATGGGCATAGCTTCTTTGCCTGTGAAATATGGCCCCGTTGGTGCCGCACGCATCGCTTGCTTGATGATGTGGACGCCGCAAGTGGTGGTGGTCGCTTTGCTCTATCAATGGCAATTGCCTTGGCATGCACTGGCCGTGCTGGTGCTGAGCTTTCTGCAATGGCCCCTCATGTTCAAATTTTTAAAAAATCCCGTTGAGCGTGCGCTGTATGTCAGTGCATTTGATGTGCCCCTGTTTGTCAGCGGCATGATGGTCAGCGCTTGGGGATTGCGTCAACTCAATGCGGTAGGAGTGCTATGAATTCACCTGTCTTTGGATGGTTTCAAATCATTCGCCTTGGCCTCATTCAAGCTTGCTTAGGTGCTGTGGTGGTGGTGACCACTTCCACACTCAATCGCATCATGGTGGTGGAGTTGGCATTTCCAGCTTTGCTGCCAGGCGCTCTGGTGGCGTGGCACTACGCGGTGCAAATGGTGCGCCCCCGAATGGGCTACGGTGCAGACAAAGGCCGACGCAGCACGCCTTGGATGATGGGCGGCATGATGGTGCTGGGCGTTGGAGGTGTGATGGCTGCTGTGTCCACCATTTGGATGGCCACTGAGCCTGCCATGGGCATTGGCTTGGCCGTGTTGTCCTTCAGCTTGATTGGCTTGGGCGTGAGTGCCTGTGGCACCTCCTTGTTGACCTTGATGGCCAAGCAAGTGCCTGATCAAAAGCGCGCACAAGCAGCAACCACTGTGTGGTTGATGATGATCATGGGCTTTGCCATCACGGCGGGCGTGGTGGGCAAATTGATTGATCCGTACACCCCTGAAGTGTTGTTGAAAGTGTCTGCCAGTTTGAGTCTGTTGACCACTTGCATCACTGCGCTGTGTTTGTGGCGCCTTGAAAGCGCATCTGCTGTTTTGGCGCCAGAAAACAAAGCGTCTGCGGCAGACTTCAAGCAAACCTTCAAAGAAGTTTGGTCAGAGCCTAAGGCCAGAACATTCACCATCTTTGTGTTCTTGTCCATGCTGGCCTACAGCGCTCAAGACTTGATTTTGGAGCCCTTCGCTGGCGCCATTCATGGCATGTCACCCGGCAAAACCACACAACTCTCGGGTTGGCACCACATGGGTGTGCTCATTGGCATGCTGTCGGTGGCTGCGGCCAGTTCGCGGTGGGTGGCCGGTCGATTGGGTTCGGTGCAAGCTTGGATGGTGGGCGGCTGTGTGTTCTCAGCTGTTGCCACGGTCGGTTTGTCATCCTCTGCCTTGATCAACATGACGGAATCTTGGCCCCTTAAAGCCAATGTGATTTTCTTAGGTGTGGCCAATGGCGCATTCTCCATTGCTGCCATCGCCACCATGATGCGCTTGGCAGGTGAGGGCGGCCCTGGCCGCGAAGGAACGCGCATGGGCCTTTGGGGTGCTGCGCAAGCCGCAGCCTTTGGTTTGGGTGGCCTGGTGGGCACCGGTGCCAGCGATTTAGCACACACACTGCTTCAAGATTCTCGTTCAGCCTATGTAGCTGTTTTTGCATTTCAATCCTTGATGTTTTTGGCCTCTGCATTGGTTGCCATGCGCATTCGCGCAGGTGACGTGAAGCCTTCCGAAATGTCTCTCGACAACTCAGTCCTCTTGAAAGGTGGATCCGCATCATGAGCCAAACCGATTACGATTTCGTCGTGGTGGGAGGCGGCCCCTCAGGCGCCACTGCTGCCAATGATTTAGCCCGCGAAGGCTGGCGCGTTTTGTTACTCGACCGTCAAGGTCGACCCAAACCTTGCGGCGGCGCCATTCCACCCAGGTTGATCAAAGACTTTGAAATTCCGGATCATTTGCTGGTGGCCAAAGTCAATTGTGCGCGCATGATTTCACCCGCCGATAACAAGGTCGATATCCACATCGACAATGGTTTTGTGGGCATGGTGGACAGGATCGACTTTGATGAGTTTTTACGAACACGTGCAGCAGAATCGGGTGCTATTCGGCAGCAAGCTATTTTTGACAAAGTACAGCACGACGAGGCTGGCACTTTGTGGGTGCATTACACACCTGTGCATGCCAAAGAGCATTCTGCTGCAGAGCATGCCAAGCCCGTCAAGGTGAGTGCACGCATGGTGATTGGTGCCGACGGCGCCAAATCAGAAGTGGCCCGTCAGCAAATTCCCGATGCCGACAAAACCAAGTATGTGTTTGCTTATCACGAGATCATTCAAGCGCCGGTGCAAAAACCATCCCACGATGGCCAGCGTTGTGACGTGTATTACCAAGGTGAAGTGTCGCCCGATTTTTATGGCTGGGTCTTTCCACACGGCAACACCATGAGTGTGGGCACAGGCAGTGCCGACAAAGGCTTTTCACTTCGAACTGCAACAGGCCACCTGCGCAAAGTCGCAGGTCTCACTGATGAGCCCACGCTGCGCCGTGAAGGTGCGCCCATTCCTTTGAAACCCTTGCCCAAATGGGACAACGGCAAAGATGTGTTGGTGGTGGGGGACGCAGCGGGTGTGGTAGCGCCGTCTTCAGGTGAAGGCATTTACTACGCCATGGATTGCGCCAGAACCATGGCAAGGGCTGCGCATGAAGCCTTGAAAACCGGCAACCCAGCTTGCTTGAAACAAGGCCGTAAAAAATTCATGAAACAGCACGGCAAGGTGTTCTGGATTTTGGCCATCATGCAATACTTCTGGTATCAGAATGACAAGCGTCGTGAAAAGTTCGTCAAAATTTGCGAAGATCGCGATGTGCAAAGACTCACCTTCGAGTCTTACATGAACAAAGAGTTGGCCAGAAAAGACCCCATGGCCCATGTCCGAATATTTTTCAAAGACATGGCCCATTTGCTAGGACTGGCCCGAACCTAAAGGGGCCCCATTGCAAATCAATTTCGCAACTCTCAAAACTTTTGCAATTGCATTTGCACTGAGCTACCTCACCGCCGGCATTGGCGCAGGTCTGACTGAGCTCGGGCCTTGGTATTTCTCGCTCAAACACCCCGAGTGGAAGCCGCCAGACCCTTACTTTGGTGTCATTTGGAGCACCATTTTTACGCTGTGTGCCATCAGTGGGGCACTGGCTTGGCAGTCAGCTCAAGGGCCAAATGACAAAAAAAGAATTATTTTGTTGTTTGCCACAAACGCATTCTTGAATATTTTGTGGAGTGCCATCTACTTCAAATTGCAACGGCCCGACTATGCCGTTTTTGAGGTGGTTTTTTTGTGGCTGTCGATCCTATTTCTGGTCATGGGCCTATGGCGCATCAATAAAAAGGCAGTTCTGTTGCTGATACCCTATTGGGTATGGGTTAGCATTGCCACTGTCTTGAATGTGGCCACTGTGAAGCTCAATGGACCCTTTTGATATCAAAACTTACGTCCTTTGTCATCAAAAATTAAGGAAAAATCCCTATCCTCTCAGACTGTACATAGGGTTATAGAGGGTTGAAGCCAAGGCGACTTCTCTTTATAAAGTGAGTTCGATTAGCGGATCGGCAAGCTATGTTGCTGGCAGAATTTTTGCCCCGATCACCCACAAAAAGGTTGGCACGCTATCCTTCGCAAGGAAATTGCATGTCTAAGTTCAACGGCTTAGGGAGTTCATCTCAGCGCCCCCAGGATTCGGGTGCTGCGAATGACGAGTGCAAGGATTCCCTTCTGGACGTGATTGAGTCTCAAATCATTCCCAGACTGTTGAATTCTCAGCAACTCATCTCTAGCCAGTCCATCAGCGCCGACTCCCCCGAGTTTGGCGAGCCGGTCCCAGAAATGTTGGACTTCACCGCTTGTTGCCTGAAAGGTGATGTGGCGGGCGTCAATCAAATTGTCGACCGCCTGCTAGACCGCGGTTTGAAGCAAGACCGCATCTTCATGGAACTCATTACGCCTGCTGCCAGGCATTTGGGCGTGCTGTGGGAAAAAGACCTGTGCGATTTCAGCGATGTCACTTGTGGCTTGGCGCAGATGCACCAAGTGACCCACCGATTGGGCTACGGCTACCACGACGGCCCCACTGTTGAAGGCGAAACGCAGCGCGTCATGTTGTCTTGCGCGCCAGGCTCTCAGCATTTCTTAGGCTTGACCATCGTGGCCGATTTTTTCCGGCGGGCAGGCGCTCATGTGGTCATTGAAATTTCATCCACCGAATCCGAGTTGATGCGTGCCATTGCCAATGAATGGTTCGACGTCATTGGCATTTCTGTGGCGATTGAAACCCAGTTGCCTCAGTTGCGCGAATTGATTGCGCACTTCAGAAAAAACTCTGGCAACCCCGATGTCAAAGTGATGTTGGGTGGGCCTATCTTCACACTCAAAGATTTGTCGGCCGACATGTTTGGTGCCGATGCCATTTCCACCGACCCCATTGAAGCGATCAATCTCTTAAAAGGTTTCGCCCTTAAGTAGATTCACAGTGGGTGAGTATCAACTGCGCAGTGCCAGCAGGATCTTCTTCGTGCGCCAAATGCCCTAAGCCGTGTTGTTCAAACACGCGTGCTTGCGGCATCAATTTGCAAGCTTCGTGTGCCATTGAAGGCGGCACGGTTTGATCTTGCATCCCCACCAAGATGCTCACCTTGTTTTGAAGTTGCGGCAAAGATTTGGAGAGGGTGTCCAATTGCCATGCCGCCATCATGTTCAGGACGCTGTGCACATGCCCAGAATGGCTGAACACACTTTGGTAAAGCGCCAATCCTTGTGCATCCAATTGAGAACCTGTTTGCAAAATGGATTTTTCAATCATGGCGGGTTTGCTGGCCAGTTTGGCCGTGGCCCAAGCAGAAACAGGGTTGATTGCGGCCAACTTGGCTGCAGGTCTGAAAATCAAAGAAGGCAGGCCTGGAAGGGGCAACCAAGCGGGGTTAAAGCCGATCAGCTGTGTCTGCGACAGTGCGCGCTGTTGAAGCAGCATGTTGGCTGCAATGGCAGCACCCGCAGAGTGCCCACCGATGATGGAGGGCGTGACATTGAGTTGCAACAACAGTGCACGCAAACCTTCGCTCATGCCTTGCAGCGACAGGCTGCCCTCAGGCCCTCGGCTGGTGAAAGCGTGTCCAGGCAAGTCGGGTGCGATGACTTGGAAATGAGCGCTGAGCAAAGGCATCAAGCCGCGCCAACTGAAGCTGCCAGAACCTGTGCCATGCAACAACAACAAGACTGGGCCTAGTCCCATGATTTGAACATGCCATTGAATACCGCCTGCTTGAATAAACTGGCTGTGCTGCGCATGCGGCCAAGTACTGCGGTAGTTGGCCCACTGCATGGTGGGATACAGGCTGTCAAACATGGTGAATCACTTAAGCCGCCAACTGCCGCAAGTTGTCCATGGCGTTGGCCACGCGCTTGGCTTGCACTTGCGGCATCGGCAGGTAACTGCCGCCCATGGTGTGCGCCAAGTTTTGCACTTGCGGGTCGGGTTGAATGGACGTGTCAATCCACAAAGATCGGTGGCCTGTTTGACGCCACTGCGCGCTCCACTGCAAGGCATCGGCTTGCGCTTGTGCGCGACCGCCCAAGCCTTGCAAAGTGACGTTGGCACGGCCATCGCTGAGCATCACCAAAATAGGCGTCACACCCTGCCGATGCAACTGAGCGGCTTGCTCGTAGGCCATTTTCAAAGCCAAAGCCAAGGGTGTGCCGCCTCCGCCAGGCAAGCCAGTCATGGCCCGTTTGGCACGCACCAAAGAGCGCGTCATGGGCAACAGCAGTTGTGCTTGTGCGCCTCTAAAGGCCACGATGCAAACGCTGTCACGGCGTGCATAAGATTGCTGCAACAACAATTCAACGGCACCCTTGGCTTCGGCCAATCGTTGCAAGGCGGCTGAGCCAGAGGCATCTAAGGCCAAAATCAAGCAACTGGACGAGTGCTGTTGATAGCGGTGGACATGAAAATCTTCAGAGCGAATGGCAACGCGCCCTTGTACCTTGGCGCCTCTGAGTTTTTGTTTGGGTGCTGCTGCACGCAAAGTGGCCAACACATGCAAACGAGAATGGCCACCGGGCCTGCCGGGCCGAGGTGGCAGGGGTCGACCGCGTTGAGAGCCAGTTTTGAATTGACCGCTTCGGCCTGAGGTGTTGCCCTGACTGCGACCCGCTTGCGTCATCAAGGTGTCGAGCATGCCCAGGGGCAAACTGGCCAAGGCCGCGGCCACCATCATTTCTTGCAAGTCTTCCGCTGTGGGTTCTGAAGGTGGCGATTCAGGCTGTGCATCTTCAGAATCTTGCTCAGATTCTGGCGGTGGAGGGGGTGCATCGCTGTGGGGTTCTGGTGGCTGTTCTGCTTTTTCTTCGGATGTCACTTCTCTTGTCTCTTCTGCTTGTTCTGAGGGCCATTGTGTGGCTCTGGGTGCCAACACGCGACGTGCTGCAAATTCCAAATCCTCATCTTCAACTGTGGTTCGCAAATTCAAGGCTGCATGGCAACAGGCCACACGCAGAGCCAAACTGGGGATGCGCAAAGAATCAATGCCCAAGCCTTGTGCTGTAGCGCACATGGCCAATGCTTGATCGTGCGTCCACTGAAGCTTGGGCAGAAGCGCTTGCATCTGTTGCAAATGTGCTTCGCTGAATTGCACATCAATGGCCTGAGAGGTTGAGTCCAGCGCGTCTACAGTCATGGCTTGAATGTCTGAAGGTGCGAGGTCTTTTAAATCCAACCAAATGCCCAATCGCTCTTGCAGGGCTTTGCCAATGGGTGCATCGTCTTCTAGCGATTCATCCAAAGCGATGACGCCAAATTGCGTGTTGATTGGTGCAGCATCTGACTTCACATTCAAAGCGGGAATCGTCTGCGTGTCCATAGCTTGGGCAATTGGCGCGACCAACGCACTTGGAAACCTCTCGGCCATGCTGATGCAAACCGCACCCTGATGGGCTTGCTGTAACAAACCGTTCTGCATGTGAAGCTGGCCCGTTTGCAAGGTGGTCGACAAATCAATGCCGCCTAACAAGCGTTCAAGGTCAATGTTACCGGGTAGCTTGACGGTTTTGACACTGCTTTTTTGCAATGCCTGGAGCCAACGTTCACGCACCGGGCCAAAGGGTGCCTTCAGCCAAATACCGCCAAAACCGTGAGGGTCAATTTGTAAAAGCTGCAAGGACGTGATGGCATCGTTCCATGCCGCCATGCCTTGCAAGGAGTTTGGCGATGCCAACTTTTACGCACCCAAAATTTCTTGCAAACACCTTTGCACGCGTTCGCCAGAATCTGTGTCGTCCAAAGGGTTGCGACGAAGGCGATGGCGCAAGGCCAGGGGTGCAATGGTTTGAAGGTGTTCTGGCTTGACAGACTTGCTGCCTTGCATGGCTGCCAAGGCACGCGTTGCGCGCATTAGGGTCAGTTCTGCGCGAAGCCCATCCGTGCCCAGTTGCTGACACAAGCGTGCGCAAAGGGTGAGCATCTCGTCGCTGATCACCACCGAGTCCAACAGCTTTCTGGCTTTGACGATGCGTTTTTGGAGCTTGTCGCTTTCGTCTTGCCACTGTGCTTTGTAGCCCACGGGGTCTTTGTCAAATGCATCGCGGCGCTTGATGACTTCAACTCGAAGTGCGATGTCTTGTGGCGTGCGAACTTGAACCGACAAACCAAAACGGTCGAGCAATTGCGGACGCAATTCGCCTTCCTCAGGATTGCCACTGCCAACCAACACGAAGCGCGCCGGGTGGCGAATGCTGAGGCCTTCACGCTCTACCAAGTTTTCGCCGGAGGCGGCAACGTCAATCAGCAGGTCGACCAAATGATCGTCCAACAAATTCACTTCGTCGATGTACAAAAAACCGCGGTGCGCTTGGGCCAATAAGCCAGGCGAAAACTCTTTGATGCCTTGTGACAAAGCTTTCTCTAAATCGAGTGCGCCCACAATGCGATCCTCTGTCGCGCCCAAAGGCAAGTCCACCACGCTGACAGCACGGCTTTCGGTTTGGAGTTTGGTTGCTTTGGCACCTGGTGTGCCTTGCGAGGCTTGGCAAACAGGGCAGGCCTGCGCTGGCTTTTGGGGATCGCATTTGTAGGGGCAGCCCTTCACCACCTGAATGGGCGGTAGCAAATCGGCCAAAGCCCGCACGGCGGTGGATTTGCCAGTTCCTCGGTCGCCCAGCACCAGCACGCCACCCACAGTGGGGTCAATGGCCACCACCTGAATGGCGAGGGTCATCTCGTCTTGACCGACGATGGCTGCGAAAGGAAACGTGGATGCCATGGAAAATCCCACTGAACTGATTCAGCCCATCATCTGAAACCAGCCTCAAACTGTCAAGTTAAATTTACAGTTTGAAGCTTCAACTAGGGGTTACTACTGTCGGTTTAGAGCGACGAACGCAATTTCTTGGAGTGTCGATGGACGGTTTCAACCAAAGCTGTCACATGCTCGGGAGGCGTGTGTTGATGGATGCCATGCCCCAAATTGAAAATATGGGTGGGGCCAGTTTGGGTAGTGTCGGTGTGCGGTTTACCAAAGCTGTCCAAAACCCGAACCACTTCTTTTTCGATGCTTTGCGGCGGTGCAAACAGCACATTGGGGTCGATGTTGCCTTGCAGTGCTTTGCCTGGGCCGCCCACTTGGCCGCCCACCATGGCGCGGGCTTTGCCCAAGTTCATGGTCCAGTCGAGGCCCAAGACTTCGCAGTCGAGTTGGCTCATCTCGTCCAGCCACAAACCGCCGCCTTTGGTGAACACGATGCGAGGGATTTGTTGGCCTTCATGCTGTTTTTTGAGCTTGGAGAGCACCAATTCGGTGTATTTCAGACTGAATTGCTGGAAAGCACCATCGGCCATCACGCCGCCCCAACTGTCAAAAATCATCACGGCTTGAGCGCCTGCGTCAATTTGGGCATTCAAGTATTCCGCCACTGAAAGTGCGTTGATTTCCAGAATGCGGTGCATCAAGTCGGGTCGGCTGTACATCAGGCTTTTGACCAAGCGGTAGTCGTCAGACCCTGCGCCTTCGACCATGTAGCAGGCCAAAGTCCAAGGGCTTCCCGAGAAGCCGATGAGGGGAACTCGTCCGTTCAAGGCCTTTCGAATGGAGGTGACCGCGTCAAACACGTAGCGCAGTTTGTTCATGTCCGGCACGTGCAAGGCGGCCACAGCGGCCTCATCGCGCACCACTTTCTCGAATTTGGGGCCTTCGCCAAGTGCGAAGCTCAAGCCCAAGCCCATGGCGTCTGGCACGGTCAGGATGTCAGAAAACAAAATAGCTGCATCTAGAGGATACCGGTCCAAGGGCTGGAGCGTGACTTCTGTGGCGAAGTCGGTGTTGGTGGCCAAGCCCATGAAACTGCCCGCTTTTTCGCGGGTTTTTCGGTATTCAGGGAGGTAACGGCCTGCCTGACGCATCAGCCAAACTGGGGTGTGGTCAGTGGCTTGGCGCAGACAGGCGCGCAGGAATTGGTCGTTTTGGAGTGTTGGGTACATGGTCGTTTGGGGTCTGGTCAAAAACCAATCCTTGTCTAAGTGTCAATTCAAAATATATGCAAAGTGTCAATTTAACTTGACGATTTGTCAAATCTGGGTAAATTACAGGTCTGTCAATCACCTCGTCAGGCCCATCATGACCGCCTTGTTGGAATGGATTCAATCGCCAGCGCAGTTGCGAAAACTGTCGCGCGACAGTTTGCCTGGCTTGGCCAATGAATTGCGCGAGCGTTTGATTCAATCCGTTTCACAAACTGGCGGTCACTTCAGTTCCAACTTGGGCACTGTCGAGCTGACCATTGCCTTGCACTATGTCTTTAATACGCCAGAAGACCGTTTGATTTGGGATGTGGGCCATCAAACCTATCCCCACAAAATGCTCACTGGCAGGATGGACCAAATGGGGACGCTGCGCCAAAAGGGCGGTCTGAGTGGATTTCCAAGGCGTGAAGAAAGTGCGTACGACGCATTTGGCACTGCCCACTCGTCCACCAGCATTTCAGCGGCACTTGGCATGGCCATGGCCGCCAAACAAACAGGCAGCCAACGCAAAGCCGTAGCAATCATTGGCGATGGCGCACTGACGGCGGGCATGGCCTATGAAGCGATGAACAATGCGGGCGCTGCAGACTGTGACGTGTTGGTGATCTTGAACGACAACGACATGTCGATCAGTCCACCTGTGGGTGCGTTGAACCAGTACTTGGGCGAATTGATGTCGGGGCGCTTTTATGCGGAAGCCAAAAAAATTGGCGAAAAGTTTTTGAAAAATGCGCCGCCCTTGTTTGCACTGGCGCGTCAACTTGAACAACAAACACACAACTTCATCCAACCCGAAACCATTTTTGAAAAGTTGGGATTCACTTACACAGGCCCTATCGATGGTCACGACGTAAACGGCATGGTGGATGCCTTGCAAAAATTGTCGCAAGCCAAGGGCCCACAGTTCTTGCACGTGGTCACGCGCAAGGGCAAAGGCTATGCGAAGGCCGAAGCCGATCCCATCAACTATCACGGTCCTGGCAAGTTCGACCCCGCTGTGGGTCTCACACCTGCAACCAGCAGCAAATTGACCTTTACGCAAGTGTTTGGCCAATGGCTTTGCGACATGGCCGCCAAAGATCCCCGCTTGGTCGGTATCACCCCCGCCATGCGTGAAGGCTCTGGCATGGTGGCATTCAGCCAACGCTTTGCCAACCGTTATCACGATGTCGGCATTGCAGAGCAGCATGCTGTCACATTTGCAGCCGGCATGGCCTGTGAAGGTTTGAAGCCTGTGGTGGCCATTTATTCCACGTTTTTGCAACGTGCTTACGATCAATTGATTCACGATGTGGCGCTGCAAAATTTGCCAGTGGTTTTTGCACTGGACCGCGCAGGTTTGGTGGGCGCTGATGGGGCCACGCATGCCGGCATGTTCGACATCGCTTTCACCCGTTGTATTCCGAACATGAGTGTGGCTTGTCCTGCCGACGAAAACGAATGTCGCCAACTCCTCAGCACCGCTTATGCTCAAGACCATTCAGTCACAGTGCGATACCCTCGTGGCGCTGGTGTCGGTGCCGAAGTCTGCAAAGACTTAAGTTGCTTGCCCTTTGGCAAAGGTGAGATTCGAAGACAAGGCAAAGGCGTTGCCATCTTGTCCTTTGGCCCTTTGCTCTACGAAGCATTGAAAATGGCAGAACAGATCGATGCCACTGTGGTCAACATGCGTTGGGCCAAGCCTTTGGACCTGGAATTGCTGAATGAAGTTGCCCAGACCCACGAACGCTTGGTGACCCTTGAAGATGGCACACGCAAAGGCGGTGCTGGCGCCGCCGTATTGGAAGCTTTGCAAGATTTGGGTCTGGCCAAGCCCGTTCTGGTCATTGGCTTTGAAGATGAATTCACAGAACATGGAGATCCCGCTCTGTTGATGCAGCACTACGGCCTGACAGCGCCAGGCATTCATCAGCGCATCGAAACCTATTGGCCCGATGTTCAAGCAGCTCCCACGCTCAGAAGGGTTGTTTAAATGGCAGTTTGGACGCTTGGCCTGAACCACCGCACCGCGCCGATTGATTTGCGGGAGCGGTTTGCTTTTGCGTCTGAGCAGTTAGAGAACTCGTTGATTGGTTTGCGACAAAGTTTTGACAGCCACAAAGAAGTGGCCATCTTGTCCACTTGCAATCGAACAGAAATTTACTGTGCAGGTGACGCGGTGCAACTTCCGCAAACACTTTCTTGGTTGGCCGAGAAGGGGCAAACCAACATCGAGGTGTTGCAATCGCACATTTACCGCTTAGAGGGCGATGCCTCTGCGCGCCATGCCTTTAGAGTGGCCAGCGGGCTCGACTCCATGGTGTTGGGGGAGTCGCAAATTTTGGGGCAATTGAAGGACGCTGTGAAGTTGGCGGCGGACACGGGTGCATTGGGCACCACCTTGAACCAATTGTTTCAGCGCTCGTTTGCAGTGGCCAAAGAGGTGAGAACATCCACTGAGATTGGCGTTCACTCGATCAGCATGGCAGCAGCCTCTGTGCGTTTGGCCAGCCGCATTTTTGAGAACATCAAAGACACCCATGTGCTGTTTGTGGGTGCGGGTGAAATGATTGAATTGTGTGTGGCGCACTTTGCCGTCAAGTCGCCACGTTCCATCACCATTGCCAATCGTTCGGCAGACAGAGCCCAGGCCTTGGCCTCTGCGCATGGTGGTAAGTCCATTGCACTGGTCGATTTACCCAAACACTTGCATGAGTTTGACATCATCATCAGTTGCACGGCCAGTTCCTTGCCCTTGATTGGATTGGGCGCTGTGAAAAGCGCACTGCGGGCACGCAAGAATCGCCCCATTTTCATGGTGGACCTTGCGGTGCCGCGCGACATCGAGCCTGAGGTGAAAGACTTGAACGATGTCTATCTGTACACGGTAGACGATCTCAAAGAAGTGATCAACAGCGGTCAATCGCAGCGCCAAGCGGCAGTGGTCGATGCAGAAATCATCATCGACGCGGGTGTTCAAAAGTTCATGGCGTGGCTTGATCAAAGAGCACATGTTCCCCTCATTCAAGAGCTCAATTCGCAAGCCGACCATTGGCGTCAGGCTGAATTGATTCGCGCGCGCAAGTTGATCGAAAAAGGACAGCCCCTTGAGGAGGTCTTGGAATCTTTTTCGATCGGACTGATGAAAAAAATGCTGAATGGTCCTTTGCGAGAACTTCACCATGCAGAAGTAGAGCAAAGAGACAAAGCGCGGGAAGCTGTGCGAAAAATGTTCCTCAACGCCTAACAGACCCATGCGTGTTCTTTTGTTGGGTGCATCGGGCACCATCGGTCTTGCAACAGCCCGAGCATTGATGCAACAAGGCCATCAACTGGTTTGTTTTTTGCGAAAGCCTCTAGCGTCTACGGCAAGAGCAGACAAGCCCGGCTTCCTCACTGAATTACGGGGTGCTGAACTTCGATATGGTGACCCCTGCAGTTTAGAGTCCCTTCAGCAAGATGCTTTTTGCAATGAACCATTTGATGCCGTGGTTTCTTGCCTAGCGTCGCGTACGGGAACGCCTCAGGATGCTTGGGCTGTGGATTATCAGGCCCACCTGTTTGCACTGGAAGCTGCCAAAGCGGTGGGTGTGCGTCAATTTGTGCTGCTGTCGGCCATCTGCGTCCAGAAGCCTTTGTTGGCATTTCAAAAAGCCAAGTTGGCCTTTGAGTCCGCCTTGATTGAATCAGGTATGAAGTATTCAATTGTGCGGCCCACCGCGTTTTTCAAATCGCTTGCGGGTCAGCTAGCGCGCGTCCAAAAAGGCAAACCCTTTCTCATCTTTGGCGATGGCAGACTCACGGCTTGTAAGCCGATCAGCGATGATGATTTGGGTGATTTCATCGCAGGGTGTTTGACAGATTCGAACAAGCACAATCAAATTCTGCCGATTGGCGGACCCGGTCCGGCCATTACACCGCGCGATCAAGGTGAGTTTTTATTCCGGCAACTTGGCAAGCCCGTCCAATTTAAAAGTGTGCCTGTCGGCCTGCTTGATTTCATCATTGGTGTGTTGGATGTGCTTGGCAAAATTTCATCCAAAGCGGCTGACAAAGCTGAGTTGGCACGCATCGGGCGCTACTACGCTACGGAGTCGATGTTGGTTTGGAATGCAGATTTGAATCGATATGACGCAGAGGCGACGCCATCGCATGGGCAACAAACTTTATTCGATGCATATGCGACTTGGCTAGAGGGAAAAGCTGCACCTGAGCGACGAGAGCACGCTGTCTTTTAGTGCAACTTTTGAGTGTGATGCGCATGGGGAAAATTAATTGAAAATTAATATCTACAAGTTAAAGCTGGATATTTGCACCTGATGCATTTACAACCAAGGGCAAACGGACAATAAATTCGCATCCTCTTGAAGCGATGTTTCTAGCTGTCATGTTGCCATGGTGCTTAGAAACAATTGCCTCGATGAGGTACAGGCCAAGCCCAGAGCCTGAGGTACCAGTTGCGTTGGCGCCTCTATAAAACTTCTTGAAAATGTGAGGAATGTCCTCTTCAGGTATCCCACTACCTTCGTTAAATACAACAATTTCAAACCATGACTCCAGCGTTTGGCATGTGACAACTGGCGCGCAGTTTGGTGAATATCGAACGGCATTGGTTAATAAATTGAAAATCACCATTTTGATCATCCTGACATCGATCATGGCTTTGGCGATGCCTGGGTTGGGATGAAAAATTGGCGCTGGTACAAAGTCATTGAAATATTGCAGTGCTTCTTTGACGATGAGATTCAAATCACAACTTTCAAGCTGCAAAGATGCTGCTGCATCTAGAATTTCTTCATGGTGCAAATAATCCATGACCAATTGACTGAGCCGTTGATTTGCCCTTGAAATTTTTGAAATTCGATTTCGTATTTCTGGACTCAGGGTTTTTTCCGTCATTAAATTTTCTGTGCTTGCGGAAATGATTGACAAGGGGTTTCGCAATTCATGTGAAATCATTGCAATAAAATTGTTTTGATCTTTTCGTAATTCTCTTTCTGATTGCAGTTTTAATTCAGCAATCGATTTTTCTCTTTGTGTTTTGACATATCCCCAAAATACAGCTGCTGTCATGACCAACATGTGAATCAAAGTGCCAAATTGATAACTGTATTCAGTTGCAAAATTTGATTCCACGATACCAAGATTTTTTAATACGCGAAGACATGCTCCGACATAAAAGAAACTGAAGGCAAACAAGAACACACGTGCATTCCGATTCGTTTTGAAGCTGTAAACGAATGCTGTTAGATAAGCAATTGTGAATCCAATAATGCCAACTGTCTGTATCAGTGGCATTGCAATTTCAAATCGATTGAAAATTAAGAGTCCGATTGCAATCAGTGAAATCGATGCGGAAATAAAAGTTGCAAAATAAGCATAGTTTGGCCATCGCTCCTTGGGGTGCAAGTAAGAGAAGCTGAAAAGCAAAGCCAGAGGTGGGGTCAAGCTTACCCAAAAGCCTAGGCTAAAAAAGAATGTATTTGAGGGGATGTTGGGTTGAAATTGAAGGGGCCAAGCACCAGCGTAAAGGCTTGCCATTGAAAATGCGGTAATGTAACCAGCGTAGGATAGATAAATTAATCTTCTTGTCCAGATTGAGAAAATGACACTGAAGAAGATAATGATCGCGCATATGCCATATGCGCTTCCCCATGCAAATCGATTAATGGTTGTAGCGGTTACAAACTCACCCGGTTCCCATAAAAAAAGTTCAGTAGAGATAGCGCTTCTTGATTGAATGCGCAGGTAAAAAGTAGAGGTCTGATCGTCTTCTAGTTTGATTTCAAATATAGATTTTTTGTACTCAAACTTCTCAGCGATGGCAGATCTGTTGAGAAGCGCACTTATTGGCTCTAAGTTTCCTTGTTGGTTTTTCTTGTATAAGAGAGAATTGAACAGCAAGGGTTGACTGACGTCTAGCCACCAAATAGAACGTGCAGCAGTCGTCGTTTTGGAGATAGAAAACCGAACCCATACTGCATCGTTTGTAAATCCTTCGGCTAAGTTTCCTGGAACGGATCTGAAGGAAGCACTGTCCAGTTCGACGATGTCTTGACTTGTTTGGAGACCGGATTTGTCACGGTAGACTGACAGCTGTCCTTTTAAATTAATTTTTGACGCTTCATTTCCATCGAGTGTGAGCGATTGTGCGTAAGTGCTTAAACTGAACGCACAGTTGAATGACAGAAATAAAAATATGGTGAAGAGTGATTTTTTTAGCACGTTTGCAATATGGAACGAATGGACAATCTGGTGAAATGTTTTGCGACGTTCCTCCAAGGCATTTCGGTACAGCATGGCTTACCCTCTTCTTTGTTTGACTTGTTGATCCATTATCACAAATTATCAGAAGTTGTCAGAAATTCGCGAGCACCTACCTCTAATATCTCAAAATGATTAGAGTTCTTGTCCTTGACGACGAGCGTGAACTGCGAGAAGAGGTCGCAGCGTATCTGCTCGGCTTGGGGTATGCGGTCACTGAAGTTGGGTCCATCAAGCAATTTCACCAATACTTTGGACCCGATAAGTTCGATGTGCTTCTGATCGATCGAATATTGCCTGACGGTGATGGTTTAGACCTTGTGAGTGAATTGCGAGCAGCAAGTGTGCGCTGTGGAATTGTGATGTTCACAGCCAAGGATGGTACAAAAGATCGAATCGAGGGGTTCAAAACGGGGGCTGATCACTACGTGTCAAAACCTGTGCGACTTGATGAGCTAGGTGCACTGATCAAAGTCCTTGCATGGAGACTTTCGCCGATGGTGGAGTGGCGGCTTGATAAAAATCACTGGACACTCATAGAGCCGGGTGGCAGCAGTATTCATTTGACGACTCAAGAATTTGATTTTTTAAGCATCCTTGCCAAAAATCGTAACAAGGCTGTTTCTCGCGCTTCGATTCTGAACCAGTTGGGAAAAAACCCTGAAAAAGCAGACCCTCGTAATTTAGACGCGCTTGTGCTGCGGTTGCGAAAAAAAATAGAAGAAGCCACTTCGCATCCTTTGCCAATCAAAACAGTTCATGGTGTGGGTTATATGGTTTCGCAGGTGGCAGAGGGTGATTAATTTCAATGTCGTTGCATGATCATAAGTTTTATGCCACTGCAAATGAATTGCTTTCAATTCGAATATTGAAAATTTGATAAAGGTAGCATGCGCATTTTTGAGTCCAGCAAGCGCTTCAAATTTCTCAGAAGTCTTGAAGAAAATTGGAAATTGATACTTGACGAGTATTTGAGTGTTGCGCAGCAATCTCAGATATGGCAAGAGCAAAACCTGCACAATGGTCTGTGGGAAACGGTAGGTCTTTACCAATTTGGTAAGTGGTTGCCACAGAGTGAATCATGCCCCATTACTACACACTTCCTTCAACAAGTTCCAGATTTATTCTTGGCTGGGTTTTCAGTTTTAAATCCCAACTGTAAGATTTATCCGCATGTAGGCTACAGCAACGAAGTATTGCGATCTCATCTCGGTCTTATTTGCCCAGAGTCAGCGTGGATTGAGGTTGCTGGCGAACGATATATTTGGAAGCCAGGTGAGGTCGTGATTTTTGATGATAATCACACACACAGTGCTGCCAATGAATCAAATTCGCAGCGTGTTGTATTGATCGTAGATTTTTTTAAATGATATAAAACTTTAAATTTTTGATGCTTGTCCATCGTCCTCAGTGCAACTCTAAGCATTGCATGGTTCTATTTAGCTTGTTCACCAAAAATTAAAGCGGGAGGTCCAGAGCGAATACGCATCCACTTGGCAAATTGTCTCTAACTGAAACCCGACCTTGGTGACTCATGGCGATTGATTGAACGATGTAAAGACCTAAACCAGAGCCTTCTATTGCATGACTCCCTGACCCACGGTAATGACGCTCAAAGATGTGCTCTAGTTCTTCGTTTTTGATACCTTGTCCAGTGTCAGCTATTTCAATTCTTAGACAGCCGTCATTAACCATCGTACTCAAGTGAATGGGTTCGCTTGACATGCTGTGTTTGCACGCATTTTCAAGTAAATTAAGAATTGCAATTCGAATTAAATCAATATCGCAGATGACATCTGGGGTAACAGCAAGGTTTTGAATAATTTGCCGCCGATTTTCTTCATTCAAATCCTCCACAGCAAGGCGACAGATGCTTGCAATGTTGTGTTTACTTAAATTGGGTGTGTGTGTGTTGAGGATTGTTCGTTCTGTATTGAGATAATTGTGAATCAAATCTTGCATGCGCTCGCTGGCGCGCTCAATCCTTTGCAGTCTAGTAAGCGTTTCGTTGTCACTCGCATGTTTGACCATCAGGTTGCCTAGAGCAGCTTTCACCACAGACAGCGGTGTGCGAAACTCGTGTGAAACCATGTCTACAAACTTGCCTTGACTGGTTCGAATTTGAGATTCGTATTGCAGTTGTAACTGCACTTGCTTCTTCTCTTTGACCACGTTGTTGTATCGCGCAAAAATGGTAGTGCTCATAATGAGCATGTGAGCAAACGCACCTAATTGGTAACTGTTGTCACTCCAAAAGTTGGACTCAAAAATTCCAAAATTTCTCATGTATCGCCATATGACGCCGATGTAAAACAAACTAAATGCGAGCAGAAAAATCCGCGAAATTCGATCTCCTTTGATCGCATCTACAATGGCCAATAGCATGAAGCACAATATTAAAAACAAAGAAGTGACTTGCACATATGGAATTACACTTGCATATTGATTTCGAATTGCGCCAATAAGACCGATAGTCGTAAAGACGAAAGCTATCGTCAGCATCATTTTTTTTGTGATTGGATGGCGATGTTTCATTTGGAGAAACTCTGCCGACATCAGTGTGCCTGTTGTCAAAGAAAGCGATACCCAGATGCCTAAATACTTAATATGATCATTGCTTGTCATCCCTTCGAAATATTGAAGAGGCCAACCGCTTGTGAATAACGCGGCAAGAAAGTTGATGAAAATATAAGACGTGTAGTAGAGATGCAGCCGTTCGCGAGTCCTTAAACTGAACGCAAAATAAAAAATGACGATCAGTAAATAAGTTCCAAATACAATGCCCCATACAAAATCATTTCTGGCATGCTTTGCCATCAATTGATTGGCCTTGTACAAATTCAGAGATGTCTGTAAAGCGGTGGGCGTTGAGATTCGAATCCAGTAAGCACTGTCAATTTGATCTTTGAGTACAAATGTTGGATAACGGTAATTCAGTTCTCTTTTTTGCGCATCCGACAATGTTGAGCCAAATCTTTCAATGATGTTTCCCTTGGAAGTTAGGGAATAAAGACGGACATCTGCAAGAAGTGGTTGATTCAGTTCCAGAAACCATTCTCCCGCTTCGTCACTGTGTCTCTGTGGCAGTTGAAAATGAATCCATATGGCCGCGGTAGTAAAGCCTTCAGCAATGCTGCTTGTCAGATCTGTCCATTGATTTGCTGGTAAACGTCGAATTTGTTGAAAGTCTAGCCTGCTTGACTCATCACGGTATACCTTTGCCTGATGAGATTGGCCCAAGGTACCTTGTAAAGATATTGCCTGGGATGATGGCGCGTCTTTTTCATGGCCCATTCCAATGGAATGCCAGCCGAATAATGCGAATGCCAACACGAAACCTGTGATTGATCGCATGTTTCAGATTGTGAAAATAGTATTTATCATTGAAGTTGTCATTAATTGTCAGAATTTAAACTGAGCTTAAGTGCATTATCACTTTGATATGGCCAGAATCATGTTGCTTGACGATGAAGACGATTTGCGTGAAGAAGTTGCCTCATTTTTAAAAATTTCAGGTGCTTATGAGGTCGTCCAAGTAGCCACAATTCGGCAGTTTTATCAGTATTTCAAGTCAAGCAGTTATGACATGGTGATACTGGATGCGGCTTTGCCAGATGGTGATGGGTTTGACGTAGCACGTGAAGTTCTAAATCATCACCCAAATTGTGGTGTTGTGATGTTCACGGCAAAAGACAGCACACGTGATCGTATCAATGGCTACGGCATGGGGGTGGACCACTACGTCACCAAGCCTATAAGAATGGATGAACTGCTTGCCATCCTTCAATCATTGGAGCGCAGAATTTGCCAAACCAAGGTTTGGCAATTGAATAAAGCGGAATGGGCGCTTCGATCACCTAGTGGCGTACTTATTCCGGTGAGTGCTTTGGAATACAAGTTTTTGACAATCTTGAATGTCAAATCAGGGGCCAGTGTTTCAAGGCGTCATATCATCGAGCAACTGGGCAAAGACAGTGTGAGTTATGACGACCGCAATCTGGATGCATTGGTATTGAGATTGCGTCGAAAAGTCAGAACACAGACCATTGAAGACTTTCCTCTTAAAACCATTCATGGCAGTGGTTACACATTGACCATGGCACTCATCGAATTGTGATGAATTCTGATTGTTAAAGAGGGAAGCCATTGGCTTGAGCACTTTTAACAAAGAAGTTGATGGCCGTCATAAGTCGTCATTTTTAAAGCCTAGTAAGTTTTGACAATCCATACGCGTACTTTGATCTTTTATAGCGAGCAAACCCCATGATCATCAAATCCAACGAACTCCAAACTTACACGCCTTTTTTCAATGCGCAACAAGGTGTAAAACAGGATGCAGCGGTTGAACTCATCGTCGCAGATGGCATGTCCGCTGAGATTCTGCAGTTGGTGGAAAGCTCAAATCAACCAGCATTGAGTTTGGATGGCTCAATTGATCCTTTACAAGCCATCAGCATGGCTCTTGCGGGAGACACCGTTGATGTGCTGCACATTGTTGCTCACGGTCAGAAGGATGGATTTGAAATTGGTGGTGTTTGGGTTGATGCGGAATTCTTAACCCAACGTGCGATCCTTTTATTCAACTGGAAGGTCAAACAAATTGCGCTGTGGAGTTGTGCTGTTGGCGCCAATTCAAAATTAGTCAAGACGTTGGCATCTTTGACAGGTGCTGAGGTTTTTGCAAGCGACATGGCTTTGGGACGTGTCGATGGGCAAAGCCAATGGTCGTTGGGAGAAATGGCACCTAAGGCCCCGTTTTCTGAGTTTGCCCTTCACTCATGGAACTACCAATTGGCATCCTTTACCTTCAGTAAAGTCTACCAAGTTACCAATACCGCTGATAAAGAATCTAACAACCATACATTTGTAAGTGCATCACCCGTTGCAACCAGCGGTATTGTTTCTGATGGCGTCAGTAGTCGACTTTTCAGCGGCAATGATGTTTCTTCTTCATTGACCATTGGTGCATCAACAATTTATGGTTGGATCAGCCGCCCCATTAAACAAGGTGGCGTAATTGTCGGTTTTTACATGTGGACCGATGCAAACTTCACGACGCTGTCGCTCGCACAAGCCGATGGTAATGCTGATGGGGATAGTTCAACTGCAGACAATACTGGCTACATCTTAGTAGTTCCAGGTAAGGAAAGTTACTTTACAACGGGTGCCATCGGATCATCTTCTGATCGCGTTGACTCTGCCCTTAATTCATTGGTTCCCGTAAATGCTGCGCCAGTTGCCAATAACGATACAGCAACAATTACCGAGGATGTGGCGGGCTCTGGCAGTGTCATGACCAATGACACTGACCCGAACGGCGATTCACTGGTTGTCACACAATTTAAATACACCTTGAGCGGTGTGACAACAACAGTGCCTGTCACAAGCACCCCTGGCAGTGCCACCATCACGGGCGTAGGTACCTTCACCTTAACTTCAGCTGGTGCTTGGACGTTCACGCCAGTGGCCAACTACAACGGCCCAGTTCCAGTTATCACATACACAGTTGCTGATCCCTCAGGTTTAACTTCTACGGCAAACCTGACGCTGGCCATGTCGCCTGCCAATGATCCACCTACAGTCAGTGTTATTTCGGGTGCGCCTGCCGGATCTGTTGACTGGGTTACGACGCCTCAAAATACCCCCATCGTTTTGGGTTTGAATGATTTTGGTCAGTTCAGTGACATCGATGGCGACAGCTTGGCCAAAATTCAAATTACGACTCTGGCCACCAATGGTTTGCTGCAGTACTACAACGGCAGCAGCTGGGTTTCTGTGACCGCATCGCAAGAAGTAACGGCGGCAGACATCGTTGCTGGCAAGCTTCGTTTTGCGCCAGACACCAATGAGAACGGTTCACCTTACGCGACGCTCACATTCAAAGTCAGTGACGGAACAGCATGGAGTGCTTCTGCCTACACAGTGACTTACAACGTAACTGTTGTCAATCAAGCACCTGTTGCTAACAATGACAACACCAACAGTGCTGCATTCTCTGTGGAGTCCGGTTGCCATGTGACGGGCACTGATCAATCTGGTGCCACATTGACCAACGCAGGTGCCAACCAATCTGGCAATGTCTTAACAAACGATACCGATGATGCAAGCACGTCTCTGTTGCGAGTAACACAAGCTAGCAGTGCGGCAGCCAATGATGTTAAAACTGTTGCAAGTGGCAGCACATCGACCTCAAGTTATTCAACGGTCAATGGACTGTACGGAACTTTGCGTGTGGGAGCCGATGGCTCATACGTCTACTTGCCTGATAACACCAATACCAAAGTCCAGGCTTTGCGAGTTAGCGATGTATTGACTGAGAGTTTTTCTTATACAGTTTCCGATGGCGCTGGTGGTACAGCCACCGCAAATTTGACCGCTGTCATTAAGGGCTCAAATGATGCGCCAGATGCCATCAATGATTACGACACGGTTCAAGAGGGGGCACTGTCAGGCAGCAGTTATGGGACTGCGACCGGTAATGTCATTTCAAATGACACGGATCCCGATACTTCGCCAACTTTGACGATTGCATCTTCAAACGCTGCTGCGACCGGTTCTTCAGCGGGAACGGCATCTTATTCATTGACTGCTTCAAGTTCAATTGGTGTTGGTGATTATGTGTTTTGGGATTCAGATGCCACTGCATCTGGTGGAAGTCTTGGCACAACCATTATTGCTTTGACCGTTGGACAAGTACCTGTGACAGTTGCATCGAAGGATGGCGCTGGAAACGTTACTCTAAATTTTCCCAACGCGCTGCTCATCAATGATCAAGGTATAGCTTTTAGTTCAACAGGTGCTAACAATTACGTTGGTTTTGGGCCTAATGCTAATGCTTCAGGCAATTACAAAGTTTCTACATTGCAAGGGACGAATTCGCCAAGTTCAACTACCGTCAATGTATCTTCTGTAACTGGAGCTATCAGTGCTGGTATGACTGTTACTGATGGCACAACGACCCAAACAGTTACAGGCATTACAACTGACTCAAGTGGAAATATTACTTCTGTAACACTTAATTCTGCTGTCGCATGGACTGCTGCTAGCTTGTCTTTCTCGGCCGCAGCGGGAACAACATTAACAGGCAAATATGGAACATTGGTCTTTTCTGCCAATGGAAATTACACCTATACATTGACCAGTAATGCGTTGAATGACAACGAGTCATTTGTAGAGTCATTTGCTTACACACTCTCTGATGGTACTTGCACCGACTCGGCAGTTCTCTACATCACTGCAAATGGAACAACGGCAGCTGTTTTGACAGATGATTCGGCCGTTGTTACAGAAGATTCTGGAACTTACGTTTCAGGTGCCACCAATGTGCTGAGCAATGACCTGGTTAATTCAGCAGTGCCCACAACCCTAACCAGCTACAAGTGGGGAGGGCAATCAGCCAATGCTGGAAGTTCAATTACGATAGCTGGCGTAGGGGTATTAACCATCGCTTCAAATGGCACCTATACTTTCGACCCAGTTGACAACTACACAGGTCCTGTACCGGTTGCAACTTACACATTGTCCTCCGGTGCATCTGCTTCATTTCAGTTAAGTATTCAAGCAACTAATGATTTACCAACAGTAACACCATCCACCGATGCACCAAGTGGCAGTGTCGATCTGATTACAACGCCAGA
This sequence comes from Limnohabitans sp. Hippo4, assembly GCF_003063605.1. NCBI lineage: Bacteria > Pseudomonadati > Pseudomonadota > Betaproteobacteria > Burkholderiales > Comamonadaceae > Limnohabitans > Limnohabitans sp. Hippo4. Next base: position 972,072 of record NZ_NESE01000001.1, on the reverse strand, counting down.
GGACACGCCCTATGTGCTGGCTACTTCAGATTTCGGAAACTTCAATGACTTAGATGGTGATGCCTTGTCGAAGGTGCAAATCACCACGCTGCCACTTTTAGGCACGCTTCAATATGACTCAGGATCGGGTTGGGTTACTGTCACTCTCAATCAAGAAGTTACTGTAAGTGATATCAATGCTGGAAAGTTGCGTTATGTGCCCGTTACCGATCAGTTTGGTACGGCCTACACCACTTTTGGATTCCAAGTTTCCGACGGTACTGGCTACAGCGCATCTGCTTACACAGTGACTGTGAATGTGACCCCCGTCAATGATCCGCCTGTTAATACAGTTCCTGGTACACAAGTTCTCAACTCATCGCCAACAACTGCTTATTCAACTGGTTTTGCTTTCACTGGTGGCGCTTTATTAAGTGTGGCCGATATTGAGAACAGTTTGACCAGCGTTACGCTGTCAGTTTCTTATGGAACTTTGCAAGCAACAGTTGGTGCTGGCGTAACTTTAAGTGGATCTGGTACTTCCACCTTGACATTGACTGGATCTAACGTTGCACAAGTCAATGCAGTTTTGGCAAGTTTGCAATACACGGCCAACACCTTGTTCAGTGGCACAGACAGATTGGTCATCAAAACTCTGGATTCTGGTGGTTTGTCTGATGTGGATGAGGTGACGCTTACTGTCAACGCCGATAACCGTCCTTTGACAGTGACTGGGTCTTCAGTCAATGAAGCTTCGCCCTATTTGATGTTCACAGTGGCGGGTGTGGCAGGTCAGTATGTCAAATTGGCTGTTGCAAATGGCACAGCCACTCTTGGCGTAGATGCCTTGAAGAACCTAGAGTACTACGACGGGTCGGCTTGGCAAACTTACACAGCGGGAAGTTACATTGCTTTGCCGCAAACCACAACGTCTGTTCGGCTGCCCGTTTTGCAAGACAAAATAAATGAAGGCTCCGAAACTTTAACCTTAACAGCCTACAACCAAGCAAGCACAGGTCATGATGGAACCGGAACCATCAAAGATGATGGAACTGGTGATATTTTTACATCTGGAGATTTAACACCTTCAACAACTTATACAGATCCGCTGGACGATGACCGTCCATTGACAGTGACAGATCCCAACGACGTCAATCTGAATGGCATCGTTGTCAATGAAAACTCACTGTACGGTGTGTTGAAAGTTGGCGGACAAACTGGCCAAAAAGTTCAGTTAAGCTTGGTCAATGGTACGGCTGTCAATGCTGACCATGGATTGATAGACGGTACTGCTTCCGTTCAAGTCTACAACGGGTCTGGTTGGGTAAATTACACGGCAGGTCAGTGGGTCACAATGACTGGTTCTTCATTGCTGGTCCGTATTGCCATTGTGGACGACAGCAATTATGAAGGTCCCGAAACGTTTGGCTTGCTTGCTACCAATACTGGTGGCCTAACAACAAGCGGCACCGTCGTCATCATGGACGATGGCACGGGCAATAACTATCCAGATAACACAACGGGTGCTGTTGACAACAACGTCACACTGGACAACGACTTGTCCATTACGGTGACGGGTTACGGACCCGTTAATGAGGCGTCAACATACGCCATGTTCACGGTTCAGGCAAGTCAAGGTGTGCCTGTCTTGTTGTCTTTGGCTGGTTCTGGCACGACTCAGGCTACTGTTAGTGGATTCACACTTCAATATTCTTTCAACGGAACGACTTGGACCGATTACAACGCTGGTTCGCCACCTTTGGTGCCTGGAACAGTAGGCGCTGGCAATGGAACATTCTATGTCCGAGCCAACATCACGTCTGAGTCGGATTCGGTTCTTGAAACTTCAGAAACCTTCAGTCTTACTAGTGAGATTTCTGCAGGTGCAACCCCAGGAGTTTCAGCTTCTGCGCAAGTAGCCATCGTGGACGTAGGCAATGGCACGCGATACACCGGCAATGTGACCAGTGGCACGCCTGTTGAATTAACAACAGGCGTCAACGACAACGACAGCAACATTGGTGTTTCTAACCCAACGGTCAATGAAGCTTCACCATATGCCGTGTTTGTGGTAACTGCAACAGCAGGCAGCACGCTAGGCCTGGCAATTTATGAAGATACAGGCGTTGGTCATGCCAATATCAATGAATTGCTTCCTATCCAATACTGGGATGCAACTGCAAATCAGTGGACAAACTTTTCATCTTCCGTCACGACTGCAAGTGGTACCCTCTTGGTCCGCGTGGACATTGGCGCTGAACAAGATTCACCTGCTGTAGACGAACCAGACGAAACGTTTGAATTGCGTGTCACATTGGGCGGCGTGATGGCTGTTGGAACAGCGACCATTGTGGACGATGGCAATGGCACCATCTATCCCAACGTGGCGCCAACCAACTCAACCACACCAGCAACCATTACAACGCCCTCAAGTCTAGATGATGATCGGCCATTGCAGATCAATAACATTCGTGTCAATGAGGCTTCGGACAAAGCTGTCTTTGCCGTCAGTGGTGCTGTTGGTCAACTTGTCAAACTTAGTTTGACTAATGGAACTGCAATAGGTGGTTCCACTGCACCATCTGACGGATCAGTGGATTACGGTAATTCGGTTGAGTATTGGAGCGGTTCGGCTTGGCAGCCTTACACCACCAATAGTTTTGTCAGCATTCCTGTTGGTGGCGTTTTAAATGTTCGCATGGGCATTGTGAATGACACGGTTTTGGAGGGTGATCAAACCTTCACTTTAACTGCTGGCAATACATCCAATGCCACTGTGACTGGTACAGCCACAGTGGATGACACGGGTGGTGGTGTAATCTTCACATTCGATCCCACAACTCAAGCACCGACTGGAACGTCAAACACTGGGTTGAACGACGACACGCCGCCCGCTCCGCCCGCACCACCAGCACCACCAGCACCACCAGCACCACCAGCACCACCAGCACCCCCTCCATTCACAGCCAATTTGGATCCGGTCAAAGACACGGGTGAGTTGGACAATGTGACGCGTATTACAGAGCCTGAGTTCACTCTCAAGGGCGGAACTTATCTGCAACCTGGACGTGTTGCTCGATTGGTTGACCCAACAGGCGAAGTCATTGGTTCAGCGCCCGTTAGTTCGAACGATGCTCAGACCGGAAAAATCAATGTGCCAACTGGGCAACTTGATGACGGCACTTACACATATCAGGCGCAAGTTCTGGACAATCTTGGTCAGGTGGTGGTTTCTGCTCCGGTCACAGTCACCATCGTCACCGATCGGGATGGTGTTATGCCCTCAGTTGAGCTGGCAGCCAACGGCGGCGACTACAACCGCGACGGTGTTAAAGATTGGGAACAAAATAACGTTGCGCAATTGCCAGTAATCTCTTTAGAGGCCTTTACGCTGGGCAAGTCTGCGCCCGCTGCGAGCTTCGGTGCCATCATGGCGGGTCAACCGGATGCAACTAAACCCTCTGGTGTGAAACTGGACGATAACGCGCAGTTGATTGGTATCAGTTTGCAACCTGTTCCAGCCGTGGCATTGCCCAAAGGAAATGCTGCGGTCTCTGCAATGTACAACTTCAGCGTGACTTCAGTCACTGGAAGTCAACTTGCTGACGTCAACATCAGACCGGGCCTGCAGACTCAAACGGTGATTGACATTCCGCAGGGAATCAAAGCGAATTCATATTTGAAATTCAACGCGCAAACTCAAACGTGGACAGACTTTACAAATCCTGCTGCGATGTATGGTTTGGTTGATGGTGCGACTTTGCTCGATACCAACAATGATGGAAAAATTGACCGAATTGTTTTGACCCTCACAGACGGAGGACCTGGTGACGAAGATGGCATTGTCAATGGCATCATTGTTGATCCGGGTGTGCTGGCTGTGAAGGGCCCTGTCATCACAGGTCCATCAGGAGGTCCAGGCTCTGCATCAAGCGAAAAATCAATTCCTGAGCAAACTTTGCCGGTCTCTCAATTCAAGGCTGACGAGCCAGTGACATGGAAAATTGTCAACGGTACAGACAAAGAAATATTCACCATTTCTTCCGATGGCCAGTTGCAATTCAAAGCCAAGCCTGACTTTGAATTGCCAAAAGATGTGGACCATAACAACAGCTATCTGCTACAGATAGAGGCCACCAATTCCTTAGGGGGTAGCACTGTTCAAGATGTGACGGTTTATGTGACAGATGTGGGTATACCTGTTTACTTTGCGGCTGGCCCAGTCAACGGTGACAGAACATTGTCATTAAAGCCTGCAACTCCAACTCAAAACAATCAAATTCAGTTTTACGCCCTAGATAACAACTCGACGGGGACGATTCCACTGAAGGCTTGGCTCAATGTTCTTACGGGCGATTGGTTTTATGGCAAAGCAGATGCACCACCTCCATACGCTTGCTATGTTGAACATCCTGAAATTGTGCTGGGACGAGTTCTGCCTGCGGGACAAGGCGCATTTGATGTTCACACCTACCTGAATGCATCGGGCGTGACGCAAGTCATGGGTGTGGCTGCAGCCGAAAAACTGAACCTATTGTCACAAGGTTATGTTGACTTGGGCAGTGCTTATGTCTTTGGGTCAGCTGATGATTTACCTGCTGTGAGTATTGTCGGAACCCTTGTTTAAAGATTTGTACTTGCATCAACAAAAGAGATTCTTATGAAATATTTACAATCATTGGCTCAATCAACTGCGGTGTTGGTAGTTCTTCTTATGAGTGGCACTTCATTGTTTGCTGCAGACATTACGGCAGGCCAAAAACAAGAGATACCAACCAGAGAAAGTCAAGAAACTGCATGGTATGTGCAGGGAATGGTAGGTCAAGGAACTTCGGGCAATCAAGCTCTGACCGTTAGCTTGGGGGGGCCAGTTAAGCTTGAAGGTGTGGCCAATTATGGTGCCGGCCCTGTTTATGGCATTGCCATCGGTAAACAGTGGTTAGGATCGCCAAAAAACAATGAAGCAGAACAAAAACAACAATCTGATAAATGCCCGCAAGTCGATCACTTGATGAAAGAAGGTGTGGAGCCCAAGCGCATTTCTGAAAGAGAAGACGATTGTTTGCCTTTGAGAGCAGAAGTTGAGTTCTGGGGGGCAAAGGCTAAGCGCGAATCTATTTCGGTAGGTGCATTGAAAGTGACGCCGCTTGATACTGTGCGGGTGAATGCCGTTTTCTTGAATGGTGCTTTCCGTTTGGCTGAATCTGAAGAGCTGCAAGAAAACTTGCTGCCAACTTGGAGAACATGGCTTGGTGCAGGTATTGGTTATGCCAACATGGAGTATCCAGACGTCAGGGCTATTTCTGGATGCAATTGTTTTGCTGCCCTCAGTGACTCAGGTTTGGCGGTGCAACTGAAGTTGATGATTGAGCGCCAGTTATCAGAGAATACACAATTGGTGTTCCAAGCTGGTCGCGTATGGTTACCTTCTATTCAATCACCAGATGCTCAAATGCCCCAAACACAATGGCATAAAAGAAATGTCAATCAATTGCTAATTGGATTGCGGCATTCATTTCGGTAATTAAACCATTTGGTAGATACAGCGGTTGTCTAAGCCACGGTCCAACATGCTCGGCCGCTGATGTGCCTTTGAACCGCATGTTGTGACCCATCTATCCCTGTTGTTATGTCTGTTAAGGGCCTGCCCACTGGTTGACAGTAGTATCTGTCCGGCTCAACTAAGATGCCTCACAACCTACAAGACAACTTTAAACAGGCGTGATGACAATGAGCTCAGAACTTTCAATTTGGTTAGCCGAAGAGGCAAAAGCAATTGCCACTTACGAATCAGGCGCCGGCATCGGTACTGCCACCCGCGAACAAATTGCAGGTATGACAGGTTTACAAATGATGCAAGCCATCATGCGGGGTGACTTGCCTGCCGCACCCATTGGCAAAACCCTGGATTTTTGTTTGGTCCATTTGGAAGAGGGTAAAACTATCTTTCAAGGAACCCCTTTGGACAAGCATTTCAACCCCTTGGGCACCATTCATGGTGGTTGGACTTCAACACTTTTGGATTCAGCTCTGGGTTGTGCGGTTCACACCAAAATGCCCGTGGGGCGGGGTTACACCACGGCAGAGTTGAATGTCCACATGGTGCGCGCCATTACACCCAAGGTAGAGCGTGTGCGTGCCATTGCCGAGGTGTTGCATTGCGGTCGCCAGTTGGCCACTGCGCAAGCTAAGTTGGTAGGTCCTGACGGCACCCTGTACGCGCATGCATCTTGCACGTGTCTTGTGTTTGAAATGAAGTAAAAGTTTCTCTGTATTGTGTTCAAGTTGGGAGCGTCATTGATGAGCATCATTCTGAAAAATCCAGTCACTGGTCCAGCAGCTTGGACGGGTCAGGATATTCAAAACGACACCAGTTGGATCGAGCAACTTCAGGCTTCAGACATTCAAGCTTTGGATGAAGCGCTTGCAACACTCAAATCTAAAGGCCGTGCCTTTCCAAATTTTGAGCGTGAAGATTTTCCCATTGGTACTGCCTTGTTGAAAAGGCTCGCCGCTTTGTCAGATGAGTTGGAAAATGGGCGAGGTTTTTCTCTTTGGCGCGGCCTGCCCGTGCATCGCTACAGCGAAGATGAGCTGAAGGCGGTGTATTACGGCATTGGCTTGCACTTAGGACTGCCCGTGTGTCAAAACCCGCGCGGTGATTTGCTGGGCGAAGTGGCTGCAGTGGGGGATCCCAAGGATGTCCGTACCCGGGTGTACCAAACCAATTTGTATTTGCCTTACCACTCCGATCCATCGGATGTGGTGGGCTTGCTGTGCGTACGCAAAGCCAAGCAAGGCGGCATCAGCAGCCTGGTCAGCGTCGCACGCATCTACAACGAAATATTAGAGAAACATCCTGAGTATTTGGGCATCTATTACCGAATGTTTTACTTTGAACATTTGTGTGAACCACAGCCCAGCTTGTCTCCCATCTTCAGCTATCACCTGGGTAAATTAAGTTGCCGTTATTTGCGCCAATATCTGGAGTTGGGCTGCGACATCAAAGGCGTGCCCTTGTCCAAGGTGGAAATGGAAGCCCTCGATTGTTTCGACCGCATCATGCATTCACCCGAAATTCGCGTGGACATGTTGATGGAGCCTGGCGATCTTCAGTTTGCCAACAACTATGCAGTGCTGCATTCACGCACTGAGTTTGAAGACCATGACGATGTGGCGCAGCGTCGACGAATGTTGCGCTTGTGGTTGAAGATGCCAAATGCCAGAGAGTTGGCACCAGAGTTTCCTGGCCGAAATGGATTTCCACCTCCCAACACACTCTGAGGATTACGATGAGCGCCCCCGTTGAACCTAAAAAATTCGCCTTCTCGCAAAACATCTTGCCAGCCATCCAAGACATGGCCAAAGAGATGGTGGAGGTGCGTCACCAAATTCATGCCCACCCCGAATTGGCATTTGAAGAACACGCCACCAGCGACATGGTGGCGGCACGTCTAAAAGAGTGGGGCTATGAAGTGCACCGAGGCTTAGCGGGCACGGGCGTGGTGGGCACCCTCAAGCGCGGTACCGGCAAGATGCGCTTGGGCATTCGCGCCGACATGGACGCGCTTCCAATTCAAGAAACCACAGGCTTGCCCTATGCCAGCCAATTGCCCGGCAAAATGCACGCCTGTGGCCACGATGGCCATACCGCCATTTTGTTGGCTGCCGCACGCAGCATTGCGCAAGATCCGCAGTTTGACGGCACTTTGAATTTGATTTTCCAGCCCGCCGAAGAAGGTTTGGGTGGTGGCCGTGTGATGGTGGAGCAAGGCTTGTTCAAACTGTTTCCATGCGATGCCATCTTCGCATTGCACAACATGCCGGGCATGCCTGAAGGGCAGTTTGGTTTCCGCGCGGGTGCCTTCATGCCATCGTCTGACACTGTGAACATCACAGTGCGAGGTAAAGGTGGCCATGGTTCTGCGCCGCATTTGTCAGCCGATCCTGTGGTGGCTGCAGCTCACATTGTGGTGGCCTTGCAAACGGTGGTCTCTCGCAATGTGGACCCCCGTGAAATGGCGGTCATTTCTGTGGGTGCCATTCATGGCGGTGAAGCTGCCAATGTCATTCCTCAAAATGTCACCATGCGCTTAACGGTGCGCGCTTTCAATCCAGAAATTCGCGCCATGCTCAAACAGCGCATTACCGATTTGGTTCAATCACAAGCGCAGACCATGGGCGTGCAGGCCGATGTGGATTACGACTGGCGCTACCCCTCGCTCATCAACGACGAAGCCAGCACGGCCTTTGCCAAGCAAGTGGCCTTGGACTGGTTGGGTGACAAGGGTGTCATGCCCAACTTGGCACCCTTAACTGGCAGCGAAGACTTTTCCTTTATGCTGCAAGAGTGCCCTGGCTGTTACCTCATTGTGGGCAATGGCCAAGGTGAACATCACCACACAGGTGGTTGCATGGTGCACAACCCAGGCTATGACTTCAATGACGCGATCTTGCCGATCGCTGCCAGCTATTGGGTGAAATTGGTCAATGCTTATTTGAAAGCTGCATAGTTTGAGAGAGGCAGTGAACCGCTGTTGTATTCTGTCTTTTAAGTGTTGACGAATACCTCAAGGATGCCAAGTTGAAATCACCTTAGGTGTCTCTTGCGACGCCGATCCAGCCAGTGCATATGACAACTGGTTGGCCGCGTTCATCACAGTCTTCGCATGGACTTGCAGCTTGCTTTTACTCAAGCGTGCTGTCGGGCCAGAAATGCACATCGAGCCCAACAGTCGCCAGTTCAATCCAAACACTGGCGCTGCCACGCTGGAAACCTCTGGGTCTCTTTCTCCCATTGACATGTGATAACCCCGACGACGAATCGTTTCATATTCGTCCCCGCCTGTGCCAGAGAACGCCAAGATCACTTTGCCTGGGGCACCTAAGTTCAATGGCAATCGCATGCCAATGCGCACGTGGTGGCGTACCGATTGCGGTCCTTCGATGCGAGAAATGCATGAGCGAACATCGCCTTCGCGTACATAAAAAGAAGCGCTCTCTTTGGTTTCAGCGGACAACTGTCGCAATGTGGGCTCCACCACATCGTTGATGTCAAAACCGGCTTGGTAGCGTGCACCTAGCCAACCCGCGGCTGCACCTAAACGCCAAGTGCCTTCCTCCTTTTGCACCATGTAGCCCGAAAGGGCCAGCGTGCGCGCCAGTCGCAAAACGGTGGTGTTGTGTAGGCCTGTTCGTCGGCTGAGTTCTGCCAGTGAAAGGTGCTGGTCGCCAATTTCAAAGACTTCCAGAATTTGCAAAGCCCGTTTCACAGCGATGACGCCGCCGTCGTTTTGGGGTTCATCGGTGGTGGGTGCCGCGTTGGATTTTCGTGCCATGAAACATCTTTCACTGTGTGAAATACTATTGTATCGAATGAAAGATGAATGAACAATCCATCTCAAACAATTCTTCCCTTTTGGAGACAAATATGACTCATTCAGTGCTGGCGCGTCGCCTCTTGACGCAGGGTACATTGGCAACTCTTTTGATCGGTACCACACTGGCATTCAACGCTCTTGCGCAAAACTGGCCCTCGAAGCCCATCCGCGTGGTTGTGCCCTTTCCGGCAGGTGGTGGCACTGATTTGATTGCACGCGAGGTAGGTAACAAAGTGGTGTCCAACACCAAATGGACGTTCATTTACGACAACAAGCCTGGCTCAGGGGGCAATATTGGGGTGGACGCCATTGCCAAGGCCGCGCCCGATGGTTTGAATTTGGTCATTGGCCAAACGAGCAACTTGGCCATCAATCCGAGCCTCTACAGCAAGCTGCCCTATGACCCTTCAAAAGACCTGACGCCCATTGTCAATATCGGCAGTTCACCCGTGGTCTTTGTGGTGGCAAGCAATTCGCCATACAAAACATTTGGTGAATTGTTAGCGGCAGCAAAAGCCCAACCTGATGCCATCAATTACGCAAGCTCGGGCAGCGGTACGGTGGCGCACTTGGCCACTGAGTTGATGCAGAAAGAAGCGGGCGTTCGCATGACGCACATTCCCTATAAGGGTGCCGCCCAAGGCTTGACCGACGTGATCGGTGGCAATGTGCAGGTATACGTCTCTTCTGTGCCCACCCTGATTGGTCATATCAAGAGCGGCAAGCTCAGGGCATTGGCAGTGACATCTGCTAAACGAACAGACGACTTGCCCAATGTTCCCACAGTGGCCGAGTCTGGTTTGAAGGGTTTTGAAGCCACCACCTGGTTTGGATTATTAGGCCCCGCCAAGTTGCCGGCAGAGGTGGTTTCAGCTGTGAATGCTGAAGTGAACAAAGCCTTGCGCGCAGAAGACTTGCGCAAAAAACTGGGGGATCAAGGCTTGGACATCACGGGTGGTACACCTGAGCAATTTGCCAAGCTGATGCGGGATGACCTCGTCAAATGGGGCAAGGTTGTCAAAGAGTCTGGCGCCCGCGCTGACTGATTAATTTTTAATTTGGGATTTTTATGAGCCAAGATATTGTTAAAAATTTTGAACGTGTACCCGCCGACTTGGTGCAAAAAGCATCCGTCCATCAGGCGGCTATTTTTGCCGATGTGGCGGGCCGACGTGGTGTGATGCACGGCCGCATCAGTGCGCTGCGTCCTCACATGAAAGTGGCGGGCCCGGCATTGACGGTGGAGGTTCGCCCTGGCGACAACCTCATGATCCATGCCGCCATTGCCATGGCCAAGCCAGGCGATGTGTTGGTGATTGATGGCAAGGCAGATCAAACTGCCGCGTTGATGGGCACCATCATGATGACGGCCTGCAAACAGTTGGGCATTGCCGGTGTGATTGTGGATGCTGCTGTGCGTGACAGTCTGGAAATTGAAGAGATGGATTTCCCCGTCTTTTCTGTCGGCACCAATCCCAATGGCCCCACCAAAAACATCGGTGGCCGCATTGGTCATCCCATTTCTTGTGGTGGCGTGTCTGTCAATCCCGGCGACTTTGTGCTGGCCGATGCCGATGGCATTGTGGTGGTTGAGCGCGAAAAGTTGCCTGGCTTGTTGCCCTTGGCTGACAAAAAAGTGGTGGACGAGGCCAAACGCATTGCGCAAATCAAGGAAGGCAACACCAGCGCGTCTTGGTTGCTGTCATCGCTGGTGGCAGCTGGCGTGTTGAAAGAAGGCGAAACGCTGTGAGTGCACGTCCCGTTGTCATCGTGACAGGCGCAGATCTGGCATCGCAAGCTTTGGCGTTGCTGACTGATTTTGAAATTGTCTATGCAGGCAAAACACCGCAGACGTCAGACATGGTCGCTTTGTGCCAGCGTCACAATCCTGTGGCCATCATTGTTCGTTACGGCAGTGTGGGGGCTGAAGTGATGGACGCGGCACCGGCTTTGCGAGTCATCTCAAAGCACGGCAGTGGCACCGACACCATCGACAAAGAAGCCGCAAAAGCGCGCGGCATTGAAGTCTGCGCTGCAGTGGGTGCCAATGCCGCTGCTGTGGCTGAACAAGCCATGGCTTTGCTGCTGGCCTGTGCCAAATCGGTGGTGCACTTGAACGAGCGCATGCATGCAGGATTTTGGGACAAAGCAACGCACAAAAGTGTTGAACTGCATGGCCGCACCATCGGCCTGGTCGGTTTGGGTGCCATTGGCCAACGCTTTGCCAAAATGTGCGATGCCATGGGCATGAAAGTTTTAGGCGTTGACCCCTTCGCCAAAAACTTGCCCGATTACATCCAAGCCGTTGACTTTGAAACTCTGTGGCGAGAGTCCGATGCCATCTCATTGCATTGCCCGCTCACGCCAGAAAACCGGCAGTTGATCAATGCCCAAACTTTGGCCGCTTGCAAGCCTGGTGTGATGCTGGTCAACACAGCGCGCGGCGGCTTGGTGGATGAACCCGCCTTGTTGGCGGCGGTTCAAAGTGGCCATGTGTTTGCCGCAGGTCTAGACAGCTTTGCAGTAGAGCCGATGACAGCGCCTCACATCTTTCAGGGTGTGCCACAAATCTTTTTAAGCCCTCACATTGGCGGCGTTACCAGCGATGCTTACATCAACATGGGTGTAGGAGCGGCCAAGAATGTGCTCGCAGTTTTGAGTAAATATTCTCAAGCGGTTTCTGCATAAGGTTCTAGCCATCATGATGCAACGCTGGAAAAACGCACCGCCTGGCAGCCACTGGGGAGAGTTTGGCCCAGACGATCGTTTGGGACGAATGAACTTGGTCACGCCAGACAAGGTGCGCCAAGGTATTGCGGAGGTCAAAGTAGGGCTGACATTTTGTTTGTCCTTGCCCTTGGATGTACCGGGTGGAAGGTCTTTGAATGCACGGCGTATGCCCCCGCGTTTGTTCGGTACTTTGCGCGATGGCGTCAGCGCCGGTGTGCAGGGCTACTGCTGGTCGTACGCCTCAGAAGATCCCAACTTGACTGATGTCGTGTGCGACGAAGTCATGCTGATGAACACGCAATATTCAACACAGTGGGACAGCCTGGCTCACATGGGCAGCCGCTTTGATGCCGATGGTGATGGCGAGGCTGAAGCTGTTTTCTACAACGGCTTTAGAGCAGGCGTTGAGATTCACCCCGGTTCGACCGATTCAACTGCTGCAGACGATTGGGCACGCTATCCAGACCCAGATGCAAACGCCTTGGGTGTTGCCAATTTGGCGGCACATGGCGTTCAGGGGCGAGGTGTGTTGATTGATTTAGAAAAACACGTGGGTCGCAAAAGAGTAGCTGTGGGCTATGACGCATTGATGCGCATTTTGGATGCAGACAAGGTCCATGTTGAAGCCGGTGACATGGTGTGCTTGCACACTGGTTTTGCAGACACCTTGCTGAACATGCGCAAGCAACCCGACCTACAACACCTGAATGAAACGGGCAGTGGTCTGGATGGCGAAGATCCAAAGTTGCTGAATTGGATCAGTGATACACGTCTGGCCTGCTTGGTGGCCGACAACCCAGCCGTGGAGTTGGTGCAAGCTGTGTCACTCACCAAGCCCGCTGGTATGAAACGGCCGCGCTTGCCCTTGCACGAACATTGCCTGTTCAAAAACGGCATCCACTTGGGTGAGTTGTGGTTGCTCACGCCATTGGCACTATGGCTTCGAGCGAATCAGCGCTCTCGATTTTTACTGACTGCACCGCCCTTGCGTTTGCCGGGTGCAGCAGGATCACCCGTGACACCCATTGCGACAGTTTGAACAATTTGAAAAAAGGAAGACAACATGAACCGACGATTAATGAACGCTTTGCTATGGGCAGCAGGTGTGACGTTCACACTGAGCGCACCCGCAGCCATGGCCGCTTGGCCCGATGGCAAGCCTGTGAGCATTGTGGTGCCCTATGCACCCGGCGGAACTGCAGATGCGTTGGCAAGGCTGATTGCGCAGCACTTGGGCACCAAACTGTCCACCTCCGTCGTGGTGGTGAACAAAGCAGGTGCAAGTGGCATCATTGGCGCGCAGGCTGTGGCGCAAGCCTCACCCGATGGCTTTACGGTTTTGTACGACGCAACACCGTTGTCGATCAATCCGCATTTGCAAAAAATGCCATTCGATGCAGAAAAAGATTTGATTCCTGTCACGCAAGTGGGTGTGACACCCATGTTGCTGACGGTGCCCAAGACCTCCACATTTGCAACCGCACAAGACTTACTGAAGGCGGCCAAACAATCGCCTGGCAAATTGACCTTTGGTTCCGGTGGGCAAGGCACGGTGCAGTACATGGCACCTGAGTTGATGAACCAAGCTGCAGGCGTCAACATGCTGCACATCCCTTACAAGAGCGGTGGGCTGGCGGTGACCGCTGTGATTGCCGCTGAAGTGGACATGGGTTTTTTCAATTTGCCGGCCATCAGTGGTCATGTCAAAAGTGGCACGGTCAAAGCGCTGGCCATTACTTCTGCGCAACGTAACCCCGCGTTTCCAGATGTACCGACAGTCTCCGAAATAATTGGCAAGCCCTATGAGTCTTATGAGTGGAACGGTATTTTCTTGCCCAAAGGCACCTCACCTGAAATTGTGAATCGTCTGCAGGTTGCGGTTAAAGAGGTGTTGGCTATGCCCGAAGTCAAAGGCAAGTTCGACAGTCTGGGTTCGCGCATTGTGGCTTCTACACCTGAAGAGTTTCGCAAGTACTTGGCAGGCGAGACCCAGCGATGGGCTGCCACGGTGAAGGCTGCGGGCATTAAAAAAGAGTGACAATGCACTCAAGGTTGCCACATGATCATGCTTCAAAATCCACTCATTCGACCTCTTGAAATATTTAGCGCCATGCCTGAGAAATTCAGGCAGACTGGCGTGCGCAGTGAATGGGCCGATGTGAATCAGGGCGGGCGATTGGCGGATTCATTTTTGGAGGGCCCGGTATTTGACACGCATGGCAACCTCTACGTCACCGACATACCTTTTGGCCGTGTGTTTCGAATTGATCCAAAAGGAGAGTGGGACTTGGTGGCGCAATGGGATGGTGAGCCCAATGGCATGAAGTTTCTAAGCGAGACCGAGTTGCTGGTCACCGATTACAAAAACGGTTTGATGCGCCTGAACATTCAAACGGGGCGAGTCAAAGCATTTCTTGAGCGTCGCAACAGCGAAAGCTTCAAAGGTGTCAATGATTTGGTGCTGGACGCCCGGGGCAATGTGTACTTCACAGACCAAGGGCAAACCGGCATGCACGACCCCTCTGGGCGGGTGTACAGACTGTCGCCCGATGGCAAGTTAGACCTGTTGCTGAACAACGTGCCCAGCCCCAATGGCATCGTGCTGTCACCCGATGAGCGGTTTTTGTTTGTCGCTACAACGCGCGGCAATGCTGTTTGGCGCATGCCTTTGTTGAGCGATGGCAGCGTGTCGAAAGTGGGGCAGTTTTTCACATCCTATGGACCGAGTGGTCCTGACGGTTTGGCCATGGATGAAAGTGGCCGACTGCTGGTGGCCAATCCTGGACTGGCTTATGTGTGGGTGCTGTCACATTGGGCGGAACCCGAAGAAATTCTGACAGGACCCAAAGGCGCGTCTCTCACCAACATGGCATTTGGTGGCAAAGACCGGAAAACCTTGTATTGCACAGACTCAAGCAATGGCAACATATTGATGGCCGACATGTCCGTGGCCGGTTGTCTGCTGCATCGCGCAAAATAGGGGGCATGTCAAATGAACAACTCCTTACCCCAGAACAGCTCAAAGCGCTGGCCGTTCACCCCCCGCATCACTGCAATTGCGCCCTGAAAATCTGCAAAGGCTGGGAAAGCGTGCCCGACGCGCGCTGGCCTGCTGCCCAAATGCAAGCTGCAGGCACCCTCAGGCAAGAACTAGCCGAAGGCCAAGTGGAATTGACCTTCGAAGAATTCCACCCCAACGGTACGCGCTATGACTCACCGAACGCGCCCATTGCAGTGGACTACTTTCCCTACAACCGCTGCGACGTCTTCAAGTGCATCACATGCCAATGTGCTGTCTTGAAGTACACCGAATACGGCGGTTATTACGTGGACACACGTGCCAGGTTGGTCGATCCTGAAATGATCGTGGCACGCTCAGCAGAAGCCTGAGCCGCCACTACTTCCGCCACCATGTCTGCCGTCACGGCAGACAATGTCCAACCTAAGTGACCGTGACCTGTGTTGTAAAACACATTGGCAGCTTTGCCACGACCCACGCGGGGCATCATGTTGGGCATCATGGGACGCAAGCCAGCCCATGGAACCACGGAGCGGGTGTTGATTTTGGGGAAGCATTGATTGACCCAATCGACCAATGGCTTGATGCGGTCAGCGCGGATGTCACGGTTGTAGCCGTTAAATTCTGCAGTGCCTGCCACACGGAATCGGTCGTCGCCTAAACGGCTGGTGACCAACTTGGTCTCGTCGTCCAGCAAGCTGACCTGCGGTGCGCCTGCTTGGCTTTCAGCGTCGTTCAAATTGACCGTGATGGAATAGCCTTTGACAGGGTAGATGTTGACGCGGTCACCCAGTTGTGAAGCAAATTGTTTGCTGGCAACGCCTGCGCACACCACCACGCTGTCAAACGTATGAATGCTGGTAGGCGCATCAGAGTGGGCCACCGTGATCTTGACTTGGCTGTTGTCGCTTTGAATGTTGGTGACGTCTTGGTCATACAAAGTGCGAACGCCTAAATGCTTTGCAGCCATGGCTAAACCGTTGGTGAACTTGTGGATGTCTCCCGTGGCGTCACTTTCTGTGAAATAGCCGCCGTAGTATTTGCCAGCCAAAGTGGGTTCGATGGCTTTCATTTCTTCGGGGGTCACCGCATGGCGTGGCAAGCCACCCTTGGCCAACATTTCAGAAACTTTGCCTGCGTGGTCAAAGCCCTTTTTGTCGCGGTAAATGTGCAAGATGCCTTGCTTTTTCAAATCGAAATCAATGTTTTCAGCTTCAGCCCAAGCAAACAAATGTTGTCGTGCTGCCACAGCCAGTTTGGCTGTTTCAATGGTGTTCTTTTCGTAAGCCGCCATGGAAGCCATGAACTCTGCAAACCAAGAAATTTTGTGCCAGCTGGGTTTGGGATTGACCAGCAGCGGCGCATCACTTTTGAGCATCCATTTCAAGCCCTTGATGATTGTGGAGGGGTGTGTCCAAACTTCTGCATTCGAGGCAGACAACTGTCCGCCATTGGCAAACGACGTCTCCATGGCGGCATAGCGGTGACGCTCAAACAAGGTGACAGAGAAGCCGCGCTTGGCCAGTGCATAAGCAGTGGTGACGCCGGTGATGCCGCCGCCCACAATGGCAATAGTTTTCATGATTCAGATCTTTCAAAACGTCGAAGGGTTGAGCCATGACACAACTGTGCCAGTGGCGCCCCTTCTGTTTTGGACCTGAGAGATTCACAACACGCTGGGGTGTTGCTTGCTCCTGCGGTGGGTTTGCGGACGAAAACGCAAACCACTCTTCAGAATGAAATATGACATCGGTCCTTTTGCCTGAGAGTTTCCGGGGCGGTTGCTCCTTCGGCGTTGCTTTTAAGCAATCTCTCCCGATGCCACTGATGAGATCAATTTACACCTTGAGGAATTCCCTCGTCAAGTGAATCCAATAGTCAGAACCTGTTGCAATGTTGTCATCGTTGAAGTCGTAACCCGGGTTGTGCACCATGCACGCGCCCGCGGAGTCGCCATCACCGTTGCCAATGAGCAAATAACTGCCAGGAATTTTTTCCAGCATGAAGGCAAAATCTTCGCTGCCAGTTAAAGGCGGACCATTTAAAACAACGCGCTCAGCGCCGACCAAATCCAAAGCCACTTGCCTTGCAAAATTGGTTTCGTTTTCTGAATTCACCAACACGCAATAGCCTTCTTTCCAGTCGACTTCGGCCTTGCAGCCAAAGCTCTCGGCTTGCGATGTGGCAATGGCTTTGATGCGTTGCTCGAGCAATTTGCGAACACCAGGGTCCAAAGCGCGCACACTCAATTCAAGTGTGGCCAATGCAGGGATCACATTGTTGGCCTTGCCCGCTTGAATGGAGCCCACCGTCACCACAGCGGTGTGCAGTGGATCGACATTGCGAGACACCACAGTTTGCAAAGCCATGACGATAGACGCTGCAGCCACCAAAGAGTCTGCTGCGCGATGCGGCATACCGCCATGTCCGCCTGTACCATTCACGCGAATGGTGACGTAGTCACTAGACGCCATGGCACTGCCACTGCGAAACACAAATTTGCCCACAGGCACGCCAGGCATGTTGTGCATGGCAAAGATGGCATCGCAAGGGAACAAGTCAAACAGACCGTCTTGCATCATGCGCAGCGCGCCGCCACCGCCTTCTTCGGCCGGTTGAAAGATGAGGTGCAACACGCCATCAAACGCGCTGTTTAATGCCAACTCGTGGGCGGCGGCTAGCAGCATGGCGGTGTGGCCATCATGGCCGCAGGCATGCATCAGTCCGGGCTTGGTGCTCGACCATTCGGCGCCACTGGCCTCTTGAATGGGCAGGGCATCCATGTCGGCACGCAGGCCCAAGCTGCGTGTGCTGGTGCCGCGTTTGAGTGTGCCTACCACGCCGGTGCCCCCCAAACCGCGGTGAACTTGGTAGCCCCAAGATTCAAGCTTGGACGCCACCAACTCAGCGGTGCGATGTTCTTCAAACGCCAACTCGGGGTGGCGGTGAATGTCACGCCGGAGTTGGATGAATTCACCCACTCTGGCGGTGAGCGCTTCGCGCAAGTAGGTCATGCTTATTGCGGTTGCAAGTTGATGGACTTGGCAATGGCGCGGAACTGTGCAGTGCCATCTGTATAAGCTTTGCTCACAGCTTGCATTGACAAAGGTTTAGCCATCAACAAGCTGTTGGCTTCCATGCCGGCCAAAACAGAAGGTTCTGTCAAGGCATCGGTAATGGCTTTGTGCAGCACTTGAACCGTGGCTTCAGGTGTGTCTTTTTTCACAAAGTAACCTGTCCAAATGTTGAACGTGAAGTTCTTCAAAGATTTGCTCTCGCTGATGGCGGGATAAGACTTGACAGACTCCAGACGCTCACTGTTGAGCATGGCCAAAATCTTGAGCTTGCCTTGTTTTTGCAATTCGTCATAGTTCTTGCCAAAAGGGGCCAAGAAAATATCGACTTGACCGCCCAACAAATCTTGATTGGCGGGTGCGCCACCTTTGTAGGGCACATGTGTCATGGGGATGTTGGAAATTTTGGACAAGTGTTCACCCAACAGGTGATAGAAGGAGCCAGGGCCAACGCTGGCATAAGTGATGGGGCGTCCAGCTTGTGCTTCTTTACGGGCATAGTCCAAGAACTCGTCCACATTGCTCACCGGCAAATCTTTACGAGCCAAGAATGCAATTTGTGCCGTAGAGATCATTTGAACCAAACGGAAGTCTTCGCTTTTGAACTTAACGGCAGAGATGGCCAAGGGCGCCAAAATCAATTCGTTGGGCGAACCCTGAAAAATGATTTGACCGTCAGAAGGCGCGCTCAAAACTTTTTGTGCAGCAATCGCACCGCTCGCACCGCCCAAGTTGTCAACAATCACGGGCTGTCCCAGATTTTTTGACAAGGTGTTGTTCACTGTACGGGCAATCACATCAGACAAACCACCGGCTGGATAAGGCACCAGCAACGTAACGGGTTTTGAGGGGTAGGTTTGCGCAAAGACTGTACCTGCCATGAGCAACATGCCCACAACCGCGGATGCGCTCTTGATATATTTTTCAACAACTGAGTTCATTTTCGTCTCCTCTTTTTTATGAATCGTGTGCCCATCCTAAAAATGGCTTGAATCTAAGTCAAATGCATATTAATATGATTTAGCATGATTTAAATGCATGGAGAAATGCAATGACCTTGGTTCAACTGAAGCACTTCATTGAATTGGCCGCCAATGGCTCGTTCAGCAAATCGGCTGAAAGACTGTTCCTAACGCAGCCCGCCCTCAGCCGAAGCATCAAATCTCTGGAGGATGAACTGGGTCAAGCCTTGTTTGACAGAGTGGGGCGCAAGAATGAACTGACGCCCTTCGGACATCACATCTTGGGGCAAGCGCGCGAATTACTCGATGCCGCCAACAACCTGAAGCAGAGCAGCCAGCACCTGTTGACAGGGCTTCATGGTCAATTGAAGTTGGGTTTGGGCTCCGGCCCCGGTGCTTTGTGGATGACACCCCTCCTAACCTATGTCGCCAATGAATGCCCCGGCGCACGTTTGGAAATTGCCAGGGGTGCCACCACTTTGTTGGTTCAACAACTCAGAGAGCGCTTATTGGACGCGTTGATCCTGGACATTCGCTCCCTGAGTCCATCGACTGATTTGAAAGTAGAACCCTTGTGTGAGTTGCCAGGCACTTTCATGTGCAACAAAAAACATCCGCTTGCCAAACTGAAGCAAGTCACGTTTGAGCAATTGCTTGATTACCCCATTGCATCAACCCCCTTGAGTGATGAGGTGGCGCGAGTGCTGACTGAAAGATATGGTGCACAAGCACATCCAGAGCAACTGATTCAATTGCGCTGCGAAGAAATATCGAGTTTGTTGGATGTGGCCAGAAACACGCAGGCCGTGGTCTTGGCTGTTCGTGCGCTGGCGCCTGATTTGGTGGCCTTGCCGATGACGCCGGCGCTCAATGCCAATGCCCGCTTTGGCTGGGTCTCTCTTAAGTCAAGGTCGGAAGTGCCCTTGGCCAGAGTGCTGCGCGAGGCAGCAGTACAGCGTTTGTCGGCGCTTTAAGCGGCTACCGTGTAGCCTTCTTCTGCAATGACGTGCGCAATTTCTTCGCGCGCTTTGGAACTCTCTACATCCACTTTGCCTGCAGGTCGGTCGATGGCCACTTTGGCTTCAGGATCTAAACGGGTGATGGCTTTTTTAACGGCCATTTCGCAATGGCCACAAGTCATGCCTTGAACTTGAAATGTGTTGTTCATGATCAACTCCTCTCAATAAATTAGATGTAAGCTTAGCCTATGTCTGAATTGTCCTGCGATATTGGTATTGGTGGCATGACCTGCGCATCATGTGTTGCGCGGGTGGAACGCGCTATCGGAAAGTTGACCGATGTCAAAGACGTCAGTGTGAATTTGGCCACTGAATCTGCGAGGGTCACTTGGAAGTCGCCAGAGTCTGGCGCCCTCAATGCGCAAGAACAGCAAGCCCGCTTGCGACGTGCAGTGCGCGATGCAGGTTACGAGCCCTTGGCCCCAGAACATTTGGAACAAGCACCCGCTGGCGCATGGTCTGGTTTCGGTCCGGTCGCTGTTGGATTGTTGCTCAGTGCACCTTTGGTTCTGCCGATGTTGGGCGATGCACTTGGCAAGCATTGGATGTTGCCTGCGCTGTGGCAGTTTTTATTGGCCACACCTGTGCAATTTATTCTGGGTGCACGGTTTTACAAAGCTGGCTGGCACGCCTTGTTGGCTGGCAGTGGCAACATGGATTTGTTGGTGGCCATTGGCACCTCAGCCGGGTGGTTGTTGTCCATGTGGCTGTGGCTTACGGCAGCCGATGGGCACATGGTGCATTTGTATTTTGAAGGCTCTGCCGTTGTCATTACCCTGGTCTTGCTAGGCAAGTGGCTTGAAGCACGTGCCAAGCGTCAAACCACCGATGCCATTCGGGCCTTGCATGCACTGCGCCCTGAAAAAGCGCGCGTCATCACAGCCGACGGTGAAGTCGAAATTCCCATCGAAGAATTGTTAGTGGGCGATCGCATGCTGGTGTTGCCTGGTGAGCGTTTTGCTGCCGATGGCGTGGTGCTGGAAGGGCAGACGCAAGTTGACGAAGCCATGCTGACGGGCGAGCCTTTGCCTGTCCCTAAAAGCGTGGGTGCACGCATCACGGGTGGCAGCATCAATGGTGAGGGCCGCGTGCTGGTCACTGTCAGTGCCACAGGTACCTCAACAGTGTTGTCCAACATCATTCGCTTGGTTGAAGATGCGCAGGCCGCCAAAGCACCCATTCAGCGTTTGGTGGACCAGGTATCGGCGGTGTTTGTACCTGTGGTGTTGGTGTTGGCATTGATCACCTTGTTGGCTTGGTGGTTCACGGGTCACAGCCTTGAGGTCTCGCTTATTCACAGTGTGGCTGTGCTGGTGATCGCTTGTCCCTGTGCTTTGGGTTTGGCCACACCCGCCGCCATCATGGCGGGCACTGGCGTGGCTGCCAAGCACGGCGTCCTGATCAAAGATGCGCAGGCTCTAGAAATTGCTCACAAAGTTGACACCGTCGCTTTTGACAAAACAGGTACGTTGACCGTGGGTCAGCCAAGGCTGATTTCCTTGACGTCGGTCAATTTACAAAATGTGCCAAGCTCTGATTCGGACGATCAACTGTTGATGTTGGCCGCCAGCTTGCAAAGCGGAAGTGAACACCCCTTGGCGCATGCTGTCGTGCAAGCCGCCAAAACACAGAGCTTGCAGTTCGTGGTGCCTGACGACGTTAAGGCGGTGCCAGGTTTTGGTAGCGAAGGCCATGTGCAGGGCCGCCATTTGTTGTTGGGCAGCTTGCGTTGGATGGACTCGCTCAATGTGCCAGACGGACCGTGGCAAGCACAGGCAGCAAGCATGCAGGCCGACGGTGCCACTGTCTCGATCTTGGCTGAGCGCTCGCACGCTGGCGTCAATCCTTTGGCAGTCTTGGCGTTTGGCGACGAGCCCAAACCTGGCGTGCAAGCTGCATTGAAGTTGTTGCGTCAGCGCGGACTTCGGCTGGTCATGATTTCGGGTGACAACAAAGGCGCAGCACAAGCCATGGCGGCACGTTTAGGACTTCAACCTGATGAGGTGTTTGCAGAAGTATTGCCTGGCGATAAAGCAGCCTTGGTCAAAAGTTTGCAAGCCCATTCAACTGATGCGCCGCATGTGGTGGCTTTTGTTGGAGACGGTATCAACGATGCACCGGCATTGGCCGCTGCGGATGTGGGTTTGGCCATGGCCAATTTGAATGCCGATGGCAGACGCGGTGGCACCGATGTGGCCATGCAAGCCGCAGGCATCACGTTGATGCGCGGCGATGTGGCCTTGGTGGCTGGCGCCTTGGAAATTTCTGCGCGTACAGTGGCCAAAATTCGGCAAAATTTATTTTGGGCATTTGCCTACAACGCTGCAGGCATTCCACTGGCAGCCATGGGCTACCTGAGCCCTGTAGTGGCTGGTGCGGCCATGGCATTGAGTTCGGTCAGTGTGATGACCAATGCCTTGCTGCTCAAGCGTTGGAAACCTTAATCGGGCAAGACCAAGGCGTGATAGGCGTGCCAAGTGGCATGACCAATCAGGGGTGCAGTGATCACCAACAAAGGTTTGAAAAAAACCAGCGCCAGTCCAATGAAACAAACGATCAGGCTGGCCCATAGCAAGCAGACCAGCGCGTTGTTCCACAGCGCATTGGCGCTGGTGAAGATGGCCTCTAGGGTGTCGGTTGATCGGTCTAGCAGCATGGGCACAGAGACCACCGAGATCGCAAAAACCAGGGATGCAAAAATGGCGCCAACACACGTCCAGACCAGCAGAAACTCGATGTTTTTGAAATCGACGATTTGAGAAATTAAACTTTGCAGATGCGGGTATTCTTGGTCTGCAAACAGCGCGAACAAGACGATGGAAACACGCGCCCAAACAATCATCAGAAACGTCAACAGGATGGCAAACAAGCCCATCATTTTCCAATTGGGCAGCCAAGCTTTCATGCTTTTGGGCAGGCTGACTTCCTCTCCTTTTTGCACTTGGCGAGACAACTCATAAAGCCCCGTGCAGACAATCGGCCCAAGCAAGAAAAAACTGGCCGTCAAACCCATGGTGGCCTTCCAATAATGGGCGTAGACCAGCGCGAGGGCATATCCCAGTACAACAAACACCAAGCCATAAAAAGCGCCCACAAAATGCGTTTTGCGCATGTCTTCAGAGCCTTTTATGAGCCAAGTCATAGGGCTGAGCAAGGGAAGGTCAGATTGAATGGCAGCCATGGAAAACCTCTTTGTGGTGTGCACAAAGTTTAATCAGCTGTGGTGTTGGCTGACCATCAGGGGTTTCGCTAGATGAAGACTTGTGGCGCAATGCCAAGTGCTTCTGAAAAATTGACTTAAGTCAAGATGTAGTGGTCAAGCAGCAGTACTGCAAAGAGCGCCGTGAGATGAATCAGCGAAAAGCGAAATGTTTTGCGCGCCAATTCGTCTGAATATTTTTTAAACAGTGCAACGGCATAGGCAATGAAGCCGATGCTCAACACCACGGCGCCTGCCAAGTAAATCCAAGAACTCATGCCAAATGCAAACGGCATCAAGCAAGACGCTGCCAGCAAAAAGGTGTAGAGCAAAATTTGCAGCCGTGTGAAATCATTGCCATGCGTGACGGGCAACATGGGCAAGCCTGATTTGCGATAGTCCTCAACGCGGTACAAAGCCAACGCCCAAAAATGGGGCGGCGTCCACAGAAAAATGATCAGGAAAAGAATGGCGGCTTCTGCGCCCACTTCGCCAGTCATGGCGGCCCAGCCCAAGACAGGTGGCATGGCGCCAGAAGCGCCTCCAATGACGATGTTTTGAGGCGTCATGGGCTTGAGAATCAGGGTGTAAATGACGGCATAGCCCACGAAGGTGGCGAAGGTCAACCACATGGTGATGGGGTTGATCCACACGAACAAAATGAACGAGCCAATGGCGCACAGCGTGGCTGAAAAAATCAGGGCTTGCATGTCAGACAACTCGCCCTTGGCGGTGGGCCGCCAAGATGTTCTGCGCATCTTGGCATCAATGGTTTTTTCAACCAAACAATTGAAGGCCGCTGCTGCGCCTGCAACCAGCCAAATGCCCAAGCTGGCCAGCGCCATTCTTTGCCACTCGTCCCACGTGGGAAGTCCTGGTACAGCCAGCACCATGCCAATCAGCGCGCAGAACACAATCAGCTGAATAACCCTTGGCTTAGTGAGTGCGTTGTACTGTTTAAAAAGGGGGCCAATGTTCATTTGTGACTTTGTTTGGATAATGTCGCTCAAGGGCAAGTTGCGGATCTCAATATGAGTCTAAAAATTTTCAGGAAGTAAGTTTTTAGTAATGTTCTACCGAGGCAAGCTTGGCATGCGCAAGGCGCTTTGCGCTTTATTCGCTAAGAGCCAACTATGTATAATATTTGATTTAGATCAACCACAACTAATTTTTTCAGAATGCGTCCCATGAGTTTCAAATCTTTTGCCATTGCGGCAGCTTTGTTCGCGGGCATGGCTGGCCAAATGTCAGTCGCGCAAGACCTTAAGGGTGATGTTCAGGCTGGAGAGAAAAAAATTGCCATGTGCATTGGTTGCCATGGCATTGTTGGCTACCAAGCCAGCTTTCCATCCGTCTACAAAGTGCCCATGATTTCTGGACAAGGTGCAAAGTACATTGCCAATGCATTGAATGCCTACAAAACTGGTGAGCGCAAGCACCCCACCATGCGCAGTGTTGCTTTGGGTTTGACACCTCAGGATGTGGCTGATGTATCGGCTTATTACGAATTGCATGGCAACACCTTGCCAGCACCCGATCAAATTGCCCCTGCGCCTGCAAAGGTTGCTGAATTGTTGACCAAAGGCGGTTGTGCTGGTTGCCACGGTGCCAATTACAGCAAGCCCACCACGCCCGATTTCCCCAAGCTGGCCGGTCAGCACAAGGACTACTTGTACATGGCACTGAAATCTTACAAAGAAGAAGGCTCTAGCACTTGGGGTCGTAACAATGCTGTCATGGGCGGCGTTGCAAAGCAATATTCTTTGGCCGAGCTCAAAATGATTGCAGATTATTTGGGCAGCCAACAAGGGGAACTCAAAGTTGTTCCTCAGTCCAAATTCCGTTGATACCGGTTGGTCATCTTCTGCCCTGTTTTTCGAGGATTTAAAGTGAATAAATTGAGCCAACATTGGAAAAAAATTGCCAACTGCAGCGCGTTTGCTTTGGCTGGTTTGACATCGTCTGCCTATGCTGTCAAAGACTTGCCTGGCGGCCCCGCAGTCAACCAATTGAATTTGCATGCACCCGCAACCAAGTTGGCGGCAGACCAAGCCAGCTTGCACGTTTTCATGATGATCATTTGCTTGGTCATCTTCGTGGCTGTTTTTGGTGTGATGTTCTATTCCATCTTTAAGCACCGCAAATCATTGGGTCACAAGCCTGCCCATTTCCACGAGTCTGTCAAAGTTGAAATTGCTTGGACCCTGGCGCCTTTCATCATTGTGATTTTCATGGCCATTCCCGCCACCAAAACAGTGATTGCGCAAAAAGACACTTCCAATGCTGACCTCACCATCAAGGCCACAGGCCATCAGTGGCGTTGGGGTTATGACTACATCAAAGGCGAAGGCGAGGGCATCTCCTTCATTTCATCCTTGGACAATTCACACCGCATCTTGTCAAACGCAGGTGCTAAGGGTGACATGCCCGATGATTACCTCTTGAAAGTCGACAATCCCTTGGTTGTGCCTGTTGGCAAAAAGATTCGAATCATCACAACAGCTTCCGACGTGATTCACGCATTTGCTGTGCCTTCATTCGGTATCAAGCAAGATGCTATTCCAGGCTTTGTACGCGACACCCATTTCTTGGCTGAGCGCACAGGCATGTTCTATGGCCAGTGCCAAGAGTTGTGCGGTAAAGAGCACGCTTACATGCCTATCAATGTGCAAGTTCTGTCCGAGGCTGATTACTCAGCTTGGGTCCAAAAGAAAAAGGCTGAAGCAGCTCCTGCTGCAGCCAAGAATGAAGCCGCTCCAGCTGCGCAAGTAGCCCAAGCGCCTGTTTCTGAAAAGAAGTGATTGAGTTGAAAGACTGAGGTAAACCATGAGTTCCATTTCCCATTCTGACGGCGGCTTTGTCGATTCACACGCTCACGATGACCACGATCATCACCCCCACGGCTGGCGCCGTTGGGTCTACGCGACCAACCACAAAGACATTGGTACTTTGTACCTGTTGTTTGCATTCACCATGTTGATGTTGGGTGGCGTTTTGGCGCTGCTCATCCGTGCTGAGTTGTTCCAACCTGGCTTGCAAATCGTCAACCCCGAGTTGTTCAATCAATTGACCACCATGCACGGTTTGATCATGGTGTTTGGCGCCATCATGCCGGCCTTCGTGGGCTTTGCAAACTGGATGATTCCTTTGCAAATTGGTGCATCCGACATGGCCTTTGCCCGCATGAACAACTTCAGCTTCTGGCTGATGATTCCTGCTGCATTGATGTTGTCTTCTACGTTCTTCATGCCAGGTGGCGCACCTGCTGCTGGCTGGACGCTGTATGCACCGCTCACCATGCAAATGGGCCCCTCCATGGACGTTGCAATTTTTGCATTGCACATCCTGGGCGCTTCTTCCATCATGGGTTCGATCAACATCATCGTCACCATCTTGAACATGCGCGCACCTGACATGCCGCTCATGAAGATGCCTATGTTCGTTTGGACATGGCTCATCACGGCTTTCTTGTTGATTGCTGTGATGCCAGTGTTGGCCGGTGTGATTACCATGACGCTCACAGACCGTCACTTTGGTACCACCTTCTTCAATCCTGCAGCAGGCGGTGACCCCGTCATGTTCCAGCACATTTTCTGGTTCTTCGGTCACCCCGAGGTGTACATCATGATCTTGCCAGCCTTCGGCATCGTCAGCCAGATCATCCCTGCATTCGCACGTAAAAAGTTGTTCGGCTACTCTTCAATGGTTTACGCCACTGCTTCTATTGCGATTCTGTCCTTCATTGTGTGGGCTCACCACATGTACACCACTGGCATGCCAGTGACTGGTCAGTTGTTCTTCATGTACGCCACCATGTTGATTTCAGTGCCTACCGGCGTGAAAGTGTTCAACTGGGTTGCCACCATGTGGAGAGGCTCCATGACGTTTGAAACCCCCATGCTGTTTGCTGTGGGCTTCATCTTCGTGTTCACCATGGGTGGTTTCACAGGTTTGATCTTGTCCATGGCGCCTATCGATTTGCAATTGCAAGACGGTTACTACGTTGTGGCCCACTTCCACTATGTGTTGGTGGCGGGTTCCTTGTTTGCCATGTTCGCTGGCGCCTACTACTGGCTGCCTAAGTGGTCTGGTGTGATGTACAACGAAGCACGCGGTAAGTTGCACTTCTGGTGGACTCTGATTGCGTTCAACGTCACATTCTTCCCCATGCACTTCTTGGGCTTGGCCGGTATGCCTCGTCGCTATGCCGACTACCCCATGCAGTTTGCTGACTTCAACGCCATTGCATCAGTCGGTTCATTCTTCTTCGGTTTTGCGCAGGTTTATTTCTTCTTCTTCATCGTCTTGCCTTGCATGCTCGGTAAAGGTGAAAAAGCTGCTCAACAACCTTGGGAAGGTGCGGAAGGTTTGGAGTGGGAAGTGCCTTCACCAGCCCCACATCACACTTACGAAACACCGCCCAAGCTGAATGCTGACGCCAACAAGGTCATTGGTTAATTCCAAACCTGTCTAACAGTACAACCAACATGCAAACCAACTTTCAGTTGATGCGTAAGCTCCTCATGGTGAGCTTGGGCATGTTTGCATTTGGTTACATGTTGGTCCCCCTCTACGAAGCTTTTTGTGAGTGGACGGGTTCCAATGTGTTGTCACTGAGCGAGCGCGAGTCTAAAAACTCCATGAATGGTCGAGCGGGCATGCCCCTCAATACGCAGGTAGACACCTCCAGAACCATTTCAGTGGAGTTTGACACCAACGTACGGGGACCATGGAACTTTGCCCCCATGACTCGTTCATTGAATGTGCATCCTGGCGAGCTGGTCACGGTGATGTTTGAATTTCAGAACATTCAAAATCGCACCATGTCAGCGCAAGCCATTCCAAGTTATGCCCCGCAACAGGCGGCGTCTTACTTCAACAAAGTCGAGTGTTTCTGTTTCAATCAGTACACCCTGGCGCCCGGAGAAAAGAAGCTTTGGCCTGTGACTTTTTACATCAACCCCAAAATGTCCAAAGACGTGAAGACCATCACTTTGTCTTACACATTTTTTGAGGTAGGTTCTAGCGTATGAGCAATCTTGAGCAAGCCCCTAAGGCAAGCCCATCATTACTACGCGCTTTTGTCATGGTTGCATGGTCCTTCTTTGGCATTCGCAAAGGTTCTGAGCACCGTCAAGATCTCTTGACTGTCAAACCTCTGCAAATTGTCATCGTTGGCATTA
Source organism: Limnohabitans sp. Hippo4 (assembly GCF_003063605.1). Lineage (NCBI taxonomy): Bacteria > Pseudomonadati > Pseudomonadota > Betaproteobacteria > Burkholderiales > Comamonadaceae > Limnohabitans > Limnohabitans sp. Hippo4. The sequence goes on along the minus strand of NZ_NESE01000001.1, from coordinate 943,527 downwards.
TTTGTGGTTTATTGTTTGTTTCGTTTTTGGCCTTCGTGGTCAACTTTGTCACGAGTTAAGTAGGAGAAGAGTTATGAGTGCCAATTCGCACGCCAACGCCCCACATTACTATGTGCCGGCCCCATCCAGGCACCCTGCCATGGCATCTTTGGGTTTGTTTTTCGTCATCATGGGCGCAAGCCAATTGGTGAACGACAGTCCTTGGGGTAAGTATGCTTTGTTGATGGGCATGGTCATTTGGTTGACCACCTTGTACCAATGGTTTGGTGATGCCATCGACGAAAGCCTGCATGGTCAATACGGTGCGCGCATCGACAAGTCCTTCCGCTGGAGCATGAGCTGGTTCATCTTCTCCGAAGTGATGTTTTTTGCGGCCTTTTTTGGCGCTTTGTGGTGGTCACGCATTCACGCTGTTCCCAATTTGGGCGGCGAAGCTAACAGCCTTCTTTGGCCTGGATTTACAGCGGACTGGCCTAGCATGGTCGCCGGCGCAACAGCCTCTCCAGCCAAGATCATTGAAGAATTCAAAACTGTCGGTCCCTTCTGGTTGCCAACCATCAACACGGCTTTGTTGTTGACTTCGGGTGTCACTATGACCATTGCGCATCATGCGTTGCGAGAAAACAATCGCGGCAAAACCATCGCATTCATGTGGATGACGGTTTTACTGGGCGTGATCTTCTTGCTGTGCCAAGGTTACGAATATGCTCACGCCTATTCAGACCTCAACTTGAAGCTGTCTTCTGGTATCTATGGTTCTACGTTCTACATGTTGACTGGCTTTCACGGTTTCCACGTGTTCGTGGGCATGTTGATGTTGCTCGTCATTACATTGCGTTTGCAAAAAGGTCACTTCACAGCTGACAGCCACTTCGGTTTTGAAGGTGCTGCTTGGTACTGGCACTTTGTGGACGTGGTGTGGTTGGGCCTGTACATCGTGGTGTACTGGTTCTAAACAGAATTCAATTAAAAAAGCCCCTTCAAGGGGCTTTTTTTATGCGCCGACTGGGATGCCGGTGGGTTGGATCCAACCCATGACGTACGAGAAGATGATAGTCAAAAATAGAAAGACCGAGATGCCGATGCGCCACGTTAAAGCATTGGCCATCCGTTTGGCCTTGTCTTGCTCATCGGGCCCGCCGCGAACCATGAACAAACCAGCTGCAAGCAAGCTGCCAATAATGCCAATCAAGGCAACGATGATCCAATATTTCATCCTGCTATTATCCTTTCAAATGGCCAGCACCTTTCAAACATTCTGATGAGCACTTCGAACATGACTTCTGAAAGGGCAAATTTTGGGATGTTCTCAAAAACTTGGTTTGTCATCCTGCTGGCAACATTGTTGGTCTCTGGCATCACAGCCAAGCTAGGCTTTTGGCAATTGGGTCGTGCACAAACCAAAGAAACACTGAATGCCATCACAGTGGCACGCCAATTAGAGCCTGCTTTGCTTAACGACGACTGGGCTTCTGGGGTCGTGCCCGAAGATTGGATGCAAAGAAGTGCAGATCTGGATGGGCAATGGTTGCCTCAATTCACGGTCTACCTCGACAACCGCAGCATGAAGTCGCAAACAGGGTTCTTTGTCCTCACACCTTTTCAATTGAGCAATGGCCCTGTTTTGTTGGTGCAACGGGGTTGGGTTGCCCGTGACCGCGCGCGCAGTGATTTTTTGCCGCCCGTTCCAACACCTCAAGGCAAAGTCACCCTTCAAGGGCGGGTTGTTCCTTCACCATCTAAATTGATGGAGTTGGGCGCACCTGCCCCCGTCAAAGAAGGGTTTAATCTGCTCAGGCAAAATATCGACTTACAAGAGTTTGGTCTTGAGACAAAACTCCCAATGCTTGCAACACTTCAGCAAACAAACGACGCATCCGATGGCTTGCTCCGCGAATGGCCAAAATCCATTTCGGGTGCCGATAAAAATCGCGGTTATGCGTTTCAATGGTTTGCTTTGTCTGCTTTAACCCTCATTCTCTTTGCTTGGTTCCAAGTCTGGAAAAAACGAAAACATGTCTGACCCCAAATCGCCTGATGACTTGAAGCCAATTGGTTTGACGGTCTACGATCTACCGCAACCCACATCCAGTTCCTTGTCTGAATCCTCGCGGACGCGGGGTGGACGTTTGTACATGATGTTGGTGCTTTTGGCATGCGCTGCACCTGTTGTTTTGTCTTATTTAACTTACTACGTCATCCGTCCTGAAGGACGTGTGCACCACGGTGAATTGATTGAGCCACAACGCATGCTGCCGGCATGGAGTGCCAAAGATCTTCAAGGCAAAGAAACACCGCTCGTCACTCTCAAGGGGCAGTGGCTACTGGTGGCCGTGGGCTCGGGCGAATGCGGTGAAAAGTGCGAGCGCCTGTTGTTTGTTCAACGCCAGTTGCACAAATTGTTGAACAAAGAAAGTGACCGTTTGGACCGTGTTTGGCTGCTGAACGATCAAGCCGCACCCAAGGGTGAACTCCTCTCGGCCATTGAGGGAGCAACTGTTTTGCGTGTGCCTGCAGATCAACTGTCTCAATGGCTGGCGCCTGCAAATGGCCGTGCGCTTGAAGAGCACTTGTATTTAATCGATCCAATGGGAAACTGGATGATGCGCTTCAACTATCCAGATGATGCCAAAACTGTCGTTGACATGAAACGCGATGTGGAGCGCTTATTGCGCGCATCAGTTTCGTGGGACAAAGCAGGTCGTTAAGAACTATATGAAATCCAAAACACTCGCAACCTGGCTAACTTTTGTGTTGGGCCCTTTGGGAATTCATCGCTTTTATTTAAAAGGTCTCCAAGATACCTTGGGATGGTTCATGCCGATCCCTACTGCCTTGGGTGTTTGGGGCTTCGAGCGTGTTCAGGCCTATGGTCTGGACGACACACTCAGTTGGGTTTTGCTGCCCATTTTTGGCATCCACATTGCTGCGTGTAGCTTGCAAGCCATTGTTTATGGCTTGTCTACACCCGAGAAATGGAATGCGCAATTCAACCCTCAAGCGGATCCCAAGGATTTGGCAGGTAAAAGCAACTGGTTTACTGTTTTTGGCATCATTTTTAGCTTGTTGATCGGTACTGCGGCCTTAATGTCGGCCATCGCTTATGGCACGCAGCGTTACTTTGAAACACAGCTAGAAAATCAAGAGCAAGCGAGTACAGCACAGCATTAGAATGACGGCTATCTATGCAGATACCTTCAGATCCTAGCGAAAGCCAAGCGACCGCCACTTGGGGCCCTTCGGTCCAATGGATCGGCGTTCAGTGGCAAGGGGGCTTCTATGCTTTGCCTTTGTCTAGCATTGCATCAGTTTTCAAGGCATCACCTTCTAATGCGCACGCGGCACAGTCCGATTTAGATGTTGAAGTCCATGACGGTGCCCCAGTTTTCATGAGATCCTTCTCGCAATGCTTTGATTTGGGCGCTCAGCCTGTGCCCAGCCAGGTGCAAGAAGAATTTCGCTGGGCGCTGATTGTTAATGTGCCTGGCAGCGCACCCATCGGATGCCGTGTGCATCAAGTGCTGGGCCCTTTCTGGGATGAGCTGAAATCAACCTCCGTGCAACATGATGGTCGTGATTGGCTTTTGATACAAGCCCGCGGAGCAATGCATGCTTGAGGCTCGCAAACTCAGCGCACAAGTTCAGCAAGAACTGGGTGGCCGTGCTTGGTCCGCGTTGTTTGTGAGCATTTGGTTGGCCACCTTGACCGTCATCGCCAGCCTTTGGATTGGCGCCAACTTTGAAGCACCTGCACCAGACAAAACACAAGAAAAATTAACTGAAGCGCATGCCCAAGTTTTGGAAGTCGTTGCGCGTCTTTCTACTGCTGTGTCAGCAGACCAAGAAATCAACCTTGAGCTTTTCGAGCAATTGTCTTCTTTGCAAGCGCCCTTGCTAGAGTTTGGCCAGAAAGCAGCCGCAGGCCTTCGCCTTGCACCCGACACCAAAGACGCTCAAAACTGGCCAGGCAAAGTGAACGTCATGTTAGATGATCTCAAAATATTGAGCGAGTCTAAAGAAATGCTCATGAGCTATGCAAGTTTGCGTGATGCGTTGTTTGGTTTGTATCGACCCAAAGGTCCCGTGAATCCAAAGCAATTCGCAGAGGGTACGCCTGCAAAAGCTTTGTATGCGGCCGTTTTGAAATGGCATCAACTGGGTTTACCCGCGGATGCACCCGCCAAAGCAAGCTTGCCTTTCACTTGGGACCAATTGGCCAAATCTAAAACGCACTGGCGCGAGATCAGCGCCCAATTGGACGCCCTTGAATTGGACGCCAAACAAATTCAAGACGTGGGCAAAGCCAAAGTGGCCAAAGACATGTTGGCATTTCTCTCAAAAAATGATGTGATGCAGTCCCTCCGAACTGCAGACGACACTTGGGCTCGCGTTATTTTGGTGCAAGAGCGTTTGCATTCTGCTGTGAATCAGTTGCCGCCTGAGCCTAAAGCCATATTGGCATCACCTCCTTTCCATTGGTCACGTTTGGCTTTTCCGGGATCGGTGTCTGAAGGCATGATGACATGCGCTGGTTTGATGGTGCTTGGTTTGTTGACAGCAGCCGCCGGTCATTTGACACGTCGTCGCCAACTGGGCGTGCTGTCAAAACAATGGCTCACAGTGACGCAACAACTTGAAGCTTCCGTTCGCGCTGTGGATGCCCCTTTGACACAATCGATTGCACGCATTGAAGCATTGGCTGCAGAGTTTTCGCTCGTGACGGACAAGTTGAAATATATGCAACAAGCCATCACATCACCCGCAGAAGCGCCGCCCAAAAGCATGGAAGAGCAAGCCTGGGGTGCTGCCACGCGCATGCAAGCTGAACTGGAAAGTGACCTGAACTTGTTGCGCGAAAAGTTGCTCAACATTCACCTTCAGTTTTGCAGTGGCCAAACACACGAGAACTTGGTTTATGACTTGGCTTTCACTACCGAAGCTGTGCAAACGGTTTTCGTGACAGCGCGCGACCTAGGTCGCTCAGTGGCCTTGCTGAAAGACAGCTTGCAGCAAGCGGAAGCGCAGGGTGATGGCCAAGACATTGAACAGCTGTTGTCTCAAGTGAACAACCTCAAAGCGTCAGCCAAGCGCATTGCCATGAACCTGCAAGAGCTGTCGGGTCGATTGCAATTGGCTGTTGGCGATGTGCCAGAAGGTCGACGTTTTGAATTAGAGGGTTCAGAAAATGAAGTCGGGAGGCTGCGTGTCAACCAACCGATATGATCATTTAAGTTTGGTGGTGGCCGATGCCGAGCGCAGCTTGGAAGGTTTGCAGCACAGCTTGCGCGGCGGCTCTGATGACATGATGCAAGGTGCATTGCACTGTCGTGACTTGTCTGCAGCGCTGTCCATATTAGGGTTAGACACTGTGGCGGGTCTCATAGATGATGTGGCGCGCCAAATGACGCTGGGTCAACCCAGCGTGATCGATGTGGCCAATGGCTTGTTGCCCGTAGTGTCTCAAGTCATCAAAGACATTCAGCTGGGCCAAGTGCCCAACGCAGAGAAGCAGCTCAAACTCTGGGAGCCTTGGTTGTCTCGGCTGCAAGTGTTGGTCACACGAGACTCTGCGTCACTCAGTAACTTTGAGGCCGTCATGCCCAAGGCAGTGGGCTCGCAACTGGTGGGCGCTGCAGATCCTGGCTTCAAAGCGCTGCGCCTCAAAGGCCTCAGCTTGATTCAAAACGCGCGCATTGTGAATCAGCGTGACGACGAACGCACGGTTCGTCAAATGGACGCCTTGCTCAGTGAATTGCAAGATTGGTCATTGCGCGTGGGCCAAGTGCCGTTGGCGCAATTGTTTCCACTGTCTGCCCACGAAATGGTGGACATTTGGTTAGACGCAGCGCTGCTTGAACAACTCGACGCTTTGCGAGACTTCGGCGCCAAGGCAGAAAGCATCAAGGCGCAGTCTAGAAGCCTGACCATTTACATGGACTGGGTTGCACCCAGCCTGTCGCATGATGACTATATGCAAATTGGCGAGTGCCTTAAAAAAGTGGCAGGCCACATTAAACGAACCCCAGAAGGTTTTCGCTTGGTGTTCCCTTGCAGCCTCACCCGCATGCGCATGATGCCTTTCATGCGAAACGCGCAACGCTACGTGGCAGCCGCAGGGCAGTTTGTGCAATTTCAACCCGACTCTGAAGATGCTAGCTTTACAGGAACTCTGATGTTGCGGTCAGGCATCGACAACCAGAACCTGCAAGTTGACCGAATGCTGCCCGCCGAGAACATGAATGTTTTTGAAGTGCCTAAGGGCATTGAGCGGCCAGAGGGTGTTTGCGGTGTGGCGCTAGACGGCACCGGTGAAATTTATTATTTCTTAGGGCCGCAATGAAGACCCTCGGCTTGCTTCGACTGCTGGGCGCCATGTTGTTGCCTTGTCTATTGAGCACCTCGGCCTTGGCGGCAGGCTGGACTTCCCAAGCCAGGGATGCCGTCGTTCGGTTTCTCAAAGCCCATCCTTCTTTGGAAGGGCGCGACTATTCGGTGCAATGGACCGAGCCAAGGAATGACCTGCCTATGTGCGAGAAGCAGCCCAGGGTCAGCTTGCAAAATCGCGACCGCGCCTGGGGCAAGCTCTTTTTGACGCTGAACTGCGAGGAGGGCCGGCCTTGGGTGCGTCCCGTCAGCGTGTATGTCATGGTGAAAGGCCGATATCTGGTCGCCAACCAGGCTTTGCGCAAGGGCCAAGCCCTGACTGTGGCCGACTTGCAATGGGCCGAAGGCGACCTGACCAAGATGGGTGACACCCTGCTGGAAGACCTAGAACAGACCAAAAACATGGAGTTGGTCCGCCCCATTCAGGCGCAAACCCCCCTCCGATTAAACGATTTGAAGCCAATCGCCGTAATTAAATCGGGAGACCAAGTTCGGGTCACTTTGCTGGGCAAAGGCTTTGCCATCGACACCTCGGGGCAGGCCATGTCGGCGGCTGCTTTGGGTAGCTCTGTCAAAGTTCGAATTTCTGACGGTAAAATTGTCCAAGGCACCGCAGTTTCCCAGGGTGCCGTGGAAGTGTTGATAGATTAAGGTGCGGCATGATTATCAAAGTAAATGATGTACGAGGATTGGGACAACCACAGGCCACTGGCTTGAATGGTGGTTCTGCTGCTGCGCCTTTGCAACAACCTGCAGGCGGCAAAGCCGAACCTGCTGTTGTTATCGGCCTGAGCGATGCAGCCAAAGTGGCCCAAGCGCAACCCGTGGCCGCCAGCGCTGCCAGCGCCGACAAATTAGACCTCGACTTGGTGCAAGAAATTCGCCAGCGCATTGCTGAAGGTACCTTTGAAATTGACTACCAAAAAGTGGCCGGTAATTTGTTGGGCAACGCAGTGGCTGCCGTTCGTGCAGGCCGCGGCTAATCCCTCCTGAATTTAAAGGTTCAACACACATGAGTCTTCAACATGCTCACAATTTGGTCGAGCAGGTTGCAACCGCCGTGTCCGAACTGCGAACCACATTAGAAAACCACGCGCTACCCGGACTTGAATCTGCCATCTTGAACAGCCAAATGGCATTGAAGGCACTGGAAGACTACCCCGGTGGTGTGGAAGGTTTGCGCCAGTTCATTGCCACGCTGCCCGAAGACGAACAAACACAACTCAACACCCGTTTAACGCAAGCCCGCGATGACCATCAGCTCAACACAGACCTGATCAAGTTGGCCATGCAGCGCAATGCGGCCCTGCAAGCTTATGCTGCGCAATCTTCTGCGGGTGCCACCTACTCAAGCGAGGGCGGTGTGTCGTTCTTGGGTGGCGGTCAGTTGTTGGGCAAGTTCTAAGCTGCCACAGCTCACGCGCCCAACATGGCGCGAATTGAAATCATCGCTTGGGTATGCAGCTGGCTAATGCGGCCGGGCGTTAGGTCCATCACTGCAGCAATTTCTCTGTACGACAAATCTTCCTGATAGTGCAAAGCCACCACCATCTTTTGGTTCTCTGGCAGATCTTTCAAAATCTCAACGACTTGCCCTAAAAACTGTTTGCTGGAAAACTTCTCCAGCGGGTCGGCCGATAAATCAGCGGGCAATAAGTTTTCAGGAATGTCGTCAATGGGCAGCACGTTGAACAGACTGTCGAGCACTTGGTAGTACTCGTTAGATTCCAGGCCTGCGGCTTTCGCCACTTCCTGTTCGGACGGCAAGCGCCCCAAACTTTGCTCCAAGCGTTGCGTTACTTTTTCCAGCTGGTCCAATTTGTCACGTTGATTGCGCGGCAAGATGTCTTCCTTGCGGCACGCATCGTAAATGGCGCCCCGAATGCGCATGCTGGCATAGCTTTCAAAACTTTGATTCGGCTGAGGCACATAGCGCTGCAACGCATCCAACAAACCCGTCATGCCTTCTTGAATCAAATCGTCCAGCATCACATTGGCGGGCAGTCGTGAGCCAATCTGTGACGCAATTCTGCGCACCAGCGGTTGGTATTTTTTGAGCTGCTCACCCAGGTCTTGCTGATACTTGGTGGCCATGTCAGTGGTTGATCAGCAAATGGCGTTTCAGAGTTGCAGTCAGCTCTGGCAGTCCGGTCCAAGCACCCGCCAAGGCGGCACTCATTCGTTCGGTGTTCACAGTGCCCAATACTTGCACGTTTCTCAACAAGTGCGCTTTGGCAGTTTGTGCCAGCCAACTCTGAGCTTGCGCCAGTTGATCTGTGTCACCTGCCAAGACAATGCCCCAAGTAGCAGCGGTGCATTTGGCTTGTGCTTGTTGCATCCAGGTCATGGTTTGCTGCAACTGATCTTCCGAACAAGCACTCACAGCCGTGAAGTGAATCTGTGCGCCATACTTGGCAAAACTTTCAGGCTTGCTGGAAGCGGCACTTACCACAATGCTGTCAAAGCGAACATTGCTGCTGATTAAGCGTGCTGCCAAAGGCTGAACGGGCCTTGCAATGCGATGGGTGTGCAAAGACAAGCCATACCAAAGTGACGGTGACAGCATGGTCACGCCTTGGTCCAGTGCCACATGGCCTTCTATGCTTTTGGACAGATCAAACTTCACAGTGCAGGGCAGTGGCCAGTGCTCTCTGTCGTTCAATGCAACTTCGTCAACCCACAATATGGTTTGGCCGTCGTTCGTCAAATCTTTGCTGAGTGCATCTACCAAGGGCAGGGTCAGAGCTGGCCTAGAAGGGCAGCACAGCACATGAACTGGCGCCGTGGCGTTGCCAAACAAATAGCGCAGCCCAGCAGCCTGGTCGATCAAATCGGAAGACTGCGCGTCACTCATCACGAATTCTTAATCCAGTCGTTCAGCTGGTCCATGAGGTGCATGGAAATTTGCTCATCAGGAATTTCCATGCGGCCAGAAATGCTGCGGGGATGCAAGGCGCGGTGGCTCAAGTAAGCTGTGTTGGCTTGGCTCAAATCTTCTGGCACGCGCTGGCCATTGGCCAAGAACATCAGCGGCAGTTTGTGACGAATGAGGCAATCCACCACAGGGCCAATTTGTGCGGCTTCATCGGTCTTGGTAATGATGGCGCCAATGAGTGCTTTCTGCGCTTCATTTTGCGTGGCCATCTGATGCATCAAGATCACATCTTCTTGGGTGCGCAAGTCGGTGGTGCTGCTCATTACCAAAATGCGTTTCAACGAAGGTGCACCTTCAAGCAGCAACTTGGCTTGCTCCAGCATTTGCGTATCGCGCTGGCTGACACCGGCGGTGTCTAGCAAGATGACGCGGCGATCTTTCATGCTGTTGAGTTTGGTGGTGAGGTCGTCGCTGTCGCGCAAGGTGACCACTGGCACGCCAATGATCTTGGCATACACCTTCAGTTGCTCTTGCGCACCAATGCGGAATGTATCGGTGGTGAGCAGGGCCAATTGGTCGCGGCCATACCGCAGCACACAGCGTGCCGCAATCTTGGCAATGGCGGTAGTCTTGCCTACGCCAGTAGGTCCAATGAACGCGAAGATGCCGCCTGGATCAAACACGGACAAGGGGTCCAGTGTTTCAATTTTGGGTTCTAACAAACTTTGCAGGCGATCGATCAAACGTGTGTTCGGGTCTGCAGGCAGTGCCGCCAATTCATCGGCCAATTCACCGCACAGTTGGGGAGAAAAACCAGCGTTCAACAAAATGCGCAAGGCCTCTGCCTTATCAGTCGATTGCGCTTGAATGTCATCCCAAGCGCGGGCTGACAAATGCGTTTGCAAAAGTTGCTTCACAGCAGAGAACTCGGCCAGCAACTTTTCAACTTGGGGCGCTGTGGGGTTGTCAGCTGCAGAGGCGGGCACAGCAGCTGGCGCAGGAAATCCTGCAGCGGTATTGCTGGTGTCTGGTGAAAAAACAGAATTTGAAGTGGTGGAAATAGAAGTCGTAATCGTTGGCGCAGAAAAATCTGAACTGGCGCCTTCTTTGCGTTGCGACAAACTGCTCAAAGCCTCGGGTGAGATGGCCACAATTTCTACGCCTTGCGGTGTGTCGCGAGTGGACAGCACCATGGCATCCCCGCCCACTTGCTGGCGCACAAGCTTGAGCGCTTCGGTGGTGTTGGCTGCGATGAATTTTTGGGGACCCATGTACTACTCCGCTTTAGGTGGGGCTGGCCTGAGAACAAATGAACTTTTCAAAGGTCAAATTTGTTTCCAGAGGCAATTCGGTCATGGCCAGCACGTGCGCCTGACTGCGTATTTTTTTAACAATGCGCGCAAACGTCAAGCGGGTGCGGGGATTGCACACAATCACGGGCGGCAAGTTCTTGGCTTCCATGGCGTCCACGTGGGTGGAAATTTCTGTCACCAACAGGCGCATCAATGAAGGTTCAATCACGCCGTCGGGTGCCACTGCAGCGCCGCCAATGGCTTGTTCAATGAGGCGCTCAAACTCTGGCTGCACGCCCAGCACACGGGCTTCCAAAGTGCTGCCCAAGGCCTGCTGAACAATGGTGCGTCGCAAGGCTTGGCGAACCATAGGCAGAATGTCCAGCGGGTCAGGCGTCTTGGGCGCATGTTCGGCGGCCACCTCAATGATGGTGCGCAAGTCTTTCACGCTGATGCCTTCTTCTAGCAACAGCTGCAGCAAACGCTGCAACAAAGCCAAGGACACCACCTTCGGTATAACGTCTTCCACCAGTTTGGGGAAGCTGCCTTTGAAGTGGTCCACCAACTCTTGTGTTTCTTGGCGGCCCAACAATTCATTGGCGTGTCGGTGAATCAAAGTGTCTAAGTGCGTGGCCATCACCACGGCAGGCTCCACCACCGTGTGGCCTCGGCTAATGGCCAAGTCTCTAGACTTCACGTCAATCCAAGTAGCGGGCATGCCAAACGAGGGGTCGCGTACTTGAAGGCCAGGCATGGGGTCTAAACCTTCAGGCGCAATAGCCAGCAAACGATCAGGCAAACACTGACCGCGGCCCACTTCACCGCCATAGACCAAGAACCGGTAGGTTTCTGCAGGCAGTTGCAGGTTGTCACGAATGTGCACTGAGGGTGTCAGGAAACCCATGTCGTTGATGAACTTGCGGCGAATGGCGCGAATGCGCTTGATCAAATCGCTTTCCTCGCCTTTGTCCACCATGGGAATGAGGCGGTAGGGCAGCTCTAAACACAAGGGCTCCACCACCGGCACATCCGTCCAGCCGAGTTCTTGGCGGCCAGCTTCGCTCTTGGTTTGAACCGCAGTCTCTTTGGCCACATTGGCCGCTTTACGGCGAATCAGATAAGCCAAGCCAATGAACAAGCCCGCAAAAATCACGAACGTGAAATGCGGCATGCCGGGCAGCAAGCCCAACAAGCCCAGCACACCGCCCGCAATCAACAGCGCGCTCTGGTTGCTGTTCATTTGCTTTGACAGTTGCTCAGAGAAATCGTCTTCCGTGGCCACACGGGTGACCAAAATACCTGCTGCAGTAGAAATGATCAAAGCCGGAACTTGCGCTACAAGACCGTCACCAATGGTGAGCGTGCCGTACATAGTGAGCGCTTTGCTGAAGCTCAGGTTGTGCGTGATCATGCCGGTGACCAATCCGCCCACCAGGTTGATGATCAGAATCAAAATGCCCGCCACGGCGTCGCCGCGCACAAACTTCGAGGCACCGTCCATGGAGCCAAAAAAGTCGGCCTCTTGGGCCACCTCGGCCCGGCGCTGCTTGGCTTCGTCTTGCTTGATCAGGCCGGCATTCAGGTCGGCATCAATGGCCATTTGCTTGCCGGGCATGGAATCTAGGGCAAAGCGGGCTGAAACCTCGGCCACCCGGCCTGAACCCTTGGTAATTACCACAAAATTGATGATGGTGATCAAGATAAAGATCACCACGCCCACCGTGAAATTGCCCCCAATCAGGAACTTGCCAAAAGCCTCAATGACCTTACCGGCGGCGTCGGTGCCAGAGTGGCCTTCTAACAACACAATGCGCGTAGACGCCACATTCAGCGACAAACGCATCAGGGTGGTCACCAGCAAAAGGGTGGGAAAGGACACAAAGTCCTTGAAATTCTTGATGTTCAGCGCAGCGATCAACACCATGATGGCCATGCCAATGTTGAGCGTGAACAGCATGTCCAAAAGGAGCGCCGGCAGAGGCACCAGCATCATCACCAGGATGAGCAGCACCAAGACCGGTACAGCGGCTTGAGCGGACGGCCTCAAATACTCCGTGAATTTGGACAGAAAAGTATTCATTTATGGGTGTTAATTCTATCGATATTAACGATTTATAGAGGGAAATCACAAATTCTTTTAAAAACGCTAAACGCTTTTGGATGGGTGGCCGTAAATCTACCTGAGGGCCACTGGATAAGCAGCCCCCGATATCTTCCAAACTCATCAGGAGCATTTCATGCCAGCTGTTTTAAATACCAATGTTGCCTCTTTGTGGGCTTCTAAGAATCTTTTGGGCGCACAGAGCAAGATGGCCGACTCAGTCGAGCGCTTGTCTTCTGGTTTGCGCATTAACCGTGCGCGTGATGACGCGGCTGGTTTGGGTGTGGCTAATTTACTAACTACACAAATTAACGGCGCCAACATGGGCATCCGCAATTTGAATGACGGCATTTCTATGGTGCAAACCGCTGAAGGTGCAATTGCAGCAGCTCAGGACATGGCTCAAAAAATGTTGAACCTTGCTACACAAGCAGCTACAGAAACGATGAATTCTGATGGAAGATTGGTCATTAAGACTCAGATGCAAGAATTGATTAAAGCAATTAATTTAATTTCCGACCGAACCAACTTTGCCGGTAATCCATTGCTAAGTGTAGATAAATCTGTCACCACTGGAACACAATTTGTGATTCAAAATAGCCAGAAAGCAACCGATGTCATAAATTTGGGTAAAGTTGCATTTAAGAGTCTTGGTTCTGGAACACCAACTTACACTGCAATTGACAATGCTTACTTAACTGCAAATGCTGCAGCGACAAAAACTGTTTTCACTTCCGTGAATGGAAGTTATGTTCCGCATACATTTACCGGTGGTGCAGGTGATGCTGCCAAAATTGATGGTGTGACAACAACAGACGCCATTATTAAGGCAAACTATTTTCAGATGTCTTCAGGCGGAACTGGGCAAGCAAATGATGTGAATTCTGCTGTTGAGGCAATAGACGGAACAACCCCGACTACTGCACAATTTAATAGTGTTATCACGCAGGCAACAACATACATTAAAAATCTCAATGACCAGCGGAGCCTATTGGGCGCTTATCAAAATGAGATGGATTACACAGTCAGCAATATTACGGAGTTGTCTGGTAATTTATCAGCTGCTAAAAGTCGCGTGATCGACACTGATTACGCTGCAGAGACTGCTGCACTGACAAAAGGTCAAATCCTGCAGCAAGCAGCAACGGCAATGTTGGCCCAAGCCAATCAAATGCCTAATGTGATCCTGACACTTTTGAAGTAATATTGGGTTATCTCTTGCTCGTGGCCTTTAGGCTGCGAGCAGGGTTTCCTCACGGAGTGAAGCCATGGATCCGGTACAAAATGTCAATCTGAGTTCGGCCGTTTTTGCGGCGCAACCGATTCTCAATGAGCCGGCCCCCACTAAAGATGCGGAGGCCGTGTCAAAGGTCGTCAGTGCGCCGCCAGTCCAGGTCAAAGCTAGCATTCATGAATTTGGCCAGGACGTGAAGCAGGCTGCAGAAGCAGCCATGGAAGACATACAGCATTTCATTTCCTCTCAACAGCGATCTGTTCGGGTCTCTAAAGACGAGTCTTCTGGCTACATGGTGGTTCAGTTGGTTGATCCTGATTCAGGTGACGTCATTCGAACTTTGCCATCAGAAGAGTTACTTCGCATTGCGCGCACTTTTGAGATGCTGGGCAGCGTGATGGTTAACCAAAAAGCTTGAACGCACAGCGCGTATTCAAATAATGGCCGTTACATCCACAACCAGCACCACGGGCAGTTCGCTGGATGTTGCCAGCATCGTTAGCCAATTGATGGAGGTTGAGAACAAGCCTCTGACTAAGCTTGATGCAAAAATCAGCACGTCCAATGTCAAGATCAGTACTCTGGGTCAATTCAAAGGGCAACTTTCTTCGCTGAAAGCTGCAATTGATGATTTGCAAACGCCCAGCAATTTTTCTGCGTGGTCTGCCAGTGTGAGCAATGAAAACGTAGCTTCTGCGCAGTTGGATAACACTGCAGTAGCGGGTAGTTATCAGGTGGAAGTTAGCCAGTTAGCCCTGCCTGCAATTTGGCATGTGTCTGGCTTTACCAATGAAGCAGCAGCATTGGCTTGGTACAACAATGCAAGTCAAAGTGCAGTTAAATCTGCGGCCGATGCCACAGTTTTTAGAACGTCAGCCAACCAATATGTATTGTCACTAAAGGCCAAAGCGACAGGGACGTCTGCAAGTTTTGATTTGACGGGTGTTGCCAATGCAAGCATTGATCAGCCAGCACAAGATGCAAACTTCAAGTTGAATGGTATTGATTTTGTGAGATCTTCCAATTCAGTGACTGACGTTTTAACGGGCGTTACATTGAATCTTAAAGCGCAAACCGCCGCGCCCATTACTTTGACGGTAGCCCAGGCGGAATCGTCTGCGCGTCCAAAATTAGATGCATTGGTCAAGGCTTATAACGATCTGCAGTCTTTTTATAAAGCACAAACCCAATCCAGCGCCGACGCATCCACGCGTGGCATTTTGAACAGCGACTTTGCTGTGAGCAGCATGATGCGTGAGTTGCTCAATGGTCTTATGACGCCATTAACTGGCACAGGTGGAACGGCGCTGGCCGGTGCGAATGACTTGTCCGCTTTGGGTATCAAACTCCAAGACAACGGTCAATTGGCTGTAGACGACACACTTTTCAACAAAGCAACTACTTTGCAATCTAGGCTGGCTAACGGATTGGTCATAGGTTACAGCGGTGGCAAAGATCTTTCTACACGAATTACAGAAATGTTGACCAGCGGTGGCGTATTGCAAGAGCGAATCGATAACGAGCAGCAAGTTCAGAAAGATTTGAATGCTCGCAAAACGGCACTGCAAGATAAATTGGTCAGCGTACAGGCTCGATACACAGCTCAGTACGCAGCACTTGACGCTTTGCTTTTCAAACTTAACAGCACCAGCACTTCACTTAAAAGTGCACTCGATGGCCTCACCGCCTCTCAGAAAAACAATTGAAGTACCAAGGTATCGCCATGACAATGCGTTCTCATCGTGCCTATGCGGCCACACAACGTGAAACTTCTGTGTCGTCAGCCAGACCCATTGACTTGGTGGTGATGGTGTACGAACGTTTGTTGGACCATTTACGCAGTGCGCAATTGCAAATGGCCGAAGGTGCAGATTCGTCCGAGTCTCTGACCAAGGCCATTGACTTGATCGTGACCGGTTTAGAAGCCTGCCTTGACAAGAAGCAAGGCGGTGAAATTGCAGAAAACTTAGCGGCTATTTACAACTGGGCCAGTCGTGAAATTATGCAAGCGCGTCTTCGCCGCGATCCAAGCATGCTGCAAGGAGTCATCAATGCATTGCAACCCTTGGCAGAGGCATGGCGTGAACATGCCGGACTCACCAATGATCTCTTCGAAGCAGCCAATCAGCCCATGGGTATGGCTGGCGCTGAAGCACGATCAGTGGGTTCTGCCATGGCAGCCTAAGGGGAACTTTCCCTGAAGGGTTGAGCTTTTTCAATTGCTTGGCCCATGTTCATTCCTGCTCAAACCCCAGACCTTCATCTGCCACTGACGCAGTTGTTAGAGGCCAAGCCTGTGACGCCTGTTACAGCGGTGCCAGGTATTCCTGAAGACGCACAGCACCTAGACAGTCGAGTTGCATTGCAATGGACGCAACCTGTGTTGCAAGGTGATCCATCTCAGGCTTCTAGAAACTCCTTAGCTGCAACATCCGATCCCGAGCCAGTCAAGGTGTTGGCCCTGACAGGTTTTGAGCCGCAAGGCCCAGACCCCGATGCTTTGCGAAATGGTGAAGTGCATCCACTAATGACGCAGGGCTTGGCGACTTGGATTGCGTTGGCATTGACCAAGTTTGCGCGCATTCAACGCATCACCCCAGATGCAGCACCGTCGCCATCGGGCGATGTGATGCCAGTGTTGGTCAACATCTATCAGCAAATTGCCAGCAGTAATTCGTTTGCCGCGCAACGTTTAAGTGAAGCTTGGTTGCCGAACAAACAAAAAACGCAAGTTCACGACTCTCTTGGCGTGGTGAAAGAGTTCCAGGCCATAGCGCAGCCCTCGTCGGAAAATACCACGGCCCAACTCAGAAAATGGGTGGCAGCGTTAGAGCCAGACAATGACAACGCGCAACAAGCCGCGCACATGCTAACGCAAGGTCAGATGATGTGGCAAGCCGATTTGGCGCCAGGCGTTCCCATGCGCATTGTGCGTGAAGATGCCTGGCGCAATGCAGCCAACAAGCCAGCGCAATTGGAAAAAGGCGCCCTTTTAAAAGTGGAAGTTGAGCTTCCCAATTTGGGCCGCATTCGCATTACGGGTTCTCAATGGGGTGAAGATTTGTCACTTCAAATTGCCCACGCAAGCGAAGCGCAGGGCCATTGGACAAATCATGTGTCGTCCCTTTTGCAAGACCTGAAAGCCAGTGGTATTTCAGATGTCCGTTTGGAAACTTTGGTGAATGATTCCGAGGCGCCCAATGGCTAGCGCACCACCTGACACCGTCATGCAAGCAGTGGCTTTGGGTTACAAACCCGGCATGCCAGCACCCCGCGTACTGGCGCAAGGCAAAGGCGAATTGGCGCAAGCCATTTTGGACAGAGCGAAAGCTTTGGGTATTCCCACTCGCACCGAGCCTAGCTTGGTGGCTTTCCTGATGGAGCTAGACGTTAACGCCTGGGTGCCGCCCGAGTTGTTTGCGGCTGTGGCGCAAGTGCTGGCTTGGGCTTATGAGATGGATGGCAAGTTGAACGATGCCGACATGCAGCAGCTGAAAGCAGAAGTGGCTGCCAAAAATTTAGAGAAAGTTGCAAACCCTCAGGCTGCAGAGACGCCCGCAAATTAAGCCGAAGCTTTAGACCTGCAGGTTGGTGACTTCTTTGTACGCATCGACCAAGCGGTTGCGAACGGCAATCATGGTCTGGAAAGACAAGTTGGCTTTTTGCAATGACACCATGACTTCTTCAAGGGTCATGTTGCTTTCGCCAGTGGAGAAAGTTTGCACTTTGGCTTGCGCCACGTTTTGCGCTTCGTTCACAGACAAGACGGCTTTTTTGAGGACGTCTTGGAAGTCGGGCTCACCAGCGGCGGGCAGGGCGGCCGTTGAGTTGAGCTGGCCCGCAGCCATATCTGCCATGACTTTCATCTGGCTGGACAAGGATTCGAGTGCGTTGTTCGACATGCGTTGGATCTTAATTCAATTTATTCAAAAAGAAAACCAGCTTCTTTGTAGGCCTTGAGCTTGTAGCGCAAAGCCCTTTCGGACAATCCCAGAATGTTCACGGCTTCCTTGCGGTTGCCTCCCACTTGTTTGAGAACCTTCAAAATGTGTTCTCTTTCAATGGAGTCCATGTCTTGGGCACCCGAACTGGTGCTTTCTTGGTCTGAAACGTATGCAAGAGGTGTGCCATCCAAAGCGGTTGGCTGTGCTGAAGTGGCTGACGGAGCTGACTGGGAAGTTGTTTGGCTGCCATGCAATTCAATGTCGGCAGGCTCGATCATGTCACCGTCGCTCAAAAGCAGGGCGCGTTGAATGGCGTTTTCCAATTCGCGCACATTGCCCGGCCAGGCGTAGTGGGTCAGGTCATGTTGGCTGGCGGCAGACAGTTTCAAGCCTTGGCGGCCCATGGTGCGGCCGTAGCGAACCAAGAAATGTTCAGCCAAGGGCAGGATGTCGTTTTGGCGTTCCCGCAGCGGTGGAATGCGGATGGGGAAGACCGCTAATCGGAAGTACAAATCTTCGCGGAATTTGCCGTCTTTCACTCTCTGCTGCAGGTCTTGGTTGGTGGCCGCCACAATGCGCACATCGCAGTGGATGGAGCGCAAAGAGCCCAGCCTTTCCACCACTTGGTCTTGCAAAACTCGAAGCAGTTTGGCCTGCAATTCAAGTGGCATTTCGCCAATTTCGTCCAAGAAAAGGGTGCCGCCGTTGGCCTGTTCAAACTTACCAGGCTGGGCTTTGGCCGCACCCGTGAAGGCGCCTTTTTCATAACCAAAGAGGGTGGATTCGAGCAGGTTTTCGGGGATGGCTGCGCAGTTGATGGCCACGTAGGGCTTGTTGCGGCGCTCGGAAAGTTGGTGAATTTGTTTGGCAAAAACATCTTTGCCAACGCCTGATTCACCGGTCAAAAGTACCGTGGCACCGGTACCTGCCACCCGTTCACAGCGGTTCTTAACGGCAAGAATTGCCGGGTCGGCTGCAATGATTTCCGTATCCAACCCTGTTTTTGCCGGCTTGGGGCTGGGGTTGTGACGAGCAATCACCTCTAAAAGTTGCTGCGGCATGAAGGGCTTGATCAAGAAATCTCGGGCGCCGCCCTTTAAAGCTTGAACTGCCAGTTGCGTATCGGCATAGGCCGTCATCACCACCACTGGCAGTTGAGGATGGCGTTCGCGGGCCTGGGCCAGCAGTTGCAAGCCGTTCATGCCTGGCAACCTAAAGTCAGTCACCAGCATTTGTTCGGTCTCGGGATCGATGGCGGGCAAGGCATCTTCTGCGCATTCAAAGGCGCGATGTTCTACGCCGCCCAAGCGCAAGGTGACGCTGATGGCTTCACGCAAATCGGTATCGTCTTCAACCAGGAGAATTTGGAACGGTGTGATGGAGGACATGGATTGCGACTGAATTAGAGGTTGGCCATGCTCGGCAATGCGACGGTAAAGAGGGCGCCGCCTTCGGCTTTGTTTTGAACATTGATTTCGCCGCGGTGGCTGCGAATGGCGTTTTGGGCAATGGCCAAGCCTAGGCCCGTACCCGTTACGCGGTTGGTGGCGAAGGGTTCGAACAAGCGCGGCAACATATCGGACGCAATGCCTGGGCCGTTGTCTTCAATGGTGAGCATGCCGCGCAAATGGTCAGCCTGTGTGCGCACATGGATGGTCTGCCCATCGCTGGAATGTTGAATGGCATTTTCCAAAATGGCCACCAAGGCCGAGACCACGGAGGGCCGCTCTACGCTGACCAAGCAATCTGCGGCATTCAGCTCGGCTTGAATGACGGCCTTTTTGGATTGGCTTAAACCTTCAAGGGTTTGCATGGCTTCTTGGACCAGTTCATCCAGGGCAATGATCTGCGTTTTTTGCGGTCTGGCACGCACGAACTGCAGCATTTCGCCGGCCATTTTTTCCAAATGAACCAGTTGATTTTGAAGCTTCTGCGCAAAGTTCACGCGGTCTTCGGCACCCAAATCTGGCGTGCACAAATGCGAGGAATAGAGCAGGGCGGTCGACAAGGGGGTGCGAAGTTGATGGGCAATGCCTGCCGACATTTTGCCCATGGCGGCCAGACGATCCACGCGTTCGCTTTCTTCCAGGGTGCGCAAGTTCGCAGTGATGTCTTGAATTTGAATCACACTTCGCTGGCCATCTTGCACGCGCTGCGCTTGCAGGGTGCGTGTGCCCGAGGGGGTGTTGAGATGGTATTCGTCAGGACCATTGCCCGGCCGCCAACTGGAAGGCGTGTGCCATGGGGTGCCTGTTTGCAGGCCATTGATCAGTTGGGCGGCTGCTTGGTTGTAATGGCTGATGAGGTCGTTTTCAATCAGAACCACCGCCGCTGGCAAGGCGTTGAGCAAGACGGTCAGGCGGTCGTTGGCTTGAACCAAGTCAGCGCTGAGGTCCTCGACCTTGCGGCTTAGGGTCGCGTACTGTTGCTCCAAAGCCTGTGAGGCTTCGACAAACAATTCAAATGCCCCAGCAAGTTCACTGGCTTTGGCCGGCTGCTCTGTTTTTGGGGTTTCTGACATTTAAGTGTTTGTTGTTAATTTCCCAACGAAAATTGGTAATAACGGTAAGAATACAAGCAAGCTATCATAAAATACATATTGCATAAATGTATCAAGTGAAGGAGATTTACTTGATACCCTTTTTGAATTTCTAGAGAGGCTCAGTACTTGGACGCTCCCAAAGATCTCCCTTTAGATCGTGATGCAGTCGTGTTGTCCATGGGTAACACAGGTAACACTGCCACTTCTGCTGCGCCATCTTCTCCATTGGACACGCTGACACAGCGTTTCCAGGCCCTCACCACCAATCAACGTTTGCTCATGGGCGCTGGCGTCCTGGGCTTGGTATTGGCAGTGGGCATTGGCTTGTCGTCTGTCAAAAGCAATCAAGACTACCGTGTTCTTTTCACCAATGTGAACGATGGTGATGGCGCTGCCATTGTGGCGTCACTGCAGCAAATGAACGTGCCGTATCAGTTTACTGAAGGTGGTGCGGCCATCATGGTGCCGCAGGCCATGGTTTACGAAACGCGCTTGAAGCTGGCGGGTCAAGGTTTGCCAAAGGCTGGCAATGTTGGTTTTGAATTGCTGGAAAACCAAAAGTTTGGCACCAGTCAATTTGTGGAGCGGGTGAACTATTTGCGTGGCCTGGAAGGTGAATTGGCGCGCAGTGTGAGTTCCATGGGTCAAGTGAAGTCGGCCCGAGTTCACTTGGCAGTGCCAAAGCCTTCCGCATTCGTTCGTGAGCAAGAGCGTCCAACTGCTTCCGTCATTTTGACTTTGCATCCTGGCCGTGTTTTAGATCCTGCACAAATTGCGGCTGTTTCTAGATTGGTCAGTTCTGCTGTGCCTGGCATGAAGGCGCAAGACGTTGCCATTATGGACACAGAGGGTGGTGTGTTGGGCTCCAATGCCAATCGTTTAGCGGGCTTGGATGCTTCGCAGTTGAAGTACACCGCTGAAATTGAAGCTGCACTTGCCAGTCGTTTGTCTTCTATTTTGGAGCCTTTGGCCGGTAAAGATGGTTTCCGTGCGCAAGTGACGGTCGATGTTGACTTCGACGAACGTGAACGCACTTCAGAAACCTACGGTAAAAACTCACCACCTAATCCTCAAGCTATTCGCAGCCAGCAGTCGATTGATGCAGGTGGTAGCAAATCTGGTGCGGGGGGTATTCCGGGCTCATTGACCAACCAACCGCCTCAGCCTCCCGAAGCGCCCATCGTTAACCAAGTGCAAACACAAGCAGATGGAAGGCCACGCAATCTGCGCGCGCCTGGTAGCGTTGAAACAGGTGTGGCAGTTGCAGATGATTCCAATTATCGCAAGGAACAAACCGTCAACTATGAAGTAGACCGTGCCATTGAAAAGCTTAAATCAAGCAAAGGTAAATTGCTGCGCGTTTCTGCTGCGGTTGTCTTGGACAATAAATATGAAAAAGGTGCAGCGTCCACGGCGGGCCGCAAGCTGGCCTATACGCCTGAAGAGATTCAAAAGATCAACAGCCTGGTGAAGGATGCCATTGGCTACATTCAAGCCCGAGGCGATACGGTCAGTGTGATGAACTTGCCTTTCTCAGAGGAGCCCGTTGTGCCACCTTCCATTGTGAATTCAGATCTTGTCTCGCAACTGGTGAGGTATGGCGCCATTGCTTTGGCCGTGTTGTTTGCTTACTTTGCAATTTTGCGTCCCTTGTTGTGGCCAAAGCCACCGTCCCCCGTTGAACCAGAATACATTGAACCGCCATTGCCAGAGATCAGTGAAATTGATCGCTTACGTGAAGAGATGCAGTTACAAGAAGAAACATGGGCCGTTCAACAAGAGGCCAAGAAAGCCAGGGAAGAACGCGTTGAGCGAGAAATCCAAGAGCTGAATGAGCGCATGCGTGAAAAAGAGATTGCCAGCAAGGCCAAGATTGATGAGTTGGTTAATTACGTGATTTCTTATGCCAAAGATCAGCCAGAAGAAGCTGCCTTGCTGCTTCGCGCTTGGACATCAGAGCCGCAATCAGGACAGCAGGAGCTTTCATGAACACCACGGCTACAAATTACAGCCCCAACATCTTGGGCGGTGCATTGCGCAAGGGCTTGCAAAAGCCTGACGCAGGCAGCGCTGGCATTAAGTCACTCGACGGCCCTTCACGTGCCGCCATTGTGCTGATGGCCATGGGCCCTGAGGTTGCAGGTGATTTGATCAAAACATTTTCGCCAGCTGAAGCGCAGAAAGTGTCATCTTTGTTGGCAACGGTGCGCAGTTTAGACCGCGATGTGATGATCGATGTGCTTGAAAATTTCAAGAACGTTACGGAGCATCGCAAGCAAGTGCCGTTTGATCCGAAGGCCTTTGTTTCGGCATTGGTGAAGAAGTTTTCAGGTGAAGTACCGAACCTATGGCCAATGCCTCAGAGCTCAAATCCTTTGGCGCAAAACGTACCAGCTCTCGACTTGATCAGCAACGTGACGCCAGATCAATTGCATTTTCATTTGAAAGAAGAGCATCCACAAGTGGTGGCAACTTTGTTGTCGCTGATTCCTTCTGAGTTGTCTGCCGCAGTGTTAGAGAAATTTGACGAACAAATGCGTGACGAATTGGTGTTGCGCGTTGCCATGCTGGATCAAGTTGATCCAACCGCTTTGGTTGAGTTGAACGACATGTTGGAGCGCACCATTGGAGCTGATGCTGTGTCGCACATGGGCGGTATTGGCGGTGCTGCGCCGGCTGCTGAAATTTTAAGTTTATTCTCAGGTGGCATTGAGAAGAAAACACTTGAAAGTATTCGTGCGCATTCACCAAAATTGGCGGACCAAATCTCAGAACGGATCTTCAAGTTTGACGACTTCTTGCATATTGCACCTCAGTCTTTGCAGCGAATTTTGGCGGAAGTGGGTAATGACGTTTTGTTGATAGCTCTCAAAGGTGCTAGTCCAGCTGTGCGTGACTTTATGTTGTCCAATGTGACCAAGAGCAAAGCTGACCGCTTGCGCTTTGAAATGGACGGACTGCCGCCCGTGCGCGTTCAAGAAGTTGAATCGAAGCAACGCGAAGTCGTGCAGTTGGCGCGCAGTTTGCAAGAAAATAAATTGGTTTCACTGGACCGTGTGGGTGCTGATGCATCGACAGGCATGGCCTAAGCATTAACGTGTAATGGACCGCTGGACCCCGCCTTCATTTGACGCTGAACCAGCCCCGCAAGCTGCCAGCGTGAAGGTTTCGGCGGCCTCCATGCCGGTGTCGGGTGTTACCCTGCCCACCATTGACGAAATTCAAGACATTCGCGCCAAGGCCTATCAAGAAGCCTTTACCCGGGGCCTGCAAGAAGGCTTGGTAGAAGGACGTCAACAAGCTGCCGCATTGGGAAGAGAAGAGGGCTTTGAAAAAGGCCGAGAAGAGGGTTTCCAAACGGGTTACCAGCAAGGCTATCAAAGCGGTGCCCAAGACATTGAGCAATTGGGCCAATCTTTGAAGCAAGTCTTGCAAAGACTGGCGGGTTTGCCCGATGTATTTCAAACAGCCTTGCCTGAGTGGGTTTACGAAACTGCCTTGCGTTTGGCTGGCAAAGAGCAAATGGACCGATCTGTGTTTGTGGCTGCTGTGCAAGAAGCTTTGTTGCGATTGCCACGACCCGGTCAAAGCTTGACAGTGGGTGTGCCCGCCGCTGAATTGGGAGCTTGGGAAAAATTACTGCAAGACCCCGACATGCCCTTTACGGCAGTGGTCAGGGCAGATCCAGAACTCAGTGCAGGCTATGCCTATGTTCAAGTGGAGGGTACGCGCTTAGACGTGGGCAGTCGTGCACGTGAAGCCCTGGTTCGCAGTGCGCTTGGCCTGTTGCCTCACTCTGGGCCGGGTCAAGTTTGATCGGTTTGAACATCACAGGCCCCGCAGTGAGCACCGTAGATTTAGAAGCGTTTGTTCAGTCGCAGCGCGCCAAGCTGGCGCAGCTACCTTTGTCAGTGCGCGAAGGTTGTGTGAAACGCGTTTCAGGCTTGATGATTGAAGTGGAGGGCTTGCCACTTCCTATCGGCTCCCACGCATGTGTTGAGAACAGTCGACAAAACATGTGGATCGATGCCGAGTGCATTGGCTTTGAAGGCAATACCACTTACCTCATGGCATTTGATCAGGTCAATGGACTTTCACCAGGTGCTGTGGTGTATCCGCTGCTTACGCCGCAGAGAGGCCCTCAGGGTTACCAGATGCGCCAGGGCATCGCTTCGCTGCCCATTAGCCCACAGCTGTTAGGCCGTGTGGTAGATGGCTTAGGTCGTCCATTGGATGGTTTGGGCGGTGCTACTTGGACCGACGCCCTCACACGGCCTGCATCGCCCAACCCTTTGAAACGTGCACCCATTCATGAACCCTTGGACACAGGGGTCAGGGCCATCAATTCAATGTTGACGGTTGGCCGCGGGCAGCGCCTGGGCTTGTTTGCAGGTTCTGGCGTGGGCAAAAGTGTTTTGTTGTCAATGCTGACGCGCAATTGTGTGGCCGATGTGATTGTGATTGCCTTGGTGGGCGAACGCAGTCGAGAAGTTCGCGAGTTTTGTGACGACCAATTGGACGAGACCTCTCGTGCGCGCGCTGTGGTGGTGGCATCGCCCGCAGACACATCGCCGTTGGCACGTGCCAAAGGTGCTGAATACGCCACCGATGTGGCCACATGGTTTCGCGACCAAGGCAAGCATGTGGTTTTGATTGTGGATTCACTGACCCGTTATGCCATGGCCCAACGTGAAATTGGACTGAGCTTAGGCGAAGCACCCGTTGCGAGGGGCTATCCGGCCAGCGTCTTTGGTCGATTGCCAGCTTTGGTAGAGCGCGTGGGCAATGGTGAAAAAGACGAGGGCTCCTTAACGGCTTTTTACACCGTACTGTTAGAAGGTGATGATGTGCATGACCCCGTAGCGGATGCTGCACGAGGTGTATTAGATGGGCACATCTTTTTGTCGCGCGAGCTGGCCGATGCTGGTCATTACCCGGCCATCGACATTGAGAAATCTATTTCAAGGGTGATGCCCAAAGTGGCAAGCCCCGAACATGTCCTGGCTGCGCGACGCATTAAGCAGTTGATCAGTCGGCATGCGCAAAGCCGTGACATGGTGGCTATGGGCGCTTACATGGCGGGCTCAGACCCAGACCTGGACGCAGCTCTAAAGCTGTGGTCACACATTCGAACATTTTTACAGCAAGACTCTCACATGGTGGCCGACATAGACGGCAGCATTGAGGCACTGTTGACCCTTGCGAGGGCCTCGCAGCTATGAGTGGTCGCGCCTTTCAAGTCTTGCAGCAGATGCTCAAAATGCGCAAAGACAGGTCGGTGGCCAAGTCAAAAATGGTCAAAGCTGAATTGGACCGTGTGAGCAGCTTCAACGCGCAAATTGAGTCGTATGCCAATGAGTACGAGTCGCAGTGGATGAATACTGCGCAGAAGGGCGATACCGTGTTGCACCTTCAAACACAGGCCAGCTTTGGGCAGAAGCTACGTGCCACGGCAGCCTCACAAGTGCCTGAAATTCAGAATCTCCAGGCTCAAACCAAAGAGGCAATGACCAAGGCGCAACAAGACGCTGAGCGACTGAAGACTTTTGAGAGCTTCATGGCCAATCGGCAACGGCTGAAGCAAAAGGCCTTGGACCAACAAGACGAGAAGACCTTAGAAGACGTTTTACAGGCTCGGCATCGATCTTCGTGAAGGGTGGCATCTAATTTGCATGACATGGTTACATTTTGGGAAATTCAACCATGGCAATTATTGTTACCAACCCATCAACCGTTCAATTTTCAGGCACCGTCACTGACGCGCAAGATCCTGCTGCAAACCCAATAGACACGGGCTTCACAGAGGAGCTGGCCAATGCAATGCAGCCCGTGACTTCGGTTGCAGAAGGCGGTCAAAGCGGACCTCAAATAGACGCAGATCCTGCTGATGAAAAATTGCTAGACCTGCAAATTTTGCCGGCCGATGTGTTGCTAAACGCCGTGGGGGATGCAAATTTTGCCCTTGCATCACAAGGTCTGAAGGCAGAGACCACTGAGCAGATTCCGTTAGACCAGACCGCAGATTTGAAACTCGCCGATCCTAATTTAGCGGCCGACATGGCAGCTGCTGCACTGGCGGCGCAGATGGCGGGCGCTGCCTTGCCAGTGGCTGTGACTTCGCAACAAGTAGCCTCAAACACCGCGACAGATCTTGCTGTAGATGCTGTCGCCCAAGCTGGCGGTTTGGCAGCCAATGCTTCACTTCAATCCAATGCTGCAGACACTGGCGCTGTGCCGCAGGCATTTATCGACGCAACAGGTGCAGACAAAGCCGCCAACCCAGTCTTGACAAGTGATGTGCATAGCACGC
Organism: Limnohabitans sp. Hippo4; assembly: GCF_003063605.1. NCBI lineage: Bacteria > Pseudomonadati > Pseudomonadota > Betaproteobacteria > Burkholderiales > Comamonadaceae > Limnohabitans > Limnohabitans sp. Hippo4. The sequence goes on along the minus strand of NZ_NESE01000001.1, from coordinate 916,845 downwards.
AGACTGCTGCGAACAGCGATTTGAGCCAGGCCTTGTCTCAAGTTAGAGAAGACCTTGGCACCAGCGTTCAAACCAATGCGGTCAGTACTTTGTCATTGGACGGTAGGGCTCAGTCTGATGCTCAGCCTGTCACCACTACCGCGATCCAACAAATGGCCAAGGCAGAAGTGACGGTGCCTGGCCCCGAAGCAGCGGCTTTGGTGAGTGTGCCCAACAACAGTTCGCCAACTGCGACGCAAGCAGTTGCTGTATTGGCATCCCAAGCTCAACCGGCAGCGGCGACATCCAATGAAGCAGATTCAACGAACATCCATGCTGTCGATGCGTCACTCACGAATGTGACAGCGCAAATTTCGGATGGGGCAATGGTCAGCTCGGAAATCACTGCAGAGGCAATTACCTCGCAAAGCTTGAACCCTAATGCGCCTGTTCAATCGACATTGGCGCAAGCGCCAGTCAGCACACTGGTGAATGTGCAATTGACAGGCGCTGAAGTTGCTCAGAAAAGCCAACCTGTTGCCGTCACAGCAAAGTTGCAAACTGTTGAAGACGCTGCGAATTTAGCAACCGACAACCTCGATGTTGCTGATACAGACAAGCCAAATGTCGTTCAAAAGTCAGCCAGCAGTGTTGAAGAATCTGCCTTAAAGTTCGATGCCAAATTGGGTGGCGATCAAGAGGGTGACGCTGGTAGCATCAAGCTCAACGCTGCCCAACAAGCAATTGACCTCCAAGCACAATCTGTGGAGATGTCACGCGCTAATTCAGATATCGCGCCATCTGCCACCAAGAGCTTTGAAGAGGTATCTTCTACGTTTGTCAGCAGCTTGGTGGGCGGTGCGCAGCGCCCCGTCACCACGGTGATGGATTGGGTGGCCTTAAAGAACCAAGAGGTGCCACGCCCCGTCATGCCGCACGAAGTTCGTTTGGACGCAGGCGCTGTTCAGGTTGAAATTCAGCGCATGGTCAAACAAGGTGGTGGTCATGTGGTGATGGAATTAACGCCGCCTGACCAAAGTAAGTTCACCATCGAATTGAAGTTAGACGACAAAGGTGGCGCTTATTTGCGGGTTGAAGGTGTGAGCGACTCCACCAAGACACGCTTGGAGCAAAGTGCACCACAGCTACAAGAGCAGTTTCAGCAAATGGGCTTGAACTTGCAATTGGACATGCGCCAAAATCAGCAATCTTCTTCGCAGGTTTTCGACGGCTCATCCAATGACGCTGGTTTTGATAATCAGCTTCCAGAGACCTTGGTTGACTCCGCGCGACCTCAAAATGCGGGTAGATCACGGCCTAACAATGGCAACCAAATCTATTTGTACGCTTAAGACTGACCCAACATGAATTCATCATCAACCCCCGTGCATTTCCCCTTTGCCAAAGACGCGTTTGTTGGCATTGACTGGAATCGCGAACAGGTCGAGTCATTGCACATGCAATTTTTGGCGCAATGGCGCAAATCTTTGTCTGCTTTGGTTCCCGCAGTTGTGCAAGTCCACATTGGCGATATTGAACTGAAGAGCTATCAGCAATACCTGAAAGATGTACCGACCCACGCCGATATTCAGGTTTTTGAAATCGAAGCCATGCAATCCCTTTGTGCTTGGAGCTTTGACAGTCGCTGGGTTGCAACTGCTGTTGATTGCATCTTTGGAGGCGCAGGGCGCATTCCTGTGCGTGATTTACCGCGCCGTGTGACCCACATTGAATTGGGTGTGCGTCAACGTTTAATGGAGTCGCTGGCTACTGCCTATGAATCTGCATGGCAAGCGATGTACCCCATTCGCATGAAGCCCTTGCGTCAAGAGCAGCAGATGTCAGCTTTGCGCCTTGCAGCCATGCAAGACGGTGTTTTGCATGCTCAATTTCACATCACATTCAACAACGTTCAGTTGAACGTCAATTTGTGCATGCCACGACGCGCCCTTGAATGTTTGAATCAAGACGAAACACAAAGCGAAAGCTCAGCCACGCAGTCTGTGGCTTGGAGCCGAAGCTTGCAGCATCAATTGCATTCCACCATGGTTGATGCAGTTGCGGTACTGTGTGAAAAAGAATTAACAGTGGCTCAGCTTTTGTCGCTGTCCATCGGTCAGGTATTGCCGATCGAATTGTCAGAACCTGTGCGTCTGATGGCCGATGGTGTGAGCATTCTGAACGGACGGTATGGTGTTCGCAACGGTCACTACGCACTCAAAGTAGAGCACATCAATGAACAGCATAGTTACTACGAAACGACAGCGAACAACCCTGCTGGCTTGACAGGTAACGAGTTGTTGAGTGCTCAATCTGTCGTGCCAGAGCAAGCCCGCGCTGATCTGAACTCTGCAGCAGAAGCCTTGAACCAACTGGCCGATCAAATCCAAAAAAATGAGGGAGCCCAGTGATGGACGGACTTTCTAACTTGGGCGGGAACACCCCAGCCGACGACCTGACTCGTTGGCTCAAAAACGCACCCGCCACAGGCACGGTACAAAAAGCCACGTTTGAGAATTTAGAAGCCACCGATTCGGCGGATTCTGGCCTTCGTGATGTGGGCATGATCATGGACTTGCCGGTCAAAGTCATGGTCGAGCTAGGCCGAACCAAGATGTCCATTGGCGAACTCTTGGCCCTGCACAAGGGCTCGGTCATTGAGCTCAATGTCCATGCGGGAGATCCACTAGATTTGGTGGTCAATGGGTGCTTGATTGCCCAGGGAGAAGTCGTTATTGTGAACGATCGTTATGGTATCCGTCTGACTGATATCATTTCACCTTCGGAACGATTACGAAAAACCAGTCGGTAACTTATGAAATTTCATGCACGCACCTTAGTTGGAACCCTTTTTGGAATTTTCATTTGGAGCGTGCAGGCCCAGACAGCGGCACCTTTCAGCAGTGCGGCACAGGCCCCGGCCAGTTCATCTTCTGTCTGGGGTGGTGCTTGGCTAGGCTTGGTCACCTTGTCGATGTTGGTGGTACTGGTGGCTGTGGTGGTGTGGCTCTACCGCAGAGGCACTCAAGGAACAGCCACAGGCGGACAGATTCAACTGTTGGCAGTTTTCCCAGTCGGCCCCAGAGAGCGCTTGCTGGTGGTCCGAATGGGCGATCGCATATTGGCCTTGGGCCACACACCCAGTCAAATCACTTACCTCACAGAATTAGAAAGCTTTGAGCCCACATTGGGCAACGGAGTCTTGCCCGCTGGCTTCGCAGGCCAATTGCAGGCGCTGCTTTCTGGAAAGACCGGCGCATGAACTTCCAAAAATTCATGGCCTCGGGCTGGCTGAAGGCCTTGTTAGCACTGACCTTGTTGGCGTTGGGTGGCGTTGCCATGGCGCAAAACTTACCCTTGGTCACCGCAACTTCCTCCAAAGCAGGCACGGTTTACGCCGTACCAGTTCAAACTCTTCTGGCGCTCACCGCACTGTCTTTCTTGCCTGCAGCGTTGATGCTCATGACCAGCTTCATTCGCATTTTGATTGTGTTCTCCATGCTGCGCCAAGCATTGGGTTTGCAAAGCATGCCGCCCAATCTGGTGTTGGTGGGCCTGGCGGTTTTCTTAACCTTGTTTGTCATGAATCCTGTGTTCATGGCCATGTACAACGATGCCTATTTGCCCTTGTCTGCGGGCAAGATTGGGTTTGAGGAAGCGGTCACCATTGGCTCTGAGCCGTTAAAGCAATTCATGCTGTCGCAGACCAACAAAGACGATCTCAATTTGTTTGTGCGCTTGTGGGGGCAGCCCATTCAAACGCGCGCTGATGTGCCCATGACCTTATTGATTCCTGCATTTGCGGTGTCAGAAATCAAAACCGGCTTCTTGTTTGGCTTTCTGATCTACTTGCCTTTCTTGGCCATTGACTTTGCAGTGGCCAGTATCCTGACATCGCTGGGCATGGTCATGGTCTCGCCCATGATGTTCTCCTTGCCCTTGAAGTTGGTGGTGTTTGCATTGGCCGATGGCTGGTCATTGCTGGCAGCTTCTTTGGTCAACAGTTTCAAGGTGACCTGACATGGACTCAGGCCTCGTCATTGAAGTGACCTTCAAAGCGCTGTGGATGGCGTTTGTTTTAAGTGGCCCCGTCCTCATTGCACTCTTGGTCGTTGGCTTGATCATTGGTATTTTGCAAGCCGCCACCTCCGTGAATGAAAGCTCTGTTGCTTTCATTCCCAAACTGCTGGTGATTGCATTGGTGCTATTGGTCGCCGGCCCTGTTAGCTTGGCGCTGTTTGTGGATTACCTGCGCGAGGTGATCATGGAATTGCCCGATTTCTTGCGCTAAGCCATGTTGCCCATTAGTCCAGATTGGATGACGCAGACGGTCACTGTCTGGATGCTCATCTCTGTGCGTTTGCTGGGTTGCTTTTTAGCGATGCCGCTGTTTGCATTCCGTGCAGCCCCTTTGCGCTTGCGTGTTTTGTTGGCCTTGGTGCTGGCGTTTTCTTTGCTGCCTTTGGTTCAAAAAAACTTGCCCAATTTGGCCGACTTGCCACCAGGCTACTCTCTTGTTTTCATTGAGCTTGCCATTGGACTGGCATCGGGTTGGATGATTCGCGTGGGGTTGACGGCCGTGGACATGCTGGCCGATGTGTTGTCGCAGCAATCCGGCTTGAGCTTTGCGGCCACCTTGCAGCACGACCCCAATTTGGCATCTGGCTTGGTGGGTGAGTTGTTGGGCATGCTGACGTTGGCCTTGGCTTTTTCACTCAATGTGCATCTGGTCATGCTGGAAGTGTTGATTCAAAGCTTCTTGGTGCTGCCTTTGGGAACTTGGCCTGAAGCTTGGCATTGGGGCTCGGTCTTGGTCTTGTTTCAAGAAGCCTTTGCACTTGGCCTGATCTTGGCTTTGCCCGCCATCGTCATTTATTTCTTGTTCAACATGACACAGGCCGTGTTGGCCCGCGTGAGTCCACAGATGAACTTGTTTTCTGTGGGTTTTGCCATCATGATTCCCGTGGCGTTTTTGGTGCTAACTTTGTTGCTGCCTTCGTTTGGCGATTTGGTACAACGCGCTTTGGAATCACCGTTTGAATTGATTCGCGCTGGCTTGTTGGTCAAACCTTAGGCGCTATCTCTGGCAAAGCGCCAATCTCTGGTAAAGGCAGTTCGTTAGGGCCAGTCGCTTGCTTTAACTCGTAGGCCCAAGCTAAGACCTTGGCCACTGCTTCAAACAAGGCAGCAGGAATGGGCTCTCCTACTTTCAAATGACGGTGCAGCATTCGGGCGAGTGGCGGAATGCGCGCAATGGGTACTTGGTGTTCCCGCGCCAAGGTTTGAATGACAAGGGCCACTTCGTCCACACCTTTGGCCACCACAATGGGCGCACGCATTTTTTCAGGATCGTAGCGAAGTGCCACAGAGTAGTGGTCTGGGTTGGCAAGCACCACGTCGGCCTTTTCTAAGGCGGACATCATTCTGGACGTTGCAATTTGACGTTGGCGTTGCCGCATGCGGTTGCGCAATTCAGGTGAGCCTTCGCTTTCCTTCATTTCTTGCTTCATTTCCTCTGGGCTCATCTTCATGCGCTTTTGGAAATTGAACCATTGAATGGCCACATCCACGCCAGCCACGATCACAATGGGCATGAGCAACAGTAGCAAACCGGTTTCAATCAAGCCAACACTGTTGTAAAGAGCTTGATTGATATCTTGATGAGCTAGAACGCTGAGGCTATTGAACAGGCTCATGACATACAACACACCCACACCAAAAATCACGGTCACTTTGAGGATGTTTTTAAAAACCTCAGTGAGTGTTTGGGTCGAAAAAATTCTGCCGAGACCCGCAATCGGATCAAGTCGACCTGGATTCATCTTGAACGCCCAGACGGGCCTGAACTTCACCAGTGCCAGGGGGGCCAGCGATGTGACAAGCCAGAGCGGCACAATGATGGCTAAGACCCATAAGAAACTTTGGGTCAATGGGCCCATGGCCCAAGCCAGCAAATGATCTTGCCAGTCGTCGCTCTTGTCAAAGGTTAAACCGGCTTTCACCAGGGCCACCAGGCCATTCATCAAAGCGCCACCGGCACTTAAAAGAAAGGCAGTGAACAACACCAGCACGATGAGGGTGGTGAGGTCACGAGATTGTGCAAATTGACCCTCTTCTCGCGCACGTTCTATTCGCCGCTCTGTAGGGTCTAGTTGTCTTTCTTCGCTGGTGTCTGAAGATTCAGCCAAATCTACGCAAGTCCTTCGATATGTTCAAAGCCGAGAGAGGCCTAAGTGCATTAATTTTGCCCGGCATAAATTTCCAAGTGGCTTCAGACCGAGCCTGCAAATTTTGCCGCGAAAGCAGCCTCTCCTTGAGATTTCGGTCATTTGTACCACTTAAATGGCCCTAAACGGGCTTTTGCGGGGGTTTTGAGGGTTGGCACGGGGTTTGCGAAGGTATCTCCAAACAACTTTTGTAGAACCGGAATCTAAAGTGAACACCGTACCTCGTTTTGACCCGCTAGCATTTGGTGAGACCGCACTCAAGTTGCGCAGCTTTCGCCATGAAGTGCTGAGCTCAAACTTGGTGAACGCAGACACACCCAACTACAAAGCTCGCGATATTGATTTTCCATCTGTCCTTGAGGCCCGCTTGAAGGGTCAAATGGATCCAACGTCTTTAGGACTTGACTTAACACACCAAGCGCACATTGCTGTGCCTGTTCGCGTGGGTGGTCCTAACAAAATGTTTCGTGTACCCGTTCAACCGTCAGTCGATGGCAACACCGTTGACCCAGACATTGAGCGTGGACACTTTGTGAAGAACTCGATGTTCACTGAAAGTGCCTTGAGCTTTTTGGGTTCAACCTTGCGGACGCGTTTGTCTGCCATTACAGGACAACCCTCATGAGCTTGATGGGAACTTTTGATGTAGGCACAACGGGCTTGGTCGCGCAGTCTTTGCGCTTGAACCTGATTGCCTCCAATGTGGCCAATGCAGAAACTGCGGTCAGTGCAGATGGTCAGCCCTATCGTGCACGCCATGCTGTGTTCCAAGCTGAACCCCGCAACGGGCATGCAGGGCAGGGCGTCAAAGTTGCACGCATTGTCGAAAGTGACGCAGCACCCCGCATGGAATATCGCCCTGGCCACCCGTTGGCCAATGCGCAAGGTTATGTGGTCATGCCCAACGTGAACCCCGCAGAACAAATGGTGGACATGGTGTCTGCCTCGCGTGCTTATCAATTCAACGTGGAAATGATGAACACCACCAAGCAGTTGTTACTCAAGACGCTTGATCTTGGCAAATAAAGGAAATATCAATGTCTACCAGCATTAGCGACATTCCAGTCTATGACCCAAGCAAAGCGCCAGCTGCCTCAACCAGCAACGGCACTTCGGCAAAAGACTTGTCACAAAACTTTTTGAAGATGCTGACTGTGCAGCTTCAGAATCAAGACCCATTGAACCCAATGGACAACGCCTCGATGACAGCGCAGTTGGCGTCTTTGAATCAAGTAGATGGCATTAACAAGCTCAACACATCGATTAATTCTTTGGTTGCGCAAATGCAATCTGCCAACTTCATGAATTTGGCTTCTAGCGTTGGTAAAACTGCATTGGCTTCAGGTTCAAAAGCCTACTACGCAGGCAACCCCATCAGCATGGCTGCCAAGTTGGACAATTCCGCCACTTCTCTGAAGGCGGTTATCCGTGACGTCAACGGCCAAGTGGTGAATCATTTTGATTTTGGCGCAACAGCCTCTGGCATCACAGATTTCATCTGGGACGGTGCGAACGACGCTGGTCAGCAAGTTGCGCAAGGTATGTACACCGTTGAGCTGACAGCCACCGATTCCCAAGGCAAAGAAACCTATCCAGCTTCTTATGTTGGCGCCATGGTGGCCAGCATTGGACAAGAAGGCTCTGACCTGCAAGTCGGCTTGAGCGATGGTCGTCATATTTTGTCTTCCGAAATTCTCAAATGGCTGGCCATTTGAACTCCCCAACATCTACCTAATTTTTACCTGAGGACCCTGAAATGAGCAATTACACCGTGGCACTCTCTGGCTTGCAAAACACATCGCTTGCCATCGACACCGTCAGTAACAACATTGCCAACGCCAACACCGTTGGTTACAAGGCTGGTGAGTATGTTTTTGCTGACCAATTTGTGAAGGCCATTAACCCGGCTGACCAAGCACGTGTGGGCATGGGGACACAGTCATTGGGCGTTCGCCGTCCTATGCTGCAGGGTACGATTACCAACTCTGCCAATCCATTGGACTTGGCCATCAGTGGCAAAGGCATGTTCCGTTTGTTACAAGGCTCTGGTGGCGCTGGCAGCGTTGATCCTTCAGCTGTGTATTACTCACGCAATGGTCAATTTAACATTGACAAAGAAGGTTACATCGTCAATGAAAATGGCATGTACCTGACGGGTTACCAGCCTTCATTGGATGGCAACTCTGTGACCGATGACCTGATCAAAAACAATGGTTTGCTGCGCATGCCTGACAGCAATTTGCCTGGTAATGAAACCACCACGTCGCACATTGCCGCCTTGTTGGATTCCAAAGCGCAAGCTTTCACGACCACTGCCAACGTAGCCTTTGATCCTACGCAAGCAACTTACAACAACAAAACCTCGCAAACTGTTTTCGACAACGAAGGCAACTCACACACCCTAGAGGTTTACTATCGTCGCGTTTCTGATGGCACATTGACCATTGAATCTAAAGCGGACGGTTCTGGCTACACCTACAGCCCAGGCCCATCTTCTTCGCCCAATACATTGGGCGCAACCTTGGTGACCTTGAACAAAGAGTCATTGCTCCGAGTAGATTCTCCAGCCATGGCAGCTGCCATGAGTAACGTTACGGTCAGCGGCCAAACTTCTTTCACACTTTCTTCTGCCCCTAATTTGGCTGGAACGAATGTTTCAGTAGCAGGTAAGAAAATCTTCATCAACGGCGTAGATTCTGGCGCAGTTGTGGGTGCTCACACGGCAGGCGGAACAACCATTAACGTTGCTAATGCTGGCACTATTTCGGTGCCCAATGGTGCAGCTGTTACTTTTTATGATCCAGACTTAACTGCCATAGCCAACAGCGCACCAACTGCAGCAACAACCATGACTTTGAGCACTGTTGCAGATATGAAACTTGGTGACAAGGTTTACATGGGGTCACCCGCGGTAGATACGGGTGCAACCATTATTGCTATCAATGGCTCTGTTGTAACACTTTCAAAAGCCATTACAAGCACCAGCACAGCAGTCACTGTGAAACATGCACTGAACATGACGTTGGTCACACCAGATGGCACAGAAATTACTGTGCAAGGTGCAACCAACCGAAAGAGTTCAGGCGAAAACCTGACCACCACCATGGCGCGTGTCGAAGTCTATTCATCTTTAGATAATAAATTTTATGATTATCAAGATGCTGACACCACGTCAAACCGTCACTTGACACCCGATACTCAAGGCATCAATGGTGGTTATAAAGCGGTCTCATTGTTGAATTTCATAGGTGGCCGAAACATTGACTCACTCGTTACCGATTCATTGTCTGGTAACCCCACCTTTAAAACAACGACCAAACTTTCCACACGTGTCACCAACCAAGCGGGTGGTAGTTCAGATTTGGTCATTGATTTGGACTTGTCTGACACAAGCTTGCAAGCAGGTGCATTCCAAATTACACACAGCACACAAAATGGCGAGCCATTGGCACGTTTGACCAATGTCACTGTAGACAACCAAGGCCGCATTGTGGGTGTGTATGGCACGGGTAAACAGCAATTTGTGGGGCAAGTGGCCTTGGTTCACTTCGAGCATTCAGAAGGTTTGATCCCAGTGGGAAAAAATGCTTTTGCAGCTTCTATTGAGTCTGGTACAGAGCAATCTGCTGAAGGTGTGGTTGTCGGCCGTGCTGGCACTGGCATCTTTGGCGACGTCAAAGGACAAGCGCTTGAATCTTCTAATGTGGATTTGGCCAATGAACTGGTTCGTTTGATGGTCTTGCAACGCTCGTACAGCGCCAACTCACAAAGCATGAAAGCTTTTGACCAAACGCTGCGCGACACTTTGCAGATGGTCAGCTAAGCCAATCTCTCAATTGAACGGCACTGAACCATGATTGATCGTTTTGCATTCACGGCAATGACTGGCGCTAAGCATGCCATGGGGCAGCTTGCGACCACCACGCACAACATGGCCAACCTGCAAACACCGGGTTTCCGTGAAATGCTTTCGACTTTTCGTGCTGTGCCTATCGATGGCGCAAGTGCTGATTCACGGACTTTTGTGGTCGACTCCACGCCCGGTGCCGATTGGTCGCATGGTTCTGTCACCCCCACTGGTAATCCTTTGGACCTGGCAATTCAAGATCAAGGGATGTTCACGGTTCTGCGGGCAGATGGCCAAGAGGCTTACACCCGCTCCGGTAAATTTCAGTTGGACTCCCGTGGTTTCTTAACTACGACGACAGGTCAAAGGGTCTTAAACGATCAAAACGGCTTTGTTCAAATTCCTGAAGGCAGTCAGAACATTCAAATTCAGGCCAACGGCGCTGTTTGGGTGACGCTACAAGGGCAATTGAATGAGACAGCCATTGCACGGCTGAAGTTGGTCAATCCAGCACCGCAAGATTTAGAGCGCCAAGCCGATGGTTTGTTCACTGCATCTGAAGCATTGCCAGCATCAGATGAAGTGCAAATTTTGCAAGGCTCACTTGAGAGTAGCAATGTGAATGCTGCGCAAGCCATGGTGCAGATGATTGCTCAAAATCGTTTATTTGACTTGAACATTCGTTTAGTTCAAATGGCAGAACAAAATTCAAAATCAGCAGGGACCTTGATGTCCTTGTCTCGGGTCTAAGGCCCAGTGAAATCAGGAGTTAACCCATGTTGAGATCTCTATGGACCGCAAAAACAGGTATGGATGCACAGCAGACCAACCTGGACACGATCTCCAACAACTTGGCCAACGTTTCGACGACAGCCTACAAGCGTGTGCGTCCAGTCTTTGAAGATTTGTTGTATCAAAATTTACGCAGTCCAGGCTTGATGGAAGACTCTAGTGGGGACTACCTTCCCACGGGTTTGCAAGCAGGTAATGGTTCAAGAGTGTCTGCCACGCAGCGCATTAACAGCGCAGGCTCTTTGTTGCAAAGCCAAAACCCCTTAGACATGGCCATCAGCGGCAATGGGTTCTTTACGGTTGCAACAGGCAATGGTACGGCCTACACCCGTGCTGGAAATTTCATGCGCAATGACAAAGGTCAAATCGTGACAGCCTCAGGCAATGTGGTCATGAGTCAAAGCAGTGTGGGCGGCAAAGCGGGTTCGCTGAATTCGGCCGGCATTGTGATTCCTGGAAATGCCACTGCTGTGGTGGTGGGGAGTGACGGTACCGTGAGCTATTACGGTCCCAGTACCACCGATCCTATTGTGGCAGGTCACATTGCCATGGCGAACTTTGTCAATCCCGCTGGTTTGTCAACGGGCGGCGGCGGTTTGTATTTTGAAACGGCTTCTTCTGGTGAGCCGCAGATGGGTGTTCCTAGTTATGACGGCTTTGGCGCTGTCAATCAATACTACACAGAACAATCTAACGTGAATGTTGCTGAAGAATTGGTGTCCTTGATCGCAGCGCAGCGCGCCTACGAAATTACCGCCAAGTCAGTTTCCGCTTCTGATCAGATTCTTCAAAAATTAGGACAACTGTGATGAAAAAAATTGCATTGTTGCTGACTGTACTTTCTGCTCTCACAGTTTTGACGGGATGTGCGGAATTGCCATCGCAGGCAAAACCTTCTTTGCTGAAAAGCGAAACGACCATTCGCCCACAGCCTCAGGAAATGACCACGGCCAGTCGAGGATCATTGGTGCCTGCAGCGCAAGTCAGTCCTGCTGCGTTTCGCGGTTTGTTCGAAGATCGTCGTGCAGCTCGCGTGGGCGACACATTGACGGTGTTGTTGAACGAAACCACTCGGGCTAGCAAAGATGGCGGTACCTCTGCAAGCCGAAGCTCAGCCAACAATGCCAGTTTTGGGATGAACGCTTCTAAGAGCAGATCTGGAACAACCAGCAGCGCAGCAAGTGGCGATGCAAAATTAGGTATGACCAACAGTGGCGGTTCAAATTTTGACAGCAAAGGTGTTTCTTCAGCTTCAAATCAATTCAGCGGCACCATTACCGTGACGGTCCTAGAGGTTTTGTCAAACGGTAACTTAAACGTCGCAGGCGAAAAACGCTTGGCTGTTGGTACCGAAGAAGAAGTCATTCGATTTGGCGGCATTGTTTCTCCTGTGAACCTTCAAGGAAACACCATCTTGTCATCTCAAGTGGCTGACGCTCGCATTGAATATCGTGGTGCTGGCATTACCGATGAAGTGAAAAGCCCAAGTTGGTTGACAAAATTATTTGTACGTTATTCGCCTAACTGAGGTTTCAATCATGACTTTGCGTTTCATTCTAAAAAGCTGCTTGGCATTGGCGGTCATCATTTCTACCAACATGGTTTGGGCTGAGCGTCTTAAAGACATGGCAGTGGTCTCGGGTCAACGACCCAATCAGTTGATTGGTTACGGCTTGGTTGTAGGGCTGGATGGTACGGGCGACAGCGCTGGCCCCAATCCAGTCACCGGTCAGACTATCGTGACCATGCTCAATTCATTGGGCGTTTCAGTTCCAGTGGGTGTCAATTTGCAAGCCCGTAATGCTGCTGCAGTGATGGTGACTGCCGAATTGGGTGCGTTGGCCAGGCCGGGTCAGGCCATGGACGTGACGGTCTCTTCATTGGCCAACGCACGCAGCTTGCGCGGTGGTACTTTGCTCATGACGCCCCTGCGCGCAGCCAATGGTCAGGTGTATGGTCAAGCCCAAGGTTCGGTGGTGATTCCTGGCGCATCAGTGGCCACATCGCTGGCCAGGACCGCCGTGAACCAATTGTCTTCAGGGCGCATCCCAGGCGGTGCCATTGTCGAGCAATCGGCACCAGAAGCTGATTTAAGTCAGTTGATTGAATTTAATTTCCACAAAGCAGATTACGTCCAAACCAAACGTGCGGTCGAGGCTTTGGAGCGCGTGGTGGGTCCGCAAGATGTATTGCCAGTTGATGCGCGTACTGTTGCAGTACGAGTGCCCACTGATCGAACACAAAGAATGAACATCATGGCGCAATTGTTGGAGCTTGATGTTGAGTCGTCTGTTGATATCGCCAAAGTGGTCGTCAATGCACGGACAGGTTCTGTCGTAGTGAATCAATCGGTTCGATTGGCGCCATTTGCTGTAACGCACGGCAATTTAACCATTCGTGTTCAGACAAGCAATCAACTTTCAACACCCTCATTGATGTCACGCACGCGTCCAGTCACAGTCAGAAATGACCGTGTCAACATCGATGCAGGACCTGCTGGTCAAATGATTCAAGTTGAAGAAGGTGCTTCGTTGGAGCAAGTGGTCAGAGCCATCAACATGTTGGGGGCTACACCACAAGACCTGATGTCGATTCTGCAAGCCATGAAATCAGCAGGCGCTTTGCGTGCTGAGTTGGAAGTCATTTGACATGGCAGACCTCGTCATTTCTGGCTTGATTTCAGCCAAGCCCATTACACCGCCAGTGGCTGATTCGCCACAGGTGAAGAAGATCAAGCAGAGCGCTCAAGAGTTTGAGGCTGTGCTGTTGCGTCAATTTTTGAAGGAAGTCAGAACTTCGGCACTGGGTGAAACCAACAAGGGCAGTAATGCGGCGTACCTTGAAATGGCCGATGAACAAATGGCCAACCAATTGGCTGCGCAGGGCGGTTTCGGATTTGGCAAGTCCATGGCAGATCAAATGTTGCGTCAAGTTCAGGCTGCGAAGTTAATCACTTCAGGTGTGAATGCCGTAAAACCAGATAACAACCTGTCTGCAGGCCTTTTGGCCCCTGCGAATTGACCTTACGGAATTAACAAGTGAGAACAGCTGCCCTTTTCGATAGCGCCATGGCTGGCCTGCAATCTGCGCAGGCGGGCATGATGGTGACATCGCAAAACGTGACGGGTTCCTCCATCGACGGTTATGTGCGCCGTACGTCCAATCCCCGTATCAATGGCATGTCGCCTACATCCATTGACTTAACCGGTACCTCATTTGCCGTTGAAGGCTTTAGTCGTTACTTTGACAATCTGCTGCAAGGGCAGGTCTTATCGCAGCAGAGCAAGACCACCTACACGCAGACCTTGGTTCAATCGGTTGCGCCCCTCGACGCCATGTTGACAGACCCAGCCACATCCATTGCAACTGCATTGGGTAATTTCTTCAATGCTGCAGGTTCGATTGCCAATGAGCCGAGCAATTTTGCGTATCAACAAAGTTTGATCGGTACCGCTCGTCAGGTGGCTGATCGCATTCGGGGCATGGCTGAATTAGTAGGGCAAATGTCTAGCAATGCTTCTGTGGCCTTGGCGGATGTACTGAACCAAGCGAACACCTTAACGCCACAACTTGCATCCGTGAATGCGAAAATCAGATCTTCGTCCACACCTGGACTTGCTTACCCGTCGGCAGATTTACTCGATGAACGCGACCGAATTGTGGCCAAGTTGCAAGATTTGGTGGGCGGTGCCACGTTGATCAACGAAGATGGTACTGCCAGTTTCATGATCAGTGGTCAGCATTTGGTTGACAGAGAAATTGCCAATACTTTTGCCAACGAGTCGGGTACATCGCCTGTGCGCAGTGATCTGCCTTTGACTGGCTTGAAAATTAAGGTGGCCTCGCAGGATGCTAGGAACCCAGTTTTGATTCCGATCGTGAAGGGTCAAGTGATGTCCAACAACGGTGCCAACACCATTCTGATGCCAAGTCAAAGCTTGCTTCAAGAAGGCAAGGCCGGTGCTTACATTCATCTCATTCAGAATTTTGTCCCCAATGTCCAAAAGAGCATTGATTTGTTGGCTGCTCAATTGGTTCGTAAAGTTAACACTGCCGTCAGTGCAACAGGTGGGTCTATTGCGCCCATCTTTGGCTTTAAAGCGATTGCCAGCGGTGCACCACCCATTACGGGCGGCTCTTTGTTGACGGACTTGTTCAGACCTGCTGGTGGTGCCGGGCCTGACGACAGTTATGCAGACATTGTGGAAGCTTCAAACCCACAAAGCAGTCACTACAAAACCTCGGTTGAATTGAATTTAACCAAACCAGAATTGGATGCCAGGTTGTTCACCGTTGTCGGTACCTTTGATACGTCACAATTTACCAACTTAGATGCCACAGCTTCTGCTTCTATAGAGCATTTGCGCGAAACTTTTTCGTCACCGCTGACTTTCATCACCAGCAGCATTGCCACCACGGTGGCCACTTGGAAAAACGACAACAGAGCCAATGAGGCTTTGCAAAAAACATTGAATGAGCAAAAGTCAGCCATTACCGGCGTGAACTTGGATGAAGAAGCGGCCAATTTGGTAAAGTACCAGCAGCTTTACAACGCCTCTAGCAAATTAATGCAAACGGGACGTCAAATGTTCGATACCTTGCTGGGCATGCTGTCCAGTTAATCCGCGAGATCTTAAATTATGAGAATTAGCAGCCAACAGGTATTCGACAGCAGTTTGCAATCGATCCAACAACATACTTCGGATGTCGTGGAGGCGCAACGACAAATTTCTTCGGGCCAGAAATACCGATTAGCCTCTGACGATGCCTTGGCTGCCGGCTTGGGTGTTCAAATTGCATGGGATAAGTCGCAATTTGCCATGTTCAAAGTGAATCAAGATCACATCAATGCGTCTTTGACTTCAAGCGACGCACAGTTGAACAGCATCAACATCGCGCTGACCAAGTTTCAGCAAATGATGGTTCAAGCACGAAACGATGCATTGGGAACTGACAATAGAAAGTTGTTGGGCCAGCAGGCTGCAGCTTTACGTGATGCTGTTTCCCAATTTGCCAATGCCAAAGATGCCAACGGTCAGAATATTTTCCGTGATGAACCTGTGCCCTCTACTTTGGTCGCACCTGCCGTTCAATTGGAAACGGGTATCAGCTTCAACGAAGTCATGGTGACCGGGCAAGATGTCTTAGCTGTGATGAATGGCATTCGTGTCAAGCTGGACGCAGGCACTGCGCCTTCAGATGCCGACATGGAAAACATCCAAGCTGTCTTGAAGCAAGTGACCCGCGCACAGGTTAAGACGGGTTTGCTCCAAAACCAATTGGACGCAGCCACCGAGTCTGCAGAAGTTCAAAAAACCAATGTAGAGTTGCAAAGAAGTAATTTGCTCGACACCGATTTAGCGACGGCCACTGCCAGTTTGGTTAAATCCAATGCGCTGCTGCAGGCGGCCCAATCTGTCATGACCAAACTTGACGTCAACACTTTGTTTCAAAAATTATGAATATTCCAATTGGTTGGCTTATAGCCTTTACAGCTGCATTTGGCGGATTTGTTTGGCTGGGTGGGGAGGCGACTCAACTCTGGGTTCCGGAGGAGTTTTTGATTATTTTCGGCGCTGCAGCGGGAACCTTGGTTGCGTCCAATAAATGGCGCAATTTGAAGAACTTGATCAGGTCTTTTGGTCGAATTTTTGTGCGAGCTGAGACCAATAAGACAGCCAACTTAGCGTTGTTGTGCCTGATGTTCGAACTGCTTCAAAAGATAAAGCGCGATGGATCTTTGTCGATTGAGGCAGACATTACAGCGCCAAGCACAAGTGCGTTATTTGCAAAGTACCCAGCCGTACTCAAACACAATCGCTTGTTGGAATTTATTACAGATTATTTCCGAATGATGATGGATGGCACTGTCACCTTGAGCCAGCTTGAAACTGTGATGGCGCAAGAAATTGAGGTCTTGAACCAAGAGTCTCTGGAGCCTTCAGACTCAATGATCACTTTGTCTGACAGTATGCCCGCATTCGGTATTGTGGCCGCCATTGTCGGTGTGATTCACACTTTGGCCTCTATTAAATTGGGCAAGTCGCCTGGTGAAATTGGTGCCAGCATTGCCTCTGCGTTGACAGGCACCTTGCTGGGGGTGTTCAGCGCGTACGCTTTGTTTGCACCCATTGCGCGTACTCTTGAACAAAATGCAGCTTCAGATGTCAAACCATTTGAAGCTGTTAAAGAAATTCTGATTGCGTACTACAGCAATTTTTCGCCTTTGGTGGCTGTTGAGTACGGTCGAAAAGTTCTCTTCACGGACCAACGTCCTAGCATGTCAGAACTTGAAGCTGGCGTTTTGTCGACCTCTGGAACCAGTCTTCGCGGTTAAAAACAAATGGCCACTAGCAAAACAGAGCCGGTCGTCAGGCGAGGACGCCCTCCAAAGAGAGAAAAACGACATGCTGCGCATGGCAACTGGAAGCTGGTCTACGCCGACTTCGTCACCGTGCTGATGGCCTTTTTCATTGTGGTTTGGATTCTACTGTTTGACTTGGTCTCAGAACGTGAACGCTTTGACAAGACCTGCTTAGACCCTTTGAACGCGGCCTTGCAAAAACAGATCAGCGAAGATCAGGTTTTGCAGTCTGGCAACAACCCATTGCAAATTGAGTATTCCCAAGAAGGTTTGAAAGTGACCCTGCTGGACACGCGTGAGCCGATGTTCCAAAAGGGTGGCACCACGCTGTCGGAATTTGCCAAAAAACAATTCCAAAAAATTGCCTCTGTGGTGGACATGTGTCCCACACACAAATTGAAAATTGAAGGCTACACAGACTCAACGCCTTATTCAGGCGGTGCAATGGGTTACGGTAACTGGGAATTGTCAGGAGAACGTGCCAACGCCGCACGCAGAGAATTGGTGGCGCAAAAAGTTTCAATTGACCGAATCGCACAAGTCATTGGCTATGGTGACAGCGTGCCGACTTTGCCCGATGACCCAACCAACGCCATCAACCGCAGAATTTCTATCACCATTCTGCCGCCGCTCAAGGTTAAGCGCGACTTGATGATGAATGATGTAGAAAAGTAGTAATTTTTAAATTACTTAGGCTGGCTTTGACCCGTTCCAATGTTGCTGCTTCTTCAAGTCAATAAATTCAATCAGACTTGAAATTTTCTCGATCGTTATGTCTGAAAGCATCGACGAACGATTTGCTGCAATTCTGGCCGCCTCTGCTGTAGGGTAGGGACCGTCCACAACCATGAAGTGTGAATAAGGTTGATTTTCAAGAAAAACCGGCACAACGTACGCACGCTTTAAGCTAGCTTGGCTTTTTAAATAGGTTTGGGCTTCACTTATCTTCTCAAAAGTCTTGTACTCAAGGACATACTGATCCGGCTGAAGGTTCAACAGCCAATTCAAGCCTTGGGTCGCTTGCTCCGGCAACTCAGTCATGACAACTTCTGGCTCTAAAGTATCGGGTGGACTTACTTTAGGCGGGGTCATGGTTTCGACTATTGGCGCCTTCGATTGAAGTTTGAAAACGGTCAATAGGCTTGCGCCTGTTTCTGGGTGCAGTACAAAAGTAACGCCGAGTGTAATTGCCAGTAAACCAAAACCAATAATCAGCTTAGGCCATATGGCAGTGGGTTTAGTGTCCTTAGTCTCTTTGTCTTTAGCCTTGATTCCTGAAGTATTGGCCACCTGGATGGCCGATGCATTGGTATTAGATTGTTGAACATTTCTTTTTTCAGCATGAGAAAGTTGCGCAAAAAAGTTCGAAACCATGTCTTCTTGACCGACTTTTTTGGCGGCGTCGAATAGGTTCTTTTTTTGTTCTTGTGTAGGAAGTTCGGGGGTCCAAGTTATAAAGCGACTGTTATCTCGAAAAATATTTGAACTTTGAGGGGCGGAAGATTCAAGCAGCAGCAGTGCGCAGATACCTGCACCCGGGAAATTCTGGATGAGCTGTACCAGCAACTCTAAATGGCGCGTGTCTAGCTTTTTGGCTTCTTGAATGACTAGAATTTTCTCCGGCTGATTCAATTGCCTTGCCTTGGTGGCTTCATCAAACGATAAGTCGTTCAAGATGACATTGAATCTTTCTAGAATCGCATCTGTATCGTCTGCAACAAATATTTCCATGGGTACATTTGGAAATTTTTTGTTCAATCGGCGAATGACAACATCGCCGTAATATTGAAGCAATTCCGTATAGGGACTGATGATTGCGAGACTTTTATGGTCTTGACTCAATGCGCCGAGAAAACTTTCCAATTGCAAGCGATCTACAGCTCTGAAAAAAATATCAGTCTGAGAATCGTTGCTTAGGACATTAATGTCTGGCATAGATCGATGTATTTTCTTGAAAATGTTTCAAGTCGAGGTAAAGATCCAATTATCATTCTCTTTGGTGGTCAATGATTCTCCCATTAGAATTTGCCGAATTGAACACTTTAGTTTTGTTTAAAGAAGCCTCAACATGTCTATGAAAATTGTCGTTTATTCCAAGTCCGCGTGCCCACAATGTGAGTCCGCCAAAATGCTCCTCAAAACACGCTCTTTGGCGTACGAGGAAATCAAAATTGATGACGAAGCCGAGCGCATGGCTTTTTATGAAAAATGCGGCCCATCTGTCCGTCAGATGCCTCAAGTTTTCATCAACGACCAGCGCGTGGGAGGACTGGCAGGATTGCAGGCGGCCTTGGCGCAACTCAGCCAATAAATGAACGCGACTCAAATTCAAAATGCCTTGGTCCTTTGCATGATTTTGGGCTTTGCCGCCACTGAAATCATCAGCCGTCGCTACAAAAACACCGTTCACGCTACTGCCAACGACACCAAGCTGGAACTTTTCATGTTCCTGAGTTTGTTGGCCATTTCACAGCCATTGGCCATGCTGGTCACTGCCAAGCTGGGTGCTTGGTTGGCACCCGAGTACAAAGATATTTTGGCCGACTGGCCGTGGTGGGGCATGGCGGGCATTTTGATTTTATGTGATGACCTGACGCAGTATTGGTGGCATCGTCTTTCACACTCGCCCCTGCTTTGGCCCTTGCACCGTGCGCATCACTCAGCACAGTACATGAGCATTCGAATTACTTTCCGTAATAATTTTTTCTACTACCTCATGATGCCTGGCCTGTGGTTGGCGGGTGTGCTCATTTATTTGGGCGTGGGTGGTTTGGTTTATGCGCTGTATGTCGTCGTCAAACTCACCGTCATTGTGGGCGCTCATTGTGCATGGCGCTGGGACGAGCCCTTGTACAAAATTCCAGCCTTGCGTCCTGTGATGTGGGTTGTCGAGAGAACCATTTCCACACCGGCTACGCATTGGGCGCACCATGCCATCACGCAAAAAGACGGTGTGGGACATTACAAGGGCAACTTTGGTAACTTGCTGTTCATTTGGGACATCATTTTTGGTTCTGCCCACATCACTCAAAAGTATCCTGCACAAGTGGGGCTCAAAGACGATCAATTGTTTGGACAAGAACATTGGTATCACCAAATGTTCTACCCACTTTTTCAGTCCAAGCGCGAATACTCCGCCCTCAAATTTGGCGGCAAAATTTACGCAGAAGATGAGTGATTACAGTAGCGCCGATTTACGGCGCTACTTTTTTTAAGCGCATTAGTCAGGCTTTTGTAGCTTGTCTTGCGTCTTATGCAGGAAATCACTGGCATCGTGACGCTCGTGCAACTGTGTTTCCAGCGGGCCCATCACACGGTTCACCATGCGCCCTCGTTTGACCGCTGGGCGGGCTTCAATTTCATCAGCCCAACGAATGACGTTGGTGTACTCATGAACTTGCAAAAACTCGCCCGAGTCGTAACGTTCGCCTTTGGCCAGGCTGCCATACCAAGGCCAGATGGCCATGTCGGCAATGGTGTAGTCGTCACCACCAATGAAGCGATGATCGGCCAGACGGCGATTGAGCACATCGAGCTCGCGCTTGACTTCCATGGCAAAACGGTCAATGGCGTATTCAATTTTGATAGGTGCGTAGGCAAAGAAATGGCCAAAGCCGCCGCCTAAATAAGGTGCACTGCCCATTTGCCACATCAACCATGACATGCATTCGGTACGCTTGACCACATCGGTAGGCAAGAAGGCTTTGAATTTTTCAGCCAGGTAAAACAGGATGGAACCCGATTCAAAAACGCGAATGTCTTCTGGCCCACTGCAATCGAGCAGCGCTGGAATTTTGGAGTTGGGATTGACGCCCACAAAGCCGGAGCTGAATTGCATGCCTTCGTTGATGCGAATCAACCAGGCGTCATATTCAGCGCCTGTGTGGCCCAGCTCGAGCAACTCTTCCAACATCACGGTCACTTTGATGCCGTTGGGTGTACCCAAAGAATAAAGTTGAAGAGGGTGTTTGCCACGGGGCAGTGCTTGCTCGTGGGTAGCGCCCGCGACGGGACGATTGATGTTGGCAAATCGGCCGCCATTGGCCTTTTGCCAGGTCCAAACTTTGGGGGGGACGTAGGGTGTATCAGACATGTTGAACCTCATCGAAATTGGATGCAAGCGTACATGAGATTGTGGCGGATTCAAACTGGGAAAGTACGAGTTTTTCTCAAAACAAGAGTCCTATGGCGGTGGTGCTGATGAACACGATCAGTGCGCCTGTCATTCTGAGGCCATAACTTTTTCCGCCACTGACAAAGCTCAGAGCCGATTTGGAAAGAACGCTGGCAGCCAAAATGGCAACCACACCCCAGCGCGCCATTGCAGAAATCTCTTGCTGTGGTAGCGCCAGTTGCGAAATGCTGAAGGCTGCCGCATGAATTTCTGCAAAACCAATGATGACGGCAGAAATGAGCGTGCCGGTTTGACCGAAGATAGCGCCAATCCACGCAGACAAGAGGCTGATGCTGCTGATGCTGAAAGCAATGACAAAGACATGTTTGAGTTGAAATGCTTCTTGGGTGCTTGTTGGCAAAACATCACGTCTGATCATTTGTTTTTGAAAAAGAAATGCAGAAGTTGACAATAAGCTGAGACTGCCTAACGACAAAGGCAGTGCGACAGACTTCAGAAGTACCAAGGAACTTGCGCCAAGAACCAGTGCAAACAGGATCAGTGAAGCCATCGTAGAGAGAAGCGCGGAAGCGCAAGCGATGCTGGTGAGTGTGGGGTCATCTTTGGCTTTGCGCCCTAAATCCATGATCGCAGCCGTTGACGAAATAAAGCCAGATAAAAATCCCGCAATGGGCAAGCCATAGTTGAGCCCTGTTAAGCGAATGGCCAGATGTCCCAACATGCCCGTGCACATGATGATCACGACCACTTTCCAGATGCCAAAGGGCTTGAGCGCGCCCCACGGGTCGATGGCCTCTTGGGGAAGCAGTGGCAAGACGATCAAGGCCGCCGCAAAGAGGATCAAGGCATCTTCCAGCTCCTGCTCCGAGATCAATTCTTGACTGAATTTGCGAAGTGGTTTTTTGAGGAAGAGCAAACCTGCAACGACAACACCCAATGCCGCTGCCAATGGAGAGGAGCTGATGGCCAGCCCGCCGAGTAGCACGGTCATGACCAATGAGACCTCACCTGTCATGCCGGGATCGGATCGGAAAGATTTGAAGTAAGCAACTGCGACCAAGCAGCCAGTGACAATCAAAGTGATGGTGAAAATGGGCATTCCGAAATGGAATGCCACTGCGCCCATCAGCGCAGCCACAGTGTGCGTTCTAACGCCTGCCATCATGACGCCAGGCTGGTGCAATCTCTCACGGACGATGCCGATGAGAAAGCCGATGCACAGGGCTGTTAAAAAACCAAAGCTTTGTTCTTGGAAGGCCATTCAGTCATCTTATGCCTCATATGCCATCATGGGTAGATTGACGATCGTCACAAGATGACTGAATAAATCAGACCAATTACTTTTGAATGGCTTCTAAAGCAATGTCAATGCGCACTTCGTCACCCACGTAAGGTGCGTACTTGCCAGCGTTGAATTCAGAGCGCTTGATCACGGTAAAGGCATTGGCACCAATGGCGTCCTTCTTCAGCATGGGGTGTGCCATGGCTTGGAATGAAGTCACCGTCAAGGTCACCGCTTTGGTGATGCCCTTGATGGTCAATTGGCCTTCAATGGAAGCGGGTTTACCGTCTTGGAAGTTCACTTTGGTGGACTTGAATGTTGCTTTTGGGAACTTGGCGGTGTCCAAGAAATCTTCACCTTGAATGTGGCCATTGAAATCGGCAAAGCCAGTGTTGACTGATTTCATGTCGATGCTGATGTCGACAGAACCCGTCTTGGCATCGGCGTCAAAGACCACCGTACCTGTGGTGCTGTCAAAGCGGCTGACTTGTGTGGAGTAGCCGAAGTGAGAGTAAGAGAAACGTGGAAAGGTGTGTGAACCGTCGATTTCAAAGGTTTTAGGCGCGGCCATGGCAGTGGTCACAGCCAAAGTTGTGAAAGCCAAAGCGGCGGCGATGCGGTTGAGTTTTGTCATAGAGAAGCTCCTGGTTTAAAAAATTATTTGCTCGCGAGAGCGGTGATTTGAAAATTCACTTGAACCTCGTTCGCCACAGTGTCGAACTTGGCCCACATGCCCTCACCGATGTTGAAATCGGCGCGGCGCATCACAAAGCTGCCATTGAATACCCCCACATTGCCTTGTGCAGTTTGTTTCAATGGAAAGCTGATGTCTTTGGTTTGACCTTTGATGGTCAATTTGCCTGCCACTTCAAATTGATTGGCAGCTGTTTGTTTAATTTGGTTGCTCACAAAGACGGCTTTGGGGAATGATGCGGTGTGAAACCATGACTTGCCTGTCACTTCTTGATCGGCTTCGCTAGAGCCAGTGTCGATAGAAGCCAAGTCGATTTCCAAAGTGGCTTTGGCGGCTGTAGGTTTGGTGGGGTCAAAGTTCAGTTGCGCTGAAAACTTTTTGAACTTGCCGTCCATGCCAACGCCCATTTGCTTGTAGCTGAAAGCGACGTTGCTTTTGGCCGCGTCAATGGCTTTGTATTCAACGGCGTGAGCGTTGAAGGTCAGCAGCACGGCGGCGAATGCAGTTCCAGTGGATTTGAGGATGCGTGATGTCATGATGCGTCTTGTTTGGGTTTGATGAAGGGGGCCATGCGTCGCAGTGTGTCGTCGCGGTCGATGAAGTGGTGTTTCAATGATGCCAAGACATGACCTGCAATCAGGGTCACCAAGGTCCAGCTCAAAGTTTCATGTACCTCTTCGAGTAAGTGACCCAGTGCTTTGTCTTTGCCAATCAAATCAGGTAGGGGTAAAACGCCAAACCACACGGTTTGCACACCTTTGGCCGAGCTCATCAGCCAGCCCGAGATGGGGATGATCAGCATCAAGACGTACAAAGCAATGTGACCAGCATGCGCCAAACGCTGCATGTTGATAGACATGCTTTCTGCATAGGGCGGGGGTGGGCTGATCCAGCGCCATACCAAGCGAACCCAAACCAGTGCAAAGATGCTCACGCCGGCCCATTTGTGCCAAGAAAAATATTGCAACTTCTCGGGCGAGAATTCCATGTCGCTCATGATGCTGCCCAAGACCACCAACCCAAAAATACCAAGTGCCATGGCCCAGTGAAGGGCTTTGGCGACGGGGGAGTAAGTACTGCGATTCATGTCGTGCCTTTAAGTGAATGTGTAGCCGTCCATCGCAATGACATAACTGCTGATGCCGCGATAGAAAGCTTTGGCGTTGGCATCTTTGCCTGCGGCGCCCATTGCCACAAACAAAGGCAACAAATGATCTTCAGTGGGGTGCGATCGAACACCTTCGCGCGAATGCTGACGATAGTCCATCATGCGCTGAACATGGTGATTTGTCAGTTCGCTTTCCACCCAATCGGCAAAACTCTGAACATAGGCGGGTGTTTGTCCGCCTTGCATGGCGGCCATTCGGTAATCACCTAAGTTGTGCGTGATGTTGCCAGAGCCAATGACCAAGAAGCCCTTGTGCGTCAGTTCTTCCAAAGCCTCGCCCATGGCCAGCGCATGGGCCGTGCCGGCATGGCTTTGAATCGACACCGCAATGATGGGAATGTCGGCATCGGGAAACATTTGACGCAGGGGTGTCCAGGCACCGTGATCAAGGCCACGTGTGGGATCGGTCGCGACGTTGTCAAAGCGCTTTTGCAAAGCTGCCACCACTTCTTGGGCGCCCTCAGGGCAGCCTGTTGCGGGGTATTTGATTTTGTACAGCGCTTCAGGAAATCCGTAAAAGTCGTAAATGGTTTCCAGTTGTGTGGCCGTGCTAACCGTGGGAACGGCCGTGTCCCAGTGAGGGCTGACCACGATGATGGCGCGAGGTGTAGGCAACTGGCTGGCCAATTGACTCATGGCAGCGCCTGCTGCGCCAGGGTCTAGCGCAAAGGTGGGCGCGCCGTGAGGCACAAAAATGGCGTTGCGAAGGGTTTCCATGCAGGTCTCCAAGGGGATGGGCGAACTGTAGGTTTTAAATTAGTTTTAAAAAAGTAGCTAATTTGCAAATATTTGTTGCAAAATTAGCAACAATGGACAAATTCAACGCAATGCAAGTTTTCGTGCGCGTGGCTGAAGCGGGCAGTTTTACAGCTGTTGCCAATCAGCAGAATGTCGCGCGATCCATGATCACCCGCCAAATTGCTGGGCTGGAAAAACAACTTGGCAGCAAGTTGATTGTTCGCAGCACGCGCAGCCTCACCTTGACCACAGCGGGTGCGGCTTATCTCGGGCGTTGCCGTGTCATTTTGAACATGGTGGATGCCGCCGAGACCAGCCTTTCTGAAGAGAAAGTGGAGCCACGCGGGCGCATTCGATTGGGGCTGCCGCTTAGCTTTGGATTGCAGCGGCTCATGCCCACTTTGGCGGAGTTCTCCAAGCTGCACCCACACATTCAACTCAGCATGGACTTCTCGGACAGGCGCTCCAACCTGATTGAAGAAGGCATTGATGTGTCGATTCGCATCACGGCCAACTTGGACCCCAGCGACATCGTTCGCAAATTAGGCGCCTGCAAAATCCTCACCTTGGCGTCGCCTGACTATTTGGCGCAACACGGCACACCCAAGCATCCGCGTGATTTGCAAAACCATGAGTGCCTGGCCTATTCCATGGACATGAAGCCAGCGAACTGGATTTATGAAGCGGGCGGTAGCAACTTCAACGTACCCATCAGAGGACGCATGATGGCCAACAATGGTGAGGCTCTGATGAAGGCAACGGCTGCGGGCATCGGCATCACGCGACAACCCGATTTCATTGCACAACCATTCTTAGACGCTGGTGAAGTCGTTGAAATCTTGAAAAAATATGCGATGGACCCGCTTGGCATTTACGCTGTGTTGCCCAGCAATCGCTATATCCCGCATCGGGTTTCGGTGTTGATTGAGTACTTGTCAGCTGCGCTCAAATCTTGAAACGCCCTCTAAAATCGAGACAGCATGACACGAGAAGAAATCAAATCCCACACCATCGTCACTTTGGCAAGTGCTGAAGAGATGGCGCTTCAACTTCGCCAAAGGCGGCAGCTCAAGGGTCGACAAGCTGACGAGACTTCGCTGCAAGAGGTCCAGCAGTTGCTGGGCATGGCGTCCGACGTTCTCAAGGAGCGGCGCGATTTGCTGATTGAGCATCTGCACAAGCTCAATGACACGCACCGCGGTTTGCATCAGCGTCACTTGGTGGCATTGGCCAAGTTAATGAACATGGCCATGGCCGAAGTTTATGAGGTAGCCACGTTCTACCACCACTTTGAAGTCCTTCAAGATGGTGAGCAAGCGCCACAGTTCACAGTGCGTGTCTGCGACGGACTGAGCTGTGACATGGCGGGTGCGGCCACATTGCTTGGCAAGTTGCAGGCATCGCTGGGTGCTGATCAGGTCAAAGTGGTCGCAGCGCCTTGCATGGGTCGTTGTGAGCAAGCGCCGGTTGCCGTGGTGCATCAACATGAAATAGGGCATGCGTCCGTAGACCAAGTGATGCAAGCCGTTCAAGCGAAAGCGATTGAAGCTGTGGTGCCCGACTACATTGACTTCAATGCCTATGTGGCCGATGGTGGTTACGAATTGCTTCAAGCGTTGGACAAAGGTACTTCAGATACAGAAGCCGTCTTGAAAGCCATGGAGGATTCAGGTCTGCGCGGCTTAGGCGGTGCAGGATTTCCAGCGGGTCGCAAGTGGCGCATTGTGCGCGAGCAAGTTGCGCCTCGCTTGATGGCCGTCAACATTGATGAAGGTGAGCCAGGCACCTTCAAAGACAGAACTTATTTAGAACGAGATCCCCATCGGTTTTTGGAGGGCATGCTGGTGGCAGCCCATGTGGTGGGCATTGATGCCATTTACATTTATTTGCGCGACGAATACCATGGCTGCAGAAACATTCTCGAAAAAGAACTGGCCAGTCTTCAAGCCAATGCGCCTGTTGCCTTGCCCAAGATTGAATTGCGCCGAGGCGCTGGGGCTTACATTTGCGGCGAAGAGTCTGCCATGATTGAAAGCATTGAAGGCAAACGGGGTGAACCCCGCATGCGGCCGCCTTACATTGCACAGGTCGGCTTATTTGGCAGGCCGACGCTGGAACACAACTTTGAAACGCTTTATTGGGTGCGCGACATTGTGCAAAAAGGACCTGAGTGGTTCTCTAGCTATGGCCGTCATGATCGCAAAGGTTTGCGCAGCTTCAGTGTCAGTGGGCGTGTCAAAAAGCCAGGTGTGAAGCTGGCGCCTGCAGGCATCACCATTGCAGAGTTGATCGAAGAGTATTGCGGTGGCATGCAAGAAGGTCACAAGTTCTACGCCTACTTGCCCGGCGGTGCTTCTGGCGGCATTCTGCCTGCATCTTTAAATGACATTCCACTCGACTTTGACACCCTGCAAGCCTATGGCTGCTTTATTGGTTCAGCGGCGGTCATTGTGTTGGGTCATCAAGACTCAGCACGGCAAGCTGCGCTCAACATGATGAACTTCTTTGCACACGAAAGTTGTGGACAGTGCACGCCTTGTCGCGTGGGAACGGCCAAAGCTGTTCAGCTGATGCAAGCCCCTGTTTGGGACACCACCACCTTGGAAGATTTAAACCAAGTGATGACCGATGCTTCGATTTGCGGTTTGGGTCAAGCGGCCCCCAATCCCATTCGAAGTGTCCAAAAATATTTCCCACAGGAGATCATCTAAATGAACGCCCCTGTGTCCAAAGAATTGCTGGCGCCACCTAGCGTTGAATTCAAACTCAATGACCAAACCGTGGTCGGCTTTGAAGGTGAATCGATTCTCAATGCGGCCAAGCGACATGGCATTGAGATTCCGCACCTCTGCTACAAAGAAGGCATGCGCGCAGATGGCAATTGCCGTGCATGCGTGGTGGAAATCAAAGGTGAAAGAACGCTGGCCCCCAGCTGCTGCCGCAATGTCACCCCAGGCCTTGAGGTCTTGAGCCAAAGCCTTCGCGCCAAAAAGAGCCAAGAGATGGTGTTGGAGCTGTTGCTGTCGGATATGCCTGATCAGGGTTATAAATGGACAGAAGCAGGGCAACATGGTGAGCTGAGCGATTGGGCGCAGGCAATGAACGTCACGGTCAGACCTGAACTTCAAAGTCTGCGGCGCGAGCAGCCATCGGCTGATGTCTCGCATCCGGCCATGGCGGTCAACTTGGATGCCTGCATTCATTGCAACCGCTGTGTTCGTGCTTGTCGTGAAGAGCAAGTGAACGATGTCATCGGCTATGCACATCGCGGTGCGCACAGTCAAATTGTGTTTGATGTGCAAGACGACATGGGCAGTAGCAGTTGCGTAGCTTGTGGCGAGTGTGTGCAGGCTTGCCCTACCGGGGCACTGATGCCCAAGACGCAAGTGGGCTCGCAAGTGGTTGACAAAAAAATCGACTCTGTGTGTCCCTTCTGCGGTGTGGGCTGCTTGCTCACTTACAACGTGAAAGACAATCGCATTGTGAGTGTGGAGGGGCGAGATGGCCCCGCCAACCACAATCGCCTCTGTGTCAAAGGACGTTTTGGATTTGACTACATTCAGCACCCGCAGCGACTCACTGTTCCGCTCATTCGCAAGGTGGGCGTGCCCAAGAACCCAGAAGCAATTCAAAACCTCAATCGCAATGCATCGCAGTGGGCGGATGTTTTCAGGGAAGCCACATGGGCAGAGGCGCTGGCCATAGGTGCTGGCAAATTGAAACAATTGCGCGATGTGCACGGCCCTAAATCTTTGGCAGGCTTTGGTTCGGCCAAAGGCAGCAACGAAGAAGCCTACTTGTTCCAAAAATTGGTGCGCACTGGCTTTGGCTCGAACAATGTCGACCATTGCACGCGCTTATGCCATGCCTCTAGCGTGTCTGCATTGCTAGAGGGCGTAGGCTCTGCCGCCGTCAGCAATCAAGTGAACGATGTGGAACATGCTGGCTTGATTTTGGTCATAGGTTCCAACCCCACTGCCAATCATCCTGTGGCCGCCACCTGGATGAAAAATGCTGCCAAGCGTGGCACTAAAATTGTCTTGGCAGACCCCCGTGTCACCGACATTGGCAAACACGCTTGGCGCACATTGCAGTTCAAGCCCGATACCGATGTGGCCATGCTCAATGCGCTCATCTACACCGTGATTGAAGAGGGCTTGGTCGATCAGGATTTCATTCAAACACGTGCTAACAACTACGAAGCACTGAAGCAAAACATTCAGGGCTATAGCCCCGAAGCCATGGCGTCCATATGCGGCGTACCGGCACCAACGTTGCGTGAAGTCGCGCGTGAATTTGCCACCAGCAAAGCGGCGATGATTTTGTGGGGCATGGGTGTCAGCCAACACGTGCACGGCACCGACAATGCGCGTTGCCTCATTGCCTTGGTCACAGTGACAGGGCAGATTGGCAAACCGGGTTCAGGCCTGCACCCTTTGCGCGGTCAAAACAATGTGCAGGGTGCCAGCGATGCGGGCCTCATTCCCATGATGTACCCCAACTACCAGCGCGTCTCTAACCCCGATGCCCACGCTTGGTTTGAAAAGTTTTGGGACACCCCCTTAGACAGTCAACCCGGCTACACCGTTGTGGAAATCATGCACAAGGCCTTGGCTGATGACAGCGATCCGCACAAAGTGCGCGGCATGTACGTGATGGGCGAAAACCCCGCCATGAGTGATCCGGATTTGAATCACGCTAGGCACGCGCTGGCATCGCTAGAACACTTGGTGGTGCAAGATATTTTCATGACCGAGACCGCATGGCTGGCCGATGTGGTTTTGCCTGCCACAGCATGGCCAGAAAAAACGGGCACTGTGACCAACACCGACCGCATGGTGCAAATGGGTCGACAAGCTGTGGATGCACCGGGCCAAGCCAAGGCTGATTTGTGGATCGTTCAGCAAATGGCCAAAGGCATGGGCTTGAATTGGCACTATGAAGGTGAGCACCATGGTGTGGCGGCGGTCTACGAAGAAATGCGCCAGGCCATGCACGAAGTGATCAGCGGCATTTCATGGGATCGCTTGGCGCGCGAGTCCAGTGTCACGTACCCCTGCCTGACAGAAGACGACCCTGGCGAGCCCATCGTCTTCAAAGACCATTTCGCAACGGACGATGGCCGGGTTCATTTGGTGCCAGCTGACAGCATTCCTGCCAATGAGAGACCCGACGCGCAATATCCCTTTGTGCTGATCACGGGCAGGCAGCTCGAGCACTGGCACACGGGTAGCATGACGCGAAGAGCCACCGTGCTTGATGCCATTGAACCTGAAGCAACGGCGTCTTTGTGTGGTGCTGATTTGCTGTCCTTGGGAGTGAATGCGGGCGACGTCATCACCTTGACCTCACGGCGTGGCGAAGTGTGTTTGCGGGTTCGCCGTGACGATGGCACACCGCAAGGCGCCGTGTTTGTACCCTTTGCTTATTACGAGGCGGCTGCCAATTTAATGACCAATGCCGCGCTTGACCCGGTTGGCAAAATTCCCGAATTCAAATATTGCGCCATTGCAGTCAAGGCAGGTGGTCAATTGTCGGAAGCTGTGGGATTTTTTCAAGCGCCTGCTTGAGGGCGATCTAGTTGGTAACGCTCATGCCCTGTGCGACGTAAATCGCAAGCGGGGCAGGTGTTGCAGCCGTAACCCCAAGCGTAGCGGTGCGTGCGGTCACCCAAGTAGCAAGTGTGAGTTTCTTCTTCAATCAAAGAAACCAAAGCCTGTCCGCCTAATTTCTCTGCCATGTTCCAGGTCTGCGCTTTGTCGAGCCACATCAAGGGTGTCTCGAGCACCAAGCGAGTGTCTAGGCCCAAGCTCAAAGCGACTTGGAGTGCTTTGAGGGTGTCGTCACGACAGTCTGGGTAGCCAGAGTAATCGGTTTCGCACATGCCGCCCACAATCATTTTGAGCTGGCGACGGTACGCAATGGTGGCGGCAAAGGTCAGGAACAACAAATTGCGACCTGGCACAAAGGTGTTGGGCAAGCCGTTTTGCTGCATCTCAATGGCTTTGTCTGCTGTGAGAGCCGTGTTGCTGATTTGCCCTAGCAAGCTGAGGTCTAGCATGTGGTCTTCGCCCAGCTTGTGTGCCCATTGCGGGAATTGTTGTTGAATGCCTTTTAAAAAATGCTCTCGGCAAGACAGTTCAATAACATGTCGCTGGCCATACTGAAAGCCAATGGTTTCAACGCGCTCGTATCTTTCAAGTGCCCAGGCTAAGCAGGTGGCGGAGTCTTGGCCACCTGAAAACAGGACAAGGGCAGAGGTGTTGAAAGTGGACATTGAAATTGCGCAGAAGCTGAAGTTCTGGCAATTTTATTTCTTTAACAGGTGCTTGCGCCTTATCACATCAATCCAGACCGCCACAATGACCACAGCGCCAATGGCCATCATCTGCTTGAACTGAGAAACTTCCATCAAGTTCATGCCATTGCGAATCATGGTGATCAACACAGCACCGAGCAAGCTGCCCCAAATGCTGCCGCGTCCACCAAACAAAGAGGTGCCGCCCAGGATGACTGCGGCAATAGCATCGAGTTCAAACATCTGCGCCATCTTGCCGCTAGACGAATCCATGCGGGCCATCAACACAATGGCGCCCAATGCACAGGACAAACCCGAGATGACGTACACACCCAGCTTGTACCAACGGATGTTGATGCCGACTTGGCGCGCGCCCATTTCATTCGAGCCCATGGCGTACACATAGCGGCCAATTTTGGTGCTCGACAAAATGAAGGCCATCACCACAAAGAAGATGCCCGTGATCAGTGTGGGCATGGGAATGCCCAACACTTGTCCGTAGCCCAAGAAGGGCAGGGGATCGGGCAAGCCAGCGTTGTCAAAGCCACCCGTCAGGTCAAACGCCAATCCGCGCCACAAGGTCAGGCCCCCCAAGGTGACGATGAAGGCGGGAATGCCCACAAACGCCACCAAGTAGCCATTGAACAAACCCACTGCAGCGCCAATGCCCAATGCCACCAACATGGCCGCATAAGGATCGACGCCCACCTTGATCATCAAGTGGCCGGCCACTGCGCCGGCCAAGGCGGTGAGCGCGCCCACCGCCAAATCCACGCCGCCAGTCAAGATCACAAAAGTTTGACCGCCCGCCAACAAGGCAATGACCGAGGCTTGCACCAAGATATTGGACAAATTGCCAGTCGTTAAGAAGTACGGTGAAGCCACTGTGAGCAGTGCGCCCAATACGAGCACTGCCACCAGGGCGCCGTACCATTCTTGTCGGGTGATTGATTTCATGTCTGAGAGCGATCTTGAATTACTTGGCTTTGACTTTCATGAACTGACCCACGCCGGAGTCGGCTGCGAATTTGTCCACGTTGGAGGGCAGCACCAAGAATGAACCGGTGTCGATGCGGGCTTCAACCTTTTTGCCTTGTGCGGCAGCGACGGCAGTTTCCACGCCCACTTGACCAATCTTGGCCAACATTTGTGCCGCGTTCGCTTGTTGCCAGCCTTGCTTCATCATGTCCAAGCCGCCGGGTGAACCGTCAAAGCCTGCGATTTTGATGTCGCCTGGTTTTTTGCCTGCAGCCATCAATGCAGCTTTTGCGCCCAATGCACCGCCGTCCCATGCGCAAGCAATCACCTTGGCATTGGGGTTGCTGCGAAGAGCTGCTTCCACGCCGTTTTGCGCCATGGTCTGGTCCCATGTGGTGGGCACTTCCACAATCTTCACGTTCTTACGGCCAGCGTTCAAGGCGTCAATGAAACCCTTCTTGCGCTCTTGACCTGTGGACTGACCTTGGTCGCCTGTGACGTAAATCACAGTGTCGCCATCTTTGATCTCACCAGCGGCCCACTTGCCTTGCACGTTGGCAGCTTTGATGTTGTCGGTCGCCACATACGAAGTGATCTTGGCACCGGTGATGCCTGTATCGACTGCCACCACGGCAATGCCAGCGGCCAAAGCTTTGTTGATGGCAGGGGCAATGCCTGCTGAATCAACAGGGGCGATGGCAATGGCGTTGACCTTGCGCGTGATCATGTCTTCCACGATGGCCAGTTGTTTGGAGAGCTCACCTTTTTCGGCGGCCAGTTCAATGAACTTGACGCCAGGTGCAGAGCCAGCTTTCTTGGCGCCGCCGTTGATCAGGGTCCAACCTTCATTGGTGTTGCCGTTGGTGATGTAGGCCACGGTCACGTCGGCCGCCATGGCCGAGGTGAACAAAGTGGCTGCAGCTGCCGCAATGGCCAAACGGCCAAAAGTACGTTTTGTGATCATGGGGTATCTCCGTTGTTTGAGGTTATGAAGCCAGAAATTCCTTTTTCTGACTGCCGGTGTATTTGAATCGAAAAGCCGACTAAGTAAACCTAGTAGTTTTACTAATGCAATGTTTTTGAAAATCCGCGATGCTTGCGACCCATAGAAAGCTTGAGCGCGTGCTGCACCCCTTTTGGACCTTGAAAATGTCAAAAACTGTTTTAGAAATCAACCACTTAACTAAGCACTACGGGGGCGTGAAAGCGCTCACCGATGCGCATTTTCAGCTGTTGCCAGGGGAGCATGCCGCCATCGTGGGGGACAACGGTGCAGGCAAAAGCACCTTTGTGCGGCTCATCACCG
The DNA here is from genome assembly GCF_003063605.1 of Limnohabitans sp. Hippo4. Classification (NCBI taxonomy): domain Bacteria; kingdom Pseudomonadati; phylum Pseudomonadota; class Betaproteobacteria; order Burkholderiales; family Comamonadaceae; genus Limnohabitans; species Limnohabitans sp. Hippo4. The sequence continues at coordinate 883,037 of NZ_NESE01000001.1, read as the reverse complement.
GTGTGGAGCAACCCAACGAGGGCGACATCTTGCTGGAGGGCCAGAAGGTGAGTTTTGCATCGCCCTTGGACGCACGAGATCAAGGCATCGAGACGGTTTACCAAACCTTGGCCTTGGCCGAAGACCTAGATGTGCCAGCCAATATTTTCTTGGGCCGTGAAATCACCCGCTTGAACTTGGGCCCTCTGTCCATCTTGAACCACAAGGCCATGCGCGAACAATCGGCCAGCATGTTGGCCACCACGGGTGTGAAGATTCAGGACATGTCCGAAAGTTTGCGCGGCATGTCGGGCGGCCAGCGCCAATGTGTGGCCATTGCGCGTGCCGCAGGTTTTGCCAAGAAACTCATCATCTTGGACGAACCCACTGCGGCCTTGGGTGTACAAGAAACAGCGCGCGTGGAGCAGATCATCAAAGGTCTGAAGCAACAAGGCATACCCCTCATCATCATCAGCCACAACTTACGCCAAGTGTTTGACTTGGTCGATCGCATCTGGGTGTTCCGTCAGGGGCGCATCATTTGTAGCCGTCTCACACGTGAAACCAGCCCCGAAGAAATTGTGGGCTTGATCACCGGTGCCATCGATCCAGCGTCCTTGAAATCTGAAGCGAGCGTCGCATGTTGAAAGGCATTGATCCACTGCTCACGCCAGAGTTGCTCATGCATTTGAGCGCCATGGGGCACGGCGAGTGGGTGGCTGTGGTGGATGCCAATTTCACCGCCGATTATTTGAGTCAGGGCAAGCCCGTGGTTCGCCTGCCTGGGCATTCACTTGAGCGTGTCTGCAAAGCTGTCTTGTCAGTCTTTCCATTAGCGGCAGATGTGGCGCAACCCGTGGCTTTCATGCGGGTGTGCAACAGTCCAGAAGGCCATGCTACGGAAGCGCAGCAAGCGGTGATTGATTTGGCGGTGGCGGAAGGTTTGCATCCATCACACGTCGAATCGGTGGAACGGTTTGCGTTTTACGACAAAATCAAAAGCGCCAGTTTGCTGGTTCAAACCGGTGAAGGCACGGCCTACGGCAATGCGATGTTTTGCAAAGGTGTGATTCTGTTTTGAACAAAAGCGCTTCTTCTCACCGCATGCGGGGCTCCAACCATGTGGGCATGCGTCAGTTCAATGAGCGAATTGTGTTGCAAGCTATTCGCCACCACGGTGCCATTCCCAAAGCCGATCTGGCGCGCTTGACCCAACTGTCAACCCAAACGGTGGCCATCATCGTGAGCCGTTTGATGGATGAAGGTTTGCTGCTCAAGCAAGCCCGCGTTCGCGGCAAGATTGGCCAGCCCTCCGTGCCCTTGTCTTTGAACCCCGAAGGTGCGTTCAGCGTGGGCATTCAGGTGGGGCGTCGCAGTTTGGAGTTGTTGGTCGCCAACTTTTGTGGCGAGCAAGTGCAGCGCATCGAAGTGCACTACGAATTCCCTGAACCCGATGCTTTGTTTGCTGCCATTGCCAAAGGTTTGAAAACGCTCGAAAAGCGCATGGGCGAACATTGGTCGCGTGTGGTCGGTGTGGGCTTGACTGCGCCTTTGTCGCTTCACAAATGGGCTGACCTGATGGGCGGTGAGGCCGCTCAAGCGCTGACGCGCTGGGAGCACATTGATCTGCAAGCGCAGGTTCAACAACTCACCAACTTGCCGGTGGTGTTTGCCAAAGACACCACGGCCGCGTGTGTGGCCGAACTGTTGCAAGGGCAGGGGCGGCGCATTCGCAGTTTCTTGTATGTGTTTGTGGGTACCTTCATTGGTGGTGGCTTGGTCATGTCGGGCCACATTGTGAATGGTGAACGAGGCAATGCTGGCGCCATCGGCTCTTTGCCTGTGGGTTTGTCAACAGAACGTTCAGGCATGCCACCGCAGCTTTTGCAAATGGCTTCGGGCTGGCAATTGGAGCAAGCCTTGATGGCGGCAGGGCATGACCCGTTGCTGGTGCATCAAGAACACATCATGAACCCGGCTTATGAAGGGCTGACGCAGGCTTGGTTGGCGCAAGCCAGCGAGTCCTTGGCCATGTCGGTGGCCACTTCCGCCGCCTTATTAGATTTAGATGCGGTTGTGTTAGACGGCTCTTTGGGTGAGCCCTTAATGACCGCCTTGATGGCCGCCACGCAAAGCAAGTTGGCGCAGTACCGTTTTGATGGTATTCATCAGCCGGCATTGCTCAAAGGCCAAGTGGGTGCGCATGCGCGCGCACTGGGCGGCGCCTTGCTGCCTATGCACAGCCAGTTTTTTCCAGACAAAGAAATTTTCTTGAAACAAGATCAGGGTTAGTCCTAAAAAGAATAATTGCCGGATTGTCCGACAATTGTTTCATGGACCTGACTCTAGACCCTGAAGCCATCGTCGATGCGAAGCCAGCCGCGGCCAAGCATTGGAACAAGGCTGCGCTGGTGGCATACCTGCAGCCGCGAGTGTCAGGCGTCGATGCGTCATTGCAAATGACCAAAATTGAAGGCGGGCAGTCCAACCCTTCTTGGATTTTGAAGTGCAAGAACAAATCTTGGGTGTTGCGGGCCAAGCCAGCGCCGGCTTCGCAACTGATGCCCTCTGCGCATGCCATTGAGCGTGAATTCCGCATTCTTCTAGCTTTGCAACACACGTCTGTGTCCGTGCCACGGGTGCGCGTCTTGTGTGAAGACGAAAGTATCCTCGGTGTGGCTTTTTATGTCATGGACTATGTCGAGGGGCGAATCTTTCGAGATGCCACATTGCCCGAAGTACCAACGGCTGAACGCAGGGCATACTTTGAAGCTGCCAGCAACGTGTTATCGCAGTTGCACCAAGTCGATTGGCGACGTTTGGGTTTGTCAGATTTTGGTCGACACGAGGGCTACTACACGCGTTTGATCAAGCGCTGGACGCAGCAATACACCGCCGCACGCTTGGCCCCGGTGGATGCCATGGACAAACTGGCCGCATGGTTGCCTCTTAACATTCCCGAGGGGGCTGACAGTGCACACGACACAGTCATCACGCATGGCGATTACCGGATTGAGAATTTGATGTTTCACCCTACACGGCCAGAGGTGGTGGCCGTGCTCGATTGGGAGTTGTGCACTTTGGGTCATCCCTTGAGTGACTTGTCTTACAGCACATTGGCTTGGCACATGCCCTCTGGCGTTTTGCGGGGGTACTGTGACCAGGATTGGCAAAGTTTGGGTTTGCCCTCAGAGCAAGAGTTCATCGCCCACTACGCCCAAGCGTTTCAATTGGACACCGCGCGACTGCGCCAGGAATGGCCGTTCTATTTGGCCTTTAACTTCTTTCGTTTAAGTGCCATCTTGGAGGGTATTGGACAGCGCGAACGCGCAGGCATGGCCTCGAGCAGTACGGCCAAAGAAATTGCAGCCATGGCCCAAGGCGTCGCCAAATGCGGTTGGGCTATTGCGCAAGGACAAGCACCCCGGTGGGATGTTTGAAGGTTCGAGAAATCATCCATTTACTCAAAGGAGACAAACATGAAATTTTTAACACGACGCAAGTTGAGCACCGCATTGATGGCCGGGTTGTTTGGCCTGACAGCAGGCATGCCAGTAAAGGCGCAAGATGCGCCTGTGAAAATTTTGGTGGGATTCCCAGCCGGTGGCTCGTTTGATGCCATTGCCCGTTTGCTGGCTGACAAATTCAAAACAGAATTGAACCGCTCTGTGGTGGTGGAAAACAAAGTGGGGGCGGGTGGACGCATTGCAGTCGATGTTTTGAAAATGTCGCCTGCCGATGGCAGTGTCCTGATGCTGGGCCCTGACGCACTCACCTCGTTTTACCCTTTCACATTTAAGAAGTTGAACTACGATGTGAAGAAAGACTTGGTCCCTGTTGGAACAGTCGCTGAATTTGCGTTTGGTTTGGCGGTGGGCACTGCGCCCAAGGTCAATACGTGGGCTGAGTACGTGGCATGGGCCAAGAAAAATCCACAGCAGGCTAACTACGGCATTCCCGCTTTGGGCGCACCGCACCACTTCTATGGCATTTTGTTGGGGCAAGCCATCGATGTGCCCATGATGAACGTGCCCTACCAAGGCAGTGCCCCCATCATGCTGGCCTTGATGGGCGGTCAAATCAGTGCCTCTATCGATGTAGCCACCAGCCAAGTTGAAGCACACCGTGCAGGCAAGATCAAAATTTTGGCCGTGACCTCCGATGCGCGCATTCCGCAAGCGCCAGAAGTACCCACCTTCGCAGAGTTGGGCTATCCCAATGTCACTGGCATGGGTTTCAATGCCCTGTATGCACCGCCCAACACACCTGCCGCGACTGTGGCCACTTTGAACCAAGCACTGGCCAAAATAATGACCCAGGCCGATGTCAAAGAAAAACTCAATGTGATGGGCTTTTTGCCTGTCGGTAAATCACCGCAAGAATTGATTGACCGTCAAAATGCAAGTGCCAAAAAATGGGAGCCCATCATCAAGGCATCTGGCTTTACAGCAGATTGATGTTGTGTAGTGTAGGGGTCAGCCCAGCTGGCTCCTACAATCAAGCATCTTGAACGGCTTGACACACAATGGACATTCCTAAACTTCAAATGACCCCTGCCTACCGGGTGGTCTCAGACGATTTACGGCAACGCATCGTGCGTGGCGAAATTTTGGAAGGTCAAGCGTTTCCAACCGAGTCCGATTTGGCCGAGCGATTTGGCGTGCATCGCTCCACCATTCGTGAAGGCTTGCGTCAGCTGGAACAAGAGGGCTTGCTCAAGCGAATGGGCAAGCGTTTGGTGGTGACCATTCCCCAGCACCGTGATTTGGCCCATGCCGCCGAACGAGCTTTGCGCATGCGTCAAGTGACCTTCAGAGACGTGTGGGAAGTGGCTTGTACCGTAGAGCCAATGTGCGCCCACTTGGCCGCACAGCGAATCAGCAAAGCTGAGTTGGCACTGTTGAAGATCAACTTGGACAAAACAGCCGACTTGGTCGATGCAGGCCAGTCGCCCATCAGTGCCACCATCGAATTCCATGCCTTGGTGGCCGAAGCGACGCACAACCAGGCCTTGTTATTGGCACGCGCACCCGTTAGCTTGTTGATGCGTTCGGGATATGCAGCCATTGCGCCAGCGTTGCCGCAATCGGGTGCGCGATTGTTGGAAGCGCACCGCCATGTCTACGATGCCTTGAAAAAACACGATGCCGAGTCTGCCGTTGCGTGGACACAAAAGCACCTGATGGACCACAAACGCGGTTTGGAATTTGTCGGTTTGGACATGAACTCGCCCATTCCTGAATCTGATTAAATTCGACTGCTTTTCAGTTTGTGGTGTTGCTGGCAATAATCGCGCAGAAAGTTGGCAACCGATTGCGTGGCCAATGAGGCATCTCTTTCGGGCAACAACAAACCCAAGGGGTCAAACGGAATTTTCTCTTTCAAATTGACCGTGGTCAGTTGCTGTGCATTTTTCAACTGCTGAAAAACACTGGCGGGCACCAGCGTCAGCAGCGGCCTTTGCTGCATCATGGCCCAGGTCATGGACGACACCCGCGTGATCACGTGGCAGGTGTTGGGCGTGAATTTGTACTGTTGACTGAGTGCTTCGAATTTTTCGCGCGCGGCCGAACCGATGGGGGACAAGACCCAAGTTTCCTGGCTCAATTCTTTCCATGTCACTTTGGACTTTTTGGCCAGGCGGTGTGAGGGGTTGCAGACCACCACAAATTCATCGGCCATCAAAGCTTGAAACTGCCAGCCTGCAGGGCTTTGTGCGGGTTGGCGACACACCCCCATTTCAATGTCGCCTTGGCTGATGGACGCAAACTGCTCGTTCAGCTCGGCTTCGTGAATGTGCAGCTGAATGCCAGGAAATTGGGCATTCAACGCTGGCACAGCCTCTACCAACAAGCCATTGATGCCTGCGGTTGAGGCTTTGATGCGCACCACACCTTGTCCCAAAGTAGACCTGTCGGCAATGGCCTCTGCGCTGGTGCTCAAACCCAGCAGGCATTGCCTAGCCATGGGCAGCAAGTCTTGGCAGGCTTGTGTGGGCATCACGCCCCGCGCATGACGATGAAACAGTTTCACTTCCAACAAGTCTTCCAAGTCGGCCAGCAGCTGCGTCACGCCCGGTTGGGTCATGCCAATGGACTCAGCGGTGCGTTTGACGCTGCCCAGTTCAGTGAGGCGAACCAAGACTTCGAAATGTCGAAACCTGGCTTTGGACATCAGGCGGTTGAGCAGAACTTTGGCGGAAATTGACATATCAGTGTTACTTATACCTAAGGTGCCAATTCTATTTCTCTTCGAGCAAATAGCAATCCACAATGCGTCAAAACAAAAGGAGACTCCCATGACACTGACCCGTCGAAAACTAACTGCAGCCTTGGCAGCAGGCATTGCCAGCACTTGGGGTGCTGGCGTGGCTTGGGCACAGAGCTATCCGCAAAAAGCAGTCAAGCTGGTGGTGGGCTCACCTCCAGGTGGGCCTTCAGACTTTTTGGCGCGTGTCTTGGCCGATTCGATTGGGCCCGGCATGGGGCAAAACTTCATTGTTGAGAACAAGCCAGGCGCCAGTGGCATGCCGGCCGCAGATCAAGTGGTGAAGGGCGTTGCAGATGGCCATCAGCTGTTGATTTCTGGCCCAGCCTCCATTGTGGTGATGCCGCACATGTTCTCCAAAATCACCTACGACCCGATGCGTGATTTGGTACCAGTCACCATGTTGGGTGCGGGTGCGTTTGTCCTGGTTGTGCATCCTTCTGTGAAGGCCAACAACGTCAAAGAATTGATTGCACTGGCCAAAGCCAATCCCAATCAGCTCACCTATGGGTCCGGTGGCAATGGCTCATCTGGCCATTTGTGCACAGAGTATTTCAATGGCCTAGCGGGCATCAAAATGACGCACATCCCTTACAAGGGTGACGGCCAGGCCGTGGTTGATTTGTTGGCAGGTCAAATTCAAGTGATGTTCACAGCCCCCAATGTGGCCATGGCCCATGTGAAATCGGGCAAGTTGCGCTTGTTGGCGGTCACCACCAAAGAACGCGTTAGCTCCATGCCCGACACCGCCACGGTGCATGAAATGGGGGTGAAGGATTTTGAGTACCTCGGCTGGATCATTGTGTTTGCACCTGCCGCCACACCGCCTGCTGTGGTGGATCAACTGTCAAGCGCATGGTTGAAGGTGAAGAACACACCCGCCATTGCGCAAAAACTCAACGAGCTGGCAATGGCTGCGCCAGAACGCTATAGCGCTCGTCCAGCCTTGCAAGACTTTGTCAAATCTGAATACGCTCGGTTGGGCAAGCTCATTAAAGACAACAACATCAAGTCAGAGGTTTGAACGTGAGCTTTGAATCTTTGGCTGTGCAGCGATGGGCTTTGCCCAATGGCATCGAGTTGCACGGCGTGCGCGCTGGCAAAGGCGTTCCCCTTATCTTCATTCATGGCGCCATGGGGGACTGGCGCTCATGGGAAGCGCAGTGGTCTGCTTTTACAGCGCACTTCGATTGCATCTCTTACAGCCGCCGGTTCAGTTTTCCCAATCAGAACCATCAATCCTCGCCGCACCATTCGGCGTTGGACGAAGCACTAGACCTTGAGCACTTATTGAACTTGCTCAGCATTGACAAGGCCATCTTGGTGGGCAGCTCTTATGGTGGCTTTACTGCTTTGGCCCTTGCCGTTCAAGCGCCACAACGCATTCAAGCGCTGGTGGCCGTTGAGCCGCCCATGATGAAGTATGCGTATTTCACGCCCGAAGGCCGAGATATCGCCGAAGCATTTCGCACAAGCACCATTGAGCCGGCCAATGCCGCGTTTAGAGCTGGTGACGATGTTCGTGCCGCGCAAATCATGACGGGTGGCATCAATGGGGCCACTTCGGCAGTGTCATCTGGCGCGGCCATGGACAAGCGCTTGCAGAATTTGCAAGCCATGAAAATGATCGCGTTGTCGAGCGATGAGTTTCCTCTCATTTCGCCTGAACAATTGGCGGCTTTGCCAATGCCTGTGCTGTTGATGTCAGGTTTGAATACGCAGCCTGTGCACAAGGCCATCTTCGACAACGTGGTCGTCGCGATGCCCAACGCCAAAGCGGTGCGTGTGGCCGGTGCCGGTCATGGCGTCAGTCGAGAGCAAGCGGCATTTTTCAACACCACGGTGTTGGCTTTTGTGGCAGAATTCTCGACGCTTTGAATTGGCTGCGCAGGGCTGCTCAAATGCGGGGTTTCTTGGCTCATAATTTGGCCATGAAGATTCTGAACACAGCGCTTTTCATCCGCCAAGGCAAGTCATGACAACGCCCCTTTATGACTTTGCCATTGTGGGCGGCGGGATGGCCGGGGCTTCTGTCGCGTATCGCTTGGCACCTTCAGCGTCGGTTGTGTTGTTGGAGCGAGAGTCACAGCCTGGCTATCACACCACGGGTCGGTCGGCTGCCATGTTCATGGAGAGTTATGGGCCACCCGGTGTGCGAGCCTTGACGCGTGCCAGCCGGCAGTTTTATACAGCACCACCGCCACAGTTTTCAGCGCATTCATTGCTCAGCCCTAGGGGCGCACTGTATGTGGCTCAACAAGACCAAGCGGAAGCTTTAAGACACGTCGCCGAAGAGTTGGGACAAAGCATTCCCAACCTCGCACATTTGTCAGCTCAACAAACCTTGGCGCTGGCGCCTTGCCTCAAACCCGATCAGCTGCTTGGCGCCTTGTGGGACCCCGACTCACAAGACATTGATGTCAATGCACTGCTTCAAGGATTTCTCAAAGGTTTTCAAAAAGAAGGCGGCCACTTGCAGTGCAATGCCGAAATGGTCGAAGCGAAATTTGTGCAAGATCATTGGTGTCTACGACTACAAAATGGTACCGAAGTGCGTGCCAAATGTGTGGTCAATGCCAGCGGTGCATGGGGTGATGCTGTTGCCAGCATTGTGGGCGCCAAACCGATTGGCTTGGTGCCACGCCGACGAAGTGCTTTTACCTTCAAAGCGCCGGAGGGCACTGACACCAAAGCATGGCCAGCAATTGTCGGCATTGAAGAAGACTGGTATTTCAAACCCGATGCCGGTCAGCTGTTTGGCTCGCCTGCCAATGCAGACGACACCTTTGCGCACGACGTCTTGCCAGAGGACATGGACATTGCGCTGGGCATCGACCGCATCATGGCCGCGACAAATTTGAACATCCATCGGCCCACCAGCACCTGGGCGGGCTTGCGCACATTTGCCCCAGACGGCGAAATGGTAATTGGCTTTGACGATGCTTGTCCTCAATTCTTTTGGTTGGTAGGGCAGGGCGGCTACGGCATTCAAAGTGCAGCGGGCTATTCCAGTTTGGCAGCATGTTTGCTTCAGCAGCAAGTTATCACCCCTGAGCTTGAAGCATGCGGCGTCGATGCCAGCATGTTTGACGTCCAACGATTGAGAAAATAAAAGGAGACGACTTTGAACAATTCAAAACGACAATGGCTGCAAACCAGCCTGCATGGCTTGGTGATCAGCGCATTCACAATGGGTGCACTCAGCACCGTCACTGGCGCCATGGCCCAAGCGGCCTACCCCAGCAAACCGATCAGTCTGGTGGTGCCATACCCACCGGGTGGTGCCACTGACATCATTGGTCGCATCATGGCGCAGGCCATGACCAAAAGCTTGGGTCAGCCGGTTGTGGTTGAAAACAAAGCGGGTGCAGGCACGGTCATCGGTGCAGCCGAAGTGGCGCAAGCACAAGCGGATGGTTACACCTTGTTGATCAGCTCCAACACTACCTTCACGGTCAATCCTGCCATCAAGGTCAAATTGCCTTATGACCCCGCTAAGAATTTTGAATCGGTGGCCGGCATTGGATCGTCGCCTTTGGTGTTATTGGCCAACCCCAATGTACCTGTGAAAACTGTGAAAGAGCTTGTCGCTGCAGCCAACCAGCCCAACGCCAAGTTTGCCTTTGGTTCATTCGGCAGTGGCACCACATCGCATTTGGCGGGTGAGATGTTCAAGTACATGGCGGGTGTGGACATTTTGCATGTGCCTTACAAAGGCAGCGCGCCGGCCATGACCGATTTGATTGGTGGTCAAATTCAGTTCACTTTTGACACCAATGTCGCTGCGCTTCCCATGTTGCGCGCAGGCAAAGTCAAAGCCATTGCGGTCACCTCTGCACAGCGCTCATCGACCTTGCCCGAAGTGCCCACCATTGCTGAGGCGGGCTACCCTGGCTATGAAATGGTGCCGTGGATTGTGATCGTGGCGCCACGAGGACTGCCCAAGGCTGTGAGTCAAAAGTTAACCAATACCATCCAGGACATTCTGAAAGATCCCAACTCAAAACGTGATTTGGAGCGCGCTGGTTTAGAAGTGGCATTTGAAGCACCGCAGTCTTACGACAAACGCGTGGCCACCGAATTGCCACTGCTTCGTGCGTATGTGCACCGCGCCAAAATCACGGCGGACTGACCATGACACTTGTTGAAAAATCTGCTGTCGAATTGCGTGCCCTGATTCGCAGCAAAGAACTGTCACCCGTCGAGTTAATGGACGCGTGCATTGCGCGCATTGAAGCACTCAATCCACACATCAATGCTGTCACGGCCGCAGACTTTGAGCGTGCCCGAGCGACCGCCAAGCAGGCAGAAGCCCAGGTCATGCAGCAAGCTGAGTTGCCCTTGCTGCACGGCTTGCCCATGGGCGTGAAGGACTTGCAAGAGACGGCCGGCTTGCTCACCACCTACGGCAACGTTGGTTTGCGCGGCAATGTGCCCAAAGCCGACAACAGTTATGTGGCCAAGTTGAAACAAGCGGGTGCCATCGTCACCGCCAAAACCAATGTGCCTGACATGGGCGCCGGCGCGAACTCGCGCAACCCGGTGTGGGGTGCGACAGGCAATCCTTTCAATCCTGCACTCAATGCAGGGGGCTCTTCGGGGGGCTCTGCGGCCGCTTTGGCCGTCGACATGTTTCCCATTTGCACAGGTTCTGACACCGGCGGCTCGTTGCGCATTCCTGCTGCACTGTGCGGCATTGTGGGCCTGCGGCCTTCACCAGGTGCGGTGGCCAATGACACCCGAGCCTTAGGATGGTCTGCCATTTCGGTGTTGGGCCCCATGGCACGTTCAGTGGACGACGCCGCGCTCATGATGGCCGCATCTTTAGGCGCAGATCCGATGGACCCCTTGTCTTACGACCTGAGCCCTGGCCCTTTCTGGCCCTTGCCAGAAGTGGATGTGTCGCAACTTCGCATTGGCTATACGGAAGACTTTGACTTGTGCCATGTTGACCCTGGCATTCGCGAAGAATTTCGCAAACGAATCAATGCCATCAAACCTTTGGTAAAACGTTGCGAACCAGTTTCGTTTGAGGTGGCGCATGCGCACCGCACCTTTGATGTGTTGCGCGCCGAAAGTTTCTTTGCCGCCTTTGGTGACCCCGTCAAAAACCCGCCCGACACCCTCGGTCCCAACGTTCGCGCCAACCTGGCCATCGCCGAGCAAATTTCTTTGGGCGATCGGGCCATGGCGCATTTGGCGCAAACGCAATTGATGCGTCAGTTTGCCAAGAAGTTTCAAGATTTTGATTTGATCATTGCGCCTAACACACCTTTGTCACCCTTTCCTTGGACTGAGTTGTATGCCAAGGAAGTGGCCGGGCATGCCATGAACAATTACTACCAGTGGCTAGAGTTGACCTATGTGGTGACCCTGGCCACCAACCCGGCTTTGGCATTGCCATGCGGTGTTGATCTGAATGGCATGCCTTTTGGCTTGCAATTGATTGGTGAGTTGCGACAAGACGCTAAGTTATTGGCCATGTCCCACGCACTGGAAATGGCGTTGGCTTCGAACAAAGCCACCGCAAGGCCAAAACCAGATCAAGATCGCTTACGTCAATCGTCGGTCAACCTGAAAGACATCGTGACGCACCCTCCGATTTTGAAGTCTTCATAATTTGACCTAAAGTCCACAGAGGCGAATCTGAGCTGCTTAAATCTGCCCAGCACACCAAATGATGGCTGGGAATGTAGCCATCCATGCCCAAAAAAATCGGTTCAAACCAAAGAACCAAAAAACCAAGAAGTGAAACACTGCGGCAATCAGGCAAAACACCACAGCCAGTCTTGCATCTAGCAAGGCCAATGGGGCCAAGCACTCCCACACGATGAATGCCCAAGAACCCAGAGCCGCCAACCAGGGTTTGCGAAGCCAGTGATCTTTGCTGAGAGGGCCATGGATGGCTGCATTCAAAAAGATGGTCATGGCATGGCCATTGCGCCATTCGCGCCTAAGCAACTTCACCGATCCCGACATGAAGTAAGACGTGATGGACTGGATGGTGATGTACCAAAATCCAGCCCGCCATCCTAAATTAGGCCCCGCCAAGTCACTCACGATTTGTGCAATCAGCAAACCCGTGAGCACCACCAAGGTCATGAAATCGCTGCCGCCGTTGAATGCACCGCGCCAACGAATCAGCAGGGCTAAATTGCTGGTGAACAGAAAGCCGATGTTCAGCAGGTGGCTGCCTTGTGTTGCCAAACTGAGCAGTGCAATCAACCGCAGGGCCAGCAATGAACTGAACATGTTGGGTGAAAACAAGGCATCCAACAATTCGCGCATCCAAGGATTGGGGATGTCTAGTCGCTGAATGGACCAGATCCACAAACCATCCCCTTGCATGGCGGGCCGCATGCGCCAGTACTCCAAGGTTTGAATGCCGGCGCTCCATGCAAAGAGTAACTCCAAGCACCGAACAGCCAAGGGGGTACTCAAGACGTAGGGCGAGTTCCAGTCCAGCATCATGTTCGAACCTCGACGGGAGAAGTCATCATGACGTGGCTGTGAATAGTGTCTGTGGTGCTGTCCATCAGCATGCGCAATTCAAACTGGGTGTGCGTGTGCTGGGGATGTTCAGATTTCAAAACGCCATTGACGAAGTGCGCCACCATTTGATAGCTGACAAAAGCGCGAGGGTCGCAGCCATCTGGTGCATCGTTCAGATCGGCCCAGAAATGATCGATCAGGTTTTGCTGTGCCAGCCCCAAATTGGTTTGCGGGTTGTGAACCAGATGCCAAATGCTTTGGCGTGTGCGTGGGTACAGATGCGTCCACTCAGACCATACCTGTTCGCCCTTGGCGTTGGTGGTAGCGGCACGCGCATAGAGATGCGGCACGTAGCCCACGGCATGAAAGAACTTCCAATTGGGGAAAAAAGAGCGCAACAAAAACAGCCACGGCCCCCGCAAAATAGGGGTTTTGTAAATCAAGGTGAGAGCGAGCACCAAGAAGTAAGCGATGACCCAATAAATTGTCATTTCATTTGGGGTAACTGAGCTGTAACAAGACGGGCATGAGTGCACTCATTCTATTCATGAATGTCCGTCATCAGGACCTAAAGAGGCAGTTTCAGTTTAGGATAGTGCCATGAAAATTTTGACACTTTTGCCTTGGGCCGACTGGTTGGCCATGGCCCTGTTTTTCGGCCTTTGGATTGGGTATGCCTGGTTTGCGCGTGTGAACGGCAAACGCAACATGACCCTCATCGCCACCACCAACCACTATCGGCAACTGTGGATGATGCAGGCCACCGCGCGCGACCCGCGCATGCTGGATGGCTTGATCACCCAAAACCTCTCGCACACGCCATCTTTCTTTTCTTCAACCTCCATCATCATCATCGGCGGTTTGTTTGCGCTTTTGGGCACCACAGACAAGGCCGCTGAACTGGTTCGAGAGATTCCATTTGCCGAGCAAACACCCCTCTTGGTGTTTGAGTTCAAGGTGCTGGTGCTGGTTGGCATCTTTGTGTATGCCTTCTTTCGGTTTTCATGGTCCATGCGGCAGTACACCTTTGTGGCTTTGGTGATAGGTGCGATGCCGCCTCCCAAGGAGTTTTCAGAAGGGCGACAAGATCGCGCAAAGTTTGCAGAGCGTGCAGGCAATCTGGTCAGCGCAGCTGCTGAAACTTTCAACGACGGTTTGCGCGCTTATTACTTTTCATTCGCAGCCATGGCCTGGTTTTTTTCGCCCATTGCATTGGTGCTGGCAACTGCTTTGGTGGTGCTCATCTTGTACGGACGCGAATTCAAATCGGAAGTACTCGAAGTTTTGAAGGATGAATCATGAGTGATGCGCCACGCTGCGATTTTGTTTATGAAGCCATTGCCGACATAGAAGAGGTCCAAAGCTTGGGCCAAAGCCCAGTGGGGCAACGGTACATTGTGAACATAAGAGGGGGCGAGTTCAAAGGCCCTTTGCTGCAAGGCAAGATATTGCCTGGGGGTGCCGATCGGCAGTTGTTGAGGCCTGATGGCATCAAGGAACTTGATGCGCTTTATGAAATGCAAACAGATGATGGCGTGATCATCACGGTTCACAATCAGGTCACCATCGACATGCCCAGTCCTGAGCATCGTTACGCCCGATCTGTGGTGAAGTTTCGAGCCCCTTCCGGCAACTATGAGTGGTTGAACCGGCGGGTGTTTGTAGGAACGCTGGAGTCTCTGAAACCAGCCAGGATGGCAGTGAAAATTCGCGTCTATCAAGTGAATTGAATCACCTCAATTCAGCTGAAATCTTGATTAGAAGGCGGACAGCCTTCGCACCATTTCGTTGTCATGAATATTTCATGCAAATGAAACATGCCTGAAATGGCTTGACCTCATGATCACCTACCAAGTTAAACCACACTTGGGAGCTGATCATGAAAGAATTGCCAAGCCCGACATTCCCCTTGTCGCCCATTGCATTGCCTCGGGGGTCTCTTCATCCAAGCTCTCATGAACAAGCTTCGAAGGATTCAAAGTCCGTTTCAAATTCGCTGATTCAAGTCAGTTGGGCCAAGCACCAAGATGAAGTCAGAGAAGCCCAGCGATTGCGTTACAGCATTTTTGCCACGGAAATGGGCGCTCGGTTACCTGTCACGCTTGAAGGCCATGACATTGACTTGTTTGACGATTACTGTGAACACTTGCTGGTAAGAGATGCTGTTTCGCAACAAGTTGTTGGCACCTACCGCGTCTTGACGCCTGCGCAAGCCAAACGTGCTGGCAGCACCTACACCGACACTGAATTTGATTTGACACGCTTGCGTCACATCAGAGAGCGCATGGTGGAGCTGGGCCGTAGCTGCGTTCATACAGACTATCGGCATGGCGGTGTCATCTTAAGCCTCTGGGGCGCCTTGTTTGAGTTCATGTCCCGCAACCAGCTAGACACCATGATCGGTTGTGCCAGCATTCCCATGCTGCACAGCGGCATGATCAGTGGTGATGTTGCGGCCAGCGTATGGCAGCAATTGAAGTCCGAAGCGCTGTCTTCCGTCGAGTTTCATGTTCGGCCGCGCTTGCCATTGCCGATTGATGAATTGAATTCACAGTTGAACATCGAGCCGCCTGCGCTGATCAAAGGCTACATTCGATTGGGTGCCAAGGTGCTGGGCGCACCGGCTTGGGATCCTGATTTCAACACGGCCGATTTGCCCATGATGATGCGTGTCGGTGATCTGCCGCGTCGTTACCGCAAACACTTTGAGGGTGTTTGATGCGATACGCAAAACATGAATCTGGTCAGGAACATTACCTCGAGTCGAATGTATGGGCGACGCGTTCTAAAACGCACTATCGCTCTATATTCATTTCTGATCTGCACTTGGGAACCCCAGGATGTCAGGCTGATGCCTTGTTGGAATTCTTGAAAAACTACACCTGCGACAACCTGTATTTGGTCGGCGATATCGTGGATGGCTGGCAGCTTCGACGCAAATGGTATTGGCCCCAAAGCCACAATGATGTGGTGCAAAAATTACTGAGAAAAGCCAGAAAAGGCTGCAAGGTGATTTTTGTGCCAGGCAACCATGATGAGTTTGGCCGTCACTTTTTGGATCACTCGTTTGGTGGCATTGAAATCAGAGAAGAAGCTGTTCACGTCACAGCAGATGGCAAAAAATTGTGGGTGATTCACGGCGATTACTTTGACGGCGTGATTCAGTGTGCCAAATGGCTAGCCTATGTGGGCGACAGTTTGTATGAACTCACACTCAAACTGAACCGTTATTTGAACCAGTTAAGGGCCAGGTTGGGATTGCCGTATTGGTCCTTGTCTGCCTACCTCAAACTGAAGGTCAAGAAAGCGGTGAACTTTATTTCTGACTTTGAGGTTGCCGTTGCCAACGAGGCAAGAAAGCTGGGATATCAAGGTGTGGTCTGTGGTCATATCCATCACGCAGAAATTCGCAATATTGATGGGATGCTGTATTGCAACGATGGCGATTGGGTGGAGAGTTGCAGTGCCTTGGTAGAGCATGCCGATGGTCGCTTGGAAATTTTGAAATTCAATCCCAACGGTTCTACTTTGGACGTCCATGAGGGGCCCTTGGTGCAAGCAGGCGAGAAATCGAGCTCAGAAAGTTGGGTGACCGCGTGAAGTTGCTGCTCATCACCGATGCCTGGATGCCGCAAGTCAATGGCGTAGTCACCACGCTGGTTGAGTTGGTTCGAGAGTTGAGCAAGTTGGGTCATCAAGTGACGGTGATCCATCCTGGCTTGTTCAAGACGCGCCCTTGCCCTGGCTATGCAGGCATCGATTTGGCGGTTAGACCCCGTCAGCAGATGGCGGCCATGATGGCCTCTGAAAAATTTGACGCAGTTCACATTGCGACAGAAGGTCCATTGGGGTGGGCTGCACGGGGCCTGTGTCAGCAGAAAAAATGGCCCTTCACAACGGCTTTTCACACGCGCTTCCCCGAGGTCTTGAAGGCAGCTGCAGGCATACCGCTTTGGATGGGCTATGCCTTGTTTCGGCATTTCCACAAGCCCTCATCAGGCGTGATGGTGCCGACGCAAGGTGTCTTGAATCTGCTGACACAACGTGGTTTTCAAAACTTGAAACTCTGGACACATGGTGTTGACACAGAGTTGTTTGAATATGCGCAAGAGTGCCAGTTAGACGATCAACTTGCGCATTTAAAAAGGCCGATCAGCATGTTCGTTGGTCGTGTTTCCTACGAAAAGAACATTGAAACTTATTTGGCAATGCCCTTTGAGGGCAGCAAGGTGGTCTGCGGTGTGGGGCCCTTGGAAGCAGATCTGAAAGCCAAGTACCCGGATGTCACTTGGCTAGGCCTGCTGCCCCGAAAAGAGTTGGCACGTGTTTATGCCTCTGCGGATGTCTTTGTCTTTCCCAGCCGAAATGAAACTTTTGGATTGGTCATGCTCGAGGCCATGGCATGTGGTACGCCTGTCGCGGCATTTCCTGTCGATGGTCCCTTTGAAGTGCTAACGGCGTCCTCCGGGGATGTGCTGGGTGGGGTACTGCATCCAGACTTGGCAGAAGCGACGCGGCAAGCCTTGCAGGTACCTCGCCAGGCAGCCAGAGATCGCGCATACGACTTCAGTTGGGCAAGAGCTTCGCAGTTATTTGTCAGTTATGTGCGCCAGATAACGGTCAGAGAGGCTTGAAAGGCGTAGGGTGACGCCAAATCTTCATGTTCTTGTCATCAATCTGACATCTGGTCTCGAAAGAATGAGCGAGATCCAAGGCCTCTGGTGAAGAGGCGTCGGCAAATGATTACAAAGGGAGGTCGCTTTGCTCAGACCCGGTTCTATCGAAAAAAAGCGGTCTGGACAGACCGATGTGCCACTCCTAGACAGGGATGAAAGCATTCTTGCCTTCAATGAACGTGTTCTCGATTGGGCTAAACGACCTGAAGTGCCACTGTTGGAGCGACTGCGTTATTTGTGCATTGTTTCATCCAATTTAGATGAGTTTTTTGAGGTTCGCGCCGACTTGCACATGGCAGCCTTCAGGTCTGATGAGTCGAAAGGCCCCTACCGCAAGGACACGTTTCACAGTTTGTATGAGCATGCACGCGTTGTTGTGAATGAACAGTACAGGTTGTACAACGACGTGCTGCTCCCAAAATTGCAAAAGCACGGTATCAAAATTCTGTCGCATGGTGAACGAACCCCCCTTCAGCGCAAGTGGGTTGCCGAGTACTTTCAAAGAGAGGTTCGTCCTCTTCTCGTCCCAGTAGGCTTAGATCCTGCGCACCCCTTTCCTCAGGTTGCCAACAAATCTTTGAATTTCATTGTGCAGTTGTCGGGCAAAGATGCCTTTGGCAAAACCAATGACATCGCCATTGTGAAAGTGCCCCGGGTATTACCGCGTGTGATTCCCTTGCCAGCCAAAGTGGCAGGTAAAAATGTATCGGTTGTGCTGTTGTCCAGTGTGATTCGCGCGCATTTGTCAGAACTTTTTCCTGGACGCTCGGTGGTGCATTTCTCGCAATTCAGGGTGACTCGCAACTCCGATTTGTCAGTCGATGAAGAAGATGTTGAAAACTTGCGAACTGCACTCAGGCGCGGCCTTCAGCACCGTCACTATGGCCAAGCCTTGCGCTTGGAAGTTTCTGACAGTTGCATGGTGCATCTGTCAGACTTTTTGTTAAAGCAATTTGACTTGCCAGACAGTGCGCTCTTTCGCGTAGCAGGGCCGGTGAACCTGGTTCGACTCAGCCAATTGATTGACTTGGTGGACGAGCCCAAGCTCTTGTTTTCACCCTACAAAGCGTGCTACCCCAAGCAATTGACCAAGGGTGCATCCATCATGGCGCGAATGCGTCAAGGCGACATTCTGATTCATCAACCCTTTGAAAGTTTTGATGGCGTCTTGGCCTTTTTGAAAGAAGCAGTTGAAGACCCGCAGGTTTTGGCCATCAAACAAACCATCTACCGCACTGGCAGCGATCCTGCCATGATGAACTTGCTGCGTGAAGCGGTTCGCCGTGGCAAAGAGGTGACGGCCGTTGTTGAATTGAAAGCGCGATTTGACGAAGAGGCCAACATCAATTGGGCGGAACAACTGGAGGCGGTGGGTGCACAGGTGGTGTACGGCGTGGTGGGCCTTAAAACACACGCCAAAATGCTTCTGGTCACAAGGCAAGAAGGTCGCGCATTGAAGCGCTATGGCCACATGTCAACGGGCAACTACAACCCCCGCACTGCCAAGCTCTACACTGACCTCAGTTATCTGACGTGTGATACAGCCATGACGGGTGACATGGACCGCTTGTTTGTTCATTTGGCCAGTCCTTCGCGCCTGAGTCGCATGAGCAAATTGATCACTGCACCGTTTCACATGCAGCGCAAATTGATTGAGAAAATTGATCAAGTGGGGGCTGCTGCGGCCAATGGGTTGAGTGCCCGGGTTGTTGTCAAAATGAATGCGCTCACAGACCCTAGTCTGATTCATGCATTGATCAGGGCAGGTCAACAAGGTGCACAAATTGATTTGATCGTGCGCGGTGCATGCATGTTGCCCGCTGGGGTTCCTGGTCAAACGGAGAACATTCGTGTTCGATCCATCATTGGACGCTTCTTGGAGCATTCGCGGGTTTTCTACTTTGAAGCAGGCGATGAGCAATCCTTGTACTTGGCCAGTGCCGATTGGATGAGTCGCAACATGACACGGCGCATTGAGTTGGCATGGCCAGTGGTCGATCCTGTTCTGCGCAGGCGCATCATTGACGAATGTCTGTTGGCATACCTCTATGACACGCGCAATGCTTGGACCTTGGAGGCCGATGGACAGTATCACCGCGTAGAGAAGAATGGCCAAAAAATTCAAAGTGCTCAGGCATTGTTGATGCAGCAATACGTCAGCAGTTCTTGATTTCAAATGAGTTGATCATGGACTTGATTTTTTGGCGTCATGCAGATGCATTGGACGCAGTGGACGGTCAAGAGGACTTGTTGCGTGAGCTGACGCCCAAGGGCGAAAAGCAGGCTGCCAAAATAGGCCACTGGCTTGACCGTCAATTGCCCGAGGGTGTGCGCGTGATCAGCAGCCCCGCAACCCGGGCAGAACAAACAGCGCGTGCTTTGGGTCGCAAATACAAATTAAAGTCAGACTTGTTGCCAGATGCCTCTGCCGTTGAATTGCTAGAGGCAGTCGGGTGGCCTCATTCCAAAATGTCGGTGGTGGTGGTGGGTCATCAACCTGTGATCGGGCATTGCATCGCCTATTTGCTAGGCATGCCGGGCAATGACTTGCCGGTCAGAAAAGGCGCAGTCTGGTGGTTGCGAAGCCGTGTGCGCGATGGCGTTCCACAAACCGTCGTTGTTTCTGTTCAAACGCCCGAGCTGATTTGAACCTTCAGTTGCCAATGGGTTTTAAGCCAAGCTTCACATTCTTCTTGCAGCAAATGGGCTGATTGAGGCCACAGTTGCGCCCATGTCGCAGGGCACTGAATGACAAACTCGTGTCCACTGGATGCTCGCTTGAAAACCAAACCTTCCAAGTCTGGCTCTCGGCGAGCGTGACACAGTATGGCAGCCAAACGAAGGCTCATGAGTTGACACACGAAGTCTTCGTCTCGCAATTCTGCATCTAGCTTTTTCAACTTACCCCGATGGCCCAAAATCAATTGACTCAATCTGTGCAATTCAGGCATTGAAAAGCCTGTGAGGTCGGCGTTGTCCAAAATATAAGCACCGTGCTTGTGGAAGTCACTGTGCGAAATGCGTGTCCCGATTTCAAGTAACTGGGCGGCCCATGTCATTTTATTTTCAAGTTGCATCAAGCGATTGGTTTTTTTAGAACCTGAAGCTTGAATGCTTTGAAACAAGCAGCGAGCTGTCCTAGAAACTCTGTCTGCTTGGGCCAAGTCAACCGCAAATCGACTGGCCAGTGCCGTCACCATGGAACTGCGCAAATCTGTGTTTTCGTTTTTCTCGAGTCGGTCGAGCAAATCTTGCAAAACGCCTTGTCTTAAAGCGCCTTGTGCCGCCTGCATTTCCTCGATGCCCAGCAAATCAAACAAGGCATACAGGATGGCCAAGCCACCGCCAATGACGGGCTTTCGATCATCTTTGACACCCTCCAATTTAAGCGCTTCAGTATTGCCAGCCTTGATGAGTTTTTCTTTGAGCCAGTCCAAGCCTTCGCGGGTAATTTTTCCCATTGGCCAGCCTGCAGAAGCCAGAACATCCGCTACGGCACCGACCGTTCCAGAGGAGCCGTAGGCTGTTTCCCATGCATTGCGAGGGTAGAGGCTCAATGCTTCATCCAGAACCGCTTTGGCCGCTATTTCAGCCTTGCTGAAGGAGGCGTTGGTGAACACACCATTGGCAAAGTACTTCATGGACCATTTGACGCTGCCCACCCTGTACGACTCCATCGTGTTGGGTTTGTAAGCCCGTCCCAAGATCATTTCGGTTGAACGTCCGCCGATGTCAATGACCAGGCGCTTTTCATTGGACTGCGGCAAACTGTGCGCCACGCCAACGTAGATGAGCCGCGCTTCTTCTTTCCCAGAAATGACTTCGATCGGAAAGCCCAAAATGGTGGTGGCTTGAATCAGGAAAACATCCCGATTTCTGGCTTCTCTGAGCGTTTGCGTGGCAACAGCGCGGACAAATTCAGGTTCAAACCCTGCCAATCTTTCGGCAAAACGTGCCAAACAATCCCAACCCCTTTGCATGGCTTCTTTGGAGAGCATGCGGTCGGCGTCTAAGCCATTGCCTTGCCTGACGGTTTCTTTCAGGTAGTCCACCCGGCGAATATGCCCCTCTTCGTAGACCCCTATTTCCAGGCGAAAGCTGTTGGAGCCTAAATCGACGGCGGCGACAAGTTGTCCGTTTTGCATGGGGGCGTACTGCTAGAGATGTGTCAAGAATGAATGACTGCATTCTGTGTCTGTTTTTTGTCATTTTCATGACAATCTGAAAAATCAAGAGTTTATTGGCCAGGAGAGGCGCTTGATCGAAGGAAATTAAACAAAGAAGTAGGGAATTTGACATGAATTTGTCACAATCGGTCACTAAAGTTGCCTTGTGACAGACAAGTCTCCATCGGCTTTTCGATGTCATTGACCGCTGAGTTTCAACCTCTGAATCAAGGATTCAACATGCTAAAGATCAAAACCTGGGTATCCGCATTGGGCTTGTCCGTGCTGGCCACCACTGCCATGGCAGCCGAAATTACGGGCGCTGGCGCAACCTTTCCGTTCCCCATCTATGCCAAATGGGCAGAAGCCTATAAAGCCAAGACTGGCAACAGCATGAATTACCAGTCGATTGGTTCATCGGGTGGTATCAAGCAAATCAAAGCCAAAACAGTGGACTTTGGCGCCACAGACGCACCCGTCAGCTTTGAAGATTTGGAAAAAGATGGCATGGTCCAGTTCCCCGCCATCATTGGTGGTGTGGTGCCCGTTGTGAACATTGAAGGCATCAAGCCAGGTCAGTTGAAATTGACAGGTGAGTTGTTGGCCGATGTGTTTGCCGGTGTCATTGCCAAATGGAATGACAAGCGCATTGCTGATTTGAATCCTGGTGTTGCATTGCCTGATGCCGCCATCACGGTGGTTCACCGTGCAGACGGTTCTGGTACAACTGCCGTGTTCACTGACTACTTGGCCAAAGTCAATGCCAACTGGAAATCAACAGTGGGTGCTGGTGCTGCAGTTAAGTGGCCAGCAGCCTCCTCAGTAGGTGGCAAGGGCAACGAAGGCGTTGCTGCTAACGTGAGCCGTATCAAAAACGCCATTGGTTACGTTGAGTACGCTTACGCCAAGAAAAACAACATGTCGCATTTGAATCTGCGCAATCAAGCGGGTCAGTTTGTAGCGCCTGATGATGAAACATTTGCTGCGGCTTCAGCCAATACCGACTGGTCCAAAGTTCCAGGCATGGGCATCTACTTGACCAATGCACCAGGTGCCAAGTCTTGGCCCATCACCGGCGCGTCTTTCATCTTGATGTACAAAGATCCTGCCAACAAAGCCAACGCTGCTGAAGTGATCAAGTTTTTTGACTTCTCTTTCAAAGAAGGCAAGAAAATGGCCGCTGATTTGGAATATGTGCCAATGCCTGACGCAACGACCGACTTCATTCGTAAAAACGTTTGGAACAAAATCAACGCCAAATAAAGTGCAAATTTAAATTTGTATGTTTCTAGAAGTTAGACATGAACAATGCAGACGATTTGATGACCTCGCACCGCCAGAGCGTATTGCGCTGGCAGCGGTGGCAAGATTTTTTCTTCGAGAAAACCACCTTGGTTTTTGCCTTGTCCACTTTGGTGGCATTAACGGGCATCATCGTCTCGTTGTTCGTCAGTTCCATGCCAGTGTTGCAAACATTTGGCTTGAAGTTTTTTTACACCATTGAATGGGACATCATCAATTCTCAGTTCGGTGGTTTGATTGCTATTTTTGGCACGGTGGTTACGGCCACCATTGCCATTGTGATTGCCTTGCCGCTCAGCTTTGGCATTGCCGTATTTTTGACAGAAACATGCCCCATGAGATTGCGCCGTCCCCTGGGAACAGCCATTGAACTGTTGGCGGCTGTGCCTTCCATCATTTACGGCATGTTTGGTTTGTTTGTATTTGCGCCCTTGTTTGCAGAATATGTTCAACCTGCATTGGCATCCACACTGGGTCAGATTCCAGTGATCGGCATTTTGTTCACCGGTGCCTTCAATGGCATTGGCATTTTGGCGGCTGGCCTCATTTTGGCCATGATGATTTTGCCGTTCATTGCCTCTGTCATGCGCGATGTCTTTGAAATCGTGCCACCCATTCTCAAAGAGTCTGCCTATGGCATTGGGTGCACCACTTGGGAAGTGGTCACCAAAATTGTGTTGCCCTACACCAAGACCGGCGTCGTGGGCGGCGTCATGTTGGGTCTGGGCCGTGCTTTGGGTGAAACCATGGCGGTCACGTTTGTGATTGGCAATGCACACAAGCTGTCGCCTTCCTTGTTCTCGCCAGGTAACTCCATTGCATCCACCTTGGCCAATGAGTTTGGCGAAGCAGAGCCAGGTTTGCACTACGCTTCCTTGTTCGCGCTGGCCTTGGCGCTGTTTGTGATCACCTTGGTGGTCTTGTCTTTGGCCAAATGGATGCTGTCACGCGCCGAAGCCAAGAAAGGTTTGAAGACATGAGCAACATGGACCCTTCTATTTACGCCCGCCGTAAGCGCGTCAACTTGATTGGCTTGGTGTTGTCGATGTCCGCCATGGCCATTGGTTTGGGATTTTTATTTTGGATTTTGAGCATCTTATTGCTGAAGGGCTTTTCAGCAATACATCTGTCGATGTTCTTAGAAAGTACGCCTGCACCGGGATCTGACGGTGGCGGCTTGGCCAATGCCATCGTGGGCAGTTTGATGATCGTGGTGTCGTGCTCATTGATCAGCACGCCCATTGGTGTCTTGGCAGGTGTCTACCTGTCCGAATACGGAGATCGCAGTCGATTGGCTTCGATCACACGTTTTGTGAATGACATCATGCTGTCGGCACCCTCTATCGTGATTGGTTTGTTTGTTTACGCCATGGTCGTGGTGCCCAGTAAACATTTTTCGGGTTGGGCCGGTACCGTGGCACTGACCTTGATTGCCATTCCTGTGGTGGTTCGCACCACAGAGAACATGCTGAAATTGGTTCCCGTGAGTTTGCGAGAGGCTGCTTTTGCGTTGGGCGCACCCAAGTGGAAAGTCTCGACGTCAGTGGTCTTGAAAGCTGCACGCAGTGGCGTGATGACGGGGCTTTTGTTGGCGTTGGCAAGGGTTAGTGGTGAAACCGCACCCCTGTTGTTTACGGCGTTGAACAACCAATTCTTCAACATGGACATGACCAAACCCATGGCCAATTTGCCAGTGGTTATTTTCCAATTTGCCATGAGTCCCTATGAGAACTGGGTGAACTTGGCATGGGGAGGCGCATTGCTCATCACCCTCACTGTACTCGCCTTGAACATCATCGCCCGCGTTGTGTTTCGCGAAAAAGTAGCTGCTTAAATTAACCTGATTGAACATGAATTCAAAACCTGAATCCAAAGAAACCATCCTAGAAGTTCGCGACTTGAACTTCTACTACGGTGCATTTCAAGGCCTGAAGCACATCAATCTGAACATCCAGAAGAACACCGTCACGGCGTTCATTGGACCATCAGGTTGTGGCAAGTCCACATTGCTTCGCACGCTCAATCGGATGTACGACTTGTATCCTGGCCAGCGTGCAGAGGGTGAGATCTTGTTTGATGGTCAGAATATTTTGGATCCCAAGCAAGACCTGAACCTGTTGCGTTCACGCATCGGCATGGTGTTCCAAAAGCCTACGCCTTTTCCTATGTCCATCTACGACAACATCGCCTTCGGTGTTCGCTTGTACGAAAAATTGTCACGCAGTGACATGGACGAGCGCGTCGAATGGGCATTGCAAAAGGCAGCCATCTGGGATGAGGTCAAAAACAAGCTGAACCAAAGCGGTTTGTCACTGTCGGGTGGCCAGCAGCAGCGTTTGTGCATTGCGCGCGGTATTGCTGTGAAGCCCTCCATTTTGTTGCTGGACGAACCCACCTCCGCGTTGGACCCCATTTCAACAGGCAAGGTAGAAGAGTTGGTTCACACCTTGAAGAGTGAATACACCGTGGTCATTGTGACGCACAACATGCAGCAGGCTGCACGTGTTTCCGATTACACCGCGTACATGTACTTGGGTGAGTTGATGGAATTTGGTGAAACTGACCAAATCTTCATGAAGCCTGCCCGTCAAGAAACCGAAGATTACATCACTGGCCGTTTCGGCTGATCAGGAGACCTCAAAAATGGATAAGCACATTTCCAGTCAATTTGACAATGAGTTGGGCAGTGTCTCTAGCCGAGTGCTTGAGTTGGGTGGGCTGGTTGAGACGCAAATCCGCCATGCCGTTTATGCCTTGTCACATTTCAGCAATGAGGTGGCAGATGAAGTGATCGCAGGCGAAGAGAAAATCAATTCAATGGAAGTTGAGATTGACCGCGATCTGTCTTCCATCATTGCCCGTCGGCAACCCACCGCGCGCGACTTGCGCTTGTTGATTGCTATCTCCAAAATGACCGCCAACTTAGAGCGTGTAGGCGATGAGGCAGAAAAGATTGCCCGCATGGTTAAAGCCATTAGCGCCAGTGGCAATGCACGTTTCCTGCCTGCCTCCGAATTGCGCATTGCTTCAGATTTGGCTTCTGGACTGCTTCGCAAGGCACTGGACGCATTTGCACGTTTAGATGTAGCGGAAGCCGTGAGCATTCTCAAAGAGGACGATCTGATCGATGCAGAGTTTGACGGTTTTGTGCGCAAATTGGTCACTTACATGATGGAAGATCCGCGAACCATCTCGGCCAGTTTGGATTTGTTGTTCATCGCCAAAGCCATTGAGCGAATTGGCGATCACGCCAAGAACATTGCAGAGTTCATCATTTACGTGGTGAAAGGCGCTGATGTGCGTCACATTGCATTTGCAGATGTGGAGTCTGCAGTTAAATGAGAAATTTGCCACGCATTTTGATTGTTGAAGACGAGCCAGCCATTGCTGAGCTGATTGCTGTCAACTTGCGACACAATGGTTTCCAGCCTTTTTGGGCCATGGACGGCGTGACGGCGCAAAAGGAATTGGACGATGTGCTGCCCGATGTCATTTTGCTCGACTGGATGTTGCCCGGTGAAAGTGGATTGGCCTTGTCAAAAAAATGGCGCAATCATGCGCGCACCAAGGACATCCCCATCATCATGCTGACCGCCCGAAGCGAGGAGTCTGATCGGGTTGCGGGTTTGGATTCTGGTGCGGACGATTACATCGTTAAGCCCTTTTCTACCAAAGAATTGTTGGCGCGAATTCGTGCGGTCTTAAGAAGACGCGCGCCAGAGCAATCGGGTGGCCGTATTCAAATGAATGAATTGATCTTGGATGCTGATACGCATCGCGTTACTTTTCAAGATCAACCTCTCAAATTGGGTCCTACAGAATTCAAATTGCTTCAATATTTCATGACGCACAAAGAGCGCGTACACAGTAGGGGGCAACTCTTAGACCGTGTCTGGGGCGATCATGTGTTCATCGAAGAAAGGACCGTCGACGTCCATGTGAAGCGCTTGCGGGAAGCGCTGGGCGCCGCCGGTGCAATGGTTGAAACTGTTCGAGGCGCGGGTTATCGTTTGACTGAATTGTCGTCTTCATCTCCTGCTTCCAACGCGACTTCCAACTGACCGCAGCATGTTTCCACGATTTATAGGCTTGCTTTTTTGGCTGATGGTCATGGGCGTGATGGGCTTTTGGTATGCCCGGACTTTGGGCGCACTTGCGGCTGCGCTTGCATTTGCACTCTTTACGATTTTCAAAGATTTGTGGCGTGGGCAAAAGATTTCGAATTGGTTGCGCCATAACACCGTCCAGGAGCCGCCAGTATTGGGTGGCTTGTGGGGTGATTTGATTGATCGCTTGCGCAGAATATTGAACGATCAAAAGAAGCAAACGGAATCACATCAAAAGCGCCTTCTCGATTTTTTATCAGCCATTCAAGCCTCTCCCAATGGCGTGGTGTTGCTCGATCCTGAAGGCCGAATTGAGTGGTGCAATCAAACGGCGGCACATCATTTGGGATTCGATACCAAACGTGATGTGATGCAGCACGTCGTTCATTTGGTTCGTGACCCCGTCTTCAAGAAATATTATTTGCAAGAAACGCATGATGGCGAAGTGATCATTGAAGGGCGTTCCTCTTCTTTGTCATACAGCGTAAAGTTATCTGTCCAATTACATGCCTATGGTGAAAATCGCCAATTATTGCTGTCACGTGACGTGACAGCCTTGGCGCAAGCTGAGGCCATGCGGCGTGATTTTGTGGCCAATGTGTCGCATGAAATCAGAACGCCTTTAACTGTATTGAGTGGCTTCATTGAGACTTTGCAAACGCTGGATTTAAAGCCTGAGGACAGAGTTAAATTTTTAGATTTAATGTCGACCCAAGCCAGTCGTATGCAAGGGCTTGTGAACGACCTTTTAACGCTCTCTCAATTGGAGGGCAGTCCGTTGCCTCTGATGACAGAGCAATTTATGCTGAGTGAGTTAATGGGCGCAGCTGAAGCAGAAGCCAAGGGCTTGTCTGTCGCCAACTCTGTCGAGGGTCGTTTGACGCAAACATTGCGTTTTGAAATGTCACAGGAATGGCGTTTGATAGGGTCCCGACATGAAATTTACAGTGCCGTCACCAACTTGATCAACAATGCAGTGCGTTATACACCGCAAGATGGAACTGTCACATGCATCTGGGCTCAATTGCCAGATCAACGTTTGCAGTTCTCTGTTCAAGATACAGGGCCTGGCATTGCACCAGAACATCTACCCCGATTGACTGAACGCTTTTATCGCGTGGATCGAAGCCGTTCTAGAGAGTCGGGTGGTACGGGGCTGGGTCTTGCCATTACCAAGCACGTCATGCAGCGTCATGGCGGCGAATTGCGCATCGAAAGTGAGCTTGGAAAAGGCTCCAAGTTTTCTTTGATATTCCCAGAATCGCGCACACTTGAAGTGTTGCAAAATTCATCAGATCTTCATCTGGAAGTCACGCATTCTTCATCTTGATTTGAGACATTGACACTGCAGTTGCAAATGTCAACTGCAATTTTGTCTGAATCAATTTTAGGAATTCTATGACTTCGTCGCTTCAATTCAATCGCCGTCAATGGCTGCAAACATTTGCTGGTGCACCTTTGCTACCACTGGCAACATCGTTTAGCGGTGCCAGCATGATGCTGACCGCATGTGGCGGTACCACGCAAACACTGGCCAGCTTTGTCAGCGCCTCCTTCACCGCCATGCCAGCACCAACATTGGCCAATGCTGCACAAATGGCCACCACCACTGTTGGTTCATCCTTGAACCTGAATTTCAGTGATGGCTCGCAGCAAAGCTACAAGCTCAGCTATCAACCCTTCTTTGTCACCGGCGATTTGGTCTCTGATGGTAAGGGCGGCAAAGTTTTGTCGGGTGGCTATTACGACATCAACAACAAACCCATCATGGACACCACGGTGGCTGGTAAGGAGCGCCAGTACTTCTCTGACTCGCCAGACGGTACATCCTTGCTCACAGTGCCCAACGCCAATGTACCCGGCGTTAAAGGCAACCCCGTGTTTGCTGTCGTTCAATTTGAATACACCACTTGGGCGCAAGATGGCGTGACGGGCATGTACGGCAAATTGCCTTCGCCCATTGCTGTGTTGACCTTGGACCAAGATCCTGCTACTGGAAAATTGAGTTTGGTGAAGTACCACAACGTGGACACATCCAGTGTCAATGGCTTGTGGATTACCTGCGGCGCCAGTTTGTCGCCATGGGGTACACATTTGTCGAGTGAAGAGTACGAACCCAATGCTTTCACTGCAGCCACGGATGCGCAATTCAAAGCGTTCAGTAAAAACCTCTACGGTTCAGAAACAGCAGCCAATCCCTACAACTATGGCCACATGCCTGAAGTGACGGTCAATCCTGATGGCACAGCATCCATCAAGAAGCATTACAACTTGGGCCGAATTTCACACGAGTTGGTTCAGGTGATGCCCGACAACCGTACAGTCTTGATGGGTGACGATGCCACCAACAGTGGCTACTTTGTCTTTGTGGCCGACAAAGAGAAGGACTTGAGCGCCGGTACTTTGTACGTTGCCAAAGTGGGTGCAGGATTCTCGATTGATCCTGCCGCACCGGCAGCGCCACTGACATGGATCAAATTGGGTTCTGCCACCAGTGCCGAGATCAAGACATTGGCCACAACATTGAAGCCCACCGACATCATGGCTGTGTCGACCACAGACCCACAAGATGCGTCTTACACCAAGGTCAATGCCAACGGTAAAACTGAATGGATCAAGTTAATGCCTGGCATGGAAAAAGCTGCCGCATTCCTTGAAACCCATCGTTACGCTTCACTGGTGGGTGCTTCAATGGGCTTTAGCAAGATGGAAGGCACAACAGTCAACATCAAGGACAAAGTGGCTTACTCTGCTTTGCAGAATTGCATTGCTTCCATGGTAGCTGGCAATGCCTACAACACAGTGGGCAATGGCGTGAGCATTCCCAAGTCTTTGAATGCAGGTGCTGTGATGGCGCTGAATTTGAAGGGCGGCTTGAAAGACACTGCGGGCGCAGCCATCAACAGCGAGTGGATGCCTGTTGATACCAAAGCATTGATCACAGGTGAAGACATCACTGCGGATACCTTGGGCAATACGGCCAATCCTGAGAAAATTGCCAACCCAGACAACTTGAAGTTCTCTGAAACACTTCGCACCTTGTTCATCGGGGAGGACAGTGGTCAGCACGTGAACAATTTCTTGTGGGCTTATAACATTGACACCAAAGTTTTGTCGCGCATTATGTCAATTCCTGCGGGTGGCGAGTCTACGGGCTTGCATGCCGTGGATGAGCTGAATGGTTGGACCTACATCATGAGTAACTTCCAACATGCGGGCGACTGGGGCGGCATTCACAACACGGTGAAGTCGACTCTGGATCCTCTCATCAAAGCCAACTACAAGGACAAGTTCGGTGCTGCGGTGGGCTACCTCACTGCTGAACTGACGCAGATGCGCCTGACCAAGGCTTAATTTGCCTGGTCGACGATAGAATCAAGGTCATGCGAGTCATGACCTTTTTTTTGATGCTAGCAATGCCAATTTGTGCCTTGGCTTGGAACCCTTTCGGCAGCGACGATGTCACTGAAGTCGCACTTTCCAAGTCAGAACTTCAAAAAATCAAAGTCAATGCGGGTTGGGCCAAAGGCGACGATCAGACTTTGATTTTTGAGTTGGTTAATGGCCTCAAGGGCCCCATTCAATGCGGGGCGGCCAATGTGGATTTGAACGACGGCAAGTCGGTGGGCAAACAGTTTGTGCCTAAGTTCGCCATTCCAGGAAACGCCACCCGAAACGCCAGCATGAATGTGGTGAAGGGCACGATGAAGGCCTACGCATTAACCTGCTCATGTTTTAAACGCAAGGGATCTGATGAATGCATCAATCCTTTGAAAAATCAATGATTCTCTGACCTCATTCATCTGCTTTATTATTGACCATGATTTCTGCGCACCCACAACCTACACCTGCTTTGGTACAAGCTTTTGCCCCTACGGGCACCTTGCGCGCCTCCATCAACTTGGGCAATCCCATTTTGGCCAACAAAGATGCCAATGGGCAGCCTGTGGGCGTCTCCATCGATTTGGCGACAGAGTTGGCCAAACGTTTGGGCGTGCCCTTGAGTTTGGTGGTGTTTGATGCGGCTGGAAAATCAGTCGAGGCGGTGACAAATGAAAAAGCCGACTTCGGCTTCTTTGCCATCGACCCAGTGCGCGGACAAGGCATTTCGTTCACGGGGCCCTATGTATTGATTGAGGGCAGCTATTTGGTGGCCAACAATTCACCACTCACCAGCAACGACCAAGTCGACAAGAAGGGCATTCGCATTGCCGTCGGCAAGGGCAGTGCCTATGACTTGTTCTTGACACGTGAAATTAAGAACGCAGAAATCCATCGTGCACCAACTTCCCCAACCACAGTTGATTATTTCATCTCAGAAAAATTAGAAGTGGCTGCGGGTGTGAAGCAGCAATTGGAGATGGACGCCAAACGCTTGCCCAACTTGCGCTTGCTACCAGGGCGTTTCATGGTGATTGAGCAAGCCATGGGTTTACCCAAAACACGCAGCCCCGAGGCGCAGGCTTACCTCAAGAAGTTTGTGGAAGAGATGAAGGCTTCAGGCTTTGTGGCGCAGTCTTTGGCGCGGCACAAAATTGAAGGTGCCGCTGTGGCGCCTGCCAACTCAATCTAAATAGGTGGCGCGCAGCTTTTGCAGGGCTGCGGGCGTTAAGCCCAATGTTTGGGTGAGGTAGTTGTGCATGCCGCCATGGTCTTGGTGGATCACTTCCAGTGATGCCTTCAAGAAGCTCTCTTGCACTTCCCATACGATCTTCAAGACATCGGGCGAGAGGGTGAAGGCGCCCGTGCTGTTGCGCTTGTAGAGTTTGTTGGTGAGCAGGTAGTCTTTCCAGATGTCGGCTTCTGAAACGCCCAAGGCAGACAACACCAGCGCAGCAGCCAAGCCCGTTCGGTCTTTGCCAGCAGTGCAATGAAAGAGCAGGGGGTCGGGCTTGTCTAGCAAGTGTTCAAACAACTGCGCAAAGCGATGCGAATCTGAACGCACAAAATCACGGTAAGTGGTTTGCATGGCATCGAGCGCATCGGCTGCCGTGAGGGGTTTGCCGGTGAGGTGTTGTGCTTGAAGGCGTTGCACCACAGTGGGCTCAATGCTGAGGCTGTGCCTTTGGATGTCGGGCCACTGATAAGACTGCGCTTGGCTTTCTTGAACGCCTCTGAAATCAAAACTGCGTGCAATGCCCAATGCTTTCAATTGCGCAAGATCTTGGTGATCCAGCGCGGCCAAATGGTCTGATCTGAAAATTTTGCGCCACTTCAAAGGGTGGCCCTCGTGGCCCACATAGCCACCCAAGTCGCGGAAGTTAGAGGCGCCGTTAAGTGGAATATGGCGGCGAGAGAGGTCGTGGGGGCTGTGCATGGACATGGTTTGAATGTTAACGCGAAATTCTTTCAAAGCCCTCGCGCCAAATGAGGATGCAGCGTTTAGATAATTTTGCCCATCCGTGCAAAGTTGCGGACAAGGCTGATCAAAATCAAGAGCATGCCCAGCAAAGCCACTTGGGCACTGATCTCAGTCATGGCACGTTTCTCAAACCGCAGCTTGTAGCCCAGTTTGTCGTAGATATTTTTCAACCCCTCGGAACTGTCCGCTTTGAAGTATTCACCTTGCGTGAGGGCCGAAACTTTTTGAAGGGCTTCATCTTCCAACTTCACCCGCATGCTTCGACCTTGAATGTGAACCACATCGCCCTCTGTGGTGCCAATGCCTACGGTGTAAACCTTGACTTCGTGCTTGGCTGCCAGCTCGGCCATTTTGAGCAATTCAGGTCCCATGTTGCTCTGGCCATCGCTCATCAAAACGATGGCCATGTTTTTGCCGCGACCTGTCGATGCCTCGGTTGCAGGTTTGGCCTTGTCGTCCAAGGACTTGCCCGTGTCGCTGGCTTTTTTACCGCCCATCTCCGAAGCTTCATTGATGATTTTTTGTGCATCGATGTCTGCGCCAGGCAGAAGTGCTTCGAGTGACACCAACAAACCTGTACCCAAAGCCGAGCCATATTGCAGTGGTAAATATTCCAAGGCTTTTAACAAGACATCCCGCTCTTCTGTGGGGGCTTGGGCTAAAGCGGCCGTGCCTGCGACGGTGACCAATCCAACGCGCAGACGGCTGGGTTTGTCTTGAATGAATTGCTGTGCAGCCTGCTGCGCGGCTTCAATTCGTGAGGGTTTCAAGTCTTTGGCGCGCATGCTGCCAGAGGTGTCAATGACCAGCATGACTGTAGCTTCGCGCAGAGGCGTCATTAGAACTGTTTGAGGCCGCGCCATGGCTGCACAAAGCAACAGTAAACCCAAACACAAGACAAGCGGGGGAATTCGCTGGGTTCGATAAGCGTAATAGACGGCAAAGATCGGTACGCCAACACATGCATACAGCATGAAAGGCCACAAGAATTGGAGCGAACTTAAATCAGGCACGCCAGACTCTCCGCTTTCTCAATTCCGAGAAACGCATCAAGGCGTTGGCCATGTCCTCGTTGGT
Source organism: Limnohabitans sp. Hippo4 (assembly GCF_003063605.1). NCBI lineage: Bacteria > Pseudomonadati > Pseudomonadota > Betaproteobacteria > Burkholderiales > Comamonadaceae > Limnohabitans > Limnohabitans sp. Hippo4. The sequence goes on along the minus strand of NZ_NESE01000001.1, from coordinate 849,610 downwards.
GGAAAGTTCAAGGGCATCGACGCCAGCTTGCGCAAAACACGTGGCCAACTGCATTTCACGCTCTTCAACCAATTGGGCATAACGATGTCTGAATTTGGTATTGGCAGTGTCCAGCAACAACTGCTCGGAAGTCTCTGAATCTTGTAGCAACATCAAGCCTGCCTTGGGCAAATTCATTTCTGCTGGATCGAACAAGCGCGTGGCCACGGTGTCGTGTCTTCTTCCTAGGGCGCTTAACTCCGAAGCCCAATTGAATTGACCCATGAAATCAGACACCACAAAGACACTGGATCGGCGTTTGATCAGTCCGTTGGCTCGGGCCAACCATTCATTCAAGTTGGTTTGGTGTGTTATTTGAATGTTGGGGGATGTTTCTAAAACATGCAGCAGATGAAGCAAGTGACGTCGTCCCATGCGTGGGGGAATGCATTGAAAGCCATCCGTTTCTGCAGGGTTCAATAACAGCGCACCGATGCGATTGCCACGCTTCATCAGCAACTTGGCCATGACACCGACAAATTGCATCATCATTTGTCGTTTACTTTTGTTGCCGCTGCCAAAATCCATGGAGCCACTCAAGTCCAATAAAAACCATGCGCTGATTTCACGGTCCTCTTGGTGTTCCCTCACATAGGGTGATTGCATCCGCGCTGTAACATTCCAATCGATGTGCCGCACGTCGTCGTGGGCTTGGTATTCGCGCAAATCTGCCAAGTCGACACCCGAACCTCTGAACAAGGTTTTGTGATCTCCTTGCAGCAATCCGTCTAAACGGCGCAACACCGTCCACTCCAGTTGCTGTAGTAACGCTTCAGCGGACATGCGCCTCCAAGGGTTGGTCTGGCATGGGCACTGCTTTCATGATCTCTTGAATCAGTGCGTCTGCGGTTTTGCCCTCGGCTAAGGCTGTGTATGACAGCACCAATCGATGCCTGAGGATATCGGGCACCAAATCGCTCAAGTCTTGCGGCAAGGCGTAATCGCGGCCACGCAGCAAGGCCAGTGCGCGTGCACCTTCGATCAAGCCTATGCTGGCGCGTGGGCTGGCACCAAAGCTGATGTAGCCTTGTAAAGCTTCCAAGCCATAGCGCGAGGGGAAACGTGTGGCAGAAATGAGCTTGACGGCATAGTGAATCAAACTGGGATCAACGTAACAGTGACGACACTGCACTTGCAGCGCTTGGAGCTCTTCAGGACTGATGACGCCCGTCACTTGCGCCCCACCGGCAATGACCCGTTGAACAATCACAAATTCGTCGTCTTCGCTGGGGTAGTCAATCAAGACTTTCATCATGAAGCGGTCCACTTGGGCTTCAGGCAGCGGGTATGTGCCTTCCGTTTCAATCGGGTTCTGCGTGGCCATGACCAAAAAAGGCGAGGGCACGCGATGCGTTTGCCCAGCAATGGTGACCTGCCGTTCTTGCATCACTTCCAGTAAAGCACTTTGTACTTTGGCGGGGGCGCGGTTTATTTCATCGGCCAACAGCAGGTTGGCAAACACGGGGCCCAACACCGTACTGAATTCACTGGTTTGCTGATTGAAGATGCGTGTGCCTACCAAATCGGCGGGCAGCAAATCGGGGGTGAATTGAATGCGGTTGAAACTGCCGTTCAGGGTTTTGGCCAAGGTGTTCACCGTCAAGGTTTTGGCCAATCCAGGCACGCCTTCAATGAGCAAGTGGCCCTGCGCTAGCAGTGCAATTAAGACGCGCTCGAGAAACGCATCTTGACCCACCACCACCCGCTTGACCTCGTACATCAGCCTTTGCATCTGGGCTGCCGCCGCTTCAGGTTGGAAGCCAGAGGAAGCGCTGCCTTTGCCACGCCATGTGTCCGATGAAACAGTCATGTTGTCTCCTTTGAATCTAGAAAGGGGGTAAGCCCACGGCACTGCCAGCACTTTCAATGGTGGTGGCAAAGCCAATGCCAATGAAGGTGCGCGCTGAAGTTGGATTGAGGATGGCCGTCACAATGCCGACCACCTCGCCCGACATGTTGATCAAGGGGCCGCCAGAATTACCGGGGTTGGCCGCAGCATCAAATTGAATCAAGCCGCTTAGATTTTGTTTGCCATCCTGCGATTTGAATTGCCGATTCAAACCTGACACCACACCCGATGAAACAGAAGGACCGATGCCAAACGGAAAGCCAACGGCCACCACACCATCGCCCGGCGCCAATTGTTGGCTGGAGCCCAAAATGGCGGGCTCCAAATCATCAGGAATTTTTTGCGGCTTCAAGACGGCCAAGTCTTTGTCGGCTTGAACCCCAATTACCGTGGCATCTGATTCCGTGCCATCGAAAAAAGTGACGCGCAATTTTTTAGCGCCGGACACCACATGAAAGTTGGTCAGGATGGTGCCGTCATCTTTGATCACAATCCCAGTGCCCACACCACTTTCAATGTCTGAATCTTTATTTTTAGGATCAGCCACATAGGCTTGCACATGCACCACCGCACCTTGAATCGATGCGGCAGCTTTGGCACTGGCTGACGGTAAATCTTTGGTTTGCAAGGTGTGTAAAACAGCTGCATCAATGTCTTTTTGCGTCAATGCGGGGCGCCATTGCAACGCGGGTGAAAAAACACCTACAGCCAAAAGGCTACAAACAATGCCCATCAAAAAGACGGCCAGGAAATCCCAACGCCAACCGGATTTGAGCTTGTTCAATCCCCTATGAATTGGGGTGCTGGGCTTTGAATTGGCTTGGGAAGTAAGTGGGCTGGGTTCAGTTGGCGCGTGTTTATCTGAACCTGCAGGTCGCGGGCTTTTGCTAAAAACCGCTTCTCTTTTCATAAATAAACGATAGCATAAGCCTCGATGTCAAATTGACGTAACTGGCTAAAACCCTGATGGCGATGCAATTTCTTCAGCCCTTCATGCTCTGGTCACTGCTGCTCATGCCCTTGATGGTAGGAGGCTACCTTTGGCTACTTAAAAGGCGACGCAAGCAGGTTGTTACTTTTTCTGCGGTTTCTTGGATTTTGCAAAACATGGACACGCCATCCCCTTGGCGCCGTCACGTTCCGCCTGCGCTGTTGGCCTTGGCCTTGGCCCTCTTGTTGCTGGCCAGTGCCCGGCCCATGGCCCGAGTCACTTTGCCAGCCGACTACATGACCCTCATCATGGCCATGGATGTGTCAAGAAGCATGCTGGCCGAGGACGTCGAGCCCAGTCGAATCAAGGCAGCCCAAAAGGCAGCCAAAGAATTTCTACAAGATTTACCAGCCAATGTTCGGGTGGGCATCATCTCTTTTGCGGGCAATGCGCAAGTGGTGCAGCACGTGACCACGCAAAAGGAAGAGTTGGTTGCCGCCATTGATCGTTTTCAATTGCAACGGGGAACCGCCACGGGCAGCGGCTTGTTGTTGTCGCTGGCCACCCTCAGACCCGAGGCCAACATTGATTTAGAGGCTGCGCTATACAAACCCAATCCCTATGGGTATGGCGATGCATCATCCAATGGCGCCAGTGGTGGGGCGGCTGGTGGCGCGCGAAGCTTGGATGCAAAGCCTGCAGCCAAACAGCGCACGCCTGAACCGCCAGGCTCTTACAAGGGCGGTGCGATTGTTTTGTTGTCTGATGGACGAAGAACAACGGGCCCCGATCCCTTGTTGGCAGCCAAGATGGCTGCAGACTTAGGCGTGCGTGTCTACACAGTGGGATTTGGAACGCCCAATGGCTTTATTCCTGGCTACGAAGGCTATTCGTTCTTCACCCAAGTCGATGAAGAAGCCCTGAAAGGGGTGGCCAAGATCACTGAAGCAGACTACTTCAAAGCAGGGTCAGCCGAAGACTTGAAAAAAGTCTATCAACACTTGTCCACCCAATTCACTTTGGAAAAACGCGATACCGAAATCACTGCATTGTTAGCGGGCGCCGCGCTTTTGTTGGTTGCGATGGCACTGATGTTGTCTGCGTTGTGGTTTCGGATGGGGCCTCAAACGGGCAAAAATTTAAGTCTTGCAGAATGAGTGCGCGCGGTTCAATCCAAATCTTCAATGTCGCACTTCGCGACTGGCCCATGAACGCAGTTTTCCGGGATTAAGCAAACCCATCGGGTCAAAGCGTTCCTTCATTTTGACCACCGCAGGGTCTAGGTTGTTTTGTTTGCCGTCTTCCACAATGTACACATGTGGGTTGTTGATTTGCACACCATGTGAACGGTAGATGGCCATGATTTCGTTCAAACGGGCTTCAGAGGTGTAGTGGATCAGTTGCAAACCGCTGCAGTTGAAATCACCTTCTTTGGTTCGCAGAAATTCCAAGTGCATGAGGACTTCACCGCCGAGTTCTTTCTCCAAGGCTTTGACTTGCTCTACATGTTTGGCAGGTGTGAATCCACTTTGAATGTAGGTGAAGTTTTTGTCGACCTTCAGGGCATGCAGCGTGGTGTGATTCCAGGTGTATTCAATCAAGGTGCGGTTAGAAGATAAGACTTCTTCAGCCGTTTTGTTGTAACAAAATACACCGCCAAACGACTTGACCAAATCTTCCACGCCTTCAACGCTTTGGGGTGCCAAAACCATCATGACAGCATGCTGCTTGTCATTGAATAAAGGCATTAGCGGGGCCATGTAGGTGGGGATGGGCGCTGCCAAAAATGAGACTTCTTTTTTGATCAAGCCTGGTGCTTTGGTCAATTTGCTTGCAAACTCCAAAGCCTGGTCAAAAGATTCAAACTGCGCCACACATTCTGACCAAGGCACGCAAGGTGACAATGCCACCTCGAGTTCTAGCACGATGCCGTTGGTGCCGTAGGTGTGGTGCAGCAGCATGGCGTCTGCGCCGCGCAGTTCCACAATTTGAGGCTCAGGCTCGACCGTCATCACACGAACACCCAACACATTGCCGGGGGCGGCCAAGGGGCCGTAGTTGATAGAGCCTGCACCACCGAAGCCCCCGCCAAACAAACCACCCAAGGTGGCACTTCTGAAGGTGGAGGGTAACCAGCGCAATTCCATGCTATGCGGACGCGCTTGAGCATCAAACTCAGACAAGCGAATGCCCGCTTGTGCGCGGCCCACTTGGCTGCGCACCCAGCAAAAAGCGTTGTACCCACTGAGGTCCAAAATGACGCCGCCAAATAAAGGGGTGGACTGGCCGTAGTTGCCAGTGCCGGTGCCGCGAATGGTCAAGGGGATTTTGGCAATGGCGCAGGCCGATACCACTTGGCGAATTTCTTCTTCACTGCGCGGCCGAGCCACCACGTCGCCTGTCTTACCAGCCAAGTCGCGTTTCAAAATGGGTGAGAACCAAGCAAAGTCTTGCGACAGTCTGGCGACTCTTGCTGTGTCGGTGATCCATTCCACGCTGGGCAGCATGGCTGGCAAATCGTGGGCTGTGGTGGATGGCTCTAAGAGCGTGCTGGACATGAAAATTCCTTCAATGATTCGATGCTTATTCGCCAATCACTTCACTGGCGTGCCATCCACCCAAAGCCTTGCGAGACAGCCAAGACATGAAGAGGAACAGAAAAACACCAGTCAATGAAATCAGGAGCAGTGATGCAAACATGCGAGGGATATTGAGCTGAAAACCAGCTTGCAAAATTTGATAGGCCAAGCCAGCACCCGTACCGCCAGTGCCTGCAACAAATTCGGCCACCACGGCGCCAATCAAGGACAGGCCGCTGGAAATGCGCAGACCGCCAAAGAAAAACGGCAAAGCACTGGGGATGCGCAGACGCCACAAAACTTGCCAGCGGTTGGCGCGGTTCAATTTGAAATAACTTTGCAAATCGGGCTCGACACTGCGAAGGCCCAGTGTGGTGTTGCTGATGATGGGGAACAAGGCCACCAGCGAGGCGCAGATAACCATCGACAAAGTGGGATCTTTGACCCAAATGATGATGAGTGGCGCAATGGCCACAATCGGCGTGACCTGCAGCAAAACTGCGTAGGGGAAAAAGGCCGCTTCAATGCTTTTGCTCTGGACAAACACAAACGAAATCAATACGCCTAAGACGGTTGCCACCGCAAAAGCAAACAAAGTGATCTTGACGGTAACCCACAGCGCCAATCCCAGCGCCGCCCAATCGGTGAACAAGGTTTTCATCATCAAGAGGGGCGATGGCACCAAGTAAGGCGGTAAGTTCAAGCCTGTGACCAAGCCTTGCCAAATGATGATCAAGAACAAACCCACCAAGATGGGATAGATGACTTTTTGAACTTTTGGGTTGTGTGCCCAAGGTCGAATCAGTTGAGCAACTTGTGGTGCGTTCATGAGAAGTGGGCCTCCTGGCCTGCACTGGCCCGCATCAAACTGTCTTGCAGTTTTTTGGCATGTTGGCTGAATGCGGTTGAGACCATGAAGTCAGAAGTGCGAGGGTAAGCATCGGGAATGACAAACTCTTCCACAATGCGACCTGGGCGAGCGGCCATCATGACCACGCGGTTGGACAAGAACACGGCCTCGTGAATGGAGTGCGTGACAAATATCACGGTGAGTTTTTTCTTTTGCCATAGCTCTAGCAACTCAGCGTCTAAACGGTGTCGGGTGATTTCATCCAAGGCCCCGAACGGCTCGTCCATCAGCAGCAAGTCGGGATCGGTGACCAAACCCCGCGCAATGGAGACACGCATTTGCATGCCACCCGACAAGGCACGCGGCAATGCTTTCGCAAATTTAGACAGGCCCACCAAGGCCAGAACTTCTTTGACTTTTTCGTCGGCAATGACTTTGTCGACGCCTGCCAATTCCAATGGCAATCTGACATTCTTCTCAACAGAGGCCCACGGCATGAGCGTGGGCGACTGAAAGACGAAAGACATTTTCTTCCCAGATTCAGCCAATTGCTGCACCGGCTTGCGCCAGAGCAACAATCGGCCGTCGGTGGGCTCTAACAAACCTGCCACCATCTTGAGCAAGGTGCTTTTGCCACAGCCAGAAGGTCCTAGCAAAGTGACAAACTCACCTTCTTCAATGCGAAGGTCCACAGGCAGCAAGGCTTGTGTGCCATTGTTGTAGGTTTTGTTGGCGGACAAAACCTCAACTGCGGGGGCAGGTGCGTGGATCAAGGCATCACCTTGGCGTCTTTGATGAAACTCAAGTTGTATGACTTGCTCATTTCAACCTTGGCAGGGTCGATCAGTTTGGCAGCGACCAAGAAATCGTAGCTGGCTTTGGCGCGTACATCGGTCATGATGCCAATGCCCATCTTGGCCGCATCACCGCCTGTGACCATGCCCATTTCTTTCAACTTGCTCACGCTGTAAGCCAATTGTTCATCGGTCATGTTGGGGTTGTCTTTCTTGATCAAAGCATTGGCGGGTGCTGGATCGGCCAAATAACTCTTCCAGCCTTCCATCGAAGCTTTGACAAATGAAGCCACGGCCTTGGTGCGGGTTTGAACCGTTTTGTCCATGCAAGAAATCGTGGTTGCGTAGGCGGGATAACCAAAATCGCTGAACATCAAGGTGTTGGCTTTGACGCCCGCTTTTTGAATAGCGAAAGGCTCAGACGTGAGGTAGCCCTGTTGCGCAACATTGGGGTCGGCTACAAAGGGTTGAATGTTGAAGGTGTAGGGGCGCGTTTGTGCATCTGTAAAGCCAAACTTGGCTTTTAACCAAGGCCAGTAACCACGGTGCGCTGAAGAAGCAATCAAAATGGTTTTGCCCTTCAGGTCTTCAAACTTCTTGACATCATCATGTGCAATCAAAACCTGTGGATCTTTTTGAAACACCGCACCCACGGTGGTCACGGGCACACCACCCTCGCGCACTTGAATCATTTGCAAATCGCTTGAGCCCATGACGCAATCGGCTTGATCTGCTGCCATCAATTGAACGATGTTGACTTGCGGGCCGCCCATTTTGACGGTCACATCCAAGCCATACTTTTTGTAAATGCCAGTGGCAACAGCTTGGTAAAAGCCACCGTGCTCTGCTTGCGCGTACCAGTTGGTCATGTAGGTAAATTTTTCTTGCGCTTGCACAGGCTGAAGACCGACAAGGCTCATGAGTCCAATGCACAGACTTGTGCGCACGGCTGCAGCGGTCGAAGATTTGAAGCGGAAATGTTTCAAGATGAACTCCTCAATGTGAAAAAGCTTGAATGAACAGGTGACGGAATTGGATCCATGTGTGAACTGCATCTTTCATGCCAATCCGTCTTGGATGTGGCCTTGGTGTTGTGCTCGGCCCCAAGTGGGCTCTGCGCGAGGTGCCCATGTCAGTTCGTGAAGCTCTGTCATGGCCTGTGCCCAGCTGTTGGCCAATGAGTCCAAGATGTGCAGGCCCTGCTCGCGGGTGGCAGGCAATGGATCGCCAATGATGCCGCTGGTGCCGAAGTCTCTGGCGCTCCAAGCACACGCTGGGCGACCATCGGGTGACAATAATTTAGAGGGGAACTCTGCGGGATAGTTGGTCACCGCCTTGTCCATGTGCACCGTTTCGGGGGCCAATGCCAACATCAGTGCAGTTTCTGCATGACCTGCGTGCATGGCCAGCTTTTTTTCCTTGTCAGACAGGTACTTTCCCGCACTGTGAGGCACGCGCCAAGTGAAACTGGGCACCACAATGAAGTCGCCATGGCGCAGACGCAATTCGCGTGCTGAGATTTCCATGACTTGGGGTTGACCGCCATGGCCATTCACAATCAACAACTTTCTAAAACCAGCGCGATAAACCGACTCACCAATTTCGTTCATGGTGGCCAGCAAGGTTTCTCCCGTCAGGGTCATGGTGCCTGGAAAGTGGAGGTGTTCCTCAGACTTGCCATAAGTGATGGGTGCCATGGCATAAGCGGGAACGTGGTCTGGCAAGCGAGCCAGTGCATGTCCCACAACGCCTGCACTGATGGTGGTGTCCACAGAACAGGGCAAATGAGGGCCATGCTGTTCGGTGGCGCCAGTAGGCAAGACAATCACGGTGTTGGCTTTGTCGGGCAGCGCTGCAATTTCTGTCCAGCTCAAATAAGGCAGGTAACGACTGGGAGGGTTGTAGGCGTGAAGCATGGTGTTCTGTTGAGTGGGATGAATGCATTAGCGCAATGGCAACCACAGCGTGGCTTCCACTTCGATCAAGATGTCTGAAGAGGGCAGCATGCCGCTCACTTCGACGACGGTGGAAACGGGTGGGTCCCCAGGGAAAAACTGTTTGCGAACGCGGCTGTAAAGCGGAAAGTGGTCGAGGTTTTTAAAGTACTGGACCAACTTGAAGACATCTGACATTTGGCCGCCAGCACTTTCCACTGTGCGTTGAATGCTGTTCAAGACATACCAACTTTGCGCCAAGATGGGGCCTTCTTTGTGGTCGGTTGAGAACTCACCCGTTTGGCCAATTTGTTGGGCAGCTTCGCTAGGAATATCGCTGTAGCCTTTGACAATTTTTCCTGCCTGTGGATCCACGGCAATCACGCCAGAGAGAAATACGTAATCGCCTGCGCGTCGCCATGCGGCGTAACGGGCCAAGGGTTGTGCAATGTTGTTCATGGGGGTGTTCATCCGAGTGATCAAGCAAGAAAGCCGTTTCGCACCACAAGCCGTTTGTGCGTTTGCGAGGGGAAGCCCCACAGATTGGCTTGCTCAAACACCATGAAATTGGCGGCCGATCCAATTTGGAAAGGTGCGTCTTGTGCATCTCCGGTGAGCCAGTCGGTGCGGCAAATGCTTTGCGTGGCATCGTCAAACACTTGCGGCAATTGAGCTGCCAAAGCGCCAGTGCTCAGTGCCTCTAAGGGGTCGTAACTGCCAAAGGTACAGAAGGGGTCTTGGACGTTGTCGCTGGCCACCATGACGGGTATGTGGCGTGCGCGGGCCTCTTGTACCAAGGTCAGACCACGCTTGGTTGGTGTTTTGCCTGTCACGGCATCTTGCAGCAGAAGGTTGGTCATCGGCAGTGTGACCAAGCTCATGTTGACCTTGGCCACTTCGTCGAGTGTGCGCAAGGCCAGTAAGCTGTCTTGTGCAGACAGCGCACAGGTATGGCCGCACACCACATGACCTTCAAAGCCAATGTCGCGCATGATTTCGGTTGCGCGCAACAAACCTTGGGCCGCAGGGTTCAGTTCCTCGTCCATGTGCAGGTCGACATTCAAACCTTCGGCTTGGGCAGCGGCAAACAGATTTTTCAAGGCCTGCAAATCCCAGTTGCTGGTGTGCACAAAACCACCTAACAGTGCACCGGGCCCGCTGGCGGCCACTTGCTTGGCCAAGCTTTGGGCTTGCGCGGCATCGGCGTACAAATGCAAGGGGATGAGGCTCACGCGTTCGATGGCGATCTTGCCCTGCCAGTCAGAGGCCAAATCACGCAGCACTTGCCAAGCGATAGGTTTTGCCTTGGGCTCCCACCAATCGCAGTGCGTGCGCAAGTGTTGGACGCCCGCCTCAAAGGACCACGTGAGACCTTGATTGGCACGTTGGTAAACATCTTCTGGCGTCCAGTGCGCGCGGTCGCTCATCATGGCCTGAATGGCGCCTAGCAAACCTGGGGTGATGTCGCCCATTCTGCTTTTGGTCAATGTTTTGTCGAGGTGCGTGTGGGCATCCACCATCAGCGGCAGCGTGAGTGCGCCTTGGATGTCCCAGATGGGCAAGCCCAATGGGTTGGCGGAATCCGCTTCAATCTTCTCGAGTTTGCCATTCACCACGGCGATGTCCACCAACTTGTCGGTTGAGTGCGTGTTCACCCATTGGGGCAATCGAGCACCTTTGAGTAAAAAAGAAGAGTTAGCGGGATGGGGTGTCATGCGAATGTCGCCATGGCTTGACTCACCTTGGCTTTGAATTGAGAGAGGGAGGAAGGGGTGGCCACGTTCATGTGATAGTGCGCGTGATAGTCCACACGGCTGCCACCACCTGTCAGCAGTTTCAAATACCGGGTGATGATTTTTCTGGGAGGATCGCCCATGTACCAAGCCGTCCAGCGGGGTCTGCCATAGGTCACCACAGCGGATATGCGCTTGATGTGGGTCAGGGATGGCTTGACGTTTTGGGGGTCGCTTAAGTCAAAGGCCACACCGGGCATCAGCACACGGTCGAAGTAGCCCTTGAGCATGGCAGGCAAGCCAAAGCACCAAGTTGGAAAGCAAAACACCAAAGCTTCTGCGTTGCGCAATCTGTCAACGTAGGTTTGCACTGGCTTTTCGTTGTCGGGCACTTCGTGATAACCCAGTCGCTCTTCGCGGCTCATGACGGGGTTGAAATTTTCTGCGTAGAGGTCGCAATCGTCGACTTCGTGTCCCGCCAACTTGAGTTGCGTCACAACTTCTGCGTGAAGTGCTGCGTTGTAACTTGATTCAACAGGGTGGCAATAAATGACCAGAACACGCATGACTCAAAGTGCCTCTAAGTACGGATGCGGGCATCTGGAGATGCAGATGCGCTCACGCTTTGGTCATTGCAAGCCGCGTGCCATGTTCAAATTCACGGAGTGTGCCGCACAGTTTCATTCAAAGACAGGAACGTGCTCGTTCGCACCGTTCTGGCGCACCCTTGTGAGGCGTGCATCCAGCTTTGGTGCAGCCATGCACACTTTAGGATTTCCAGAAGCCTTCGTGAACTTGACTGGCATCATGGATCAAGGCAGGGCCAATGCATTCAATGGGATGTGAAGAGGCGTTGAAGACATCTCTGCAAGACAGCTCAGCGTCTTTTTGTTCAAGCAGTTCACCTCTGAAAATGCGAAGCCGCTCTGCATCAATGCCGTAGATGACGCGCTGAATGCCCGACCAAAAAATAGCGCCTGCGCACATCACACAAGGCTCTGCCGATGAGTACAGCGTCGCTTCTGCCAAGACGGACCTGGCATGTTTGGGGCTGAGCATTCGAACAGCCGTAGTTTCTGCATGGCCTGTGCAGTCACCTGTTTCGGTGGTGTTACAGAAGGCTTCTGCCAACAACTCGCCCTGCTTGGAGATGACCACCGCACCAAACGGCCGGTTGCCTCTGGCTCGGGCGACTGCAGACATGCGAATGGCGTCGCGCAAATAGGTGGCGTCAGTGTCTGACAATTTCATTTCTGTGGGGTATTGAGACATGGCACACTCCTTAGATTGAGGCACTTGTGATGCACACGACGTGCCAACTGCTTGGCCCAGGTTTTGCAGGACAATTTGCAGAGGAGCTCTTTCATGCTGGTCACACAACAAGCTATTTTTCGAAAATATTGGCACGCCGTGATGCCGCTGTCTGAACTTGCTTCAGGCCCGAAACCCTTTACCTTGTTAGGCGAGAAGATCGTTCTATTTCTGGATGCCCAGGGCCAACCTGCTGCACTCGCTGACCGATGCTGCCACCGCACCGCTAAACTCAGCAAAGGTCAGTGCAAAAATGGCAACCTTGAATGTGCTTACCATGGATGGCAGTACAACAGCGTAGGCAAAGTGGTCGTCATCCCTCAGTACGCAGCCGATCGCGAAATTCCATCTGACTATCGAACCCAAGCATTTCATTGTGTGGCGCGCTACGGCTATGCATGGGTTGCCTTGGAAGACCCCATTGCCGACATATTTGAAGTTCCTGAATTTGACAACCCTCAGTACAGGACCATTTTTCAGTTTTATGAAACCTGGGCCACCAGTCCCGTCAGGGCTTTGGAAAATTCATTCGACAACGCGCATTTCAGTTTTGTTCACAAAGCCACCTTTGGCGTGGCTGCAAGCCCTAAGCCCAGCAAATACGAATTGCATGAATCAGAAATTGGTTTTGAAGCGGAGACTGTCATCGAGGCGGTCAATCCAGAGAAGTTTCAGCGCATCAGTGGTGTTCAGGATCCCATCACCACAAGGCACATGCGCAACGCCTACTATTTGCCTTTTTCAAGGCGCTTGGACATTGAATACCCCAGCGGCATCCGTCACATCATCATCAATTGTTTTACTCCCATTGACGATGGCCACATTCAACTGTGTCAATGGCTGTTTCGAAACGATACAGAAGCCGATTGTCCTGCCGAGATGCTCATTCACTTCGATGAAGTGATCACGCGTGAGGACAAAGACATCTTGGAGTCTACGGATCACGATGCCGTGGTTGACATGCGTCGGCGTGGCGTGGAGTTTTCCATGGATTCAGACCGCCCCGGTATCTTGATTCGCAAGAAATTGATGGAACTGCTGGCCAAGCATGGCGAAGTAGAAGTCCATCGTTGAATTTTGAATCAGCCCAAAGCAGACAAGAACTGCACCAACTCTGGGGTTTGGGGATTGCCAAACAATTCAGCGGGCGTGCCACTTTCATGCACGCGCCCTTGGTGCATGAAGATCACGCGATCGGCCACTTTGCGCGCAAAGTTCATTTCGTGCGTCACCATCAGAAGGGTCATGCCTTCTTCTGCCAAGCTTTCCACCACCAGCAACACTTCGCCAACCAATTCGGGGTCCAGTGCCGATGTGATTTCATCGCACAGCAAAATTTGAGGTTCCATGGCCAATGCTCTGGCAATGGCCACCCGTTGTTGTTGCCCACCCGAGAGCTGATCGGGCCATGCGTCGAACTTCTCTGCCAGGCCCACGCGGTCTAAAAGTTGGCGGGCTTTGGATTCAGCTGAGGTTTTGTCTTGTTGCTTCACCAAGCCGGGGGCCAGCATGATGTTTTGCCCCACCTTCAAATGCGGGAACAAATTGAAGCTTTGGAAAATCATGCCGACTTTTTGGCGGAGTGCCCGCATCGCGTTGGCGTCATGGTGCAAAAGCGCCTGTCGGTCCACAGTGAGGGTGCCTGCTTGAAAAGTTTCCAAACCATTGATGCAACGAAGCAATGTGCTTTTGCCCGAACCACTTTTGCCAATGATGGCAATGACTTCACCCGCCTGCACTTGGAGGTCAATGCCTTTGAGGACTTCGTTGTCGCCAAAGCTTTTGCGCAGCCCTTGAATGGCGAGCAGGGGTTCATGCATGTCCACGTTGGACCTTTCGTTCAAGATGTTTGGCAAAGTAAGACACGGGGTAGCACAGTGCGAAATACAACAAGGCCACGCAGCTGTAGACCAAGAAGGGTTTGAAGGTGGCGTTGGTGATCATGGTGCCCGCTTTGGTGAGCTCAATGAAACCAATCACCGACGCCAAGGCGGTGCCTTTGATCACTTGAACCAAAAAGCCCACCGTGGGTGGAATGGCAATTTTGAAAGCCTGCGGCAAGATCACATAGCGCAATTGCTCCATAAAGCTCAAGGCCAAACTTTGGCTGGCTTCCCACTGTCCTTTGGGAATGGCTTCAACGCAGCCGCGCCAAATTTCTGCCAAAAAGGCGCTACTGTACAAGGTGAGGGCAACACCGGCGGCCAACCACGGAGAAGTTTCGATGCCAATCAAGGCCATGCCAAAGTAAGCCAAAAACAATTGCATCAGCAAAGGTGTGCCTTGGAACAATTGAACGTAAACATTGACAAAGACCCTTGCCCATTTGAAATGCGACAAACGTGCAATCAAGAGCATCAATCCCATCAAGCCGCCACCTGCAAAAGCGATCAGTGACAAAACCACTGTCCAACGCAAAGCTAAAAGCAAGTTTCTGAAGATGTCCCAAAGAGAAAAATCAACCATGTCTTTTCCTCTTCAGCGACCAAAAAGAAAACGCGGGCCCAACCAATTGAGCAATCGGCGCAGTGCCACGGCCAGCGTCAAATAGGTGAGCGTGGCAATGATGAAGGCTTCAAAGGCTCTGAAGTTGCGGCTTTGAATGAGGTTGGCCGCATGGCTCAATTCTTCTGTGGATATTTGACCGCACACCGCTGAGCCCAGCATCACTATGATGATTTGACTCACCAAGGCAGGCCAGACCTTGCGCAGCGCAGGCGGCAACACCACGTGCGTGAAAATTTGGCTTGGCGTTAAGGCCAAACTCATGCCTGCTTCAATCTGCCCCTTGGGCGTGGCCTCAATGCCAGCGCGTATGATTTCAGTGGCATACGCGCTCAGGTTGATCACCATGGCAATGATCGACGCGGTTTCTGGCGACAGTCGCAAGCCCATCGCGGGCAGGCCAAAGTAGACGAAGAACAACTGAACGATGAAGGGCGTGTTGCGAATGAGCTCCACATAAGTGCCAGCCAACACGCGCAGGGGCAGCGCCCCATGCACACGTGACCAAGCCAACACGATGCCCAGTGCAAGACCGAGGAGGGTGGAAATGCTGGTGAGCCCGATGGTCCAGGCCACACCCTTCACCAACAGCGGCCATTCAATCAGGACGCTGATGAAATCCAGTTCAATGCGCATGAAGCATCAAAGTGGCAGATCGCCAGCAGGGCGGCCCAACCACTTTTGCGACATCTTGTCGATGTCGCCAGCTTTGCGGCCTTGCGCAATGATCTCGTTCACTTTCAAGCGCAGCTTGTCTTCACCTTTGGCCACGCCAATGAAGTTGGGGGAGTCTTTGAGCAACAACTTGTACTCGGTGTTCAAGCCAGGATTCTTGGTCATGATGGTGCCGGCCACAGATGCGCCGGTGGCAATGACTTGCACTTGGCCTGAAATGAAGGACGAGATGGTGGCATTGTTGTCTTCGAAACGTTTGACATCAACGCCTGCAGGCACCACTTTGGCCAATTCTTGGTCTTCCATGGCGCCACGTGTGACGCCCACTGATTTGCCCACCAAGTCGTTGAAGCTCTTGATGCTTAAGCTTTTAGAAGCAAAGACGGCTTGGAAGAAAGGCGAGTAGGCCGCTGTGAAATCGATCACTTTTTCGCGGTCTGGGTTTTTGCCCAAAGTGGAAATAACCAAGTCGGCTTTTTTGGTTTGCAGGTAAGGAATGCGGTTGGCACTGATCACGGGAATCAATTCAACTTTGACGCCCATTTTTTGGCCAATGTAGTTGGCCATGTCGATGTCCAAGCCTTGAGGTTGCAGGTCAATGCCTACAAAGCCGTAGGGCGGGTAGTCGGTGGGGATGGCAATCTTGATGACTTTGGCTTTGAGTACATCGTCTAATGCGGTTTGGGCTTGTGCTGTGGCACCGGTCAGGGCCAAGCCGGCCAACAGTGCAAGGGTGAGACGGCGCTTGGCCAAAAAGTTGAATTGCATGAAACATCTCCAAGTGAAGTAAAACTTAATTGGAGGAGGTTGCAAGACCTGTGCCGCCCAAAGAAGGTATTGAAGGGGCATTTTGAAAGGGCCGTGCACCAAATTCAATCAGTCAAACCCTTAGATCGGATCTGGCTGCCCTTTTTTGGGGATTTGTTTGGATTTTTAAGCCGTGTTTGAGGATACCCAAAAACCCATGCTATAATCTACAGCTTCGCGGCTGTAGCTCAGCTGGATAGAGTACTTGGCTACGAACCAAGGGGTCGTGGGTTCGATTCCTGCCAGCCGCACCAGAATTTCGATTCTAGAACACAGCTTAGAGGCTTACGCCCCTAGGCTGTTTTTCTTTGTGTATTCCATTTTCACCATTCATTTTCGTTTTCTTTTTCGAAAGCCATGAGCAAAGCATTCACGCGCGAAACCGATGCGGATTCAGATGATGGGGAAGATCCCAGCCTGCCGCCATTGCCAGCCGGAAGCCGCAACTACATGACCCCCCAGGGGTATGCCACTTTGCGGGCAGAGTTGTTCAGCTTGCTAGACGAAGAGCGCCCCAAAATTGTCGACATCGTGCATTGGGCCGCCAGCAATGGTGACCGGTCCGAAAACGGCGATTACCTTTACGGTAAAAAACGATTGCGCGAGATTGATCGGCGCATCCGTTTTCTAACCAAGCGTCTGGAAATTGCTGAGGTCACCGATCCCAGTGCACACCATGGCAAAGACCAGGTGTTTTTCGGTGCCACGGTCACTTACGCCGAAGAGCGTGGCGACGAACGCACGGTCACCATTCTCGGCATCGACGAAGCAGATAGTCTCAAAGGCGAGGTGAGTTGGGTGTCTCCCATTGCACGCACCTTGCTGAAGTCACGCACGGGCGATGTCTTGCAATTGGTCACCCCGCAAGGGGTGCGTGAAATTGAAGTGTTGGAAGTTGCCTATCCCAAGCCAAGTGCTTAAGTTCAAAAAATCAACCCTCCCCCGAAAGTCAGAGGGTTTTTTTATGCGTCGGGTGCGCTTTGACCGCGAGCTCGGTGCGTGATGCGCTCAGCATTCAAAACAGCAGGTGTGCGCTTCAAATTGCGCAGCACAGTTTCCAAATGGCTCAGGTCGCGCACTGAAATCACAAAGGTGTTTTCGGCTGCATCTTGCGCACTGGCTTGTCCCATTTCAACATGAATGATGTCGACCTCGGAGTTGGCCAATGTGCCTGCCACCCGCGCCAAAACACCCTTGGTGTTGACCACGGTGACGCTGATGCTGGTTTCGAAATTGCGCAAGGGCTCGTCTGACCACTCAACACCAATGAAGCGTTCGCTGTCTTTCTGTTGAAGTTTTTGGCCCACACTGCAATCGGCTGTGTGCACGGCCAAACCTTCACCGCGGCCCAGGTAGCCAATGATTTTGTCGCCAGGCAAGGGGTGGCAGCAGCGCGCATAAACCACCGAGGCGTTTTCGGTGCCGTCGAGCATGATGGCACCTTGAGACACGGTCTCGTGCGCCATGAAGCGCTCACGCGTCATCAGCAATGGATCGGGCTTTTCGCCCATTTCGGACAGCAAGGCCGCCATGCGCTTGGCCACAATGCTGGCAATGCGTTTTCCCAAGCCCACATCGACCAACAAATCGCTGCGGTTTTTGTTGCCGGTGAAGCGCAACAATTTTTCCCACAAGCCTTGATAGAGAGACGGATCGTCTGGCATCTTCTCAATGCCTTCTGCACGCAAAGCTTGCGTGAGAAGTTTGAGACCCAAGTCCATGGACTCGCTGTTGGCCATGGTTTTAAGGTGATGGCGAATGCGTGAGCGCGCACGGCCAGTGCGCACAAAGCCAAGCCACGATGGATTAGGCGAGGACACAGGGGCCGTCATAACCTCAACGACGTCACCGTTTTTCAACTCGGTGCGCAAGGGCACTTGTTGGTTGTTGATCTTGGCGGCGACCAAGTGGTCCCCAATGTTGCTGTGGATCATGTACGCAAAATCAACCACCGTGGCGCCACGCGGCAAGGACATGATTTGGCTCTTGGGCGTGAACACGTAAACAGCATCTGGGAACAAGTCCACTTTGACGTGATCCCAAAACTCGGAGGCATCGCGTGTTTCTTTTTGGATGTCCAGCAGTGACTGCAGCCACTGCGTGCCCAAGCGTTCAGATGCACCGTCGTTAGAGCCTTTGTCTTTGTAGAGCCAATGCGCAGCAACACCCGATTCGGCCACCACGTTCATGGCTTCTGTGCGCATTTGAAATTCAACGTTGACACCCGAGGGGCCCACCAAGGTGGTGTGCAAAGACTGATAACCGTTGACTTTGCCAATGGCGATGTGATCTTTGAATCGGCCAGGCACGGGCTTGTACATTTGGTGCAAGATGCCCAAGGCGGTGTAGCAATCAATGACCGAGGGCACGATCAAGCGAAAGCCATAAATGTCGGTCACTTGTGCAAAGCTAAGGTGCTTGCCATCCATCTTTTTGTAAATGGAGTACAGCGTTTTTTCTCGGCCAGAAATTTGAACATCCATGCCTGCTTGAGAAAACGTAGACTCGAGCTCGCCTTGAACTTTTTGAATCAGGTCGCGCCGGCGGTTGCGTGCTTTGGCAACGGCTTTGGCCAAGACGTTGTAGCGCCAAGGCATAGAGTATCGGAACGACAAATCTTGAAGTTCACGGTAGGTTTGGTTCAGGCCCAAGCGGTGCGCAATCGGCGCATAAATTTCCAAAGTTTCAGAAGATATGCGACCCCACTTTTCGCGCGGCATGTCGGACATGGTGCGCATGTTGTGCGTGCGATCGGCCAGCTTGATGAGGATCACACGGACATCGCGCGCCATGGCCAGCAGCATTTTTCGGAAGGACTCGGCCTGGTTTTCTTCGCGGGTGTTGAACTCCAGCTTGTCCAACTTGGTCAGCCCGTCCACCAATTCGGCCACGGAGGAACCAAATTTTTCAATCAGATCGGCTTTGGTGACGCCGCAGTCTTCCATCACGTCGTGCATCAGCGCTGCCATCAAGGCTTGCGCATCGAGTTTCCACTCGGTGCACTGCGTGGCCACTGCAATAGGGTGCGTGATGTAGGGCTCGCCGTTTTTGCGCAGTTGGCCTAAATGTGCTTCGTCTGCAAACCGATAGGCTTTTCGGACCAGTTCAATGTCGGCAGCTGACAAGTAGCCTAGCTGGGCCACCAAGGCTGCAAAACTGGCGGCCGCCGCGTTGGCTGCGCTGGCGGAGGGCATGCCCGCTTGAATGTTGTGTGCGTTGTCGCGCTTTCCGGGTATTGAAGTACTACCGGAACTGTTAAAAATAGAAGAAAAAGCTGCGCGCATGGCTCAAATGTAACGCGAGAGGGCCGTCTTCAGAAAGCCTGAGGACTTGCCCTCACAAATTTGCGAATTTCAGGCGTGAAAAAGCCCCAGGTTTTGAAACTTTGGGGCTGATGGTGCCAAACCAGAACGGTTTGGCTGGGTGTAGAAATTAGTTTACTTTTTTGAGCATTTCCAAACCAACTTTGCCGGCTGCAATTTCGCGCAGGGCCGTGACGCCTGGCTTGTTTTTGCTCTCGACGCGGGGGGTGTGGCCTTGGCTCAGCATGCGAGCACGGTAAGTGGCCGCCAATACCAATTGGAAACGGTTAGGGATCTGTTCCAAGCAATCTTCAACAGTGATGCGGGCCATGACGGTCTCCGGTAAGTAATTCAGGTGATATGGAGGGATTCGAAAGTTTCGGCACGGGCCCGGCGCTGGGCAATGTACTTGAGGCGCTGGGCATGCACGATGGCCTTGAGGTCAAACAGGGCGCGATCGAAAACTTCGTTGATTATAACGAAGTCAAATTCTTTGACCTGGGCCAGCTCAATGGCCGCATTTTGCAGGCGCAATTCGATGGTTTCGGTGCTGTCCTCGCCTCGGCGCTCCAGGCGGCTGCGCAATTCTTCCCAGCTGGGGGGCAGAATGAAGATGAGGATGGCATTGGCGTACATCTTTTGGATTTGGATGGCGCCTTGGTAGTCAATCTCCAAAATGACGTCGGAGCCTTGTGCCATGCGCTCTTCCAGCATTTTCTTGGAGGTGCCATAGCGGTGGCTGTGCACATTGGCCCATTCCACAAAGGCGTCGGCGGCCACCATGGCGTCAAACTCTTGTTGAGAGACAAAAAAGTACTCTCGGCCGTGCTTTTCTTGGCCTCTTGGCGCGCGGGTGGTGTGCGACACCGAGGGCAAAACGCGGGTGTCAAGCTCCATCAGGGCCTTGACCAGGCTGGACTTGCCCGCACCACTGGGGGCAGCTACGACGTAGAGGTTTCCAGGATATTCCATGGCAAGGAGTGTAGTCAACTTATTCGATGTTTTGCACCTGCTCACGCATTTGCTCAATCAAGACTTTCATGTCGACGGAGATTTTGGTGAGCTCGAGGGCCGCCGACTTGGAGCCCAAGGTGTTGGCTTCGCGGTGGAGTTCTTGGATGAGGAAATCAAGGCGTTTGCCAATGTCGCCGCCTTTTTTGACGAGGCGGCTGATTTCGTCCAAGTGGGATGCCAGTCGGGTGAGCTCCTCGGCCACATCGATGCGAATGGCAAAAGCCGTGGCTTCCGTCAAAGCGCGGTCTTTTGCAACGTCGGATGACACATTGCCGTCCGACAAAGCCATGGCCTCGTTCCAGCGGTCAATGAAACGCTGGCGCTGTTGCTCAACCAATTGTGGCAACAGGGGCGCTGCTTGTTCTGCCAGCGTGCGCAGTTGCCCAATGCGGTCTTGTAGCATCTCAGCCAAGCGGGCACCTTCACGGGCGCGGGCATCTTTGAGGGCTTTGACCGCTTGTGTGGCCAAAGGCATGAGGTCGGCGTCTTGAAGACCCGCACCTGATTTTTCGTGCGAGGCCAACTTGATGACATCGGAAACACTCAGGTCGCGCGCGTTGGGCAGCCAGCTTTGAATTTTGTTTTGCAGACCCACCAGTTTTTGCAAGGTGCCAATGGAGGGGTCGGCCAGGTCATTGTCTTGGGTGCTGTGATAGACCGCACGCACTTCCACTTTGCCGCGCTTGATGTGTTGTGTGATGTGCTCACGCAAAGCCGGTTCGGTATGACGCAGCTCGTCGGGCAGTCGAAAGCTGAGGTCTAGAAAGCGGCTGTTCACGGAACGTATCTCAAGACCGAAACGCACAGCTGCCGTGGCCGCTGTGTCGGTGCCGCTCTCTGAAGCGGGCGTGCTGGATTGCACGCTGGCGTATCCGGTCATACTGTAAACTGGCATGAATTCTTTCTAGGATGCGGCAGACAAAGGGCTGCGGTTCAGTCGGCGATTATCTCAAACTAATCTTGAATGTCGATCTAACGCGTTCATTCAAACATTCAACCAGCGATCACATCCATGACCACTCTCAATTCTTCCAACTTTCAACGCGCCCATGATCGCAAGCAAGATCAATTGCGCAAGGTCCAAATCACGCGGGGCTACACCGTTCATGCCGAAGGCTCTGTGTTGATCGAATTTGGCGACACACGCGTGTTGTGCACTGCTTCGGTTGAAGAAAAAGTGCCTGGTCACAAAAAGGGCAGTGGTGAAGGTTGGGTGACGGCTGAATACGGCATGTTGCCGCGCGCCACACACACACGCGGTGACCGCGAAGCAGCACGCGGTAAACAAAGTGGCCGCACACAAGAAATTCAACGCCTCATTGGCCGTTCCATGCGCGCCGTGTTTGATCTGAAAAAACTGGGTGAGCGCACCATCCATTTGGATTGCGATGTACTGCAAGCCGATGGCGGCACTCGCACAGCCAGTATCACGGGTGCGTTTGTGGCCGCCCAAGACGCCGTCGATTGGCTCATGCACCAAGGCAAGCTCACAGAGTCTCCCATCATTGATTCGGTCGCGGCCATTTCGGTGGGCTTGAAAGACGGCACACCTTTGCTGGATTTGGATTACACCGAAGACTCATCATGCGATACCGACATGAACGTGGTCATGACCGGTGCTGGCAACTTTGTAGAAGTGCAGGGCACCGCCGAAGGTGTGGCCTTTACAAGCAAAGAAATGGACAGCTTGTTGGCCCTGGCTGAGAAGGGCATTGCCGAGTTGGTGCAATTGCAAAAGCAATCACGTCAAACACACGTTCACGCAGGCGCTTGATGTCATGAAAATGGTTTTGGCTTCCAACAACGCAGGCAAATTGAACGAACTGCAAAGCATGTTCAGCGTGCTGAATGTGCAGTTGGTGCGTCAGTCTGAGTTGAACATTTCGGAAGCGCCAGAGCCTTACAAAACCTTTGTTGAAAATGCCTTGACCAAAGCACGCCATGCCTCTGCACAAAGTGGTCTGCCGGCTGTGGCAGACGATGCAGGTTTGTGCATTGATGCATTTGGTGGCTTGCCAGGTGTAGACACCGCTTACTACTGCACGCAGTTTGGTTATGAGAAATCGGATGCCAACAACGTGCGCGCTGTAATTGAGCAAATGGCGCAGGTCGATAACCGCCGTGCAGCCATGGTGAGCACCCTGGTCGCACTGCGCAGTGCCGAAGATCCTGAGCCTTTGATTGCAGTGGGGCGGGTGGTGGTTGAGATTGCGCGCGAACCCGTCGGCACCAATGGCTTTGGCTTTGATCCTATTTTGTGGTTGCCAGAGTTTGGTCAAACGTTTGCACAGTTGCCTGAAGAAGTGAAGAATGCCAACAGCCATCGGGGCCGCTCGTCACAGGCCATGGTGGCATTGATGCGTGAACGCTGGGGCCTCTAAAGCATGAGCCATCCTTTTGATGTGGTGCATGCCATGCGGCCTGGCTTGTTGCAATTGCAGGCCTTGCCACCGCTCTCGCTGTATGTGCATCTGCCGTGGTGCATCAAGAAATGTCCGTATTGCGATTTCAATTCGCACGAGTGGCGCGACAACGCGCAGGGCATGCCAGAGCAACGCTACATCGATGCGCTGCTGGCCGACTTAGAAGCCAGCTTGCCGCTGATTTGGGGCCGTCCTGTTCACAGCATCTTCATTGGCGGCGGCACACCCAGTTTGTTTGAGCCTGCCAGCATCGATCGATTGATCAGTGGTATTCGTGCGCGCTTGCCTTTGGAGGCCGAAGCAGAAATTACCATGGAGGCCAACCCTGGCACGTTTGAGAAAGATCGCTTTAAGGCGTTTCGTGCTGCAGGTGTGACGCGCTTGTCCATTGGTGTGCAAAGTTTCAACGACGCACATTTGAAAGCGCTGGGCCGTGTGCACAACAGCGATCAGGCCATGGCGGCTGTGGCCGAAGCACAGAGTGCCTTTGAAACTTTCAATCTGGATGTGATGTATGCACTGCCGGGACAAAGCTTGGCCGATTTGACGCAAGACATTCAAACCGCTTTGAGCTTCAAGCCGCCGCACATTTCCATCTACCACCTCACCATCGAACCTAACACGATGTTTGCCAAACATCCCCCGGTCTTACCTGAGGATGACGATGCTTACGCGATGATGGATTTGATCACCGACATGACGGGCGCAGCGGGCTTGCAGCGCTACGAAGTGTCGGCCTATGCCAAGCCAGGACACCGCTGCTGGCACAACCTGAACTACTGGCAGTTTGGGGATTACTTGGGCATTGGTGCTGGCGCGCACAGCAAGCTCAGTTTTGCGCACCGCGTGATGCGCTATGTGCGTTACCGTGAGCCGCAGTTGTACCTTGTGCAAGCCCTGCAAGGTGCGCCGGTGACACAGTACGCAGAAGTGGCTCGCGAAGAGTTACCGTTTGAATACATGCTCAATGCGCTGCGCTTGAAAGAGGGCTTTAGTTTGGCCGACTACATGGCACGCACGGGACTGGCCATGACGTCCATTCAACAAGGTTTGGCCAAGGCCGAAGCCAAGCAACTCATTGCCAGGGACTTGAATCGGGTTTGGCCCACAGAACGAGGCTTTGATTTTTTAAGCGATCTGCAAGCTTTGTTTTTGGCAGATCGCTAGACAGTTCAGATGAACGGTGCAAATGAGCAGCGCCAATGTGCAGCACATCAGCGCTGAGTTTGAATTAAGCAGTTGCCATGACTGAGTTCATCTTTTTGCCGAAGTCACCAAACATGGCGATGGTTTTTTCGGTGGGGATGAGGTACTTGGCGCGCTTGTCTTCAGGCTGATTGAAAGTCATCAGCAAATCTTTTTGGCGCAAACGTGTGATGCGTTTGTGCAAAGTTGCAGGTGAACCCAAGTGCGCCAAGCCGATGGCTTCGCGAACCGTCATGGTTCTATTTTCAAACCAACGCAGTGCCACTTCTTCAAGCAAAGCTTTTTCGTTGGCGTCTAACTGCGGCGCGTCAGGCAATTGCTGAAGGCCACGCGCTAGCTGCAAAAATCGCAGATAGGCGTTGGCGGTTGTGGTGCTCTTCATGGTCATACTTTGATTCTAATCCTCGCATCTGAGAAATAGTAGCAAAGTGTCCATTCTTTGTGAATTAGATTCATGCGCCGTTAAGTAATTCCCACAATCTAAAAGGAGTTAGCGGCATTTGTAGATTTTGTGATTTTTGTGAATTTCCATTGCGTGCCAACGCATCTGCAATCGCATTCACCACGCAAGGTGTTGCACCAATGGTTCCCAATTCGCCAACCCCTTTGACGCCAAGCACGTTGTTGGTGCTGGGCACTGTTTGGTTGGTAAATGTATGGAACATTTGCGGCATGATGTCTGCACGCGGTGCGGCATAGTCCATCAAACTTCCAGTCACCAACTGACCACTTTCTGAGTCGTAGACCAAGCCTTCTAACAAGGCTTGTCCCATGCCTTGAACGGCGCCGCCATCCAATTGGCCTTCCACAATCATCGGGTTGACGATGCGGCCCACATCGTTCATGGAGGTGTACGACACCACGCAAGATTCGCCAGTGGCGGGGTTCACTTCTACTTCGCAAATGTGGCAGCCGTTGGGCCATGTGGGTCCGCTGGCGGTGGTGCTGGATTGCAACTCAATTCGGCCTTCGGGCTGGCGCTTGGCCAAATCGGCCAGGCTGATGTTCAAGTCGGTGCCCTTCACGCTGAAACGGCCACTTTCATAGGCCAAATCGGCAGGCGATGCTTCTAGCGCTTGACCTGCCAAATCTCGCGCTTTGTCCAATGTTTTTTCTGCGCCGACACGCATCGCTGAACCGCCTGTGAACAGTGAGCGGGAGCCGGCACTGCCAAAGCCATTGGCGCGGTCTGTGTCGCCCAAAATGACGCGAACCTTCGAGATGTCGACACCAAAAACATCCACCACCAATTGGGCCAAGGAGGTGGCGATGCCTTGACCCATGGCGTTGACTGCCGAGGCCACTTCAATGGTGCCGTCGGCCAAAATTTGCACTTGCACGTTTTCTTCCAAGGCATTGCCACCCGTCCACTCCAAGAAAGTGGCAATGCCCAAGCCGCGCCACAGGCCTTTGGCTTTGGAGGCCGCTTCGCGTTGTGCAAAGCCTGCCCAGTCGGCTTTTTCCATAGCCTGGTCCATGATCATTTCAAACGCACCGGTGTCATACACCTGACCCATGGGGTTCTTGTAGGGCATTTGCGATGGTTGAATGAAGTTGCGGCGGCGCAATTGCACGCGGTCAATGCCGCTGACGCGAGCGGCTTCGTCGATCAAACGCTCGATGTTGTAAATAGCTTCAGGGCGACCTGCGCCACGGTAAGCGCCCGTACTGGCGGTGTTGGTCATCACGCCGGTGAAGTGGTAGTCGATGGTTTGAATGTCGTAGACGCTGCTCTGCACCCAAGGGCCGATCATCATTTGGATGGCCAAGCCGGTCATGGTGGGATAGGCCCCCACGTTGGCCAAAGTTTCAATGCGAAGACCTAAAATTTTGCCGTCCGCGGCCAATGCCAAGGCGGCTTGAGTTTGAATGTCACGGCCATGTGAGCTGCTGAGAAACTCTTCGCTGCGGTCGGCGATCCATTTGACGGGCCGTTGAAGCGAGTGGGCGCAATATGCGGTGACCACATCTTCGGCGTATGCGCCAGTTTTCATGCCAAAACCGCCACCGACATCGCCCACGATGACGCGAATTTTTTCCTTGTCGATGCCAAGCAGGTCAGAAACTGTATTGCGAACGCCTGTTGGCATTTGGCTGCTCATGCGGATGTGCAAGCGGCCTTGGTCTGGGTAGGCCAAAACACTGCGAGGTTCGATGGACAGGGCTGCCACGCGTTGATTCACGATATTCAGGTGCACCACGTGGGCGGCTTGGTCAAAGGCCGCCTGGGTGGCTTGTGCGTCGCCATATCGGGTTTCGGCAACACGGTTGTCGGGTGCTTCTGTCAAAAGAGGCGCGGTGGGGGCCAACGCATCGCTCAGGGTGGTGACGCTTGGCAAGGCATCGAATTCAATCTCGATGACCTCGATGGCGTTGCGAGCTTGTTCTTCTGATGTTGCAACCACGGCCACAATGGGCTCGCCCACAAAGCGCACGGTCTGGGTGGCCAAAATATGACGGGTGGTTGACGAAAGTGGGCTGCCGTCTGCCCGCTTGAAATTCATGGGGCGCGCCAATGGTTTGATGCCAGCAGCCAACAGGTCTTGCCCGCTGTAAACCGCCAAAACGCCCGGCATGCCTTTGGCTGCTTGGGTGTCTAAACGGGTGATGTTGGCGTGGGGGTAGGGCGAGCGCAAAAAGACCAAATGGGATTGGTTGGGCAGGCTGACGTCGTTGGCATACACCCCGGCACCTAGCAGCAATTGCTGATCTTCAAGTCGTTGGACGGCCTTGCCGCTGCCAAAGCGGGCGATTTCTTGCTCTGAAGAGAGGTGGGGGGTGGGGTGGTTCACAAACAGGTACTCCTTGCGCTGCAGTGTAGCTTTGAAGCCGCACTTTTGCAGCTAGGGGAATTCAGGACATCGGCCAAGTTGCCCCAAGCCAAACTCTTGAGTAGGATGAAACCCAATCTATGAAGTGAGGTCCTGTATGGACAATTTTTTGTTGTTGGTTTTGTGCGTGCTGTTCATCTTGCTCGCTGGGTTTTTGATTTTTTACTTTCAGACGCAACAAAACTTCAAAGAAATCACAGAGAAACTCGAGGAAATCCAGCATCCTCATACAGGCCCTCGTTCTTCAGAGTCTCTCAAGCACGAACTGGCCATTCAGCACGATGTGTTGGTCTTGCTAGAAGCAGACATTTCAAAGAACAAACGAGAGTCTTTGTCCGAGGCAGAGTTGCAAAGCTTTGATGTGGCGCGCCACAAAATCAAAGCATGCATTGCAGGCTTGAAGGCCAATGGCGATTGGATCGGATTACCCTACGAATATGAGTGGGTTGAAATGCTGGAACGCCTGCCCAATGTGTTGAGTTTGTATCGAAAGGCTGAGGCCGAAAAGCAGGCAAGAGAGTTGGCTGCGAATGCAGGATCCGACGCAGGCAACAACGCGGGCAGTTAAAATCAAAGGCTTAGTCAATTGACCCTTTATTTTTGACCTGAATCAATTCTGAATGGTCTTGTTCTGCGATGATTCAGCTACATGTTCAGTGTTTCCAATCTTTCTTGCTCAAAGGGTGACAAACGGCTGTTTTCAGGCGTTTCTTTCACCCTCCAACCCGGCCAGTGGCTGCACCTCGAAGGTGACAATGGGGTTGGCAAAACCAGCCTGCTGCGTTTGGCATGCGGCCTGAGTGCCCTTGAAGAGGGCGAAATCACTTGGAATCACCAGCCTGTGGTTCAAAATCCAGAGGCTTTTCGTGCCGATTTGGCTTATTTGGGTCACCAATTGGCCCTTAAAGAAGATCTGACCCCCATGGAAAACCTGCGCGCCGATGCGGCCGTCGCAGGCCGCCCCCTAAAGCCTGAGGATGCCTTGAAAGCCTTGGTGCAGTTGGGCTTGCGCGGCAGAGAGCATTTGCCTGTGAGGGTGTTGTCGCAAGGTCAAAAAAGGCGTACGGCGCTGGCACGCTTGCTGGTCAGTCCTGCCAAGCTGTGGATCTTGGATGAACCTTTTGTGGCCTTGGATGCCGCTGCTCAGAACGCGTTGACGCAGGTCATCAACAGCCATTTGGCCCATCAGGGTATGGTGTTACTCACCAGCCACCAGGCCGTGAGCTTGGGCGGCGTGGGCTTTAGCTACAGGTTGACGGCATGAGCGCCTTTGTTGCCATCGTACGACGCGATCTCACCTTGGCCCTTCGGCGCAAGAACGAAGTCATCACCTCAGTGTTTTTCTTTGTGGTGGTGGCCGCTTTGTTCCCACTGGGAATTGGTCCCGAAATGAACACTTTGCGCTTGGTGGCGCCTGGCATTTTGTGGGTGGGTGCACTGTTGGCCAGCATGCTGTCCCTGGGGCGCATGTTTGCCGCCGACCATGCCGATGGCACGCTGGAGCAAATGGCCCTGTCGCCCAACAGTTTGTCAATGTTGGTGGCCGCCAAAATTTTGGCGCATTGGTTGCTGTCGGGACTGCCGCTGGTGCTGTTGGCGCCTGTTTTGGGTTTGCAATTTGACTTGTCGGCCAATGCCCTTTGGATTTTGACGCTCAGCTTGTTGTTGGGGACGCCCATTTTGTCGCTCATCGGAGCCATTGGCGCTGCGCTCACGCTGGGTGTTCGCGGTGGCGATGTTTTGTTGTCTCTGTTGGTCTTGCCTTTGTATGTGCCAGCCTTGGTATTTGGTGCAGGTGCTGTTCAAGCTGAAATCAGTGGTTTGGGTGCTTCAGCACACTTGTCCATCTTGGCGGCCATGGCTTTGGTGGCCGCTGTGTTCAGCCCCTGGGCCAGCGCAGCATCACTTCGAATTGCACTTGAATCATAAGAATGGGTTAACCCAATGATGCAAAAACTTTTTCATTACGCTTCGCCTCAAAACTTCTATCCGCTAGCGGGAAAGTTGTGGCCAGTGTTTGCTTTGTTGGCCACTGGTTTAACGGTGTGGGGTTTGTGGCTGGGCATGTTTGTGGCGCCCACCGATTTTCAACAAGGTGAGGGTTACCGAATCATCTTTGTGCATGTGCCCGCTTCTTGGATGTCCATGGTGATTTACTTGGCCATGGCTTTTTGGGCATTGTTGGGTTTGACTTTCAACACCCGCTTGTCCGGCATGATGGGCCGCGCACTCGCGCCCACAGGCGCCATCTTTGCATTTTTGTCGCTGTGGACTGGCGCGCTTTGGGGCAAACCCATGTGGGGTGCCTGGTGGGTTTGGGACGCTCGCTTGACGTCTGAGTTGATTTTGTTCTTCTTGTATCTGGGCTACATCGCCTTAACCAGTGCCATTGACGATCCGCGCCGTGCAGACAAAGCGGGCGGTATCTTGGCTTTGGTAGGGGCTCTCAATGTGCCCGTGATTTATTTTTCTGTGAAGTGGTGGAATACGCTTCATCAGGGTGCTTCTGTGTCACTGACCAAAGGCTCTAGCATGGCGCAAATCATGTTGGAAGCCATGTTGATCATGGGTGTTGCATTTTGGATGTACGCCATTGCCATGGCTTTGTACCGTGTCCGAAGCATCATTTTGATTCGGGAGCGTCATGCGCAGTGGGTGGCCGATTTGCCTGAAGTTAAAGCCAAGGCCATGGAGGCGCAATCATGATTTGGAACAGTTGGTCAGACTTTTGGGCCATGGGTGGCTATGGCGTGTATGTCTGGGGAAGTTTTGGCGTGACCGCAGCGCTCATCATCATTGAGATGTGGTGGGTTCAGCAGGCACGCGCCAAGGCGCTGTCGCAAGTGGCACAAGAGCTGGCTGCTGCACAAACGCAAGGAAAGGATTGGCAGGGATGAAACCGCGGCATCAACGATTTTTGCTCATCACTGCGGCTGTCGCAGCGTTGGCCATCGCAGGCATGTTTGTCTTGAATGCATTTCAAAGTAATTTGGTGTTCTTCTTCACGCCCACCCAAGTGTCTCAAGGTGAGGCACCCCAAGGCCGTGCCTTTCGAGTAGGTGGCATGGTGAAGGACGGCAGTTTGAAAAAAGATGGCGAAAACGTGCAGTTTGTGGTGACCGATTTTGCGCACGATGTGCCTGTGTCCTACAAAGGTTTGTTGCCCGATTTGTTCAAAGAAGGCAAGGGCGTCGTGGCGCAAGGCAAATTGTCGGACGACAAGCAATTCACGGCCTCCGAGGTCTTGGCCAAGCACGATGAGAACTACATGCCGCCCGAAGCCAAACATGCTTTGGACAAAGCTGCAGCTGCGAAAGCAGCAGCCTCCGTTAAACCCTGAATTTGAAGACTTCACATGAAGCTGTTCATGTGAAGTCTTAGTGCACCCATAGAAAAGAGTCTGGAATGATTGTAGAAATTGGCCACTTTGCCTTGATCTTGGCAGCATGCGTGGCGCTGATTCAAGGTCTCTTGCCGTTGGCCGGAACGGTCAACGACCATCAGCGTTGGCAAGCCTTGGCAAGGCCTGCTGCAGTCTTGCAGTTTTTGTTGATCGCACTTTCATTTGGTGTGTTGGCACACGGCGCGCTGACCGATGACTTTTCAATCAAGTACATTGCCGAGCACTCCAACTCCTTGCTGCCTTCGCAATATAAATTTGCATCGGTCTGGGGTGGCCACGAAGGGTCTTTGTTGTTGTGGGTGTTGATGTTGGCAGGCTGGACTCTGGCCGTTGCATTGTTCTCTCGCAGCTTGCCCTTGGCCATGGTGGCACGCGTCATTGGCATTTTGGGTTGGGTGTCGACTGGTTTTTTGATGTTCATCTTGACCACCTCCAGTCCATTTGAGCGTTTGCTGCCCGCTGCGGCAGATGGTCGTGACTTGAACCCCTTGTTGCAAGATCCCGGTTTGGTCATTCACCCGCCTATGTTGTACATGGGCTATGTGGGCTTCTCGGTCGCATTTGCATTTGCCTTGTCCGCTTTGTTGTCCGGTCGCATGGATGCGGCATGGGCGCGTTGGTCACGTCCTTGGACGGTGGTGGCGTGGGTTTTCATGACAGCCGGCATTGCGCTGGGCTCCTGGTGGGCCTATTACGAGTTGGGTTGGGGCGGATGGTGGTTCTGGGACCCTGTTGAAAACGCCTCGCTCATGCCATGGTTGTTTGGCACTGCCCTCATTCACGCTTTGATGGTGACCGACAAGCGCGGTGGTTTCAAAGCTTGGTCGGTGCTGTTGGCCATTGGCGCATTTTCATTGTCATTGCTCGGCACATTTTTGGTTCGCTCCGGTGTGTTGACATCGGTTCACGCATTTGCCGCAGATCCTCGCCGCGGTGTGTTCATCTTGATCTTCCTGGCTTTGGTGGTGGGCATCTCACTCACGCTGTTTGCCTGGCGTGCACCCAAAGCGACATTGGGTGGCAAGATTGGTTTGGTATCGCGTGAGTCCATGCTGCTCACCAACAGTGTGTTGTTGGTGGTTGCCACGGGCGCGGTCTTGTTGGGTACGGTTTACCCGCTCATCGTGGATGCTTTGAACTTGGGCAAGTTGTCTGTGGGTGCGCCTTATTTCAATGCGGTGTTTGTGCCTTTGATGGTGCCCGTGGTGTTTCTGATGGTGCCAGGCGGCATTGCACACTGGCGTGAGGCTCGTTGGAAAACCTTGGGTCTTGCCATGCGCATTCCTGCGTTGGCAGCCGTGCTGGTCGCTGTCTTCATTTGGGCCTTCACCGAAAAAGGCAATTGGCTGAGCGCCATGGGCATGGCCTTGGCCACTTGGGTGTTTGTGGGCTTGATCCTGCAAATTGTGGACCGCGTCAAAAAACCAGGCCGCATACCGCCCTCATTCTGGGGCATGCATTTGGCACACTTGGGCATTGCGGTGGTGGTGGTGGGTGTCACCTTGGTCAAAGGCTACGAGGTGGAGCGTGATGTTCGCATGGGTTTGAACGACACCGTGACCATCGAGAACTACGACTTTGAATTGGTGGGAGTTTCCAATGTGGATGGCCCGAATTACAAAGCCATTCGCGGTGAAATCAAGGTTAGCAAAGACAATCAATTCCTGGAATTGTTGCATCCCGAGAAGCGCAAGTATTTCTCATCAGCCATGCCCATGACCGAGGCGGCCATCGACTCCGGTTTGTTCCGCGACCTTTATGTGTCCTTGGGTGAATCGATTGAAGGCGACAAACCGCAGTGGAGCGTGCGGGTGTTTTACAAGCCCTTTGTGTCCTGGCTCTGGTACGGCGCCATCTTGATGGTCTTGGGTGGCTTGTTGGCCGTCAGTGATCGACGCTATCGCAAATCGGCTGACAGTTTGAGCTAAGCCGCCTGGAGGCATGTTGTGAAAAAGTTTTTAATTCCCTTGGTCCTTTTTTTTGGATTGGTCGCCTTTCTGGCGGTTGGTCTGAACCGCGATCCGCGTGAAATTCCATCCCCCTTGGTCGGCAAGCCTGCGCCTGCTTTTGAGCTCTATACCTTGGATGCCAACGCACCCAAATTTGGACCGGCAGATATGAAGGGCAAAGTTTGGATGATGAATGTGTGGGCCACTTGGTGTGTGGCTTGCCGCGAAGAGCATCCTGTGTTGGTGGCCTTTTCCAAGGCCAATCAATTGCCCATCGTTGGCTTGAGCTACAAAGAAGTGCAAGCGCAAGACGAGCCTGCAGGTCGCAAATTCACGCCTGAAGAAAAACTCAAACTTGCACGTGAGCGCAGTCAGTTGTGGCTCAGCCGCCATGGCAATCCTTATGCATTGTCCGTCCTGGATTTGGATGGCCGTGTCGGCATTGACTATGGTGTCTACGGTGTGCCAGAGACTTATGTGATCGACAAAGAAGGCGTCATTCGTTACAAGCGCGTGGGCGTGGTCACACCGGATTTGCTGCAATCCACCATCTTGCCCTTGGTGCAGAAATTGAATGCTTCCTAAAGCATTGTGAAAGCTCTCATGACATTGAATGCCCCCTGTTTCAAGCTGTTGGCAGTCATGGCCTTTGCCATGGTCACTGCGTTTTCCGCTGTGCAAGCCAAAGAAGCCGCGCCCTTGGCAGAAGATCCACTGGTTGAAAAACGTTTGATTCACATTTCTGAAGAGTTGCGTTGCCTGGTGTGTCAAAACGAGTCCTTGGCATCCTCACGTGCTGAGTTGGCCAACGATTTGCGCGAAGAGGTGAGGAAACTCATTCGGGACAACAAAAGCGATACGCAAATCAAAGAATATCTGGTGACGCGCTACGGTGACTTTGTCCTGTATCGCCCAGAAGTGAAACCCCTCACATGGGTCTTGTGGTTTGGCCCCTTTCTGCTATTGGTCCTCGGTGTTGTGGGCATGGCCCTTTACTTGCGTCAACGCCAAACGGAGAAGCCCCTTCAACAACAACTGAGCGAAGAAGATCGACGCAAGGTTCAAGAAATTCTGAAGTCTGGAGACGCATCATGAGTGCCAATGTGTTGTTTGTTGTGTTGGCGCTGGGCATGGTGTTGTGTGTGGCTGGCGTTTTGATGTGGGTCTTGCTGCGTCAACGTCCCGTGGTGACGCATGCCAGTCAGGCCAAAGCCAATGCCAAGGTTTACCGAGATCAAATTGCGGACCTTGACCGTGAGCATGAGAGTGGCCACATCAGCGATACCGAGTGGCAACAGTCACGCGATGAATTAAGCATGCGTTTGTTGGAGGACACTTCCGCACAAGACGATCCTGTCGCGAAACAAGAAAAGCCGGCCTTGTGGACTGCTGTGTTGGTGGCCGTGGCCTTGCCTTTGTCAGCGGTGGGCATGTACATGTGGGTAGGTGAGCCCGATGCACTCAATCCCATGGCCGTTCAATCTAACGACAAGGTTGATCCCACCCAATTGCTCCAAATGGCCGAAAGCTTGGCTCAAAAATTAAACGACAAGCCCGACAACCTTCAGGGTTGGGTGATGTTGGGCCGAACCTACCGCACCCTCGAGAAGTTTGATGCTTCCGTGCAAGCCTATGACCGCGCTTTGAAGTTGTCTGCGGATGACGATTTGAAGCTTGAGCGCGTGGAAGTGTTGGCCATGAAATCACAAGGCAACTTTGAAGGTGAGCCTTGGAATGTGATTCGTGACATTCTGCAACGCGACCCGCAAAACTATGGTGCCTTGTTGATGGCGGGAAGCGCCTCTTACTCGCACGAAAAATTTGCCGATGCTTTGAAGTATTGGCAACAAGCCCGCAAGCCCTTGGCGGCCGACAATCCTGATGTGCCCGGCTTAGACGAGGCCATTGCCTCAGTTCAGCAAAAACTGGGCATGCCCGCTCAAGTTGCCAAGGGTCCTTCGGCTCAGATGAATGCCGCGCAGATGCCTGTCGCAGCACCTTCTGCTAACACTTCCGGTGCCGCAAGCACTGGCTTGACTGTGTCGGGTCAAGTTGCCATAGCGGAAGCACTCAAGGGCAAGGTGAAGCCTTCTGATGTGGTGTTCATTTATGCCACACCAGCCAATGGTGAGCGCATGCCTTTGGCTATCTTCAAAACAACAGTCGCCCAACTGCCTTTGGCCTTCACACTGGACGATTCCACCGCCATGACACCCGATCGAAAACTCTCGGGCGCTGGTGAAGTGTTGGTTAAGGTGCGTGTTTCTAAGTCGGGCAACGCCATGCCACAGTCGGGCGATTTGGCGGGTACTTTAGGTCCAGTGAAAGTGGGCGCCAAAGGCTTGAAGCTGGAAATCAAGGATCAGATTCCTTGATCTCCTGGATCAATGCCCTTGCACTTTATTCAATGGCAATCTTGGCATCGCGAATGACGCGCGACCACTTCTCGGTGTCCCGCTGAGTCCAGGCTTGCACTTCTTCGGGTGAGCCTGCTTGCAGTTCAGTGCCGGCAGCTTCAATTTTGGCCACCAAGGCGGGCGTTTTCAAAGCCTTGGTAAGGGCGCTGTTGATGGCATCGACCACAGGCTTGGAGGTGGCCAGTGGTGCGTACATGGCGTACCACGTGGTGTAGTCAAAGCCAGGCAATGCCGAACCAATGAGGGGCAAGGATTTGGTGGCGTTGGATTTGCTGGGTGCCGTGGCTGCCAACACTTTGACCAAGCCTTTGTCGGCCAAACCTTGAAGAGAAGGCAAGCTGCTGAACATGGCGCTGA
This sequence comes from Limnohabitans sp. Hippo4, assembly GCF_003063605.1. NCBI lineage: Bacteria > Pseudomonadati > Pseudomonadota > Betaproteobacteria > Burkholderiales > Comamonadaceae > Limnohabitans > Limnohabitans sp. Hippo4. The sequence goes on along the minus strand of NZ_NESE01000001.1, from coordinate 814,701 downwards.
CCTCGCCGGAAATCAAATCGTTCACAGCGCCTGCGCTGCCTTTATAGGGCACATGAATCACATCCGTTTTGGAAAGTGCTTTGAACATTTCCATGCCCAAGTGCGCGGTGCCACCAGTGCCTGCCGATGCAAAACTCACTTTGCCTGGGTTGGCGCGCGCGTAGTCGATCAATTCGGGAATGTTTTTAACGGGCAGCTTGGCTGAGACCACCAACACGTGAGGGCCTGTAGAGATGGTCGACACAGGTTTGAGTTTGGCGACCAAATCTGCGCCGCCTTTTTTGCTCAACATAGGTTGCAGCACCATGTTGCCAAACGCGGCCAACAGCAGGGTGTGTCCATCGGGTTCTGCACGTGTCACAACGCCCAGGGCCGGCACGCCCATGCCGCCGCCTTGGTTTTCGACGGTGACGGGTTGTTTCAAATCTGCGGTGAGGACCAATGCCAACTCACGTGCAACCACATCGGCTGGACCGCCAGCAGCGTAGGGCACTATCAACTTGATGGGTTTGGAGGGCCAAGAAGGCGCTGCGCTTTGCGCAAAGCTCAGCGGCAAGGTGGCGGCCAAGGCGAGCGCCACAGTGATTTGGTTCAGGTGTCGTTTCAACATGTGTTTCTCCTTGAACTGCATTGTGCACAAATCGCATAGATACAAAAAAACCCTAAGCAAATCAATTGCTTAGGGTTTGTAACTGGCGGAAGCGGTGAGATTCGAACTCACGGACCCTTTCGAGCCGCCGGTTTTCAAGACCGGTGCAATCGACCACTCTGCCACACTTCCAGCGGGTGGAATTGTAACCGCGTTCTAGGCTCAAATTGGGGCGTTTCAGGCAGCGAGGGCGAAAATTAATGTTGATCTGACCCCATTTAAATTAAACGAGCATGCCTTGGGTTTCGATGTAGGCGATGACGTCGGCCAGGCCGGTTTGGGTTTTGAGGTTGGTCATGACGAAGGGTTTGAGGCCTTTGGCAGTGGTGCGCATGCGGGTGGTGTCGGCATGCATCACGTCGAGGTCGGCGCCGACGTAGGGGGCCAGGTCGGTTTTGTTGATGACGAAGAGGTCGCTCTTGGTAATACCAGGGCCGCCTTTGCGGGGGATTTTTTCGCCGGCGGCCACGTCAATCACGTAGATGGTGAGGTCGGACAGTTCGGGGCTGAATGTGGCGGCCAAGTTGTCGCCACCGCTTTCCACGAACACCACGTCGGCGTTCGGAAATTTTTTCAGCATGCGGTCGATGGCTTCAAGGTTGATGGACGCGTCTTCGCGAATGGCGGTGTGCGGGCAGCCGCCGGTTTCAACGCCCATGATGCGATCGGCATCCAGCGCGCCACTGACGGTGAGCAAGCGTTGGTCTTCTTTGGTGTAGATGTCGTTGGTGATGGCCACCAAGTCCCATTTTTGGCGCATGCTTTTGCAGAGCATTTCCAAGAGGGTGGTTTTGCCGGAGCCTACAGGGCCGCCTATGCCCACGCGAAGGGGTGGCAGTTTTTTGGTGCGGTTGGGAATGTGGTGCAGTGCAGTCATGATCGAAAGAGTCTGGAGTATTGGGTTTCGTGTCTGGCCGACATCACAGCCAGCATGGGACAAAAAGCTTGGCGTTGGTCATCGCTTAAAGCGATGGCGTGTTGCACAGCATCGGGAATTTCTTGGGCCAAGCGGGCCAGTATTTTTTGGCCAGATACCTGGCCCAAGGGAACTGCTTTGAGTGCGGCTTGCGTCATGTTTTCGGCCCAGCCAAAGGCATAGGCTTGAAGCGCTTGATCTAGCGGTGCATTGGCCAGCGACAAGGCCAAAGACATGGCCATGGGGTAGGTGGGGCGCATTTCGCTGCACAGCTTTAATGCGGTCTCTGTGGCTTTGTTTTGAATGCGCAACCAGTCCAACAGGGACCTGCCCATTTGCTCGGTTTGCAATCGCATTTCGTGCGTTTCGCGAGTGGTGTGAACCCACTGGCTTAAATCTTTCAATCGATCGGTGTTCATGGCTTGCCAAGCGGGAATGGCTTGCGCCATCAGGGCCATGTCACCTCGGGCCTGCGACAGATGCAGTTGATCGGCCAGCCAATCTGCACAGGAGTCTTCGTCATGGACGTGCTCGTGATCGATGGCAGCTTCTAAGGCTTCAGAATAAGAGAAGCCGCCCACCGGCAAAGCAGGCGAAGCCAACCAAATGAGTTGGAGAAGTTCAGTGGCCATGGTCGTGATGTGAATGGCCGTGAGCGTGGTCGTGTCCATGACCGTGCGCTGCTTCGTCACTGTGGCTGTGACCTGACCCGCCATGGTGAGAACCATATGCGCCGCCTTCGGGCTCAAATGCTTCTTCTACAGTGTTCACCATCAAATGCATGGCGCGAAGCATTTCTGCCAACACGTTGTCGGGTTCAATTTGGAGGTGATTGGGGTGAAGTTCAATGGGCACATGGCGATTGCCCAAGTGATAGGCCGCGCGTGTGAGATCAAAGGGAGAGCCATGTGCCGTGCAGGCTGTGATGCGCATTAAAGTTTGCGGCGCTGCTTCCACCTTGATCAAACTGCCATCGTCTGCCACCAATACATCACCGCCGCGCACCACATGGCCGCGTTGCAAAAACACTGACAGCACGCGACCCGTGGAGTCTTCTGTTTGAAAACGGCTCTTTTGTCGAACGTCCCAATCCAAAGACACCGTTGGCGCGCGCTTGATCAGCGCCTGCGCCAAGCCTTGACCTTGTGCAATTACTTTTGAGCAGGTGAGCATGGAAAGACCGGGCGCCTGATCAGAACAAGAAGTAACGCTGCGTCATGGGCAAGCTCACGGCTGGCTCACACGTGAGCAGCAAACCATCTGCACGCACCGCATAGGTTTGCGCATCCACTTCCATTTTGGGGGCGTAGTCGTTGTGAATCATGTGACGCTTGCCCACACCGCGAATGCCTTTGACGGCAGACAAGGTTTTTTGCAAACCATACTTTTGACCAATGCCAGCTGCAAGACCGGCCTGCGAAACGAAAGTGAGTGACCCGCGCGCCAACGCACCCCCATAGCTGCCAAACATGGGGCGGTAGTGCACAGGCTGAGGCGTTGGGATGGAGGCATTGGGGTCACCCATGGCCGCCATGGCAATGAAGCCGCCTTTCAGAATGAGCGCAGGCTTGACGCCAAAGAATGCAGGTTTCCAGACCACCAAATCGGCCCACTTGCCTACTTCAATGCTGCCCACTTCGTGGCTGATGCCGTGCGCGATGGCGGGGTTGATGCAAAGCTTGGAGATGTAGCGCTTGACGCGCGCGTTGTCGTTGCGATCCGTGTCGCCCGGCAACTTGCCGCGCTGCATTTTCATTTTGTGAGCCGTTTGCCAGCAACGCAAAATCACCTCGCCCACACGGCCCATGGCCTGGCTGTCGGAGCTGAACATGCTGATGGCACCCAAGTCATGCAAGATGTCTTCGGCAGCAATGGTTTCTTTGCGAATGCGACTTTCGGCAAATGCCAAGTCCTCGGCAATGGACGGGTCCAAGTGATGGCAAACCATCAGCATGTCCACGTGTTCATCGAGGGTGTTGATGGTGTAGGGTCGCGTTGGGTTGGTAGAGGAAGGCAGCACATTGGCTTCGCCCACCACTTTCAAAATGTCGGGGGCATGACCGCCGCCTGCACCTTCAGTGTGGAAGGTGTGAATGGTGCGCCCTTTAAAGGCTGCCACGGTGTCTTCCACAAAACCAGATTCGTTCAGGGTGTCTGTGTGAATGGCAACCTGTGTGTCGGTTTCTTCGGCCACGTTCAAACAGTTGTCGATGGCGGCAGGTGTGGTGCCCCAGTCTTCGTGAAGTTTCAGGCCAATGGCGCCTGCATTGATTTGTTCATGCAGTGAGCCGGGCAATGCAGCATTGCCTTTGCCGAGAAATCCCAAGTTCATGGGAAAGGCATCAGCCGCTTGCATCATGCGCTCGATGTTCCATGCGCCGGGTGTGCAGGTCGTGGCAAAGGTGCCAGTGGCTGGGCCCGTGCCGCCACCGATCATGGTGGTGACGCCGCTGGCCAAAGCTTCTTCAATTTGCTGAGGGGCAATGAAGTGGATGTGCGTATCGATACCGCCAGCGGTGATGATGTTGCCTTCGCAGCTGATGACCTCGGTGCCGGGGCCAATGATGATGTCAATGCCGGGTTGCGTATCAGGGTTGCCTGCTTTGCCAATGGCTACAATGCGGCCGCCTTTGAGGCCAATGTCGGCCTTCACAATGCCCCAGTGATCGATGATCAAGGCATTGGTCATGACGGTGTCGACCGCGCCGCCCGCTTGCGGGCCTGTGCCCGTGCCATCGCGTGTTCGTTGTGATTGCGACATGCCGTCGCGGATGGTTTTGCCGCCGCCAAATTTGGCTTCTTCACCGTAACCGCCCGCCAACAAGGTGAAGTCTTTTTCAACTTCGATCAACAAGTCTGTGTCGGCCAAGCGAACTCGGTCACCCACGGTGGGGCCAAACATTTCTGCGTAAGCGCGTTTGCCAATGGTCGCCATGATCAATTTCCTTTTGCGGCAGGCAATGCGCCGTTTACCAATGCTCTAAAGCCATAGACCTCGCGATGTCCGCTGTAGTCCACCAATTCAACGGTGCGTTGCTGGCCGGGTTCAAACCGGACCGCTGTACCTGCTGCAATGTTCAAGCGCATGCCTTGGGCGGCCGTGCGATCGAAGACCAAGGCACCGTTGGTTTCAGCAAAGTGGTAGTGCGATCCCACTTGAATGGGGCGATCGCCACCGTTTTGCACCACCAGCGTGAGGGTTCTGCGGCCTGGATTGAGGGTGTGCACACCGTCGTCTGTGATCAGTTCACCGGGAATCATGGTGTCGTCCTTAAACAATGGGTTGATGCACGGTCACCAGTTTGGTGCCGTCGGGGAAGGTGGCTTCCACCTGGATGTCGGGGATCATCTCGGCAATGCCGTCCATCACGTCTGCGCGGGTGAGCAGGGTGCGGCCCTCACTCATCAACTGCGCCACAGTTTTGCCATCGCGGGCGCCTTCCATGACGGCGGCGCTGATGTAGGCCACAGCTTCGGGGTAGTTGAGCTTGAGGCCCCGGGCTTTTCGCCTTTCAGCCAGAAGGCCGGCCGTGAATATCAGGAGTTTGTCTTTTTCGCGGGGTGTGAGTTCCATGGTGCACTCTTTAGAAAATCAGATTCAAGCTTAACTCAAGCAACTAGCATGCCCCAAGAAATTCTGAATCCAAGTCTTGCACCGCAACTGTGCGCGAAGTTTTTTGGTGCAATTTGGTTTGCGATGCACAAAATTGGTTCATTCAGGCCGATGTCGCGTGCATGTCGCTGCATGACCTCTAGGCATTAAGTTTAAGAAATTTCACATGATTCATTTTTGTTCCCTCTGAAACCAAGGGAAAACCAATGGGTTGGCACAGCCCTTGCAGAAGGTGACACAGCGTTGCAGTTCTTCGCTTGTTTACCAACCTTCTTTTTCTGATTGGAGTGCTCTTATGTTGAATCGTCGTGGCAATCTCAAAGCCTTGGCCCTGGCTTCTGCGCTTGTGGCAGGTGGCTTGTCTTTCTCAGTACAAGCTCAAACCTCTAACACCATCAAAGTGGGCATCTTGCACAGCTTGTCTGGCACCATGGCCATTTCTGAAACCGTGTTGAAAGACACCGTGTTGATGGCCATCGATGAAATCAACGCCAAAGGCGGTGTGTTGGGTAAGAAATTGGAACCCGTGGTGGTTGACCCTGCTTCTAACTGGCCTTTGTTTGCAGAAAAAACAAAGCAGCTCTTGGGTCAAGACAAAGTGTCTGTCATCTTCGGTTGCTGGACTTCTGTGTCACGTAAATCTGTGTTGCCCGTGGTTGAAGAAATGAACGGCTTGCTGTTTTACCCCGTGCAGTACGAAGGTGAAGAGTTGTCAAAGAATGTGTTCTATACAGGCGCTGCACCTAACCAGCAAGCCATTCCAGCTGTTGACTATTTGATGAGCAAAGACGGCGGCGCTGCCAAGCGTTGGGTCTTGCTTGGCACTGACTATGTGTACCCCCGTACCACCAACAAAATTTTGCGCGCTTACTTGAAGAGCAAAGGCGTGAAAGAGTCTGACATCGACGAAAAATACACGCCCTTCGGTCACTCTGACTACCAAACCATCGTGGCTGATATCAAGAAATTCTCAGCTGGCGGTAAAACAGCCGTGGTGTCCACCATCAACGGTGACTCCAACGTGCCTTTCTACAAAGAATTGGGCAATGCAGGCTTGAAGGCCAAAGACGTGCCTGTGGTTGCATTCTCTGTGGGTGAAGAAGAACTGCGTGGTGTGGACACCAAGCCTTTGGTCGGTCACTTGGCTGCATGGAACTATTTCATGAGCATCAAGAACCCCGCCAACGACGAGTTCACCAAAAAGTGGGCTGCTTACGCCAAGGCTAAAAACATCGCTGGTCACAAAGACAAGCCTTTGACCAATGACCCGATGGAAGCCACCTACATTGGTATCAACATGTGGAAGCAAGCTGTTGAGAAGGCCAAGTCAACTGAAACAGACAAAGTGATTGCTGCCATGGCAGGTCAAACTTTCACAGCGCCAAGTGGCATCACATCCAAGATGGATGAGAAAAACCACCACTTGCACAAGTCTGTGTTCATTGGCGAAATCAAAGCCGACGGCCAGTTCAATGTGGTTTGGAAAACACCAGGTCCTGTGAAAGCCAAGCCATGGAGCCCTTACATTCCTGGCAACGACGTGAAGCCTGACGAACCTGTCAAGAAGTAATTTTTGAAGCTCGTCCTAGAGGAAGGACGGCGTCGTCCTTTCTCTTTTTTTTGAATTTCGCAAAGACGAAACATGATTCGATTTAGAACTTGGCCAGTGATCTTCATCCTGGTTTCATCTTTGGCAATGACCTTCATGGCCAGCCCTGCAAAGGCCATGAGCCTGGCAGAGATGAAAGGATTGGTTGACGGAGAGACCGATCAAAGAATTGAAACCCTGAACAAAGTGGTGGCGCAGGGCGATGAAAACACCTTGGTGTTCCTGCAAGCTTTGGCCGACGATGCGGTCAAAGTTGCAGGCGACAAAATTTGGATTGTGCGAGACAGCTTTGGCGCTGGCAAAGCACTCGATCCACTTACGGGGCAAAAACAAGACTTGCCCGCCGATGCACAAGATGTGGTGAGCAACAACCGCTTTCGCGGCGAAATTGAAACGGCATTGGCTGCGCTGAAATTATTCAGTGCAGACACCGCCATGCGTCAGCAGGCTATCAAGGCCTTGCTCAAAGAACCTGATGCCAGCAAGTTGCCTATGCTGAACAAAGCATTAGCACAAGAGCAAGACGCTTCCCTCAAAAACCTTTTACAACTTGCCAAAGCGGCAGCCCAATTGGGCGATACCGACGCGGCTGTTCGCTTGACTTCAGCGCAGCGTTTGGCTGAGAGTCAAACGCCCGATACGCAACTTCTGTTGAATCAACGCTTGGCTGAAGAGACCGATGCTCAAGTGAAAGCACAGCTTCGCAAATCACTCACAGCCATTGAAGGTGCCCTGAAAAACGGTGAACGCCTGGGTGCGCTATTCACTGGCGCTAGCTTGGGTTCTATTCTTTTGCTGGTGGCCTTGGGCTTGGCCATCACCTATGGTTTGATGGGCGTGATCAACATGGCCCACGGCGAGCTGATGATGATTGGCGCCTACGCCACCTATGTGGTGCAAGTGCTTTTCCGTCAGTATTTGCCGGGTTACTTTGATGCCTACCTGTTACTGGCTGTGCCTTTGTCTTTCTTGGCATCTGCTTTGGTGGGTGCATTTTTAGAGCGCACCGTTTTGCGTCATCTGTATGGCCGGCCTTTGGAGTCTCTATTGGCCACATGGGGCATCAGTTTGATTTTGATGCAGGCGGTACGCTCTTTGTTCGGCGCGCAAAACGTGGGTGTCGAAAACCCCGCTTGGATGAGTGGCGGCATTCAAGTCTTGTCCAATTTGACATTGCCCTACAACCGCTTGGTGATCATTGCTTTTGCTGCGGCTGTGCTGCTGGCCATGTCTTTGGTGATTGGCAAAACACGTTTAGGTCTGTTTGTTCGCGGTGTCACGCAAAACCGTCCCATGGCGTCCTGCATGGGCGTGAACACGGCGCGCATTGACACGTATGCGTTTGCCTTGGGATCGGGTATTGCTGGCCTGGCGGGCTGTGCCCTCAGTCAAGTGGGTAATGTGGGGCCTGACTTAGGACAGAACTACATCGTCGATGCCTTCATGGTGGTGGTGTTGGGCGGTGTGGGGCAACTGGCTGGCACTGTGTATGCAGCCCTTGGCTTGGGCTTGGTCAACAAGCTCTTGGAAGGTGTGACAGGTGCCGTGCTGGCCAAAATTTGTGTCCTCGTGTTCATCATCATCTTCATCCAAAAACGCCCGCAAGGAATTTTTGCCATGAAGGGTCGGAGTGCAGAGGCTTGAGATGACAAACTTGAATACTTCAAAAATTGAATTGCCGGGTCGTGAACCTTTGTTCACGGGCAAAGGCTGGACAGCCTTCTGGGTGGCATTGTTGTTTGTTTGCCTGTGCGTTCCCTTGATGAACCTGGTCGTGCCACAGGGTCACTGGTTGCATTTCAGCGATTACGCTGTCAGCCTTGTTGGCAAAATCATGTGCTACGCCATTTGCGCTTTGGCCATGGATTTGATCTGGGGTTACACCGGCATTTTGTCTTTGGGCCACGGATTGTTTTTCGCCATTGGCGGCTATGCCATGGGCATGTACCTCATGCGCCAGATTGGCACCGATGGCAATTACAAAAGCAACTTGCCCGACTTCATGGTGTTCTTAGATTGGAAAGAGTTGCCGTGGCATTGGATGTTGTCGGACAGCTTTGTGGCCACACTCTTGTTGATCGTTTTGGTGCCTGCGGTGGTATCGGGCGTGTTTGGTTACTTTGCCTTCCGCTCGCGCATCAAAGGGGTGTACTTTTCCATCATCACGCAGGCCATGACCTTTGCGGCCATGCTTTTGTTCTTCCGCAATGAAACCGGTTTTGGTGGCAACAATGGCTTTACCGATTTCAAACGGATTTTGGATTTGCCTTTGGCCACACCCAACATGCGCATGATTTTGTTTGTGTTGACCGGCATCACCTTGCTCGGCTTTTTCTTGATGGCCCGGTGGCTCATTCGCAGCAAATTTGGACGCGTTTTGCAAGCCATTCGTGATGCGGAGTCCCGTGTCATGTTCTCTGGCTATTCACCCTTGCCCTACAAGCTCAGCATCTGGGTGATCTCTGCTGTCATGTGCGGTGTCGCGGGTGCCTTGTATGTGCCCCAAGTGGGCATCATCAATCCGGGTGAGATGAGCCCTGCCAATTCGATCGAAATTGCCGTGTGGGCTGCAGTGGGTGGCCGTGGCAGTCTGATTGGTCCCGTGGTGGGTGCGTTCTTGGTCAACGGTGCCAAAAGTTGGCTGACAGTCACTGCACCAGAGTTTTGGTTGTATTTCTTAGGCGCTTTGTTCATTGCCGTGACCTTGTTCTTGCCACAGGGTGTGGTGGGCTTGGTGCAGCGATTGAAAGGAGGCCGTTCATGACCCCTGACCTCATGAAACAAGGCGCGCAGCGTGCCGCTGCGCATGCCCCAGAAGCCTATTCTTCGACAGCCACTGAATCGGGCGGACGCGATGCCAGCTATGGTCGCATTCACACGCCTGGGGAAGTGGACGTGTCGCACGGTCGCATTTTGTATTTGGAAGACGTCAGCGTCAGCTTCGATGGTTTCAAAGCCATCAACAAATTGTCATTGGACATTGCCCCTGGTGAGTTGCGCTGCATCATTGGCCCCAATGGCGCTGGCAAAACCACCATGATGGACATCATCACGGGTAAAACGCGCCCAGATGAAGGTCAAGTGTTCTTTGGCAGCACCATCGACTTGCTGCGCCACAACGAACCCGAGATTGCGCAATTGGGAATTGGTCGTAAATTCCAAAAGCCCACCGTGTTTGAGCAACTCAGCGTTTTCGAAAACTTGGAGCTGGCGCTCAAAACACCCAAGGGTGTGAAAGCGTCCATGTTCTTCAAGTTGGACTCGATGCAATCAGACCGATTGGCGGAGGTCTTGCACACCATTCATTTGGCCGACAGTGTGTTGACGCAAGCGGGCAATCTAAGTCACGGTCAGAAACAGTGGCTCGAGATTGGCATGTTGCTGATGCAAGACCCCAAGCTCTTGTTGTTGGACGAACCCGTGGCCGGCATGACCGATCACGAAACCGAAAGAACTGCCGAGTTGTTCTTGACCTTGAAAGGCAAGCATTCTTTGATGGTGGTGGAGCACGACATGGGCTTCATCAAAACGATCTCTGACATCGTCACTGTGTTGTGCGATGGTTCTGTGCTGGCACAAGGCACCCTGGACCAAGTGCAAGCGGACGAGCGTGTGATTGAAGTTTATTTGGGCCGTTGAGGCGAGGTGATATGAATTTAACGGTCAATAACATTCAGCAGTACTACGGTGGTTCGCACATCTTGCGCGATGTGAGTTTGGAAGCCAAACAGGGCGAAGTGACAGTGTTGCTAGGGCGCAATGGCGTCGGTAAAACCACGTTGCTCAAGTCCTTGATGGGTGTGGTGCCCATCAAAAGTGGCGCGGTGGTTTTAGGTGGGCAAGACCTCACCAAGGCGACGCCCTACGAGCGCGCTCATGCGGGTGTGGGGTATGTGCCGCAAGGCCGCGAGATCTTTGCACGGCTGACGGTTGAAGAAAACCTCATGATGGGTCTGGCCACACAGCCTGGTGGCACGCCCATTCCCGCGGAATTGTTTGAACTATTTCCTGTCTTGAAACAAATGCTGCACCGCCGTGGCGGTGACCTGTCGGGCGGACAGCAACAGCAGTTGGCCATTGCGCGCGCTTTGGCCGCCAAGCCCAAGTTGCTGATTTTGGATGAGCCCACAGAAGGCATTCAGCCCAGCATCATTAAGGACATTGGCCGCGTGATTCGAAAGCTGGCGGATGAAGGCATGCAGGGTCAGCGCATGGCCGTGTTGCTGTGCGAGCAGTACTACGACTTTGCCGAAGAACTGGCCGATGCTTACTTGGTCATGGAACGCGGCGAAGTGATTGCCAGAGGCCCGGGCCATGAAATGCAGGCCAAGGGCATTCGACAGTTGGTGGCCATTTAAACGCTCCAAATTCTGGGCGGCACGCTGGGCAGGTTCCACAGGGTGTGGCGCCAAGTTGCCCAGACTTGCTTCAGCAAATCCATGGTGGGTTCTACCAAAGGCGACATGACACGCAGCACAAGGACCTGCGGGTGAGCACAGGTGATGCCTGCCTGCAGTTTCAAGGGGTGAGCCTCTATCACCAGCCGTGCGGCCTCTAAGGCGCGTTCTGCGCGTTCAGCGGCAATGGGCGATCCACACGCAAAGACCAAGTTGGCCAAACATTTTTGTCCGGCCAAACCCAGTGGGCTGTTGAGCCATCGCGCATCGGTGCCTTGAATGTTGCCACGTTCCAACCAAACCCCTGGAATTTCCAGGTGCTGTTGAAAATGGCCTTGCTTGAAAGCTTGGTCCGAGGTGGGCAGACCCAGTGCGGTCACATCCCATGTGATTAATTCAGCGCCTGGCGCCAAGTTGAATACAGCTCGGTTGGTGCCTTCGCAGTCGTTGTAGGCAATGGCCTCTAAGGGCAACCATTCAAGCCGTGCTTGATCGGCGACATGGGCAACAACTTGTTGCAAGGCCGGATGGCCGCCTGATTTGTAAAACCGTGTGGCGCCTGGCGTGCTGACCAAACCATGGGCACCAGAAGCAACAGAGATTTGAATGTCGATGGTGTCACCGCCAACCAAACCCCCGGGTGGGTGTACCAAGACGTTGTGGCAAATGGCGTCGCCTTCGGGGTAAAGGCTTTTGAGGATGCGCAGCGGACCCTGATGCGAATGTCTGGCAACGGTGCGCTGTGAATCGAGTGTGTAATCCAATTGGAGTTCAGCGCGCCATGCCATACATGCTTGTCTTCAGGTGGGTGGTGCTTCTTGACGGTTGATCAAGCGCCACAGTTGTTTATCGGAAGAGGTCAAGCGGTCAGGCTTGTCCAAGGTTTCGTTGAGTTGTTCTTGGTCGGCCAGCAAATTCAGTTGCCTGATTTGACCCAGCAGATATTTGAAGTGCTCAATGGTGTGTTCGGGATTCGATGCTATTTTATGCAAAGGCAAGATCGACACGTCGTCCATCAACTCACGTTCTTTTTTGGCTTTGTCGACCAAGCGCCGCAAATCGTCATCGGTCAGGTGAAGACGCTTGCTTTCTGATTTGATGAATTCCGCTTCTTCTTCATCAATGTGCCCATCTGCAAGCATTTCGTAGATGGTGTTGACGAGCGCTTCGCGATCTGACTTCAGTTGGTCGGCAAAAGCTGCTGACAGCAAGGCCGCCGGGATGGCAAAAATACCAATACCGATCAGCGCCAGCACAATGGTCATGGCGCGCCCAGCGGGCGTTACAGGTGATATGTCACCGTAACCCACCGAAGCCAATGTGATCACAGCCCAATAGATGGATTGGGGAATGTTTTCAAATTTTTCAGGTTGCGCTTCGTGCTCAAAGAGATAACCCAAGCTGGCAGTCATGACAACCAGAAGCAACATGATGAATGCAGATGCCGCCATCACGGGCCATTCCCGTGCCACAACCTTTGACAATGATTGAGTGGCCCCTGTGTAGCGTGTCAATTTGAGCAGTCGCAGCAGTCGGAAAACTCGCATGAATCGCAAGTCGAACAAATGGTGCAAAAACACTTCAAGAAAGAAGGGTGCGATGGCCAAAAGGTCGATGATGGATGATGTTGACTTGGCCAGCTTCAAACGGCCGGCTACGGCTTTTTGATAACCCGGTTCTTCCACGCAACAATACAAGCGCAAAAGATACTCCATGGTGAACACGCTCACCGCAATAGCATCCAAAATCAGAAATTCAAGGTTCAGCAGGTAGTGAATGCTGTGCACAGATTCCAAAACCACAGCAATCACGGAAATCACCACCCAAATGACAATGAAGGTGTCAAATATGTGGTGCAACTCACCACCGAATTCACTGGGGAATACCAACGCATGGACTTTTTGGCGGAAGGTTCTGCCTTGGTTGGCTTTTCTGAACTCTTTGACGGCGGGAATTAAAACTCGGAAAAGTTTCAAAATTCGCAGCAAGCGCAGGAACCGCAAGAAGCGCAAATCGATCGAGACGAAGGCTTGCAAGAAGAAGGGCAGAATGGCAATGAGGTCAATCAGCGCAAAAGGACTGCTGACGTATCGCAGACGGGAAAAGCGATGCTTTTTAAATTCGTCGTCTTCTGGCGCCAAATAAAGCCGAAGAATGTATTCGATGGAGAAGACGATGACGGATGCTACGTCGAAGTAATGAAACCAAAATTGATTGGGTTCATAAATGGCAGGGATATGTTCGAACACCAGTGCGAACAAATTGGCCACAATCAGCAAGCCAATCCAATGTTCGATGGTTTTTTGGTAGTTGCCTTCAATGTGAGGGTCTAACAGCCATGCATATAGCCATTTTCGAAATGGCAGGTCACTCGAAATTTCTGCTTCGTGCTTCAGCAGTTGGGCTTCAATGTTTTTGATTTCCATGTTGAAACCTCTTAAAACTCAAACTCGTCAACTTTGATGGGATAACCACCTTTGTCACATACTGTGACTTTGAGGGCTATCTTCGTATCGATGGCGTCAATGTCCACCAATTGGGATGCAACTGTGGGTACTGCTGAACCTGGCGGTGTGGGCACTATTTTTTCTAAACTGATGTTGCCTATGGTGCTTCTGTCTTTCGGATCGCACTTTGCAATGAAGGTCAAAGATTCACCAGTGAAGGCATTCTTAAGAACCTTGATTTCTTTCACATTCTCGAGAATGTCGTTGTAACAATCGCCCCAGCGACGTCGTTCCATGGCACTGGCCGCACAACTTTCGATGGCAAAGTCTTCTTGCATTCGGGGTTCGCTGTTGTCCTTGAGCCATTTCACCCAAGCTTCGCCATTTTGTTTGGTGATTTCATTCTTGTTGCCCTCTTCATGCGACAACACGCCCACCCAAGCCACGCAAACTAAGGCGAATGCCAAGAGAAGCAAGAACAGAATGTCCCAGATATTGGGGGTGCCCGGGTCAACGATTGCCGGCCTGGCCTGATCTTGATGCTCGTCTGTTGTGGTCATGAAAGAAACTCCCTGCTGCAAGGACGCGTTAAGACCAAGCCGAACTGGCTTGGCGTTTTAACGGTGCATCGTAGGGAATCGGCTCGAAAGGTCAAGCCTTTAGAGCCGATCTGAAAATAAGGCCGAAAGCTTTGGCTTTATTCGTTGTGTGAGCCGCGGTGAGCCCATCCGGTGGTGTGCTTCTCAATGTAACTAAAAAGCTCGTACATCACCATGGCCATGGCGCCCACCACCACCAAACCCGAGAAGGCCAAGCCCATTTGCATGGCAGAACCTGCTGAGATCAGTAGATACCCGATGCCTTCGTTGGCCGCTGTCATTTCGGAAACCGTGGTGCCCACAAAGGCCAATGTGATGGCCACCTTCAAGGAGCCATAGAAGTAAGGCATGGAGCGGGGCAGGCCTACTTTGACCAAGACGTCCCAACGTTTGGCGCCCAACACGCGGAGCACGTCTTCGAGTTCAGGCTCAAGGGTGGCCAAGCCGGTGGCGATGTTGACCATGATGGGGAAGAAGCTGATCAAGAAGGCTGTGAGGATGGCGGGGCCAATGCCAATGCCAAACCAAACCACCAGGATGGGCACGAAGGCTGCCTTGGGCAATGCATTGAAGGCGGTCATGAGCGGGTAGACCGCAGCATAGGCCAAACGCGAGCTGCCAATGACAAAGCCCAACAAGACGCCCACCACGATGGCAATGCCAAAGCCCGCCATGGTGACCCAATAGGTGCGCCATGCATGGGCGGCAATCACATCACGGAACTCGATGGTTTGCTGCGCAATGCGGTAGGGGCTGGGGAAAATGAATTCCGAGACGTTGAAGAAACTGCAGAGGCCTTGCCAAATGAGCAGCGTGAGCACCAACAAAATCCAGGGTGCAGATGTTTCGAGCGTTTTCTTGTTCACAAATCACCTGCTTATTGGTTGATGACCGCACCGGCTTTGCGAATGGCACCAATGTGCCCTCGCAAATCGTGAACGATGCTGGTGAATTCAGGGGTGTACGTCACTTCTAAATCGCGTGGACGTGGCAAATCAATTTCTCGCTTGACCACAAAACGTCCTGGACTTTTGCTCATCACGTAAACGGTGTCAGCCAAGAAGACCGACTCGCGCAAATCGTGGGTGACCAAAATCACGTTGAATTTTTGTTCGGTCCAAAGATCGCGCAAGATGCACCACAACTCTTCGCGTGTGAAGGCGTCGAGGGCACCAAAGGGCTCGTCGAGCAGCAGCATCTTGGGCTCATGAATCAAAGCGCGGCAGATGCTGGCGCGTTGTTGCATGCCGCCCGACAGTTGCCAAGGAAACTTATCTTCGTAACCCGCCAAGCCAACGGTTTGTAGCAACTTGCGAGCGCGCTCGACAAACTCTGGCTTGCGTTGTTTGAATTGCGAGCGATAAGGCTCCACAATTTCCAGAGGCAACAAGACGTTGTCGAGGGTGGTTCGCCAAGGCAGCAAAGAAGGCGCCTGAAAAGCCATGCCGCTGATTTTCAAGGGGCCTGTGACGGGCTGGCCGTCCACCATGATTTGCCCCTTGCTGGGTTTTTTCAAACCCGTGGTGAGCTTCATGAAGGTGGACTTGCCGCAGCCCGATGGACCCACAATGGCAATGAATTCGCCTTGTTTGACTTGCAAATTGATGTCTTCAACTGCAAAGTGATTTTGGGCCAACAACTCGTCGTTGTAGGCCAACCAAACATTTTGAAAATCAACGAAATTGGGAGTGCTCAAAACAGGCCGCCTTGTTCAATCAGGAGATCAGAATTTACTTCTTGGGCTTAGGCAAGATGTCGAGTTCTTTGGCGCTAGGCAAGAAAGAACCATTCCACACATCGTCTGCCTTGATGCGGGTTTTGGTATTGAAGGCATCAGAAACTTGGGAGGCCATCAAAGCCAAACGTGGGCCCTTGACTTGACCAAAACCTTCTTCGCGGGCAGAGGGGCTATTGATGACGGTGTCGATGGCCAACTGCAAACGGCGAGTTTCCAATTCCACGTTGATGATGCCGTCACGTGCTTTGACATCCGCAATGGCGGCTGCAGGGTTGGCAATCACGTCTTTCGCACCTTTGGTGAAAGCAGACAAGAAGGCCTTCACAGCGGCTGGATTTTCTTTCAAGATTTTGGGGGAGGCAATGATCACGTTGCCGTAGAGCTTCACGCCGAAATCGGGGTATTGCATGACCACCACATCATCGGCCTTCACACCGCGTGCTTCGATGTTGAGCAAAGAGGTGAAGGTGAAGCCTGTGATGGCATCGACATCGCCGCGAACCAACATGGTTTCACGCAATGGGGGGTCCATGGCTGTCCATGCCACGTTGCCAATGTTGTTGGCTTTTTGGAAGATGGGGAATGCACGGCGTCCTGCATCAAACACAGGTGCGCCCAATTTCTTGCCAGCCAAATCGGCGGGTGTTTTGATGCCAGATTTTTTCAGCGCCATGACAGAAGCAGGCGTGTTGTTGTAGACCATCATGATGGCCACAGGCTTGTTGGGCACGTCGGGGTTGTTGGCGTGGAATTCCATCAGCGCGGCCAAGTCGGCAAAGCCAATGTCGTAGCTACCAGAGGCCACACGTGTCACCGCACCGCCAGAACCGTTGCCTGCGTCAACTGTGACATCCAATTTCGCATCTTTGAAATAACCCTTGGCGACGGGTGTCAAGAAAAAGGCCGCAGGACCTTCGAAGCGCCAGTCCAATTGGAACTTGATGGGCGTTGTTTGAGCTTGGGCCAAGCCCAATGTGCAGGCAGCCAACAAGGCTGCAGTAGTTTTAAGCAAGAAACGTTTTTTCATGAAAGCTCCAAAAGGGTATGACAAAAGATTGCAAAACAACAAGCAATATCAATGCCATTATGAGGGGGGTTCGAAGGGCGTTTGTGTTTCAAACTGTATACGATTTTTGACGTAAATCGGTTAAAAAGTTGTCGCAAACGCCCTAAGTTGGTTCTTCAGCCCTGAAGCAAGTCCAAAAGGGTGCGTGAGATCACTTTGGTTGCTTTGCGCAAATCTTCCAAATTCAGGCGCTCGTCGGCGCGTTTGGCGTGGGATTCCAGCACGGTTCGGGGGCCTGCACCGTAGATCACGCCAGGAATGCCTTTTTCCACGTACAAGCGCACGTCGGTGTAGAGGGGGGTACCCATGGCAGGAATGGGTTCACCAAAGATGTCGCTTCCATGTTGTTGGATGGCCTGGACCAAAGGCGCATTGCCTGCCAGCGGCTTCATGGCGTACGCCATGAGCAAGCGTTTGATGTCGATGCGGACTTGCGCATCTTGAGCGCGGCCTTGGTTGAATTCCGTTACAGCTTGCGCAATCACATCGCGAATGTTGGCTTCCACCTCTTGAGGGTTTTCTTCTGGAATCATGCGGCGGTCGAGTTTGAAGCTGACCGTGCCGGGCACCACATTGGTATTGGTGCCGCCTTCAATGCGGCCCACATTCAAGTAGGGGTGGTTGATGCCTTCAACTTTGGAGGTGATCTGTTGGTAGCGTTTGTTTTGCGCGTAGAGCTTGTTCAGAATGTGAACCGCCGCTTGCAAAGCATCCACGCCTGTTTCCGGAATGGCTGCGTGAGCCATCTTGCCGTGAACCGTCACTTCCATTTGCAAGCAGCCATTGTGGGCCGTGACCACTTGATAGCTGAAACCAGCCGCAATCATCAAATCAGGTTTTGTGACGCCCTTGTCTAGCAACCAACCTGGGCCTTTTTCACCACCAAATTCTTCGTCGTAAGTGAAGTGCAATTCCACATTGCCCTTGAGTGCCAACTGCTGTTGATCGCGCAAGGCTTCAACCGCGCGAAGTGCGTAGGTGAAGGTAGAGAAGTCGCATTTGCTGACTGCAGTGGCGCGGCCATACATGTGGCCATTTTCAATTTCAGCACCGTAGGGAGGATGGGTCCATCCTTCACCGGGAGGCACCACATCGCCGTGTGCATTCAGAGCAATGGTTTTGCCGCCTGCACCAAAGGGTCTGCGAACAATCAGGTTGGTGAGTGAGGTTAAACCGTAGGCTTTGACCTCTGCTTCAGGGACTGGAAATTGCTCAGCCACATAACCCAAGCTTTTCAAGAGTTCGGTGGTCTTGGCTGCATGCGGTGCATTGTTGCCAGGCGGTGTGTCTGTGGGCACTTGAACCAAGGCTTGCAGAAATTTCACTTGCTCATCAAAGTGGGCATCGATCCATTGATCGAGTTGAGCGTATTGTTGGGTGGAGGCAGTCATGTGATTTTGAAAATGTTAAGCGAGGTGGTGCAGGACATGGGCAAAGGCATCGATGCACAACTGCATGTCATCTGTGGTGGTGGATTCCAGAGGGTTGTGGCTGATGCCGCTGTTTTCGCCGCGCACGAACAACATGGCTTGGGGCATCACCTCATGCAACTTCATGGCGTCGTGGCCGGCACCGCTTGGCATCACAAACAAGGGCACGCCCAAGTCTTTCAGCGCATTCTCCCAACGCTTTTGCCATTCGGGTGCGCTAGGTGCGGCCGGGGCACGCAAGGTTGCTTCGCGTTTGCAGACCAAACCGCGACGTTCGCAAATGTCGTCCAAGGCTTGCAAGACATCGCGTTCAAGCGCGTCCCGTTGTGGGTCGGTGGGCGCGCGCATGTCCATCGAGAAAAGGCATTTGCCAGGCACCACGTTGATCGAGCCATTGGGCACTTGGAGTTGGCCAATCGTGGCAACCGAGTCACCATCTTGAGCGGCGCGCTTTTCCATGAACAGCGCCAGTTCAGCAACCGCTGCGGCCGCATCTCGGCGGCGGTCCATGGGGGTGGTGCCTGCATGGCTGGCAGTGCCTATCATTTCGCACAAATAGCGCACGCTGCCATTGATGGAGCTGACCACGCCCAAGGGCAAGTTCATCTCGTTCAGCACAGGGCCTTGCTCAATGTGAACTTCGATGAAGCCTAGGTAATCTGCTGGATTGCGTTGAATTTTGGGAATGTCGTGTTCATTCAAACCTGCTTGCTTCATGGCCTCTCGCATGGACACGCCATCGACGTCCATTTGGTCCAGCCAAGCGGGGTTGAATTGACCCACCAAGGCGCCCGAGCCCAAGAAGGTGGCCTTGTAGCGTTGGCCTTCTTCTTCTGCAAAGGCCACCACTTCAATGCCAAATTTCAGACGAGATTTTGTTGAAGCTAATTTCTTGACGCAGGCAATCGGCACATAAATGCCCAATCTGCCATCGTATTTGCCGCCGTTGCGCACGGTGTCGTAATGGCTGCCTGTGAGCAAGTACTTGGCGCCATCTTGTGCAGGGTGATAACGCCCCACCACGTTGCCCACTGCGTCCACATACACCTCATCAAAACCCGCAGATTTCATGGTGCTCTGAATGCTGGCGCTACAAGCCAGGTGGGCCTGGGTGAGGTAAGTCACGGTCAGTTGGCCGTTCTCTTTGAAACCTGGGTCGCTGTGCTGTGCCAATGCTTCGTGCCAGTCCCACACTTCATCGCCTTGGTCAGGGTGACAGCCGGTTTTGTCGTTCAAGCGAATTTCAACAATGCGGTGAATGTTGCGCAAGCACTCGGCCAATTCAAAATCGGGATGGCCGTGCAGGCGACGCTCAAAGCTAGCGATGATTTGGTGTTTGTTCAACCCGACACCACGAGGGCCTCGCACCGCCAAAATGAAAGGCCAGCCAAATTTTTGCTTGTAGGCCGCATTCAGTTTGTGAATTTTTTCAAACTCTTCTGCGGTGCATTCCGTCAAGCCTGCCTTGGTTTGTTCGTTGGTAGATTCCGCAGTCAGTTCTTTGCGCACCATGGCCTTGCCAGCCAGTTCGGGGTGAGCGCGGATCAACCCAATTTGGGCTTCGCGACCGGCATCGCTGAGCACCTGTGCCATGCAATGTTTCAGATGGGCCCAAGAAGCGAAGGGTCGCATTTTGAGCGCGCCTTCCGCAATCCAGGGCGAGTGCTCGTACAAACCGTCAAGCAGCTGCAAAGCTTCTTCGGTGGAGGCTTTGTTGAGTTGTTCTAATTGAAGCGTCATGGTGTGTAGGGGTGGGTTGTTTTCCAATGACGCGCAATGTCCAGGCGTCGGCATACCCACACATGGTCATGGGCTTGAATGTGATCCAAAAATCGTTGCAAAGCGGTGATGCGACCTGGACGGCCCAAGAGCCTGCAATGCATGCCAATGCTCATCATCTTGGGGCGGTTCAAACCTTGAGGATCGCCTTCTTTGTAGAGCGCATCAAACGTGTCTTTCATGTACTGAAAGAAGGGGTCTGCATGTGAATAACCTTGGGGCAATGCAAAGCGCATGTCGTTGCAGTCCAAGGTGTAGGGCACGATCAATTGCGGTGCAACTTGGCCATCGCTTTTTTCAACCTTCATCCAAAAGGGCAGGTCGTCACCGTAGTAATCGCTGTCGTATTCAAAGCCGCCGTAGTCGGCTACCAAGCGTCGCGTGCGGGGGCTGTCGCGGCCGGTGTACCAACCCAGCGGACGCTCTCCGCTGAGCTTTTGCAAAATGTCCATGGCCTCGGCCATGTGCGCACGTTCAGTGGCCTCGTCAATGTTTTGGTAGTGAATCCATTTCAAGCCATGACAAGCAATGTCGTAGCCCAATTCTTGAAAAGCTGCCAACACGTCGGGGTGTTTTTGCAGCGCAGTGGCAACACCGAAAACCGTGAGAGGCAGTTTGCGTTTTTCAAATTCACGCAACAAGCGCCAGACACCGGCTCGCGAGCCGTATTCGTAAATGCCTTCCATGCTGATGTGGCGCTCTGGAAAACTGGCAGGGTTGAACATTTCTGACAAAAATTGTTCGGAGCCTGCATCGCCGTGCAACACAGAGTTTTCGCCACCTTCTTCGTAATTCAAAACGAACTGCACGGCAATGCGCGCTTGACCAGGCCACTGTGCGTGGGGTGGTGTGCGGCCGTAACCTTGAAGATCGCGCGGGTAGGGCGCCGTAGAGTCGTAAGCGGAATAGGTCATGACAGGGCCAGCGAAATGTCGTGGGTGGGAATTTTTTTGTCGAAGCTGAGGCTGTTCTCAACAAAAATCAAATGTTCTTCCATGAGCTTTGCAGACAGCTCCACATCTTTTTTGGCCATGGCTTCCACGATGGCTTCGTGTTCGTGTGCGGAGTGCTGTGCGGCATTCAGCGATTGGTACATCAGTGTGATCAGCGCACAGCGAGAAATGAGTTCGCCCAGAATTTGCGCCAACACATGGTTGCCCATGAGTTCGGCAATGCGCACGTGAAAATCGCCCAGCAATTCGGTGCGGCCGTGCACATCCTCTTGCGCCACAGCTTCTTTCTCTTGTTTGGTGTGGGCCTTCAGGGCGCGAATTTTGGCCGGCGTGATGTCGCGCACAAATTCGCGCGTCATTTGAATCTCCAGCATTCTGCGAACCGCAAACACTTGTTTGGCTTCGTCGGCGGACGGGGCGGCCACAAAAGCGCCGCGCGCTGGCTCCATGCGAATGAGGCGATTTTGGGACAGCTGGAACAGGGCTTGGCGCACCAAGGTTCGGGACACCCCAAAATGGGTGGCCAGTTTTTGCTCAGCCAATTTGGAGCCTGGCATCAGGCGATGCTCGACAATGGCTTTGGTCAGCGCACTGACAATGGCGTGGGTCGATGAGGTTTCCATGAAAGTCATGATAGCTTCAAAAGCCAAAAGTGTATACACTTTCAGTCGACAAGTTTTAGGAAAGACACATCATGGGTTTGAGTACACACGTTTTAGACACCATGCACGGCTGCCCCGCAGCAGGCATGCAGGTCAGCCTCTACACCACCGAGGGCCAATTTGCCACCTTGGTCAAGACCTTTCACCTGAATGCCGATGGCCGCAATCCAGACGGGCCCCTGTACGACAACGCCAGTTTGCAAAAGGGCACCTACCGCTTGGTGTTTGATGTGGCCGCCTATTTCAAGGCCAAGGGTGTTCAGCTGCCTGAACCGTCCTTTTTGAACCTGGTGACGCTCGATTTTGGGGTGGCCCATGTGGCTGAGCACTACCACGTGCCCCTTTTGGTCAGCCCTTGGAGTTACTCGACCTACCGCGGCTCTTAAATCGCAATTATTTCTGGTCGATTTCGCCCTAGAACGGGGTGAACTCCCTAAAATCAAACTTGTTTTGAATCAACCCCCAAACTTTTCCACCATGAGCCAAGTGACCAACACCGTGCGTTTCGTGCTTGACGGCCAAATCGTCGAAGCCCAAGGCGTGCGCCGCACCACCACCGTTTTAGATTACCTGCGCGAACAATTGCATCGCACTGGCACCAAGGAGGGATGTGCAGAAGGCGATTGCGGCGCCTGTGTGGTGATGGTGGGTGATTTGAATGACAGCGGCAATGCGGTCAACTACAAAGCCGTCAACAGCTGCATCCAATTGCTGCCTTCTTTGGATGGCAAGTCCATCAAAACGGTGGAGAGCCTCAAAAAACCCGACGGCAGTTTGCATCCTGTGCAAAAAGCCATGATCGATTGCCATGGCTCCCAATGCGGTTTCTGCACCCCAGGCATCGTGATGAGCTTGGTGAATTTGGTGCAAGTCAACCCTTCGCCCAAGCGTCAAGAAGTGAGCGATGCGCTCAGCGGCAATTTGTGCCGTTGCACTGGCTACGCCCCTATTTTGGATGCGGCGTCCAAAGCCTGTGGCAACAAGGCTGCACTGAAGCTTGACGATGCAGCCGACGTGCCTTTGCTCAAAGAAATTCAACGCGCATCCACGCCAACCTTGAGTTTGGAAGGCGACATCATTGTTCAGCCCGTGGTTCGCACACGCAAAGGCAATGAGTTTGTCTCACCCGCCACATTGGCCGAAGTGGCCGACTACTTGGTCAAACACCCCACCTCGACCTTGCTTGCAGGCAGCACCGAAGTGGGCTTACAAGTGAACAAACAATTCTCACGCCCAGATCACATCGTGTACTTGGGCAATGTGGCCGAACTCAAGCAGGTGAAAGACACGCCACAAGCTTGGCACATTGGCGCCGTGGTGTCCCTCACCGAAGTCGAGGGCCTGGTGGCCAAGGCTTACCCAGACTTTGCCGAAGTGCTGCGCCGTTTTGGCTCGCCCCCCATTCGCTCAACAGCCACCTTGGCAGGCAACATTGCCAATGGTTCACCCATTGGTGATTCCATGCCCTGCCTAATGGCCTTGGGCACCACGCTCACCTTGCGCCGTGGCGACAAAACTCGCACAGTGTCTTTGGACCAGTTCTACACTGGCCAAAAACAAACGGTTTTGCAAGCTGGCGAGTTCATTGAAGCTGTGGTTTTGCCCAAGCCTCAAGCCGGTCAAGTCTTCCGTGCCCACAAAGTCAGCAAGCGTTTTGAGCAAGACATCTCGGCCACTTGTGCTGCCATCACTTACACCTTGAAGGGTGGCAAGTTGAGCAACGTGAAGTTGGCCTACAACGGCTTGGCACCATCACCTTGCCGTGCGCCCAAGTTGGAAGCCGTGTTGGAAGGCAAAGCGCCTGCCGATGTGAAAGAGTCTGACTTGGATGCGGCCATTGCTGCCAGCTTTGTGGCACGCGATGGTTTGCGCGCTACCTGGGCTTACCGCTCATTGGTCGCCCGCAACTTGGTGATCGATTTCATTGAACAACAAACGACTGAGGTGGCTTAAATGAACGCGCCCATTTCTTTGCACAATTTATTGCCCGTGTCTGGTTTGCAACAAGGCACCGATGTCATTCATGAGTCTGCGCATTTGCACGTGACGGGTGGTGCCACCTTTACCGATGACATGCCTGAATTGGCGGGCACCTTGTATGCCGCCATCATCAAATCACCTGTGGCCCATGGCGAACTGATTGGCGACGGCATTGACCGCGAAGCCATTTTGAAAGCGCATGGTGTGGTGGCTGTTTACACCGCCAAAGACATCCCTGGTGAAAACAATTGTGGCCCTATCATTCACGACGATCCTTTCTTGGCTGTTGGCAAAGTCGAGTTCATTGGACAAGCTGTGGCCGTGGTGGTCGCACGAGAAATGCTCTATGCCCGCGAAGCTGCGCACAACGCCAAAGTGTTGGTGAAAGAACTCAAGCCCATTTTGACCATTGACGAAGCCATGGCAGCGCAAAGTTTTGTCATGCCCGCCAAAGGCATCACGCGCGGCAATGCATCCGAAGCCATTGCCAAAGCACCTCGGAAAGTCAAGGGCAGCACCGAAACCGGTCAGCAAGAACAGTTTTACATGGAAGGCCAAATTACATACGCCGTGCCGCGTGAAGATGGTCAACTCACCTTGTACTGTTCTACGCAGCACCCTGATGGCAATCAGCGAGAAGCCGCATCGGCCTTGAACCTCAGCACCAACGACGTGGAAGTGATTTGCCGCCGCATGGGCGGTGGCTTTGGCGGCAAAGAGGGCAATGCCAGCATTTTCAGCCAGAGTGCCGCCTTGGCCGCGTTCAAATTGCAGCGTCCTGTGAAGTTGCGCGTGAACCGCGACGACGACATGATGATCACGGGCAAGCGTCACGACTTCCGCATTGACTACGAAGTGGGTTATGACGACGAAGGCCGCATCTTGGGTGCTGACATCACCCTCATGTCACGCTGCGGATACAGCACCGACTATTCTGGTCCTGTCAACGATCGTGCCTGCTTGCACATCGACAATTGCTACTACATTCCCAATTTGAAACTGATCAGCCACCGCTGCAAAACCAACACGCAAAGCGCCACCGCTTTCCGTGGTTTCGGTGGTCCTCAGGGCATGTTTGGCATTGAGACTGTCATTGAGCAAATTGCCAATGACATTGGCAAAGATCCTTTGGATGTGCGCTTGCTCAACATCTACAAAGACCCCGCAGTCTCTGGCAACCCCGCCACCATGGTGACGCAATACGGTCAGACCATTGCCGATTGGGTGGGCGACAAGGTG
Organism: Limnohabitans sp. Hippo4; assembly: GCF_003063605.1. NCBI lineage: Bacteria > Pseudomonadati > Pseudomonadota > Betaproteobacteria > Burkholderiales > Comamonadaceae > Limnohabitans > Limnohabitans sp. Hippo4. Next base: position 789,624 of record NZ_NESE01000001.1, on the reverse strand, counting down.
ATTGACCAAGTGGCCTCAGAAGCCAAATACCGCGAGCGCCGCGACAGCGTCAATGCCTTCAACAAAGTGAACAAGCGCCGCAAGCGTGGTTTGGCTTTGGTACCCTTGAAGTTTGGCATCAGCTTCACGGCCACCATGCTGAACCAAGGCGGCGCCTTGCTCAACATTTACATGGACGGCTCGGTCAGCTGCAACCATGGCGGTACCGAAATGGGTCAGGGCCTGAATACCAAGATGGCGCAAGTGTGCGCCGATGGTTTGGGCATCGACATCAAATACGTGCGAGTCACTGGCACCGATACACAAAAGGTGCCCAACGCTTCTGCAACATCTGCTTCCAGCGGCGCAGACATCAATGGTGCTGCCATCATGAATGCCACGGCGCAAATGCGCGCGCGCTTGGCGCCAGTGGCCGCCAACATGTTGGGCTGCAAGGAATCCGATGTGAGCTTTGCCAACAGCATGGCACACGGCGGTGGCAAGTCTGTTGAGTGGACAGCGGTGGCTAAGCAAGCTTGGTTAGACCGTGTGGGCTTGTCGGTCACGGGTTTCTACATGACGCCCGAAATTAAGTACGACTTTGCCAACCTCACAGGTCATGCCTTCTATTACTACTGCTACGGCGCCTCTGTCAGTGAAGTTGAAATTGACACGCGCACAGGCGAATATTGGATCAAAGCCGTGGACATCGTCCACGACGCTGGCAAGAGCATCAATCCTGCCATCGACAAAGGCCAAATTGAAGGCGGCTACGTGCAAGGCATGGGCTGGCTTACCATGGAAGAGTGCATTTGGGACAAGAAGGGCAAGTTCCTCACGCATGGCCCTAGCACTTACAAAATCCCAGTGGCTGGCGACATTCCAGAGCACTTCAATGTGACCTTGTTTGACGGCAGCAATTTGAAGCCAACGCCTTTCAATTCGAAAGCTGTAGGTGAGCCACCCTTGATGCTGGCCTTGTCAACTTTCTTTGCCTTGCGTGATGCTGTGAGCGCCAGTGCCGACCACAAAACCGTGGTTCACATGAGCGCGCCTGCAACACCCGAGAAGATTTTGATGACTTGCGAGAAAGCCAAAGCGGCTGTTTAAACCGTTTCAGTCTTGACCCTCTGTGAGCGTGTCAAGCTGAAACTTTCCGCTTTTGTGCCAGAGCCAAACGTCTGAATAGACCACCTTGTTCAGGTGCGCCGGAACAGGGTAGGGGGCTGCTTGACGCACCGTCTTTTCAATTTCTTTCATGACCTCGGGGGCATGGCCTGGCGCTCTCACCCAATAAGTGCGCGTGACTTGCCCTTGCTTGTCGACCTCGACGTCCAGTACACCGACGGCATAGAGCATGGGCGGCATGCGACCTTTGAAGATGCGTGCGCCATTGAGTTGGTAGAGATGCTTGGCCGCATCAACGCGGTACTCATGGGCATTGCGCGCGTTGGAGGTGGGTAATTGTGGCTTGGCAGGCTCGATGGGTTTGATGACAACGGGGGCAGGTGGCGTTACAGCAGCTTGAGGCGGCGGTGGTGGGGTGCTGCAACCCACCAACCAAGCTGCAATGAAAGCGCAGCCTAGGCCGCGGTACAGAAGAGAATGGCGTGCCGCATCGGTGAATGTCATTTGAAATTTGTCCCCTCTTTCGCAATGGCCCATTCTGTCACTGTACAGTGTGGTTTGAACAGTCCCAAATTGAAAGTCGTCTTCCGTGCATTGGATTCCCGCGCTTCTTGAGAAATTGGCACATGCCCCTGCCGTGTGGATCACGGTCTTGCAAGCGCAAGGCTCTGTGCCACGCGGTGCAGGCACTGTCATGGCCATTTTTGCAGATGATTTTTTAGGCACCATTGGCGGTGGTCATTTGGAGTTTGAGGCCATTGCAGAAGCCCGTCGATGCCTGCAAGCGTCCGATGCTCATGCTCCTTTGCCCTTTGAAAAACGCTTTGCTTTAGGCCCCAGTTTGGGACAATGCTGCGGCGGTGCTTTGGTCTTGAAGTTTGAAGGGGTGACAATCCAGGACGCTCCGCGTTTGCAAGCACTCATGCAAGCGCAAGCTGCTGAACGATTTCGGCCACTGGCCTTGTTTGGTGGCGGGCACGTTGGCAAAGCACTGGTTCAGGTGCTGGCGCCATTGCCATTTCATGTTCGGTGGATCGACAGCCGCGATGAAATTTTTCCTGCGGATGTGCCAGGCCAGGTGGTCTGTGAGCACTCCAATCCGGTGCAGGCTGCCGTGCCTGAATTGGCACCTCAAAGCCGTGTCTTGATCATGAGTTTCAGCCACGCTGAAGACTTGGATGTGGTGGCCGCCTGTTTACAGCGGCAGCGTCAGCACAAGGACTTGGCCTTCATTGGCCTCATTGGCAGTGCCACCAAATGGGCAACCTTCAAGCGCCGCTTGGTCGAGCGAGGCTTTACAGAAGAAGAGTGCCAACAGGTCACTTGCCCCATCGGTGTACCCGGTATCACAGGCAAAGAACCTGAAGTGATTGCAGTGGCAGTGGCGGCACAGCTGTTGCAAGCTTGAAAAATTGTATACACTTCGGTAAACAATTTGGAAATTGAACATGGACGCCTATTTACTGGACTGGCTTAATTTGCTGTTGCGATGGGTGCATGTGATCACCGTGATCGCATGGATTGGGTCGTCGTTTTACTTCGTCTTTCTCGACAACAATCTGCTGAAACCCAACTCGCCCGACTTGCTTGAAAAGGGCGTGGACGGTGCCATGTGGGCCGTGCATGGTGGCGGCTTTTACAACCCGCAGAAGTACATGGTGGCGCCCAAGAAAATTCACACCAAACTGCATTGGTTTTATTGGGAAAGCTATTCGTCTTGGTTGTCTGGTTTTGCGCTTTTCACGGTTCTGTATTTGTGGAACGCCAGCACTTATTTGATCGACAAGTCCCTGATGGACTGGTCGCCCGCCATGGCCATTTCAGCCGCGCTGGGTTTCTTGGTGGCGTTTTGGTTTGTTTACGACACGGTCTGCCGCCTGTTCGGTTTTAAAAAGAATGGTGAACTGATCGTTGCCGGCTTGATGCTTTGCGTGGTGGCCTTTGCATCGTGGTTGGCCTGTCAATTGTTTGCGGGACGTGCCGCCTTCTTGTTGGTGGGCGCCATGATTGCCACGGCCATGAGTGCCAATGTGTTTGTTTGGATCATTCCAGGTCAGCGCAAAGTGGTGGCCGCCATGACCTCCGGCGAAAAATACGACGCCATGGCCTTGGCCATTCACGGCAAACGCGGCAAGCAGCGCAGTGTGCACAACACCTATTTCACGCTGCCCGTGATCTTTGCCATGTTGAGCAATCACTACAGCTTTTTGTACACGCACCCCCAGCGTTGGTTGATTTTGTTTGTGCTGATGTTTGCAGGCGCTTTAATTCGTCAGTTCTTCGTTCAGCGTCACGGCTACCATTTGGGCCGTGCCAAAAATCCATGGCCCTTTGCGGCAGTGGGTGTGGCTTTGATTGTGGCTGTGATCTTGGCCATGGCACCCTGGGGCTCACCAGCCAGCGCGCCTTCGAATGCGCAAGCCAAGCCCGCCACATTTGCCCAAGTCAAATCCGTCATCGATCAGCGATGTCTCAGCTGCCACGGCGCCCAAGTGCAAATGAAAAATGTGCGCTTAGATTCGCTTGAAGGCATTCAGTTGAACGCGCAAAACGTTTACCAACAGGTGAGCGTGACCAAGCAAATGCCAATGAACAATGCAACAGGCATCACGCAAGAAGAACGAGACACCATCGCGTCCTGGTACTTGGCTGGCGCCAAACTGGACTGAAGCCAAAGCTTGTTGGAGAAAGCCTGGCAGTTGCAGGTCAGTGACCTGCCGCCAATTGCATGGCAAATTGGTTGTGTCGCTCAATCACCCGACCTAATTCAACGCGCGTGAGTTGACCCTCGCTCACCACCACTTGGCCATTGACCACCGTGTAGGCGGCAGGCGCACTGGCACACAACATCAAACTGCCAATGGCATCATGGACGGCGCCTCCAGCAAAACTGAGGCTGCGCAAATCAAACAAGGCCATGTCGGCACAGTAACCCACCGTCAACTGCCCAATGTCCTTGCGGCCTAAGACCTCGGCGCCACCGCGCGTGGCCAAGCGCAGTGCGTCGCGCGCCGTCATTTCCATGGGGGCGGTGTCGCAGCCAAAAATGGTTTTGCCTTCGGCATTGACTTGCGGGGCTTCAAGCGACTTGCGCAGTCTGGCCAACAACATGGCTTGTCGTGCTTCATTCACCATGTGCGCCGCATCGTTGCTGGCGCTACCGTCAACGCCTAAGCCCACGGGTACGCCGGCTTCGATCATTTTGCGAATAGGGGCAATGCCGCTGGCCAAGCGCATGTTGCTGCATGGGCAGTGTGCAATACCGGTGCGCGTAGCGGCAAAGAGTGAGATGCCTTCGTCGTCGAGTTTGACGCAGTGGGCATGCCACACATCGTCGCCCAACCAACCGAGGTCTTCGGCATATTGCGTGGGTGTGCGATTGAACTTCTCGAGGCTGTAGGCAATGTCATGGTCGTTTTCGGCCAAGTGCGTGTGCAGGCGAACGCCATAGTGGCGTGCCATCTCTGCCGACAATCGCATGAGGTCTTGGCTGACGCTGAAAGGCGAGCAGGGTGCCACAGCGACTTGTGTCATGGCGCCATGTGAGGCATCGTGATAAGTTTCAATGAGGCGTTGTGTGTCTTTCAAGATGGCATCTTCTTGTTCCACCACACGGTCGGGTGGCAGGCCGCCTTTGGATTGGCCCACACTCATGCTGCCGCGGGTGGCGACAAAACGCATGCCAATTTCTTGGGCAGCGGCAATGCAATCGTCCAACTTCACGCCATTGGGGTAGATGTACAAATGATCACTGCTGGTGGTGCAGCCCGACAGCAGCAATTCGGCCATGGCGGTTTGCGTGCTGGCGTAAATCATCTCGGGCTGAAGACCTGCCCAAATGGGATACAAGCCTGTGAGCCAGCTGAACAACTCGGCGTTTTGGACGGCTGGAATGGCGCGCGTCAAACTTTGGCACATGTGATGGTGTGTGTTCACCATGCCTGGAATCACTACATGGTGTTGGGCGTCGATCACTTTGTCTGCTGTTTTGGGCAAGCTGTCGGCAGGGCCAATGGCTTCGATGCAGTTGTCTCTGACAAAGATGGAGGCGTTGCGAAGTTCATCGCCCGCGTCGTTGAGCGTGGCAATGGTGTGAGCGTTGTGAATGAGCAAGGTGGTCATGGCAATGATTTTGCACGAAGAAATTGATCGGACTCAAGTCAGACACTACACTCTGCTGCATGCGTGATCCCATTTCAATTCACCCCGACATTGCGTCAAGCCCCCGCACTTTTTTGCGCCAATTGTTTGATGCCGCCGTGACCAGGGCGCTGCCTTTGGAAAACACGCCTGCGTTCTTGCCTGCTGCACCCAAAGGTCGTACCCTGGTTTTGGGCGCAGGCAAAGCGGCCGGTGCCATGGCCCATGCCGTCGAAGCCTTGTGGCCCCAAGATGCGCCTTTGTCGGGCATGGTGGTCACCCGTTACGGTCATACCCCCCAACGCCCTGAAGGCGTGGCGCCCCGCTTGAAAGTGGTCGAAGCCTCACACCCCGTGCCCGATGCCGCAGGACTGGCTGCAGCCGAAGAAATTTTGGCGCTGACAAAAGGTTTGACGAAGGATGACTTGGTCTTGTTTTTGATCTCTGGCGGGGGCTCTGCTTTGCTCACTTTGCCGGCCGAAGGCTTAAGCCTGGCTGAAAAACAAAGCATCAATCAGGGGCTGTTGAAAAGCGGTGCCAACATTGGCGAAATGAACTGTGTCCGCAAACACTTGTCTCGCATCAAAGGGGGGCGTTTGGCTGCAGCCTGCGCACCTGCGAAGGTGGTGACCTTGGCCATCAGTGATGTGCCAGGCGACGACCCTTCCGTGATTGCCAGTGGCCCCACGGTGCCCGACGTCACCACGTGCCAAGACGCCCTCGACATTTTGCAGCGCTACAACATCGAGATTTCAGTTGCGGTGAAACAGGCTTTGGAAAGTGGTGCCTGGGAATCTCCCAAGCCAGGTGATGCCATGTTTGCCAACACCTCGGTTCACCTCATTGCAACGCCTCAACAATCTTTGATGGCCGCCGCTGCCTTGGCAGAGTCCAAAGGTTTGCGGGCCTATGTGTTGAGCGATGAAATTGAAGGTGAATCGCGCGAAGTGGGCAAAGTTCATGCAGCCTTGGCGCGCGCCAGTGCACATGGCAAAAGTCCCTTCGTCAAGCCCTGTGTCATTTTGAGCGGTGGCGAAACCACTGTCACAGTTCGCAACAACGCCAGCAAAGGCGGGGCCAAGCCACGAGAAGGGCGCGGCGGACGCGCTGGCGAGTTTTGCATGGGTTTGGCACAGGGACTGCAAGCGCAAGCTGGTGTGTGGGCTTTGGCTGCAGACACCGACGGCATTGACGGGGTTGAAGACAACGCTGGCGCCATGGTGACCCCAGACACCTTGCTTAGGGCGCAGCAGGCGGGCGTCAATTTGGATGAGCATTTGGGCTGCAACGACGCCTACGGTTATTTCCAGGCACTCAACGATTTGGTGTTTTCGGGGCCCACGCACACCAATGTGAACGACTTCCGCGCCATTTTGGTGTTGTGACAAATGATTGATGTGCGTCAACACGCCCGAGCCAAGGCTCTGGCAAATTCGGCGCATGTTGAATCGCGTTCTCACCATCATCCCCACTCCGGCTGAAGACCTGCCAGTTGGCACGGTCTTGTTGCGACGGGGTCAAGCGGCCAGCAAGGCTTTGCATTTGCTCAGTGGCCGTGTTGCCTTCGGGGTGATTGAGAACGGTGAAATGGTGCATCAACTGGGCGTGGTGGAAGGTCCCTTTTGGCTGGAGGCTGCGGCTACTATGTTGGGACTGCCGCACGCTGTCGATGCGCTAGCCGAAAGTCCTGTGACGCTCCAGGCCATGCCTTTGGGGCAATTCAAAAGTCATTTGAAGAACTTGCCCGAACCGGTGCACACCCTCATGCTGGATTTGGCCAAAGCCCAAAGGCAGCAGATCGAGGTGGCTGTGAGCCGTTTAGCCAAGGATGCCGATGCCCGTTTTGCCGAATGGCTGCTGCGGCACGCCGAACCTACCGATGCACAGGGCAGCATGGCGGTCATCTTGCGAGACCGCAAACGACTCATTGCCGCACAACTGGGCATTGCCCCTGAAACTTTCTCACGGCTGCTCAAGCATTTGAGGGAGCGCAAGCTCATCAGTGGCGGCGGCAGGGTGCTGAACCTGCTCGATCCCACGGGTTTGCAGTCCTTGGCAGGTATTTAAAAAGATTCACCCCGCTTGGGAGGCTTGGGGTCTCAAAGATCGATAGAATTTATCGAACTTTGAGAATTCCATGCATTCCCCTGAGCCAGCGCGATTGTCACTGTCCAACATCACCAAGCGGTACCCCGGCGTGGTCGCCAATCGCTCGGTGTCCTTGTCGGTGAGACCGGGTGAAGCACATGCCGTCTTAGGCGAGAACGGCGCTGGCAAATCCACCCTCATGAAGATCATCTACGGCTCTGTCAAGCCGGATGAGGGTGAAATTCAATACAACGGCCAGCCCGTTCACATTCGCAATCCCCAGCAAGCCCGTGCTTTGGGCATCAGCATGGTGTTTCAACATTTCAGTTTGTTTGACACCCTCAGCGTGGCTGAAAATGTCTGGCTGGGTTTGGACAAGTCGCTCAAACTTTCAGAAGTCACGGCCCGCATCAGTTTGAAAGCGGCCGAATACGGCTTGGACATTGATCCTTCCCGTCCAGTCCACACCTTAAGCGTGGGCGAAATGCAGCGGGTTGAAATCATTCGGGCCTTGCTTACCGAGCCTCAATTGCTGATCTTGGATGAGCCCACCTCGGTACTCACGCCCCAAGCGGTGGACAAGCTGTTTGTGGTGCTTAAGAAATTGGTCAGCCAAGGCTGTAGCTTGCTCTACATCAGCCACAAATTGCATGAAATCCGCGAACTGTGCACGGCCTGTACGGTGCTTCGAGCCGGCCAAGTGACGGGTGTCTGCGATCCCCGTGAAGAATCCAATGCGTCGCTCAGTCGCTTGATGATTGGCGCAGAGCCGCCAGCCCTAACTTACCAAGACCGCCAGCCAGGCGCTGTGTTGTTTGAAGTGAAGAATTTGTCTTTGCCCAAAGAAGACCAATTCGGCGTCGATTTGTCGCAAGTCAGTTTGCAGGTTCGTGCCGGTGAGGTGGTGGGCATTGCCGGCGTCTCTGGCAATGGTCAACGTGAATTGTTGTATGCCTTGTCGGGTGAGGATACGCGTGCACAAGCCCAAAAGATTCAATTGCAAGGGCAAGCAGTTGGCCATTCAGGGCCAGACGAGCGCCGCCAAGCGGGTTTGCATTTTGTGCCAGAAGAGCGCCTTGGCCGCGGTGCTGTGCCCTCGCTAAGTTTGGCGCAAAACATGCTGCTCACACGCGGTGAGGCCATTGCTCAGAGTGGCTGGATTCACACGCAAGTGCTGCAAACACAAGCCCAAAATATCATCGACCGCTTCAACGTCAAAGCCAATGGCACACAAGCTGCCGCTCAGTCTTTGTCGGGCGGTAATTTGCAAAAATTCATTGTGGGCCGAGAGATCGATGCCAACCCCAAAGTGCTGTTGGTGTCCCAACCCACTTGGGGTGTGGACGTTGGCGCAGCTGCGCAAATTCGCGGCGAGTTGCTGGCGCTTCGCGATGCCAGTTGTGCGGTGTTGGTGGTCAGTGAAGAGTTGGACGAGCTGTTTGAGATTTCTGACCGCTTGTATGTCATGGCCAATGGCAAGTTGTCTCCCTCGATTGACCGAAAAGAGGCCACCGTTGCGCAAATTGGTGAGTGGATGAGTGGTTTGTGGGAGGCCCATGCTCAAGCTTGAGTTGCGTCCTCAGGACTCCAAGGTGTGGCGTTATGCCTCACCTTTGTTGGCCTTGGTCATCACGGTGGCCTTGGGCATTGGTTTGTTTGTGCTGCTGGGCAAAGATCCCGTGCGTGGCCTGCAAATGTTTTTTTGGGAGCCCCTTAAGTCGGCCTATGCTTTGGGCGAATTGATGGTCAAAGCCACGCCCTTGTTGGTCATTGCTTTGGGCTTGGCAGTTTGTTATCGCTCCAATGTTTGGAACATTGGCGCTGAAGGCCAGTTTGTTATGGGTGCTGTGGCCGCTGGTGGTGTGGCCATGCTGGCCGACAAAGAAACAGGCCGTTGGATTGTGGTGGCCGTTGTTTTGGCGGGTGTTGCGGGCGGCATGTTTTGGGCCTCGATCACCGCTTGGCTCAGGGACAAGTTTCACGCCAACGAAATTTTGGTCAGCTTGATGCTGGTGTATGTGGCTGACATGGTGCTGGGCTACTTGGTCTATGGTCCTTGGAAAGACCCCGCGGGGTACAACTTTCCGCAAACCAAAACCTTTGAAGCGGTCACCCAAATTCCTCGCCTCATGTCGGGCTCTCGCGTCAGTGTGGGCCTCATTTTGGCGCTGATCGGTGTGGCGGCTGTCTGGATCTTTTTGTTCAGAACGCGTGCAGGCTTTGCGCAGCAAGTGGGCGGGTTGGCGCCAGCCGCTGCACGCTATGCTGGCTTTTCTTCTCGCAGGGCGTTGTGGACCGCCTTGTTGGTATCGGGCGGTGCCGCCGGTTTGGCCGGTGCCCTTGAAGTAGCGGGCCCTTTAGGCCAATTAACACCTTATGTGCCAGCTGGCTATGGCTTTGCCGCCATCATCGTGGCCTATGTGGGGCGCTTGCATCCTGTGGGCATGGTGTTTTCGGCAGTGCTCATGAGCATGTTCTACATTGGCGGTGAACTGGCGCAGTCGCGCATGGGATTGCCCAAGTCCATCACAGGCGTGTTCCAAGGCTTGTTGTTGTTCAGTCTGTTGGCGTGTGACACGCTGGTGGCCTATCGCCTGCGTTGGCAGAGCAGGAGGGTGTGATGGAATCGTACGCATTGTTGGTTGCGGCCACATTGAATGCAGGCACGGTCTTGGCCATTGCTGCCCTGGGTTTGCTGATCAACGAAAGAGCGGGGGTGGTCAACCTGGGCGCCGAAGGCATGATGTTGTGTGCGGCCATTGCAGGCTTTGCAACCGTGGTGCACACCGGCAGTGATTGGCTAGGTTTTTTGGCGGGCATGGGTGCGGGGGCTGTGTTGGCCGCTGTCTTTGGTGTCTTGGTGATTTACCTTAGCACCAACCAATACGCCACAGGCTTGGCGCTCAGTTTGTTTGGTGTGGGCTTTTCTGCGTTTGTGGGCATTGGCTATGTCCAAGAAAAGTTACCTCAGCGCCCCAGCTTTGAAATCCCATTTTTGGCGGACATTCCTCTCGTGGGTTCTGCCTTCTTCAAGCAGCACCCCCTGGTCTATGGCGTGATTGCTTTTGTCTTTGGGTTGATGTGGTTCTTCTACAAAACTCGCACAGGTTTGGTGCTCAGATCGGTGGGCGAATCCCCCGAATCGGCGCATGCACTGGGCTATTCGGTGCGTCGCATTCGTTTTTATGCGGTGGTGGCTGGTGGCGCTTTGTGCGGTTTGTCAGGTGCCTACATTTCGATTGCCTATACGCCGCTTTGGGTTGAGGGCATGGTGGCTGGCAAGGGCTGGATTGCTTTGGCCCTGACCACCTTTGCAACCTGGCGACCGGCTCGGATTTTGCTTGGTGCTTATTTGTTTGGTGGGGTCACCATGCTTCAATTCCACTTGCAAGGTTTGGGCGTGCAAGTGCCCAGCCAGTGGCTGACGGCTTTGCCGTACATTGCCACCATTGTGGTGCTGGCGCTGATCTCACGAAATCCGGCTTGGATTCGCATCAACATGCCAGCTTCACTAGGCAAACCCTTCCATCCCGGTTCATAATGTTTTTTCTCGTGCAACCCTGTTCATCCATAAAGGAAATTTCATGACAGTACTGAACAAGCGGTCGGTTCTTAAAATCGCCGCGATCTCCCTCGTTGCAGCAGCTGCTTTGGTAGCTTGCGGCAAAAAAGAAGAGGCCAAGCCTGCCGCTGCAGCCAAGGCTGAACCCCTGAAAGTGGCGTTTGCCTACGTTGGCCCTGTGGGCGACGGTGGTTGGACATTTGCACACGACAACGCGCGCAAGGCCGTTGAAAAACAATTCGGCGACAAAATCGTCACCAGCTTTGTTGAAAAAGTGCCAGAAAGCGCTGACGCAGAGCGCGTCTTCCGTGACTTGGCCGGTCAAGGCAACAAACTCATTTTCGGTACCACTTTCGGTTACATGGAACCCATGTTGAAAGTCGCCGCCGACAACAAAGAAATCAAGTTTGAGCATGCCACCGGCTACAAAACTGCCGACAACATGCGCACCTACGACAGCCGCACCTACGAAGGTGCTTACATGGCTGGCGTGATTGCAGGCAAGATGACCAAGACCAACACCTTGGGCGTTGTGGCCTCTATCCCAATTCCTGAAGTGATTCGCAACATCAACTCCTTCACAATGGGTGCACAGTCAGTCAATCCCAAAGTGAAGACCAAAGTGGTGTGGGTGAACGACTGGTTCAATCCACCCAAAGAAACAGAAGCTGCAACCGCTTTGATCAACGGCGGCGCTGACGTGTTGATGCAAAACACCGATTCACCTGCTGTGTTGCAAACTGCCGAAAAAATGGGCAAGCGTGCTTTCGGTTGGGATTCCGACATGACAGCCTACGGTCCTAAGGCTCACTTGGGTTCTGCGGTCATCAACTGGGCACCTTACTACATCAAGGCCGTGGGTGAAGCTCTCGAAGGCAAATGGTCGACTGGCCAAAGCTGGTGGGGCGTGAAAGAAGGCGCCATCGACATGGTGTCTGTTGCAGCCGACGTGCCTGAAGATGCCAAGAAGAAAGTGGAAGAAATCAAAGCCGGTCTGAAAGATGGCAGCTTCGCCATCTGGAAGGGTCCTATCGTGGGCCAGGACGGCAAAGAAGTGTTGGCCAAAGACGCAGTGGCTGACGACAAGTTCTTGGGCGGTATCAAGTTCTACGTCAAAGGCGTGGAAGGCAAAGTGCCAAACTGATCCACTCAGTCCTCAACAAAAAAGCCGCGTTTCGCAAGAAGCGCGGCTTTTTTCATGGCCTGCAGCTTTCAATTCTGATGAGCTCTTAAGAATGGCTTCAGATGACCTGGTCAACATCACGTCATGACTTCATCACCTACCTTGTATTTACGTCGCAGCTTATGGGCTGTTGTCGTTGCTGTGTTCTGGATCGGTTCAGCAATTGCAGGCGATACCAATCCTGATGCGCTCTTAACGCAGTATCAGCAAGCGGCTGGACAAAAGGCCGACCGCCTGCGTGGGCAACATTTTTTCAATGCCAAGTCGGTCAATGAATTGAGCTGTGCTTCTTGCCACGGCGCGTCGCCCTTGTTGCCTGGTCGACATGCCAGCACGGGCAAACCCATTTTGCCATTGGCGCCCATGGTCAACGCCGAGCGATTTTCTGATTTGGCCAAAGTTGAAAAGTGGTTCCGCAGAAACTGCAAAGACGTTCTGAACCGAGAATGCACGCCGTTGGAAAAGGCAGATGTTGTGGCTTACCTGAAGGACTTGAAATGACTTTTCACAATTGGACCCAGCGAGTCTGCCTCTGTGCCGCCTTGGTGTTTGGCACGTTGCCTCTGGCCATGGCTGACAAACCCCTCATGTCCACCACCGTGTTGCCAGCCTATAAAACTGAATGCGCATCTTGTCACATGGCTTATCCCCCAGCAATGCTGTCTAAACCGTCATGGCAACGCATCATGGGCGGTTTAGACAAACATTTCGGCACAGATGCATCCTTAGACAAAGCAACAGAACGTCAAATTGGCGCTTGGCTGCAAGCGCAAGGCGGTACCTACAAGCGAGTTGAGGCTTCATCACCCGGCGACAGGTTGACCACCACCACATGGTTTGAAAAGAAGCACCGCAAGATCGACAAAGCCGTTTGGACGCGCAAGTCAATCAATGGCAAAGCGCAATGTCAAGCATGCCACCAAGGCGCAGACATGGGCGACTTTGAAGACGACCGTGTCCGCATTCCGCTTTGATGGACCTCCCAAGTACTCGGAAAAAGTAATCACCATGACTCATCACACCTTGAATACATTGGCACCATCCGCCAAGACCTGCACACCCAGCAGGCGCATTGTTGAAATGCCCATGCGTATGTTTCACACCTTCATGGCGCTCTCTTTTGTAGGGGCTTACATGACGGCTGAAAGCGAGCGATTCAGGCTGCTGCACGTGAGCTTGGGCTATACCTTGTTTGGCTTGGTTGTGTTTCGTTTGCTTTGGGGAATGTTCGGTCCCCGTCAATCTAGGCTCAGTGTTGCTTGGCGAAAGCTGGAAGCCCTGAAGGAACTTATAAATGACTTTCAGAATTTTCCAGAGGCCGTGTTGAAGTGGAACGCCCAAACTTTTCGCAAGTGGTCTTCCATTGTTTTAACGCTTGCCGCTTTCAGTACATTCCTGATTTCTATTTTCATCACGCTTTCGGGTTATGCGATCTACAATGAAATCAGTGGCGATTGGATGTCTGAAATCCACGAGTTTTTTGGCAATTTTTTATTAATGGCTGTACTTTTGCACATCGCTTTGGTCATGCTAATGGTACTCAGCAAAAAATCACAAGGTTTGCGCCCCATGTGGACGGGCCGCCGCGATGGCGCGGGTCCCGATGTGGCTCAAAGCAATCATGTGTGGGTGGCCGTCTTGCTTGGCATGGCAGTCGTGTCGTTCTTGTTTTTTCAATTGACCTGAGGCAAATCCACACCATGCGTGTATTGTTGGCAGAAGACGATGAAACATTGGGTTCAGGCCTCAAAACGGGCCTGGGGCAGCACGGCTTTCAGGTGGACTGGGTGCGAGATGGTGTGGCTGCCGAGCGAGAAATGATGACACAGGTGCACGAGGCGGTTATTTTGGACATGGGTATGCCGCGCCAAGATGGCTTGATGTGCCTCCAAAAAGTTCGTCAAAAGAAAATCAAAACACCCGTCCTGATCTTGACGGCGCAAGATGCGGTGTCTTATCGCATTGAAGCGCTGGACGCTGGCGCTGACGATTATTTGATCAAGCCTGTCGACTTGTTAGAGTTGGCTGCAAGATTGCGTGCATTGGTCAGACGTTCCCATGGTGAAATTCAAAGCACCATCAGTGTCAAGGATGTCCAACTCAATTCGACAGCGCGGGTGGTCAGTCTAAAGGGCCAGCCAGTTGATGTGTCTGCTCGAGAGTTTGACCTGTTGTTCACCTTCATGATGCATGCGGGTCATGTCTTAACCCGTGAGCAATTGGAAAAACACCTCTACAGTTGGGGCACCGAAGTTAGCAGCAATACGGTTGAGGTGCACATCTATCATTTGCGGCGCAAGTTGGGCAATGACCTCATTCAAACCATTCGTGGCGTGGGTTACGTCATGCCAAAATAGGCCATGCACTCAACTGACAAGCGTCCTTCGCTGCAATCTCGTCTCCTTGCATCTTTGTTGTTGGTCACGGCTGCAGCATGGTTGTTGGTGTTGGGCCTGACTTGGTATGAAACCGATCACGAACTCAATGAATTGCTCGATGCCCATCTGGCTCAAACAGCTTCTTTCCTCGTTGTTCAGTCGGGTGATGGCCACGAAAACGACAGGGACTTCACCACCAGTCCCACCCTGCACAAATACCAGCCTCGTGTAGCCTATCAAGTTTGGCATGAAGGTCAGCTTGTTGCGCGTTCAGAAAAAGCGCCCACAACACCTTTTAGGCAACCTGGCGAGAGTGGTCTCATTGATCGCAAGGTCGATGGGGACGTCTGGCGAATTTTCAGTACGCAGGGGCAAGAAAAAGACGTGTGGATCCATGTTGCCGAGCTTGGTAAATACCGTCAAGATATTTTGTATGCGGGCCTAGAAAGTGCCATCGTGCCATTACTTTTGGTCTTTCCGCTAATGGCTTTGTTCATATGGTGGTCTATTCGCGTATCCCTAGGACCTCTGCGGCATTTGAGTCAAGAAATTGGCTTGCGCAAAGCTGCATCCTTGCAAGCACTTGAAGAAGCCAAGGCCGTCAAAGAAGTCCAACCCTTGGTGCAAGCTTTGAACCAATTGTTCAAACGGGTTGAAGTTCAAATGGCCAACGAACGTCAATTCACCTCAGATGCAGCCCATGAATTGAGAACGCCTGTGGCTGCCATTCGCATGCAAGCGCAAGTGGCCATGGGCGCCACAGAGGCAGGGGCGCAAAAGCAAGCATTGCAAGCCCTTATGGATGGCTGTGACCGTGCAACTCGGCTCATTTCACAACTGTTAGAACTTTCACGCTTAGATGCTGCCGAGCGTTATGAAGACACGCTCAGCCAGCAGGCTGTCGATGTGATTGCACTAACCCGACAACAATTGGCCGAGTCTGGACACGCGTGGATTGCCAAGCACCAAAGCTTGAATTTTGAAGCGCCAGATAAATTGTTGCTGAATGTCAAACCCGAATGGTTGTCGATCGTGGTTCGCAACTTGGTTGACAACGCAAGCCGTTACAGCCCCGAGGGTGCCCAATTGCAAGTCACTTGGCAGGACGGCCCCGAACCCATGCTGACGGTGGAAGACAGTGGCCCTGGCATGTCGGCGTCCGATCGCGTGCGTTTGGGTGATCGGTTTTTCAGAGTGCTTGGCACCGAGGCCACAGGCAGTGGCCTAGGCTGGTCGATTGTTCGCAGAATTGCACAATTGAACCGAATCAAAGTTCAATTGGGTACCAGTCCCAATTTTGGCGGATTGCAAGTGGTCATGGTTTGGCCCAAAGACCGCAAAGTTGTCTCTTAAGCTTGGCTTCATCTGGCCTCGTTAAATTTCAGTTCTCAGCAAAGCAATTTCATTGCAATCAAAGGGAACAATATGAGCAACGACGCAAACAAGGGTTATCAATTTACAGTTGTCAACGGCGCAGTGACAGCCGTTTACGAAATTAAAAACGGCCGCGCTAAATTTGAAAAAATAGACCGCGATGAAAGCTGGTCAGTCGATGGCAACAACATCGTTAAAACTGAAACAGAACATGGCCGTATTGAAACTACTATTTTCAGCGACATCGATGGTGATGGTATTTTTGCCAAAATGACCAAGACTTATAGCGCTGCCGCTGTCACTTCTAGTACAACAGTCAACTCATACGCTCATTCGACTTCAGGTTCCGACAATGATGATCTGTGGCGTGGCAACACCTGCGATGATCAATGGAATGGCCTAAGTGAAAAAGATCAAGTCAAAGACGGTATGGACCATGACTTGAAAATGGCTGCTGAATTTCAAATTGAGTTGGTCGGAGTGACCCAACTCAGTTTGACGGATTTGGTTTTGTAATGAAGCCTGGCATTGCCAAAACCGCTGCTGTTGCAGCGGTTTTTTTATTTAAAAACTGATTTATTTGTCGCCTTGCTTGACAAAATCACCCGCATAAACATTCAAGAACTTGTTGGGCTCAAGGTGTTTGCGAATGGCCGCGTTGACCTCGTCCAGGGTGCTTGATTCGATGCGCGCATCGTTCTTTTCAACAAAGGCCATGGTGCGGTTGGCGGCAGTTTGCGCCACATGACCTGCAGCCAATGAAGCGTCTTGTGCGCGGCCAATTTTGCGTTCCTCTAGCCAAGCTTTTTTGGCATCGGCCAGTTCTTCTGCAGTGACGCCGTCTTTGGCAAATTTTGCCAATTCTTCTTGAACACTGCTTTTAAGTTTGCCCAAGTTTTGGGGGGCATAGATGGCGTAAAGCACCCACATCGCAGAGCGTTCAAACGCGCTGACACTGAGTTGGCTGGCGGCGCCGTAGCTGATACCGTCTTTTTGTCGCAGACGGTCCATGAGCCGAGACTTGGTGCCACCGCCCAAAATTCGATTTGCTAATTGCAGGGGGATAAAGTCGGGGTCGGTGTCTTGCAACAACAAGGGCAGGCCTGCAATGAAAAAAGCATTGGCTTTATCGGGTGCTTCAAGTTGGATGGTTTGCGCTTTGACGGGCTTAGGTTCTGCTTTTAAGCGGGTGTAGCTTTTGGCGCTTTTCCAATTGCCAAAGTATTGCTGGAGTTGGGCTTTGACGGCTTCGCTGTCAAAGTCGCCTACCAGCGCAAATTCGCTGTTGTTAGCGCCGTAAAACTGACTGTGAAATTGCTTCACTTGCGCTAGCTTTGCGGCTTTGAGAGCGGCAATGGATTCGTCCAAACTGCGTGTCGCACGAATGTCGCCTTGAGGATAGACCTCCAAGGCCAATGCCATGGCCAGTGAACCTTTGGCATTGGGTTGACTGCGTTGGCTTTCTAAGCTGGCCGTGCTTTCGTCCACCAACAATTCAAACTCTTTGGCGGGAAAGCTGGGTGCACGAAGGATGTCTTTGACCAAACTCAAAACGGCCGGCAAGTTCTTGCGAAGGGTGTCGAACCGAACGCTGACTGTTTGACCGCCACCCGTCACTTCCAATTGTGTTTTGAGTTCATCCAATTTGGCTGCAATCTCTGCGCGTTGCAGTTGTGCCGTACCGCGCATCAGCATGTGGGCTGTGAGGTTGGCGGTGGTGGCTTGATTGAACAAAGACTTCTCGTCACCAAAACGCAAAGTGAAATAGCCGCTGACTGTTTCGCCTCGGGTTTTCTTGGGTGTGAGAATGAGTTTCATGCCGTTGGCAAGTGCCAAGCGCTGTGTGCGTTTTTCAATGTTGGCGGGGGCAACATCAAACACTTCACCTTCGCTGGCGGCTGTTTTACCTTTGTAGTCAGCGACCAGTTTGGCCACGTCAACTGTCTCGGGAACTTTGACGCGATCAGGGGTGTTGGTGGGAATGAATTGGCCTAAGGTGCGATTGCTGGCTTTGAAATAATTGAGCGCCGCGGCTTGAAGCTGGGGCACTGTCAAGTTTTCTATGCGGTCTCGTTGCAAAAAGAACAAGCGCCAATCGCCATTGGCAATGGACTCGGAGAGTTGCACAGCCAACATTTGGGGATCATTGATGGTTTTGTCGATGGCACTCAGCAGGCTGGCCTTGGCGCGTTTCAATTCCGCTTCGGTGATCGGCTTTTGGGCAATGCCCTCGAGTTCACTGAGCAATGCTTTTCGGGCATTGTTCAAACTTTGCGTTTTGCTGAGCTCTGCCATCAAAACCACGTAGCCACGTTCAGCCAAATCAAAGTTCATGGCGTTGACGCTGACTGCCAGTTTTTTCTCAACCAGAGATTTGTGCAGTCGACCATTGGGCGTGTCGGCCAGCACCTCAAAGAGTGCCGCGAGCGCCGCTGAATCGATGTGACTTCCGGGTGCGGTGTGATAAAGCACGGCAGAAAGTTGGGTGTCGCCCGTACGCCGAACCGTGACTTCGCGCTCGCCATCTTGAACGGGGTCTTGGGTGTAGGTGGGCTCTAAGATGCGCGTGGGTTTGGGGATGGCGCCGAATTCTTTTTGAATGAGTGCCAAGGTGGCGTCAGGGTCAAATTTGCCGGCGACCAACAACACTGCATTGTCGGGCTGGTAGTACTTGCGGTAAAAGTTTTGCAGGTTTTCAATCTTGACGTTTTCAACGTCAGAGCGCGCGCCAATGGTGGCTTTGCCGTAGTTGTGCCAATCGAAGGCAGTGGCCGCCATGCTTCGCCAGAGCGACATGAAGGGGCTGTTCTCGCCGCTTTCCATTTCGTTGCGGACCACAGAAAACTCGGAGTCCAAGTCTTTGCGGGCAATGAAGCAGTTGACCATGCGGTCGGCTTCCATTTCGATGGCCCATTTCAAATTGTCTGGGTTGGCAGAAAACGTTTGGTAGTAATTGGTGCGGTCGAAATAAGTGCTGCCATTGAAATCCATGCCGCGCTTGGCGAGCTCTTGCAACAGATTGCCAAACTTGGGCGTGCCTTTGAACACCATGTGTTCAAGCAAATGGGCCATGCCCGTCTCGCCATAGTTTTCGTGACGGCTGCCCACCAAGTAGGTGACATTGACTGTGGTGGTGGGCTTGGAAGCATCGGGGGCCAACAACACGCGCAAGCCGTTGGGCAGTCGGTATTCGGTAATGCCTTCAACCTGAGCTGTTGCTTTCAGTGCGCTGATGGGAGTGACGGCGGTGCTAGAGGTGCTGGCGGGCGTTTGCGCCCATGTGGCAGCGGGTGAAACAAGGCAAGCGGCGAGGAGGGCGCTAGGAATCAAACGAACATGCATGTCGAACCCACACTTTGCAAAACAAAATTGAACTTTATACACCTGCATTAGAATACAGCCTGCATTTGCAAGGGTTTGCAAGTGTTTTTGATGTTTCAATGTCTGCGCTTCGGCGGCCATTGATGTTGTTCAACCGAAGCCATGTAGAGGACTACCATGTACAAAAACCTCGCTGCCGTGATCGCGGCCGCCTGCTTTTTATCTCCCTTTTTTCCTTTAACTGCCACTGCGGCACAGCCTGCACAGGCCTTAGCCTCGTCTGGCAACAAGCCTGTCAAAGCAGCCTTTGTTTACGTGACACCTGTCTTTGAGGCCGGTTGGACTCACCAACATGACGAAGGCCGCAAGGCGGTTGAAAAGTCATTGGGCAACTCAGTCAAAACCACTGTGGTTGAAAACGTGGCCGAAGGCGCGGACTCGGAGCGCGTGGTGCGCGACTTGGCACAGCAAGGCCATGACATCATTTTCACCACCAGCTTTGGCTACATGGAACCAACGCTGAAAGTGTCGAAAGAATTTCCCAATGTGAAGTTTGAATCAATCACGGGATACAAAACTGACGTGAATGTGGCCGTGGCCAACGCTCGTTACTACGAGGGTCGTTATCTAGCGGGTGTGGCGGCCGGTCGCCTGACAAAGTCCAATGTGGCGGGTTATGTGGCAGGTTTCCCCATTCCTGAAGTGCTGCAAGGTTTGAATGCCTTCACTTTGGGCATGCGCTCTGTGAACCCCCAAGCGCAAGTCAAAGTGGTTTGGCTGAATGCCTGGTTTGATCCTGCCAAAGAGCGAGATGCGGCCATGACCTTGTTCAATCAGTCTGTCGACGTGATCACATTTCACACCGCTACCAACGCAGTGATGGTGGCCGCGCAAGAACGCGGCAAGATGGCGATTGCCTACCACTCCGATATGCGCAAAGTGGCGCCCGATGCGCAACTGATGGCTGTGATGCATGAGTGGGGCAACTACTACACGCAGCGTGTGCAAGATGTCCAGAGTGGGCAATGGCGCACGGGCAATGCGAGTGGTGGCTTGAAGGAGGGCATGATTCGCGTCGGCGATTTTGGCCCCAAGATGTCCAACTCAGTGCGCAATGAAATTCAGCAAATTCAAAAAGACATTGTTCTGGGGAAACGTCAGATTTTCCATGGCCCCATCAAGGACAACGAAGGCAAGCCCGTGGTGGCCGCAGGCCAAGCTTTGACGCCAGTGCAAATTCTGAACATGAATTATTTGGTCGAAGGCGTGGTGGGCAAGGTCACGCCGTAAGGGACACTTAACTGTCCAATTGAATGTTGCGAGCTTTGGCCAGTTGCGTCCAACGGGCCAAGTCGGCCTTCATGTAAGCCGCAAACTCAGCCGGCTTCATAGGCATCAATTCAACGGCCTCTGAACTTAATTTCTCTTTGAAGTCTGGTTGTGACAGCACATTCAACATGGCATCGTTGAGTACTTTAACAATGGGGGCTGGCATGTTGGCAGGTCCCACCACGCCATACCATTGCTGGGCATCAAAGCCTTTGAGACCCGCCTCTTCCAGCGTGGGAATGTCTTTGACTTGAGGGTGACGCTTGGTGCCTGTGACGGCAAGTGCACGGATGCGGCCACTGCGAATATGCGGCAAGGCTGCTGCCAAACCTGGGAACATCATTTGTGTTTGACCACCAATGAGGTCGGTGATGGCCGGTGCAATGCCGCGATAAGGAATGTGCACCATGAAGCTGTTGGTTTGCAGTTTGAACAACTCAGCCGTCAAGTGCGTCAGAGAGCCCGCGCCTGCAGAACCATAAGAAAGGCGACCGGGGTTTTGTTTGACGTATTCTAAAAAAGCCTTGATGTTTTGCGGTGGCAAATTGGTATTGACACACAGGACATTGGGCGTAGAGCCGATCATGCCAATGGGCGTGAAATCTTTTTCTGCGTCGTAGGGCAGTTTACGGGTGGCGGGGGAGGTGCCATGAGTTGCCACGTAGCCTTGCATCAAAGTGTAGCCGTCGGCGGCAGAGCGAGCTGTGTTTTGCGAGGCAATGACGCCGCCGCCGCCGCCGATGTTGTCCACCACCACAGACTGTCCCAAAACTTTGGCCCAACGCTCGCAAAGGGCGCGTCCCACCATGTCAGAGCCACCGCCAGCGGCCACGGGCACGATGTAGCGAATGGGCTTGTTGGGGTAGGCCGTTTGCGCTTCGCTTGCGGCGGGCAAGCCCAGCAAAAATGGACTGGCTTGGAGGAGGGTGCGTCTTTTCATGGGGTGCTCTCGGTGGTGAGATATTGCTCAATGTGAGCTCCAAAGTTTATCCCACCCCCTGTATCCCTTCTCGATTTCAGGGCACACAGGGTCTGAAATCTGCTCACGTTTCAACGGGTCTACACTGCACGGCCATAGCACTTTACAATGCGAACTTGCATTCAAAGACTGTTGGAAAGACTGAGCGATGAGCATCAAAAGCGACAAATGGATTCGCCGCATGGCTGAAGAGCACGGCATGATCGAGCCTTTCGAGCCGGGCCAAGTGAGAAAAAACGCCGCTGGCGAAAAAATCGTGAGCTATGGCACCAGCAGTTATGGCTATGACATTCGATGCGCGCCCGAGTTCAAGGTTTTCACCAACATCTACAGCACGGTGGTCGACCCCAAAAACTTTGACGAAAAAAGCTTTGTCGACATCCATTCCGATGTTTGCGTCATTCCGCCCAACAGTTTTGCTTTGGCTCGCACAATGGAGTACTTTCGTATTCCTCGCAACGTGCTGACCATCTGTTTGGGCAAAAGCACTTATGCGCGTTGCGGCATCATCGTCAATGTCACCCCTTTTGAGCCCGAGTGGGAAGGCTATGTGACCCTTGAATTCAGCAACACCACCCCCCTGCCAGCCAAGATCTACGCGGGAGAGGGCTGTGCCCAGGTTTTGTTCTTTGAAAGCGACGAGGTTTGCGAGACCAGCTACAAAGATCGGGGCGGAAAATACCAAGGTCAAGTGGGCGTAACCCTGCCCAAGACTTAAAGTGCGACAATAGCGGGTTAATGACCGCATCTTTTTCAAATCTATCGCTGGCTGAACCGCTGGCACGTGCCGTAGCCGAAATGGGCTACGAATCCATGACCCCCATTCAAGCCCAGGCCATTCCTGTGGTTTTGACCGGGAAAGACGTGATGGGCGCTGCGCAAACAGGTACCGGTAAAACCGCTGCTTTTTCGCTGCCGCTGCTCCAGCGTTTGCTCAAGCACGAAAACACATCCACCTCACCCGCACGTCATCCTGTGCGCGCCTTGGTGCTTTTGCCCACGCGCGAATTGGCCGATCAGGTGGCGCAGCAAATCAAGATGTACGCCAAGTACACACAGATGCGCAGCGCTGTGGTGTTCGGTGGCATGGACATGAAGCCCCAAACCCTTGAGCTTAAAAAAGGCGTTGAGATTTTGGTGGCCACACCAGGCCGATTGCTCGATCACATCGAAGCCAAAAACGCGGTGCTCAATCAAGTTGAATATGTGGTGCTCGATGAAGCCGACCGTATGCTCGACATCGGCTTCTTGCCAGACCTGCAACGCATCTTGAGTTTCTTGCCCAAGCAGCGCACCACGCTGCTGTTCTCGGCCACGTTCTCGCCCGAAATCAAGCGCTTGGCCGGCAGCTACCTGCAGGACCCCATCACCATTGAGGTCGCCCGTCCCAACGAAACAGCATCGACCGTCGAGCAGCGTTTTTACGCAGCCCAAGACGATGACAAACGTCGTGTCGTTAAAGCAGTTTTGAATCAGCGCGGCATCAAGCAAGCCTTCATTTTTGTGAACAGCAAATTGGGTTGTGGTCGCTTGGCGCGATCACTCGAACGTGAGGGTCTCAAAACCGCTGCATTGCACGGTGACAAATCACAGGACGAGCGATTGAAAGCCCTCGAGGCTTTCAAAAAAGGCGAAGTTGATTTATTGGTCTGTACAGATGTGGCTGCGCGTGGTTTGGACATCAAAGATGTGCCCGCTGTGTTCAACTTTGATGTGCCGTTCAATGCAGAAGATTACGTCCACCGCATTGGCCGTACGGGCCGTGCAGGTGCATCCGGTTTGGCCGTCACCTTGGTGTCGCCGTCCGACATGCGTTTGGTGGCCGACATCGAGAAGCTGATCAAGAACAAGTTGGAAGTTGAAACCTACCCCTTGGAAAATGAGGGTTCTCGCAACCACTTCGGTGAAGGCCGCCGTGATGAGCGCCGACCCGAAGGTCGTGGCGAGCGCCGAGATGAGCGCCACCCAGAACGCGGGTTCGAGCGTCGTCGTGAAGAAGAGGGCGATCGCCGTAGCAGCTTCCGTCCCGCTCAGGTTTCCAGAGACCCGTTCTTTGAAAAGCCCTATGAGGCGCAAGAGCCTGCTTTGGCGCAAAGTGGCCCTGCCTCTTGGGAAGCCACACCCAAATCAGTGGCAGCACGCCCCGGCTTGTCTGCCAACATCAAACCCAAGCGCAAAGTTGCTGCTTTGTTCAAGTCTGGCGAGTAATCTCGTCATCTAGTCGCGCAATTCAGCCCACAAGCCTTGGGTGAGGTTTTCCCGAAATAAATCCTTTACATTCCCCTGTCAAAATGGGGGGATGAATTTCAAACAACCTGCCGTCCTGGCCCTCGTTTCTTTAACGTCTTCTTGGGGCTGGGCGCAGCAAACGCCCCCACCCAACACGCCTGTCCAAGACATGGGCCGCGTTGAGATCAAAAGCAACCGCGACAACGATACCGAAGAGCGCCGTCAATCGACTGCGGCCAAGATTGTGATTGGGCGCGAGGAGCTCGACAAGCAAGGCGATGGCACTTTGGGCGAGGTACTTAAACGCTTACCGGGCGTCACCATTCAAGGTGCCCCTGGACGCGGCGGCGCCATTCGCATGCGGGGTTTGGGCGGTGGCTATACCCAAATTTTGATGGATGGTCAGCGGGTTCCGCCCGGCTTTTCAATTGACTCGCTCACGCCCGAGATGATTGAAAAAGTTGAGATCCTTCGTGCACCAACTGCCGAAACAGGTGCGCGCGCCATTGCGGGCACCATCAACATCGTGTTGCGCGAAGGGTTGCGTGCCAATCCGGATGATTTGAAAGTGGGTGCGGGTTTTGAAAACGGACATCGCTCTGAAGGTTTGAACTGGGTTCACAACATCAAATCAGAAGCCCTGAATGGCACTTTCACGGTATCGGCCCTCAACAATTGGCGTCCCGAAGAGAACACCACCCTGACTGACACCGATGTCGACGCCTTGGGCAGAATGCCTGCATGGTCTTCTCACCGAGAGCGCAATACAGAAAGCTTAGGACAACGACAAAGTCTGAATGCCAATGCGCGTTTGATGTGGCGTGGCGAACAAGGCAAGACGCTGGTGCTGATGCCTTTCATGGTTTATTCGGAGTTCAACAGTCGGGGCCATGTTGATTTGTCAGAAAACAAATCAATGGGTGGCATCGCACAAGCTGTTGCCTTCGACAGTGCCAACACCACCACCAACAACCGATTTGTGATGACCCGTTTAAACGGTCAATGGAATCAGCGCTTTTCTGCAGACACGCGTTTTGAATTCAAATTTGGATTGGGTGAGTCGCATTTCAAATCTCAATTCAATCAATTTGAATTGGGTTCAACGGGCTTGCTCAACACCCTCCAAGAGTCGCAAAGTTTCAAAGATCTGTCGCAGTCTTGGAATGGCAAATTGACGCAAGTTTTGAGCAACGGCCACCAATTTGTGAGTGGTGTTGAATTGGAAGGTGTGCGTCGAAGCGAGGATGCTGTGGCTGAAGTTGCTGACGATGCAGGCAACATGCGCGCACGCACCCAGCGCTGGGCCCTCTATACGCAGGACGAATGGTCAATCAACCCTAATTGGAGCGCACATGCAGGTCTGCGCTACGAAAGCATCTTGACTGAAGGTGTGAATGAAGAGGGGGAAAAACGCAACAAGAGTGGCGTGCTAACGCCCTTGTTGCATGCAGTTTGGAAGCCTGTGCCCGAAAGTCGCGATCAGGTTCGCATGAGTCTCACGCGCAGTTACAAAACGCCCACCTTGTTCAATTTGGTGGCGCGCACGGCTTTGTCTCGCGAGACCAACAGCCCCACACGACCAGACCGCATTGGCAATCCTGGCCTGAAGCCCGAGCTGGCAACAGGCATTGATGTGGCCGTCGAGCGCTATTTGGCCGATGGTGGTGTCTTGAGTGCCAACGTGTTCAGACGCAACATCAGCGACCTGATTCGATATGTCACCAGCGAGCGCTACGACACGGTTTGGGCGCCCGGACAGAGACGCTTTGTGTCCAGTCCGCAAAACGTGGGAGATGCCATCACACAGGGCATTGAGTTAGAAGCCAAGTTTCGCTTGGATCAAGTGTGGACAGCTGTGCCCCCTGTGGACATTCGAAGCAATTTGAGTTTCTTTAACTCCCGTGTGTTGGATGTTTTAGGACCCAACAACCGTTTGGACCAGCAACCTAAGATGACCGCCAATTTGGGTGGTGACTACCGCATTCGAGCCTTCCCTCTGACCGTGGGCGGCAACATCAACATCAACCCTGACTACACCACCCGTCGCACGCAAGAGCAATGGGTTTATCAAGGCTCTAAACGTGTGGTCGATGTGTATGGCCTCTGGAAATTCAATCCGGCCACAGCCCTGCGTGTCACGATCAGTAACTTGACGCCTCGCGATTATTTGACGGGCACCACCTACATCGGCAGTGGCTTCTCTGAGACAGCCAATACCAACACGCGCAATTGGCAAAATGTCCAAGTGCGCATGGAAATGAAAATTTAAACCAGGAATCTCATGAGTACCCCAACAGCCGCTTGGTATGACAGCATGTACAACAACCGTGCGCTGGTGCCAGACCATGCTGCACACTTCGCGAATTGGGCTCAGACCTCATACGATGCGCGTGCCTCGCTCCAATGCACATTGGACATTGCATATGGCGATGGTCCCAATGAAAGGCTCGACATCTTTCCAGCCAAGCAAGCTAACGCGCCTGTAGTGGTGTTCATTCACGGTGGCTATTGGCGCAGCCTAGACAAAGCCGATCACTCGTTTGTCGCGCCGCCATTGCACGCCATGGGCGCATGTGTCGTGGTGGTGAACTACGCGCTGTGCCCAGGCACGCCAGAGGCACCGGTCACCATTCCCGATATCGCGCAACAAATGGTCAAAGCCTTGGCTTGGACTTGGCACAACATTGCCAAACACGGTGGCAATCCACATCACGTTGTAGTGGCAGGTCATTCTGCTGGGGGGCATTTGGCGGCCATGTTGCTTGCTTGCAATTGGAAGCAGGTGGACAAAAGCATCCCTGAGCATTGGATTCAAAAAGCATTGTCTATTTCAGGTTTGTACGACCTGACGCCACTTCGCAAAACCCCCTTTTTGCAAGATTCTTTGAAGCTCACCGCCCAGCATGCTCAAATGGCCAGTCCAGCCCTGTGGCCACGCCCTAAGAAAGGCGTGCTGTACACCGTGGCAGGCGGTGACGAGAGTGCCGAGTTTTTGCGACACAACCGTTTGATTCATCAAACCTGGGGTCCTAAAACTGTGCCGGTATGTGAGGACTTGGCAGGCTTGAATCACTTCAGCATCGTGACAGACCTCACAAAAAAAGGCACTCGACTGAGTGCCTTGATGAAGCAGCTGATTCAGCTGTCTTCATGATCGCTTAAGTCGCGTTGCGTCTTTTCTGAATGGCTGTCCACGCAGGTGGCAAGACCAAACAGATCACCACAACAGCCAACAGTGAGAATGACATTGGACGGTCCCAGAAGACTGACCAATGTCCCTCACCAATCGAGAGGGCGTTGCGCATTTGAGCTTCGGCCAGGGGGCCCAAAATCATGCCCACAATGACCGGTGCAACCGGAAAGTCGTAGCGGCGCATCAGCGTGCCCAACAGCCCAAAGCCGTACATGATGAACAGGTCAAAACTGCTTTGACGCATGCCATACACACCTACCGTAGCAAAGATCAAAATGCCAGCATACAACTGCGGTTTGGGAATCTTCAACAGTTTGACCCAGAGTCCCACCAGCGGCAAGTTCAAGACCAACAGCATCACGTTACCAATGTAGAGGGACGCAATCAAGGCCCAGACCAAGCCTGACGATGTTTGGAACAGTTGGGGGCCGGCTTGAATGCCATAGTTTTGTAACGCAGATAGCAAAATAGCCGCAGTCACTGACGTTGGGATTCCCAAGGTCAGCAGGGGCACCAAGGTGGCTGTGACGGCTGCGTTGTTGGCAGCCTCGGGGCCGGCCACACCTTCAATGGCGCCTGTTGTGCCAAATTCTTCTTGGTGTTTAGACAGCTTCTTTTCAGTGGCATAACTCAAGAAGGTTGGAATTTCTGAACCGCCGGCTGGAATGGTGCCAAAAGGAAAGCCAATGGCAGTGCCGCGCAACCAAGCAGGCCAAGATCTGCGCCATTCTGAGGGCGTCATTTGTGCGCGCGTGAGTCGGTTCATGTCGGTGCTGCTTTTGCCTTCGTACATGGCGTTGTACAAAACTTCGGACACCGCAAACAAGCCGACGGCAATCAGCACGGTTTCAATGCCATCCATGAATTCGGGAATGCCAGCTGTGTAACGAACTTGACCAGAAATTTGGTCCATGCCGATGAGGCCCAGGGCCAATCCGATGAACAAAGCCGTAAGTCCGCGAACGGTGCTTTGTCCCAACACAGCACTGACGGTGATGAAGGCCAACAACATCATGCAGAAATATTCGGGTGGACCTAATTTGACGGCAAACTCCGCCACCACCGGCGCAAACAAAGTGACCAAAATGGTGGCCAATGTGCCGGCCACAAAGGAGCCAATGGCCGCTGTGGCCAAGGCCGATCCAGCGCGACCATTTTTGGCCATTTTGAAACCTTCCAATGCCGTCACCATGGTGCCGGTTTCGCCGGGGGTGTTGAGCAAGATGGACGTGGTGGAGCCGCCGTACATGGCGCCGTAATAAATTCCGGCGAAGAAAATCATGGAGGCGGTGGGTTCAACTTGTGCCGTGATGGGCAAAAGCATGGCCACTGTCACCGCTGGGCCAAGGCCTGGCAAGACGCCAATGGCCGTGCCCAAGGCGCACCCCACAAAGGCCCACATTAAGTTGATGGGGGTACCCGCTGTGGCAAATCCCGAGAGCAAATGATTCCAAGTGTCTAACATGATGTGCTTTCTGGGTTTAGAGCCAAGGCGTGCCCGTTAAATTGGGTAAGTTGATGGACAAAAACAAAGTGAAGAGCCAGAAAACTGGCGCGGCAATTAGGAAACCCAAGACACAGTCTTTGAGGGTTTGTGACAGATTGCCGGCTGCCTCGCCTTGTGAGACGCGCAGACCGCGCACAGCCAAGACAAAACACAGCGCACAACTGAGCACAAAGCCAGCCACATTGATCAAAGCTGCGTTGGCCAAGACGCCTGCTGAAACCCAGGCAAATGCATGCCAATCGGCACTTTCAGCGCCGGAGGCTTCAGGCATGTGGCGATAACCGCCGGTGAGTGCTTCCCACAGTAACCAAGCGGAACAGGCGGCTAAAAAAATGGCCACCACCCACGGCAAAAAGTTGGGGCCCACACCTGCGTAACCCGCTTCGGAGGAAATGCCGTTAGCACCCCACATCATGAGGAAGGAAAGCGCCAAACCCAAAAGTGCAATGCCAATTTGAGTAGGGGATTGTGAAGAATTTGGAGAAGCAGTTTGTTCGGACATGGCTGTTGGCCTTTCAAAAAAGTCTGGGTCCCGTGGGACCCAGATTGAGGTGACACATTCATTCGTTGAACTGTCACCCGTCACAACGAATGTTGTTTTAGATCATGCCTGACTTGACCATGGTGGCGCGCAAGCTTGCAAATTCACGGTCCACAAAATCATCAAACTCGGGGTTGGGCATCCATGCGGGTGTCCAGTTGTTTTTCTCGAGTGATTCAGCCCAAGATTTTGATTTGGTGGCTTTCAAAACCATGTCGGTTAAATCTTTACGCTGAGCGGCTGTGAGGCCAGCAGGTGCATAGACGCCGCGCCAGTTGCCGATGTCAATGTTGTAACCCTGCTCAATCATGGTGGGGATGTTGATGCCTTTGAGGCGCTTGGGTGATGTGACCGCAATGGCGCGCATCTTGCCAGTTTCAATGTACTGTTGGAACTCGCTGTAACCGCTGCCGCCCACAGTGACATTGCCGCCCAAGATGGCTGCAACCGCTTCACCGCCGCCACGGAAAGGCACATAGTTGATTTTGGCTGCATCCACGCCCACTTCGCGTGCCAACATGGCCGCTGCGATGTGCTCTGTGGAGCCACGTGAACCGCCGCCCCACTTGACGCTGCCTGGGTCTTTCTTCATTTGCTCAACCACATCTTTCATGGTTTTGAGGGGGGAATTGGCGGGCACCACAAACACGTTGTACTCGCTGGTCAAACGGGCAATGGGAGTGACTTTGTCCAAGCTAACAGGCGGCTTGCCTGTGATGATGCCGCCCAACATCACAGCGCCCATCACCATGAGGGAGCTGCCATCGCCTTTGGTGGCATTGGCGTATTGCGCCAAGCCAATGATGCCGGCTGCACCGCCTTTGTTTTCATAAGTGACAGAGCTGGCCACGCCTGCGTCTTGCAAGGCTTTGCCCAAGGCGCGGCCTGTGGTGTCCCAGCCACCGCCTGGATTGGCGGGAATCATCATTTTGATGTTGGCGGCTGCCATTGAAGGCAATGCGAAGCTAGAGCCTGCTGCCAATGCTAAAACTGATTTGATGAACTGATCGCGGCGCATGGTGTCTCCTTTTGAGTGCAAAATCGATGACCAATGATGTTCTTTTAAACTGTCAATTGGCTGTCCAAAATCCTAGGGAAAGTACTGATACATGCGTTTGCTGTTGGTCGAAGACGACCCTTATTTGCAAGAAAACCTGGTCCGCAGTTTGTCGCGGCGTGGTTTGCAGGTCACGTCGGCATCCACAGCAGCCCAAGCCTTGAACCTTTGGCAATCTCTTCGGCCCGATGTGGCCTTGCTGGATTTGACCTTGCCAGATGGCGATGGCTTGACTGTGGTTTCTCAAATTCGCCAACAGGGATTCACCACGCCAGTGCTGGTGCTCACAGCGCGTGCCACTGTGGGCGACAGAGTATTGGGTTTGAACTCTGGCGCTGACGATTACATGGCCAAGCCGTTTGACTTGGACGAATTGGAAGCGCGCTTGAATGCGCTGTACCGACGCGCCAAAAGTGTCCAACAGTCTGTCTCGGCTTCAGATCGAGAAGGGGTGCCAGGACGAAGTGGGCTAACCACCCTTCAGATGGGGGCCATTTCTTTGGATACTTTGAACGGGGTGGCCTACTTTCACCAACAGGCCATGGAGTTGACCCCTAGAGAAGTGGCCATGTTGCATGCGCTCATGGCCCATGCAGGCCAGGCGGTCGCCAAGGAACGTTTGTTCAGCGCTGTATTTCCCGATGAGTTGGATGTGCAATTTGAAGCCATTGAAGTGGTGGCTTATCGCTTGCGTAAAAAGTTGGCAGACACGGGCATCAGTTTGGTCACCTTGCGCGGCTTGGGCTATTTGCTGAAAGCGGCCAACTGAACATGTTTTCTGTCAACAAAATTTCAATGCGACAGCAATTGCTGGTGGGCATTTTGATGCCTGTGCTTTTGTTGGTGGGTTTGAACGCATGGAGTTTGTACGAAGAAGCCTTGAACGCCTCGGATGTCGCCTACGACAGAAGTTTGCTGGCCTCAGCCAAGACCATCAGCGAGCAATTGGATGTTGAGGGCTACGATGAAGCCGCCAAAATCAGGGCCCTCGTACCCTATGCCGCCACAGAAGCCTTTGAAGCAGACAATCAAAGTCGGCTGTATTACAAGGTCTCGCATTTGAATGGGACCATCGTTTCTGGCTTTGCCGATATGCCCTCATGGAAGGGGCAAATCCCTGCCAAGCCGGCCTATGCTGCCTTGGTTGATTTTTACAACGACCGTTATCAAAACGAAGATGTGCGTGTGGCGACCTTGCTACAACCCGTGGTGAGTGACAAAGGCCGCGCGATGGCGGTCATTCAAGTGGCGGAAACTCTGGAACTGCGCCAATCATTAGCTCGCGAATTGTTGGTCGGAACCTTGTGGCGACAAGCTTTGTTGTTGGCCATCATTGCGTTGGTGGTGGTCGCGGTGGTGCAAAGGGCCACGCAACCGGTTCGAGAATTGTCGGAGCATTTGGAAAATCGATCTGAGCACGACTTGGCGCCTTTGTCTTTTGCAGATGCGCCACAAGAGATTCAACCGCTGATTCAAGCCACCAACCATGTGATGCAAAAACTGCAATCGCTGTTGGCGCAACAAAAAGGTTTTGTGCGAGATGCCGCGCATCAACTCAGAACACCCTTGACGGTTTTGAAGTTGCAAGTGCAATCGGCGCAGCGGGGCGATTTGAACAGCGAACAAGCCCTGCACGACATTGGCTTGACCATTGACCGCGCCACGCAGCTGGTCAATCAAATGTTGGCTTTGGCCAAGGTAGAGCAATTGTCGGCATCCTCTCAAACTGTCATCACCGATTTTGCGGTGGTGGCGCGGGAAGTGGCCTTAGAGTTGGCCCCTTTGATGGCCGAGCGAAATTTGGATTTTGAAATCAGTACCGAACCTAGCAAGGTGCAGGCTCCCGATTGGATGCTGCGCGAACTCACGCGCAATGTGCTTGACAACGCCATCCGTCACAGCCCTTTACAAGGCCGTTTGAAACTGAGCATTGCCAGTTTGGATGGGCGTGTCATTTTGAACTTACGAGACGAAGGCCCCGGGTTGTCGGTCGACCTGCAAGCGCGCTTGTTTCAACCGTTTTCGGCGGGAGATACGCGCCACGGCAGTGGCTTGGGGCTGTCTATTTGCTTGGGCATTGTGCAATCCTTGAACGGTGAAATCAAACTCACCAACGAGCCCATGCCAGGTGCCAACAGCGGTTTGAACTGCGAAGTGCAGTTCAAACGAGCTGCTGAGACTTGATGGATTACATCAGCAGGTGTTCACCTGCGTTGTCGCCGCCCAAAATCACGTAATTCACTTTGCGAATGTCCATGAGCTTGGTGCCGCCTGAGTAGCTGATGGAACTTTGGGTGTCTTGTTCCATTTCGATCAGGGTGTTGGCCAGCTTGCCCTTGATCGGCTCCA
Organism: Limnohabitans sp. Hippo4; assembly: GCF_003063605.1. Classification (NCBI taxonomy): domain Bacteria; kingdom Pseudomonadati; phylum Pseudomonadota; class Betaproteobacteria; order Burkholderiales; family Comamonadaceae; genus Limnohabitans; species Limnohabitans sp. Hippo4. The sequence goes on along the minus strand of NZ_NESE01000001.1, from coordinate 757,287 downwards.
AAATGCGCTTGCCTTCCACGTGCTTGTACTCGCCCTTGTTGAAGTCGGAAGCCGAGCCGTAGTACTCTTTGTACAGCTTGCCGTCCACTTCCACGGTGGCGCCAGGCGACTCTTCGTGACCTGCCAACATCGAACCAATCATGATCATGGTGGCGCCAAAACGAATGCTCTTGGCAATGTCGCCGTGCTCACGGATGCCACCGTCGGCAATGATGGGCTTGGTGGCCACACGAGCACACCATTTAAGGGCAGAAAGTTGCCAGCCGCCGGTGCCAAAACCTGTTTTGAGCTTGGTAATGCAAACCTTGCCAGGGCCAATACCCACTTTGGTGGCATCTGCACCCCAGTTTTCCAAATCAATGATGGCTTCGGGCGTGCCCACGTTGCCAGCAATGATGAAAGACTTGGGCAGCTTTTCTTTCAGGGTGTGAATCATCTTTTGCACGCTGTCGGCATGGCCGTGTGCAATGTCGATGGTGATGTACTCGGGGGTGAGGCCCTCGGCCACCAGTTGGTTCACGGTGTCGTAATCGGGTGCTTTGACGCCCAAAGAGATGGACGCGTAAAGACCTTTGGCATGCATGTGGCGGACAAATTTGACATTGTCCAAGTCGAAGCGGTGCATGACATAAAAGTAACCGTTTTGCGCCATCCATGCGCAAATCTCTTCGTTCACCACCGTCTTCATGTTGGCCGGTACCACCGGCAGACGGAATTTGCGGCCACCCAGCTCTACACCAGCGTCGCACTCTGAACGGCTTTCCACGCGGCATTTGCGAGGAAGCAACAAGATATTGTCGTAATCAAAAATTTCCATTTAACCAAGCTCCAAAAGGATCGTTGAAAGAACGAGTGAGCGCTTGGCTTGGCCGGTTTGGTCTGTCCCGTTTTTGGACAAAAAAAACCGGGCGCAAGAATCTTGGGCCCGGTGACTGATTCTACTCGTTTTGTTTTGCTTTTTGCCAACAAGGCTTCAGGAGTTTCTACAATTGGGGGATGTATGACCAAACGCCCCTGTTGAACAACCTGAACCCCGAGCAATTGCGGGCTGTCACCCTGCCTTCGGAGTCGGCCCTCATTCTGGCGGGGGCCGGTTCGGGCAAAACCCGGGTATTGACCACTCGAATCGCTTGGTTGTTGCAGACCTCGCAGGTAGGCTCGGGCGGTATTTTGGCCGTGACCTTTACCAACAAGGCCGCCAAAGAGATGATGCTCCGCTTGCAGGCCATGCTGCCCGTCAATGTTCGGGGCATGTGGATTGGCACCTTCCACGGCCTGTGCAATCGGTTTTTGCGGGCCCATTACAAAATGGCCAACTTGCCGCAAACCTTCCAAATTTTGGACACGCAAGATCAGTTGTCGGCCATCAAACGTTTGTGCAAACAGCATGGCGTCGACGATGAACGTTTTCCGCCCAAGCAATTGCAGTGGTTCATTGCAGGCTGCAAAGAGGATGGACTGCGTCCCAAAGACGTGGATGTGCGCGACGATGAAACCCGCCGCAAAGTTGAGATCTACCAACTCTACGAAGACCAATGCCAGCGAGAAGGTGTGGTGGATTTTGGCGAATTGATGCTGCGGTCGTACGAGCTGCTGCGCGACAACGAAGCCATTCGCATGCATTACCGCGCGCGCTTCAAACACGTGTTGATTGATGAGTTTCAAGACACCAACAAGTTGCAATACGCCTGGATCAAAATGATTGCAGGCTTGCCCGCAGAGCATGGCAGCGCGGTGCTGGCAGTGGGTGACGATGACCAAAGCATTTACGCTTTCCGCGGTGCGCGTGTGGGCAACATGGCCGACTTTGTGCGTGAATTTGGTGTGCAGCATCAAATCAAGCTGGAACAAAACTATCGCAGCTACAGCAATATTTTGGATTCAGCCAATGCGCTCATTGGCAACAACAAAAATCGCTTGGGCAAAAACTTGCGCACCGATCAAGGCGCCGGCGAGCCAGTGCGGGTGTACGAGTCCACCAGCGATTTTGCCGAAGCGCAGTGGTTGGTTGATGAGATCAGGCAACTGGTCAAGGGCGATGGCTTCACGCGCAAAGAAGTGGCGGTTTTGTACCGCAGCAATGCGCAAAGTCGCGTGATGGAAACGGCGCTGTTCAATGCGGGTGTGCCCTACAAAGTTTATGGCGGTCTGCGCTTCTTTGAACGTGCCGAAATCAAGCACGCCTTGGCCTATTTGCGCATTTTGGAAAATCCCAACGACGACACCAGCTTCTTGCGCATTGTGAATTTCCCCCCGCGCGGCATTGGCGCGCGCAGTGTGGAGCAATTGCAAGATGCGGCCAAAGGCTTGGGCTGCTCCCTGCACGACGCGGTCAGTACCACCGCTGGCAAAGCGGGCGCCAAGTTGGCCAGTTTTGTGGCCATGATCGATGTGATGCGGGAGCAAACGCCTGGCATGACATTGCGAGAGATCATTGAATTGGTGTTGGACAAAACGGGCTTGATTGAGCATTACAAGACAGAAAAAGAAGGTGCCGACCGCGTAGAAAACTTGGAAGAGTTGGTCAATGCGGCAGAGAGTTTTGTGACACAAGAGGGCTTTGGCCGCGATGCCGAAGCCACGGCCCAAGACATGGCGCCCAACGCGGAAGATGGCGAAGTGATGTCACCCTTGGCGGCCTTCTTAACGCATGCAGCGCTGGAAGCCGGTGACAACCAAGCGCAAGCGGGCGAAGATGCCATCCAACTCATGACTGTTCATGCCAGCAAGGGCCTGGAATTTGATGCGGTGTTCATCAGCGGTTTGGAAGAGGGCTTGTTCCCTCATGAAAACTCGATGAACGATTACGACGGTTTGGAGGAAGAGCGAAGGCTGATGTACGTGGCCATTACACGTGCCCGCAAACGCTTGTACCTTAGTCATTCGCAAACGCGCATGCTGCATGGTCAAACGCGCTACAACCTGAAAAGCCGCTTTTTGGACGAACTGCCAGAAGACTGCTTGAAGTGGATCACGCCCAAGAATCCAGGCTTTGCAACGGGTTTGGGTGGGGGCTGGGCTTCGCCTGCCCAGGCCTTCCAGGCTAAACCTGCGTGGGGCCACAGCAGTTTGGGCTCGGCCGAGACTTACAAAAGCCCGCCTGTGCCTGTGCAAAAATCAGAGCCTTCGCATGGCATCAAAGCCAACATGAAAGTGTTTCACACCAAGTTTGGTGAAGGCAAAGTGTTGGCTGTGGAGGGTGCTGGCGCTGATGCGCGGGCCCAAGTGAATTTCCCACGTCATGGGGTCAAGTGGTTGGCCTTGTCGGTGGCCAAGTTGACGCCCGTTGAATGAATTGAATTTTAGGAAGAAGACAACATGAAAATTGAAAAAGACACCGTCGTGACCTTGAAATACAAAGTGTCCGATGCACAAGGTAAATTGTTAGAAGCCGCCGAAGAGCCTATGGCCTATTTGCATGGCGGCTACGAAAACACCTTGCCCAAAATTGAAGAAGCTTTGGATGGCCAAGAAAAGGGTTACCAAACCACCTTGGTTTTGTCGGCGGCCGATTCATTTGGTGAGCGCGACGAAAGCCTGCTGCAAACCATGCCCAAAAAAGATTTTCCACCTGGCGTGAAAGTGGGCGGTCAATTGCGCGGGCGCACGCCTGATGGCCGTGAAGCCATTTTCAATGTCGTCAAAATCAAAGGCGATACGGTCATGCTCGATGGCAATCACCCTTGGGCTGGCCAAACTCTGCGATTCCAATTGAACGTGATTGACGTGCGCGCGGCCATTCAAGAAGAGATTGAACACCGTCACGTCCATGGTGCGCATGGACACCACCATTGATTGAATGCTTCGCATTAAAAAAGCCTGCTGATGCAGGCTTTTTTTTAGGCTTGTGTTTCGCTGCCGGGGGATGGCAGGTCAAAGCAATCTTTGACACTGAAGTAGACCGATGTGAAAAACATGGCGGCCATGAGCAAAGCGCCAGGCATTAAGACAGCGCCCGATAGATCGTTGCCCCCTAAGGCACTGCTCACCATCAAGATGACGGTTGCACCTGCCACGAAAACCACAATCCATGCCAACAGGTAAACGGCAAATGCACCCAAATTGCGCCAGCAGGCAACAGCACTGAAGAACATGCTTTTAACCGGCGGAACGCCGTGCCAATGCACCAGGGCAGGGGCGTGCCAAAACATCATGGACAAAGGGATGTAGAGCACGGTGGCCAACCACATGGCCATTTGAAAATCAGAAGCATTGACAACTTCGGGTGTGATGGGTGAATTGGCCAAATACACCTTGGCAAAACCACCGCCATCGACCATGGCCGAAATGAGCATCACCGCTAAAAAGCTTGCTGCATAAAGCAGTCCCAAAATGAGCATGGCCTTGAGTCGTTGTTGACCTGCGCGAAAGGCAATCATGAGCACCATGGGCATGGGGAATTTGCCAGAAGCCGCTTGCTCGGTGGCCACCATCAGACCCAATGTGGCAGCTGGCAGGATGACCAAGGCCAGGGCAGCGCCAATGACCGGAATCATGGACAGCACAGAGACCCAAGCCATGAACAAAAAGAACAAGCCCGTGAAGGCCAAGGGCTGACGCCAAAAAGTGCGAATGCCTTGTTGAACCCAAGCCAAGCCTTGTTTGGCTGGAACGATGTGAAGCTTCATGCCCAGAGCTTAAGCGGTGATGCCAAACGGGCACGCAATACCCGTTCGAAATGGGTGGGATCATGCGGTTTGAGCATGGCGGCATCGCGGGGCAAATGGAAATCCCAGAGGCGAGAAATCCAGAAACGCAGAGCACCCGCGCGGAGCATGGCGGGAAGCAACTGTCGCTCTGCGGCCCGCAAAGGGCGCACCGCTTGGTAGGCATTCAACATGGCTTGTGCGCGCTCGGCATGATGCTCGCCGGTGGGCAAGTTGATGCACCAATCGTTCAGGCACACCGACAAATCAAACAGCCAAGTGTCTACGCCCGCAAAATAGAAATCAAAAAAGCCGGTGAGCTTCTCGCCGTCAAACATCACGTTGTCGCGAAACAGATCGGCGTGCACAGGGCCTTTGGGCAAAGCTTGGTAGGCTGCGCTCTGCGCGATGTGATTTTGGTAGGCCAGCTCGCTTTGCAACAAGCCAGCTTGAGCCTCGTCCAAATACGGCAAGACCACTGGCACCGTTTCATTCCACCAAGTCAAACCTCGCAGGTTGGGTTGGCTGCGGTTGTAATCTTCGCCTGCCAAGTGCATGCGGGCCAGCATGTCGCCGACGGCAGCGCAATGAATGGCTTCGGGCGCCAACTGACTTTTGCCTTCCAAGCGATTGACCACTGCGGCGGGTTTGTCGCAAACGGTATGCAAAATGTCGCCATCGCGGTTGGCTGCAGGATTGGGAACCGGGATGCCTTTTTCGGCAAGATGTTTCATCAGAAACAAATAAAACGGCAGCTGTTCGTGATTCAGGCGCTCGAAGAGCGTGAGCACGTAGTCACCGAGGTCGGTGGTGGCGAAGTAATTGGTGTTTTCAATGCCACCCTCAATGCCTCTTAACTCGGTCAGTGTGCCAAGCCCCAGTTGGGACATGAGCTCGGCGGCTTGTTCTTCAGTAACGGGCGTAAAAACAGCCATGGCTTATGGGTGGGTCAAAAGGGTGAAACAGGGGCCCGAAGGCATTGCGAAACGCATGCTCAGATTGTAGGGGCTGTTGACCCCAAATTTGACCCCCAAGGCCTCGGCAAAACCCACCGAGGACAGGCACAATTGGGGCATGAGCGACAAGAAAACCCTGCTGTTGGTCGATGGCTCCAGCTATCTGTACCGTGCCTTCCATGCCATGCCCGATTTGCGTGCAGTTCCTGGCGACCCTGCCAGTCCTGCCACCGGCGCCATTCGCGGCATGATCAACATGATGGAGCGTTTGCGCAAAGACATCCCTGCCGAGTATGCGGTGTGTGTGTTCGATGCCAAGGGCCCCACCTTTCGCGACGAGATTTACCCCGAGTACAAGCAAAACCGCAGCCCCATGCCCGACGATTTGCGCTCGCAAATTGAACCCATCCAAGAATTGGTTCGCTTGATGGGTTGGAAAGTGCTGGATGTACCGGGCGTTGAAGCCGATGACGTGATTGGTACTTTGGCCGCTGTGGGTTCATCGCATGGCATCGAAGTCATAGTGTCCAGCGGTGACAAAGACTTGGCCCAGTTGGTCAACGAGCACATCACCATCATCGACACCATGAACGGCAAGCGCCGAGACCTGGCTGGGGTGCAAGAAGAGTTTGGTGTCCCTGCCAGTCTGATGCTGGACTACCAAATTTTGGTGGGCGATACCGTGGACAACGTCCCTGGTGTGCAAAAAGTAGGCCCCAAAACGGCGGCCAAGCTGTTGCTGGAGTACGGCTCCTTAGACAACTTGATGGCGCATGCTGATGAAGTTAAGGGCGTGGTGGGTGAGAACCTGCGCAAGGCCGTCGATTGGTTGCCGACAGGTCGTCAGCTTCTGAAAATTCGCACTGATTGCGATTTGAACGGCTACGTACCCGAATTGCCATCGCTTGAAACCATTCGCTTGGGGCAGCCTGATGAAGCGAACCTGTTGGCCTTCTACGAAAAATTTGGTTTCAAAGGTTTGGTTAGAAGCCGAGGTACAGGCTCACCTGAATCCTCCTCAGGCAAACCTGCCAAGCCAGCCTTTGTGCCGCAGGACGATCTGTTCGCAGAGCCCGAACCCGTGGTCACGGTGACGGGTGACAAACAGTACGAAACTATTTTGACTTGGGATCAATTCAACGCATGGCTCCTGAAGTTAGAGGCTGCAGAGGTGGTGGCCATTGACACGGAAACCACGTCCCTAGATGCCATGCGTGCAGAATTGGTGGGCATCAGTTGGAGCGTGAAGCCTGGCGAAGCTGCGTACTTGCCCTTGCGCCATGACGGCCCCGATGCACCAGTGCAATTGCCGACGGACGAAGTATTGGCCAAGCTCAAGCCTTGGTTAGAAAACCCACTCAAACTCAAAGTAGGTCAGCACATCAAATACGACCGCCATGTGTTTGCCAATGTGGGCATCGAAGTTCGCGGCTATGCGCATGACACCATGTTGCAAAGTTATGTGCTTGAGGTTCACAAACCGCACAGCCTGAGTAGCTTGGCGCTACGCCACGTCGGTAGAACGGGCATTACCTATGAAGATTTGTGTGGCAAAGGCGCGCACCAAATTTCATTTGCACAAGTCGATGTGGAAAAAGCTTCTGAGTATTCTTGTGAAGACTCAGACCAGTGCTTGGAAGTGCATGGGGTGCTCTGGCCTCGCATTCAAGCCGACGCCAAATTACGCGCCATCTACGACATTGAAATTGCCACCAGCGAAGCTTTGTTTCGCATTGAGCGCAATGGTGTGCTGATCGATGGCCCCACGCTGGCGGCGCAAAGCCAAGCGTTGGGTCAGCGCATCGTACAGCTCGAAACGGAAGCCTACGAAATCGCTGGACAGCCTTTCAACTTGAGCAGCCCCAAACAGCTGGGGGAAATCTTTTTTGACAAGCTGGGTTTGCCAGTCATTAAAAAAACCGCCACAGGTGCACGCAGTACCGATGAAGAAGTGCTGGAGAAATTGGCCGAGGACTATCCCTTGCCAGCGCGCATCTTGGAACACCGCAGTCTGTCCAAACTTAAAGGCACTTACACCGACAAGCTGGCGCAGATGGCCTTACCTAGAACGGGCAGGGTCCACACGCACTATGCGCAAGCCGTTGCGGTCACAGGACGTTTGTCTAGCAACGATCCCAACTTGCAAAACATTCCCGTTCGTACAGCCGAAGGCCGCAAAGTACGCGAAGCTTTTGTGGCACCCGCCGGTAGCTTGATTGCCAGTGCCGATTACTCGCAAATTGAATTGCGCATCATGGCGCACCTCAGTGGCGATGAAGCCTTGCTGAGAGCGTTCCACCAAGGCTTGGACGTGCACAAAGCCACTGCAGCAGAAGTATTCGGTTTAACGCCAGACCAAGTGTCAAGTGAACAGCGTCGTTATGCCAAAACCATTAACTTCGGTTTGATCTACGGCATGAGTGCATTTGGCTTGGCCAAAGCATTGGGCATCGACAACGGTGCCGCCAAAAATTACATCGAGCGTTACTTCCAGCGCTTTGCAGGCGTAAAGCGCTACATGGACGAGACGCGCGAGCAGGCCAAATCCCAAGGCTACGTTGAAACGGTGTTTGGCCGTCGCTTGTATTTGCCTGAAATCAATTCGCCCAACGGTCCAAGGCGTGCGGGTGCCGAGCGCGCAGCCATCAATGCGCCCATGCAAGGCACAGCTGCTGATTTAATCAAGCTGTCCATGATCGCCGTCCAAGAAGGCATAGACCGTGAGCAACGCAAAACCAAAGTGATCATGCAAGTGCACGATGAATTGGTGTTTGAAGTGCCAGAGGACGAGGTGGAATGGCTCAAAGTGGCCGTGCCGAAATGGATGGCGGATGTAGCCGTCCTCAAGGTGCCATTGCTCGCTGAAGTGGGTGTGGGCCTGAATTGGGATCAAGCGCACTGATGAAAAGCTGCATTCAAAAATTTCTGCAAGCTTTGGGAGATGCTGATCGGCAGGTGCTGCAGCAATGTCTGCAGCAGGCCAAACAGCCCTTGCCAGAGGATGCCATGCCTTGGTATTTGGGCAGCGCACATTCTCCTGCGGGTTATCTCACACCGGCCCATGCCAAAGTGATTCTGTCCATTCGCAAAGACTGGACAAGTGTGCCGCATGGCTTGGTGTGGGATACGCCAGAGCATACGCATGCTACTCGAAGCGCAGCTTTGCAAAGTTTGGCGATTGAGTTGCGTGACCTCGGACATGTGACCGGCTGGCGCAATGAAAAATTCAGTTTCTGGCCCGATTCAGAAATCATGTTCAATGGCCAATGTATCGAGCCAACAAATGCACACCAAGCTGCATTCGAAATGGAGCGCGCAGCCTATCGGTTCTTTGGTTTGCGCAGCCATGCGGTGCATGTCAATGGATTCACCGAAGACGGTTTTGTGTGGTGTGGTCGGCGCTCTCTCACCAAACCAACGGATCCCGGCATGCTTGACAACATTGCGGCAGGCGGTTTGCCCGTGGGCGAGTCCTTGCAGCTGTGCTGTGTTCGAGAAATGGCAGAAGAGGCTGGTTTGTCGGAGGCGCTAGCCTCGACGGCTGTTGCCAATGGCCAGGTGACCACCTGCCGCTCGGTGGCCAGGGGTTGGCATCACGAAACATTGTGGGTCTACAACTTGGTGGTGCCTGCCGATGTTCAGCCGGTTAACCAAGATGGTGAAGTGGCGGAGTTCAATTTACTGGCACCGCAGCAAGTGGTTCAGGCCATCGCTTCCAAAAGCATGACCGTCGATGCGTCTTGCGTGATTGCGCATGCGGTGTTGCACGCAATTGCGCATGCTTGAGCGTCAACGCAAATTTTCTTAAAGCTAAAGTCATGGACATCAGCCTCTATTCCGTGGCCGTGATTTTTGCAGGCTATTTTGTTCTGGGCACGGCTGGCTTCGGTTCAGCATTGATCATTGTGCCTTTGTTGGCATGGCATTGGCCGCTGGCATTTGTGGTGCCCTTGGTATTGTTGATCGATGTGCCTGCAGCTGTTTTGCACACGGGTCTGAATTTCAAGCAGGTGATGTGGCGTGAGTTGCCGCCTTTGCTGCCTTCGGTGGTGGTCGGTGCCTTGGCGGGCATTGGGTTAATTCGCTGGACTCAGGGTGAGTGGCTTTTGTTGATCTTGGGCGGCTATGTCATCTTTATCGGTTGGAAAGGCTTGAGCGGCGCGGCAACAGCTGTTCGCGTGAGTTCATCTGGCTTGCACTTTGCAGGATTTGCCATGGGCTTGGTAGAAACCATGTTTGGGACGGCAGGGCCTGTGGTCATGTCGTGGTTGTCGCAGCGCGTGGCCGATCCGTTTCTAATTCGCGCGACCATGCCCATGACCATCATTGGATTGTCTTCCATCGCGCTTGGCATGGTAGGCGCAACAGGTGGCTTGGCGGAAGTAGCGCTCTGGACTGCGCTGGCCAGCTTGATGCCGTTTGCGTTATTGGGCGTTGGACTTGGACATTGGGTTTCTAAGCGGATTTCAGCAGCTGTGCTTCGCCCCTTTATCTACGGCTTCTTGTGCTTGAGTGGCTTTGTGCTGTGCGCCAGGGCATTGCGAGGGTTATATTCATGACTTGTGAATTGAGAAAATCAAATGATCCCCATTCATGTTGAATCAGCTTGGAAAGGTACTTCCGATTGCCGTTCATGCGGCATTCGCGATCTGGTTTTGTTTGCCGATTTGAATGAGGATGATTTTGGGCTCATTCACGCGCCCATTGATGACATGGCCTATCCGGTTGGAGGGCTGCTTTATTCAGAAGGCGACAAAGCCTTGGGCGTGTTCACGCTGCGCCAAGGCATGGTCAAGTTGGTTCGCTCCACAGCCGATGGCAGAGAGCGCATCATTCGCGTGTTGCGTGCGGGTGATGTGGTGGGCATTGAGGCATTGGCCACGGGGCAATACGATTCAGAGGCCGTGGCACTCAATGATGTCAAAGTCTGTCGAATTCCGTTGGGCGTGATGCACAAACTTAGCACGCAGTCACCCAGACTTCACAACCGATTGATGCAGAAATGGCAGCAAGCGTTAAAAGGGGCAGACGATTGGTTGGCCGATTTGAACTTTGGAACTGCGCGTCAAAGGGTTTCAAAATTCATTCTGAAAATGCGCCATGACGATTTGCCAAACCAAAGCAGCATGTTCTCTCGTGAAGACATGGGTGCCATGATGGACCTCAAATTAGAAACCGTCAGCCGTGAAGTGAGTGGTCTGGTTCGCGAGCAAGTGATAGAACCCTTGGACAAATCGGGACGGCTGTATCGCATCCAGAACGAACAAGCACTTCAAACTGCCTGATTGCAAAAGTGATCAGGATTTGGGGGGTGTTCCTGACAAAAACAGCCTTAGAAAAAATACCGCCATGCCCATCATGAACACGATGCCGATGAAGCTCATCAGGCCGTAGTCTGTGAAAAACAAGTCGTGTAACAATTTCATTTTTTTCTCCTTCAGAGTGTTTTGAAATAGCAATGTCAATGTCAATGTGTCCATCTTGCTAGGACGGTCATCAGTCCTCTTTGATCTGCGTTAAGTTTTGTAGACATTTAATTCGCAAAAATGCTGGACACGCAAATACCTAAGGGGGTATATTTGAAAGCACTTGAATTGATTAAAGCGAAGTGAAAAATGAAAACACCTCACGACTTGGTATTGGCCGCAAAACAAACGGTTCTTGAAATTCCAATTGACAAAGCGCCTGCTGTGATTGCTCAAAATGACGTGTTAATTGACGTTCGTGAGGCTGAGGAGTTTCAGTCTGGCCATCTACCTGGTGCTATTCACATGTCACGCGGCATGTTGGAGTTCAAGCTTGCAGCCAATCCGCAATATCAATCGCGCGATCTCAAAATCACTCTGTATTGCAAAACCAGTGGCAGGGCTGCACTGTGTGCTCAGTCATTGAAAGAAATGGGCTATTCAAATGTAAGTTCAATCGCGGGTGGTTTTGATGCATGGCAAGCAGCAGGCTTTCATGTTGAAAAACCAGTTGCCCCATCCTTTGACTAAGACTTGCTAGAAAGACTGATCTCATGAGTACCTTTGAGCATGCTGAGCTGATTCAAAACATCAATGCAAGCCTCACACCTTTTCGTCAATCTCAGCCCGATGTCATGCAAGGTTTTGGGCAATTGGCACGCAGCGCCATGGCGGAAGGTGAAGTCAGTACCAAGCACAAGGAATTGATTGCTTTGGCCATTGGTATCACGCAGCATTGCTCTGGCTGCATCGGCTTTCATGTGAAAGCACTATTGAAGTTGGGTTGTACACGCCAAGAGCTTGAAGAGATGCTGGCCGTGTGCGTCTACATGGGCGGTGGCCCTGCATTGATGTACGCTGCAGAAGCGCTCAAAGCTTGGGAAACCTTTTCTGCTTAAACCTATGGGTTAGGTTTTTGCCCGATGTAGCCCACCAGTGCCGACATACCACTGTGCCCCGGACCTTCATCGACTACTTCCAGATAGGTTTTGATGTCTAGGACCTTGTAGCCTTTGAAAGCGCTCAGCAGCAAGTCTTCGTCGTATAGATTTTCAAGAATGCCAGGCCCACCCGTTTTGTATTGCATCTGGTCTTTGCCATATCCTTGAATGATCAAAGTGCCGCCAGGCTTAAGTGCAGAGTTTAATTTTGTAAATATTTCTGTACGTGCTTCTGGATCGGCAAATTGAAAAAAGATACCTGCAATGGTGTCGTACTGGTTGGCTTGCCAATCAAAACTTTGCCAGTCGCTGCAATGAAAGTTGACCGCTACCTGATGTTTGGCAGCCAATTGCTTAGCTTTTGCAATGGCAATGGGTGAGAAGTCGAATGCATCAACGTCATAACCTTGCGATGCAAGCCAAACGCTGTTACGGCCTTCACCATCGGCAATGCACAAGGCCTTGCCTCTTTGAAGCAAGGGTGTTTTGTCAGCCAAGTATTGATTGGGTTTTTCACCAAAAAGGTAATCGTCCGAGGAGAAGCGTTCATTCCAACGCGCCAATGGGTTAGAAAATTGAGTCATGCCAGGTTGCTCCAATTGCCTATGTTGTGAACTTGGCGGTATCCGTTTTTGAGCAGCAGAAGTTTAGCCATGCCGCTGCGGGTGCCGCTGGCACAGCACACCACCACTGGCTTGTCTTTGGGTATTTCGTTCAATCGGCTGCTTAATTCAGACAGAGGGATGTTGACAGTGCCGGCTGCATTGGCATTGGCAAACTCGCCTACGGAGCGAACATCGACAAGTGTGGCGCCTGCACTCTTCAGAACTGGAAGCTCTGACTTCACTTGTTTGGCGTGCCACCATTTGTAAGTCCACCACAGAATTAAGAGTACAAACGGCCAATACTCTTTGATCAATTGTTGCATCGATTACTTTCTAACTTATTCGCAATTCGTTGTGACTCATCCAATCTGTCAGCAGCCGATATGTGACCATTCTGTTTAGAAAGCTTCTTTTTCAGCTTCTAAATATGCAAGGCTGGTGTACTTGCCAATGTTGTTCTCAAAGCCCTGCATGTCTGTGGCACGTTTTTTCACGCGCGGGTCATTGAGAACCATCTGTTTGGCTTCAGCCTCTGACTTGCCATCTTTGACGGCTTGTAAGCAGGGCTCCCAAATGCCCGCCAAAAACTGGCCATAGGTTTCGAGTAAATTTTTGGCAGGTTGACCATGACCCGGCAGCCACAATTGCTGGCCTGCGTTGTCACTGAGCGCTTTGAAATACTTGAAGGTGCCAGGGTAAGAGCCGTCATCGATGTTGGCAATGCGGTTGGCCATGGCAATGTCGCCCACGCTGGTGACTTTGTCTTGAACCACTTCAACACACAAGTCGGCATCTGTGTGGGCGCGGCCATAGTGATGCATGACCAAATCGACGTCGCCAAATTTGAACTTTTGGCCGTGGGTGACCACCTTGTTGGGCGGCACAACCTTGGTGCCAGCCGAAGACTGATTGGTCCAACGCTCCATCAAAACGCGCCAAGTGTTGCCTTCGATGCCCTTGATGGTTTCTTGTGTTTTGCCCAAAGCGTAGATGGGTAACTGTGCGCCGTACTCTTCGGCAAACGCGTGGTTGCCCAACCAATGGTCGCCATGGAAATGGCTGTTGAAAACTGCAATCACAGGCAAAGGCGTCACTTTTTTGATCATGCGAATGGCCATCTGGCCAATTTGTAAAGAGCTGCCGGAATCCAAAATGATGACGCCCGCAGTGGTGACCACAAAGGTGACGTTGGACATCATGCCGCGATTCTCGGGCGTGGGAAATCCATCGGGTGCAAAGATCATCCACACATGCTTGGACAGTTGGATGGGCGGAATGTCTTTAACCGGTGGGCCCACCAAAAAGTCTTGCACATCGGCCGCAAAAGTTTGCAGCTCTGGCCACATGCCCACCAGCCCCGCACCGATGGCGGATGCCCCCAAAAAAGTGCGACGCGGTAAGACCGGCGTTGCGTGCTGTTTCGTTTTGAAGTGGGTCATGAGAAGACTCCTGTTAGGCCACGTACCCTGGGTTGGGCAAGCCGCCCGTGATCTTGGGTGCATTCAGTTGACGGGGCTTGATGCGGCCGTTGGGTTGGGTTTTGAGCCATTGCTCCACCACTTCCCACACTTGCTTGTTGCCTTGCGTGCGGGCTTCTTCGGCAACGGGAGCCCATCCAGCCACTTTGTATTTTTTGCCAGACTCAATGAGCTTGCCGTTCAGGCGCATTTCTTCGATGCGCTTGCCCATGCCTGCGGTGGGGTTGCAGTGGTATTGCAAACCGCCCACACGCACCATGTCACCCCCTTGTTGGTAGTAGGGGTCTGGGTTGAACAAGTTGTCGCAAACGTCTTCAAGCACCGTTTTAATGGTCTCGCCTGTCATTTCTGTGACGGTGGCGTAAGAGTAAGTGGTGGCCGTCATGTCGAGCAGCCATTCGCGTGTGATGGCTTGGCCTGGCAACAGGGTGGTACCCCAGCGGAAGCCAGGCGAGAACGCAATCTCGGCACCTTGAACATCCATCAAAGCATCGACCAACAGTTGATCGCCCGTGCCATTGAAGTTGCCGCGACGATACAAGAGGCCTTCAGAGATGCCCAGTTTTTCGTTCAGTTTGCTTTCGTAGGGCGCACGAATTTTGGTGATGAGCGCATCCATCTCTTTGTCGGCGGGCAACATGTTTGAAAACACGGGCAGCAACTTGTAACGGAAATCGGTGACGCGTTTTTCTTTGACTTCAAAGTCGAGCACGCCCAAGAACTTGCCGTTGGAGCCCGCGTTGGTGACGATGGTTTTGCCGCCTTTGTTGCTGACCAAGGTGGCCACGGGCATACCGTCGTGTGTGTGGCCGCCCATGATGGCGTCGATGCCACTTACGCGGCTGGCCATCTTGAGGTCAACGTCCATGCCGTTGTGGCTGAGCACCACCACCACCTGCGCACCTTTGCCACGGGCTTCGTTCACCATGGCTTGCATGTTTTCGTCTTGAATGCCAAAGGCCCAATCGGCCACCATGTAGCGTGGGTTGGCAATGGGGGTGTAGGGGAAGGCTTGGCCAATGATGGCGCACTGCACACCATTGATTTCTTTGATGACGTAGGGCTTGAAGACGGGGTCGCCAAAGTCTTGGGTCTTGATGTTTTGCGCCACAAACTCAACTTTGCCGGCAAAATCTTTTTCAACAATTTCTTTCACGCGGTCCATGCCCAGTGTGAATTCCCAGTGGCCCGTCATCACGTCTACGCCCAATAATTTGCAGGCGTCCACCATGTCTTGGCCGTTGGTCCAAAGGCATGTGCCTGAACCTTGCCATGTGTCACCGCCATCGAGCAACAAGGCACCTGGGCGGCTGGCTTTCATGCGCTTGACCAAGGTGGCCAAGTGCGCAAAGCCGCCGACCTTGCCATAACGTGCTGCGGCTTTCTCGTAGTTCAGGTAGGTCAGGGCGTGGGCCTCAGAAGTTCCAGGCCGAATGTTGGCAAACTTGAGCAAATGCTCACCGACCAAATGTGGTAGGTTGCCTTTCATGCTGCCCAGTCCTAAATTGATGCTGGGCTCGCGGAAATAAATCGGCTTGAGTTGCGCATGGCAGTCGGTCATGTGCAGGAACGATACATTGCCAAACTTGGGAATGTCATAAAGACCGTTGGCGGCTGTTGCAGCATCTGCCTCTGCGTAAGTGCCCATACCCAAACCGGCCATGGTGCCTGCGCCCATGACCTGCATAAATTCACGTTTAGAGAGGTTCATACTTTTGTCTTCGCTAATATATATAGGCATTTAAAACCCGGATCGCCCGGGTTTTAAAACGGCTTTATTTGTTGACGGGAGATTGAGGGTCCAGCAGCAATGCCACCAAGTGACGCACTTGATCTTCCGACAAGATGCCGTTGTGACCCGCACGTGGCATGTTGGAGCAAGCGTTGTAGGCTTTGGAATTCCAAATTTTGCCCCAGGTGTATTCCACAATCAGTTTGACATCAGGGCTGTCGGGATTGCTGACGCTGCGAATTTTTCCGTAGTTGTAGAGGCTGGGGCCAATGGTGCCGTAGGAAATTTCTTTAGGGTCCATTTGGTGGCAGTTGTAGCAATTGCCTCCATTGACCGTTTTGGCATCATCCGTGAAGGTGAGGCCGCGACCGTTTTGAGCAATCTTCTCGCCTTCTTTCCAATCGCCTAGGAACTTGCCATTGCTGGGCCACTTGATGGTTTTTAAGTTGGCGGCTTCTAGGGCTTGACTTGTTTTTTCATCCAAGGGTTTGCCGTTGGCATCGGCTTCACTGCAAGCCTGATTGGTTTCATCGGTGCTGGCCAAGATGCTGGCTTTGACGATGCCTTCATCGCGGAATGAGGCTTTCACAATCTGCTGTGTGAGCGCTTTCAGGTCTGATGCGCTGGGCACCGAGGCGCATCCAACAGCCAACAACGCAACCGTTGCGAGAGCCAGGCTGGTACGAATTTTTGAATTCATTTGTTTCATTGCATGGACTCCGATTTAGCGCTTGATGGCGGGGGCAATGGACGCAGAGCCTTGAGAATTCACACCCAAGTAAACGCCCAAGGCAATGGTGGCATCACTGCCAAAACCAGGGTAGGGGAAGCGCTGCTGACGGTAGCAATCGTTGAGGCGTTGCTGCATGCCCCACATCTGACCATTCGAGACACGATAGGCTGGCCATGCGGCAAAGCCAATGCCATCACCCGGATTTTTGGTGAGGTTGGGCAGATCCTGCAGGCGAATGCGCTTGCCATCTTCTGCATGGCAAGAGGCACAGGCAAAGTCATGCGGGCCACCGCGTTGGAAGAACAGACGTTTGCCAACTTCATAAAAAGTTTTCTCGGACGCGTGGGCTTGCGACAGGTTGAATTTCATGCCTTTGGATTCGGCGGCCAACCAAGTGGCCAAGGCCGTGACATTGACTTGTTCACCTTTGCCAAAGGGCGTCTTGGCAATTTCGGCGGCATTGAAGCCCTGCAAAGTTTCCATGCAGGTGAGCAGCCTCGACTCCATGTCTTGCACACGCCCAGTGTCTGCAAAATATTTGGGCAACTCGACAAAGACGCCTTTGTAGACACCAGGGCCTTTGCCTAAATCACATTTTTCAAGCGATGCATTTTTGGGGCCGCGTTTTTGAGTCCACAAACCTTCGCCTTTGGCCTCGAACAGGTCGGAAGGGTTGCCGTCTTGCAACATGGCGCGGTATTCGTCAATGCCTTGACTGGCGGTTTTTTGAGCCAAGCTGCTGAGACTGAGGGCCATTAAACCTGCAGCCAAAAAGAAGGAGAGTTTTTGCTTCATGTGCGCCTCAATGTGTCAACTTCAAAAACTGAAAAAGGGTGAAGATTGCGCTTCACCCTTGATGTGCAACTTGGTTACTTAGGACACCGTGGCTTCGTCGGTGCGGGTGTCACCCTTGCTGTCTTTCCATGTGACTGCAATTTTGTCACCGGCTTTAGCGCCTTTGACTGCAAATTGCAAAAATGGATTTTTGGATACAGCGGGTCCCCATTCAGCGGCCAAAACGGGTTTGCCGTTGTGTGTCGCAGAAACTTCTTGAATGAACCATGCAGGTACTGTTTTGCCAGCCGCATCTTTGCGCTGACCGGATTCCATTTCGTGACTCATCAGAACACGAACAGTTGCTTTATCACCAGAGGCTTGGGCGCGAATGCGCATTGGATCTGCCATTTTTTTCTCCTGATATATGTAAATGAACTAAGGTGTGAAGGGCTTAACCGCCGCACCCACCCAAAGTGACTTTGACTTCTTTCTTGGCGAACAAAGCCTTGCCGTCAGCCATGATGGCCACAGCGTAGACATCAGATGATTGGCCCATCTTGGCACGTGTAGAGAAATTGGCTTCGACAGCATCGCTTACGTGGAACATGGCCACCAATGCTGCGGGGTTCTTTTCGACCAAGACCAACATTTGCTTGACACCTGGCAATGTGGTGCTGGCACCCAAAGGAACCACAGCGCCATTTTCTGCAATGTCAGGACCTGTGATGGAAACATCTTTGCTTTCAGCAATGGCGCCACCGCCGTAGGCCTTCACTGCGTCTTGAACCGACTTGGCATCGAAGCCGGTTTTGTTAAAGGCTGCGTGAGCAAATTGAGGGAAGCCAGCAGAAGCCAGCAAGCCTGCAACCACCATGCTCTGTTTGATTGTCTCGCGACGAGTTTGCATCTGATTCTCCTTGTGAATAAGTTGATGCTATTGAAATCTGCGTCAAAGTCAATTCAGTTAAACCTGATGAACTTTGACCCTTTTTTACTTTTGGCTGCCGTTGGCAATCCACTCAGCAATGAGCTTCGCGTCTGCATCGCTTAAGTTTTGTGCAGGCATGGGGATGGCACCCCACACACCTGAACCGCCTGACTTGATTTTGCCTGCAATGTAATCAACTTTGCCTGGATATTTTTTCGCAATGTCGTTAAAGCCTGGACCCACTATTTTCTTGTCGATACCGTGGCATGCCGTACAGACGTTTTTGCTCAACAGGGCCATGACAGCTTTGTTGTCAGCTTTGCCATCTGCCGCTTTGGCGGGTGTGGCTGGCGCTGTACTGGTCGCAGGAGCGCTTGTACTTGTTTTGCCAGTACTGCCTTCTGGCTTGGTGGTGTCGACGCCTTTTTGCTGACCGACCATGCGATTTTGTTCACTCAAGTTGCCATGGGCATTGCGTGCAAAGTCGGGCAAGAAAGAGGCCACTTTGGCTTCGGGTTTGCAATCCTTCATGCAAATCGTGTTTTGCGTATCGGGTTTGCTGGTACCACCAAATTCTTTGCCTGGCCACATGGCGTGTGCGGTGGTCATGCCATTGCGGTTGGGCATCCGTTTTTGCACCTCGGCAATATTTTTGTTTGACAGCACATAGTCATCGGGCACCACGCCAGCCAAGTTCAATAAGAAACCTGTCACTGCGTAGACTTCTTCTGTGGTGAGTGTCTTGGGATTGGTCCAAGGCATGGCACGGTTGATGTAGTCCCACAAGGTTGACACCGTGGCCACCTTCATGATGGTGGTGCGTCCGGGGAAGTCTGTGCGCGTGAGGTTGGCCACACGGCCGGTTTTGATGTCTTCGGCAGTGGTGCCACCAATCAATGGGCTGAAGACCTCATTGGATTCACCAAAAATACCGTGACATTGCGCACATTTGGCTTCCCAAACATCTTGGCCTTTGGCCACAGAACCAGAGCCTACAGGCAAGCCTTTAAAGTCGGGACGAACATCAATGTCCCAAGCTGCCACTTCTTTGGGGGTGGCGTCTCGTCCTACGCCTGGATATTTGGTGTTTTGCGCAAATGCAGATGCAGATACAAAGGACAGGCTGATGGCGATGGCCAGAACAATCTTAGGAAACTTGAACATTTTTCACCTCGCCATTTTCTTGCACCAACCATGACTGAATGGCATTGTTGTGATAAATAGAACGTGTACCGCGAACATCGCGCAGTTGTTTGTACATGGGTTGAACGTACCCAGTCTCGTCTTGCGCGCGGCTTTGAATGATGGCGGGTTTGCCATCCCAGACCCAATCTAAGTTGAAGCGGGTAAGGGCTTTTGACAACACCGGAGTTTCGAGTCTTGCTTGACGCCAGTTGCGTCCGCCATCGGTTGACACGTCCACACGCTTGACTTTTCCTTTGCCCGACCAAGCCAAGCCAGTGATGTTGTAGAACCCTTTGTCCAACAAAACTTGACCGCCAGAGGGGGTGGTAACAACACTCTTGCATTCTTGAATGTTCGTGTACTGACGGTGCAGTCCGCTGGGTTGTAAATCGATGTAATGAATGGCTTCGTCTTTGGTTGCGTATGGCTGATCACCCACTTCAACGCGTCGCAGGTATTTGACCCAACTGACGCCTTGAACACCCGGCACGACCAAGCGCAAGGGGTAGCCGTTTTCTGGACGCAGCATTTCGCCGTTTTGGCCATAGGCCACCAACACTTCACCTGATGTGATCAGGCTCATGGGAATGGTACGAGTCATGGCTGAGCCGTCGCCGCCTTCGGCCAATACGAACTTGCCATTTTTCAAATCGGCACCCGCCAATTCAAGCAGGGTGATGAGCGGAACGCCTGTGAATTCACTGCAAGACAACATGCCGTGTGTGTATTGCACTGTGGGCACCGCCACATTGCCCCAATCAACCGCCGTATTGGCGCCGCATTCAATGAAGTGAAAACGTGAGACGGATGGCAAGCGCATGATTTCGTCCATGGTAAAAACCTTGGGGTTTTTCACCATGCCGTTGATCATGAAGCGATGTTTGGAGGGGTCGATGTCCCACCAGCCTTGGTGGTGACGCTCAAAGTGCAGGCCGCTGGGCGTGACGATGCCAAACAAAGATTGCAAGGGTGCAAAAGAAACGGATGCCTGTGTGGTTTGTGTCAAACCAGGGCTTTGGCGTCGTTGCAAATTGGATTCGTACTTGGAGGGTTTGCCGTAACCCTCTGTGGCAACACCCTGGCCAAGTCCAGTGGCGTGTGCGGGCAAATTCAAAATGTTGGGGTCGCCACCCTCGGTAGGGATGGGGTTGCCTTGGGCCCAGGCATTGGCGGGCGCTGCAACTGCTGCAACACCTGCCGCTGTTGCTGTAGAGGCTGCTGCAAATGCACGACGAATGAAGTCGCGGCGACCTTGTTTGCCTTCAGCAAAAACCGTTTTGACACCAGCTGGGGTTAAGAAATTTTCAGGGGCTTTTTGGACCCGTCCTGAGGAATTGAATCGCTCTGTCACGTTATCTCCTTGGTCAGCATTGGCAATCACATTGTTGGTTTATATAAGCCAATGCTTATTTATACGGCGTGATTCTCAGCTGTGTGGCTGAACTCAAAATTACAAAAAGTTTGTGTCTGATTGTGATTGACATGCGCACAGAGGAATTGATTTAAATCAATTCCTCTGTGCAACGTAAAAAGTGCTCAATAACGATAGCTTGCCAACAGTTGCCAATTGTTTTGGCTGTGTGAGATGCTGGCGCCAGGTGTTGCCACGGTCACTTTGCCTGCATGCGACATGGCGGCATCTAACTGCCATTGCTTGCTGAGCTGATAGGCTGCACCCAATGTCACGTGGTTTTCCACAATGGCTGGGAACAAGGGGTTGGTCATATCTTTCGGAATGGGGTTGCTGGCCAAATTCAAACCGCCGCGCAATGTCAGAACATCGTTCATGCGATAGGCTGCGCCCAAAGAAACAACTGTTTGATCCGCCCAGTTTTGTGGCATTGCAAAGCTGACGCTGCCACCCATGCCTGCACTGGTGTAGTTCATGGAGAACTGCTTCATCACCTTGGACCATTCAACCCGTTTGACATCTGCTGCCAGGGTCAATGCAGGGCTTGATTTGAAAGCCATGCCGATGGCCAGTGTGGCGGGCATTTGGAAGTTCAAGACCTTGAGTTGCCCCATATCGGCAAAGCCGCCTGGTGCGCTCATGCTTGCGCCTTTGGCAGAAGTTTTCATGTCGCCTTGAGCCGTTTTAAGGTGGTAACTTGCACCCACAGTCAAGTCAGGCGTTGCTTGGTATGTCATGCCCAATTTGCCAGTCCAGCCCGTTGCCTTTGCTGCGCCGCTGAAATCGCTGTTGTTTGAAAAATCAATCCGTGCCCAAGGTGCCTGTGCAAGTTGGGGCAAAGCCATGCCTAGATTGCCAGAGGGCATGCCATTGACCATGCTACCCAGTTGTGCACCTGTGGCCGCCATTTTCATGTCCAGATTGGACCAAGCAAAATCCAGTGTCGCACCCACATTCAACTTGTCGTTGACTTGCATGGCAACAGGAAACAGCACACGTCCCACGCTGAGTTCCGAGCGAACATCCGAGCCAGAGCCCATGGCCAACGCAGAGTTGGCGGCGTATTCTGTGCCCATACCACCTTGCCCAAACATGCCAACGCCATAGCTTAGGGTACCCGCTTTGCGAACCCAGCCAAAGGCGGGCATGACATAAGAAGTTCCGCCAGAGTTGGCCGTGGGAAAGCCGGGAATGGCTGTGCTCACTTTGGGGCCTAAAACACCGACGGCCAAATCGAAGCGGGTGCCATCAGGACCCATTTGCAAGGTGGCTGGGTTGTTCATCATGGCCGCAGTACCATTTTCAATGGCAGTTGCTGCGCCGCCCATGGCCAGTGCCACAGGGCCGTAGCCTTCCAAAATCATGCCGTTGGTGGCCCAAGCAGACGAGCCCGTCATCAAGATGGCGGCAGCAATGGCAGTGGTTTGTTTTTTAAATTGGATGTGCATGTTGTCTCCTCCTGAATATTAAATTTCGCCTTTAGAGGCACGTTCCATCATTTCCCAGATGGTGTCTCTGACGGCATTGGCTTCTTCTTTCAAGGGGGAGGGCAATTTGCGACCCATCTTGACCATCATGTCCATGTTGAGGGTGTAGAGCCACAGGCCATCTTCTTTTTCAACCACGGTGACGCGGCAGGGCAGGTAAGCCGCCATGTGGGGGCTGAAGTCCACCATGCGGCGGGCAGTTGTGGGGGTGCAGAAAGAGTAGACGGTGAGTAACTTTTGCTTTTGGCCTGTTCGTGCCTCTAGCTCTTTTGACAAGGGCAAGGTGCCGACGTCTTTCATGTTGCGCTCAGTGGCGACCTGCTTCAGGATTTGTTCGATGTCGTTGGGGGTCACGCCCTTGGCAACTTTGCGTTCCCAAGTAGTTGCAATAGCAATGTCACCATTGCCTTCAACCCAACGATCCCACATGCGGCTGGCTTCAGCGCCTGCGCCACTTTCAAGTTTTGCCATGGTACTGATCGTGCCGCAGCCCGTCAGCATCAGTGTTGCTGTTAGTGCCGTTGCCAACGTGGCTGTCTTTAATCCAAAGCGCATGGGGGTTCTCCTGTTTGATCGCATCCAACTGTCAAGATTTGCGTGTATTCGCAAATCTTCAGTGATGCAGCGATCATCTTGGAAAATAACCCAGGGGGGTATTGGAATATACCCTAGGGGGTAAGGTAAGCCAGGCGTCAGCCTTTATTTGAATTTGTAATGATCACGGTTCAGTACAGCGGCAACTGCGGTGACTTCTTCGGGGAAAAATCCCAAGTTGAGTTCGGTGTTGCACTGCTCCACCATGCCCCTTAAAAATCCTGGAGTGTTGATTCGGCCTTGTGGCTTGTAGATGGCGCTGCCATTACCGCCTACACGTTTTTGATGGCAGCTGTCGCAGTTGTTCTGGGCGATGAGCTGTGCACCCAATTTCAAGTCGGCATCTTTGAAGAGGACAGGCTGAGCCATGGCAACGTTGCTCAACAGAAATGCGGCCAATGCGAATGTTTGAAGTTTCATGTCAATCTTTGCTTGTGAAATAGATAACCCGTGACTAATTTAACGGATGATGGCTGAGGCATAAGCTGTCAGATGGCCACACTTTGCTAGGTGCTTTCCCTCGTGCCAAGAAGAATTCTTTGTTTGAAGCCTGGGGTTTAGCTGCGCAAGGATTTTCTGGCCAATGCGATGCGTTCATCCAAATAGGCACCATAAAAGTCTGGCAAGTAACCACCTTCCATGCGCTCTACCAACTCTTGTCCTTTGGGACCTAGGAAGATCAGGGTGGGTGCAATGCTGACACGCCATTGCTTGACACATTGGTCATGCGTTTGCATTTGACCGTTGAGGCCTTTGACTGGAAGCTCACTCCTCATGTCCACTTGAACAATTGGAAATCCTTGTTTTTGCATGGGGCTGAGGTAGCTTTCTCTGGCCATTTTGCAAAACGGGCAACCCGCTAAGCTGACCATCACGATCAAGGGCTCTTTGGCTTTCAGGGCCTTTTCAAGTTCATCCGGCAGGGACGTGGCAGCAGGCAGTATGGCCGGTGCAGCTTGGCTTAGGAGGGGAAGGCCAACAAGGGCGCCGGTCAGGCTCAAACCAAGGCGTGACACATACGTTCTGCGTGTCATCAGGTCATGAGTAACGGCATTGAGTTGGGACATGGGCAATGAGCGTGAAAAAAAGGGACAATCGGTGGTTTTTCGCTGCAGGCAGCGGAACCAGGTGTCACTTGTGATGGCGAGTGCGTCTTTCGATATATCAGTAAGTGATGAATTATTGGGGAACTTTGTGAATCTCGCAAGTCTTTTGGAAACCTACGGTGATCATTGGGTCTTGGCCATGGGTGGGGCTGTGATTGGGTTGATGTTTGGCTTCAGTGCACAACGCTCTAAATTCTGCGCCAGGGCTGCCGTGATTGAATGCTGTGAGGGACAGTGGCGGCAAAAATTTGCAGGATGGCTTTTGGCATTTGCTGTGGCCATGCTGATGGTTCAGTTGGCCATCTCATTTGGATTATTGAAACCTGAAAGTTCCAGACATTTGGGCTCACAAGGCAGCATTTCTGGCGCTGTGCTGGGTGGCCTCATGTTTGGCATGGGCATGATCATGACGCGCGGTTGTGCAAGCCGGTTGATCATTCTTTCGGGCAACGGCAATTTACGTGCGTTGCTTTCAGGATTGGTGTTTGCAGTGACTGTGCAAGCCACCATCTCTGGGGCCTTGGCACCGGCGCGCCAATTTATGGCATCTTGGTGGTTGGTTGATGGGGGTCCTCAGCGCAATATGCTCAATGCATTGGGTGCATCCTCTTGGATGGGGTTGGCCATTGGCTTGCTATTTTTGGGCGTCGCTATTTGGCGTTTCCGTGTTGCGGGCGGGACCAAACCCTTGATATGGGGTAACGTATTTGTTGGCGTGGCCATTGCACTGGGTTGGTTTTTCACACAATGGATTGCCAGTGCTTCTTTTGAACCGATTCCGCTTCAAAGTCTTTCATTCAGCAGTTCTTCTGCCGAGTGGTTAACCCGTGTGCTTTACACAGATACAGCCCCGCGATTTGGTTTTGACGCAGGCCTGTTGCCCAGTGTTTTTGTGGGCTCTTACATTGCTGCTTTCTTGTTTGGCGAGTTCAAATTTGAAGGCTTTCAAACCGAAAATAAATTAGGCCACTACCTCACGGGTGCTGTGTTGATGGGCTTTGGTGCTGTGTTGGCCGGCGGGTGTACGGTGGGTGCAGGCATGTCAGGTGGCGTGGTGTTTTCCAACACCGCATGGTTGACGCTGCTGTCGATCATGGCGGGTGCCGCCTTGACCTATCGCTTTCTCAAGTCGATTGGCGCACCGACATAAACACGCCCTGCGAAGTTAGTTGGGCCATTGACGCATGTCAATTCAAACTGGCGGCTTGTTGATAGCATCTTGATCAGTCCATGCTGATTTGAAGAGGTTTGCCTGTGAGCTTTGCACTGAATGAAGTGATTGAAATATATGGCGAAGGCAACGTTTTGGCCATCGGCGGCGCCGTCATCGGTGTGCTCTTCGGATTCTTTGCGCAGCGGTCTAAGTTTTGTTTGCGTGCTGCCGTCATTGATTTTTGGCATGGACATTTCAAAGACAAACTCTCCATTTGGTTGTTGGCTTTTTCTGCTGCTGTTATTGCTACACAAGCATTGGTTTTGTGGGCAGGATTGGACAGCAGTGGTGCGCGTCAAATTGCAGCGCGTGGCAGTTTGTCGGGTGCCATTGTGGGTGGCCTGCTGTTTGGTATTGGCATGATCTTGACACGGGGTTGTGCCAGTCGCTTGCTCATTCTGTCTGCCAATGGCAATTTACGCGCCTTACTTTCTGGTTTGATTTTTGCCGTGGTTGCGCAGTCAAGTTTGTCGGGGGCGCTCATGCCCGCCAGGCTTTACATCAGCGAATGGTCAACCTTGGATGGCGGATCAGGCCGTGACCTGTTGGCTATGGCTGGCGTAGGTCATGCGACTGGCTTGGCCATCGGCGTAGTGTGTTTTGTCATGGCCATTTATTTTGTCAGCCGCAGCACAAGCAAGCCTGTGATGCTGTGGGTGGGTGGCATTGGCACAGGTTTGTCAGTGGCTGCTGCATGGGGCTTCACGCAATGGGTGGCTAAAAATTCATTTGAACCGATTCAAATTCAAGGACTGACCTTCAGTGGCCCCTCCGCTGAATGGTTGATGCGGGTGTTGCAATCGCCTGCGCCGAAAATTGGCTTTGAATTTGGCTTGTTGCCGGGTGTTTTCTTAGGTTCTTTTTTGGGTGCCATGGCGGGCAGCGAATTCAAACTGGAAGGCTTCAAAGATGGTTACAGCATGCGTCGCTACATTGCGGGTGCCGTGTTGATGGGATTTGGTTCCATGTTGGCCGGCGGTTGTGCCATTGGGGCTGGCGTAACAGGCGGCGCTATTTTTGCGCTGACCGCATGGGTGACCTTGGTGGGTATGTGGCTGGGTGCTGGCATCACAGATCGGTGGTTGGATTCTCCCGCCAACCACCGGCACCCTTAGGCGATTGGCTTATTTGCCGCTGAGGTACTCCGCAACCGCGGCCATTTCAAGAGGCGTCATTTTGGCCACGATGGCGTGCATCACAGCGTTGTCGTTGTTGCGCTCACGCGTGTTGAATTGCTTCAATTGCGTTTCAATATAAACAGCATATTGACTGGCCAAGCGAGGTAATGTCGCCGTGCCATTGGCTTCTGCGCCGTGACAGCTGGCGCATGCTGGAACACCACTGAACTTGTTGCCATTGTGAAAAACATAGTTGCCAACTGCAGCCAAGCCTGCATCTTTGGGGGCTTCTACGGGCACACTTTGTTTTTCAAAAAACTTGCCAATGGCCAACATTTCATCTGGCGTGAGCTTGGCCACCATGTCGCGCATGGCGGTGCTTTTACGTGCACCGCTTTTAAAGTTAGACAGTTGTTTGGCAATGTATTCAGAGTGTTGTCCAGCCAGCCGAGGGAAGACCTCGCTGGACGAGTCACCCTGTGCACCATGGCACAAAAAGCATGAGCCAGAAATGATTTTTTTGGCGCGTGCTTCGTCAGCTTGTCCCCACGCAATCGAGCAGGAGCCCAACGCCAACCATGCAATGGCCAGCGCTTTTGTCAATGCAGTCTTCTTCATGCTCAATGCTTACGCCAATGTGTCTGCCCAAATGTTGCGTGCCCATGCCATGGCATAGCGGCCTTCCAATTCGTTGGCCGCGCTAGACACGCCACCGGAACCTGGGACTGCCAACATGGTTTTCTTGTCGGCGTCGTAAGCATGCACGCTGGCCACGTGAACCACATCTTCAGAGCTGACAAAGCTGTAGCAGGTGTTGTTGTAGATGGGCATGTTGTTGGGCGTTTTGCCGCTCAACAAGGCAACCACTGCTGCTGCACAAGTTTTGCCGTGCTGATTGGCCATGTGGCCTGATTTGGGCATGGCGGGTGCAATTTGAATAGAGTCGCCCAACACATGAATGTTTTTGGCAGCCTTCGATTCAAAGGTGAGGAAGTCGACTTCGCACCAGCGTTTATTGGCTGTGGCTAAGCCGGATTTGACAGCAATTTCGCCGGCGCGCATGGGCGGAATGACGTTCAATACATTGGCTTTGACGTCGTCGTTGAATTCAAATTTCAAGGTGTTGGTAGCGGCATCCACGTCAACCGCGTTGTGTTTGCTGCGGTACTCCACAATGCCTTTGTAACGTTCAGCCCAAGCTTTTTTGAACAACGGACCTTTGGAGGTGACATCGTCGTTGGCATCCAAAATCAGAACCTTGCTTTTGGGCTTGGCTTTGCTGAAGTACTCTGCCACTTGGCAGGCACGCTCGTAAGGGCCAGGAGGGCAGCGGTAGGGTGCTAAGGGAATGGACAAGGCGTAGACGCCGCCATCGGGCATGGCTTCCAATTGTTTGCGCAATGCCACAGTTTGAGCGCCTGCTTTCCAAGCGTGCAGCACTTTTTCCTGTGCACCCGTTTTGTTCAATCCAGGCAGCGCGTCGAACATGAAGTCAACGCCAGGCGACAGAATCAATCGGTCGTAGGGCACTTCAGTGCCGCCCGCCAATTTGACGATGCGTTTGTCGGGATCGATTTGTGTGACGTAGTCTTTGACCAAATTCACGCCATGGCGTTTGACCAAATTGTCGTAAGACGTGGTGATGTCGGCCATGGTTTTGCTGCCACCAATGACCAAGTTGGAAATAGGGCAGGAGATGAAGCTGGCGTTGGGCTCGATCAAGGTCACTTGAATGCCATAGTCTGACCACATGCGAACATATTTGGCCGCTGTCGCTCCACCGTAGCCACCGCCCACCACCACAACTTTAGGACCGTTTGCACCACCGATGCTGGCGCAGCCAGACATCAGGCCCATCGCACCCAGTGCTGAAGTTGCAGAAGCGGTTTGAATAAATTGACGACGTTTCATGACAACTCCTTATTTTTTCTGTGCAGCAAAGTAACCCGCGATGGCAACAATTTGCGCGTCGCTGTAGCCCTTGGCCAACTGATGCATGATGGTGGCGGGCTTGCGGCCGGCTTTGAAATCCAACATTTTTTTCACGATGTCGTCTTTGTTTGCGCCTGCTAAAGATTCATTGCCCGGCTCAGCACGACCATTGGTGCCGTGGCAATTGGAACAGCTCGCCGCCCAACTGCGAACGGTGAGTGGATCGGGTGTCGCTGTTTGGGCTGATGCGATCGAGGCAGTGCCCATCATGGCCATAAAAAGAAAAGTAAGTTTTTTCATGTTGTTCTCTATTTCAATTGAAGTCGGGTTTGTGTGCGTCGGTTTAGGGGCGTATGTAAACAAACCCCGATCGTGCTTGTAGCAATGCCACCTCTGCCACACCAGAGGGGACGACAGAGGCTTCCATCACCACACGGTCTTTTGGAATTTTTCGGGTGGCTAATGTGTTGTTGCAAACTTTGAACTCAACGCCTTTCGCGGCAAGGTCGCCAATGCTGCCTGCAAAACTTTCGCCAATGGCATTGGTGGCGCCGTCTAACAAAAAGTCAATGCCAGGGCCGTGCGTGACCACCGTAATTTTGGCGGTTGGGTCTGCTGCTAAATGATTGCGGATATTGCCCATGGCTCGATAGGCCTGCGCAACGCCTTCATTGATGTGATAGACCACTTTGACCTGCGCCATGGCAACATTGCAAAAAGCAAAGGACAAAGAAAAGAGCGTTGTTCGGAGAAGAGAAAGTGTATTCATTAGCCGTTCCTTATTTAAGGAGATGTTATCGCTCTCGAAGGGGTCTGGCGCACAGTACTAACCCCACTTCAAACTGACGTGAGACTTTCAGAGGCAATTTGTGTGCAGACGGCACGACACAGGTCGACAAAGCCTGGGTTGGCGATGCTGTAATAAATTTGTACGCCCTCGCGGCGTTTTTGAAGAATGCCGGCTTGGAACAAGGTGCTTAAATGTTGCGACATGTTGGATTGCGTGGTGTCGACTTCTTCCAGCAACTCGCTGACATTTTTTTCACCAGCACACAAGCAACTCATGATTCGCAAACGCATGGGTGCCGACATCACGCGAAAGATTTCAGCGGCACGGTTGAAAGTGGCGTCGTCTTTTTCGAGTTTTTCGAATTGAATGTTTTTGATTTTGCTGGTTCGCATGAACCGGAATATAGCTTGAAAACCATCTCTCTGTAGCCCCTTGCGAGCCAACAAAGGGCTAGGACCAGCGAGAGACGGATAGAGTCAGCTTATTTTCCAATTTCCGTCCGAACCCATTTGGCCAAATCTGCAGCCGATCTAGCCCCAGAAATTCTGGCCACTTCCTTGCCCCCTTTGAAAATTGCCAATGTGGGAATGCTGCGAATGTTGTGTTTGGCCCCCACCTCTTGGTGCGCCTCAGTGTCTACTTTGACGAAACGAGCATGTGGCTCCAGCATGGCGCACGCTTTTTCATATTCGGGTGCCATCATGCGACAAGGGCCACACCAAGGTGCCCAGAAGTCGACGACCACAGGGACTTCGCTTTTTGCAATTTGTGCTTCCAAACCCGTGGCTGTGAGGCTGGAGGGGTGCTTGTCAAAAAGCGGCTTGTGACAACTGCCGCAAGACAACTCGGCTTCCAATTGCGCTGTGGCAACACGGTTGGTGCTGTTGCAGTGGGGGCAAACCAAATGTGTTTTCATGTGAGTTCCTTTCAACGTCGTCTAGGACAAGTAGCGATTGTTTTTTGTATTTCAAGCGCATCATGACCTACGGTATTTGAAATGAATTGATCTAAGTTAAGTCCGAGGCGGATGGAATCCCTCATATTGGCGTTGTGCTTCGTGGACTCACCCGAGAAAATTAGAGGGCTTCAACCATGTCAGAAAAAACCATTACCGTTGAACTTCGTCAACGCTCAAAATACCAATTTGACATTGAATTCAGTGAAGGCATGCCGCAGCTGATGACCGATGAGCCGGCACCCTTGGGTGAAGGCAAGGGGCCAACACCTGTTCATTTACTGGCCGCTGCTGTTGGCAATTGCCTGAGTGATGCTTTGTATTTTGCGCTGGCCAAGTTCAAGCAATCGCCAGAACCCATTCATACGGTGGTGCTTGCAGAGGTGGGGCGCAATGCAGAAGGGCGCATGCGTGTTCTGCGCATCGAGGCCAAATTGCATTTGGGCTTGGAGGCACACCAGCTTGAGTACCTGGATCGGGTCTTGTCGCAATTCGAAGATTTTTGTACTGTGACGCAAAGCGTGGGGCAGGGCATTCCCATTCACACGCGTGTTTTGGATTCGAAGGGTGTCATTTTGAAAGGCCCTTGACGTTTCATTCAATCGGCGCAAAATGAATTCATTCACTTCTAAGGAGAATTGTGATGCTCAAAAATGTCGGCGGAATAGATCGCATCTTGCGAATTGTGGCGGGACTTGCATTGATGGCCTTGGCTGCAACAGGCCAAGTCGGTCCTTGGGGTTGGGTGGGCATTGTGGTGTTGGCCACAGGCTTGTTCAGCTTTTGTGGCGCGTATACCTTGTTTGGATTCAGTACCTGTCCAATGCCCAAAGACCAAGAGCCCTCTACCTGATTCAGTGCTGATCAAAAGGGCAGAAATTTCAAAGCGAAGGCTGCGATCAATGTGGGCAGCAATGCCCCGCCCAATAAGCCTAGCGCACTGATGCTTGCATTTTGAAATCCCTTCTTGAGCAAGGCAGCGCCTGCAGGGTTAGGTGCGTTGGCGATCACCGTGAGGCCACCGCCTGCAACGGCGCCTGCCATGAGGTTGTATTTGGCTTCGTCTGAAAGGCCTTCAATCAAAGAGCCCAAGTAGGTCAGGGCCGCATTGTCTGTGATGGCGGTCAGCCCCAATGCGCTGCCAAACAAAGCGTTGGGCGAAAGTTGGGTGAGCAGCGGCTGCAACCACCACTGTTGCATGCCGCCAATCGAGACGTTCACGAACAACACAACCAGTGTGAAATACTTGAGTCGTTCGGGCACCTTGGTATGAAACCCCAGCGGAGCCAGCATCAGGGCTGCCAGCGTCATGGCTGCAGGCTCTGTGATCAAAGAACCAATCAAAGGCACCATGGCGAGCCCCATCCAGGTGCGAACCAAGCTGGTGGGCAAGCGGACGCTTGATGCCATCGCATGAACCTGCCATTCCCTTTGAACAGCACCCAGTGGAAATCTTATGTCGGTTGAATTCACCGTGTGTTTCAAGGTCTATTGCAAACGGAGTGGGTGAGCAGGTCGCGGTGGGGCGCATCTGCCGTCTAGATTAAAACCATTCAATTTGCGGCCAACCCCGCTTGGCCGCTTCGGCGCGCAGTTTGATGTCGCCTTGCGTCACAGTGGCGTGCGTGACGGCCTCTAGCAAGGGGAGGTCGTTGATGGAGTCGCTGTAGCCCCAAGATTCCAATTGTTCCCATTGCAAGTTTTGCGCATTGCACCAAGCTTTAAGGCGCGTCACTTTGCCCTCGCGCATGTTCAGTACACCTTGCGTTCTTCCCGTGAACAAGCCTTCATGGATCTCGGCCTCTGTGGCGATCAATTCTTGAATACCCAAGAAAGCCGCCGTGAGTTCAGTGATGAAACGGTTGGTGGCTGTGGTCATGACCACGTGGTCGCCATTGATTTGGTGTGATTTGATTTGAGCTTTGCCGCCAGCGCACAACCGCGGTACTACCCACTCACTCAAAAATTCTTGGCGCAGCGGTTCCCAATCTTGTGGTGATTTCAAGGTCAAGGTGCCAATGTAGAACTCACAAAAGGCCTGCACATCAACAGCGCCGGATTTGTAGTCCCGTGCCATGGCCTCGTTCTTGGTCGAGAAGATGGCTTTGTCTAGCAATCCTTTGTCAATGAGAAAGTCACACCACAGCTGATCGCTGTCGCCATCCAGCAGTGTGTGGTCTAGATCAAACAGGGCTAGGCGCATGTCAGTTGCTGCGCAGGTGCCAAGCTTTGGGGCGTGTGAAGGTGGCCAAACCTTCGCGTGACAGGGTGAGGCCAACACCGGAGTGGCCGTAGCCACTCCAAGGCAAGCGAGGGCTGACGCGGTCGCAGCAGTTCCAGTACACCGTGCCTGCGCGAACTTGGGACAGCAGATCGCGTGCGTGTTGTTCGTTGGGCGTGTAAACACCTGCCGTTAAGCCGTATTGAGTGTCGTTCATCAGGCGCACAGCTTCAGCATCGTCACTGACTTTTTGAATGCCGATGATGGGGCCAAAGCTTTCGTCTCGCATCAGAGACATGCTGTGGTTGACGTTGTCAAACACGGTGGCTTCAAACCAATTGCCTTTGCCGCCCATGGGGCCTTTGCTGCGTTGACCGCCCAGCAAACAGCGCGCACCTTTGGCTTTGGCGTCGGCAATTTGATCTTCCAACACTTTGATTTGAGGCGCGCGGGTCAGAGGGCCCAAGTAGGTGTCGGCTGCCAAGGGGTCGCCCATTTTGAACGTGCGAACGGTGTCAACCAAAGCTTGTACAAACTGATCGTGAATGCTGGCGTGCACATAGATGCGCTCGACGGAGCAGCAACTTTGACCTGCGTTGTACATGGCACCATCGGCCAATGATTGTGCAGCTGCTACGGGATCGGCATCGGCGCAGACATAGGTGGGGTCTTTACCGCCCAATTCCAATTGCAATTTGGTCATGCGCGGGCCCATCACGTTGGCAATGTGTTGGCCTGTGGCCAAAGAGCCCGTGAAAAACATACCATCGAGTTGCTGAGCCAGCAAAGAATTACCTGTGTCTGCCGCGCCAATCAGGGTTGCAAACACGTCTGCAGGAATACCTGCTTCGTGGAGCAAACGGCCCATGGCCAGACCACTCATGGCTGCGAATTCGGAGGGCTTGTACAAAATAGCATTGCCCATGAGCAAGCCTGGCACAAACACGTTACCTCCCACAAACCAGGGATAGTTCCACGCAGAAATGTTGCCAATCAAACCGAGCGGAATGTGTTGAATTTGCTCGCACATGCCGTCTTGGTTGAAGACGGTTTCGGTTTTGAGAATGCCCTCAGCTTCAGCCAAAAAGAAATCAACACGGCCTAAGAAACCATTCAGTTCATTGCGTGAATGGCCCAAAGGTTTACCGGTTTCTTGCGTCATGATTTTGGCAAGGTCGTCCAGTTGCGTTTGGACC
Source organism: Limnohabitans sp. Hippo4 (assembly GCF_003063605.1). Classification (NCBI taxonomy): domain Bacteria; kingdom Pseudomonadati; phylum Pseudomonadota; class Betaproteobacteria; order Burkholderiales; family Comamonadaceae; genus Limnohabitans; species Limnohabitans sp. Hippo4. The sequence goes on along the minus strand of NZ_NESE01000001.1, from coordinate 723,818 downwards.
AATGCACGGAAACGTTGGATGCAGGCCATGCGCTCGGACAAAGGTGTAGCCGCCCAAGCAGCTTGTGCATTGCGCGCTTTTTGCGCTTTCAGGGCCACGGCAGCGCCATCGTCGATGGGCAGTTGGGTGATCAGTTCTTCGGTGGCGGGGTTGATGACGTCAAGCAGTTTCATAGGAGTCCAATGGGTTCAATGTCGGTGTTGATCAATGCGGTTTGCTCAAGCTACAGGCTTGTGGCGCGCTGCATTCAAAAAATCGGTCAGGATAGGGCTGTCGTCCAAGGTCCCCAATGCAGGTTTGTGGAATTCTGGATGCCACTGCACCGCAGCCACATAAGCTTTGCCTTGATGCCGTATGGCTTCTGGAATGCGGTCGTGCGGGCAGTAGGCCTCCACCACAAAGTTGGGTGCCAGATCTTTCACACCTTGGTGGTGAATGCTGTTGACCTTGGCCTTTTGGGTGCCGCCTAGTAGTTTCGATAATTTGCTGTTGGGATCGAAGGCAACTTCGTGCATGTTGAGGTCGTATTGCACGCCGTCGCGGTGCATCAAGGCTTCAGGTCTTTGTGTGGCAATGTCTTGGTACAAGGTGCCACCAAACGTCACGTTGATCATTTGCATGCCACGGCATACACCCAATACAGGTTTGCCTGCGGCGACAAAGGCTTCAATCAATTTCTTTTCATAGGCATCACGCACACGGTCGCCCGTCCAGCGTGGGTCCATCACCTCTTCACCGTAACTGCCTGGCCACACATCGCTGCCGCCCATTAGCACGACGCCATCTAACCAGTCGGCGTAATCGGTAATTTGCGCATCACCCACTTGCGTATCGCCTTCAGGCGAAGGAATCATGACCGCCAGATCACCTTGCGACATGACCCAGTGGGCCACTGATTGTTCAATGTACTGAAGCGTCTTGCCTTTGAAAATAGGACGCTCGTTGTCTGGGTGAAAAAAGCAAGCCGAGATGCCAATTTTGAGACGTTTGGTATTGGAGGACATGAACGCGCAAGCCTTCAATTACATGGCAGCCTTGAACAGCTTCTCAAAATCGGCTGCAGTGCAAGGACGTGGGTTGGTTTGATGGCAGATGTCGGCGGTGGCAATTTCAACCAAGCGCGCCATGTGTTCTGGCTTCACGCCATGAGTGGACAAGCTGCCTGTGATGCCGATGGACGCTTTCAATTCTTTGAGCCATGCCACAAAGGCACTGCCGCCGCCTTTGACATTGCAAACATGCGCCAGTTCGTTGAATTTTTCGGGCACGGCTTCGTAGTTCCAAGCCATGACCACATCGATCATGAGCGCATTGGCCAAGCCGTGGTGCATGTCGACCACCGCACCCAATGCATGTGCGCAAGAGTGCACCGCACCCAAATCTTTTTGGAACGCAATGGCGCCCATCATGGACGACATCAGCATGTCGCTGCGGGCTTTGAGGTTGCTAGGCTCGTGGACCGCAGTGTGCAACGCTGCCGCGCCAATGCGAGTGCCTTCTAAAGCGATGCCATCGCACAAGGGGTGGTAGGCAGGTGACAAGTAGCTTTCGATGTTGTGCGTCAGGGCATCCATGCCGGTGGCTGCGGTAATTTTGCCGGGCAAGCCCACGGTCAATTCTGGATCTGCAAAAACCGTTTGTGCCAACAACTTGGGATGGAAGATCACGCGCTTTTGGTGTGTGTCGTCTTCGCTGACCACGCTAGAGCGACCCACTTCTGAGCCCGTGCCAGAGGTGGTGGGCAAGGCCACAAAGTAAGGCAGGGCACCCGAGATGCTGCGCACCTTGGGATGGTCCCATGCGTATTCCAAGATGGGGCCGTCATGGGTGGCCGACAAGCCCACCACTTTGGCCACATCCAATGAGGCACCGCCACCTAAACCAATCACGCAATCGGCCTTGTGGGCATTGAAAGCCACGCCGCCTGCTGTCACTTGTGAGGCGGTGGGGTTGCCATGCACACCGGCATAAACGGCGACATCTAAGCCAGCCAAGTGGCTGATGAACTCGGCCATGAGGGGCAGGTCTGCCATGGCTTTGTCGGTCACGATGAGAGGGCGCTTATAGCCTAAATCTTGAAGGTGTTTGCCCACCAACTTGCGGGCGCCCACGCCAAAGTGAATGGGGGTGGGGAAGGAGAATTTATCAATGCTCATGAAGGTGTCCAGTTGGATCTGAAAAATTAAATGATTTCGAAATAGCGCTTGAGTTCCCAATCGGTCACGCCATCCAGCCATTGGCGCCACTCCCATTCACGGGTGGCCGCAAAGTGATCCACAAATGTATCGCCTAACCAATCGCGTGCCACTTTGGACTGTTGGAAATTTCGGGTGGTTTCGATCAGTGTGCGAGGCGCACGGGGAATGTTTTCGGCGCCACCGTTGGTGCCATGAATGGCTGGTGCGGTGAGCTTCATGCCTTTTTCTACGCCGTCCAAACCGGCGGCAATGACGGCTGCCATGGCCAGGTAAGGGTTGACGTCGGCACCCGGGCAACGTGTTTCAAGGCGTGTCGATTTGGGCGAGCCAGAAATGACGCGGAAGCTGGCCGTTCGGTTGTCGATGCCCCAAGTGGGTTTCACAGGTGCCCAGAAACCATCCACCAAGCGCTTGTAGCTGTTGATGGTGGGCCAGAACATAGGGGCAAATTCCATCAAGTGCGCAACTTGCCCTGCCAAGTAACTTTCAAACACTTTGCTCATGCCATGACGGCCTTTGGCATCGGCAAACAAATTCTTTTTGCCATCGCTCAGGCTTTGGTGAATGTGGCCGCTGCAGCCCGGAAGTGCGGCGTTCCACTTGGCCATGAAACTGGGCATGATGCCAAAGCGGGCGCCAATTTCTTTGGTGCCTGTTTTGAACAAGATGGCTCGGTCGGCTTGTGTCAGCGCATCGCTGAAGGCAATGGCGGCTTCGTAAACACCTGGGCCTGTTTCGGTGTGCAAGCCTTCAATGGGCACGCCAAATTGAAGCATTTCATCTTGAATGGCGTTGAAAAACTCGCGGTTTTGGTTCATGCGCAGCAAAGAGTAACCAAACATGCCGGGCGTTAAAGGTGTGGGGTCGACCCCTTTTTTGTGTTGCCATGAATGCGAGTCTTCTAAGAAGTTAAACCATTCAAACTCCATGCCGCACATGGGGTTGACGCCCAGTTTTTCGGCGCGCTTCAATACCTTCTTCAAAGTTTGGCGAGGGCACAAGGGATGGGGCGTGCCATCGCTGTTCACAAACTCGCCAATGAAGAAGGGCACGTTGTTGTCCCAGGGGACATTGCGCGCCGTGTTCAAGTCCAGGCGCGCCAGTGCATCTGGGAAGCCATGTTGCCAGCCCGTGACGGAGGTGTTGTCGTAGCACTGATCGGACGAGTCCCAACCAAACACCACGTCACAAAAGCCAAAGCCACCCGCAGGGTAGGGTTCTGCTGCGCCTTTGAATTTGTCGATGTGCAAGTACTTGCCACGCAAAATGCCGTCGATGTCACTCACAGCCACTTTGACTTTTTGAGCACCGCTTTTTTCAACCGCTTTGAGTGCGGGGTGTACTTTGGAGGTGGCCATGGTTTGTCCTTTACAAATTCAATGCGATAACAAGCATCAAGCGGGTGCGCCGCTGGCAATGCCCAATTCTTTCAATGTGAGTGCCACGGCATGCACGGCTTGTTGCATTTCAATGGGGCCAATGGCGCCAATGCAACCCACACGGAATGTTTCAATTTCAGTCAGCTTGCCAGGGTACAAAATGAAGCCATGCTTTTTGGCAGCTTCGTAGAATTTTCTGAATTCGTAGTTGGCATGCGCGGGTGCATGGAAGGTGACAATGATGGGTGCTTGCACAGAAGGGTCAAGATAAGGTTTGAAGCCCAGTGCCGCCATGCCTTCGATCAAGGTTTGGTAATTGCGCTGATAGCGTTTCAGGCGGGCAGGTTGGCCGCCTTCGTCTTCAAACTGCTGAATGGCTTCAGCCAAAGCGACCATCACATGGGTGGGGGGAGTAAAGCGCCACTGGCCTGTTTTTTCCATGTAAACGTATTGGTCGTGCAAGTCCATGGCCAGCGAGGTGTTGTTGCCTGCACAGCTGTCCAGAATGGCTTTTCGAATGAACACAAAGCCCATGCCAGGAACGCCTTCAAGGCATTTGCCGCTGGCTGCAATGAGGGCATCGAAGCGGGTGCTGCGGGCATCAATTTCAATGGCAGCAAACGAGCTCATGGCATCGACAATCAAGCCTTTGTTGTGCTTTTCGCAAACCTTGGCCACATCGTGCAGAGGGTTTAAAACTCCTGCGCCCGTTTCACAGTGAATTAAGACCACGTGCGTGATGCTGGGATCTTTGACGAGCAAAGCTTCAAGTTCAATGGGCGATACAGCTTTGTCTTCGGGTGTGGGTACCAATGTGGTTTTGCGCCCCATCATGGTGGAAATTTTGGCCGCACGTTTGCAATAGGCGCCGTTGTCCAACACCAAAATATGACCGCTGGGTGGGACCACTGTGGCCACTGCAGCTTCAACGCTGAAAGTGCCGCTGCCTTGTAAGGGCACCACCACATGGGTCTCTTGACCCTGAATTACATTCAGCAAACTCTTGCGCACTCGTGCTGTCACGGCAATGAAGTCGCTGTCCCAAGAGCCCCAATCTCGCAGCATGGCCAATTTAGTTCGCAAGGTGGTGGTGAGGGGGCCGGGGGTGAGGAGAATGGCTTCGCGTTGCATGATGGAAATGTCTCTGTCGTTAAATGGGTGCGTGAGATTAAACTGAACAATTATCGAACGCGCCAAGCTTGAGTTCGCTTGTCAACAAACCAGCTTAATAGCGCAAACAACAAAGTGGCCACGGTGGAAATTAATCCAATGAGCACCGCCATGGCGGCTGCGGCGCCAATATCGCCGGCCTCATCCAAATTCAAGATGGCAATGGAGGCTACTTTGGTTTCGGGTGAATACAAAAACACCACTGCCGAGATGGTGGTCATGGCATTGATGAAAAAGTAGCGCGCAATGTCCACCATGGCTGGCGTGCAGATAGGCAAGGTGACGCGCCAAAAAGTTTTGTAAAACGGCACTTTGAGCGAGGCACTGACTGATTCAAATTCGGCATCCAAAGATTTCAAAGCGGTGGTGGCCGTGAGGTGTCCAGTGGTGTAGAAGTGAACAATGGTGCAAAGCGTGAGCAAGGCCATGCTTTGGTACATGCCATGCAAAGGGTTGTTTGGCATGTTGAAGAAAAAGATATAACCCAAGCCCAAAACCAAACCAGGCACAGCCATTGGGATGACTGCCAGCAATTGAAGCGGTGCGCGCACGGCATTCATGCCTTTTGTTTTTTCAAGCAGGTAAGCAGTGACAAACACAAGCAAGGTGCCAAAGAATGCAGTGCCGCTGGCCATCTTCAGGCTGTTGACAAAGCCTTCACCTACTTCGCCATCCACCAAACCCAAGGTGTAGTGACGCAGGCTAGGGCTCAGGTCATAGGGCCAGAAGCTGGCAAAGGAAGCAAACACAGCCATGCCCAACATGGCCAGCATCAGGATGGCAATGAAGGTGCAATAAACCAGCATGATGGCATCGTGCCGTGCATTGGGTTTGGGCTGATAAGCGACTGCGCGGGCACTCAGCATGGCGGTCTGTCGTGCGCTGACATAGCGGTCAACGGCGAAGCTCAAGACTGCAGGAGAGAGCAGCAACAAAGCCACCACTGAACCTTTGGAAAAATCTTGTTGGCCAATCACCAATTTGAAAATATCGGTGGCCATCATGTTGAAATTGCCGCCAATGACTTTAGGAATGCCAAAGTCGGTCATGACCAAGGTGAAGCTGACCAAGGCGGCAGAGATTAAGCCATACTTGGCGCCAGGCAAGGTGATGGTGAAGAACTTGCGTTGGGTGCTGGTGCCCAGTGCATCGGCCGCTTCGTACAAGCGCGCATCGGCCAGTGCAAGTGCTGTGACCAAGATCATCAAAACATGAGGAAACGCTGCAAAACATTCTGCAATCACCACGCCTGCAGGACCATAGATTTGAGAAATGCCAACGGCTTGCATGGCATCTTTCAAAACGCCCTGGTTGCCAAACCAATAAATGAGGGAAATGGCAGACAACAAGGAGGGTGCCAGCAATGGAATCAGGCTGATGGATCTGAACAAAGTTTTGCCTGGCATGCAACTTCGCGTTAGTGCATAAGCAAACACAAATGCCAGGGGCACCACAATGAAGGTCACCAAAAGCGACACCCACACGCTGTTCCACAAGCTGTCTAGTAGGGATGGCGTTTGCAGGTAGCCTATAAAGTTACGCAGCCCCACAAACTGCCCTTGATCATCTTGTGCTGCCTGTTGCAAGATGGCAAGCAACGGTGCTGCCAAGAAGGCCAGGAGAATGAGCAGGACCAGGGCCAGTCCAGCAAAGCCAAACCACTCACTCCAATGCGTGCGTTGTTTGACGTGAGTCAGTGCGAGAGTCATGCCTGGTTTAAAACAATTTGATGCGCTCTGGCATCAGTTTGAGAGGAATTGTTGATCCAGCTTGCAAGTTTTGTTCTGCAAGAAAGTTCAGTGACAAATAAACGGTGAGTGGTTTTGGCGTGATAGCAGGTGCCATCACATGCACATGGCAAAACGCGCCTAAGAATTCAATCTCATGGATGCTTGCCTGAAAGACGCATGCATCTCCTGCCAAGATGGGGCGTGCCAAAACATCTTCTGGACGTAAATACACTTTGACAGGGCCTTCTGGATGCTGATTTGCAGGGATTTCAGCCAGTGGAATTCGCATGTCGCCCAGTTGCAATGCTTGACCTGAAACTGTGCCATCCAAGACATTCACTTGGCCCACAAAATCTGCCACAAAAGCGCTGGCAGGTTCTCTGTAAATTTCGGTGGGTGTGCCCACTTGTTCAATGCAACCATGGTTCATGACCACGATGCGATCGGCCATGCTCAGGGCTTCCTCTTGATCGTGCGTCACCATGATGGTCGTCACGCCCAAGCTTTGTTGCAAAGATCTGATTTCTTCGCGCAGTCGAACGCGCTCGAGAGCGTCTAGGGCTGATAAAGGTTCGTCTAGCAGCAACAAGCCAGGTGAAGTGGCCAAGGCACGCGCTAACGCAATGCGCTGTTGTTGCCCGCCAGACAGTTGGCTGGGATATTTGGTACCGCTGCCTGGCAGACCTACCAACTTCAATAATTCTTGAACGCGTTGTTGAACGACGTCGCGTGCCACTTTGCGATTCACCAAGCCGTAGGCAACGTTATCGGCAATGCTAAGGTTGGGAAACAAGGCGTAGCTTTGAAACACGATGCCGTAATCTCGCTCGGCGGGATGGGCGCTCGAAATGTTTTTGCCATCTTGGAAAATCACACCACGCGATTGGACTTCAAGTCCTGCAATGATCCGAAGCAGAGTGGTTTTGCCGCAGCCTGAGGGGCCTAAAAAGCAAACCAACTCACCTGGAACGATGTCCAAGTTGATGTCTTGCAAGGCAACAAAGTTGCCAAAGGCTTTGTGTAGGTGTTGAAGAGAAAGATAAGGACTTGCAGACATGAGTGACCAACAAAAAGGCCGCCTTGGCAAGGCCAGGCGGCCATTTGGTAAAAATTAACGCTTTTCAGATTTACCGTTGTAACGTGCATTCCACTCGTTCAGGATGCGTTCACGTTGCTCTGCGGCGTATTTGAAGTCCAGCTTGACCAAGCGTGACTCGTAATCTTTGGGCACATTGGGCAAAGGGTCTGCCACACCGGGGTGTGCTGTGATGGCAAAGTTTTTGCCGTAGAGTTTCATGGCATCTTTGCTAGAGGCCCAGTCTGCCAATTTCTTGGCAGCGTCCAATTTCTTGGTGCCTTTGTGAATGGCAAAAGATTCCAAGTCCCAGCCCAAGCCTTCTTTGGGGAAGACCAAGTCGATGGGGGCGCCTTTGGTTTTGTTGGCGTTCGCGCGGTATTCAAAGGCAATGCCCACCACGTATTCGCCACTGGACGCCATGTTGCAAGGCTTGGAGCCAGAGTGTGTGTACTGCGCAATGTTTTCGTGCAATGCGTCCATGTACTTCCAGCCGCCGCCTTTGCCGTTTTGGTCGCCAAACAAAGTCAGCCATGCAATGACGTCAAAGTAACCGGTGCCGCTTGAAGCGGGGTTGGGCATGACAACCTGACCTTTGTAGATAGGTTTGGTCAGGTCTTTCCAAGTTTCAGGTTTTGGAATGTTGCGTTTTTTGGCTTCAATGGTATTGAAGCAAATGGTGGCGCCCCAGACGTCCATACCCCACCAGGCAGGTGGGTTGGCCTTGTCGCGATACTGCGGCATGATGGCGTCCAAGTTGAGGGGGGCGTAAGGCTCGAGCATGCCGTTTTTGTTCATCAACTCGAGGCTGGTGGCAGCGACGCCCATCACGGCATCCGCTTGGGGGTTGGCTTTTTCTGCCAGCAGTTTGGCGGTGATCACCCCTGTCGAGTCGCGCACCCATTTGAGTTCAATGTCGGGGTAGACCTTGTTAAAGCCTTCTTGATAGGCTTTCAATTGGTCAACTTCCAACGCTGTATAGACCAGCAGTTGGGTTTTTTGAGCCCAGGCCATAGAGCCTAGCAACAGACCGCCCACAAGAAGGGCTGATTTGTAAAGTGCGCGCATACGTCATCCTTATCAAGTTAAAACCAACTACTTTCCACGCACGCTGTGACAGCGCTGTGACAAGCCCGTGAAAATCATTGGAATCGAAGATTTAAAGCATGTCAATTGTTTTTTGTAAATTGTTGACAATTGACTAAGTTGTGATCAAATTCGGTGCATGCCGAACGAAACTGTTCTCTCGCCTGCACCGCTTTCAAGCGTCAGTGAGGCCAATGCCACCATCTCCCTGTTGCAAAAACACTCGCTGACGGGTGCGGTGCAACAGGAGATTGAGCGCTTGATCAATGAGGGCGAGTTGGGCCCTGGCGACAAACTCACGGAAGCTTCCCTCGCAGAGCGTCTCGGCGTGTCGAGAGGGCCCGTGCGAGAAGCTTTCCGAGTGTTGGAAGAGGTGGGCTTGGTTCAACTTGAGAAAAATCGAGGCGTGTATGTCAGGCAAATTCCATTGGAAGAAGCCCTTGAGATTTTTGACCTGCGCGCCATGATTGAAGCGCACGTGGGCAGCACCTTGGCGGCCAACGCCACGGAAGAACAGTTGTTAAGTTTGCGAACCTTGGTGACCCAAATGGAGCAGGCGGTCAAGGTGGAAGACGAGGCCACTTATTACCGCTTGAATGTGGAATTCCATGAAGCCATGGTGGCCTATGCAGGCAATAAGAAACTCATTGCGATGTACCGCAAACTCACACGCGAGTTGAGCCTGTTTCGACGGCGCAATTTCTCAGATCACGCCTTGTTGGTGACCTCGGTGAATGAACACCGCGACATCTTGGATGCCATCGGTTCTCGCAACGCAGCCAAATCTGCAGAAGCACTGCGACAGCATGTCCTGATGAGCCGCGAAAGAACGATACGCAATTTCGTTAAATATTCAGAGCGCAAAGCGCCTTAAAAGGAAAAATCATGCAAGTGAACAATCGCACTTATCAGATGCCCAAACAGCCTGTGGTGGTGGTGTGTGTGGACGGCTGTGAGCCCGACTATTTGGGCCAAGCCGTGGCAGGCGGTCACATGCCTTGGATGAAAAAAGTACTGGCGCAAGGCACGGGTTTGCATGCCGATTGTGTGGTGCCCAGTTTCACCAATCCCAATAATTTGTCGATCGTGACAGGTGTGCCGCCCAGTGTGCATGGCATCTGTGGCAATTATCTGTACGACAGTGCCAACAACGTTGAGGTGATGATGAACGATCCCAAGTGGTTGCGTGCGCCTTCTTTGCTGGCTGCATTGGCCGACGCAGGTTGCAAGATGGCGGTGGTCACTGCCAAAGACAAGTTGCGCCAATTGTTGGGTCACAACATGAAGGGCATTTGCTTCTCTGCCGAGAAGGCCGACAAAGCCACAGTGGCAGAGCATGGCATTGACGATGTGCTCAACAAAGTGGGCAAGCCTTTGCCTAGCGTCTACAGCGCAGACTTGTCTGAGTTTGTGTTTGCGGCCGGTGTGTGGCTGATGAAAAACCAACGCCCCGATGTGATGTATTTGTCGACCACCGATTACATCCAACACAAGTTTGCCCCTGGCACGGATGGTGCCAATTCGTTTTACGCCATGATGGACAATTACATGGCGCAACTCGATGCCATGGGTTGCGTTGTGGTGTTGACGGCCGACCATGGCATGAATGCCAAGGTGGGTATGGACGGTCAACCCAAGGTGATCTATTTGCAAGACTGGTTTGATTCTTGGTTGGGTGCCGGCGCTGTGCGCGTCATTCTGCCGATCACCGATCCCTATGTGGTGCACCATGGCGCTTTGGGTTCTTTTGCGACCATTTATTTGCCAGCAGGCACAGATCCGCTGAAGGCTTGTGAAAAATTGCAAGCCGAACAGGGCATTGAGGTGGTGTTGACACGCAAGCAAGCGGCTGAAAAATTTGAATTGCCAGCAGATCGATTGGGAGATTTGGTGGTGGTGTCCGATTACGACACGGTGCTGGGCACCGCCAAATCGAAGCACGATTTGTCAGGCCTTGATGTTCCCTTGCGATCGCACGGTGGCATCAGTGAACAGCGCGTGCCCCTGATCATGAACCGTGCTGTGCCCAACTTGGACCGTCAACGTCGCTGGCGCAATTTTGATGCGTTTGATCTGGCCTTGAATTTTGGACAAACCGCTTAAATTTCAAAAGGCCAGGGCCATGAGTCAAGTCGAACAATTCATCCAAGACCATCAACTCGATGCCATGCGCATTGGCGGCAAAAAGGTGGGCGTCGGACGCGATCGTTTCATCGAAGTGTTTAACCCTTTCACCGAGCAACGCTTGGGGACGGTTCCTAAAGCCACCTTGGAAGAAGTGCGCGAAGCCTATGCCATTGCGCATGCCTACAAGTCCAAGTTGTCGCGTTTTGACCGCGCAGCCATTTTGAACAAAGCAGCAGCATTGGTGAGAGATCGTTTGGACGACATCGCAAACTTGATTTCTGCTGAAGCTGGCTTGTGCTGGAAAGATGCCGTTTACGAAGCCGGGCGTGTCAGCGATGTCTTGTTGTTTGGCGCACAAGAGGTGCTGAAAGACGATGGGCAAATTTTCAGTTGCGATTTGACGCACCACGGCAAGCAGCGCCGTGTTTACACACAGCGTGCGCCATTATTGGGTGTGATCACGGCCATCACGCCGTTCAACCACCCCATGAACCAAGTGGCCCACAAAGTCATTCCCAGTGTGGCCACCAACAACCGCATGGTGCTCAAGCCCTCTGAGAAGGTGCCTTATTCGGCGATTTACTTTGCAGACCTGTTGTACGAAGCGGGCTTGCCGCCAGAGATGTTGAGTGTGATCACAGGCGACCCGCGTGAGATTGCCGATGAAATGCTCACGCACCCAGCGGTGGATTTGATCACCTTTACAGGCGGCGTGGCCATTGGCAAATACATTGCTGACAAAGCGGGCTACCGACGCATTGTGTTGGAGTTGGGTGGCAACGATCCGCTCATCGTGATGGAAGATGCCGACCTGGAAGAGGCCGCCAATTTGGCCGTTCAAGGTTCTTACAAAAATTCGGGACAGCGTTGTACAGCCGTCAAGCGCATGCTGGTGCATCAAGCTGTTGCCAAAGACTTTACCGACTTGGTGGTGCAAAAAACCAAAGCATGGACGTATGGCGATCCATCGGACAAAGACAATTTGATGGGCACTGTGATTGACGAGGCAGCGGCCAAGTTTTTTGAAGCACGCGTGAACGACGCTGTCGCCCACGGCGCTCGTTTGTTGGTGGGCAATCAACGACGGGGCGCCCTTTACTCACCCACCGTGGTGGACCAAGTGCGACCAGAGATGTTGTTGGTGAAAGAGGAAACTTTTGGTCCTGTGTCACCCATCATTCAATTCAAAGACATTGACGAAGCCATTCAAATTGCCAATGGCACTGTCTATGGTTTGTCGAGCGGGGTCTGCACCAATCGCATGGACTACATTGTGCGCTTTGTGAATGAGTTGCAAATGGGCAGTGTCAATGTTCGAGAGGTACCTGGGTATCGCTTAGAGCTCACACCGTTTGGTGGCATCAAAGATTCTGGTCTGGGCTACAAAGAAGGCGTTCAAGAAGCGATGAAGAGCTTTACCAACATCAAAACGTATTCAATGCCTTGGGCTTGAGCGCATGCACAACCTTCTGAACCTGCTGGCGGCAATTGCATTGTTGGTGTGGGGCACCCATACCGTGCGAACTGGCATCTTGCGTGTTCTGGGGGCATCGCTGCGTGAAGTGCTGGCCAGCAGTGTCAAAAAGCCGCTCTGGGCTTTTGTGTCTGGCGTGGGCGTGAGCAGTTTGCTGCAGTCCAGTACCGCCACTTGCCTCATCGTGAGTTCCTTTGTGGGGCAAGGTATTTTTCTGACGTCAACAGCCTTGATCATGATGCTGGGTGCCGATGTGGGCACTAGCCTGATGGCGCTGATGTTCTCATTTGATCTGAGTTGGTTGTCGCCATTGCTGATTGTGGTGGGGGTGGTGGTGTTTGTGGTTAATCAAAACAACACTTTGGGCCGATGGGGCCGTGTGGCCATCGGGCTGGGCTTGATGACCTTGGCGCTCCACCTGATTGTGGAGGCCACCAAGCCCATCACACAATCCAATGGCATGCATGTGCTGCTCAGTGTGTTGCCCAACGACCCCGTGATTTTGATTTTGATTGGGGCCTTGCTGACCGTCATTTCCTACTCCAGTTTGGCCATGGTTTTGTTAACGGCCACCTTGTGTCAAACCCAAGTGGTTTCTTTGCCCATGGCTTTAGGCTTGGTGCTTGGCGCCAACTTGGGCAGTGGTTTGTTGGCATTCTTCACGATGTCCAAGTCACCTGCCGAAGTGCGCAGGGTGCCTTTGGGCAATTTGATGTTCAAGGCCATTGGATGTGCTTTGGCGGTGCCATTTTTAGGCTTTTACTTGCCTGTTGCCGATGACATTCAGGCTTGGGGTTTTGATGCGGTCGTTAGCTTCCATTTTTTGTTCAATGTCTTGTTGTCGGTTTGCATGTTGATGTTGACGGGCAAATTGGGCGATTGGCTCACGCAGTATTTGCCCTCTTCGCAAATTGACAGCAACAAAGTTCAACCCAAGTATTTGGATCCTACGGCACTCACGACGCCCTCATTGGCCATTGCGTGTGCCGCCCGCGAGGCTCTGCATCAGGCCGATGTCGTGGAGGCGATGTTGCGCGGCATTGTGCCTGTGATTCGAAACGACGACGCAGTGCTGGCTGCCAAACTCCGAGAGATGGACGATGGCGTTGACGATTTGTATTCCGCCATCAAGTTTTATTTGACGCAAATTTCGCGCGAGGCCTTGTCACAACGTGAGGGGCAGCGCTGGGCTGACATCATGTCCTTTGCCATCAACATGGAACAAGTTGGCGACATCATTGAGCGGGTTCTGCAAGACATTGAAGATAAAAAAATTGCCAAAGGACGCAAGTTTTCAGAAGCAGGTTTGTCAGAGATCGAGGATTTGCACCAACGCTTGGTTGCCAACTTGCAATTGGGTATGAGTGTGTTCTTAGACGGTGGCGTACGCAATGCGCAAACATTGCTGGAGCAAAAGGTTCAGTTTCGCAATTTGGAGCATGAGTATGCCAGCCGCCACTTGGCGCGTTTGCAGGAGAACACACCGCAAAGCATTGGCACAAGTTCTTTGCACATTGATTTGATCAGCGACTTGAAACGCATCAACTCGCACATTTGCTCCATTGCTTATCCCATCTTGGAGCAGGCGGGTGCATTGACTCATACACGCCTGAAGCAGCCAGATCTTTTGTCTGACTGATGTTTACTTTTATTTGTTGAGACGCACATGGCTTTAAGCTTAAATGACATTGAAAAATTGTTTGAACAGAAGGGCCATGAGCAATACACCGGCGAACCTGTCACCATGTTGCAGCATGCATTGCAGTCAGCTTATTTGGGAGAACAAGAGGGCGCCAGTGATGAGTTGGTGACAGCAGCTTTTTTACACGACTTGGGCCATTTGTTGCACGACTTGGGCGACACCCCCAGCATGCATGGCGTCGATGATGTGCATCAGTACCGTGTGGTGCCATTTTTACGCGGCTTGTTTTCAGATGCGGTCATTGATGCCATTCAGCGGCACGTCGATGCCAAACGGTACCTGTGTGCTGCGCGACCGGAATATCACGATGCTTTGTCAGAGGATTCTCAGCGCAGTTTGAAGTTGCAAGGCGGTATCTTTTCAAAAGAAGAAGCCGACAAGTTCATTTCGGAGCCAGGTGCGCCTGATGCTGTGCGATTGCGTTTGTGGGACGACTTGGCCAAGCAACCTGCGCTTCAAACACCAGGACTTTCACATTACATGCAGATTGCAAGACGCTGCGCTTTGAAAGCCTAAGCCGGACATGACCTGGTCTGTTTTGTTTTTGGTGTTGTTGGGTGCATTGCTGCACGCAAGTTGGAATGCACTGGTGAAATCTAGCACTGACAAAACCTTGGACACAGCCCTGATCCATGTGCTCTGCTCCATTTTGGCACTCCCTGTGTGTTTGTATGTAGGCCCACCGTCGCCTGAATCTTGGCCTTATATCTTGGGTTCTTTGGTGGTGCATGTGGGTTACTACTTTGCATTGGCCGGGGCCTACAAACATGGTGATTTGGGGTTGACCTATCCCTTGATGCGAGGCACCGCACCCATGTTGGTGGCCATTGCCTCTTTTGCTTTGATCGGCGAAGCCTTGTCGCCCTTGGCATGGATGGGTGTTGCCTGCATTTGCGGTGGCGTGTTGATGTTGGGTTTTACGAGGGCTTGGTGGTCGCATCGCAAAGCCATTGTGTTTGCGCTCAGCAACGCCGTCTTGATTGCCATCTACACCGTGATCGATGCCAAAGGTGCGCGCAATTCGGGCCATGTTGCACAATACATCAGCATGTTGTTTGTGCTGGATGGTTGGCCCTTTGCTGCCTTGGTCTTCATGCAACGCAAGGGCCAAGTTTGGCCGTATGTGCGAGCTCGCTGGCCGGTGGCCATGGGCGGCGCATCTGCATCGATTGGCTCGTACGCCATTGCCCTTTGGGCCATGACGGTTGCGCCGGTTGCCATGGTGGCAGCGTTGCGCGAAACCTCTGTATTTTTTGCAGCCCTCATTGGGGCGTGGTTCTTGAAAGAGGTTTGGACAGGGCAGAGAGTTGTCGGCACTGTAGCCATCTTGTCTGGGGTGGCTGCGCTTCGTTTAGGTTAAATCAATCAGGATTTCATCATGGCAACACAAGAGTTTCCTAAGCAAGCCAAAATTGTGATTGTGGGCGGTGGTATTGCCGGATGCTCGGTGGCTTATCACCTGGCCAAGTTGGGCCAAACCGATGTGGTTTTGTTGGAGCAAGGCAAGTTAACCAGTGGCACGACCTGGCATGCTGCGGGCCTGGTGGGGCAGATGCGGCCGAACCGCAACATGACGCGCATGAGCAAGTACGGCATCGACCTCTACTCTACTTTAGAAGCTGAAACTGGATTGGCCACAGGTTGGAAGCAATGTGGCAGTGTCAACGTGGCCCGTACCCCCGAGCGCATGAAAGTGTTGCGCAAGCAAATTGCATTGGCCCGCAGCTTTGGGGTTGAAGTGCACGAAATCACGCCACATGAAGTAGGAGAGCGTGCGCCTTTGTTGCGCACCGATGATTTGGTGGGCGGCATTTGGATTCCTGGCGATGGCAAAGCCAATCCTGCTGACCTTTGCATGTCTTTGGCCAAGGGTGCGCGCCTAAAGGGTGTGAAGATTTTTGAAGACATTGAAGTGACGGGTGTTGATTTGCACAACGGACAAGTCAAAGGTGTCAAAACCAAACAAGGCGATATTCAGTGTGACATCTTGGTGAATTGCGCTGGCCAGTGGGCACGTCAATTTGGGCAACTGGCAGGCGTCAACGTGCCCTTGTATTCCGCAGAACACTTCTACATCGTCACCGACAAAATTGAAGGCATTCATCCGATGTGGCCGGTGGTGCGCGACCCTGATGGCTACATTTATTACAAAGAAGAAGTGGGGGGCTTGGTCATGGGTGGCTTTGAGCCTGTGGCTAAGCCTTGGAACGTGCACCCCATTCCTTCCACTTTCCAATTTGAACTTTTGGGTGAAGACTGGGATCAGTTTCAAATCTTGATGGAAAATGCCATTCAGCGAACACCTTGTCTGGAAACAGCCAAGGTCAAAATGTTGCTGAATGGTCCAGAGAGCTTCACACCCGATGGCAATTTCATTTTGGGCGAAGCGCCTGAAGTGCGCAATTATTTTGTGTGCGCTGGCTTCAACTCTGCGGGCATTGCCAACTCGGGTGGTGCAGGCCGTTTGATGGCTGAATGGATTGTTGGCGGCGAGCCCAGTGTTGATTTGTGGGATGTGGATGTCAGGCGGTTTGGTCCGTTCACAGGCAACCGAAAAGCATTGTCTGAAAGAACGGCAGAAACTTTGGGGCTGCATTACGCGATGCGTTGGCCGCGCCAAGAGTTAGAGACAGTTCGGCCTTTGCGTTGTTCGCCTCTTTATGACATTTTGGCGGCAAAAGGTGCTGTATTTGGCAGCAAGAATGGTTGGGAACGTGTGAACTATTTCCGTCCTGCAGGCGCTGCACCAGCACGCGATACGTTGGACACGCCAGATTGGTTGCCATGGATGCAAGCTGAGCAGAGGGCCACACGGGAAGCTGTGGCACTCTACGATCAGAGCTCCTTCTCCAAGTTATGGGTGCAAGGCCCTGATGCTTTGAGTTTCTTGCAGCACATGTGTGCCAACGACATGGATGTTGCCATCGGCAAAATGGTTTACACCCCTTTGCTGAACGATCGGGGTGGTTTTGAAAGCGATCTGACAGTGATTCGTTTGACCACCGACCGGTTCATGGTTGTCACAGGTTCAGGGCAAACCACGCGTGATTTGGATTGGCTGCAACGCCACGTCACACAGGACATGCGCGTCTACATCAATGATGTGTCGGCGCAGTATTGCGTGCTGTCTTTGATGGGGCCCAACTCGACCGCCTTGATGGCGCGTGTGTGCCCCGACGATTTGTCGCCAGCCAGCTTGCCTTTTGCACACACACGCGAAGTGGATGTGGGCCATGCCAAAGTTCGCGCAGCGCGCATGAGTTATGTGGGCGGACCGGGTTATGAGTTGTACGTCCCTGTTGAAATGACGCGCCACGTTTATTTGACCTTGCAAGGCGCAGGTGTCGATTTGGGTTTGCGTGACGCGGGTTATTACGCCCTCGATGCGTTGCGCATCGAAAGGCAGCGAAGGGCCTGGGGCGCGGAAATGGGTCCTGATGAAACGCCTTTTGAAGCTGGCTTGTGGGCCGGCGTCAAATTGGACAAGATGTCTGATTTCAAAGGCAAGCAAGCATTGCTTGCACGCAAAACACAAGGAAACTCAACTTTGGACAAGAAGTTGGTGAAGATCGTCGCCAAATCACCTGAACATTACTTATGGGGTGGTGAGCCCCTGAACGTGAAGGGGAAGTTTGTCGGTGAAATTACCTCAGCAGGTTGGGGCTATGAAGCTGGGGCCATGGTGGCTTTGGGTTACATCCGAGGTGATTGGGCCCGCCAACCCATTGACCAATTGCAGGCGCAAGCCGAGTTGTGGGGTGTCCCCATTGATGTGGTGATTCATGAAGCCAACTAAAGCCTGTTGCGGGCAGGCATAATTTGACCTGTGCCCCTGTGGATGTTTGGGCGTAGGAATTTGAATGACTTTATTGGCGATTTTGTTGGGCACCTTGGCCGCTGGCATTGGCAGTGTGTGGCTTGCGGCGTGGCTCAGCTTTGGCATTGTGAGCCGCTACACGCAGCACATGCTCAGTTTGGCTGCAGGCGCTTTGCTCGCCACAGCCTTTTTGCACCTGTTGCCCGAAGCCTTCGAGGCTGGCGTTGAACCCCACAACCTGTTTGTCACGCTGCTGTTTGGTTTGCTCTTTTTCTTCTTGCTCGACAAAGCCGAGTTGTGGCATCACGGTCATGAACACCACCATGGCGATGCGCACCATGGCCATCATCATGACGATGATCACGACCATGCAGCCGACGCTTCACACAATCATGACACGCATGCCAAACCAATGGCTGGTGGTTGGGCCATTTTGGCTGGCGACAGCGTGCATTGCTTTGGCGATGGCGTCTTGATTGCTTCGGCCTTTATGGTCGATTTGCGCTTGGGTGTTGTGGCTGCCTTGGCCGTGCTGGCGCACGAAGTGCCGCACCACATGGGCGATTTGGTGGTGTTGAACGAAGGTTCCCGCAGCCGTCAAACAGCCATTTTGAAAGTGACGCTGGCAGGTGCAATCACGGCATTGGGCGGCGTGGCAGGCTACGTCTTGCTAGACCAGTTGCATGGCATCTTGCCTTACATGCTGGCCATTGCAAGCAGCAGTTTCATCTATGTGGCGCTGGCCGACCTGATTCCACAACTTCAAAAGCGCCTCAGCTCTCGCGAGACGGCCGCACAAATTGTGTGGTTGGTGTCTGGCATGGCTTTGGTGAGTGGCGTGAGCATGCTCGCCCACGCTTCAAGCCTGCACTGACTGGCAATTTCAAGACTTGGCGCAGGGCAGGCCAGGTGTGTTGCACCATTCACTCCAGCTGCCTGGGTACAAACGGGTCACACCCAAGCCCGCCAACTCCATGGCCAAAATATTGGGCACCGTACTGACGCCACTGCCGCAGTGATGCACCACCGTTGACGCGTCGCGACCCGCCAAGAGTGTTTCAAATTCTGCGCGCAGCACTTGCGGTGATTTGAAAAAACCTTCAGCGGTGAGGTTTTCATTGAAGGGGCGGTTCAGCGCACCAGGGATGTGGCCCGCCACAGGGTCGATGGGTTCCATTTCGCCGCGATAGCGTGCAGCACCCCGCGCATCGATGATGGTGAGATTGGCATGACCCACTTGGGGTGCCAGGTCGGCGGTGCTGACCCATTCGCGCAGCGCGGGTTTCAAGGCAAACTTAGATGAAGCTTGCGCAGGTAAAGCAGCGCCAGAATCGACAGCGCCGCCCGCGGCTTGCCAAGCTTGCAATCCGCCGTCGAGCACCGCCACGGCATCATGGCCTAGCCATTTCAGCATCCACCACAAACGGCCGCAATAGTTGGCACCGTTGCGGTCGTAGACCACAGCTTGCATCTCGTTGGTGAACCCTAAACTGCCAAGCCACGCCGCAAATGTTTCGCGTGAAGGCAGGGGATGGCGGCCGCCGTTGACGGCTGTGGGGCCATGTGTGCTCAGGTTGCGATCTAAATGCGCTTGGCGCGCACCTTGAATGCGCACTGTTGCAAACATCATGTCGGCCATTTCAGGCTTCATCAAATCGCAACTGCAATCGAACACCATGAAGGCTTGTCCAGAGGCTTGAAGGTCTTTGAGTTGTTGGACGGAAATGAGGGTGGTGTACATCGAATGCATCCTTTCAATATCAGTGGTCTTCAACGGGCAAGGCAACGGTACTGCGTGATCGCAATGCCGTTGCGGCGATGGCGCTCAGTACGATGACAATGATGCCGGCCCATCCAATGAGGGGGATTTGATCGCCAAACAAAAACATGCCAAACAAGGCTGAAAAAACGATGCCCGAATATTGCAGATTGGCCACCACCATGGTGGCGCCGTCGTTGTAGGCGCGGGTCATGCACCATTGACCTAAAGCCGCCAAAATGCCCATCGGCAAAAGCAACCACGCTTGTGGCCACACCCACTCGCTGGTGCCGGTAAAGAGCATGCACACAGCGCCTGAGACTGTGGCGCCCAAGGAAAAGTAAAACACAGTGCGCTCGACGGGTTCACCTTCGCGGCCCAAAGCAGCAACCTGTAAATAAGCCATGGCTGCAATGACCCCAGAGGACACGCCAATCAAGCCTGCCAGCCACTGATTTTGTTCAAAGGTGGGACGCAAAATCATCACCACACCGACAAAACCCACCATCACGGTGAGGGCCACTGGAATTTGTTGTTTGGCGTTTTGCAAGGAACCTGCCCAAATGGTGCTGCCCACCAAAAATGCCGCCACCCAGACACCGCTCATGTAGTTGAGCGTCATGGCGGTGGCCAAGGGCAAATACGCAATGGCATAAAACCATGCAGCCAAGGACGTGACGCCCACCACGGAGCGCCAGAGGTGCATTTTGGGCACGGGGGTTTTGAGTGACATGCCTTTGCGCTTGCAGATGACCGCCATGATCAAGGTGCCAATGGCACCGCGGTAGCAAACCAATTCAAAGGTGTTGAAATGCGTGGCTGCAAACTTCACGCAAACACTCATGGTTGAGAAAAACAGCGAGGCCAGAACCATCCAGAGTGCTTGCATGCGCTTCAGTCGGTAAGGGCGTCGCCCATTTTTCGTCGGTACCACTCGTGGAAATGTTGCATGCCATCTTCCATGGGACTTTGATAGGGGCCCACTTCGTTGTCGCCTCGTTTCAGCAAGGCTTTGCGACCGGCGTCCATGCGTTCGCCAATTTCATCGTCTTCAATGCATGTTTCCATGTACGCGGCTTGCTGTGCTTCTACAAACTCACGCTCAAAGGCAACGATTTCTTCGGGGTAGTAAAACTCCACCATGTTCAGCGTTTTTTCGGGGCTGATGGGGTGCAGTGTGGACACCGTCAAAACATGCGGATACCACTCAACCATGATGTGGGGGTAGTAGGTCAGCCAGATGGCGCCGAATTCGGGAACGGCACCTTGGCGGTATTGCATGAGTTGCTCTTGCCAGCGTTTGTAGACCGGGCTGCCTGCTTTTCCCAAACGGTTAGCGATTCCAACCGTTTGCACCGAAAACTCTTTTTGGAATTGCCAATTGAGGTCGTCACAGGTCACGAAATTGCCCAAGCCAGGATGGAAGGGCTCGACGTGATAGTCCTCGAGGTAAACCTCGATGAAGGTTTTCCAGTTGTAGTTGCACTCGTGCATCTCAACGTGATCGAGTTTGAAGCCCGTGAAGTCAAGGGCGGCGCGAGGGCCCATGCCGGCCAAATCGGCGGTCACATCGCGGCCATTGCCTTCAAAGAGCAAGCCATTCCATTCTTGGAGTGGGTAGTTTTGAAGGTTCAGGCAAGGGTCTTGGGCAAAGTGTGGGGCACCCAGCAAGTTGCCAGAAGGTGCATAAGTCCAACGGTGAAGTGGGCAAACAATGTTGCCACCCGCGCTGCCTTTTTGTTGGGTATGAAGTGAACCACGTCCTTGCAGCATGACCGCTTGGCGGTGCCTGCAAATGTTGGAGATCAATTCGACGCCGCGCTCGGACCGAACCAAGGCACGGCCACCGGCCTCTTGGGGCAGGGCATGGTAGTCCCCGATTTCGGGAACGGACAGTTGATGACCCACGTACTTGGGGCCTTGCTGAAAAATGCTTTTCAGCTCGCGCTGAAACAGCGCGTCATCAAAGTAGCTTGAAACTGGTAGTTGGCTTGCGGCCTGCTGCAGTTGAAGACTTAAATCAGACATGGGTGACCTGACCTAGAGACTCCCCCTATGAAGGGGCAGGGACAATGCGGGGCCTTGAGAGCTGACCGCGAAAAAAACGGACCGAAGCCCGCGATGAAGGGGAATTGTACCCTCAGGTCAGCAATTTCGGGGTGAAGTCGCCCTAAAATGCCCTTCTTTAGATCTAATTCAGCCATGCCCAAAGCCACTCCTACCCCAGCCAAAGCGCAGGCCGATCAGGCCGTTCCTGAAAGCTACGAAGAGGCGGTTCAAGAGCTGGAGCAGTTGCTGGCCAAACTCGAATCCGGCCAATTGCCTTTGGATCAACTGCTGACGCATTACCAAAGAGGCGCAACTTTGCTGGCCTACTGCCGCGAACGCTTGGCCGCCATCGAAACCCAAATCAGTGTTTTAGACGAGGGCAGTTTGAAACCTTGGGACGGCGTATGAGCGATTCTTTTTCTGGCAACTTCAATTTCAAAGCTTGGTCGGAAGCCCGACTGGCGCAAGTCGAGCAACAACTCAAACAAGGCATTGATGGGCATTCCCCCGCTGGTTTGGGTGAAGCCATGCGCTATGCCGTTTTGGACGGCGGCAAACGTTTGCGCCCCTTGCTGGTTTTGGCTGCAGCAGAAGCCATTGGCGTGGACTTAGAAGCCGCCAGTGTGTCTGATCAGCCTGCCGCCATTGCCGCATTGCGAGCTGCATGCGCCATTGAATTGATTCATGCGTATTCCTTGGTTCACGATGACATGCCTTGTATGGACAACGATGTGTTGCGCCGCGGCAAGCCCACGGTTCATGTGAAATACGGTGAGGCGCAGGCCTTGTTGGTGGGCGATGGCTTGCAAGCCTTGGCTTTTGAATACCTCACGCCATTGGATGGCAGCACCGAGTTGGAAGTGCAAGCTTTGCAAGTTGGTTTGTTGGCCCGAGCTGCGGGCTACCAAGGCATGGCAGGCGGCCAAGCCATTGACTTGGCCAGCGTTGGATTGCCCTTGACCGAAGCGCAACTGCGCCAAATGCATCGCCTCAAAACCGGCGCCTTGTTGTTGTGCAGCGTGCAAATGGGTGCCGTCTGTGCGGGCAAGCCCAGCACCTTGGTGATGGACGCATTGTCGCAATACGCCCAATGCTTGGGTCTGGCTTTTCAGGTGGTTGACGACATTTTGGATGTCACCTCAGACTCGGCCACCTTGGGCAAAACTGCTGGCAAAGATGCCGCGGCCGACAAACCCACTTATGTGTCTTTGCTAGGTCTTGCCAAAGCGCAAGAACTGGCAGAACAACTTCATGCTGAATCGCTGGCCGCATTGACTGCCAGCGGTTTGAACGCCACAGCCACAGCCGCTTTGCGCGCCTTGGCCAGCCAAGTGGTGGAACGGAAAAACTAACATGCTTGAATCGATTCATTCACCTGCCGATCTGCGAAAACTGCAGCGCAGTGATTTGCCGCGCTTGGCCGACGATGTGCGTCAATGTGTTTTGGACAACGTGTCTAAAACCGGCGGGCACCTGAGCTCCAATTTGGGCACGGTGGAACTGACCGTCGCTTTGCACTACGTCTTCAACACTCCTGAAGATCGCATCGTGTGGGACGTCGGTCATCAAACGTATCCGCACAAAATTTTGACGGGCCGTCGTGAACGCATGCCGACATTGCGCCAGCTGGGCGGCTTGTCAGGCTTTCCGCGTCGCGACGAAAGCGAGTACGACACCTTTGGCACAGCGCACTCTTCGACCAGTATTTCTGCAGCCTTGGGCATGGCCATTGCGGCACGCCAAAAGGGCGAGTCACGCCATGCGATTGCGGTCATTGGCGATGGCGCCATGACAGCGGGCATGGCCTTTGAAGCCATGAACAACGCGGGCATTGAAGATTGCAAATTGTTGGTGATCTTGAATGACAACGACATGTCCATCAGCCCACCGGTTGGGGCGCTGAATCGCTACTTGGCACAACTGATGAGTGGTCGTTTTTATTCAACGGCCAAGAACATGGGCAAGAACGTTTTAAAGAGCGCGCCGCCCCTGTTTGAATTGGCCAAGCGCTTTGAACAACATGCCAAAGGCATGGTGGTTCCAGCCACGATGTTTGAGCAATTTGGTTTCAACTACATTGGCCCCATCGATGGCCATGATTTGGATTCGCTCATACCCACGCTGGAAAACATCAAGCAACTGAAGGGCCCGCAGTTCCTGCACGTGATTACCAAAAAAGGGCAGGGCTACAAGCTGGCTGAGGACGATCCCGTGAACTATCACGGTCCTGGCAAGTTCGATCCCAAGGTGGGTTTGGTACCCGCAGCGACGGCCCCCAAGCCTGCTTTCATGCACATCTTTGGCCAATGGCTTTGTGACATGGCCGCCCAAGATACGCGTTTGGTGGGCATCACGCCCGCAATGCGTGAAGGCTCGGGCATGGTGGAGTTTCACAAGCGCTTTCCCGACCGTTATTACGATGTGGGCATTGCCGAACAGCATGCCGTGACGTTTGCAGCCGGCTTGGCCTGCGAAGGTTTAAAACCAGTGGTGGCCATTTACTCCACCTTTTTGCAACGTGGCTACGACCAATTGATCCACGACGTGGCATTGCAAAACTTGCCCGTGGTCTTTGCCCTGGACCGTGCTGGTTTGGTGGGCGCTGATGGCGCGACGCACGCCGGTGCTTACGACATTGCCTATTTGCGTTGCATTCCTAACATGTCGGTGGCATGTCCCAGTGATGAGCGTGAATGCCGTTTGTTGCTCAGCACCGCTTATGCTCAAAATCACCCGGTGGCAGTGCGGTATCCGCGGGGTACAGGTGTCGGAATGGATGCAGGTCAAGACCTGAAAACACTTGAATTTGGCAAGGCAGAGATCAGACGAGAAGGTCAAAGCCTTTGTATCTTGGCCTTTGGAACGCTTCTGTATCCCGCGTTGCAGGTTGCCGAGAAGCTCAATGCCACGGTGGTCAACATGCGGTGGGCCAAGCCCTTGGACCTTGAAATGGTCTTGCGAATGGCTGCTGGCCACGATCGCATTGTGACCGTTGAGGACGCCAGCGTGATGGGTGGGGCTGGAAGTGCGGTCTGTGAGGCACTTCAAAAAGCGGATGTTCTAAAATCTGTCTTGAATTTGGGGCTTTCTGACGAGTTCATTGAGCATGGTGACCCAGCAAAGTTAATGGCTTTGCAAGGGCTGGATGCGGCTGGCATCGAGGCTGCCATCGCGAAAAAATGGCCCCAATCAGTCTGAAGGGTAAACCCCTTCGCTCGGCGCTTCAATTTTTTTTACAATCAGCGGTTGTTACTTTTCCTGGAGTCTTTATGGAATCCCTGTTAGCGCTGTCCAAACGGATAGACAAATTCAGTGAGTGGGTGGGTCGTTGGGTGGCTTGGTTGGTTTTGGCAGCCGTGCTCATCAGCGCTGGCAATGCGGTCGTTCGCAAAGCTTTCAACACCAGCTCCAACGCTTTTCTTGAAATTCAGTGGTACTTGTTTGCTGCTGTGTTCATGTTGGCTGCGGGGTACACCTTGCTCCGACAAGAGCACGTCAAGATTGACGTTGTGTCGGGACGTTTTTCTAAACGCACCCAAATCTGGATTGACATTGTCGGCATCACTTGTTTCTTGCTGCCCTTTGTTTTTTACATCATCAAGTTGGCCATGCCTTTGGTCATCAATGCCTACGTCAGCAACGAAATGTCTTCCAATGCCGGCGGCCTGATTCGCTGGCCCGTGTTTGCTTTGTTGCCTTTGGGCTTATTGTTATTGGGCATTCAGGCCATTTCCGAACTCATCAAGCGCGTGGCGTTCTTGCAGGGCATGATTCCCGATCCCAGTAAAAAACAAGGTGCCAAAACACCTGAAGAAGAATTCGCAGAGTTCTTGTTGCAAAAAGAAGTTGCTGCCCGTGAAGCTGCACAAATGGGAGCCCAAAAATGACCGAGTTCTTGATCGCCAACATGGCGCCTATCATGTTCGTGTCGCTCATCTTGTTTTTGATGTTCGGCTACGCAGTCACATTCTCTTTGGCCGCTTGCGGTCTGTTCTTTGGTTTTGTCGGTGTGGAGTTGGGCGTTATTCAAGCCACCTTCTTGCAAAGCTTGCCGCTTCGCATGTTCGGCATCATGCAAAACGACACCTTGTTGGCCATTCCGTTCTTTACCTTCATGGGATTGATCTTGGAACGCTCTGGCATGGCGGAAGACCTGCTTGACACCATTGGTCAGTTGTTCGGCCCCATCCGTGGAGGCTTGGCCTACGCCGTTATTTTGGTGGGTGCCATGTTGGCTGCCACCACCGGTGTGGTGGCAGCTTCTGTGATTTCCATGGGCCTAATTTCGCTGCCCATCATGTTGCGCTACGGCTATGACCGCCGCGTGGCGGGTGGTGTGATTGCCGCCTCGGGTACCTTGGCACAGATCATTCCGCCTTCCTTGGTGCTGATCGTGTTGGCCGACCAGTTGGGCAAGAGTGTGGGCGACCTGTACAAGGGCGCATTCATTCCAGGTTTTGTACTCACAGGTTTGTATGTGGGCTACATTTTGATGATCAGCTTTATGCGTCCACAGTGGGTGCCAGCCTTGCCCTTGGAGGCGCGAACCATCAAAGAAGATGACGGCACTTCCGGCTTGCGTTCATTGTCCATCTTGACAATTGTTTCTGTTGCAATTGCAGTTGGTTTTGCCAAGTGGTTGCCAGATACAACCCCCACGGATGAAACCATCGTGGTGTCCATGTGCGTTGGTGTTGGCTTTGCCTTCATTGCATCCTTGGTCAATAAAATCACCAAGTTGGGCCTCTTGTCCAACATGGCCGAGCGTGTGACCTTTGTGTTGATTCCTCCTTTGGCCCTTATTTTCTTGGTTCTGGGAACCATCTTCTTGGGCATTGCAACCCCCACTGAAGGCGGTGCGATGGGTGCTGTTGGTGCTTTGGTCATGGCCTTGGCGCGTAACCGCATTGACATGAAACTCATCCGTCAAGCCATGGACTCCACCATGAAGCTGTCTTGCTTCGTGTTGTTCATCCTGATTGGTGCCACCGTGTTCAGCTTGGCTTTCCAAGGTGTGGATGGTCCCATTTGGGTGGAGCATCTGTTGTCTGGCTTGCCAGGCGGTCAGTTGGGCTTCCTCATTGTGGTGAACATTTTGGTGTTCATCTTGGCCTTCTTCTTAGACTTCTTTGAATTGGCCTTCATCATCATCCCACTCATTGGCCCTGTCGCTGAGAAACTGGGCATTGACTTGGTATGGTTTGGTGTGTTGTTGGCTGTGAACATGCAGACGTCCTTCATGCACCCTCCCTTCGGATTTGCCTTGTTCTATCTCCGAAGCGTGGCACCTGTGGAAGACTACATTGACCGCGTGACCAAGAAAACCATCAAGAAAGTCACCATCGAAGACATCTATTGGGGCGCAGTTCCCTTTGTGGTCATTCAAGTGATCATGGTGGGCTTGATCATTGCCTTCCCTGGTTTGGTCTCCAGTGGTTTGTCCAAAGAGCCTACAGTGGACGCCGAGGCCGTGCTCATGCAAATGCGTGCTGACACTGCAACCGATGATGCGGATGCAGCTAAAAACGAGACCCCCGGCCAGGAAGTGGATCCTGTAAAAGCCTTAATGGAGTCCATGAAAGAAGACCAAGCTAAGAAGCCTTGATCTTCTGAATCACAGCACCTCTCCCTAAGAGGTGTTGGATTCACAAGCAACAAAAAACCCGCCTAGGCGGGTTTTTTGTTGGGGACCTTGAAAGTCCCCAGAGCCTTGGCTGTGTATTACAGCTTTTGGCGTTCCATGAAGTTGTTCATGTTGGACTCAGCCAAGCTGAACCACTGGTTGGCTTCACGACGGAAGTTAGAGTAGTCAGCGTAGATTTTCTTCCAGGCTGGGTTGGTGTTGTTCAGGTCTGCGTAAACTTCTTGCGAAGACTTGAAGGCAGCGTCCATCACGTCTTTGGGGAATGCGCGCAATTTGGCGCCTTGACCAATGAGTGTCTTGAGAGCCGCTGGGTTTTTGTAGTCGTACTTGGCTTGCATGTCGGTGTGGGCATAAGCTGCAGCGCACTCAACAATGGCTTTGTATTCGCTAGACAAACCTTCGTAGGCCTTTTGGTTGACGTACAAGGCCAACTGTGGACCCACTTCCCAGAAACCGGGGAAGTAGTAGTTGGGAGCCACTTTGTTCAGACCCAATTTGAGGTCGTCATAAGGGCCAACCCACTCGGCTGCGTCGATGGTGCCTTTTTCCAGGGATTGATAAATCTCGCCACCAGGAATGTTTTGGGGCACAACGCCCAGGGGTTCCAGCACTTTGCCGCCGAAACCGCCGACGCGGAATTTCAGGCCTTTCATGTCGGCCAAAGATTTGATCTCTTTGCGATACCAGCCGCCCATTTGCACGCCTGTGTTGCCCATTGGGAAGTTCACGATGCCCACTTTGGCGTAGAACTCACGGAACAGCTTCAAGCCATTGCCTTCGTACATCCAAGCAGTCATTTGACGGCTGTTGAGGCCGAAAGGAATGGCGCAATCCAAAGCGTATGTGGGATCTTTGCCGAAGAAGTAGTAAGGCGCAGTGTTGGCCATTTCAACGGTGCCGTTGGACACGCCGTCGAGCACGCCGAATGCAGGCATCAATTCGCCAGCAGCGTGAGTGGTGATAGTGAACTTGCCGCCAGACAATTCGCCAACTTTTTTGGCAAACACGTCGCAAACACCAAACAATGTGTCGAGTGATTTGGGGAAGCTAGAAGCAATGCGCCAGCGCAATGTGGCTTGAGCGTGAACCGCTGGGGCTACACCAGCGGCCAAGACGCCAGCAATACCGGCATTTTTAATAAGGGAACGACGATCCATGGGGTTCACTCCGGAAGTCTAGGTTGATGAATTCAGGACGCCTGAGCGACACTGAAGACTGGTTACAGTCATGATCGCTATTGTAGGAAATTTAAATCGCGCTTTGGCGCGGGTTTTCCCTGCGCTTGATCAAGGATCAAGCGACTGTTTTTCGGGGTTTTAAGTTCCACCAGGGCAACTCATTTCGCAAGGAGTGCACATTGCCCGATTGATTGGTTTGATAGCCGGGCATTGCCTGCAAGGTGGTTTGCCACCGCTGATCGGTCAAATGCTGTCTTAGCGCTGCTACAGGGGGTGAGTCTAAGGCGCTCTTGAGGCAGGCCAGCCAATAGTTTTCAGTCACCAAGGGAATGAAGTCTAGGCCGGCGGCCAGTGCCGCGCTTTCTATGGCCAAACCCGCATCGGCTTGACCGGAGGCCACGCAAGTTGCAACCGCGTTGTGAGAGAGTTCTTGTCGCTGGTAGCCTTTCAGTTGGTCAGCTTGAATGTTTTGATTTTTGAGCAACTCATCCAGCAGCAGTCTTGTTCCCGTCCCCAGTCCGCGGTTAACGTAGCGAAACCTGCCGTTCACAACATCCGCCAGGGATTGGATGTTCAAAGGATTTCCCGTCCTGACCAGCAAGCCCTGGGTGCGTTTGGCAAAGCCTATCAATTTGTGGTGACCCGGTTTGAGAAGGGGCTTGTAGGTGATTGCGGAAAGGCTTTTGTCGTTGGGCTGTGACAGGGTGTGAAATCCAGCAATTTCGCAGCGACCTTCGTTCAAGGCTCGAATGGCATCCACGCTGCCGCAAAACCGAATGTCCAGGTGTAAAGCTTGTTGAGCTGTGGACTCGCGCAAACTAACCAACGCATCGTCATAACTGGCATAGAGGGTGAGCAAGTGAGCTTGAGGGTCAAAAGCGACAGCAAAGGTTCTCTCGATCTCTGCCATCAGAGATTCAATGGGGGCCGCCAATCTGGCCTGGGCTTGTCTTTCGGCCCACAGCAATTTACTCGCAAATTCTGATAATTCGGCAGGCATGCCTTTTTCCCAAACGATCAAGTTTTGGTTCAGACGTTGCTCCCATTTTTTCAACTCGCCCCAAACATGACGGTAAGACAGGTTGAGCGATTTTGCCGCTGCCGCAATGGAGCCTTGTTCGCGAACAGCTTGGAGCAAGTCCATGAGCGGGTTGCGGAGCAATGCTTGCTGCCTTGGTTTTAAAGCATCGGCCGCTAAGGGGGGCGCATCTTCAGGCCCCCAACTGTAAGAAAGTTCAATTTTTCGCACGGCTTAAGTGTGCCTCATTTAGACCGAGGTTCGATTGACGTGTCGGCGTGCTTATGCATCTCACTTCATAGCTGAACACCCGCCTAGTTCAGGTTATTTAAAACGGCTAGCATCGGCGCAAGTTTTAATTTTTATGAATACTTTTTCAGACAGCGCCTTGACTGCGTTTCAACTCATCACCTCCTTGGATCCAGCACTTTGGGCCATTGCGGGCAGGTCGCTTGGCGTGAGTGCGGTAGCCTGCGTCATTGGCTGCGCCATCGGCATCGCTGTGGGGGCTTTTTTGGGGGTGTCGCGCTTTTCAGGCAGGGCGGTTGTCCTTACCGTGCTGAACACATTTCTGGCACTGCCATCGGTGGTGGTGGGGCTGGTCATTTACCTGTTGCTGTCGCGCACAGGCCCTTTGGGTTTTTTAGGTTGGTTGTTCAGTTTCAAAGCGATGGTGCTGGCGCAAGTCGTGCTGGTGGTGCCTGTGGCTGCAGCGCTCAGCAGGCAAGTGGTCGAAGACGTAGAAGCAGCGCATGGCGAGCAATGGCGGTCTTTAGGGGCCGGTCATTTGGTGCGCTGTGTGTTGTTGGCTTGGAACGAGCGCTTTGCATTGCTCACCGTGGTGGTGGCTTGTTTTGGACGCGCCATTTCAGAAGTGGGCGCTGTGATGATTGTGGGTGGCAACATCGAAGGCTTCACACGTGTGATGACGACAGCCATTGCGCTTGAAACCAGCAAAGGTGATTTGCCATTGGCCTTGGCGCTTGGCATGGTGCTGTTGGCCATTGTGGGCTGTTTGAACATGCTGCTGGCGCTGTTCAGGCATTGGCAGGACCGCCATCAAGCGTCCATGCCCACCAGCTTGCGAGGGTGGGTGGCATGACTTCCCTGATTGCCATTCAGCATGTGAGCCTGAAACTGGGCCATGTGCTAGCTCTGAGTGATGTGAGTTTGCGCATTGACGCGGGTGAGCATGTGGCACTGATCGGCGCCAACGGGTCTGGCAAAAGTACCTTGCTTCGCGTTTTGAATGGCTTGCACCAAATCTCAGAGGGCGAGTTGCAATTGGCGACTTGCCGTCAAGCCATGCTGTTCCAAAGACCCCACATGTTGCGCATGAGCAGTTGGAGCAATGTGGCTTTGGGCTTGTGGTTAGACCGCAGTTTGGGTTTGCCTTGGCATCAAGCCAAAGCGCGTGCGCTAGATGCTTTGTCTGTGGTGGGTTTGTCCGGTGTGAAGTTGCAAAACGCGGCCACCTTGTCGGGTGGTCAGCAGCAGCGCTTGGCCTTGGCCAGAGCTTGGGCCAAAGAGCCCGAATTGCTTTTCTTGGACGAGCCGACAGCCAGCTTGGACCCACCGGCCAAACGAGAAATTGAAGCGCTGGTGCAGCGCATGATTGCACCCAAGGACCAAGCCAATCCGATGACTTTGATTTTTGCAAGTCACAACTTGGGTCAAGTCAAGCGATGGGCGAGTCGGGTGATTTACATCGAACAAGGCCGCATCTTGGCAGATTTGCCCACAGCAGATTTTTTCAATGCCGAGTGTTTGAAACAACACAGCCATCAGGCGTATTTATTTCTTCAAGGAGAAACTTCATGAGAAACGTCCACTCATCGCTACTGCAAAAGCCATGGGCATGTCGCCTTTTATGGAGCTTGGCTTTGGGTGCACTGAGCTTCCAAAGCATGGCGCAATCCATTGTCATGTCCTCAACGACGTCCACTGAACAATCGGGCCTGTTTGGTCACCTTTTGCCCGAGTTCAAAAAAGCCTCTGGCATAGACATCAAGGTGGTGGCCTTGGGCACAGGCCAGGCTTTGGACATGGCGCACCGGGGCGATGCCGACGTGGTGTTTGTGCACGACCTGCCAGCAGAAGAAAAATTCGTCGCTGAAGGATTTGGCATCAAGCGTTTTCCGGTGATGTACAACGACTTTGTGGTGGTGGGTCCGCAAGCCGATCCCGCCAATGTTAAGGGCAATGACATCGTGGCCGCTTTGAAGAAAATCTCGAGCAGCAATGCCGCCTTCATTTCGCGCGGTGACAAAAGTGGCACGCACGCTGCAGAGTTGCGCTTTTGGGGCCAAGCTTCAATGGCCGATAAAAAGGGTGGCGGTTACAAAGAATGTGGTTGCGGCATGGGGCCTGCTTTGAACATGGGTGCGTCCACTGGCGCCTATGTGCTCACAGACCGCGGGACGTGGTTGAACTTCAAAAACCGCGCTGACTTGAAAATCTTGGTGGAAGGCGATGCCAAGTTGTTCAACCAATACGGTGTGATGGTGGTCAATCCCGCCAAGCACCCGCACGTGAAACAAGCCGATGCGCAAAAGTTTGTGGACTGGGTGATTTCAAGCAATGGTCAGGCAGCCATTGCAGCCTACAAAATTGGCGGTGAGTCGGTTTTTTTCCCCAACGCCAACAAGTAATTTACCTGCCTGTAAAGCAAACAGGTACCGAAGGATCGATGGGCGGTCCTTCGTGCGTGTTTTTGGCATGCGCTACATCCATGTCGCGCGGCAAGGGCACGCCATTTTTAACGGCCAACACTTCGGCCATGATGCTGACCGCAATCTCAGCGGGTGTTTTGCTGCCAATGTAAATGCCAATGGGGCCGCGCAGTCTGGCCAGGGATTCTTCCGTTTGATCAAAATGCTCGATCATGCGTTGCTGGCGCAGCAAGTTGTTGCGGCGTGAGCCAATGGCGCCAATGTAAAACGCATCTGTTTCCAAGGCCGCCAACAAAGCCAAGTCATCTAGTTTGGGGTCGTGCGTCAAGGCAATCACACAGCTTCGACGGTCGGGCTTGAAGCTGCCTACTAAGTCATCGGGCATGTCGTGCTTCACTGTGACGCCAGCCACGGACCATGCACCGCGATATTCTTCGCGCGGATCGCACACGGTCACTGCAAAGCCATTGAAGAGGGCCATGGTGGCCAAGTACTCGGTCATCTGACCGGCACCGATGAGCAGCATGCGGTATTCGGGGCCAAAGGTGTTGATGAGCTGGTGTTCGTCGATGTGCAATTCGCTGGGTGCATCGCTGGCGATCAGCGTGACTAGCCCAGTCTGCAGATCCGTACATCGTTGGGTCAGTTGACCGCGAGCCAACATGTCGATCAACGCCGTCAAGCGGGCGGCATCGGGGTTGAACTCCAATAACAACTCGAGGGTGCCACCGCATGGCAATCCAAAACGGTGTGCTTCATCGGCGCTGATGCCGTATTTCAAGCGCACAGGCGCACTGTCGGTAATGGCGTTGGCTTTGCTGTACTGCGCAATCAGATCGTCTTCAATGCAACCACCCGATACCGAACCCACCACGGCGCCGGTTTCACACAAGGCCATGATGGAGCCTACAGGGCGAGGTGAAGAGCCCCAAGTTCTGACCACGGTGGTGAGCATGGCTCGCTGCCCAGCATCGCGCCAAGCTTTGAGGGTTCGCAAAACCACAATGTCTAAGTTTTCCATGATGATTTGAAGTGCTTCAGCGAATCAAGGTCCAAACAGCACCGGCCGCTACGGCCAGTGCAAGCCAAATCCAAGTGGGGACACTGCCAGAGGCGGGTGTGGCTGCGGGTTCGGGCGATGCCGTTGCGCCTTCTGCTTGGGGGTACTTGGCCTGCAAGGCCTCGTCAAAGCGTTTGAAGAAATCCTCAGCCAAGGATTTGGCCGCACCATCAATCAGGCGTTGGCCCAATTGCGCCAACTTTCCACCGACTGTGGAGTGAACGGTGTATTGCAGCTCGCACCCTTCGGCATGGGGATGCAAAGACACCTTGGACTCGCCTTTGCCAAAGCCTGCCACGCCGCCTTGTGCTTCGAAGTTCAGGGCATACGCGTTAGGCGCTTGAATGTCAGACAGTGTGACCTTGCCTGTGAATTTGGCGGACACAGGGCCAATTTTGATGGCGACGCCCACGTTGTAAACGTTGGGTTCGGTCAATTCAAATTTGTCACAACCGGGAATGCATGATTTCAAAATGGCGGGATCGTTCAATGCATCCCAGGCTTGTGCTTGTGTCACGTGCAAAACGCGTTGTCCTTGCATGTCCATGAGGTGAGTCTCCTAGTGATTCTTAATGTGATTTCAAGAGCTTAGACAAGGCACTGGCCAGTTCTTCTAAGCGCGATAAATTGTGGATGGCCAACATGCCGTTCACATGGCGATTCAACACGCTTGCACCCGTTGCGATGGGCGCATAGCCCTCAAAACGCAGCAAAGGGTTGAGCCAAAGCAAAGAGCGTGTGTGACGCTTGAGCCAAACAAGCTCTGAGTCTAGCGCTTCCGCAGTGCCCGTGTCCAAGCCATCGCTGATTAACAACACCACCGTTCGCCTGCCTGTGAGTTTTTTGGCATGCTGTTTGCGAAATTGCACCAGCGATTGGCCCAACTGAGTGCCACCCGCAAAGTCTTTAATTTGATGGCTGGCCAAGGCCAGCATGTCGTCGGTGTCGCGCAGTTTGAAGGCGGGGTTGAGGTCAGTCAGGCCTGTGCCAAACGCGAACACTTGACGCGGCGTGCCTCGGGTGGCTTGGTGCAAAAAGGCCAGCAGCAAACGGGCGTAGCGTTCCATCGAGCCCGAAATGTCGACCAAGATGAGCAAGGGCAGGGCTTGGGGTTTGCGTTGCATGCGGGGCAGACGCAAAACATCGCCATCTTGGCGCGCGGCCATTTGCATGGTTTTGGCCCAATGCATGCGTTCGCCACGACCGCCAGCACGGGTTCGGCGACCTTGAATTTGGGGCAGGGGCAACTTGACGCGTCGCGCTAATTTCTCGACCAAGTTGAATTCGCTGGCGCTCAGGCTTTGAAAGTCGGCTTGTTGCAAACGCTCACGATCGCTGGCGCTCATGGCAGCGTCAAACTTCAGCTCATCTTCTTTGGGTTTGACGGGATCGTTGTGTTTGTTTTTGGCGGCCAGCGCTTCTTGCACGCGCGACTTGCGAGGCACACCGGGTGTAGCGGTAGGCGCTTTGGGCAGCAACTGCGACAGCAATTGGCGCGTGAGTTCGGGGTCTCTGAAAAATGCAGAGAACATTTGTTCAAACACCACCAGGTCCTCTTGTCGGCTGACCAAGCAGGCTTGAAGGGCGGCAGACAAATCACCTTTGCGTTCAATGCCAACCAGCTGAGTCGATTCAATGGCCAAGCTGATGCGCGACGCATCGATGGGCAAGCCTGCTCTGCGCAAGGCCCTTGCAAAACCCGTGATGTTGTCACTGAGTTTGCCAGTGCGTGCGTCGCCCAACAACATGGTCAAAAATTCTTAAAGGACGGTAGGGGCAGGGGCCAACAAATCGTCAAGCAAAGGCGTGATGGCTGCAATGTCCTCGCGCTGCTTGAACAAAATACCTACGGTGTCTTGAACCACTTCAGGGTCGAGTGTGAGGGTGTCCAAGGCGACCAGGGCTTTGGCCCACTCCACGCTTTCGGCAATGCCGGGAGCGCGCTGAAAGGCACTGGCAAAGGGCTGGCTGCGAAGGCGACCTACAAACTCAGCGACTTGTTCAGTCAACTGCGCGCTGGCCTGAGGCACTTGTGAACGCACCACGGCCAACTCGCGCTCGCGATCGGGGTAATCTATCCAGTGATACAAGCAGCGTCGCTTCACGGCATCGTTCAAATCGCGGGTGCGGTTGCTGGTGAGAATGGTGACCGGTGCCACTTCGGCTTTGATGGTGCCCAGTTCTGGAATGCTGACCTGGTACTCACCCAAATACTCCAGCAAGAACGCTTCGAAGGGCTCGTCCGTGCGATCCACTTCATCGATCAGTAGCAGCGCGCCTGGCGCTTCGGTTTGCAGGGCTTCAAGCAAAGGGCGCTTGACCAAGAAGCGTTTTTGGTAGACCTCACGCTCAATGTCTTGGGGCGTGGCTGCAGAGCCTGCATGCGTAGCCGCTGCGCGCATGTGCAACAACTGGGCTGCATGGTTCCATTCGTAAAGCGCTTCGCGCTG
This sequence comes from Limnohabitans sp. Hippo4, assembly GCF_003063605.1. Taxonomy (NCBI): domain Bacteria; kingdom Pseudomonadati; phylum Pseudomonadota; class Betaproteobacteria; order Burkholderiales; family Comamonadaceae; genus Limnohabitans; species Limnohabitans sp. Hippo4. Next base: position 688,230 of record NZ_NESE01000001.1, on the reverse strand, counting down.
TTCCATGCCGTCGTAGCACTGAAGCCGAATGAGAGGGCGTCCTAAGACTTTGGCCAAGGCTTTGGCCAACTCGGTTTTGCCTACACCCGGTTCGCCTTCAAGAAGCAAAGGGCGCTCTAATTTGAGGCTCAAAAAAACGGCGGTGATGAGCCGCCGTTCCGCGAAATAGCCCACGCCTTCTAAGGCCTGGGCAAGTTCGTCGATGGTTTTGAAAGTGTCTTTTGCGGTCATCCGTTCGCCTGTTTCACCGCCCTTTGGGTTTGCACGGTGATCAGGTGAGCGCGATAGGCCTTTGAAGCGTGCAGGTCGGCATTGAGATCTGTAGAGTCTACCGCGACACCGGCAACTGCTTCGGGTGTGAAGCTTTTGCTTAAAGCGGCTTCAAGGCCGGCATGACGGAACACGCCATTGCCTGCGCCGGTAATGGCCACGCGAGCGCCACCAGCGGTTTGCGCCACAAACACGCCCACCAACGCAAAGCGTGAGGCCGGTTGGTTGAATTTGGCGTACGCCGCTTTGGTGGGAATGGGGAAACTTACGGAGGTGATGATTTCGCCCGCTTCCAAGGCGGTGGTGTACAGGCCTTGGAAAAAGTCGTCGGCTTTGATGGCACGCTTGTCGGTGTTGACCGTGGCACCCAAGGCCAATAAGGCGCTGGGGTAGCAAGCAGCGGGGTCGTTGTTGGCGACTGATCCGCCAATGGTGCCCATGGCGCGCACTTGCTTGTCGCCAATGTTGTTGGCCAAAGCCGCCAAGCCAGGAATGTGCTGCTTGACGTCTGCGTTGTCGGCCACGTCTTGGTGACGCGTCATGGCGCCAATGACGATGTTGTTGCCGTCTTTTTTGACACCGGCCAAACCGCTGATGGCGGCCAGGTCAATCAAAGTTTCGGGTTGCTGCAGGCGTTGCTTCATCGCAGCGATCATGGTTTGACCACCGGCCAAAACTTGGCCACCGGCTTGTGCCAATTTTTGGGCATCGGCCAATGCGGTAGGGCGTTCGTATTTGAATGCGTACATGGTGTGTTCTCCGAATTTCTAATTAATGCTTGGCGGCTTGAATGGCTTCCCACACACGGTGCGGTGTGGCAGGCATGTCAAAGTCTTTGACGCCAAGGGGTGCCAGTGCGTCCAGCACGGCGTTGATCACTGCAGGGGGAGAGCCAATGGCGCCCGCCTCACCACAACCCTTGGTGCCCAAAGGATTGGTGGTGCAGGGGGTGCACTCGTGACCGATGGCGAACTCTGGGAAATCGTCGGCACGGGGCATGGGGTAGTCCATGAAAGAGCCCGTCAAGAGTTGACCGGTTTCTTTGTCGTACACGCAGTTTTCCATGAGGGCTTGGCCAATGCCTTGCACCAAACCGCCATGCACTTGGCCTTCCACAATCATCGGGTTGATGATGGTGCCGAAGTCGTCCACGGCTGTGAACTTGTCCACTTTGGTGACGCCAGTTTGAGGATCAATTTCCACTTCGCAGATGTAAGTGCCTGCAGGGAATGTGAAGTTGGTGGGGTCGTAGAACGCAGTTTCGTTCAGGCCTGGCTCCAACTTATCCAAGGGGTAGTTGTGTGGCACGTAGGCCGTGAGTGCAACGGATCCGAAAGGAACTTTCTTGTCGGTGCCTTTGACGCTGAATTCACCATTGGCAAATTCAATGTCGGCATCGCCAGCTTCCATCAGGTGGGCTGCAATTTTCTTGGCTTTGGCTTCAATTTTGTCGAGGGCGCGCATGAGGGCGGCGCCACCCACAGAAATCGAGCGTGAGCCGTAGGTGCCCATGCCGAATGGCACGCGGCCAGTATCGCCGTGAACGATGTCGACGTTTTCAACCGGAATGCCCAAGCGTGCGGCCACCACCTGTGCAAATGTGGTTTCGTGACCTTGGCCATGGCTGTGTGAGCCGGTGAACACTGTGACGCTGCCTGTGGGGTGAACGCGAACTTCACCGCACTCAAACAAGCCAGCGCGAGCGCCCAAAGCGCCTGCAACATTACTTGGGGCCAAGCCGCAAGCTTCGATGTAGCTGGAGTAACCAATGCCGCGGAGCAAGCCTTTGGCAGCACTGGCCGCTTTGCGGGCAGGGAAGCCTGCCAAGTCGCCCAGTTTGTTGGCGTGGTTCATGAGTGCGTGGAAATCGCCCGTGTCGTACTGCAAAGCCACTGGCGTTTGGTACGGGAACTGTGTGATGAAGTTCTTGCTGCGAATGGCGTCTTGCGTCATGCCCAACTCGAAAGCTGCGCGAGACACAATGCGCTCTAGCAGGTAAGTGGCTTCTGGACGACCTGCCCCGCGGTAAGCATCGACTGGCGCGGTGTTGGTGAACCAGGCATCCACTTCGACATAGACCTGAGGTGTGGCGTATTGGCCAGCCAACAAAGTGGCGTAAAGAATCGTAGGCACCGCTGTTGAGAACGTGGACAAGTAAGCACCCAAGTTGGCATCGGTGTGCACGCGCAAAGCCAAGAACTTGCCGTCTTTGTCGATGGCCAATTCGGCGTGGCTGGAATGGTCACGGCCGTGCGCATCGCTTAAGAAAGCTTCTGAGCGATCGCAGTTCCACTTGATGTTGCGGTTGAGCTTTTTAGAAGCCCAAGTGAGACACACATCTTCAGCGTACAAGTAAATTTTGGCGCCAAAACCACCGCCCACATCGGGAGCAATCACGCGCACTTTGTGTTCGGGCAAACCCATCACAAACGCGGTCATGAGCAGACGCTCGACGTGCGGATTTTGGTTGGACACGTACAGTGTGTATTCGTCGCTGGCGCGGTTGTAGCTGCCAATGGCGGCGCGTGGCTCCATGGGGTTAGGCGCCAAGCGGTTGTTGATCAAATCAAGCTTGGTCACGTGTGCTGCATTGGCAAAGGCAGCGTCGACAGCGGCCTTGTCGCCAATGGCCCAGTTGTAGCAATGGTTGTTGGGGGCTTCTGCGTGCAGGGCTGTGGCCGTTTTGGCTTGACGCACATCGACCACAGCGGGCAACACGTCGTAATCCACTTCGACCAATTCAGCAGCGTTTTTGGCTTGCTCTAAAGTTTCGGCCACCACCATGGCCACGTGGTCGCCCACGTAGCGAACCTTGCCATTGGCAAGAATGGGGTGAGGTGGCTCGTTCATGGGTTTGCCGCTGGTGTCGGTGATCAACCAGCCGCAGGGCAAGCCATTGATCTTGGCGTCGACTACATCGGGGCCGTCGAGCACTGCCACCACACCCGGTGCTGCCAAAGCTGCTGCTTTGTTGATGCTTTTGATATTGGCGTGCGCATGCGGTGAACGCACGAACACAGCGTGCGTCATATTGTCGAGGCGAATGTCGTCGGTGTAGTTGCCAGCGCCCGTGAGGAAACGGTAGTCTTCCTTGCGACGCAAGGCTTCACCGATGTGGGGGAGTTTGGAGAAATCTGATGCACCCATGGTGAGCTCCTTAAGCTTTCATGGCAGCAGAACCTTGCTGCACGGCCTTGACGATGTTTTGGTAACCGGTGCAACGGCACAGGTTGCCCTCGAGCAATTCGCGAATTTCGGTTTCGCTGGCATTGGGGTGGCGCTTGGCGATGTCGACCGCGCTCATGACCATGCCGGGGGTGCAGAAGCCGCACTGCAAGCCGTGACATTCTTTGAATGCCGCTTGCATGGGGTGCATGGTGCCGTCGGCTTGGGCCATGCCTTCAATGGTGGTGACTTCGGCGCCTTGCGCCTGTGCGGTGAGCATGTTGCATGACTTCACTGCACGGCCGTTCACATGAACAGTACAAGCGCCGCATTGGGCGGTATCGCAACCCACGTGGGTGCCAGTGAGTTTGAGGTGCTCGCGCAAGGCTTGAACGAGCAATGTGTTGGGGGCGGCATCAACGGACACTGATTTGCCGTTGACCTTCATTTGAACCTGCATGCGTAACTCCTCGGATTGAATTCGTCCTCCAGTAGATCACGCAGCAAGCAAATGTTCGGTAAGGGCTTTCCCCAATTTTCAACGCATTAGGCCAGCTTAGACCTTCGCCACTGACTGACCACCATGGGAATGACCATGGCCACGCCGACCAAACTGGCCGTCAGGCTAGGTGCAATCATCAGCAAGGCGGCAAACAAGCAAGTGAGCTGTTCCCAGCGTTTCATTTCTACCAAGAGGAACTTGCTCAAAGCAGCTGCCATGAGGGTGATGCCAAAAACGCAGCCGCTAAAGGTAATGATGAAGCTTTCCCAAGTAAACCCTTTGGCCACCAAAAGCAAAGAGGGCGAGAAGACAAAGACAAAAGGAACCAATGCTTTGGCCAGGCCCAAGCGGAAGGCCGTGTTGCCGGTCTTGAAAGGGTCACTGCCAGCCATGCCTGCGGCGGCGTAAGCGGCAAGAGCTACCGGAGGCGTGATATCGGCTAACACGCCGTAATAGAACACAAAGAAGTGCGCAACCAAGGGCTCTACACCCAAGCCCACCAAGGTGGGGGCAGCCACGGTGACCATGATGATGTAGGTGGCTGTGGTGGGCACACCGCAGCCCATCAAGATGCAAACCAGACCGGTCATGGTGAGGGCTGCAAGCAAGGTGAGTGTGTTCAAGGACGCCCAATCTGCAGGGATCCAGCCGCTCATGAAGGCAGAAATGGTTTGCGCTGCTTGCGTGATGATGTAGCTGATCTTGAAGCCCACGCCAGTGAGCGTGACCACACCAATCACGATGCCAACGGTGGCCGCCGCGGCACCCACAGCCAAGGCGTACTTGGCGCCAGTTTCAAGCGCTTCAATCAAGACATGCGGTTCAATGCGGCCGCGTACACCTGCCCAGATGTAGGCAGCAGCGCCGACGATCAAGGCCAATGCAAACAAGACCAATTTGATGGTGCTGTTGTCATTGCCAAAATCGGAGAAGGCGATGGTCATCAAAATGACATGCATGACCACCAAGAGGCCCCAGTTCTTGAGTTGATTGCCACTGATTTTGGTGGACATGCCCACAATGGCACATGAGCTGATGCCCACAAATGCCGCCAAATAAGGCGTGCGACCTGAAACCAAAATGCTGATCAGCAAGCCCAAAGGAATGAGGGTGGGCCATCGCATTTTGAGTGACTCGGCCAAACGTGGCATTTCTTCTTCTGTGAGTCCGCGCAGGCCATATCGCTTGGCTTCAAAGTGCACTTGCATGAACACGCCAAAGAAGTGCATGAACGCAGGCACCACCGATGCGGCAATGATGGTTTGGTAGGGTACGTTCAAGAATTCGATCATCAAGAACGCTGCAGCACCCAGCACGGGCGGTGTAATTTGTCCGCCTGTGGATGAGGCTGCTTCAACCGCTGCCGCAAAGTGCTTTTTATAGCCCACACGAATCATGGCGGGAATGGTGAGCGAGCCCACCGTGACGGCATTGGCCACGGAGGAGCCACTCAACATGCCAAACAGGGCCGAGCCAAATACGCTGACTTTGGCAGGGCCACCGGCATAACGTCCGGCAATGCTAGAGGCAACGTCTAAGAACAATTGTCCCAAGCCAATGCGTGTGGCCATGACGCCAAACAACACAAAGTGAAAAACATAAGTGGCCACCACGCCCACCGCCACGCCGTAAATGCCTTGGCTGGTGAGGTACTGGTGATTGATCATCATGGACCAATTGGCGCCAGCATGTTTGAGCAAACCGGGGAAGTAGGGGCCAAGCAATGCATAAGCCGTGAAGCCAATCGCGATCAGTGGCAAAGGCCAGCCCATGGAGCGCCGTGTGGCTTCCAGCAAGGTGATGAACAGAATGCTGCCCATGATGACGTCCATGTTGCTGGGGTTGCCCACGCGGAACATCAGGTCATCAAAGACGTAGGGGATGTACAAAACGCTCAATGCGCAAGCACCTGCCAACAGCCAGTCCACCAGCGGCACACCACCTGGATTTAAAAACGAACTTTTGAGGTCGCGATTGGCAGAACTGCTACTGAAAGCAAACACCAAAAAAATCATGCCCAACACAAAGGCCAAGTGCACGCCGCGGTGCGTGATTTCTTGCAGCAAGCCAAAGCCTGCGGTGTAGTAGTGAAAGCAAGACAGGGCAATCAAGAGCCATTTGACGATTTGCGTGGCAGGCGGCAAGGTGGGCCGAAAGCGCATTTCGGGATCAAACTGTTCTTCGAGTTCTTGTAGTTTTTGATCGTCGGGGAGCAGGGTGGCAGCGGTCATGTGAATACTCTGGAAACTTCAAGTAATAACGGGCGAGTTAACCTGAAGTTAACCCGCCCGTTGGCATTTAACGAAACGTTAAATTATTTCAAGACACCGGCTTCGCGGTAGAACTTTTCTGCACCGGGGTGGAAAGGAATGCCAGCACCTTGCACAGCATTTTTCAAGGTGATCAGCTTGCCCTTGGCGTGGCCAGCGGCCAATGCTTTTTGGGTGGACTCGCTGTACAAAGCTTTGGTGATTTGGTAGATGGTTTCTGTGTCAGCTTTGGCGCTGGTCACCCACTGGGCGCCCACAGACAAAGTGTTCACAGCGTCAACATCTTTGTAGGTGGCAGCAGGCACACTGTCGTTGGCAAAGAAGGAGCTGGTGCTGCGCAAGGCTTGCGCTTGAGCACCGTCAATGGGCAACAAGGCAATGCCGCCGCCACTAGAAGCCAATTCGGCAATGGCGCCAGCCGGTGCACCGCCCACGAAGAAGAAGGCATCCAAAGCGCCGTCTTTCATTTTGTCAGCCGCTTGGTTGGGCTTGATGTACTCGGGCTTGATTTCGGATTCTTTGATGTTGTAGGCGGCCAAGATCAAACGGGCATTGACCAGCGTGCCAGAGCCTGGCTCGTCCAAGGCAACGCGCTTGCCTTTGAGTTCAGCAATGCTTTTGATGCCAGAAGATTTTTTGACCACCACGTGAATGGTTTCAGGGTAGAGGTTGGCGATGAGGCGCAAATCTGGAATATTGGGCTTGCCTTCGTAGATGCCCGTGCCTTTTTGGGCCCAAGTGGCCACGTCAGACTGAGAGAAACCTGATTCCATGGCGCCACTGGCCACGCCATTGACGTTGGCCACAGAGCCATTGGTGGCCTGTGCAGTGGCAATCAGTTTGCCTGGTACAGACACCGCGTTGGCAATCATGCCGCCCACGGGGTAGTAAGTGCCTGCTGTACCGCCTGTGCCAATGCGGAAGAAAGCTTGTGCTTGTGCGCTGGTGCTCACGGTCAAAGCCAAGGGGAGTGCCACAGCCACACCAAGGGCTAGGCGACGTGCAATGTGATTCAGGGTCATAGGTGCTCCAAGTAAAACCAAACAATGTTGCAGTAGACCTCATTCCCCAGATTTAGGGCATAGGACTAATACCGATTAATTTGACAGTGTAAAGCCCAAAATAAGTCAAAACCAGGGAACCCAGCAAATGAATGCCTGCCGTAAACAGGGCCAGGGCCAGTCGACCCTGTTGCAACATGCCCACCACTTCAGCGGAAAACGTGGAAAAGGTGGTCAGTGCGCCTAAAAAGCCCGTGACGCACAACAAGCGCCACTCGGGTGCCAGTTGGGGCATGTTTTGAAAAATACCCACGCACAATCCAATGAGGTAGCCGCCGATCAAGTTGGCGGCCAAGGTGCCCCATGGCAATAAACCATCATCTGATGTGCTGGGGTTGAGCCACAACCCCAATTGCCAGCGCGCCAAAGCGCCCAGGCAAGCACCGAAGCAAATGGCAATGACGGCAAACATGGCAGTGATCCTTGTGAATTAAATCAAATGGGCGACAGCAGCATGAGGCTTAAAAGGGTGGGCCTTCCTCTGAAGAGGCGGCTTCTGCAAACACATTCTCGCCGCCTAAGGCGGTGACCACGTCTTTGATGAGTGGGCCTAACATGCCGGTGCTCAGAACCACATCGGCATCGAACTTGTCATCGCCTTCGGTGCCAATGGCTTCAGGCTCTGTGCCGTCTAGAAAGCTGACTTTTTTGAACTGCAAATTGTCGGTGAGCACAAAGCTGGCTTTGCCTTCCCAGCTGAGGCCCAGCTGTGTGGGCAGCTTGCCATCGCGCACATGCTTGCGCACTTCGTCGGTGTTGAGCACGTGGCGGGTGTACTTGACCATGGGTTGGTCTTCCGCGCCCGATTTGAGGACGCATTCTTTTCCAACACTTAAAGCAGGTGGCAGCTCGTGCGGGTCGGTGGCCAACAACCAAGCGGCCATGCCGGTTTGGGGCGACATGGCCGTTTGCAGCAAGTTGAGGTCGAGCCCTGGCAACGCGCGCACCAATTGGGTGATGACCTCGTCGGCCTTGCTGGTGCTGCCAGCATCGATGGCCAACAAGCGGTCTTTGGGGTTGATCCACACCATGACGGCACCTTGCTTGGCAAAGGCTTGGGGCAACAGGCTGTGCAAAATGTCTTCGCGCATTTCGCGTTGCTCTTTTTTACCGGGCTTGCGGCCGGTTTTTTCCTCAATGTCTTTGGCCTGCAACTCGGCTTTGCGCTTGACGACGGAAGTGGGGACGGCCTTGGTCTCGATCAACAATTTGGCAATCCATTGACCGCCTATGGACTCTAGCAAGGGACCATGGGCGACGCCGCGTGGCTCGGTCCAGCCGACCGATTTGTCTTGACCGGGGGAGCACTCTACAAAACGATTGGCAGCCAGTGCTGTTTCAATCTCGGGAACTGTCGCCACCCAATTTGGCCCAATTCGATAGGCCATTACATTTTTAAACACGAAATTCCTTTGGGTATTCTTTGACTTGAGGTCAAATTAATCGACATCATAGGGTGTTAATTTTGAATCAAAATCAGCCACACTTCGTCTCATGATCAGGAATTCTTTGTTACCCAACTTAATGGCACGCAAACGCTGGGGTGTGTTGATGTTGGACACGCAATTTCCGCGTTTGCTGGGCGATATTGGCTGCCCTGAAGGCTGGCCATTTGACTTGATGTATCAAAAAGTGCCCGGCATGTTTCCCCAAGAAATTGTGCGCAGCGCCGATAGTCTGAAGCAGCACTTGGTGCTGCCAGCCTTTGTCAATGCCAGTCGACAATTGATCGCGCAGGGCGCTGAAGGCATCACCACCAGTTGCGGCTTTTTGGTCTTGCTGCAAAACGAATTGCAAGCAACATTGCCAGTGCCTGTGATCAGTTCTAGTTTGTTGTGTTTGCCACAATTGTTGGCAGTGCATGACACGGTGGGTGTCTTAACGATGGACGATGAAGCTTTGGGGGCTGCACATTTTCTGGCAGCAGGTGTCGCAGTCAAAGACTTGTCTCGGTTGCGCGTGCAGGGTGTTCAAAAAAACGAAGCTTTTGCCTTGGCTATTATGGGAAACCAATTGGAAATGGATGTTGCAGCTGCTCAGAAAAGTGTGGTGTCAGCAGCATTGCGTTTGAAGCAAAAAGCCCCCGAAGTGAAGCATGTGGTTTTGGAGTGCACCAACATGCCGCCTTATGCGGGGGCCATACAAGTGGCTACAGGCTGGCAACTGCACAGCCTGTATCAACTGCTTACAACTTCATCTGCTGAGGCATCCAAGTAACGATGCCAGGGAAGAAGTAAATTAACAAAACGGCCAACACCATCAAGAAGAACATGGGCAGTGTGGCTTTGGCAATCCACAGCAAGTCTTTGCCGGTCATGCCTTGCAACACAAACAAATTAAAACCCACAGGTGGGGTAATTTGAGCCATTTCAACCACCAGCACAATGAAGATGCCAAACCACAAGGGGTCGATACCGGCTTTTTGCACGGTGGGCATGATGACGCCCATGGTGAGGACCACCATCGAGATGCCATCTAAGAAGCATCCCAAGACCACGTAAAAAACGGTCAGCGCCAGAATCAATTCAAATTGGCTCAGACCCAAAGTGGCAATCCATTCTGCCAAGTGCCGCGGCAAACCGATATAACCCATGGACAGCGTCAAGAACGAGGCCCCAGCCAAGATCAGGGCAATCATGCAGTAAAGCCGTGTTGCACCCATCAGAGCTTCTTTGAAGCTTGCCCGATTCAAGGACCCTTGAGCTGAAGACGAAAGCATGGCACCTACAACGCCAACTGCTGCTGCTTCAGTGGCAGTGGCAATGCCAGCGTAAATAGAACCAAGCACAGCAGCAATCAACAACACGACAGGAATCAGGCTGCCCGATTCGCGAATCTTTTCCATGAAGGTGTATTGACGATCGTTGGCAGGAACCTGTTCTGGATGTCGCAATGCCCAGTAAATGATGTAACCCGAAAACAAACAAGCCAACATAAGACCAGGCAAAATGCCGGCAATGAACAATTTGGCGATGGAAACGTCTGCCGTTACGCCGTAAACGATCATGATGATGGATGGCGGAATCAGCAGTCCCAAAGTTCCAGCGCCTGCCAAGGTGCCAATGACCATGTTGTCTGGATAACCTCTTTTCGACAGCTCAGGCAAAGTCATCTTGCCAATGGTGGCGCAAGTGGCCGCCGAAGAACCCGATACCGCTGCAAAAATGGTGCATCCCGCCACATTGGTGTGCAAGAGGCGACCCGGTAAAGCTTGGAGCCAGGGTGCCAAGCCTTTGAACATGTCTTGACTGAGTCGCGTTCTAAAAAGAATTTCTCCCATCCAAATGAACAAAGGCAATGCTGTGAGGGTCCAGCTGGAAGAGGATCCCCAGATGGTGACGGCCATGGCGTCGCCAGCAGGACGGCTGCTGAACAATTGCATGCCCACCCAAGCCACGCCTGACAAGGACAAGCCAATCCAGACGCCACTGCCCAAAATGAGAAACAGCGTTGCAACCAGCAGCGCTGTGATCAGTAAATCATTCATAGTTACTCGTTGTGTAACGCTTCATCTGAATTCAAGGCAACTCGTTTGCCCAGAATTTCCAAAATCAATTCGTCGATGAAAGCGATCGCCAAAACCACGGTACCAAGTGCCATGGAAATTTGTGGAATCCACAAGGGCGTTGCATCATTGCTGGTGGAAATGTCGTGGAAGGTGTATGACTGCCAAGACAAACGAATGCTGTAGTACGCCATGAGGCAGGCTAAAAAAGTGGCCATGCCCAATGCCCACAATTCAATGCCTTTGAGCCAGCCGCCTTTGAATCGGCTGATGAGTACCGTGACACGAATGTGCTCGCCTTTTTTCAAGGTGTGCGCCAAAGCCAAGAAGCCACTGGCGGCCATGCAATAGCCCGCATAAGCATCTGTGCCTCTGATGTGAAAGTTAAATTCACGGCCAATGATGGACATCAAAACCATCGCGAGCATGGCGCACATGAAAAGCGCCGCCAAAGCGGCGGCGCTGTCATAAATGCGGTTTAACAAACTGCGCATTGTGAATCAAAGCTTGTTGTAGGCATCGACCAAAGCTTTGCCCTCAGGACCCGCTTTTTCAAGCCATTCCTTCAACATCACATCGCCTACTTTTTTCATGTCGGCTTTGAGCTGTGCAGATGGTGTGACGATGTTCATGCCGTTCTTTTTGAGCAAGTCAATGTATTCACCGTTCTTGGCTTGAGATACTTTCCAGCCGCGTGCGTCTGCATCAGCGCCTGCTTTTAAAACGGCTTGTTTGGTGCCGGCGTCGAGGGCATCAAATGCGGCTTTGTTCATGATGACCGCATTTTTGGGCAGCCAAGCTTGTGTGTCGTACCAGTACTTGATGTGCTCGTAAGTTTTGGTGTCGTAGCCAGTTGAGCCTGAAGACATGTAGCTTTCAACCACACCTGTTGCCATAGCTTGCGAGAGCTCGGCTGCTTGCACAGTGACAGGCTGAGCGCCAACCAATTCGGCTATGCGGGCTGTGGATGGGCTGTAAGCGCGCCATTTCACACCCTTCAAATCTGCGGCCGAGTTGATGGGCTTCTTCACATAGATGCCTTGTGGTGGCCATGCCACTGCATACAACAAGATCATGCCTTGCTCAGCCAGTTTCTTTTCCAAGAAAGGACGTTGAGCTTTGTAGAGTTTGAAAGATTCTTCATAGCTGTCAGCCAAGAAGGGCAGTCCATCGGCGCCAAACAATTGCCATTCATTTTGGAAGTTGGCCAACAAGATTTCACCAATTTGTGCTTGACCACCTTGCACAGCACGCTTGATTTCAGGCGCTTTGAACAATGACGCATTGGCATGCACGGTAATCTTCAATTTGCCGCCAGAAGCTTTTTCAACATCGTTGGCAAATTGCACCAAATTTTCGGTGTGAAAGTTGTTGGCGGGGTAGGCTGCCGGCAAGTCCCACTTAGTCTGGGCTTGGACGGATGCAATGCCACCCATGGCCAACACAGTGGTGATAAGGGCTTTGGAAATTAAACGTCTTTTCATAGGTGCTCCATTGAATGAAAAAAAAATCGGAAAGCATTGCAAGAATAGCACTGACTGCAAATGCAAAATACAGGCCCGGCTTGGTAGAAACGCGATGTTCATCACGAAGATGAGTCTGAAAGGTTTAACATCTCGTTCAATATCAATTGAAAACAGCCCTCAACAGGGCTGAATTGCGCTGTCATTTTAAGGAAAATCAATGTCGAGCTTACCGTCCAGTCCGTTGTGGCAATTCTGGATTGACAGAGGGGGCACATTCACAGACATCGTGGGCAAACAGCCTGATGGTCAGTTGGTCACTCACAAACTGTTGTCTGAAAATCCTGATCAGTACAAAGACGCAGCGGTGGCGGGTATTCGCCATTTGTTAGGGTTGAAATCGAACGAGCCAGTAAGCCCCAATTTGGTGAGTTGCGTCAAGATGGGCACCACAGTGGCCACCAATGCACTGTTAGAGCGAAAAGGTGAGCGCACCTTGTTGGTGACCACGCAAGGTTTCCGTGACGCTTTGCGAATTGCTTATCAAAACCGTCCGCGCTTGTTTGACCGCAATATCGTCTTGCCTGAATTGCTCTACAGCGAGGTGATTGAAGCGCAAGAGCGCATGTCGGCGCGAGGTGAAGTGATTGAAGCGCTGCATGTCGATGCATTGCGCGCGCAATTGCAAACTCAATTTGATGCTGGCATTCGCAGCGTGGCCATTGTGTTCATGCACGCTTATCGTTATTCGCAACACGAAGTTTTGGCTGCGCAGTTGGCGCGTGAAATTGGCTTCACGCAAATCAGCACCTCCCATCAAACCAGTCCCTTGATGAAGTTTGTCAGCCGCGGTGACACCACCGTTGTCGATGCCTATTTATCACCCATCTTGCGCCGCTATGTCGACCAAGTGGCGAGTGAAATGCCAGGCGTCAAGCTGATGTTCATGCAGTCATCCGGTGGTCTGACAGACGCGCACGCCTTTGCGGGCAAGGATGCCATTTTGAGTGGTCCTGCTGGGGGCATTGTGGGCATGGCGCGCACCGCCGAAGGCGCGGGTCACGACAAAGTGATTGGCTTTGACATGGGCGGCACGTCTACGGATGTGTCGCACTATGCAGGTCAGTTTGAGCGCGAGTTTGAAACGCAAGTGGCAGGCATTCGCATGCGTGCGCCCATGATGAGCATTCACACCGTGGCGGCCGGAGGTGGTTCTTTGTTGCAATTTGATGGCGCGCGTTTGCGTGTGGGTCCGCAAAGCGCTGGTGCCAATCCAGGGCCGGCCAGTTACAGACGTGGTGGCCCTTTGGCGGTCACAGATGCCAACGTGTTGGTGGGCAAAGTGCAGCCCGACTTCTTCCCCGCTGTGTTTGGTCCTGAGGGCAATCAGCGTTTAGACAAGCAGGCTGTCGCAGAACGTTTTGATGTTTTGTCTCAGCAAATGAACCGACCCGCCGAAGCCATTGCCGATGGTTTTCTGCGGATTGCAGTGCAGCAGATGGCGAACGCCATCAAGAAAATCTCAGTGGCGCGCGGCTACGACGTCACGCGCTACACCTTGCAATGTTTTGGGGGCGCTGGTGGGCAGCACGCTTGTATGGTGGCCGATGCACTGGGCATGAAACAAGTCTATGTGCACCCCTTGGCGGGGGTGTTGTCTGCGTATGGCATGGGCTTGGCCGATCAGAGTTTGATTCGGGAACAAGCGGTAGAGTTGCGGCTGACGCCAGAGGCCATGCCAGCTTTGTTGGCGCCTCTTCAAAGTTTGGGCGATGCAGCGCGCGCTGCTTTGTCTCAGCAAGCCTTGGGCGATGCCATTGAATTGCACCAGCGCGTGCATGTGCGGTACGAAGGCAGTGATTCCGCCTTGGTGGTCAGCATGGGCAGCTTGGAAGAAATAACCGCGCGATTCGAGCAGGCTTACCGTCAACGCTTTGCATTTTTAATGACGGGCAAGGCCCTCATGGTGGAAGCCGTTTCAGTCGAGGCTTTGATCAAAGGAGACGCTGCGGTTGAAGTGCCACGATCGGTGAACCCTGTGCGGGATGTCCCCAAACGAGCTACCGTGCGCATGTACGCTGCAGGCTCCGATGGTGAATCGCGCTGGTGGGATGCCGGCTTGTTTGTGCGCGAAGACTTGCGTATCGGTGATGTGATTGCAGGACCCGCCATCATTGCAGAGAAAAACGCCACCACAGTGGTCGAGCCTGGCTGGCAAGCGCAAGTCACTGCGCTGGACCATCTGTTGCTGAACCGTGTGGAAGTGCGTCAAACCAAACATGCAGCTGGCACCACGGTCGATCCAGTGTTGTTGGAAGTGTTCAACAACCTGTTCATGAACATTGCCGAGCAAATGGGTTTGCAATTGCAAAACACCGCTTATTCGGTGAACATCAAAGAGCGTCTTGATTTTTCATGCGCTTTGTTCAATGCCCAAGGCCACTTGATAGCCAATGCGCCTCACATGCCCGTGCACTTGGGCAGCATGGGAGAAAGCATCAAAACCGTCATCCGTGAAAACGCAGGCAAGATGCACCGCGGGGATGTGTTTGTGCTCAATGACCCGTATCACGGCGGCACGCACTTGCCGGATGTGACGGTCATCACGCCCGTATTTTTAGAAGGTGCAACGCAGCCAGAGTTTTATGTAGGCTCGCGTGGTCACCATGCTGACATAGGCGGCACCACACCGGGCTCGATGCCACCTTTCTCCACCACCATTCAAGAAGAAGGCGTGCAAATCAACAACTTCAAGTTGGTGTCTGAAGGCGTTTTGCAGGAGCAGGGCATGTTGGACTTGTTGGCCAGCGGCCAATACCCCAGTCGCAATCCGCAACAGAACATGGCCGATTTGCGTGCTCAGTTGGCCGCCAACGAAAAGGGTGTGCAAGAGTTGCACAAAATGGTGGCTGAGTTTGGCTTGGATGTGGTTCAGGCCTACATGCGCCATGTGCAAGACAACGCTGAAGAATCGGTGCGCCGCGTGATCACGCGCTTGAAAGATGGCGTCTTCACCTTGCCCCTCGACAATGGCGCGCAAATTCAAGTGGCCGTTCGGGTGGATGCCAAAAACCGCAGTGCAGAAATTGATTTCACAGGGACCAGTGCGCAGCAGACCAACAACTTCAATGCGCCCACAGCGGTGTGCATGGCGGCGGTGTTGTATGTGTTCAGAAGTTTGGTCAACGACGACATTCCGCTGAATGCGGGTTGTTTGAAACCCTTGAACGTGATCATTCCCGAAGGCTGCATGCTCAACCCCAATTTCCCAGCCTCCGTGGTGGCGGGCAATGTAGAAACATCGAGCTGCATCACCAATGCCTTGTTTGGCGCTTTGGGTGTGATGGCGGGCAGTCAACCCACCATGAACAACTTCACTTTTGGCAATGCCAAGTACCAGTACTACGAAACCATTTCGGGCGGCAGTGGTGCCGGTGTGATGGTGGACGAGGCAGGGCACATCACATCGGGCTTCAACGGTACTTCGGTGGTCCAGACGCACATGACCAATTCACGGCTGACAGATCCTGAAATTTTAGAATTCCGATTCCCTGTTCGCTTGGAAAGTTATGCCATGCGCGAAGGCTCGGGTGGGCAAGGTAAATGGCATGGCGGCATGGGCGGTGTGCGTCGCATTCGCTTCTTGGAGCCGATGACAGCCAGCATTTTGTCCAATGGCCGCGTTCACCCCGCTTTTGGCATGGCCGGTGGCAAAGCCGGTGCACCAGGCATCAACCAAGTGCAGCGTGTCGATGGCCGCGTGGAGGTGCTGAAGCACATTGGCCAAGTGGAAATGGCACCGGGCGATGTGTTTGAAATTCACACGCCTGGTGGAGGCGGTTACGGCACCCCTCAAGCTTGAAAAGTTCAAACTCAAAGGGCTGTCGACTTCAGGACTTGGCCGCTTTGGGTTTGTCGGTTGGTTTGCCTTTGGCCGGTTCAACGGCCGCGCCGCCCTGATAGCCCGAACCATTGACCGTGAGGCCTTGTGCTGAAAACTTGGCGGAACTTTTCTCGCCCATGCCACTGACGCGGTGCATCAAGTCGGGCCAGTCTTTGTAATTGCCTTTGTTGCGCTCTTTCAAAATTTTGCCGGACAAAGAAGGGCCAATGCCTTTGATGCCATCTAATTCTGCGGCGCTGGCTTTGTTGACGTCAACGGCTGCAAAACTGCTGAGTGAAAACAGCAGGGCGGTGGTGGTTAAGATCTTTTTCAACATGTTGAATTCCTAAGTTGGGCATCACCCCAACGGTGATGCAAACCCGATTCAACTGCTGATTCAACTGCAGAAGTGCATTCTGCAATTCAAGGTGAGTGCAAGCAATGCCTTGAAAGTGTTTTAGAGTTCTTCGACGCGGCGTGGTGGGTAACTGTCCCAGGCTTGGCAGCCAGGGCAGTGCCAGAAATGCTCCTTGGCTTCAAAGCCGCAGGCTGCGCAGCGATAACGCGCCAAAGGCCGTGAAGCTTGCTCAAGGGCTTTTTGCACCGGTGCCCGCGTGTCGTCAGTACCTAAATCGGCACCTGCCAACCAGCGAGAGGCGGCCAACAAAGAGGGTTGCTTTTGAAGGTGCTCGATGTAGCGTTGCCTAACTTGCTGCTCTGCGTCGGTGCCGGTTTTTTCCAAGGCCACAATGGCGTCCATCACATCAATGCATGGGCTTTGAGCGTAGTGTTGCTGAAGCAAGGACAAAGCTGCAGGCACCTGATGGGCCGCCTGAGCGGCACGCACCAAACTTGCAGCGGCCAAAGGCGCAGCCACAGAACCCGATTCAAACAATTGACTTAGCGTGGCGCAAGCTTGCAGTGCTTGTCCTTGGTTCAGCTGAAGCTGTCCTAGCAATAGGCGAGGGCGAGGGGCATCTGGTGCTTCGGTCATGGCATTCAGCAGCAACTGCGCTGCGCCAGATGCATCGCCATTGGCGTTGAGTTCGCGCGCTTGTTCACACAAGTAATGGGCTTTGCGAACAGAAAAGCTGACTTCGCCAGACGCTTCCAATTGGGTGGCCACTTCGCGGGCTTGAGGCCATTCACGCGAACGTTCGTAAATGGCCAAGCGTGCCAATCTGGCTTGGCCTTCAAAGCTGGTGCCTTCTAACTTGCGCAGAGCGTCTTCGGCGCGGTCTAACAAGCCTGCTTTGACAAAGTCTTTGGCCAATGCGTTTTGTGCGCGCTGACGGTCTGCTGCACTCAGATCGCCTCTTGACAGCAAGTGCTCGTGCACCCGAACGGCGCGCTCGTATTCGCCGCGGCGGCGAAATAAGTTGCCTAAGGCAAAGTGCAACTCGGAGGTGTCGGGATCGTTTTGGACGGCCTCGATGAAAGCGTCAATGGCCTTGTCTTGTTGCTCGTTGAGCAAGAAGTTCAGACCTTTGAAATAGGCGCGTGGTGCTTGGCGGTTGTCGATGCGCAACTGACGCAAGTCGAGTCGAGAAGCTAACCAACCGAGACCAAAGGCTGCAGGCAGGCCAATCAAAATCCAAATGAGGTCAAGTTCCATGCGGTACTTCCGGTTGGGCTTCTGCGCTGCTGGATGCCGGTGCTTGAACGGCCTTGGCAGCTTGGCGTTGGCGCCACCAGCGCGGGACCATGCCCAGCACGCCCACCACCATGCCCAAAGCGAAAGCAATCAAAACAATCAACACCATGGGAGAGCGCCATTGCGTGCCAAAAAAGAAATACACCTTGGCTTCGTGCTGATTGT
Source organism: Limnohabitans sp. Hippo4 (assembly GCF_003063605.1). Lineage (NCBI taxonomy): Bacteria > Pseudomonadati > Pseudomonadota > Betaproteobacteria > Burkholderiales > Comamonadaceae > Limnohabitans > Limnohabitans sp. Hippo4. The sequence goes on along the minus strand of NZ_NESE01000001.1, from coordinate 670,292 downwards.
TCAGCGCGAAGGCAAACAAGGTAAAAAAGACGGCCGCATTCAGTGTCCACTGAAGCAGCTTGAGAAATTGTTTCATGAATGGCCTCAGGCAGCCCTGTCATTCTAAAGCGATGCTGCACCCAGAAACAAAAAAGGCCCTTGGATGGGCCGATTTATTCAGAGCGGGCTGGGGGCTTATTCGGCCTTGCCATGCAGGATGTCGAGAGACTTTTTATCGACGGCTTCGCGCAGTGCCTTGCCGGGTTTGAAATGCGGTACGCGTTTTTCTGGAATTTGCACACTTTCACCAGAACGTGGGTTGCGGCCAACACGGGGTGGGCGGCGATTGATGGTGAAACTGCCAAAACCACGGATCTCAATGCGATGGCCTTTGACCAAGGCTTCGCTCATGGCGTCCAAGACCGTTTTGACGGCGAATTCGGCGTCACGGTGCGTCAGCTGCTCGAAACGGGCGGCCAAAGCTTCAACGAGGTCGGAACGGGTCATGTCAGGGAAAGTGAGTTGGGTTGACGCATAGAAAAAGCCTCCGCCCAACCCCCGATGGGGCCAGGCCAGAGGCTTTGTTCTTCAGCAGATCATTAAGCTGCGTCGTTGTTATCCAACTTGGCACGCAACAAAGCGCCCAAGCTGGTGGTACCAGCGTTTTCGCGTGAAGACTGCTGGCTCAATGTGGCCATGGCTTCGCTTTGATCGGCGGCATCTTTGGCCTTGATAGACAACTGGATGTTGCGTGTCTTGCGATCGACGTTGACGACCACAGCTGTGACTTCGTCGCCTTCTTTCAACAAGCTGCGAGCGTCTTCCACGCGATCGCGTGAAATTTCGCTGGCGCGCAAGTAACCAATGATGTCATCGCCCAAGTCGATTTCAGCGCCGCGAGCGTCAACAGTTTTGACTTTACCAGTCACTGTTTGGCCCTTGTCGTTCACTGTTACGAAGGTGGTGAAGGGGTCGCCGTCGAGTTGTTTGATGCCCAAGCTGATGCGCTCGCGCTCAACGTCGACTGCCAACACGATGGCTTCAACGTCTTGACCCTTCTTGTAGTTACGAACAGCGGCTTCGCCGGTTTCGTTCCATGACAAGTCGGACAAGTGAACCAAACCGTCGATGCCAGCGGCCAAGCCCACGAACACACCGAAGTCGGTGATGGACTTGATCGGGCCTTTGACGCGGTCGCCACGTTTGGTGTTTTGTGCGAACTCTTGCCATGGGTTGGCACGGCACTGTTTCATACCCAAGCTGATGCGGCGTTTGTCTTCGTCGATTTCCAAAACCATGACTTCGACTTCGTCGCCCAATGACACGATCTTGGAAGGTGCCACGTTCTTGTTGGTCCAGTCCATTTCAGAGACGTGCACCAAGCCTTCGATGCCTGGCTCGAGTTCGACAAATGCGCCGTAGTCGGCGATGTTGGTGATCTTGCCGAACATGCGGGTGCTTTGTGGGTAGCGGCGGTTGACGCCCATCCAAGGATCGTCGCCCATTTGCTTGAGGCCCAAGGACACGCGGTTTTTCTCGGTGTCGAACTTGAGGATCTTGGCAGTAATTTCTTGACCGGCTTGCACCACTTCGGAAGGGTGACGAACACGGCGCCATGCCATATCGGTAATGTGCAGCAAACCATCGATGCCGCCCAAGTCAACGAATGCACCGTATTCGGTGATGTTCTTGACCACACCGTGAACGACGGAACCTTCGCGGAGGTTTTCCATCAGTTTGGCGCGCTCTTCGCCCATCGAAGCTTCGACCACAGCACGGCGTGACAACACGACGTTGTTGCGCTTGCGGTCCAACTTGATGACCTTGAATTCCATGGTCTTGTTTTCGTACGGTGACAGGTCTTTGGTGGGACGTGTGTCGACCAATGAACCTGGCAAGAAAGCACGAATGCCATTGACCAATACTGTGAGGCCGCCTTTGACTTTGCCGCTGGTGGTACCAGTGACGAATTCGCCGGATTCCAACGCTTTTTCCAATGACAACCATGATGCCAAACGCTTGGCAGTGTCACGGCTCAAAATGGTGTCGCCGTAGCCGTTCTCGATAGAGCCGATGGCCACAGACACGAAGTCGCCCACTTGGACTTCGATTTCGCCCAGATCTGATTTGAATTCTTCCAGGGGTACGTAGGCTTCAGATTTGAGGCCGGCGTTCACAACCACGAAGTTGTGTTCGATGCGAACAACTTCAGCGGTGATCACTTCGCCTGGGCGCATTTCCGTGCGCTTCAGTGATTCTTCAAATAGGGCTGCAAAAGATTCTGACATTCAAGTTCCTAATCCGCAAAAAGGTCTGACGACTGCGATATTGCGTCGTTACCAAGGCTAGATGCGGCGGTTGTTTGCGTTTTCACGCGGGTTAAGTTGATGAACCACAAAACAAATGCGCAAGCAGCGCGGAGGGTGTTTTGTGGGCCTCTGTTCAAGGCCTGCCTGTTTTAAACAAGAAATTTAAACAGGAAAGCCTTGTTTGCTTTGCCACCAGTCAAGGACCTGATGCACCGATTGGTCGATGCTCAAATCTGAGTTGTCTAGCAGCATTGCGTCTTGCGCTGGCTTCAAGGGTGCCACGCTGCGAGAACTGTCTCGTGCGTCGCGAGCCTCTAGGTCAGCCCGAAGATCCACGATTTTAGCCTGAAAACCTTTAGAAATCAATTGCTTATAGCGGCGATCGGCTCTTTTTGCGGCGCTGGCGGTCAAAAACACCTTCAAAGGCGCGCCAGGAAAGATCACTGTGCCCATGTCGCGGCCGTCGGCCAAGAGGCCGGGCAGGCGCTGGAAGCTGTGCTGAAGAGCCACCAAGGCTACCCGAACGGCGGGCAAAGTGGACACTTTGGAGGCGTTCATGCCGCCTTCTTCGCTGCGGATGGCGTCGGTCACATCTTGCTCATTGAGCAAGACTTTGTCGCCTTCAAAACGGACTGGCAACTTTTCGGCGAGGGCGGCGATGGCCAATTCGTTACTTGTTTCAAGGCTCAGGCCAGCCTGTAATGCGGCATAAGCTGTGACCCGGTACAAGGCGCCAGAGTCAAGGTAGTGATAGCCCAATTGTTGGGCCACCAGGCTAGACAAAGTGCCTTTGCCTGAAGCGGTTGGGCCGTCGATGCAAATCACTGGAATGCGGTCCGAAGGTGTTTGCGTCAAAGAGAACAAGGCTTCGAAATAGTCTGGGAATGTTTTGGCCACGCACTTGGGATCTTCAATGCGCACGGCTTGCTGGTCAACGTTAAAGGCCGCCAAAGAGAAACACATGGCCACACGGTGATCGTCGTAAGTGTGAATGCTGGCGGCTTTCCACTGCCCTGTTGGCAAAGGGTGAATGCGCAACCAGTCGGGGCCTTCTTCCACTTGCGCACCCAGCTTGCGTGCTTCTTTGGCCATGGCCGCAATGCGATCGGTTTCCTTCACACGCCAGCTGGCAATGTTGCGAAGGGTGGTGGGGCCATCGGCGTAAAGCGCCATCACGGCCAAGGTCATCGCGGCATCTGGGATGTGGTTGCAGTCCAAGTCGATGGCTTTGAGGGGCCAAGCACCCCGTTTGATCTCTAGCCAGTTGGGGCCACTTTCAATGCGGGCGCCCATTTGGGCCGCGGCATCCATGAAGCGAATGTCGCCTTGAATGGACGATGCGCCTACGCCTTGAATGCGAACCGCTTTGTCTGTGGCGGCCAATGCACCCAAGGCAATGAAATAACTGGCCGATGAGGCATCGGCTTCGACATGAATTTCGCCAGGTGAGGTGTAGTGGCTGCCAGCGGGAATGGTGAAACGTTGCCAACCATCGCGCTTCACATCAATGCCATAGCGCGCCAACAAGTTCAAGGTGATTTCAACGTAGGGCTTGGAAATCAGCTCGCCCACCACTTCAATCACGATGTCTTTTTGGGCAGCCAAAGGCAGCGACATCAAGAGAGCCGTGAGAAATTGGCTTGACACATCGCCGCGCACTTGAATGGGCTTGTCGAGTTGAAGTTGGGGTGTGCGTACGCGCAAAGGCGGATAGCCTTCGTTGCCCAAATAATCAATGTGACAACCCAAGAGGCGCAGTGCATCGACCAAATCACCAATGGGACGCTCGTGCATGCGCGGCACACCTTTGAGTGTGAAGTCGCCGCCCATCACAGCCAAAGCAGCAGTGAGAGGGCGCATGGCGGTACCCGCGTTGCCCATGAAAAATTCAATGGCTTCAGTGGGCTTCTTCAAGCCAGCGGATTGGCCGTTGGAAGTGCTTTGTCCTAAGCCGGTGATGCAAACGCTGTGGGTACCCGCCTTTGGCTCAACGCCGCAACCCAGTTGACGCAATGCGGCCAACATGACACGCGTGTCATCTGAGTCCAACAGATCGTGTACCCAAGTGCTGCCTGCGCACAAGGCAGACAACAACAACACGCGATTGGAAATACTTTTGGAGCCTGGCAAGGTGACAGTGCCACCAGCTTGTTGCAAAGAGGGAAGGTCGAGAAACGCAGTTGCAAACATGTTGGCGTGTTTATTCTTCTGATGGCTGGGTAGCGCCCATGCGCCAATTGAATCGCAGGTCACTGGCTTGACGAATCATCTCTTCAAGCGCTTGAGGGTCGTTGGCTTGAATGGCTTGTTCAAAGTCATTCAATGCGTCTTTAAAATGGCGAATCTGAAGCAAGACTTGCTCGCGATTGGTGCTCAAGATGTCACGCCAAACGACGGGATCGCTGGCAGCAATGCGCGAGAAATCTCTGAAACCAGGGCCACCCAGCGCAATCAAGTCGGGGCCATTGTGTTGTTGAAAAATGCCACGAATGATGGCGTAAGACAAAACGTGCGGCAAATGGCTCACTGCGGCAAAGGCCGCATCGTGCGCTGCAGGCGTGAGTTCAGTGATGTAGCTGCCCAAGCTCTTCCAAATTTGTTTGGCCAATTGAACTTGCATCGAACCCGAACTGGGCATGGGCGTGACGATGAGCGCGCGATCTTGGTACAAATCGGCATCTGAATGTTCAACGCCTGCCACCTCTTTGCCAGCGATAGGGTGGACTGGCACGAAGCACGGGAGTTTGTCTCCTAGTGTTGCAAGGGCTGCAGCCACGATGTCTGATTTGGTGGAGCCCACGTCCATCAGCAGGGCATTTGAACTCAAGGCAGGGGCGATGGCTTTGAAGCAGGCTTCTGTGGCCTTGACGGGCACCGCCAATAAAACCAAATCTGCATCCGTCACCGCTTCGGCCATGCTGTCGACGGCCAAGTCAATCACGCCCAGGCTAAGTGCTTTTTGGCGCGATGACGCGGAGGCGCTATAGCCCACAATGTGGGGTGCCCAGCCTGCTCTTCGAGCGGCCAAGGCAAACGAGCCGCCCATCAGACCGCAGCCAATGAGAGCGACTTTGCTGAATTTCATTCGGGAATAGGGTAGGAGCCCAGCACCTTGTAGAAGGCGCACAAACCTTGCAGTTCTTGCAGGGCTGCCGCAACGTGCGGTTGCGAAATGTGGCCTTGAATGTCGATGTAGAAATAGTATTCCCACTGACCTGATTTGGCTGGACGAGATTCAAAGCGGGTCATCGACACACCGTTGTTCTTCAAAGGCATGAGCAGGTCGTGCACGGCACCTGGTTTGTTAGGTACCGACACGACCAAGCTGGTGCAGTCCTTGCCAGAGGCAGGGGGTGTGGCCAAGGTTTGCGGCAAACAAATGACTGCGAAGCGCGTGCGATTGGTGGCTTCATCTTGAATGGCATGGGCCACGATGTGCAAACCAAATTGAGAGGCAGCACGCTCGCTGGCCAGTGCGGCCCAAGTGGGGTTTTCTGCCGCTAAACGCGCGCCTTCGGCGTTGCTAGAAACTGCGCGGCGCTCGACATGCGGTAAGTGTTGTGTGAGCCAAGTCTGACATTGGGCCAAGGCCTGAGGATGCGCCAACACCACTTCAATGTCTTTCAGGTTGTCGGTTTGACGCAGTAAATTGTGACGCACCAACAAGCTAACTTCACCAATCACATGAACGGGTGAGCGCAAGAACAAATCGAGCGATCTGGCCACCACACCTTCAGTGGAATTTTCCATGCCCACCACGCCAAACTGTGCGGTGCCAGCGGCTGTGGCGTGGAACACTTCGTCGAAGTTGTTGCAATAAATGAGGTTGGCGGCGCTGCCAAAAAATTCAACGGCAGCTTGTTCGCAAAAAGTTCCTTGGGGGCCTAGTATCGCAACACGTTGAGGCGCCTCAAGTGCCAAACAGGCGGACATGATTTCTCGCCAAATGGACGCGACGTGCGCATTGAGCAAAGGGCCTTGGTTGGCCTTCTCAATTTTGGCAATGACTTGGGCAACGCGGTCAGGCCGGAAAAATGGCGAGCCTTCTGCGCGTTTGATTTCGCCAACTTTTTCGGCAACTTTGGCGCGTTGGTTCAAGAGGCTCAACAACTGTTGATCCAGCGAATCAATTTGAATTCGCAATTCGCCCAATGCATCAGATTGAATAGGTTGCGTCATGGTGAATCAGTGTTGTGTGGAAGATTGCCCAGGGCAAGTTCAAGCTTGCGTGGCTTCAAAATCTTTGAGGTAGGCCACCAAGGCTTCAACGCCTTCAATCGGCATGGCGTTGTAAATGCTGGCGCGCATACCGCCTACCGATTTGTGACCTTTGAGTTGTAGCAAACCACGGGATTTGGCGCCTGCCAGAAAAGCATCGTTGCGAGACTCGTCGCGCAAGTAGAAGGGGATGTTCATGCGGGAGCGGCATGACTTGTCAACCCGGTTTTCGTAAAGCTGGGATTGATCAAGGTAGTCGTAGAGTAACTTGGCCTTGGCGATGTTACGCTGTTCCATAGCGGCCACACCCGTCATGCCATTTTCTGTTTGTGCTTTCAACCATTTGAAAACCAGACCGGCAATGTAGATGGAATAGGTGGGAGGCGTGTTGTACATGGAGCCGTTGTCGGCCACCATTTTGTAATTGAACGCACTGGGGCAATGCTTCATGGCTTTGCCCAAAAGATCTTCACGAACTACCACCAAGGTAAGACCTGCAGGGCCTAGATTCTTTTGGGCACCGCCAAACGCCAAGCCGACTTTGGACCAGTCGATGCTGCGTGAGGCTACATGCGAAGAAAAATCAATCACCAAGGGGGCGTTGCTGCCCCAGGCTTTCAGGTCGGGTAGGGAATGGTATTCAACGCCGTCGATGGTTTCATTGGTGCAAACATGCACATAGCTGGCGTTCGTACTCAGTTGCCATTCATCAGGTGTGGGGATGGTGGTGAATTTTGAGCCTTGCGCGCTGGCCGCTAAATGAGGCGTACAAAATTGCGCAGCCTCCTTGAATGACTTTTGGCTCCAACTGCCGGTGACCACAAAATCGACCGTGCCTTCTTGCGACAAGTTCAAAGGCACGATGGCATTTTCTGCAATGCCGCCACCTTGCATGAACAAGATTTTGAAGTTGGCGGGCACTGCCAACAACTCACGAAGATCGGCTTCTGCTTCTTCGTAAATGGACATGAACTCTTTGCCGCGATGGCTCATTTCCATCACGCCCATGCCACTGCCATGCCAGTCCAGCATTTCGCTGGCGGCTTGAATCAAGACGGCATCGGGAATGGCAGCAGGGCCGGCAGAAAAGTTGTAAGGCCTCGTCATTCGGCAGCGCTACCTTCACCGGTTTCGCCTGCTTCGCCTTCAGCATCTTGAGCTTCGCTGTCATCGTGCGCGTTGGCGTCGTTTTCAACGATGCGTTGCAGGCCAGACAATTTGGCACCGTCGTCCAGGCCAATCAGTGTGACGCCTTGGGTTGCGCGGCCCATTTCACGAATTTCGGAAACACGCGTGCGAACCAGCACGCCAGTGTCGGTGATCAGCATGATCTCGTCTTCGGCGCGAACCAAAGTGGCTGCCACCACCTTGCCGTTGCGCTCAGATTGTTGGATGGCAATCATGCCTTTGGTGCCACGGCCGTGGCGTGTGTATTCCACAATGGAGGTGCGCTTGCCGAAACCGTTTTCGGTGGCGGTCAGCACACTTTGTTGCTCGTCTTCGGCCACCAGCATGGCAATCACGCTTTGTGTTTCGTCGAGCATCATGCCGCGCACGCCACGTGCATTGCGACCCATGGGGCGCACATCGTTTTCATCAAAGCGAACGGCTTTGCCGCCATCGCTGAACAGCATCACGTCGTGTTTGCCATCGGTGAGTGCGGCGCCGATCAAGAAGTCGCCTTCGTCCAAGTCAACGGCAATGATGCCGGCCTTGCGAGGGTTGCTGAATTCATCCAAAGATGTTTTCTTCACGGTGCCCATGGAGGTTCCCATGAACACGTAATGATCGGCAGGGAAGCTGCGCATGTCGCCTGTCAAAGGCAAGACCACATTGATCTTTTCGCCTTCTTGCAAGGGGAACATGTTGACGATGGGTCGGCCGCGTGAACCGCGTGAACCCGCAGGTACTTCCCACACTTTGAGCCAGTACAAACGGCCACGGTTGGAGAAGCACAAGATGTAATCGTGCGTGTTGGCAATGAAGAGCTGATCGATCCAATCGTCTTCTTTGGTGGCCGTGGCTTGCTTGCCGCGACCGCCGCGTTTTTGGGCGCGGTATTCAGACAAAGGTTGGCTCTTGATGTAACCGCTGTGAGACAGGGTGACCACCATGTCGGTCGGCGTGATCAAGTCTTCAGTTGCCAAATCTTGGGCGTTGTTTTCAATGAAGCTGCGGCGTGCACCGACTTTGGTTTGACCAAATTCTTGGCGCAACTCACCCAGCTCTTCACCGATGATGACGGAGACGCGTTCTGGTTTGGCCAAGATGTCGAGCAAGTCTTCAATCTCAGACATCACTTCTTTGTACTCAACCACAATCTTGTCTTGTTCCAGACCGGTCAAGCGTTGCAAACGCATCTGCAAAATTTCTTGGGCTTGCGTGTCGCTGAGGCGGTACAAGCCGTCGTTGCCCATGCCGAAGTCTTTTTCCAAACCATCGGGACGGTAGTCGTCTGCATTGACAGCACCACCATCGGCGCGAGTGCGTGTGAGCATTTCGCGGACCAGCTTGCTGTCCCAACGGCGGGTCATCAACTCGGCTTTGGCCACAGGCGGTGTGGGCGCATTGCGAATGATGGCAATGAACTCGTCGATGTTGGCCAGTGCAACGGCCAAACCTTCCAATACGTGACCACGCTCGCGCGCTTTGCGCAACGTAAACACCGTGCGACGTGTGACCACTTCACGCCGGTGTTGCAAGAACACGCTGATGAGGTCTTTCAAGTTGCACAACTTGGGCTGGCCATCAATGAGGGCCACCATGTTGATACCAAAGGTGTCTTGGAGTTGCGTCTGTTTGTACAGATTGTTCAACACCACTTCAGGCACTTCGCCACGCTTGAGTTCAATGACCAGGCGCATGCCTGATTTGTCGGACTCATCTTGAATGTGGCTGATGCCTTCGATCTTTTTCTCGTGAACCAATTCGGCCATGCGTTCTTGCAAGGTCTTCTTGTTCACTTGGTAGGGCAGCTCGTCCACGACGATGCACTGGCGCTGGCCTTTGTCGATGTCTTCAAAGTGGCACTTGGCGCGCATCACCACACGGCCGCGGCCTGTGCGGTAGCCTTCTTTCACGCCACTGATGCCGTAAATGATGCCGGCCGTAGGGAAGTCGGGGGCGGGAATGATTTCCATCAACTCGTCGATGGTGGCTTCGGGGTTGCGCAGCAAATGCAAGCAAGCGTCAACCACTTCGTTCAAATTGTGGGGTGGAATGTTGGTCGCCATGCCGACCGCAATACCGCCAGAGCCATTCACCAGCAGGTTAGGAATACGGCTGGGCAAGACCAAAGGTTCTTTTTCAGAGCCGTCGTAGTTGGGTCCAAAGTCGACGGTTTCTTTGTCGATGTCAGCCAACATTTCATGGGCAATTTTGGCCAAGCGAATTTCGGTGTATCGCATGGCCGCGGCGTTGTCGCCGTCCACCGAACCGAAGTTGCCTTGGCCGTCGACCAGCATGTGGCGCATGGAGAAATCTTGCGCCATGCGAACGATGGTGTCATAGACAGATTGGTCGCCGTGAGGGTGGTATTTACCAATCACGTCACCCACGATACGTGCAGATTTTTTGTAAGCGCGATTCCAGTCGTTGTTCAACTCGTGCATGGCAAACAACACACGGCGATGCACTGGCTTGAGGCCATCTCGTGCATCAGGCAGGGCGCGTCCCACAATCACGCTCATGGCGTAGTCGAGGTAGCTGCGGCGCATTTCCTCTTCTAGACTGATGGGAAGGGTTTCTTTGGCAAACTGGGTCATGAGGGGTCAGGCGCGCTGGGTGAAAGACTGCCATTTTAGGTCCAAAGAGTGTCGTTGATTTGCAACACATTGCTCAGATTGATAAGATCGCTTGCAAGGGCTTTTCACCAAATTGGGGAATTGCCTCAGAGCTATGGCACAATCATTTCAACGTTTTGAGTGATGGTCATTCAAAACGTCTCTTTTCTCGCAGGATGTCTGCGGTATTAATCCCATGAGGAGAACCATGAAAAAATTCAACAAAGTGGCAATGGTGTTGGCTTCAGCTGCCTTGGCAAGCGTTGCAAGTGCACAATCCGTAGACAACTGGCGCAACGGCACAGGCGAAATGGCCTGGAAAAACGGCACAGCTGAATACTGCTGGCGCGATGCCAACTGGACACCCGCTACAGCTGCTGCTGGTTGCGATGGCGCTATTGCTGCCCCTAAAGCTGCTGCCCCCGCACCAGCCGCTGCCCCCGCACCAGCCCCCAAAGCTGCTGCACCAGCCGCTCCAGCACCCGCACCAGCTGCCGCCACCAAAGTGACTTACGCTGCTGACACCTTCTTTGACTTTGACAAATCAGTCTTGAAAGCTGACGGCAAAGCCAAATTGGATGACTTGGCTGGCAAAGTTAAAGCGATCAACCTGGAAGTGATCATTGCTGTGGGTCACACTGACTCCGTCGGTTCTGATGCTTACAACCAAAAGTTGTCTGTGAAGCGTGCTGACGCTGTCAAGGCTTACTTGGTGACCAAGGGCATCGAGAAAAACCGCGTTTACACAGAAGGCAAGGGCGAAAAGCAACCCGTTGCTGACAACAAGACAGATGCTGGCCGTTCTAAAAACCGCCGCGTGGAAATCGAAGTTGTGGGTACACGCCCTAACAAGTAATCAACATTCGGGTTGATGCAAGTCAACCCTATGTTTGAACACCAAAAAGCCTCCTTCGGGAGGCTTTTTTACTTTCGGAGACAATGCTGTCTATGAGCACACCCCATTCTTCCAAATTTTCTAGCGCCAATGTCGATCCTGCAGAGCTGGCCAAATTCTCTGAACTGGCTCATCGTTGGTGGGACACAGAAAGCGAATTCCGCCCGCTGCATCAAATCAACCCTTTGCGTTTGAATTGGATTCAAAGTTTGGCGCCATTGGCTGGCAAAAAAGTGGTCGACATCGGTTGTGGTGGCGGCATTTTGTCTGACGCCATGGCCAGACAAGGTGCACAAGTACTGGGTGCCGATTTGGCGGTGAAGTCTTTGAAAGTGGCGCAGTTGCACGCGTTGGAGGCTGGCACGCAAGGCGTGCAGTACAGAGAAATCAGCGCGGAAGACTTGGCACTCGAACAAGCTGGTCAATTTGATGTGGTCACCTGCATGGAAATGTTGGAGCATGTGCCCGATCCTGCTGCGGTCGTTCAGGCTTGCGCCAAATTGGTCAAGCCGGGTGGCTGGGTGTTCTTTTCAACTTTGAACCGCAACCCCAAGTCATTTTTGTTTGCGGTGGTCGGGGCTGAGTATGTGCTCAATCTGTTGCCCAAAGGCACGCACGAATATGCCCGCATGATCAAGCCCAGTGAACTGGCCGATTGGGTTCGCGCCTTTGGCCTCGATGTGATGCAAATGAAGGGCATGGGTTACAACCCTTTCACCAAGGTCTATGCCATGGGCAATGACACCGACGTGAACTATTTGATGGCCACGCAAAAGCCATTCGATCCAGCCTGAGATCCTTCATGATGAAATTTGAAAATGTTCAGGCGGTGTTGTTTGATTTAGATGGCACCCTCATCGACAGTGCGCCTGATTTAGGCGCGGCCGTTGACAAGATGCGCGTTGACCGCGGCATGTCTTCTTTGCCTTTGTCGCATTACCGTCCCATGGCCGGTGCAGGCGCTCGCGGCATGATTGGCTTGGCCTTTGGCTTCACGCCCGATCATCCTGATTACGAGGCCATGAAAGAAGAGTTTTTCCAAAACTACGAAGCGTGCATGACCCAGCGCACCTTTGCTTTTGAGGGTGTGGCGCACTTGATCGAGGCCTTGGTGGCGCGACAACTGCCGTGGGGCGTGGTCACCAACAAGTCCAAGCGATTTACGGAGCCGCTGACGCAAGGCATGCCCTTGTTTGCAAGCGCCTCGGTGGTGATCAGTGGTGATACCACGCCGCATGCCAAGCCACATCCAGCGCCTTTGTTGGAAGCCGCCAAGCGTTTGAGCATCGACCCCGCGCGCTGTGTGTATGTCGGCGATGATGAGCGCGACATTGTGGCGGGTCATGCCGCAGCCATGAAAACGGTTGCTGCAACCTATGGCTATTTGGGCACTCAATCGGATATTGCATCATGGCAAGCCCATGCACAAATTCATGCGCCCCAGCACTTGCTGGACCTGCTGTCTGTTTGAGTGACTGGCTTTGCACAGCTTGATGTGTGGCGCGACTTGACATGACGATGTCTCAAATTCAATCCATCCGCGAGCGGGTGCGGCGCTTGGGTGCAAGGCCTGCACACGAGCTGCGCATCTTGCGACTGTGGGCGCAAGCCAAACCGCAAAACAGTGGCCGACGACCCTTAGAGAGTTTCATGCCGACGGCTTTGCGCGAGGACTTGGCGCAACTGACGGACGACTTGAACGGCTTGTTGCGTTTGCAATCTGCACATCCTGCCGAAGATGGCTCGGTTCGGTGGCTGTTGGCTTTGCAAGACGGACAAACCTTGGAAACCGTTGGCTTGCCACGCGACGGCTTGTGTGTGTCATCGCAAGTTGGATGTGCCGTGGGTTGTGTGTTTTGCATGACCGGTCGTGATGGTTTGATTCGTCAGGTGGGCAGTGCGGAAATTGTGGCGCAGGTTGCTTTTGCCAGGTTACACCGACCTGTTAAAAAAGTGGTCTTCATGGGCATGGGCGAGCCTGCGCACAATTTGGACAATGTGATGGAAGCCATTGAGGTCTTGGGCACTGTTGGCAATATCGCCCACAAGTCTTTGGTGTTTTCAACCGTCGGCGATCCCCGTGTGTTTGAACGCTTGCCAATGGGTTTGGTCAAGCCAGCCTTGGCCGTTTCTTTGCACACCACACGTGCCGATTTGCGCGCGCAATTGTTGCCGCGTGCACCCAAAATGTCGCCCGAAGAATTGGTCGAGGCAGCAGAGGTTTATGCGCGTCAAACCGGTTACCCCATTCAATACCAATGGACATTGCTTGAAGGTGTGAACGACTCTGAAGAAGAGTTGGAGGGCATCGTTCGTTTGCTCAAAGGCAAATACGCCTTGATGAACATGATTCCTTACAACGCCATCGATGACTTGCCCTTCAAGCGGCCTTCGTGGGAGCGGGCTGCAGAAATGGCGCGCACTTTGCACCGACGCGGCATTTTGACCAAGCTGAGAAATTCAGCCGGTCAAGATGTGGAGGGTGGTTGTGGTCAGTTGAGAGCGCGTGAGCTTCAGTCTGCATTGAATGAGTCACCCGTCATGAACGGGACTTTGCCCATTCACTTTGTCAAAGCAAAGCCAGCAACCGTTTTGTAATGGTCTGAAATTTGACGCAATTCGTCCTGACTGATCAGGTCGTCAATGTGCCGGAAAGGTTTGCCACCACTGAGTTCGTCTGCTTTCATGATGATGAAGTCGGGCGGCACACTCCGATTGGTTTCAACCACTTTGGCTGTGGGTGCCAGGCGCAAGCTTTCATAAGATTTGAGCGCCTCTTGGGGGTCAGTGTGTTGGCTGAGTTGTTCTGCCAAAGTTCTGGCATCAATCAAGGCCTGCGCTGAACCGTTAGAGCCGCGTGGGTACATGGGGTGGGCAGCATCGCCCATCAAAGTGACGCGGCCTTGTGTCCAGAACGGCAGGGCGTCTTTGTCCACCATGGGATATTCAAATACTTTGTCGGCCTTCATGATCAACTCGGGGACATCCAAGAAATCAAAGTGCCAGTCTTTGTAGATTTCAGCGCAAACCGCTGGATCGCCAGCGCGGTTCCAGTCGTTCATGACAGCATTGGGTTTTTGCAACTCGGCCACCCAATTGATGAGTTGATTGCCTTTGCCGTCCACGTTGTCAATGATGGGGTAAATGACCATCTTGCCGGTTTCAACAGTGCCAATGCGCAGGTAACTTTTGCCAGTGAGGATGGGGGGGTGAACAGTGACGCCGCGCCAAGTGTTGATGCCCGCAAAGCAAAGCTGATCTTGCGGATGCATTTGTTTGCGGATGACTGAATTGACGCCATCGCAGGCCACGGCAATTTGAGCGGTGTGCGTTTCGGCTGTTTGTGTGTGGGCGTTGGAAAACTCAATTTGCACGCATTCTTTGTCTTGTGAAAAGCCTGTGCATCGCATGCCTGTGTGAACTTTGTCTTTTCCCAAGCGCTTGACTGCGGCCTCGAACAAAATGCGATGCAATTTGCCGCGGTGAATGCCAATTTCTGGCAAGGTGTAACCGGCATGGCGGCCGCGTGGCTCTTTGTAAACGTACTGGCCATGCTGTGTGTAGAACACACTTTCGAGATTTTCAATGCCGGCTGCTTCAAGTTCAGCTTGCACTCCAAGCGCTGACAGTTCACGCATGGCGTGGGGGAGCAGGGTAATGCCAACACCAATTTCTTTGACGTCCATCACACTTTCAAAGACATCGCAGTCAATGCCTCTTTGATGCAAGCCCAAGGCAAAACTCAGGCCGGCAATCCCACCGCCCACAATTGCGATGTTCATGCTCATTCCCCTTTGATGTTTTGGGCCTTGATCAGATCGGCCCAGCGCGTTGCGTCTTTTTCAACCAGCTTGCCAAACTCTTCGGGGGTGCTGTTTGCGGGGTCCATCCCTTGAGGCTGAAAAGCCTTTTGAATTTCTTCGCTGGCCAAGATGGTTTTGATCTCTTTGTTCAGGGCTTGGACAATGTCGTTGGGTGTATTTTTGGGCGCAAAGATGCCGTACCACATGTCCACATTCACCTTGCCTGTTTTGGCTTCAGCCAGTGTCGGCACGTTGGGCAGGAGGGGGTGACGTTGATCGCTGCCAATGCCCAAAGCCACCAGTTTGCCGGCCTTGATTTGTGGCAAGGCCACATGGATCGGCAAGAACATGGCATCGACTTGACCGCCCAACAAATCAGAAACAGCAGGCGCAGTGCCGCGGTAGGGGATGTGCGTTAGAAACACTTGGGCTGTGTTCTTGAACAATTCCATCGACAAGTGATGCGGTGTGCCCACACCAGGGGAAGCGTAATTGATGCGACCAGGATTGGCCTTGGCAGCAGTCACCAATTCAGCAGCTGTTTTGAAATTGGACTTGGGATGGGTGACCAACAAAAGTTGCCCCCAGCTCGTCAAGATGACAGGCGCAAGGTCTTTCACTGGGTCAAAACTGAGGCCTGCATAAAGGCTGCGGTTCATCACCAAAGTGTTGACGCTGACCAGCAGCGTTTGACCATCGGGTGCGGCGCGCACAACCGACTCTGTGCCAATGTTGCCTGAGGCGCCTACTTTGTTTTCGACCACCACCGGTCTGCCCAAGCGCTGCGCAAGTCGAGGACCCACTGTGCGCGCAATGAGGTCAATGCCTGTACCCGGTGTGAAGGGCACAATCAATTTGATGGGCGCTTGCGTTTGGGTCAATGCGGCAGGCGGTGTGCTTTGCGCCAAAGCGGGTGTGGCGGCCAAGGCGCCGGCGAGCAAAGAAAAAATCAGTTGGCTAGAGAATGTTCGACGTTTCATGTTTTGATTATTTCACTTTCGGAAAAATTCCGCTCGACAGGGCTGTGCCAAAAACGACCACCACGCCCAGCAAGACCATGCTCAGCGTGACTGTTTCGTTCAAAAAAGCCACACCGTAAATCAGGGCAAAGACAGGGATCAAAAAAGTCACCGTCAAGGCTTTGGCCGGCCCAGCCCGGTTCACCAATCTGAAGTAGAGGATGTAGGCAATGCCAGTGCAAGCCACGCCAAGTACCATCAGGGCACCCCAAGCTTTGAGGCTTGGCATCACGGAGGGCATGGCCCAAAAGGCTGGCAAGGTCAGTGCCAGGGTGGCGCCCAATTGACTGCCGGTGGCTGAAACCAAGGGCGGCAGATTGGGCAAAAACTTTTTAGTAAAACTGCCCGAGATGGCATAGCAAATGGTGGCCAACAAGCAAGCGGCGATGGCCGTGTATTGCCCCCAGGCACTTGCATCTGGGTTGGCGGCGCTGTGGTCGGTGGTTTGGTTGTTGGCCAAGACAGAGACACCTACAAAACCAATGATCAAACCTGCAATGCGCCAACGGTTCAGCCGGTCGCCAAGCCAGAGCCATGCAACCAAAGCAGCAAACAAGGGGACTGCTGCATTCAAGATGGCGGAAAGGCCAGTTGAGATGTGCATCACCGCGTAAGCAAACAAGGCAAAAGGCAGTGCTGAATTGAAGGCACCTAAGCCAAGCACCAGTTTCCAGTGTTGTTTAAAAACAGGCCAGTGACCCTGTTGCAGCATGAACGGGCTCAAGAACAAAGTGGCCACAAAGACGCGCGTCCATGCCGTTGCCAAGGGGCCGAACTCGGAGGCACCCATCCGCATGAACAAAAACGAAGAGCCCCACAAAGCAGCCAGCAAAAGGTAATCAACTCGCCAATCTTGCGAGTTGTCTTGAAGTGTTGTCATTATTTGGCGACCGACGAAGGCCTTAACGCGTTTTCAAGTTGCAGCAGCGCTTGCTTGCGCCAAAGACCGCCCGCGTAGCCGGTGAGTTGCCCTTGGCCACCCAGCACCCGGTGGCATGGGATCAAAATGCTGATGGGATTGCGACCAATGGCTGTGCCCACTGCTCTGACGGCGCTGGGTTTGCCAATGGCTGCGGCTAACTCGCCATAACTGCAAGTGGCGCCATGCGGGATGCTCAGAAGCGCTTGCCAAACAGCTTGTTGAAACGCTGTGCCGCCGCTGAGGTCAAGGGAAAGGCTCTTGAGCCATTGGCGTGCGGCTTGTTGGCGTGGCAATTGAGATTGGCCGTAATCACGCAACAATGCTTCTGCTTTGCGCAGCGTGGCGTTGTGGGGCGATTCTTGCCAAGTGCTGATGTTGGGGTAATGTTTTTGACCCTCAAACCAAGCGCCATTCAGGCCATCCGGACTGGCAGACAAGGTGATCTGCCCCCAAGGGCTTTGGATCTGTTTGAAGCAAGTTTGGCGATGAAATTGCATGCGGCAATCGTATCCGATTTAGGGCGCATCCACCTACAATGGAGTCCTGTTTGCACCTCTTATAGGTTGGTACTTTATGCAAGTGACGGCATCCATTTTCAAGGCGTACGACATTCGCGGAACCTACCCCCGGACCCTGAATGAAGACTTGGCCGAAGGCTTGGGTAAAGCCTTTGGCACTATGGCCTTGAAAGAGGGGCGCAACACCGTGGCAGTGGGCCGAGATGGCCGCTTGAGTGGCCCCACTTTGTCCAGTGCCTTGATGCGCGGCTTGGTGTCGGTGGGCATCCAAGTGATTGACGTGGGCATGACCACCACGCCCCAGCTTTACTTTGCCGCCCACACCCTCTGTGACAGCGGCATTCAAGTCACAGGCAGCCACAACCCCAAAGACGACAACGGTTTCAAAATGGTGTTGGGCGGTCGTGCCATTTATGGCGATGAAATTCAAACCCTGCGACAACTCATCGAGTCCGAGTCTTGGGTGCTGTCCAGTGCCGGGTCGGTGAAATCGGCAGACATCATGCCGGCTTACATTCAAAGAATTGTGAGCGGCATTCAACTCAGCCGTCCTATGAAAATTGTGGTTGATTCAGGCAATGGCATTGCCGGCGCAAGTGCCCCCGGCATCTTTCGTGCAATTGGTTGCGAGGTGATTGAACTGTTCAGCGAGGTGGACGGTCATTTCCCCAATCACCACCCTGACCCCAGCAAGCCTGAAAATCTTCAAGACCTGATCGCTACTTTGAAAAGTTCAGGCGCTGAACTGGGCTTGGCCTTTGATGGCGACGGCGATCGCTTGGGCATCGTCACCCCAGATGGCGAAACCATTTACCCCGATCGTCAGATGCAACTGTTTGCCCAAGATGTGCTGAGCCGCGTTCCGCAGGGCACCATTTTGTTTGATGTCAAATGCTCGCAGCGTTTGGCGCCCGCCATTCGTGCCGCAGGCGGCACGCCGTTGATGTACAAAACGGGCCACTCTTTGATCAAAGCCAAGATGAAAGAGATTGAAGTTGGCGGCGGCCAAGCACCTTTGGGTGGCGAGATGAGTGGGCATATCTTTTTCAAAGAACGTTGGTATGGTTTTGACGATGGCACTTATGCAGGTTGTCGCTTGCTTGAAATCGTCAGCCGCAGTGCAGACGCCAACGCTGTGCTCAAATCGCTGCCCACCAGTTTCAGCACCCCCGAATTGAATGTGGCTTGCCAAGAGGGGGAGCCGCATCAACTCACTGCGCAATTGCTGGCTGTGGCGCCGCAACACTTCAATGCACCTGCCGAGATCTCAAGCATCGATGGCTTGCGTGTGGATTGGCCCGATGGCTTTGGCCTCATTCGCGCCTCCAACACCACGCCCGTGTTGGTGCTGCGATTTGAAGGCCACACGCAGGCGGCTTTGGACCGCATTGAGCATGCCATGTTGGCCTTGCTTCGCACAGTCAAGCCCGATGCGAAATTGCAGCATTCGGCCCACTGAACTTGACGGCCGAATCCATTTTGTGAAATCAACTTTGTCCCTTTGGTTCTACAGCACACTGATGCAGTGGGCACAGCCCTTGTTGCGTCAAAAATTAAAGCGCCGCGCCAAGGCAGAAGCTTTGTATGGCCAATTTGTTGAGGAACGATTTGGTCACTACGCGCATGCCACCCAAGGTGAATGGGTGTGGGTTCATGCAGTGTCTTTGGGGGAAACGCGCACCGCGGGTATTTTGATCAAAGGCTTGCGCGAACAAAATCCAGGCATGAAATTGCTGTTAACCCACGGCACAGCCACAGGCCGTGAAGAGGGCCAAAAGTTATTGCAGCCAGGCGATGTTCAAGTTTGGCAGCCTTGGGATTCGCTGGACGCTGTGACGCGATTTTTCAAAGCCTTTCAGCCTCGCCTTGGCCTGATCTTGGAAACTGAAGTTTGGCCCAATTGGGTTCGCTGCGCGCAGCAATTCAAGGTGCCTTTGGTGTTGGTCAATGCCCGCATGAGTGACAAGTCCATGTGGCAAGCCTTGCGTTGGCCCTCGCTCATGAAGCCTGCCTACGCGGGTCTCCAAGCGGTCCTGGCCCAAACCCAAGACGATGCCACGCGGCTCCAAGTTTTAGGTGCCAAAGTGAAAAAAATCACCGGCAATTTAAAGTTTGACGCCACACCCGATGCAGCCCAAGTTGCAAAAGGTCAAGCTTGGCGTTCGCGCATTGCGATGCCCGTCATCATGCTGGCCAGTTCACGCGAAGGTGAAGAGCGCTTGTGGTTGGATGCGTGGCAAAGCTTTGTGAAGTCCAACCCGGATGAGCACGTTCAGTGGCTGCTGGTGCCTCGTCATCCTCAGCGCGTGAACGAGGTGGTTCAGTTGATTGAGCAGCAAGGTTTTCAAGTGTCGCGCCGAAGTTCATGGGGGCAAGAAGAGGGCGCTTCGCCGCCCGTCAACGCTGCAGGTTCAACGATTTTCATGGGCGACAGCTTAGGGGAAATGGCGCTGTACTACAGCTTGGCCGATGTGGCCTTGTTGGGCGGCAGTTTTGAGCCCTTGGGAGGGCAAAACCTCATTGAGGCAGCGGCTTGCGGATGTCCTGTGGTGATGGGGCCACACACCTTTAACTTTGCAGAGGCTTCGGAGGCTGCATTGGCGGAGGGGGCTGCGTTGCGTGTGGCCAACATGGCCTTGGCCCTAGAGAGCGCCGTGGCACTGGTGCAAAACAGCGCGCTTTTAGAAAGTCAAGCCGCAAAAGCTTCAAGCTTTTCCAAACAACACGGCGGCGCCACGCAGCGCACAGCGGATGCTGTGCGCGAATGGTTGATCAAGGGTTCAGCAGTGCATTGATGGAAGCCAAATCGGCTTCTGTCAAAGTGCCAGCCGCTTGACGCAGCTTCAACTGACCCAGCAACACGTCGTAGCGCGCTTTGGCCAAATCGCGTTTGGTTTGGAACAACTGGCTTTGGCTGTTCAACACATCAATGTTAATGCGCACACCCACTTGGTAGCCCAACTTGTTGGCATCCAAGGCACTTTGGCTGGAAGCTTCTGCAGCTTGCAGCGCATTGACTTGGCCCAAACCAGACTGCAAACCAAAGAAGGCAGAGCGAGTGGCTTGCGCCACGTTGCGCTCGGCAGCTTCCAAATCGGAACGTGCTTTGTCTTCCAAAGCCACTGTTTCTTTGATGCGATTCTGCGTGGCAAAACCTGCAAACAAAGGCATGTTGAAAGACAAGGTGACGCTGTTGGTGTTGGTGTCAACTTGTGAGGTGTTGATGCCCTTGCCGTTTTTGTAGCGGGTAGGGGTGTAGCCTGCCACCAAATCCAAGGTGGGCTTGTGACCCGCTTCTGCTTTGCTGGTTTCTAATTTGGCAATTTCCAACGCAGCACGGCTTTGAATCACGCTTGGATTTTGTTCGGCAGATTGCCGAACCCATTGCTCCAAACTTTGAGCATCAGGGCCCGATAACTTGGCTTTGCTTGAAAGTGACTTGGGTTCAATGTTGTTCAGGCCAACCAATTGGTTCAGGGCCAAACGCTTGATGCGCAGATCATTGTCGGCTGCAATTTCTTGCGCCAAGACCAAGTCGTAACGCGCTTGCGCTTCACGTGTGTCGGTGATGGTGGAGGTGCCAACTTCAAAGTTGCGCTTGGCCGCCGCCAGTTGTTCGGCAACTGCCACTTTTTGTGCTTTGACAAAGTCCAAGCTTTCGCGCGACACCAAGACATCAAAGTAAGCTTGGCTGAGGCGCACCATCAAGTCTTGCTCTGCTGCTTTGAGTTGAACGCTGGCCAATTCCAATTGGCGCATGCCTTGCTGGTAAGTTGCAAAGTTGGCAGGTCGGTAAAGCGGTTGTGAAGCGCTCAGGGTGGCTGCCTTGCTTTGGGATGTGACTGTTTGTGCCGCTGCCAGTAACTCGACTTCTGTTTTGTTGACGTTGGCTGACAGGCCAATTGTGGGCAAAAGCAAGGCTTTGGCTTGATCGCCTTTAGACAGGTTGGCGGTGTACTGAGACTGAGCTGCTTTGTAGGCTGCGTCGTAGCCGCGAGCTGTCTCGTACAAAGACATCAGGCTTTGCGCTTGGGCTGAGCCCGCGAAAGCTGCAGAGATGGCCAACGTGATAGGAAGAAAGCGCATGTTCATGTAAATCTTTCGGGGCTAAGGCCAGAGTGAGATGGAAATTGAAAATCAATAGACGGGAACGCTGGGATCAACTTCACTTGACCATGCGTTGATACCGCCACTGATGTTGATGATTTGGGTAAAGCCTTGGCGCTCAAGAAATGCGCCCACTTGCATGCTTCTGCCGCCGTGGTGGCACAAACAGGCAATCGGCCGATCCTTGTCCAATTCAGTTAACCGTGCAGGCACAGTTTGCATGGGCATGATCATGACTTCACAGCCCTCTGGCGCAATGCTGGCAAGCTGGCACTCCCAAGTTTCGCGAACGTCTAAAACCAACGGTTCACCCAGAGAGGCGGCCTCTTGAAGCCAGTCCTTGAATTGTGAGGGGCTAATTTGTTGCATGTTTAAAAAGAAAAACGATTGTGCTCGGGGAAGCCTTGTAGGCGCGGTGCCAAGGTATCCCAAGGCTCTGAGGTTTGCCACTGTTGTTCGCCGGTGCGAGTGATGACGCTGGCGCGCATGACAGGGTCTTCGCCCACCACCGCCAACAAGCGGCCGCCTGTTTTCAATTGATTCAGCAAAACTTGTGGCACTTCAGGCACAGAGCCACTTAAAAAGATGACATCAAAGGGGCCGTCGGCTGGCGCGCCTTGGCAACCATCGGTGTTGCGCACCTCCACATTGGTGATGCCAGCTGCTTGCAAATTGGCGCGGGCTTGTTGGGCCAAGTTGCTGTCGATTTCCAAGCTGAGCACGGAGGCAGCTTGGTGCGCTGCCAATGCGGCCATATAGCCAGAGCCTGTGCCAATTTCCAAAACTTTGTCTGTAGGTTGAATGGCGGCATCTTGCAAGAAACGGGCTTCTACGCGTGGGGCCAACATCACTTGACCCTGTGTGCCATGGGCTTGCAACGGGATTTCCATGTCAACAAACGCCAATGCCTTGTTCGCCATTGGCACGAAGTTTTCACGCTTAACGGCCGACAGCAATGACAAGACCTGTCCGTCCAAAACTTCCCAAGGACGAATTTGCTGTTCGATCATGTTGAAGCGGGCGATATCGTTGTTCATTTCTTACTCCAGGGGGTATCTAATTCTAAGCATTTCCATTTTAGCTTCTGGCGGGGCTTAAGACGTGCCTTTTTGCTTGCCGGACCACAGTCGCTTTAAAAATTCACTCAAATCGTCCATGTAGCAGTAAACCACCGGCACCACCACCAAGGTCAACAAGGAGGAGGTGATCACGCCGCCAATGACGGCTTGACCCATGGGGGAGCGTTGTTCCGAGCCCTCGGTGATGGCAAAAGCCAAGGGCATCATGCCGAAAATCATGGCCAAGGTGGTCATCAAAATGGGGCGCAACCTGACACGGGCAGCCATCAACAGGGCTTCAGTGCGATCAAGCCCGGCCACTGGCTGTCCTGTGTCCGAAACCCCACCTTCGCGGGCACGGATGGCAAAGTCGACCAGCAAAATGGCATTTTTGGTCACCAAGCCCATCAGCATCACCACCCCAATGACCGAGAACATGGACAGGGCCGAGCCGAAGGCCATCAGGGCCAAGACCACGCCAATGAGTGTCAGCGGCAAGGAAGTCATCAGTGCCAAAGGCTGCAAGAAGCTCTTGAACTGGCTGGCCAGGATCATGTAAATGAAAATGACCGCCATCAAGAGCGCGGTAGTGGCATATTGGAAAGACTCGTTCATGCTTTTGGTCGAGCCGCCAAATTGATAGCGGTAGCCGGGTGGCCAGGCCACAGAGTCCAAAATTTTGCGAATGTCCGCAGAAATTTCACCCGCCGAACGAAGCGAGGCGTTGGCGTTGATGGCCACCTCGCGCACCATGTCGCGACGGTTGATTTGATTGGAGCCCGTGGTCTCTTGAACTTGTGCAATTTGACCAAGACGAACGATGCGCGTTTGACCGTCCGTTGAAGCTACATTGAACGGCAGGCGCTCTAAATCTTGGGGGCTGTTGCGGAAGTCTGGTGCCAGTCGCACATTGACATCATAGGTTTGGTCATCTGGGGCGCGCCAATTGCCAACCGTTTGACCTGCCACCAAAGTTCGCAAGCCATTGGCCAAACTGGCAGCGCTCCATCCCAGGTCGGAGGCCGATTCGCGCATCACTTGAATTGCAATGGTGGGTTTGTTGGCTTTGACACTGCTGTCCAAATCGACCAGTCCGGGGATGGCACGGAATCGGTCCATCAGTTTCAATGTGATGCGCTCGAGTTCGCGCTGATCGGGGCCTTGAATTGAAAACTCAATTTGTTTGTTGCCACCCACGCTGTCCAAAATGCCCACGTGTGTCACGGTGATGCCTGCAATCTTGGAAAGCCGCTCGCGCAACAAAATGGAAATGTCTTCGACACTGCGTTGACGCAATTTCCGATCGACCAGACGGATGTAAATGCTGGCGTTGTTTTTGCCCTGCGCGTTGGGGGTGTTCATGCCCGTGAGGGTGTACTGCACTTCTGGAAATTCACGCACGATGGCTTCCACTTGCTTGGCCTTCAAGGCGGTGCTTTCAAGTGAGGTGCCCACTGGCGTTTGAAAGCTCAAGGTGGTTTCGGAGTAATCACCTTTGGGAACAAACTCGGTGCCTAGCAAGGGCACCATCAAGATGCTAGCGACGAAAATGCCAACAGCCAAGAGCAAGGTACTGCGCTTGTGTTTCAGCGCCCAGGCCAGCATGTGTTGGTAGCGATCGGCCATGCGGTCGGTTTGCAGTTCAAACCAATGCGTCACACGGCCAATGCTGCGATCGTACCAATTCAAAGTGCCTGCAGGCTTGTCGTGTTGGTGGATGCTGGGGTCGTGCCAGACACTGGAGAGCATGGGGTCCAATGTGAAGCTCACAAACATGGAGATCAAAACGGCCGCCACAATGGTGATGCCAAACTCATGGAAGAACTTGCCGATGATGCCTTCCATGAAGCCAATCGGTAAGAAAACAGCCACGATGGACAAGGTGGTGGCCAGCACAGCCAAGCCAATTTCTTGCGTGCCAATCATGGCGGCGTCGTAGGCATTTTTGCCCATCTGCACGTGCCGTACGATGTTTTCTCGCACCACAATGGCATCGTCAATCAGCAGGCCGACACAAAGCGACAAAGCCATCAAAGTGACCATGTTGATGGTGAAACCAAACATGTTCATGAACCAAAAAGTACCAATCAGCGAGATGGGCAAGGTGAGGCCGGTGATGACGGTGGAGCGCCAAGAATTCAAGAACAAGAACACAATCAGAATGGTGAGCAGTGCGCCTTCAATCAGGGTTCTGCGAACGTTGTCAACCGCTACGCGAATTTGCCGTGAGCCATCGGACACGGGTTCGAGTCGAATGTCGGCAGGCACTTGTTTGCGCAACTCTTTGAGGGAGCCCATGAGGCCATCGACCACCTCAATGGTGTTGGCATCTTGCGCCTTTTGCACTGTGAGCAACAAGGTGCGTTCGCCGTTGTAAAGCGCCATGTTCTCAATTTCTTGCGCGCCGTCTTTCACTTGCGCGACCTGTGACAAGCGCACAGGCGTATTGCCCTTGCGCGCCACAATGATGTTGCCAAAATCTTCAGGCCGTTTCACGCGCGATTGAATTTGAATCACGCGTTCTTGTGTGAAAGAGCGGAGGGCTCCTACGGGCAGGTCTTGGTTTTCGTTGCGAACGGCATTGGCAATTTGATCGGCGCTAACGCCCAGGGCTTCCATGGCGTCGGGGCGCAAATAAATGTTGATTTCACGGCGGCTGCCGCCAATCACATTGACTGCGCCCACACCGCGAATGTTTTCAAGGCGCTTCTTTAAGACTTGTTCGGCATAGTTGGTGAGCTCGACCAAGCTGGTACTTGTGCCGCCGCTGCGCACTTCTGGAATCACCGCAAGTGACCAAATGGCTTTGCTGGTGGGGTCAAAGCGAATGATGCGCGGTTCTTTGACCTCATCACGCAACATGGGGCGAATGGCTGCCACTTTTTCTCGCACATCGTCGGCTGCTTTGCGGCCATCCATGTTGAGTTGAAACTCAATCACCACCACCGATTGCGTTTCGTAGCTGCGTGAAGTGAGGGCGCTGATGCCCGCAATGGTGTTGACGCTTTCCTCAATCTTCTTGGTCACTTCGCTCTCGACGATTTCGGGTGAAGCGCCGGGGTACTCAGTGATGACCACCACCACGGGCAAGTCAATGTTGGGAAACTGATCGACTTTCAGGCGTTGGAATGCAAACAGGCCCATCACCACAAAGGCGAGCATGATCATGGTTGCAAAAACCGGATTCTTCAGACTGATCCTGGTGAACCACATGAGAGGGGACCTTTAAAAGCTCAGGGCTTGCTGCTGTTGAGTGTGACCAAGGTGCCATCGCGAACAGTACCCGCACTGGGGGCCAAAACTTGAGTACCTTCATTCAGTTCGTTCAAGGCCATCACGGCTTTTCCTTCTACCTCACCCTTGAGCCCTGTGGCCACTTTCACATGCACCACTTTGCCATTTTGAAGCGTCTGCACATAGGGTTCTGTTTTGTCGTTGCGCACGCTCTCGAGAGGCACTACCACGGCTTGAATCTTTTGCGTTCCCAAACTGCCCTGAACAAAAATGCCATGGCGGAGCAGGGGGTGTGAACTGAGTCCTAAATAGACCAAGACGCTTCGGCTGCCCACTTGCGTGCTGGGGTTGATGCGCAGAACTTTGGCGGTGACCGATTGGTTGCTGTTCTCAATGAACAACTTGGCGGTTTGTCCCACCTTCACATTCAATGCATCGGTCGACGTGAGGCTTGCTTCCAATTCCAATTGTGACAAGTCAACAATTTCAACGATGCGCGCTTCGGGTGAAACACGTTCACCTGGCTGAGCCAAGCGTTGGCTGATCAGGCCACTGAGTGGGGCCCTCAGGATGCAATCGTCCACGGCTTTGGTGGCCACATCCAAAGCCGACATGGCGGCTTGGTAAGTTGCTTTGGCGCCATTCAAATTGGCGATGGAGGTATCCAAGGCCGTTTTAGAAATGAAACCTTGGCTGACCAAGGCATTGTTGTTGTCGAATTGGCGCTGCGCCACCTCGACCTGGGCGCGAGCGGCTTCAGCTTGCTGCTGTGCTTGTCTTTGCCGCGCAACATATTCAGTGCTGTCAACACGTGCCAGAACTTGACCCGCTGCTACGGCATCGCCTTCGCGAACTTCAAGGGCCTGCAATTCACCAGCCACTCGGGCCTTGACCATGGCACTGCGAGTTGCCTTGAGGGTGCCAGAGATGGGCAGACCGTGTGTCATGCTGATCTTTTGTGCGATGACAACATCCGTGGGTGCCAGTTCGATGCTGATGGGCCCGTTGGTTTGCGGCGCCTTGGTGTTCACTCGCGTGTTGCCAAACCAACCGCGGAAATAGCCCAAGGATGCGCCCAAGACAATGAGGAGCAGTGCTGCGATCAGCGCACGTTTTGAAAGAAAGTTCATGGTGATGTTCAGACGGAAAGCCCACGCACAATGAGGTCGGCGTGCTGTGCAATGAAGTTTTCGGGTGGCGTGTTGGGTTGGCCCGCGAGGCACATGGCATTGGCATGTTTAGACATGATGAAAAACAGTATGGGCGCAATGATCACCATCACGGTGCTGTCGATGTCAAAGTTTTTAAATTCGCCACTGTCTCGGCCGCGTTGCAGCACATCTTTGAGAATGCGGACGGCCGGCGTAATGACTTCATCTTGGTAGAAGGCCGCCAGTTCTGGGAAGTGATTGCCTTCGCTGATGATCAGTTTGGTAATGCCTGAGGCTTTGGTGGCACCGTACCTTCGCCACCATTCGCGCATGAGGAAGTGCAGCAACTCTTTGCTGGTGCCTTTGAAATTGGCCACTTCCAGAGCACCATCGGTGACTGTTTTGACCACGTTTTCTCGCACCACCGCTTTGAACAATTCTTCTTTGCTGGGGAAGTACAAAAAGAGGGTGCCTTTGGACACACCCGCTTTGGCGGCCACTTCTTCGGAACGTGTGGCGGCATAGCCTTTTTCAACAAATAGGTCTAAAGCCGCTTCCAGCAATTCACCTGGGCGATGCTGCTTGCGACGCTCGCGTTTGGGGGGAGAAAGTAATTCAGACACGTTTAATGACTCGTTGGTTAGTAATGTACGGTCTTGGCCTAGGAGCGTCAAGCACTCAGCGTAGGACAGGCCAAAAAAAAGACCGCCGTAGCGGTCTTTTTGAGAGAGAGCTTGAGCAATCTCAATAGAAGGCTTGAAGGCCAGTTTGTGCACGACCCAAGATGAGGGCATGCACATCGTGCGTGCCTTCGTAGGTGTTGACGGTTTCGAGGTTGATCATGTGACGAATGACATGGTATTCGTCGTGAATGCCGTTGCCACCGTGCATGTCGCGGGCCATGCGGGCCACGTCCAAGGCCTTGCCGCAGCTGTTGCGTTTGATCAGGCTGATCATCTCGGGCACTGATTTGCCTTCGTCCATCAAACGGCCAACGCGCAAGCAGCCTTGCAGACCCAAAGTGATTTCGGTCTGCATGTCGGCTAATTTCTTTTGGATCAATTGGTTTTGCGCCAAGGGGCGGCCAAACTGAACGCGGTCCATGGTGTATTGGCGGGCACGGTGCCAGCAGTCTTCTGCGGCACCCA
Organism: Limnohabitans sp. Hippo4; assembly: GCF_003063605.1. Classification (NCBI taxonomy): domain Bacteria; kingdom Pseudomonadati; phylum Pseudomonadota; class Betaproteobacteria; order Burkholderiales; family Comamonadaceae; genus Limnohabitans; species Limnohabitans sp. Hippo4. The sequence continues at coordinate 642,149 of NZ_NESE01000001.1, read as the reverse complement.
AAGCGCCCCAGGCAATGCCGTAACGGGCTTTGTTCAAGCAACCGAAGGGGCCTTTCAAGCCTGACACATTGGGCAACATGTTTTCTTCGGGCACAAACACATCGTCCATGACAATTTCACCGGTGATGCTGGCGCGCAAGCTCATCTTGCCTTCAATCTTGGGGGCTGTCAGGCCCTTCATGCCTTTTTCCAAAATGAAGCCGCGAATGGCGGACTGACCGTCGCCTTCACCTTCCAATTTGGCCCACACCACAAACACATCAGCGATCGGCGCGTTGGTAATCCACATCTTGGCGCCCTTCATGATGAAGCCGCCATCCACGGGCTTGGCGCGCGTGATCATGCTGGCAGGGTCAGAGCCATGGTTGGGTTCTGTGAGGCCAAAACAACCCACCCATTCGCCAGTGGCCAACTTGGGCAAATACTTTTGGCGTTGCGCTTCGGAGCCATATTCATTGATGGGGTGCATGACCAAGGAGCTTTGCACGCTCATGGCGCTGCGGTAGCCGCTGTCAACACGCTCAACTTCACGAGCCACCAAGCCGTAGCTGACATAGTTCAAGCCCGCGCAACCATAGCCTTCAATGGTGGAACCCAAAAAGCCCATGCTGCCAAATTCGTTCATGATTTCGCGGTCAAATTTTTCATGGCGAGCCGCCATCAATACGCGGGTTTGGAGCTTCTCCTGGCAGAAGTTATGCGCTGCGTCGACGATCGCACGTTCGTCATCGCTCAGTTGTTCGTTCAGCAAAAAGGCGTCGTCCCATTGAAAGCTAGGCTTCATGATGTCAATCCATCCAAGATTAAAGATGTTGGGATTTTATCGTCATGCGAAATGTTCCATGGAGTTGTCCCATCGAGTAACCTGTTGAGGCGGTGACATGTGCCTTCTTATGGCGGGGTTTTAGCTTAGGAGCGGCCGTTTTGGGTCAGAATGAACGCATGCAAATTCCTACTCATGCGCAAACCTTGGTCCTTGGCGGTGGCTGCTTCTGGTGCACCGAAGCGGTGTTCGTTCAAGTTAAAGGTGTCTTGGATGTGGAGTCCGGCTATTCCAACGGTCAAACCCGCAACCCCACCTACGAGCAAGTTTGCTCAGGCACAACTGGGCACAACGAGGTGGTGAAGTTGGTGTACGACCCGCAAGTCATCAGCACCCGAACCTTGCTCGAGATTTTCTTTGTCATTCACGACCCCACCACCTTGAACCGTCAAGGTAATGACCGTGGCACGCAATATCGCAGCGGCATTTATTTCACCACCCCAGATCAAGCTGAAGTTGCCAAAGCTATCATCGCTGAAATCGAAGCGGAGGGGGTTTTTGACGCATCCGTGGTGACAGAGGTGTTGCCCTTGGATAACTACAGTGCCGCGGAAGACTATCACCAAGATTTCTTTGAGCGCAATCCAACGCAGGGCTACTGCATGGCTGTGGCGGCCCCCAAGGTTTGGAAGTTCAAAAAGACCTTTTCTGAGTGGACCAAAACGCCTTGAGAATTCAAACCAAACTGCGCTGCTTGTTGCAAGCACTGTTGATCAGTGCGGTCATGCTTGCGCCTGTTTGGGGGCAAATTCACAAGACAATTCACGGTTTAAAGTCCACAGCCTTTTCTGAACAATCACTCTTCAGTGAGCACACTGAAGGCTCCTTGGTCTGCCAAGCCTTAGACCATTTGGCATCCGATGAGGGACCACAGTCAGCAGCCCTCACGCTACAGTTTGAACAGCCTGAGACCTTGTTCATTTCTGGTCAGTTTGCGCAACGTAATGTGGCGCTCACACTGGCATTCTCTGCGCGCGCACCGCCCACCAGCCTTTGAATCATGTTTGAAGTTGCTCAAGCCAAGGCTTGAGTGCTTGTTCATTTTCAAAGGTTTTTCATGTTCAAAATTTCTTCTCGACAAGGCGTCATGCGTGCGCCTTGCAATGCCTTATTGTCGGTTTCAGCATCCGCCGTGGTGCTGATAGGTCATGGTGTTTTTGTGCCTGCTGTCTTGGCGCAAGCCGTGCAGGAAGTGGTCATCACTGGCAATCCATTGTCTAAATCTCAAAGCCTCAATGCCGTGAGCAGTTTGTCGGGGCAGTCATTGCTGCAGCAGGGGCAAAGTACCTTGGGCGAAACCTTGAATCAACTGCCAGGTGTCAGCAGCACTTACTTTGGACCCAATGCCAGCCGGCCCATCATTCGCGGTTTTGACGGTGATCGCATTCGTGTGCTCAACAACAGTGGCGCCAGCATGGATGTTTCTTCGCTCAGTTATGACCATGCAGTGCCGACGGATGTGCTGACCACCGAGCGCATTGAAGTGTTGCGCGGACCTGCCGCCTTGCAATACGGCGGTAGCGCCATGGGGGGTGTGGTCAATGTCATCGACAACCGCATTCCCCGCCAACCCATGCAAGGCATTGCGGGCAAAGCGCAAACTCAATGGGCCTCTGGCAATGGCGAGCGTTCTAAGGGTGCGATGCTGGAAGTGGGGCAAGGCGCTTGGGTATTCCATGCGGACGCATTTGATCGACATACCAAGGATGTGAAGGTGCCTCGCAACTTGCCATGCGGCAAACCAGGTGCCCCCGAACTCACTTCACGCATTTGCAATTCCGCAAGTGATTCTCAAGGTGGTGCCGTGGGTGCCAGCCTGTTTTTAGAGCGTGGTCATGTGGGCATGTCGCTCAGTGAGTACCAAAGCAACTACGGCACGGTGGCCGAGGACGAAGTGACCATTGGGATGCGTTCAAAGCACGCAGCCTTAGAAGGTGAGTGGCGACCCGATTCCAGTCTCTTCCAACAAATCAATTTTCAAGCCAGCCAAACAGATTACAAGCACACTGAATTCGATGCAGGTGCACCAGGCACCTTGTTTGCAAACCAAGGACATGATGTCCGTGTTCAGCTGCGCCACAAACCTTGGCGTCTGGGCGCTGGCACATGGGAAGGCGTTTGGGGCTTGCAATCGGAACAAGGTAAATTCTCTGCCAATGGTACAGAGGCCTTTGCACCTTTCAGCCATACCCGAAGCACCGCGGCGTTTGTGTTTGAAGAATATGCTTTGAACGACTTGCTATTCAATGTGGGTGCGCGCAAAGAAAATGTGACGGTGGCATCGCTGGGCAATCCAGATCCAAGCGTAGACCGTTTTGAAGTGGGGCAGCGCAAGTTTTCGCCGCAAAGTGTGGCTGCTTCTGCGTCTTGGCAATGGATGCCTCAATGGCGTCTCAGCACCAATGTGTCACAGGTTCAACGTGCACCCAAGGACTATGAGTTGTTTGCCAATGGCCCGCACGTGGCAACGGCCGCATGGGAAAAAGGCGATGCCAATTTAGGTTTAGAAAAGGCCAACAGCATCGATCTCACTGCAGACTGGCAGCAGGGGCCCCATCAATTCAAGATCACAGCATTTCAAAGCCAGTTTTCCAATTTCATTGGTTTGATGAGCACCTTGGAAGTGGAAGACGGCCTGCCAGTACAAAAGTACCAAGGCGTGCGCGCCAAGTTCACAGGCTTTGAGACGGCAGCGCAATGGCGATTGCTGCAGTCCACCAGCAGCTTGGACTTGGCGCTCAAGGCCGATGCGGTGCGGGCACAGAACCTCAGTGTCAACGAACCCTTGCCCAGAATTTCGCCCGTTCGCTTGGGTGCCAAATTGATTCACACCACTGGCCCGTGGCGTGCCGATTGGGGCTTTGATTGGTATGCGGCACAAGACCGCGTGCCCACAGGCGCTGCGGCCACAGCGGCCTACACCTTGTGGCATGGTTTTGTGAGTTACAAGCAAAAGGTGTCGGGTGCCGCTTTGAATTGGTTTGCCAAGCTCGACAACGCCAGCAATCAATGGGCTTACAGCGCCACATCCATTTTGACGACCACGGCACCTGGCAAATCCCCTTTGCCTGGCAGAAGTTTCAAATTGGGCGTGATGGCGACTTTTTAAATCAGCACTTGGCCAGCAGGGATGCATGACGCACTGATAATCAGGGGGTCATGAATTTTGAACATCCTGTTTTATCGTCCCTGCTGCCAGTTGTCTTTTTGATCTCGATGGGCTTTGTGGCGGGTCGCGCCAAATTGGTTCGGCAAGACGCGGTCCGTGATTTGACCAATTTGGTGTTTCTGGTGTTGGCGCAAGCCTTGCTCTTCAGAACCATGAGTTCTGTGCATCTGGAAACTTTGGACTTGCGACCCGTCTTCCAATATTTTGTGGTGGCGAGTGCTTTGTTTTTCATCATGCTGATGATGTATGGCCGTGATTCTCGTGCCTCGGTGTTGGCGCTGGCCAGTATCTTCAGCAACACCCTCATGATTGGCGTGCCCCTCATTGGTTTGGCCTATGGCGAGCCTGGTCAAGTGTTGCTGTTCACCCTGATTTCTTTGCATGCCTTGGTGTTGCTCACCATGGCCACCGTGGTGCTGGAATTGCAAATGGCATATGAACATGCGGCTGAACATGGTGAAACTCGGCACATGCTCAAAACGGTGGGCATGGCGATGAAAAATGCGGTGTTGCACCCAGTGCCTTTGCCTATTTTGATTGGGCTCATTTATGCACAAACAGGCTGGGGCCTGCACCCCATTGTGGACAAGCCTTTGCAATTGTTGGGTGCATCATTTGGCCCTGTGGCCTTGGTGTTGGTGGGCATTACGTTGGCGCAAACCCCCGTGGGTGAAAACTTCATGGGCGCCATGAAGATTTCTGTGGTGAAAACGTTTGTGCACCCCATGCTCATGGCCGCAGCCGGCTATGCCATGGGCATGCGCGGCTTGCACCTGACGGTGATGGTGGTGGCCGCTGCGTTGCCCATTGGTGCCAATGTGTTTTTGTTTTCGCAGCGTTATCAAAAGGAAGAGGATGTGGTGACCGCCGCTGTTGCAGTGTCCACCGCGCTGGCATTGGTCAGCGTCACCTTGGTCATGGCATTGCTGCCCATGCTGCCGGCTTAAGGCGCCAAACGCTCCCGCAACCATTCGCCTTCATTCAAACGATAGCGCAGTCGATCGTGCAGACGGCTTTTGCGCCCTTGCCAAAATTGCCATTCATCGGGCACCAAGCGGTAGCCGCCCCAGTGCGGTGGGCGAGGTGGGTTCAGCATAAACTGCGCAGCGTACTTGGCCGCATTGGTCACCAACACAGTGCGACCTTCAATCACCTGACTTTGCGGTGAGGCCCACGCGCCAATGCGCGAGTCCAGCGGACGGCTGTGAAAGTAAGCATCGCTTTCTTCGTCGCTGATTTTTTCCATGCGACCTTCAATTCGCACCACACGCTCCAATTCAACCCAGTGAAATTGCAAAGCTGCAAAAGGGTTGCCAGCCAACTCACGGCCTTTTCGGCTGTCGTAATTGGTGTACCAAACGATGCCGCGCTCGTCATAGCCTTTGATCAACACCACGCGGGTGCTGGGACGCAGGTTGCTGGCCACAGTGGCCACGGTCATGGCGTTGGGTTCCGGCACTTCGGATTGAATGGCTTCGTTGAGCCAGCGCTCAAATTGCTTCAAGGGATTGGCATCCGAAGCGTCTTCACTCAACTCGGCTTTTTCGTAACTTTTACGCAGATCTGCGATGTTCATGATTCAGTCCTTGGCATGTTCGAGCAAAGCTGCCAAAGCTTTGTCTTGAATGCCGTGTTGTTGCAAGCTGTTCAGTGTTTCTTGGGCGTAGTCTAAGGTGGTGCCGTAGCGGCCTTTGGCATGTTGAAAGATGTGCCTGTATTGAGAAGGGCTTAGGTCGCCAGTGAAGCTTGGACTTTTGCGTGGCAGAGTGAAAGCCAAGGCATTGACGGGGCCTTGAGGTGTTGGGCACTGCAACCAACGCGGTGTGTAAACACTGTTGGGCATTTCACGAAACCAAAGTTTTTCGATGGTTTGCTTCACATCGGCGGCAGGCGTTCTGAAAACCATGCCCTGGCAACTGCCACCCGAGAGCAGGGCAAAGACCAAGCCTGGGCACTCGGGTGTACCGCGGTTTAAACGACTCCACATTTTCAAGGCGCGGTGCCAGCCTTGAACCTTGGTGAGGTGTTGCTCCAAGACTTCAAACTCTGGCCGCCAAATGAGGGAGGCGTAACCAAATACCCACAAATCCTGTGACGCAGGCCACTGCGTCAGCAAGGCTTCTTGGGTGGGTTCGCAGAGGGCTTGGTCGGCTCGCATGCCAAGAGGAGGGCTGTTGAATTTCAAAGTGTTGGGCAACATGTAGTGCGTCTATTTTGAGGGTAAACCAGAGCTTGCCAGTTGCTGTCTTGAGAAAATTCGTAACTGATCTGTAACTGTGAATGCACCAAAGAGGGGGATGAGGAGTTACCATTCGTTATGTAACAAAGTTACAAGCCGTCTTTCAATTGAATCAAACTCTTATGACCCTGAATGCCACCGTAGCCCAAGTGACTGCCCGCATTGCCCGGCGCAGCCAAGCGAGTCGTGCTGCTTACCTGCAGCAAGTCGAAGAAGCCGCCGCACGCAAACCCGGCGCTGATCGGCTTGGCTGTGCCAATGTGGCGCACGCATTTGCCGCCATGCCGCCGGCCGACAAATCGAAAGCTTCGGGCTTGGCGGCCATTCCTGTGGTGAGTGTCACAGAGCGCGGTCCCAACATCGGTGTGGTGACGGCCTACAACGACCTGTTGTCAGCGCATGCCCCTTTTCAGCATTACCCCGATGTGGTGAAAGACGAAGCGCGCAAGTGGGGCGCCACAGCCCAAGTGGCAGGTGGTGTGCCGGCCATGTGCGATGGTGTGACGCAAGGCACGCCAGGCATGGAGCTGAGCTTGTTCAGCCGTGATGTGATTGCCATGTCGACTTCCGTGGCACTGAGTCACGACGTTTTTGATGCCGCCTTGATGCTGGGTGTGTGCGACAAAATTGTACCGGGCTTGCTGATTGGTGCTTTGCACTTTGGTCATCTGCCCACAGTCTTTGTTCCTGCAGGTCCGATGGTCAGTGGCTTGTCGAACAATGAAAAATCCAAAGTTCGTGAACAAGCGGCCCAAGGCTTGGTGGGCCGCGCAGAATTGCTTCAAGCAGAATCTGCCGCCTATCACGGTGAAGGCACGTGCACTTTTTATGGCACTGCCAACAGCAACCAAATGCTTTTGGAAGCCATGGGTCTGCATGTCCCTGGCACAGCGTTTGTCAATCCGGGTGATGGCCTGCGCAGTGAGCTGACTCGTGAATCGGTGCGCACTGTTTTGAAGTTGGTCAAAGCCAAGCAATTCACGCCCATCGGCAAGTTGGTGGACGAGCGTTGTATCGTCAACGCGATGGTGGCTTTGTTGGCCACGGGCGGCTCCACCAATCACCTGATTCACTGGGTGGCTGTGGCCCGAGCGGCTGGCTTGATCATTGACTGGGACGATTTCTCTGCGCTGTCGGATGTGGTGCCCTTGTTGACGCGCGTGTATCCGAACGGCAGTGCCGACGTGAACCAATTCCAAGCGGCAGGGGGCCCCGGTTATGTCATTCGTGAATTGTTGGATGCAGGTTTCATGCATGCAGATGTGATGACTGTGCGTGCCGGTGGTATTCGTGAATTCACCCAAACACCCGTTGCTTTGAATGGCCAGCTGGCGTGGCAAGACATTGGCGCCTCAAAAGATGAAAGCGTGGTGCGGCCTGCTACAGCGCCGTTCAGTGCCACTGGCGGCTTGCGATTGTTACAGGGCAATTTGGGCCGCAGTGTGATCAAGGTGTCTGCTGTGCCCGAAGCACTCCATGTGATTGAAGCCCCTGCTCAGGTGTTCAATTCACAAGAAGAATTGTTGGCAGCGTTTCAAGCCGGCAACATGGCCAAAGATGTGGTGTGCGTGGTGCGTTGGCAAGGCCCGCAAGCCAACGGCATGCCCGAGTTGCACAAACTCACGCCGCCCTTGGCTGTGTTGCAAGGAGAGGGATTCAAAGTGGCCTTGGTCACTGATGGCCGGATGAGTGGTGCTTCAGGCAAAGTACCCGCAGCCATTCACGTGTCGCCCGAGGCGGCATCAGGTGGGCCCCTTGCGCGTGTCTTGGATGGCGACATCATTCGCTTGGATGCGGTGGCGGGTACTTTGCAAGTTTTGATCGATCCAGAAACTTGGAATGCACGAACTCCCGCTACCATGCCAATAGATTTGCAAGCGGCCAACAGCCGCGGCATGGGAAGAGAACTGTTTACCAATTTGCGCAAGCATGCGCTGAAAGCTGAAGAAGGAGCCTGTACATGGCTGTAAATGCACCGTTCACCGCCTTGCAAGTGATGCAAGACGCCCCCGTCATTCCAGTCATTGTGTTGAACGATGTGGCGCATGCCGTTCCCATGGCGCGCGCCTTGGTGGCCGGTGGCATCCGCATGTTGGAAGTGACATTGCGCACCCCTCAAGCTTTGGCTTGTATGGAAGCCATTGCCAAAGAAGTGCCCGATGCGGTGGTGGGCGCAGGGACGGTGCGCAGTGCGGCCGATGCCAAAGCGGCTGCCAATGCGGGCGCCAAGTTTGCTGTCAGCCCTGGCTACACATCAGCTTTGGGTCAAGCCTGTCGCGACCAAGGTTTGTCTTTGTTGCCTGGCGTGGCCACAGGCAGCGAAATCATGATGGCGCAAGAGGACGGCTACACCGAATTGAAATTCTTCCCGGCCATGCAAGCAGGCGGCCCCGCCATGCTGAAAGCCTGGGGCGGCCCCTTCTTTGATGTGCGCTTTTGCCCAACGGGCGGCGTCACACCTCAGAATGCTTCAGAGTTTTTGAGCTTGTCCAATGTGGCTTGCGTCGGCGGCTCTTGGTTGGTGCCAGCCGATGCTTTGGCTCAAGGCGATTGGCCTCGCATTGAGCAACTTGCGCGTGAAGCTTGTCAGCTGAAGTTGCGCTGAATCAGTTCCACTTTGTAGCCATCGGGGTCTGTGATGAAGGCAATGACCGTGGTGCCACCTTTCACAGGACCGGCTTCACGTGTCACTTTGCCACCCGCGTTGCGAATCTTTTCGCAAGCTTCGTAGGCATCGGGTACTGCAATGGCCAAGTGGCCGTAAGCAGTTCCCATGTCGTAAGACTCCACGCCCCAGTTGTAGGTGAGCTCTAGCTCAGCATGGTCGGGGTTGCTGCCGTAACCAACAAAGGCCAGCGAGTATTTGTACTCGGGGTTCTCAGATGTTTTGAGCAATTGCATGCCCATCACCTTGGTGTAGAAATCGATCGAGCGTTGAAGGTTGCCAACGCGAAGCATGGTGTGTAGTAATCGCATAAAACGTATTGTGTCTGATTGAAAAAACCCAGTGGGACGAGGTGTTAAGCAGGCGCCTGCCAAGCTTTGACAAAGGCGGCAGCCGATTCACCCACAGCCTGTGCTGACTTGCCAGGCGCATACAGCGCCGAGCCAATGCCAAAACCAGATGCACCACTCTTGCGGTAGTCCGCCATGTTGTGCGTGCCAATGCCGCCCACGGGAACGAGTCGGATGTGGCCAGGCAATACAGCGCGCATGGATTTGACAACGGCTGGGCTGATCATTTCTGCTGGAAATAATTTCAGACCATGCGCACCCAATGCAATGGCTTTGAAAGCTTCGGAGGGGGTTGCAACGCCAGGTAGAGAAATCAAGCCCAAGTTGACGGCTTCGCACACCACGTTGTCATCCAGGTGCGGTGAGATGATGAGCCGGCCGCCCGCTGCTTTGATGTCACGCACTTGTTGTGCGGTGGTCACTGTGCCTGCGCCCACCAAGGCATTGGGAAATGCGTCTGCCAAGATTTGAATGCTTTTCAGAGGGTCGGGCGAATTGAGGGGGACTTCAAAGATGTGAAAACCCGCATTCACAATGGCACGGCCCACGTCCAAAGCTTCTTCAGGTTTCAAACCGCGCAGGATGGCCACCAAGGGCAGCTTGTCCATGTGCGCGTGAAATTGAGCGAGCAGAGGTGTCATGTGCTGAGCTTAAATGAAATCTTGGGGGTACAAGTGATGAGCCAGCGACCAAAGGCCGGTCCAAGTGACTTCATCGGTAAGTGCTTGCGCAGTGAGACCCAAAGCCTCCATGGCAAAACTGTAGCGCTGCGTCAATTGACCATTGCCCAAGATCAGCAAGGGTGTGTCATTCGCCATGAGGTCAGCCTTGGCCGATTTGATTTCTTCGCCAATGAGCAATCCGGAGACATAACTGCTGGACTGCGCTGGGTTGAGCTTTTCAAACAAGGCCAAGCTTCTGGCTGAAAATGCATGGTGCAGCAATCCGCCAGGTTGTTGACTTTGCATCACGCCCTCTAAGAACACTTCCTTTTTCAGCGGCGCATCGGGCAAGCATGTTTTTGCCAAGATGGAGTGCTGGCTGAGCAAGGCGTAAAACTCTCCGGTCATGAAGGTTTTAAAGGCGGAAATTTTGCGGTCTTTCACCTGTGCCCATTTGCTGTGTGTGCCAGGCAATACAAATTGTGCGTTTTGGATGTTTTGTGACGTGAGTGCACCAAAGATTTGAATTTCTTCACCGCGCATCACATCGGGTGTTTGGTCGTTCCAAGTTGACAAGCCCGGCACAATGCCAATGCGATCTTTCTCAATCCACTGCAGATGTTGGGCGATGTCTTCAAAGCCGCTGGGGCAGGGGCAATAAGGCGCTTCACGCCATCCTTGCCGGCTACCGACCATGCCAGATATCAGGCACAGCGTATCGGCTTTCATCCAATCGCCAAAGCGTTGCTCAAATACATTGGCAAATTGGCCGTGGGCCACTTGCAAAATGCCTTGTGGAAAGGCACGTTTGTCGAGCACCACACCATCGCTGCTGAGCAGTGCGCCTCGCAAAGAGGAGGTGCCCCAGTCCAAGGCCAGCAGCGATGTGTGCATGCTTATTTTTTCAAGCCATCCAAGGCGGTGGCCGGATAGTAAGGCTGCTTGCAATCATCGATGTATTGCTGCACGATGTCTTTAAAAGATGTGTCGGGCTTCAGGCCTAAAGCAGCGGCGCGTTCAGCTGTCCCTCCTTTAGCCCAGTTGGCCACAATGTTGGCAATTTGTTCGTTGCGCACAAACTTGACGCGCTGACGAACTTCAGGGCCAGCGACATCTTCAAGCGCTTGCAACATTTCTTTGACGGTCACATTCAAACCGGGCAGGTTCAATGCCAAACGACCTTGCATGGCTTCGCGGCTAGCCTCGAACACGGTGATTAAACCTTTGATGGTGTTTCCGGGTGAAGAAACGGGATGTGACACGTTTTCGTCCACAGGGCAGATGGACTCTACGCCCGCCAATGGCTCACGAATGATGCCACTGAAGAAGGATGAGGCCGCGCCATTGGGTTTGCCTGGGCGAACGGTGACTGTCATGAGTCGTGCTGAGCGGCCATCGATGAAGCCCTTGCGTGTGAAGTCAGCAATCAGATACTCCAGCATCAGTTTGTGAGTGCCATAGGAGGTCTGAGGTGAGGGCAGTGTGTGGTCGGCAACGCGCTCGGGCATGGGGTTGCTGGGGTCGGGACCGAACACCGCGACAGAGCTGGCAAAAACCAGGCGCGGCACATTGCCGGCTTTGCGCAGACCTTCGAGCAACAAACGTGTGCTGTCCAGGTTAGAGCGCATGCCTAAGTCAAAGTCTTGTTCGCACTCACCCGATACCGCAGATGCCAAATGGAACACGCCATCAAAACCACTGGCAAACAAAGCGCCTTGTTCCAACATCGGGCCCGCATGGCCTTTGACGCGTGGATCGGCCAACAAGTCGGCGGGTGCAGGGAATAAATCGGCAATGTGCAGCTCGGTGACTTTTTGGCCATTGAGCTCGCCTTTTTTGAGAATTTCACGGGCTAAGCGCGCGCCAACAAATCCTGCGCCACCGGTAACGAGTAATTTCATGATGAATGCTTTCTAAAAATAGAGGTTCGTTGATCAGTGGTTGTCTTTGGGCACGAAGGCGCCGCGCTTGCCCACCAAGAAGTCGAGGTCGCAACCTTCGTCGGCCTGCAACACCGTATCGACATACAGCTTCCAGTAGCCAGACTTTAAAGGTGGTTCGGGGCGAACCCATTTGGCCAAGCGCGCTTTCAATTCGTCATCGCTGATGAGCAATTGCATTCTGCGCTCGGGCACGTTGAGTTCAATCATGTCGCCATTTTGAACCACGGCCAAAGGACCGCCATCAGCGGCTTCTGGGGTGGTGTGCAAGACAACGGTGCCATAGGCTGTACCGCTCATGCGGGCATCGCTGATGCGAATCATGTCGGTGATGCCTTTGCGCAGCACCTTGGGTGGCAAGGGCATGTTGCCCACTTCAGCCATGCCTGGGTAGCCTTTGGGGCCGCAGTTTTTCAAAACCAAGATGCAGTTCTCATCGACATCCAAGGATTCGTCGTCAATGCGTTTGTGGAAATCGTCGCTGTCTTCAAACACCACTGCACGCCCGGTGTGAACCATTAAGGCCGGTGTGGCGGCGCTGGGTTTGATCACGGCACCGCGTGGTGCCAAGTTGCCACGCAAGATGGCAATGCCCGCTTTTTCTTTGAAAGGTGCGGCCAGTGTTTTGATGACACGTGGGTCGTAGTTTTCTGCGCTGGCAACGTTTTCGGCCACAGTCTTGCCGCTGACAGTCAAGATGTCCTTGTGCAAAAACTGTTGAATCTCTTTCATCACAACGGGCAGGCCGCCTGCGTAGCAGAAGTCTTCCATCAAGTGTTCGCCAGAGGGCTGCAGATTCAAAATGTTGGACATGTCGCTGCCCAATTTTTCGAAGTCGTCAATGGTGAGGTTGATGTTCAAGCGGCGAGCAATGGCAATCAAGTGAATCACCGCATTGGTAGAGCCACCGATGGCGGCCAAGGTGCGAATGGCATTTTCAAATGCTTCGCGCGTCAAAATTTGCGAAATCTTCACGTCTTGGTGAACCATGTCCACAATGCGTCGACCGGCTTCGCGTGCCAATACATTGCGACGACCATCTACGGCGGGGTAGGCCGCATTGCCTGGCAAACCAATGCCCAAGGCTTCCACCATGCTGGCCATGGTACTGGCAGTGCCCATGGTCATGCAGTGGCCGTGGCTGCGGTGCATGCAGCTTTCGGCTTCAAAGAAATCTTGCAGTTTGAGTGTGCCGGCGCGAACTTGCTCGCTCATGCTCCACAAGCCGGTACCAGAACCCAATTCTTGACCGCGCCATTTGCCGTTCAACATGGGGCCGCCCGAAACGCCGATGGTGGGCAAGTCGACACTGGAGGCGCCCATCAACAAAGAAGGGGTGGTTTTGTCGCAACCCATCAACAGCACCACGCCGTCAACGGGATTGCCGCGAATGCTTTCTTCCACGTCCATGGACGCCAAGTTGCGGTACAGCATGGCGGTAGGGCGCAGCAAAGTTTCGCCCAAAGACATCACAGGAAATTCAAGAGGGAAGCCACCCGCTTCGTAGACACCAATCTTCACTTGCTCGGCCAGCGTGCGGAAGTGGGAGTTGCAAGGTGTGAGTTCGCTGAAGGTGTTGCAAATGCCAATGACAGGGCGGCCATCGAATTGGTCGTGCGGCACGCCTTTGCCTTTGACCCAGCTGCGGTAGGCAAAGCCATCACGGTCTTGGCGGCCAAACCATTGTTGGCTGCGCAGGTCTTCGGGTTTTTTCTTAGGGCTTTGTGTCATGGGTCTGATGCTTTGAAAAAGTGGGTTGCGAGTAGAAATATTATCGTATGATGATAAGGTAAATGCATCGATTTGTGCAAAAAACGGCACTCGTGCAAACCCTCAAACCTATAGACCCCGAAGGGGTTTGTCCTTTTATGTCCTGGAGCATTCGCCATGAGCATTCACCATCCTGAAGTTGTTGTCACCTCTCGCATTCCGCCGTTTTTGACCACGGGCTTGCAAGAAAATTTTGTGGTGCACGAACGTGATCACATTCGCGACCGCCAAGTCTTTGGCCGGGTTCGTGCGTTGGTGGGGGGCGGTGAGTCCAAAATTGATGCGGCCTACATGGCTTTGTTCCCTGCACTCGAAATGATTTCTGTGTGCGGCGTAGGCTACGACGGCATCGATGTGGTCGCTGCTAAAAAGCGCGGCATCATGGTGACGCACACTCCGGATGTGCTCAATGACGATGTGGCCGATTTGGCTTTGGGTTTGCTATTGTCCGTGGCGCGCAAAATTCCAGCGGCCGATCGCTTCACGCGCAATGCCGATTGGTTAGATGGACCTTTTCAATTGACCCGTAAATTGACTGGCGCCAAATTGGGCATTGTGGGCATGGGCCGCATTGGCCAAGCCATTGCCAAGCGCGCTGCGGCCTTCGACATGGACATCAGTTATCACACCCGCAGCCAGCGCAACGATGTGGCCTATCAGTATGTGGCCAATCTCGTGGATCTGGCCACGCAGGTGGACTATTTGGTGGCCATTACCCCAGGCGGTGCGGGCACCAAAAATTTAATCAATGCTGAAGTTTTGAAAGCCCTCGGCCCGCAAGGCTTCTTGGTCAACGTAGCCCGTGGCTCCGTGGTGGATCAGACCGCCTTGATTGAGGCCCTGCAAAAGAAAACCATCGCAGGCGCAGGCTTGGATGTGTTTGTGGACGAACCCAATGTGCCCGCCGAACTTCGCAAGCTCGACAACGTGGTGCTCACGCCCCACATCGCCAGCGGCACCGTCGAAACGCGCAAAGCCATGTCGGCTTTGGCGCTGGCCAATTTAGCGGCCCACTTTGCGGGCCAGCCTGTCAAAACACCTGTGCCGGAGTGCCGTACTTGATCAAAAATGTCCACGGCAATACCGTCGATTTTTTAGGGGAAGCCATCGTTGCCGGCAGGTACCCTGTCGGTGGCAGTTTGCCGCCCGAGCCAGTGCTGTGCGAGCAATTGGGCGTGAGTCGAACAGTCATTCGTGAGTCGGTCAAGTCATTGGTGGCCAAGGGTTTGATCTTCACCGGACCCAAAGTCGGTACGCGGGTCTTGGCAGAAGAGCACTGGAATTGGTTTGACACCGATGTGATTGCTTGGCAAGCCAAAGCGGGGCTCACGCCAGAGTTCTTGCGAGATTTGCAGGAGCTGCGCCGGGTTGTCGAACCTGCCGCTGTGCGTTTGGCCGCAGAGCGCGCAACCTCGGCCGACATTGAAGGTGTTTCAGCGGCTTACGATGGCATGAAGAAAGCCATTGAAGAGGGAGGTGATTACGTCACGCACGACATGCACTTTCACACGGGCATGTTGGTGGCTTCGCACAACCGCATGATTGTTCAAATGAGCAAAGCCTTGGGTGCTTTGCTTCGCACCAGTTTTGAAATTTCCACCACACGCAAAGACGCTCCCAAGGCCGCCTTGCCCTTGCACAAAGCCGTGCTGGATGCCGTGATTGCCAAAAATCCAGACAAGGCTGAAAAGGCCATTCGGGTGTTGATTGAGGGCGCACACCAAGACATGGAACATGTTTTAACCACGCGCCGTAAACTTCCCAGTTTGGCAGGCCCTGCCAAGCAAATCAAAGCGCCATGAGGCGCCCTCCACATTCATTTTGCTCATGACACATTTCACCAAAGTCATTTTGTTCACCGACACCGATGGCAAAGCCCGCTTCAAAGAAGAAACATTGCCCATGGAAGAGGGCAACCCGCAAAGTCAGCTGACTGACATTTTTTCGGCCGAAGGCTACCAATTGCGCTACAGCCCTGTTGGCTTTAGAAGTCAATTTCACGTGACCGGCAAACCGCAATGGGTGTTCATCTTGTCTGGGCAAATGGAAATTGGTTTGCAAGACGGCACGTCACGTATTTTTTCTGCGGGCGATCATTTTTATTCTGCAGACACTTTGCCAGAGGGAGCGAAGTTTGACCCTGCCGTCCATGGGCATTGGAGCAGGCAGGTGGGGGATGAACCTCTGAGAACTTTGTTTTTGAAGGATTGAGCTTCAGGCGCTTGGATCTTTCAAATTCCTCAGGGTCTGTAAATTTTGAACAATTGTTCTGGCCCAATGCTGAAATAGTCGGCGGGCCCACCGCCACGCATCACGTGTTGTGCGTTGGCTGTGTCGTAAATGCCATCGCTGATCAAGCGTTCTTCAATGTGAACGCCAATCACCTCGCCAAACACCATCCAAGTTTCAATCGATTCGCCTTGTAGATTTTTCATCTGCAAAATTTGAGTGCACTTGCACTCAAAGCTCACGGGGCTTTGCGCCACACGTGGCACCTTGATCAGTCGAGAGGGTGCTGTGGAAAGGCCAGCGATCTCAAACTCATTGACCTCTGGTGCCACTGCCTTGCACGTTTGGTTCATGGCTTCCACTTGAGGCTGCGTGACCAAGTTCCAAACAAATTCGCCAGTGGCTTCAATGTTGTTGAGCGAGTCTTTTCGGCCGATGCTAGAAAAACCAATGAGCGGCGGCCCGTAGTTGAAGGCATTGAAAAAGCTGTAGGGCGCCAAATTCAAAACGCCGTCTGCGCTTTGCGAAGAAATCCAGCCAATAGGCCGGGGTCCCACAATGGCGTTGAACGGATCGTGCTTAAAGGGATGGCCTAGGCGGGGTTCGTAAAAATGTGTCATGGCTTTATTTTAAGAAACGTTCTTGATGAAGTTGGCTTGGATGGCAATCTCTGAGCGAGCTTCATCGGACAAGCGATTGAGGTTTTTCAATTGCATCAGCATTCGTGGGTTTTTGGCCAGAACATCCACATGCCTGTTCAAGTAATCCCAATAGAGTGTGGTGAAGGGGCAAGCCGTATCTCCTGTGGCCAAGGCTGGATTGAATTTGCAGCCTTTGCAGTGGTTGCTCATGCGGTCAATGTATTTGCCGCTGGCCACATAAGGCTTGCTGGCCATCACGCCACCATCGGCAAACTGGCTCATGCCCAAGGTGTTGGGCAACTCCACCCATTCCACGGCATCGACATAAACGCTCAAATACCATTCATGGACTTCTTTGGGCGCAACGCCCAACAGCAGTGCGTAAAGGCCCGTGACCATCAAACGCTGGATGTGGTGGGCATAGCCGTGTTCCAAAGTTTGATGGATGGCGTCGCGCATGCAAGCCATGTCTGTTTTGCCCGTCCAATAAAACGCGGGCAGTTTGGCGGTGGCCTGCATTTCGTTGCGCTCAACGTACTCGGGCATCTGAGTCCAATAGATGCCGCGGACATATTCACGCCAACCCAAAACTTGTCGAATGAAACCTTCTGCAGCGGGCAAGGGGACATGGCCTTGTTGGTAGGCTCTTTCGGCAGCTTCCACGACTTCTCTGGGATTGAGAAGTTTCAAGTTCAGTGCGCTTGAAATGTGAGAGTGATACAACCAGACTTCACCTTCCCACATGGCATCTTGGTACAAACCAAAAGAAGGCAAGCGGTGTTGTATGAAACTGTCTAAAGCTTGCAGCGCTTGATGTCGTGTAACGGGCCAGCCAAAGCTGCTGAGCGCGCCGGGGTTTTGACTCAATTTGTCTTTGACCAATGCCATCACTTCCAAAGTGATCTCGTCGGGTTCAAACCTCAGGGGCAAAGGCAGCATGCCAGGCCCTTGCTTGCCAAAACTGCCGCGATTCTCTTCGTCAAAGTTCCATTGACCACCCACAGGCTTTTTGCCATCCATCAATACACCTGTCTTTTGGCGCAGTTCTCGGTAAAAGAATTCTTGACGCAATTGCTTGCGACCTTTGGCATGCTCAGCGAATTCACGCACTGTGCTGAAGAAATGTGTGTCGTCCCTGATCTCAAGGCTTAGGCCCTGCTGCTTTGCCACAGCGCGCAAACTTTGCAAGACGCGCCATTCACCAGGTGCTGTGATCACCAGTTGCTGCGGCTGATGTGCCTGAATGGCTTTTTCAAGTTCGCCGGCCAAGGTGCCCGTGTTGTTGGCATCGTTTAAACGTGTGTAAAAAACGGACCAGTTTTTGTCCCGCAAGTTTTGCGCGAAGTGCCGCATGGCACTTAGAAACAGCGTGCTGCGTTGCTTAGAAGAGGGCACATGGGTGGATTCCTCCATCACCTCTGCCATCCAAATGGCGTCTTGCTTGGGGTCGAAGTCTGCCAAGGCAGATGAGTCTAGGTTCAATTGATCGCCTAGGATCAAAACCAAATGTCGAAAGGACTTAGCCATGCTTTGCCGCTATCTTACTGTTAGGCGTGCTGTTAGATTTGTTTTTGCGACAAGCCTCAGAGCAATACAAAACCTGATCCCAGTTTTTGGCCCAAGCTTTGCGCCAAGTCATGTCGCGCCCGCACACAGTGCAAGGTTTGCTGGGAAGGCTTTGCTTGTTGCCCTTGAACGTGGTCTTCATGGGGCTATTTTGACTTGAACCTGCACGCCAGTGCGGGTCGACTTGATAATGTCCCTAGTCAGATCGACATGAAACCAGAGCCCAATGCAGCATGCCCAAATCGCTTGAATCTTCCAAACCCTTGAGCGCCGGCGATATTTCCGCGGTCATTCAAATGGCTTGGGAAGATCGAACCACGTTTGAAACGATCTACGAAAGAACGGGCGTGACAGAACCCGGCGTGATCAAAATCATGCGAGCCGAACTCACGGCCAGTTCATTCAAGATGTGGCGCACCAGAATGCGTGGCAGGGTGACCAAGCACCGCGAATTGCGGAGCGCCGAGATGAAGTTCGATGATCGGGCCATTGCCGACCATCGAAGGGCGAACTGCTAATTCTGCGTTGAGGCGCTGCTGATCAACGGCCGAAAGAACGGCCACCGCCGTTGCCACCACCATAGCCGCCACCGCCGCCAGAGCGACCACCACGGCCGCCGCCACCACCACCGCCAAATCCACCACCATGACGGCGAGGACCACCACGGCCACCGCCCGCCAAGCTGTCGATGCTGGTGCGTGTTGGATCGGGTTGACCTCCGCCACCACCGCTGTTGCGACGAGGTGCACCTTGACGTGCAAATTGGTTGGTCATGAGGGGATCGATGTGACGTGGCAATTCGTCGCCACGGGGGGCACGGTCATTGCGTCGGTCGTTGTTGCGGTCATTGCGATCGTTGAAACGATCGGAGGGTGCGCCATCAAAACTTCTTTCGGGACGATCTTGACGATCACCGCGTGGGCCTTGTGAAGGACCACCGCGACGTGATGGGGGAGGGCCGTTGCGTGAGCGTCCTGCTGCACCCTCGGGGCGAGCCTGGCCACCGCCACCGCCTTGGCCACCGGAGCGACCTCCACGACCGCCACCGCCACCTTCGCCGGCAGCGCCTTTGGATTCACGAATGCGCTGCATCATGTCGGAGCGCGCAGCTTTGGCTGCAGCTTGCATCACATCACGGCTGGGTGGGCGACCTGCGCCGCCCCACAAGGTTTGGCGACCCATGGCAATGGGTTCCGCTTTCTCGCCTGGCTCGGGGCCAAAACCTTCGAGCAATTGAACTGGAATTTCTTGCTTGGTGAAGCGTTCGATTTCCATCATGAAACCTTCTTCGTCCAAGCAAACCAAGCTCACGGCTTCGCCGCTGGCGCCGGCGCGACCGGTACGGCCAATGCGGTGCACGTAGTCTTCAGAGACGTTGGGAATTTCGTAATTCACCACGTGTGGCAAGTCTTCAATGTCAATGCCGCGTGCTGCAATGTCGGTGGCCACCAAGGCGCGAATGTCGCCGCTCTTAAAACCTGCCAAGGCTTGCGTGCGCGCAGTTTGACTTTTGTTGCCGTGCAAGGCCATGGCCTTGATGCCGTTCTTGGTGAGGTAGTCGGCCACATTGTTGGCGCCAAACTTGGTGCGAGTGAACACCAGCACTTGGCTCCAATTGTGTTGGTTGATGATGTGCACCAGCACTTCTTTTTTCTTGCCGCGTCCCACAGGATGGATCACTTGAGAAATGCGCTGCACGGTCGTGTTGCTGGGCGTGACTTGAATGCTTTGCGGGTTCTTCAACAGCGTGGCGGCCAAGTCGCGAATTTCATCGCTGAACGTGGCAGAGAACAGCAGACTTTGCTTTTCTTTGGGCACCAGGGCCAAGACTTTTTTCACGTCATGGATGAAACCCATGTCGAGCATGCGATCGGCTTCGTCTAAGACCAAAATTTCAATGCTGGACAGGTCGAGCAGGCCCTGGCCTTGCAAGTCGAGCAAGCGACCGGGCGTGGCCACCAAGACGTCAACACCGCGCTTCACGCGGTCAACTTGGGGCTTCATACCCACGCCGCCAAACACCACCGTGGATTGGAGGCTGAGGTATTTGCCGTAGTCTTTGACAGACTCTTCAACTTGGGCCGCCAATTCGCGGGTGGGGGTGAGCACCAAAGCGCGGATGGCTTTGCCGCCAAATTTGTTGCGACCGGCCTCTGTCAGGCTGAGCTTGTGCAGCACAGGCAGCATGAATGCAGCAGTTTTGCCGGTTCCTGTTTGGGCACCGGCCAACAGGTCGTGCCCTGCCAAGACGATAGGAATCGCTTGGGCCTGAATGGGCGTGGGTGTGTCGTAGCCTTGCTCTTGCACGGCTTGCAGAATGGCCGGAGCCAAATTCAATTCTTCAAATTTCATGATGGAGCGCCAATAGCGGCGCATGGCATCGGTTTGTCAGGCTGTTGGGAAACAGCCGCCAGTCAAAGACCGATGGGATTCACAGGTGGGCATGGAAACCACAGGCGAGAGCCTGGGTCAAACCCCAGCAGAAGTGCTGATGTTGCGGCAACTGGAGGCGGCAACAGGCTGATTGTCGCATGAAACGCTGCGCATAGAAATTAATTCAAAAGATTGAATTTATAACCCAGATGGAATTTTTTGGTGTTTAATTTAAAGTTCATACCAAATCCATTGAATTCGCCTTCATGAACATCTCCTCATTTCAAGCCTTGTGGGTGGCCAGCCGGCACTTTGGCGTTCAATGCTTGATTCAAGTCATGTGCGGCCTGATCGCCATGGGCTCTGCGTCGGTGGCGCTTGCCGAAACAAGCCGCTTGGACAAAGTGCTTCAAGCCAAGGAACTCAGAGCCTGTATCTGGCCAGAGTACTACAGCATTACCTACCGCAACCCCAAAACCCGCGAACTCAGCGGCATCGACATTGCCCTCACGCAAGAATTGGCCAAAGAATTGGGGGTAAAGGTGCGCTACGTTGACAGCAATTTTTCTCAACTCTACGACGCGCTAGAGCAAGACCGTTGTGATGTGGCCACCCACGCCATTGGTATCACGGCAGAGCGTTTGGCGCGCTTGCAGTTTTCGCAAGCCTATTTGAAGAGCGGCTTGTTTGCGGTCACGCTTAAAAACAAAGAAGGCCTGCAATCGTGGGACAGTCTCGATCAACCTGGTCGCGTGATTGCAGTGGCAGCCGGCACGCTGATGGAGGGCATCATGGCCAAGTCTTTGAAGAAAGCCAAATTGGTCAAAGTCCAAGCGCCGGGTACGCGAGAACAAGAAGTGCTGTCGGGCAGGGCGGATGCCTTCATGACCGACTATCCCTACAGCTTGCGAATGATTGAGTTGACCGATTGGGCGGCTGTCATACCAGCGCCCAACAACATGCCCACCACCGAATACGCTTATGCATTTGCCAAAGGCGACAACAGTTTGTTGCTTCGTGTTGAGGCATTCTTAAGCAATGTCAAAAAAGACGGGCGTTTGTTGCAATATGCCAAGCAACACAATTTAGACCCTATCGTGGTGTTGAAGTAATCGTAACAGGCAAGCACTGAGTTCATGGCAATTGAAGTGGGTCATTCAAAGACATCGGCCGCGCTAGGGGTCTACCGGTTTGGTGCGGCAGTTGCCTTGTTCATTGGGGTCGTGTCTTCAGTGTATTTGTGGCAAGACAGGCAAGATACCTTGGCGCGTGAACAAGCTCGAGGTGAGTTGCTGACACGCATTTTGTTCAATCATGTCAGTCGAACCTTAGAGTCCACCACCACCCTCATCACAGCCGTCAACCAATGGTCAGATGCCGACTTTCGGGATCAAGCCAAACTGCAAACGGCCATCGAAAAATCAAGCTTCATCCGATCTTTGTCGATGCTGTCGGAAAGCGGGCAAGTCTTGGCCAGTTCCGAAGAAGGGGTGGTTCATCACGTGGTGAAGTGGGCCTCTATGGGGCTTGAACGCGATGTCGGCAATGATTTGGCGGCAGGTCGCTGGCAGCCTGCGCGCAACCTTTTTGATTTGAACAATGGTCACGCGGGTCTGCAAGACATTGCCGTCTTACCTCTGGCTTTGCGCACACAACGGCCCAATGGCCAAGTTGTTCGTTGGTTGGTGTTGATCAATCCAAAGGATTTGATCGATGGCTTTGCCGAGTCTGTGGATGCCGATTGCGATGCTGTCTACGTGTTTGATTATGCAGGTCGCATTTTGGCCAGCAGTTCAAAGCGATGGTTTCCCAATGATCAGGTATTTGGCAACATGCCGGCCGTTCAAAGTGTGTCTCGCAATCAAGAGTTTGGGCGTTACCTGCAAACCCAAACGGATGCGAAACAAGATGTTGAAAAATTGGAAGTTCATTTCAGAACTTCAGCCAATTTACCAGTGACGGTGGCTGTTGCCATTTCACGCAGCAGCGTAGAAGCGCAGTGGTGGTTGTCTTCCAAAGGTGTATTGGCGTTGTCGGTCATGATGTTGATCGCCACATATTTGCTCACCAAGCACATTGCCGCCATTTGGGTTCGGCGCGAGCAAGACAGCTTTGCCATGGCGCGTGCCTTGAATGCAGCCGAAACTGCCAATCAGGCCAAGTCCTCATTCTTGGCGCAAATGAGCCATGAAATCAGAACACCGATCAACAGCATGGTGGGCATGACCGAGTTGGCGCTGGGGACACCCTTGAACCCGGAACAAAAGGGTTACTTGGAGATGTCTCGCACGGCATCCAAAAGTTTGCTGCGTCTGATTGACGACATTTTGGATTTCACACGCTTAGGTGCCAATCGGCTGACCTTGGATCGCACGGCCTTTGATTTGCACACGGCCTGTCAGCAGGCCATGAAGGGCTTCGCTTTTCAGGCTGAACAAAAAAAGATAGACCTTTATTTGGTGATCGATCCCGAGGTGCCACAGTGGGTCATGGGAGATCCATTGCGATTGGGCCAAGTCTTGCAAAACTTGTTGGGCAATGCTTTGAAGTTCAGTGACACAGGATGGGTCAAACTTCATGTTCAATTTTTGTCGGAGCTGAACGCGCAAGTCAGATGTTCGTTTGAAGTGACGGACACAGGTATTGGTATTCCGGTCGAAAAAATGCATGTGATTTTTTCACCCTTTAGCCAAGCCGATGCGTCTGTCAATCGCAAATTTGGAGGCAGTGGTTTGGGCCTGTCGATTGCCAAGAACTTGGTCAATTTGATGAAGGGCGAGATCAGTGTTCAAGCGCGAGAAGAGGGCGGCAGTGTGTTCACCTTCACGGCGCAATTTGAGCCGCTGACCCATGCCGACATTGAACACCAAGACACACGTCTGCAGGGTCATGGTTTTGATGCTTTGTCGCACTCGGTGGATGTGGTGTTGATCGAGTCCAATCCGTTTGCCCGAGAAATTTTGAAAACACTGTTGGCATCCCAGCAAATCACACCTCAAGAAATAGTCACCCCTGCGTCACTGCAGACTTGCTTGGAAGCGTGGTTGCAGCAAGGCCTTTCGCGTCAAACATTGTGGGTCATTGATCACAGCATGCTGGCCTTCATTGAGCCTGCCTTCATGTTGGCCCAAGACGCTCAAAAGTGGCGCCAATTGTCCTGGTTGGTGCTGTCGGATTTTGGTTTGAACCATGATGTGCAAAACCTGAGCGCAGTGGCCCGCACCTTGGGCGTCAAAGTGGCCAATTTGTACAAGCCGATAACGGCCCAAGAATTGAACAGAACCCTGATTCAACTGACCCAGCGGGATGAGTTGAGTGATCAACTGACCTCAACTCAAAAGCCTAAAGCGCAACATGCGGGTCATGTCTTGGTTGTGGAAGACACACCCATGAATCAGCAGTTGGCGCAGTGGACTTTGCAAAAGTTGGGGTGCACAGTGGACATTGCCGAGAATGGCGAAGTTGCGCTGCAAAAAATCCGCACATCAGCTTACGATTTGATCTTGATGGACTTGCAAATGCCCGGTATGGATGGTCTCACGGCCACCTACGAAATCCGGCGCATTGAAATCACCGAGGCTTTGCGAATGACGCCCATCGTGGCCATGACTGCCCACGTGTTGGACGAGGACCGCGTTTTGGCCCAAAAGGCAGGCATGCAAGACTTTCTCATCAAGCCAGTGTCTGCGTCTGAATTTCAACGCGTTTTGAAACGTTTTTTATAGGCAAGCTCACGACATGAGCCTGGCCGCAGTCGATAATCCAGACTAGATTCTCAGACACACGCAAGCTTCATTTCATGGCCCACGCACTTCAACCAGGATTCATGGTGTTCCATGGCAACCGCCTGGAAGATCTGCGCGATCTCACGTTAGGCTTGCTGAAAAACAATCCCTTGCCGCCCTTGGTGCCCGAAACTTTGCTGGTGCAAAGCAATGGCATGAAGCACTGGTTAGAAATGGCATTGGCCGACGACAGTGCCATGGGCATTTGTGCGGCCACCCAAACCGAATTGCCCTCCAGCTTCGTTTGGCGAATGTACCGCTTGGTTCTGGGGCCCTCGGTCGTGCCGGTGGCCATGCCTTTTGACAAGCAAGCCTTGGTCTGGCGACTGTGGCGTTTGCTGCCCGAGTTTGCACAAACCCATCAAGTGGCCCCCTTGCTGGCCTATGTCAAAAACGATCCCTTGGGCCGGCAGCGTTATCAATTGGCGCAGCAAGTGGCCGATGTGTTTGACGGCTATCAAAGTTACCGTGCCGATTGGCTAAGCGATTGGGCCGAAGGGCGCTTCGTTTTGCAACACATGGGTGAGCGCAAAGCCTTGGCGGCAGATCAAGTGTGGCAAGCGCAGTTGTGGCAGTTGTTGCAGCAAGATGTGCTGCAAACCCAAGTGCCCGAGCTGGCCTCTCAATGCGTGTCTCGCGCAGAAGTGCACTCGCAGTTCATGCGCAAGGTGCAACTGGCCAGTGCTGTGATGCCAGAAGGTTTGCCGCCACGCATTGTGGTGTTTGGCATCTCCAACTTGCCTTTGCAGGTGGTGGAAGCCTTGGCGGCTTTGGGGCGTTGGTCTCAAGTCGTTTTGATGGTGCAAAACCCTTGCCAAGAATATTGGGGACATGACATGGACCTGATGGCGCAGCAAAATTCTTTGCTGGCTTCGTGGGGTCAACAAGGCCGCGATTATTTGCATGCCCTTGAGCGCTTTGACCAACCCGAAAATGCCTTGAGCTTGATGAGCAAGCAAAGCTATTTTGTGGACCCTGCAGACGTCACTGCGCAGTCTAAGCCCACACGCTTGCAACAAATCCAATCCGACATCCTGACCTTGAATCCGATGCCAGTCACACCAGAAGCGCTGGACGACGATGGCAGCATTCAAATGGTCCAAGCGCACTCAGCCCAGCGCGAAGTGGAAATCTTGCATGACCGGCTTTGGGATTGGTTTGATCACAACCCCACGTGGAAACCCACCGATGTGATGGTGATGGTGCCCGATATGGCCACATTTGCCGCCCACATTCAGGCGGTGTTTGGCCGTTTCCCGCAGCAGCATCCACGGCACATTCCGTTTTCCGTAGCCGACACCACGCCTAGGCAAGTGCCCTTGGTGCAAGCGCTGGAGTTCTTGCTGAACTTGCCAGAGGCCCGCATCACTTTGTCTGAATGGCTCAGTTTGTTTGAGGTGTCAGCGGTGCGCACCAAGTTCAAAATGGACGAAGCCGATGTCCATACCCTGAAAAACTGGTTGCAAGCGGCGGCTGTGCGTTGGGGTTTAGATCTGGCGCATCGCCAAAAGTGGGGCATCCCCACAGACATGCCGCATGCGCAGCAAAACACGTGGGCCTATGGCTTGCAGCGTTTGCTCTTGGGCTATGCCGCAGGTCAAGCTGATGGCAACGCAGCGTGGCAAGGTGTCTTGCCTTTACCGCAAGTGGCTGGCCTGAGTGCGCTAAAGGTGGGGCACCTGGCCAGTTGGCTAGAGGCTGTGGCCATCAGCCTTGAGCAGTTGTGCCATGCGCACACGCCAGCGCAATGGTCAGCGGTGATGCATGATTTGATGGCGCGCTTTTTTGAACCCGACAACGAAGCCGACGAGCGCATGTTGCTCCGCCTCAAACAAGAACTCACGCAATGGCAGTCGCTGTGTGATCAAGCGGGACTGTCAGAGCCTTTGCCACTGACGGTTGTTCGCGAGCATTGGCTTTCGGCTTTGGAATCTGCTGGCCTGCAGCAACGCTTCTTCGGCGGCGGCGTGCAGTTTTCCACCCTGATGCCCATGCGCGCCATTCCCTTTAAAGGCTTGTGCCTGTTGGGCATGAACGATGGTGCCTATCCTCGCCAAAGCACACCACGCGATTTTGATTTGATGACCGATCATTGGCGTGCAGGCGATCGCTCGCGACGCGAAGACGATCGCTATTTATTTTTAGAGGCATTTTTGTCTGCCCGTGAAAAGCTGTACATCAGTTGGCAAGGCCGACGAAGCACTGACAACCAGCTCATGCCGCCTTCGGTGTTGGTGTCGCAATTACGCGATGCCCTCAAGTCACGGTTCAAGCCAGAAACACCAGCCGACCTGCAGCCCTTGCAAGCTTTTTCTGCCCAATATTTCCAGCCCAACACGGAGTTTTTCACGTATGCAGACGATTGGGAAAAAGCGCAAGCTGCGCGTTCCGTTTTGCTCGCTGCAGATCAGCCACCATTGCAGAAAGAAGTGCCAACCCAATCAGTAGCCGATTTACCCGTCATCACAGAATGGCCGCTCAGCGAATGCATGCGCCTTCTCAAACAGCCCGTGGAGGTTTATTGGCGCAGTCGGTTGGGTGTGCAACTGAGGGGCCCCGAAGAGGCGCTGCAAGACGATGAGAATTTTGCACTCTCTGGCTTGGACCGTTACATGGTTGGCCGCTCATTGCTTGAGGCGGACGACATCGCGCAACAACTGGAAGCAGAAACTTTGATGGGGCTGCTGCCCATGGGGGCAGCGGGTCAAGGCGTGTTGAAACAACAGTACGAGGCAGCGCTGCGCGTCAAAGACCGCGCAGCACCTTATTCTGAAAATTACCCCACCGAATTGGCCGCGCAATCCATTGATCTGGTGTTGTCCATGCCTTGGGGCGATGTGCGCATGGGTGCAGAAATGACCAATTTGCGTCAAGGCGACTTGGGTTATTTGCAAATCACCAGCCGACCCGGCGCAGTTGCCACGGGTCAAAAGGACCAACAAACTGCACGTGCAGATGTCCTGATCAATTTGTGGCCCAGCCATGTGTTGATGTGCGCTGCGGGCTACGAGGTGCGCTCTGTTGCTGTGGGTTTGGATGGCGTGGCGGTTTTGCCAAGCTTGGAAGCAGAAAGCGCCAAGCAATTGCTCTCCCAGTGGTTAACGGTTTATCGCCATGCTTGGGTACAGCCCTTGCCTGTGACGTTCAAGGCAGGCTTGGCCTTTGTAACGGAGCAAGCCAAACAGGCGCAAGCCAACAAAGAGGCGAATGCCGACCTTCGCGATGAGCAGATGTTGGCGCAGTCTTTGGGAAAATCTTTAGACAAAGCCAGCAAAGCCTTTGCCGACAACTTTGCAGAAGACACCGACCTAGCACGCTCTTTGTATGTGCAACGTTCGTTTGATCATTTCGATCTTCTGCGCCATGCACTCCCGCAGTGGGCGCCGTTGCTGTATGAAGATTTGATCCGCGTGGCTTGCATGGAGGGGGAGGCGCCATGACTGCTTCGACTACCTTGACCACACACAAACTCGATGTGTTGAAACTGCCCCTTCAAGGCATTCAACTGATTGAAGCCAGTGCAGGTACCGGCAAAACTTGGACGCTGGCAGCCTTGTATGTACGCCTGATCTTGGGCCATGGTTGGCAAGGTCAGGGCTTGATGCCACCGCAAATTCTGGTCATGACCTTCACGGAAGCCGCCACCGCTGAATTGCGCGATCGCATTCGCTCACGCTTGGCGCAAGCAGCGCAGTTTTTCAGAGGCCAGGTGCAAGACGCAGATGATTTTCTGCGCGATTTACAAGCCACGCTAGGCACCGAGCACAAGGCTGCGCATGCCGCGCGTTTAGAAGAGGCAGCGCAGTGGATGGATGAGGCCGCCATCTACACCATCCACAGTTGGTCCAGTCGCATGCTCCGGCAGCACGCCTTCGACAGCCAAAGTTTGTTTGACCAGAAACGCTTGGACGATGCGCCTGCTTTGAAGCTGAAGTTGGTCAAAGATTACTGGCGTGAATTTGTCTATCCATTGGAGGGTCAGCAGCTTGGGGCCCTCAAGGCTTTGGGGGCGACACCCGATGCGCTTTTGAAAAACATTCAATCGCATTGGCAGAAGTTTGAAAAATCGCCGGGTGGTTTTCCCGATGTGTCTCAAGACCCCGATCCTCAAGCTGCCTTGAAAGCGTGGACCCTGTGGCGATCAACGTGCGATGAGTTGGAGTCAACTGCGCGGCAGTTGATGGCCGAGCACATGGCCATCGCTTTGAATCAGTTAAACAATGCACTGGCCAAAGACCTGAAGGGCAACATCTATGTTCCCAAGAAGCATGGCTACTTCATTTCTCACTTGTCGGAATGGGCCTCCGGTGAAGAAGCCGACATCGAAACCCTGAAAAAGTTCACCCTTGAAAAGCTCAATGCCAGCTTGAAAAAAGATGCGTCGCCAATGCTGGATGCGCACGGTGTGTGGTCGGCCATTGGCCAGTGGATGATGCACCTCGAGGCAGAACCCGATGTGGGTGTGGACCTGCTTCAACACGCTGCAGTCAAAGTGGGGCGTGCCTATTTGCAGCAAAAGAAAAACCTGGCCAGTTTTGATTTTTCAGATTTGTTGCAAAGACTTCATGCCGCCTTGCATGCGGATGGCAGTCGTTTGCCCGCCATCATTCGCGCGCAATTTCCAGTGGCCTTGGTTGATGAGTTTCAAGACACTGATCCTTGGCAATACGAATCCTTGTCTTGTATCTACGGCGCCAACTCATCGCCGGAACAAGATCACGCGCAATCACTGACGCCCAGCGCATTCTTGATGATTGGTGATCCAAAGCAAGCCATCTACAGTTTCCGCGGTGCCGACTTGCCAACCTATTTGAAAGCACGTCATGCCGCTGAATCAATTTGGACTTTGACGGAAAATTTCCGTTCCAGCCAAGAAGTGGTCCATGCGGTCAATCATCTCTTTGTTCAAGCACAAGCGCCATTTGGAGAAGTGCCCTTTGAAAAGGTGCAAACGCCTACACCGGCCAAAGCCACAAGCCTGCTCTTTCCAAATGGGCAAAAAGTACCCGCGCTGACGGTGTGGCACTTACACGCAGACAAACCCCTCAGTGGCACCCAGTATGGCGACGCCATTGCGCACATTTGCGCCACCCAAATGGTCAGCTTGCTGAACCAACGCGTTGCGCAACCTGGCCACATGGCCGTGTTGGTACGAGACGGCAATGAGGCCAAAAAAATTCGACAAGCCCTCGCTCAACGCGGTGTTCGCAGCGTCTACTTGTCCGACCGCGACAGTGTTTATGCCACCCGCGAAGCGCTTGACCTCGCTTGCATCTTGGAAGCTGTTTTGCAGGCGCGCAATGCCAAGCTGCTGCGCGCCGCATTGACCACGCGCACTTTGTGTTTAAGCCTGGATGAAATTGAACAGTCGATCAACGACGAGGCCGCATGGGACATCTGGGTCGAGCGCTTCAATGCTTGGCACACCACGTGGCAGCGTCAAGGCTTTTTGCCCATGCTCTACAAAATGGTGCACGAGCAAGACATCGGCAGGCGCATGCAGGCAGAGGGTGACACCGCCGAGCGGCGCTTGACCAACCTCTTGCATTTGGGTGAATTGTTGCAGTCTGCCAGCCTCAGTTTGCAAGGTGAGACAGCGTTGTTGCGGTTTTTAACCGACCAATTGGCCAACCCGCAAGCCCAAGGTGAAGCGGCGCAAATGCGCCTTGAAACCGATGCGCAATTGGTACAGGTCATCACCTTTCACAAGGCCAA
Organism: Limnohabitans sp. Hippo4; assembly: GCF_003063605.1. Classification (NCBI taxonomy): domain Bacteria; kingdom Pseudomonadati; phylum Pseudomonadota; class Betaproteobacteria; order Burkholderiales; family Comamonadaceae; genus Limnohabitans; species Limnohabitans sp. Hippo4. The sequence continues at coordinate 612,222 of NZ_NESE01000001.1, read as the reverse complement.
AGGCTTGCAGTACCCCTTGGTCTTTTTGCCGTTTGTGTCCAACTTCCGAGAGGACAAAGACGAATCACTCCGAACCCCCGAAGAGCGTCTGCAAGAAGACATTCGCTTGTTGTACGTGGCACTCACCCGGGCCCAGCAAGCCATGTGGATGGGCGTTGCCAAGCGCAAGGACGATTTCAAAGCCAAAGAATCACAAGCGCAAAGTGCCTTGAGCGTTTTGTTGAGGCGTACATCGGTCGATGACTTGCAAGAGAAATTGCAAAACTGGGCTGCCTGCGAAGACATCGACGTGGTGTCTGCGCCTGAGGCCAACGACCTTTTCTATGAGTCACCTCAAATCACGCAAGAAGAAGCGCCAACGCCAGCCAGACAACCGACACGCACCTTGCCCCGCTCGGGATGGACCGCCAGCTTCAGTGCCTTGACCCGTAATTTGTCCGGCAGCCATGCGCTGTCCTTGGGTTCGGACTCTGACTCTGGCTTGGCGCGCGAGGCGCGTTGGTTAGATTCGCAAATCGACAACCCGGTTGCAAAACCCGACGACCTGAATCCTGAAGAAACCACGGCCAACACCATCGCCTCACAGCCTTTGTACAACGCGTTTCCTGCAGGCAGTGCCTACGGCACTTTGCTGCACGACATCTTTGAATGGCAACTCAAAGAGGGTTGGCCATTGTTGCAGGAAGCGCACGCCATTTCTGCAGAAACCAACATCCGCTGGCAGCGCTGGTGGCAAACCCAAGCCGACAGCTTGCAACTCAGCCCCGAGCACCAAACCCTCTGCCTGCAACTCATTCGCCAATGTGCCTCCACGCAATTGGAACAATTGGGGTCAGATCAACATTGTTTCTGTTTGTCTCAACTGAACAGCCTTAACGCATGGCCCGAAATGGGTTTCACATTCAAAACACATGGTGTGTCAACGCAGCACATTGACCAGCTCATCAGCCAAGCGGTGCATCCAGGCCAAGCGCGTCCCAGCTTGCAAGCGCAACAACTGAATGGTTTGTTGACAGGCTTCATGGACATTGTGTTGGAACATCAAGGTCGCTATTACGTGCTCGATTACAAATCGAACAAGCTACCCCTTTACACACAAGACAGCATCGAGGCCAGCATGCTGAGCCATCGCTATGAAGTGCAATACACCTTGTACATCTTGGCCGTTCACCGTCTTTTGAAATCGCGCTTGAAACATTACAACTACCAGCAGCACATTGGCGGCGCGCTGTACCTTTACTTGCGCGGCATCGACCAAGTGGGGCAGGGGGTGTATTTCAACAAACCACCCCTTGCGCTGATTGAAGCCCTCGATGACGCTTTCAAAGCGGTGCCATCTGCAGTTGCCGTGGAGGGTGTCGCATGAGCTTGCAACTTTCCACCCTGCCAATTTTCAATATGCCTCAACCCTTAGCCGCTGCAGCCGGTTCGGCCACTTCAGTCACTTGGCCGTGGACGCCTTTGGATGTGGCCTGGTTGAAATTTTTGAATTCGCATCAAGCCAGCACCGATCCTTTGCATGATGTGCTGGCGCTGTTAGTCAGTTACCAAATGGGTCGCGGCCATGCCTGCTTGGACTTGGAACTATTGTTGCAAGAACCGTCGCATTTGCTTGATTGGTCGGATGCGCAAGTTAAAGCCTTAAAGCAGTTAACCCTGAATTCAAGCGAAGCGCGCGCAGACTTGTTTTCTGAGCCCGTAAACCCATGGGCCGAGGCCGCCAAATCCATGCCATGGGCAATGGGTGATCATTCGCCCATGGTCTTGTCCAAGCAGGTGGACGGTCAGCCTCGACGCGTTTATTTAAGGCGTGCATGGCAAGCAGAGCAAAGCATTCAAGCCGCCATTCAAGCGCGTCTGGCCACTCAGTTCGAAGTACCCCAAGATACTGAAGAAAAACTCAAGGCTTTGTTTGGTGATGAAGCGCAAGCCACAGATTGGCAGCGCGTTGCATGTGCCAAGGCTTTGCGCGCTGGCATCACCCTCATTACGGGAGGGCCTGGCACCGGCAAGACCACCACCGTGGTTCGCCTCTTGGCATTGCTGCAAGGTGCGGGGAAAGATCAACAGCAAACTTTGCGCATTCATTTGGCCGCCCCCACAGGCAAGGCTGCAAGCCGTTTGAGTGCATCGATTCAATCGGCTTTGGCCAGTTTGCCAGAGGGCTGGGCAGAGGGCATTCCTTCCCAAGCGGTCACCTTGCACCAACTGTTGCAATACAACCCAGATGCTGCAGCTAGAAAAGCACCCATCTTGGCCACTGACTTGGTGGTGGTCGATGAAGCGTCCATGATCGACTTGGAACTGATGGCTCGCTTGATGGCATGTGTGCCTGCACATGCACGATTGGTTTTGTTGGGTGACAAAGACCAATTGGCCTCGGTCGAAGCAGGTGCTGTGTGGTCGCAATTGTGCGAAGGTGCAGTGCAGTCGGATGAGCAAACACAAGCGCACAACAACACCGCCTACACATTGACTGAACAAACCGCTGTGCTGCATGTCAGTCGGCGCTTTGATGCTAACAGTGCCATCGGTCAATGGGCCAAGCTGATCAATGAAGGTCAGCACGAATCGCTCAAAGAACAATGGCAGGCATTGCCCATCACCGGTCAATCGCCGTCCGATGAATTGACGGAAATTCAGCGCTGGCCAGACGCATGGCGCGAAAGATCACAGGGCGCATTGCATCCCGAGGTGGTGAATGCTTTGAAGTTGGGCTGGACGCATTGGTTGTCTGAGTTAAAGCCGCTTCTTCAAACAGGCGCAGTGTGCGACAACGCGCAAGCTTTGAAATTGATCAACCGTTTTTCGGAATTTCAGGTGCTGTGTGCTCTGAGACAAGGCGCCTGGGGCGTGCAAGCCTTGAACGATCGCATTGCAGTGGCTTTGGGCCTGAGTGCCAATCGCGACAAGAGTTTTCAGCCAGAGGCCTATAAAGACAACTGGTTCGTTGGCCGACCCATCATGGTCACGCGCAACGACTATCACTTGAACCTCATGAACGGTGATGTAGGTCAATGTTTGCCAACCGCAAACGGATTGCGCGTGGCATTCCCAGATGGCGAAGGTGGCGTGCGTTGGGTTCTGCCTTCGCGCCTGGATGCGGTAGAAACCGTGTGGGCCATGACCGTTCACAAATCACAGGGCTCTGAATACGACCATGTGCTGATGGTGCTGCCTGATCGCGATGCGCCTGTATTGACACGCGAGTTGCTGTACACCGGCGTGACCCGTGCCAAAACCCAGCTCACTTGGTGGGCTCCGAATCCCGCTGTCTTGTTCAACGCTGTGCGCCAACGGGTCACCCGAAGTGGCGGTTTGGCCGATGGCTTGTTTCATCCGGCAAAATAAGACCTTTTACAGATCCAGTGAGTTCGCGATGAATTTTGATGACATGGCCGATCAGCTCTCGGCGCACCCCGACTTCAAAGTCAAGCGACGCTTGGTGCCCATTTTGGATTTTGGCCCTGGTACGGGTGGTCCCACCCAACGCGTGTTGATCTTGGACACCGAGACAACGGGCCTTGATTGGCGAGCAGAAAGCATCATTGAGTTGGCCATGCTGGCTGTGGACGTGGACATGCAAACCGGCAAACCCGTGGGTGAGGTTGAAGTCTATGAAGACTTCGAAGACCCAGGTCGTCCTATTCCCCCCGAGATTGTCAAGCTCACGGGCATCACGGCGCAAGACGTGAAGGGTCAAAGATTGAATGAAGAAAAAATCAAAGACATGGTGGAGCGTGCTGACCTGATCGTGGCGCACAACGCTGGCTTTGATCGCCCCTTCGTTGAAAATCGTCTTGAAGTGTTTGAACACAAGGCTTGGGCCTGTTCGTTCCAAGGCATCGATTGGAAAGCCCAAGGCTTGGGCTCCGCTAAATTAGAGTTTTTGTGCAGCGAGTTGGGTTGGTTCTACGACGCCCACCGTGCTCAGGTGGATTGCCATGCCTTGCTGCGTGTCTTGTCCACCCCTTTGAAATCCGACAAGCCAGAAGGTGCTGTCACGGGTCTCTTGCAACTCTTCGAGTCGTCCCAAAACGCTCGTACGGTGGTCAAAGCCTTTGGTTCTCCTTTTGAAACCAAAGACAAGCTCAAAGCCCGCGGCTACCGCTGGGACGCAGAAGCCAGGGTTTGGTACACCTCTGTGAAATCAGCTGCAGCTTTGGATGCCGAAGCCGAATGGCTTAAAGCTGAGGTTTATGGGGGCAGGGCAGCCCGAATTGGGCTTGAAACGCAAGACGCTCGGGTCCAGTTTTCCAGCCGAAGTGGCAAATCAGGCGACCGCATTCTGTAATTTGAAAGATTTCGAGCGCTCTAAAGCGAAAGTAGGGTGCCAAAGACTGGGATAATCGCAGGCTCGGGAATTTATCCTTTCCATTCCGGAAAATGCACATTCCCCTCCCTTTTGAAGAGCATCCCAGCCATGGCCCAATACGTTTTTTCCATGAACCGCGTCGGCAAGATCGTGCCGCCGAAGCGTCAAATTCTCAAAGACATTTCCCTTAGCTTCTTTCCTGGCGCCAAAATTGGTGTGCTCGGCTTGAACGGTTCCGGCAAGTCCACCTTGCTGAAAATCATGGCCGGCATCGACAAGGAAATTGAAGGCGAAGCCATTCCCATGGCCGGACTCAAAATTGGGTATCTGCCCCAAGAGCCCCAAATGGACCCCAACGAAACCGTGCGCGAAGCGGTTGAAGGCGGCATGGGCGAAGTGAAAGCGGCGCAGGCTCGCCTCGAAGAAGTCTATGCAGCCTACGCTGAAGAAGACGCCGACTTCGATGCGCTCGCCGCCGAGCAAGCCAAGTTGGAAGCCATCATTTCCACAGCGGGCGATGCGTCCGATCACCAACTCGAAATTGCAGCTGACGCTTTGCGTTTGCCCCCGTGGGATGCCGTCATTGGCAAACTCTCTGGTGGTGAAAAACGCCGCGTCGCTTTGTGCCGCTTGTTGCTCAGCCGCCCCGACATGTTGCTGCTGGACGAACCCACCAACCACTTGGACGCAGAAAGTGTCGATTGGCTTGAGTTGTTCTTGCAACGCTTCCCCGGCACCGTGGTGGCCATTACCCACGACCGTTACTTCCTAGACAATGCGGCCGAATGGATTTTGGAATTGGACCGTGGTCACGGCATTCCTTACAAAGGCAACTACTCCACTTGGTTGGAGCAAAAAGAAGCCCGCTTGGAGCAAGAACAGCGCACCGAAGACGCTCGTACCAAGGCCATGAAAAAAGAATTGGAATGGGCACGTTCCAACCCCAAAGGCCGTCAAGCCAAGAGCAAGGCCCGTTTGGCACGCTTCGAAGAATTGAGCGACTACGACTACCAAAAGCGCAATGAAACACAGGAAATTTTCATTCCCGTTGCCGAGCGTTTAGGTAATGAGGTGTTTGAATTCACCAACGTCAGCAAGTCCTTCGGCGACCGTTTGCTGATCGACAACCTCAGCTTCAAAGTACCCGCTGGCGCCATCGTCGGCATCATCGGCCCTAACGGTGCCGGTAAATCAACTTTGTTCAAACTGATTGCCGGCAAAGAGCAACCAGACAGTGGCACGATCAAGGTTGGTCAGACCGTCAAGATGGCCTTCGTTGACCAAAACCGGGACGACTTGTCCAACGAAAAAACCGTTTGGGAAGATGTGTCGGGCGGCCTCGACATCATCACTGTCGGCAAATTCCAAATGCCAAGCCGTGCCTATTGCGGTCGCTTCAACTTCAACGGTGGCGATCAGCAAAAGAAAGTCGGCATGCTGTCGGGTGGTGAGCGCGGTCGTTTGCACTTGGCCAAAACACTGATCGAAGGCGGCAACGTGTTGCTGCTGGACGAACCCTCCAACGACTTGGACGTGGAAACATTGCGCGCCTTGGAAGATGCCTTGCTGGAGTTTGCAGGCTCGGTCATGGTCATCAGCCACGATCGTTGGTTCCTTGACCGCATTGCGACCCACATCTTGGCCGCCGAAGGCGACAGCCAGTGGGTGTTCTTTGACGGCAACTACCAAGAGTACGAAGCCGACAAGAAAAAACGTTTGGGCGAAGAGGGCGCCAAGCCCAAGCGCGTGCGTTTCAAGGCCTTGAAGTAATTCTTTGGCTGCAAAATTTATGCGCGGAGCTGTGCCATGAAACCCATGCGCCTTGAAGACATTCTCTTCAGCCAAGGTTTCGGCACTCGCCGCGTTTGCGCAGGCTTGGTGCAGCAGGGCTACGTCAGCGTCAATGGCGAGGTGCAAGAAGACCCCGGCGCTTTCTTCGACCCCGAAAACCTCAAGTTCAAAGTGCAGGGCACCGAGTGGCCGTACTTTGACCGTGCCTACCTCATGCTGCACAAGCCCACAGGCACTGAGTGTTCGCAAAAGCCATCCACATGGCCCAGCATTTACACCTTGCTGCCTTCGCCCTTAAGAACGCGTCCCCAAAAGGCCGCTGTGCAAGGCGTGCAAGCAGTGGGCCGTCTAGACCAAGACACCACGGGCTTGTTATTGCTGACCGATGATGGCAAATTCATTCACCGCATGAGCTCGCCCAAGCACCACATGCCCAAGGTGTACGAGGTGACTACCAAGCACGAGATCACCCACGGACAAGTTGAAAAATTGTTGGCGGGCGTGGTGTTGGACGATAGCCCCAAACCCGTCAAAGCCGCAGCTTGCGAAAAAGTGTCGGACACGCATTTGAGGCTCACGCTCACCGAAGGCAAGTACCACCAAGTTAAACGCATGCTGGCGGCAGTAGGCAATCGGGTTGAAGGTTTGCACCGCAGTGCCATTGGCAATTTGCAATTGCCTGAAGATTTGGCGCCAGGTCAGTGGCGTTGGATTTTGCCCAGCGAACTTGAGAAATATTTCAAAGCCTGAAGCACTTGCTCGGGTTGGTCTTTGTGCGGACTGTGGCCACACTGGGACAACTTGACCACTTGGGTATGTGGCACCTTCTCAGCAATCTCATCGATCTGCGCCATGGTTCCGTAAGCATCGTCCATGCCCTGGATGGCCAACAAGGGGGCTTGAATGTGGTGCAGCAAAGGGCGAATGTCGAAGCTTCTAAATTCTTCACTCAGCCACACATCGTTCCATTGCCAAAACGCCACATCGACATCTTTGTGAAACGCCGCAAGCCTCGGCTTTAATTTGTCATAGTTGTCTCGGGCTTGAGAAATGGCCTGAATGGAAATGTCTTCCACCATCACATGCGGCGCCATGACAACGCAAGAAGCCACCTCAAATTGACTGGCATGAATCAAGGCGATGGTGCCGCCATCTGAGTGACCGATCAGCAGGGGGCTTTGAATGTTCAAGGCTGCCAGCAAAGCGGGCAAAACCACCTGTGCTTCATGGTGCATGTAGTCGGCACGAAGGCGCCCAGCGCCGCGCACATCCGGGATGCCCTCGGACTGACCATAACCTCTGCGTGAATAAACCCACCCCTCGCAATCTAAGCTTTCGCAAACTTTTTGGGGCCAATCTTTCCACAAGGCCACACTGCCCAGACCTTCGTGCAAAAAGACACAGCTGGGTTTGGGCGAGAGCGTGTTCGAGGCTTGCGCGCGAGGAATGTGGAGAACCTCTAATTCAAGACCTTTGACGGCGATCAAAGTAGGTGACGTCATGCGCACATTTTGACATCAGAATGTCCTTAATTTGTCAAAGTTAGAGGCCATGCCCCAACGCGCTGTTGCAATACCCCAGTACACTTGAGGGATGATATTTCGCGCACTGACACTCTCCCTAGGCTTGGCCACTTTCAGCATCGCTTCTGCCATGTCCGCAACGCCGCAGCCAGCACCTGCCGCTCCCGCAGTTCAAGCGCCAGCGCCCATTTTTGTTTTGAATTCGCTGGATGGCAACGTCAGTGTGATTGACCCCGTCACTTGGACAGAAACCAAACGCATTCCAACAGGCAAAGAGCCCCATCATTTGTACCTCACGCCCGACGAAAAATCGGTCATTGTGGCCAACGCACTGTCCGACTCGCTCACTTTTATCGATCCACGCACAGCAGAAGTTCAGCGCGTGGTGTCAGGCATTTTGGATCCCTACCAGTTGCGTTTCTCGCCTGACATGAAATGGTTTGTGACGGTGGCCAACCGCCTCAACCACATTGACATTTACAAGTGGGATGGCCAAACGCCCACCTTGGTCAGGCGCATATCTTCCTCCAAAACACCTAGCCACCTTTGGATAGACAGCAAGAGCACCACGGTGTGGGCCACCATGCAAGACAGCAATGAGTTGGTGGCAGTAGATCTTGCGACGCAAGCGATCAAGTGGCGCGTCAAAACTGGCACCATGCCCGCCGATGTGTTCGGCACCCCCGACGACAAGCACTTGTTGATCGGTTTGACGGGTGGCGATGGGGTGGAGGTTTATGACGTTTCGAACGGTCCCGCACAAAAAATCAAAAAAATCACCACAGGCAAGGGCGCGCATGCATTCCGTGCCATTGGTGACAAACAACACGTGCTGGTCAGCAACCGAGTGGCCAACACCATCAGCAAAATTGATTACAAAAACTTCACCGTGGTGGACCAATACCCCGGCCCAACCGGTCCTGATTGCATGGACATCACGGCCGATGGCAAAACCATTTTGTTGGCATCACGTTGGGCGCAAAAACTGAGTGTCATTGACATGAGCACGCGCAAAGTGGTTCGACAAATCAAAGTGGGCAAGTCGCCGCATGGTGTGTGGACCTTAGACCATGCGCCTCGTCAGTAAGCTCGGCAAGAAGTGCTTGGGCTGGGGCTTGTTGGCCTCAGTCCTCACAAGTTCTGCTTGGGCCCTGAATGGTGTGCCCACCACGCCGCAGTGCAAAAAGCCGGTGTACCTGACCTTTGACACGGGCCACATGGGTGTCGCGCCCCTGATCTCACAAGTGTTACAAAAGCACCAAGTGCCCGTGACCTATTTTGCGGCGCATGAAAAAACGCAAGAGGGCGACGGCACCTTGGGCCAGTACTGGGCCCCTTGGTGGAAAGCGCAAGCTGCCAATGGCCACGACTTTGCAAGCCACACTTATGACCATGCCTATTGGCGTGCCGACATCGACGCGCAACATTTCAAAATTCGGCCTAGCGCAGGTGAGCAGAATGGCCAAAATTTAAACTGGCACGCAGCGGATTACTGTGCCAATTTGAAGAAAGCCAGTGATCGTTTGGAAGTCATGACGGGGCGCAAGGCCTTGCCTTTGTTTCGCGCACCCGGTGGCAAAACATCGCCCGCTTTGTTGCAGGCGGCCAAAGATTGCGGCTACACCCATGTCGGGTGGTCGCCTGCAGGATTTTTAGGGGACGAGCTTTCGAGTCAAACACATCCCAACCCAAAGCTTTTGGCAAGTGCCCTGAAGAACATCCGCAGTGGGGATATTTTGATGGCGCATTTGGGCATCTGGTCGCGTCAAGACCCGTGGGCACCTGCCGTGCTGGAGCCTCTGGTCTTGGGCTTGAAAGAAAAGGGTTTTTGCTTTGCCAGCTTGCGTCAGCACCCGCAATATTCGAAACTCTTGGCTGATGTGCCTCACTGAAACTCCTTAGGCTGAACGCTTCAACATGCTTTCCAATGTTGTCAATTTTTTCACGGAAGCGTTTGCTAATTTGCAAACCTTGCTGTTTGAAAATGTGGTGCTACCCATCGCCTTTAATGGCGGTGCGGGCAACCTGCTCGATGTGGCTTTTGAAGGCACGGGCTGGTTGTTGGTGGGCTTGATTCAAATTGCGATCATGGTGTGCCTGATTGCACCTTTGGAAAGATGGCGTCCTATCGAACAGCAGCCTGATGCAGCAGCCGTGCGTGTAGATGTCATTTACACCTTGGTCCAGCGTTTGGGCTTGTTCAAGTTGTTCATGTTTTTCACGTTTGAAAATGCCATTGAAACAGGCTTTGGCTTGCTTCGGGTTGAAGGTTTTCCCACTTTGAACATCGATGCCATCTGGCCAGGTGTCACCGATCAGGCTGCAGTGAGTTTTGTGCTGTACTTGATTGTTTTTGATTTGGTGCACTACCTGATTCACCGCGGTCAGCACCAGTTCAACCGCTGGTGGGCTTTGCACTCGCTGCACCATTCGCAGCGCCACATGACCCTGTGGACAGACAATCGAAATCACCTGCTCGATGATGTGATCACAGCCATGCTGCTGTCTATCGTTGCCAAGTTGATTGGCGTCGGCCCTGGCCAGTTTGTAGCTTTGGTGGCCGTCAGTCAGTTGTGGGAGAACTTAGAGCACGCCAATTTCAAATGCAGTTTTGGCTGGCTGGGCGATCGCTTGTTGATCAGTCCGCGTTTTCACCGCCTGCATCACAGCATTGGCATTGGGCACGAATCAGCAGGACGAAAAACTTTGGGTGGCCATAATTTTGGGGTTCTCTTTCCATGGTGGGACATGCTATTCAAAACCGCTGATTTTTCCGATCGCTACGACCCCACGGGCGTTCGTGATCAAGTCGAAGAAGGGCGAGACTATGGCCGTGGTTATTGGGCGCAGCAGAAATTAGGTTTGGTTCGCCTTTTTGAGCGGAGGCAAAACGCATGAGGAACATGGCCGATTCTTTTTGGCGTGCTGTTGCTTATTGCTTTCACCCCAAAGTGATCTTCTTGTCGTTGGTTCCTTTGATCTTGATGATGGTCATTGTGATGGGCTTAGGGGCGCTGTACTGGGATGCCGCATTGCAAAGCGTGCGTGTTTGGATGGATGCCAGCAGCACCTTAGACTGGGCTTGGCTTTGGTTAGAGCGCATGGGCTTGATGAGCCTGAAATCGGTCGTGCCCCCCTTGCTGCTGATTGTGGCTGTCACCCCATTGGTGGTGGTCATGTCTTTGTTGGCCGTCTCCTTCATGATGACACCCGCCTTGGTGAACATGGTGGCCGATCGACGTTTTGCGCAGCTCGAACGCAAGCGCGGCGGATCGATGTTGCAGGGCTTGGCTTGGACTCTTTTGTCTGTGGTGTTGGCCTTGGGTGCTTTGGTTTTGACCTTGCCTCTGTGGTGGTTGCCTCCCATGGCCATGGTGATGCCCGCACTCATCTGGGGTTGGTTGACTTATCGCGTCATGACCTATGACGTGTTGGCCGACCATGCCTCTCGCGCCGAACGCTTAGAGTTGATGCGACGCTATCGTTTTCAGTTACTCGTCATGGGAGTGATCACGGGCCTGATGGGTGCGGCGCCCAGCTTGGTATGGGCCTCAGGCGCCTTGTTTGTGGCTGCCTTTGTGGTCCTCATTCCCATTGCAGTTTGGATTTACACCCTGGTGTTTATTTTTTCAGCACTTTGGTTTGTGCATTTCTTGCTCGATGCGCTCTCACAAGTTCGTGCGGAGCCGCCTGCAACTTGGCGCAAGGATTCAACCCAAGCCGCCGACATCGTCGATGTCGAATCCAAAATATTGAATGCTTGAATGCATTCGCTTTCATTGAACACCACAAGGCTCGCATGACCTCCTTGAATCACACGCCAGTGCAGGCCTCGCAGCCTGCACCTGCCATTGGCCTGATCATCATTGGCGATGAAATTTTGTCAGGCAAACGTGCCGACAAGCACCTTCCCAAGTTCATCGAGTTGCTCACCGAGCGTGGTTTGCAGTTGTCATGGGCAGAGTACGTGGGTGATTCGCCAGAGCGCATCACACCCGTTTTGGCGCGAGCCTTTGCATCGGGTGATGTGGTGTTTTCATGCGGGGGCATTGGCGCAACACCCGACGACCACACCCGGCAATGTGCTGCCAAAGCTTTGGGCGTGCCACTGGCATTGCAAGCTGAGGCCAAGGCGCTGATATTGGAGCGCGTGCGCGATGTGGCCCTAGAGCAAGGTTTGCCCTATGAGCCTGACCGCGCTGACAATCAGCATCGCTTGAACATGGGCATGTTCCCGCAAGGCGCGCAGATCATTCACAACCCGTACAACAAAATTCCGGGTTTCACTTGTCAGGGTGCAGGGCAGGGCATGGTTCATTTTGTGCCGGGCTTCCCCGTCATGGCCTGGCCCATGATGCAAGACAAACTGGACGTTTATTGCCATAGCTGGGGAGCGGCCCCGAAACGTGCTGAGCGTTCCGTCATTGTGTTTGGTGCCATGGAGGCAACCCTAACCCCCTTGATGGAAGCCATTGAGTTGCAATTTCCAGGTGTCAAAGTCTTCAGTCTGCCAAGCGTGGACCATCCTCAATGGGGAAAACACATTGAACTGGGCGTCAAAGGCGAGGAGAGTCTTTCTGCTGAGGCTTTTGCAGCCTTGAAAACGGGCCTTCAACCCTTCAAAGTTGAGTTTGGCCCCGAAATGGTGCGTTAAGTAGAATTGCACTATAATGGTGCCTGATTGCTTTTGGATGGTGCATGCGTGCGCACTAAAAAATCATGCAAGCGGCTTCGTCATAACCCTGTCCTCGGGGCACAATAGCGCTCTTGGGAATTTGTGGCGTCTTGCCTTTGTTGGCATAAAAACTGCAAGCCCGAAGAACCAATTATCAACATCCATCCTTAGGAGATTCTGATGGCAAAGACCGTCGCAGACGTAATGAAGATGGTGAAGGACAACGAAGTCAAGTTTGTTGACTTCCGCTTCACCGATACCCGTGGCAAAGAACAGCACGTTTCCGTGCCAATTTCTCACTTTGACGAAAGCAAGTTCACTGACGGCCACGCGTTCGACGGTTCTTCTATCGCCGGTTGGAAAGGCATCGAAGCCTCCGACATGTTGTTGATGCCCGATCCCATCACAGCCAACATCGATCCCTTTTTCGAAGAAACAACTTTGATCTTGGGTTGCGACGTGTTGGAACCCGGTGATGGCAAAGCCTACGACCGCGACCCACGTTCTATCGCCAAGCGCGCTGAAGCCTACTTGAAGGCTTCCGGTTTGGGTGACACGGCTTACTTCGGACCCGAGCCAGAATTCTTCTTGTTCGACGACGTCCGTTTCGGCAGCGACATGTCTGGTACGTTCTTCAAGATCGACGACTACGAAGCCCCTTGGAATACAGGCAAGAAAATGGAAGGCGGCAACCGCGGCCACCGTCCAACCGTCAAAGGTGGCTACTTCCCAGTGCCTCCCGTTGACAGCACACAAGACATCCGTGCAGAGATGGTCATGATTCTCGAATCCATGGGCATTCCTGTTGAAGTGTTCCACCACGAAGTGGCTGGCGCAGGTCAAAACGAAATCGGTACACGCTTCAGCACTTTGGTTGAGCGCGCTGACTGGACTCAAACATTGAAGTATGTGGTTTGGAACGTGGCCAATGCCTACGGCAAAACTGCCACTTTCATGCCCAAGCCTTTGGTCGGTGACAACGGTTCCGGCATGCACGTTCACCAGTCCATCTGGAAAGACGGCAAAAACTTGTTCGCTGGCAACGGCTACGCAGGTTTGTCAGACTACGCGCTGTACTACATCGGCGGCATCATCAAGCACGCACGTGCATTGAACGCCATCACAAACCCAACAACAAACAGCTACAAGCGTTTGGTGCCTGGTTTCGAAGCCCCTGTGAAGTTGGCTTACTCTAGCCGCAACCGTTCTGCTTCCATCCGTATTCCTCACGTTGCATCTGACAAAGGTCGCCGCATTGAAGCGCGCTTCCCAGATCCAATGGCCAACCCTTACCTCTGCTTTGCTGCATTGATGATGGCTGGTTTGGACGGCGTGGAAAACAAGATCCACCCAGGCGAAGCTGCTACCAAAGATTTGTACCATTTGCCTCCAGAAGAAGATGCATTGGTGCCAACCGTTTGCCACAGCTTGGACCAAGCCCTCGAGTATTTGGACAAAGACCGTGCCTTCTTGACAAAAGGTGGCGTGTTCACAGACTCCATGCTCGACGCTTACATTGAATTGAAAATGGGTGAAGTCACACGCTTCCGTCAAGCTGTGCACCCCATCGAATACGAGATGTACTACTCACTGTAATTCACAGCGAGTTTGGGCACCTGAGCCCGACCCTCAAAAGGACGGCTCAGGCCGTCCTTTTTTCTTGGCTGATACAAACCGAATGAACAAATACATCTGTCCAGCAATGCAAAGCACAAGCGTGAGGATGTGTCTTGGCACGTTTGTTCTGGTGTCACTGGCATTCAGTGCCACAGCCAATCAAGTGGTTTACAAATGTGGTCAAGAAATCACCAACCAACCCACTGATCCCAAACTGTGTCAACCCTTGAACATATCGCAGCCGACGCAAATTGAAGGCACGCGTGTGCAAACAAGTTCTCACAAAGGAACGGGTACTGCGGTCATGGATGCTTCTGTGGTTCAAACGGGCCCCGCTGCTGATTCGCTTGAACGCAAGGCGCAAGCCCGCACCATCTTGGAGGATGAGTGGCGAAAGTTAAGTGCTCAGTACGCCGAATTGGTGCAGCAGTACAACCGTGGCAAGTCGACGCCGCTGGCTGGCGAAACAATGCATCAGACAAATGACCCGCAGCGTGCCATGGCATTGAAAGCGCAAGTCCAGCGCATGGAGCGAGATCTCCAAGCTTTGCAGCGAGAGCTCAGTCGTTACGGCTTGCAAATGGCAAGCCCTTTGAGTGCTGCAACATCGAAGTGAACCTCTCATGACCCTGCCATCCAAATCACTACCACAAAGCCGATTCCACGCATTTGATTTGCTGGCCACGCCCATTGCTGTTCTCAACAGCAATGGCGCTGTGCTCTTTGTGAATGCTGAATTAGAAGACGTGATGGGCCAATCGCGCAGAAGCTTGGAAGGTGACTCGTTCCTTCAGTTTTTTGCCGACCCACAGCCATTGAAGCATGCCTTGAATGGCGCCAAGGCAAATGAATTTGCAGCCTTGCGATATGACTCCGAGTTGTTGCGCATCAATCCCGAAGAGGCCTTGCCTGTTCACGTGATTGTGGCGCAGTCGGACAATGTGGATGAGGTCATCATTGAATTGCTGCCCATTCAGCAACAAACCCGTCAAGACCGAGAAGAACGCCTGATAGACCAAGCCCAAGCCAACAAAGAGTTGATCCGCAATTTGGCGCATGAAATCAAGAACCCCTTGGGAGGCATTCGAGGTGCCGCGCAGTTGCTTGAAATGGAAATGGAATCCAAAGAACTGACGGAGTACACGCAAGTCATCATCCGAGAGGCCGACCGCTTGCAAACCTTGGTAGACCGGCTGCTAGCGCCCCATCGCCGTCCTCACATGGTGGGGGACGTCAACATCCATGAAGTGTGCGAACGCGTCAGGTCCTTGATTGTTTCTGAGTTTCCAAGAGGCATTCGGGTGGTTCGCGATTACGACACGTCCATTCCCGAGTTCAGAGGCGACAGGGAACAGCTGATCCAGGCTGTTCTGAACATCGCACACAACGCCGCCCAGGCCATGTCCGATCGCATCACCGAGGGCGATGCCCAGCTCATCTTTCGAACACGAATTGCCCGGCAAGTCACCTTTGGCAAGCAAAGGTATCGACTGGCATTGGAATTGCATGTGATTGACAACGGGCCTGGTGTTCCAGACTCGATCAAAGACCGAATTTTCTTTCCGCTCATCACGGGAAGGGAAGGGGGCTCTGGCTTAGGTCTGACATTGGCGCAGACTTTTGTCCAGCAGCACCATGGCTTGATTGAGTGTGAAAGCGTTCCAGGTCGAACTGATTTCAAAATTTTGATTCCGTTGCCCTGACTTGTTTCAGTGCATGCCACTTAAAGAAAGTTAAGACCCATGAAGCCTATCTGGATCGTAGACGATGACCAATCTATTCGATTCGTCCTAGAGAAGGCTTTGTTGCGCGAGGGTTTGGCCACACGCAGCTTTACCAACCCGCGCGAGGTCTTGGCCGCGTTGAACACGGATGAAGGCCGCGAAGGGCCTCAAGTGTTGGTCAGCGACATTCGCATGCCGGGTGGTTCTGGTTTGGATTTGCTGACAGAAGTGAAGCAACGCCTGCCTGGTTTGCCCGTCATCATCATGACGGCGTTTTCTGACCTGGACAGTGCCGTCTCTGCATTTCAAAGCGGTGCCTTTGAATATTTGCCCAAACCCTTTGATTTGCCCAAAGCCATTGAGTTGATTCGCCGAGCCTTGGAAGAAAGCCAGCGCGAAGAGGTGGCCGAAGAGTTGATGGCATCCACACCTGAAATGTTGGGCCAAGCGCCGGCCATGCAGGATGTGTTTCGCGCCATTGGGCGCTTGTCTCAAAGCAATGTCACCGTCATGATCACCGGCGAGTCGGGTTCTGGCAAAGAGTTGGTGGCGCGTGCACTGCACAAGCATTCCCCCCGCGCCAATGGTCCGTTTGTGGCCATCAACACAGCGGCCATTCCCAAAGACTTGTTGGAAAGCGAACTCTTTGGCCATGAGCGAGGTGCCTTCACGGGTGCTCAAACGTCGCGCCGTGGTCGCTTTGAGCAGGCCGAGGGCGGCACACTGTTCTTGGACGAAATTGGCGACATGCCCTTTGATTTGCAAACGCGTTTGCTGCGTGTTTTGTCCGATGGCCATTTTTACCGCGTCGGCGGCCACAGTGCCGTTAAAGCCAATGTTCGGGTCATTGCGGCCACCCACCAAGATCTGGAGCAGCGCGTCAAAGAAGGCGTGTTCCGCGAAGACTTGTTTCACCGTTTGAATGTGATCCGTTTGCGATTGCCCGCCTTGCGTGAGCGACGTGAGGATGTGCATGTGCTCACCAAACATTTCTTGTCGCAAAGCGCGCAGCAGCTGGGTGTAGAACCCAAGCGCATTTCAGACCAAGCCTTGGAAATTTTGAGTCACTTCAATTTCCCAGGCAATGTGCGTCAGCTTGAAAACATTTGCCATTGGCTCACCGTAATGGCCCCAGCGCAGATGATTGAGGCCAAGGATTTACCGCCCGAAGTTTTGTCACCGAGTTCAGACACGCACGCTGTGCTTGCACCCCTTAAGGCAAACGACCATGCTGGTGTTACTGAGGCTGCCGCTGTGGGGCAGGCTGCACCTGCCAACGCCTTGGTGAATTTGGGGCCTCATGCAGGTTGGGAGAGCGCGCTGGAAGTGGAGGCGCTGCAATTGTTAAGCACCGACCGACAAGATGTTTGGGACGTGTTGACGCGCCGTTTTGAATCCTTGTTGATTCAAGCTGCACTGGCCACCACACGCGGACGTCGCATTGAGGCGGCTGTCAAATTGGGCATTGGCCGCAACACCATCACACGCAAAATTCAAGAATTGAACATTGAAGGCTAGGGTCTTTCAACTTACTTGGAAGAAACGATGCCACCCGCCGTGTTCACGGCAATGTATTGATTTTCTGCGCGCAGCAGAGTTTTGAGCTCAGCGCTGGTGTTGCTAACTTGGCGTGTCCAGTTGATGCCGTCTGCACTTGTGATGATGGTGCCGTTGGCGCCGACGGCCAAGAATTGATTGGTGGCGGAAAGGGCATTCAAAGAAGCTGTGGTGTTGGCGTTTTGCGCGGTCCATGTGATGGCATCAGCACTGCTGAGTACCGTGCCGTTGGTACCGACCACAATGAACTGATATGTTGTGGTGCCATTCAGAACACTGGCCAAGGCGCCGACTGCTTTCAAGTCGGCTGTGCTGGCCGATGTTTGTGCTGTCCATGTGGCGCCATCCGTGCTGGTGAGAATGGTGCCTGCAGCGCCAACGGCCACCCAGGTGCCAGAAGCCGTGTAGGCTACGCCCAGCAAATGCGCCGTAGTTGGCACACTGGTGGCCAAAGTCCAAGTGATGGCATCTTTGCTGGTGATGATGGTGCCGTTGTCACCCACAGCCACAGCCAAGCTGCCGTTGATGGCCATGGCATTCAAATTTTGGGTGGTGATGCTGGCCGCTTGAGTCCATGTTTTGGTGTCGCTGCTGTAAATCACTTTGCCAGCAGCACCTGCGGCCACAAACTTGGCAAACCCAAATTCAGCTGCGTTCAAATCGGAGGTGACCACGGGTGTGAGTGCCGTCCAGGTGTCGATGCTGGTGGCTGTATAGAGACGCCCACCATTGCCGACAGCCAAGTAGGCCAGCTTGGTGGTGTTGGTGGCGGTTTCAACATAACTGCCATAAGTCATGCCCGTCTTGGTGCCTGTGTTGAGGTTGGTACCCGCCGTCCAAGTGGTGCCCGCTAAGCGCGGTGTTGCCGTGACTGTGGGCGTGGCAGCGCCTCCAGGTCCGCTGTTGATGCGACCTGTCATGAAAAACGAGTAGGGGGTACCGTTCGTCAGACCTGTCACGACGAATGGTGATGTCACTTTAAGTCGATAGGTAGACCCCGTGGTGGCCAACCAAGTGCTCAGGGTCAGGTTGGGGTTGTTGGGGGCCGCAAAAATCCAATACTCCACACCTGGCGTTTCTTTCCAGCTCACGGTCACTTGACTGTCACCAGGAACGACGCTGATGCCGCCTTCGGGTGGGGGTGGTGTGGTCGAGCTGGAGGACCCACCACAGGCCGCTACCAAGACGGCAGAGACCAAGGCCAGCAAAAATGCGCGAATTGAATGCAAAGACATGAATATTTCCTGTGCGGAAGCGTTAGACCCCAAATTCTAAGTGACAGGACTGGGGATAGTGCCAATGCCCGAGTTTAGGGCTTCGGGCATACTGTTTTCAAGTTCAACGTTGAAGGATTTCACATGGATCGTCGGAATTTTTTCCAAGGCTCAGCATTGATGTCAACCGGTGCACTTTTGGGTTGCGCCACCCCCGGCATTGCGCAGCAAAAAGTCAAAACCCCCTTTGATGTGCCACAGGTATACATTCCGGTGGTGGGGTCTGATGAAATGTTCCCTGTTCGCCGCATTTACTGCATTGGTCGCAACTATGCGGCACATGCCCGCGAAATGGGTTCGGATCCCACACGCGAGCCACCCTTCTTCTTTCAAAAACCCACCGATGCCATTCAGTATGTGGCCGCGGGCACAGTGGCCAACCACCCCTATCCCCCTTTGACCAAAAACTACCACTACGAAGCCGAATTGGTGGCTGCATTGGGCAAAGGTGGTCGCAACATTCCCGTTGCAAAAGCTTTAGACCTGGTTTGGGGATACACCCTGGGACTTGACATGACTCGCCGCGATTTGCAGCGCGCCATGGGCGACGAAAAGAAGCCCTGGGAAATTGGCAAAAGTTTTGACATGTCAGCGCCTATCGGGGCATTGCACAAACTGGCCAGCATTGGTCATTTCACAGAAGGCAACATTTGGCTGAAGGTCAATGGCCAAGTCAAACAAAACTCCAATTTGAAAAACATGATTTGGTCCGTTGCAGAACAAATCAGCAAATTGTCTGAAGCCTTTGAACTTTTCCCTGGCGACATCATTTACTCAGGCACGCCTGAGAATGTCGGGCCTGTGGTGCGCGGTGATGTGATTGAAATGCACATTGATCGTTTGCCCAATTTGAGCGTGAAGATTGTTTAACGCTGTCGAAAGAACACCATGAATTTTCCCATTGCTTCGATCTTGATTGCAGGCGCCATGCCCTGGGTTTGCGCGGGCATCGCCAAAGCAGGCAAGCGAAGTTACGACAACCACAACCCACGCGAATGGTTGTCTCAACAAACCGGTTACCGTGCTCGCGCCAATGCAGCACAAGCCAATTGTTTTGAGGCCTTTCCGCTTTACGCGGTCAGCATTTTGATGGCGATGTACGT
Organism: Limnohabitans sp. Hippo4; assembly: GCF_003063605.1. Lineage (NCBI taxonomy): Bacteria > Pseudomonadati > Pseudomonadota > Betaproteobacteria > Burkholderiales > Comamonadaceae > Limnohabitans > Limnohabitans sp. Hippo4. The sequence continues at coordinate 592,643 of NZ_NESE01000001.1, read as the reverse complement.
CGATGTGGCGCCCGAGCAAATTGAGTTGTGTGCTGGCATCTTCATTGCGGCGCGAGTTGCCTACATCGCTTGTTATTTAAGCGATCAAGACAAATTGCGGTCTTTGGCTTGGCTGGTGGGTGTTGCCAGTACGGTGACCTTGCTGGTTGCCAGCATGATCGACTGATTGATCGTTCATTTGCTCCAGGTGTCTTTCAAACCCGTGCAGCGATTGAAGACCAGCTTGCCCTGGGCGTGGTCGATTCTGTCGGCCACAAAGTACCCATGACGTTCAAACTGAAACTTGGCATCGGCTTGGCTGTTGGCCAATGAAGGCTCGACATAAGCTGTGATCACTTTGAGGCTGTCTGGGTTCAAGCTGGCCAAAAAGTCTTTGCCGCCCGCATCGGGGTTGGCTTCGGTAAACAGGCGATCGTACAAACGCACTTCAGCAGCGGCAGCATCAGTTTGCGCCACCCACGTGATTACACCTTTGACCTTGACACTGTCTGAACCCGGTGTGCCGCTCTTGGTATCGGGAATGAGCTGAGCCAATACTTCGGTGACATGACCGTTGGCATCTTTGTTGGCGCCAGTGCACTCAATCACGTGACCGTATTTCAGGCGCACTTTGTTACCAGGGAACAGGCGGAAGAATCCTTTGGGCGGCGTTTCTTCATAGTCTGAGCGCTCAATCCAAAGTGATTTGCCAAATTTGAAATGACGCTGTCCCAATTCGGGGTGATGCGGATGCACAGGGGCGTGGCAGTCGTCTAAAGCTCCCGCACCCATCAGTTCATCCCAATTGGTGATGGTGAGGGCAATGGGGTCAAGGACGGCCATGGCGCGCGCTGCTTTGGGGTCAAGGTCGTCGCGCAGGCAGCCTTCGAGTGTGCTGTAGTCAATCCAAGAGTCGCTCTTGGTCACGCCAATGCGCTCAGCAAACAACTGCAAACTTTCGGGTGTGTAACCACGACGGCGCAAACCGACGATGGTGGGCATGCGGGGGTCGTCCCAGCCATTGACCTTGCCTTCGCTGACCAGCTGTGCCAATTTGCGTTTGCTGGTGATGACGTAGGTGAGGTTCAGGCGTGCAAATTCGTATTGTTTGGGATTGGGTTGAGCAAGCAAAGCAGGCAGGCTTGCGCCATCGGCCAGTGTGTGCGACTCACTCAAGCGCGCCAACAGCCAATCGTAGAAGGGGCGTTGGTCTTCAAACTCCAGCGTGCAAATGCTGTGTGTAATTTGCTCCAAGGCATCTTCAATGGGATGCGCAAAGGTGTACATCGGATAGATGCACCAGGAGTCACCTGTGTTGTGGTGCGTGGCCCTGCGAATGCGGTAGATGGCCGGATCGCGCATGTTGATGTTGGGGGAGGCCATGTCAATCTTGGCGCGCAGCACGGCGGCTCCATCTGCCAATTGACCGTCGCGCATTTCACGGAAACGCAACAGATTTTCTTCGCGGGTGCGCGCACGGAAGGGGCTGTCTTTGCCGGGCGTGGTGAAGTCACCGCGGTTCAGGCGCATGTCTTCTGCAGATTGCTCATCAACATAAGCCAAGCCTGCTTGAATCAAGAATTCGGCCGCGCGGTACATGAAGTCAAAGTAGTCGCTGGCTTGGTACAAGTGAGAGGTGCCATGGGCATCCCAATCGAAGCCCAACCACTTCACGGCATCCAAGATGGAATTGACGTACTCGGTGTCTTCTTTTTCTGGATTGGTGTCGTCAAAGCGCATGTGGCAGACGCCGCCGTAATCACGCGCCAAACCAAAATTCAAGCAGATGCTTTTGGCGTGACCCACGTGCAAGTAGCCATTGGGTTCGGGCGGAAAGCGGGTGCGAATTTTGGCGGGATCGGGTGTGCCTTTGGCGTGGTGCGCAGCGTCACCAGGTGAGCCGGCCCATTGGCGCTGAGCATAGGTGCCTTGGGCCAGATCGGCTTCGATGATCTGGCGCAAAAAGTTACTGACCTTGTGGCCGTCGGTGGGGGCGTCTGTCGCTTTGACTTTGTCGTTGGCTGTGCTCATCCCTCGATTTTAGAGGCAGACAGAGGGTGCCGGGCCCTTGAAGAGCGATAATTCAGGCATATCGAAGGAGTACCTGTGGATTCAATGTTGCTGGCCAAAGCCGCGGTCATGGGCGTGGTAGAGGGCTTGACCGAATTTTTGCCCATTTCATCAACGGGCCATTTGATTTTGGCGGGTGCGTTGCTAGGGTTTGACGACGACAAGGCCAAGGTCTTTGACATCGCCATTCAGACGGGTGCCATCTTTGCCGTCATCTTGGTGTACTGGGAAAAGATTCGCAGCACGCTCAAAGCTCTGCGCTACCAAGTTGAAGCGCAGCGTTTTGTCTTGAATGTGTTCATTGGATTTCTGCCGGCTGTGATATTGGGCTTGCTCTTTGGCAAACTCATCAAGGCACATTTGTTCACACCTTGGGTGGTGGCCACCACCTTCATTGTGGGCGGCTTCATCATTTTGTGGGCTGAAAGAAGACCACCCTCTAGCGTGCGGATTCGGGCGGTTGAAGACATGCGCGGCCGTGACGCCCTGATGGTGGGCTTGGTGCAGTGCTTGGCCATGGTGCCAGGCACCAGCCGCAGTGGTGCCACCATCATTGGCGGCATGTTGTTGGGCTTGTCGCGCAAGGCGGCCACCGACTTTTCCTTTTTCTTGGCCATTCCCACCCTCATCGGTGCGGGTGTCTACAGCCTTTACAAAGAGCGTGCCCTTTTGTCGATGGAAGACATCCCCTTGTTCGCAACAGGCTTGGTGGTGTCCTTCATCAGTGCTTGGATTTGCGTGCGTTGGCTTTTGAAATACATCGCCAGCCACAGCTTTGAAATCTTTGCGTGGTATCGCATCGCCTTTGGCTTGGTGGTGCTGGGCACCGCGTGGACAGGGGTGGTGACTTGGGCACCTTGATGCCCACAGCTTGATGACAGGTTCAGCGCGGCTCTGCGCCCATGTTGCGCAGTGACGCCTCAACAGCTGCAGCGCTGGCAATGGGTTTTTCCATCGGGAAAAGATGGGAGCCATCCAGCCACATCACACGACCCTTGGAAATTTTGTGCGTCATGTCTGTGCCCACCACTTTCATTTCGCGTGAATGCGTACCGCCAATGAAGGCCACAGGGCATTTGACCGGATGACGCTTGAGCATGGACGTTAAATTGTGGGGCAGGGTGTTGTAGATCTGCGTCTCAATGTCACGGTCAAAGCTCAACACGCGTTGACCGTTTTCTTCGCGGGTGCCATGGTTGGCATAGTCTTGCAGCACATCCGGATGCCAATGGGAGAAGGCGCGCTTGTGTTGAAAATGCGCTAACACGTCTGCCACACTGGGCCAGTGTTGTCGGCGAGTTTTGCTGATACGCCCTGGACTGACCGAGCCAATCCAATTGGTTTTCTTGGCAAATTTCAGCGCACTGGCTTTCCAACCCGACACGACAGGCGAGTCCAATAGCAAAACGCCCGCAGCCAATTCAGGGTGAAGTGAAGCGCACATCAAGCTGAGCATGCCGCCCAATGAATGACCCACCAAGAAGGGCTTTTCACCCGACTGCGCTTTCACTTGGCTAGCAAAATCGGCCAACTCTTGAACCAAATGCGGCCAGTTGCTGGTGACAGGGTACTGGGGGTTGTGCCCTAATTTGTCGATGGCACTGATGTGAAAGCCGCGTCGCTTTAAGTCCTGAAGCAAAACTCGGTAAGTGCTGGCAGGAAAACTGTTGCCATGTGAAAAAACAATGGAAGCCATTAGATGAGTTTTTCTTCAGGCGTCGAAATTTTCTTCAAAGGCGCATTTTTGCTGGAAGTTTTGAGAGGGATGGTGGTGGCCTCGCCGTTCCAGACGGGGTCTTCAAGGCTGTCAAACATGGCTCTGAGTTTTGAGCCCCAGTTGTCGCGCAACATGTTGAAGTAGGGGTTGTGATCGTCAATGCACACAACGCGGTCGCTTTGCAATTTGTCGGCTTCATAAACCACCATGTCGAGCGGTAGACCCACCGACAAGTTGGACTTTAATGTGGAGTCCATTGACACCAGTGCGCATTTGGCAGCTTCGTCCAAAGGTGTGTCTGGTGTGATGACGCGATCAAGCACGGGCTTGCCATATTTGGATTCGCCAATTTGGAAATAAGGCGTTTCTGCCGTGGCTTCAATGAAATTACCAGGCGAGTAAACCTGGAACAGCCGCATACCTTCACCCGCAATTTGGCCGCCAAAAATCATGGACACATTGAAGTCAACGCCGCCAGCTTTCAGTGCAGCTGCATCGCGTTCATGCACGTGTCGAACTGCTGCGCCCAATACACGCGCAGCGTCAAACATGCTTTTGGCATTCCAAATGGTGATGGGTTCAGCATCAGGATGATCGATGACTTTTTCAACTTGCAACATCTCTCGCACAGACTGCGAAATGCTGAGATTGCCTGCAGACAAAAGCACCATGAAGCGATCACCTGACTTTTCATAAATGATCATCTTGCGGTAAGTGCTGATCATGTCCAAGCCTGCATTGGTGCGAGAGTCAGACAAGAAAACCAAGCCAGCTCGTGTTTTGATGGCGACGCAATAGGTCATCAGAATTCCTAGATAAAGGGGTTAATTCTCAGATCGTTTCATGACACGCTTGAGGCTGTACAAAGCTTCCAAAGCTTCGCGTGGGCTGAGGGCGTCTGGGTCAATTTGGTTCAAGGCCGACTCGAGAGGTGAGGGGCCAGTTTGTTCAGATTCGGGCGGCGGCGCAAACAAGTCCACTTGAACTCGGTTTTCATTGGCACCGGCTTCGAGCGCCGACAAAGTGTGGCGCGCATGGTTCAAAACACCAGTGGGCATGCCCGCCAACCGGGCCACTTGCACGCCATAACTCTTGCTGGCAGGACCCGCTTGCAGTTCATGCAAAAACACAATGTCATTGCCCGACTCTGTGGCGCCCACGTGCATGTTCAAAGCGGCGTGGTGCGTGGCAGGGAACTCGGTGAGTTCGAAGTAGTGTGTGGCAAACAGGGTGAAGGCCTGTGTTTTGTCATGCAAGTGTGTGGCAATGCCACTGGCCAAAGCCAAGCCATCAAAGGTGGACGTGCCGCGACCAATTTCGTCCATGAGCACCAAGGACAAAGGCGTAGCACTGTGCAAAATTTGAGCGGCTTCGGTCATCTCCAGCATGAAAGTTGATTGGGCATTGGCCAAGTCATCGGCCGCGCCGATGCGCGTGTGAATGGCGTCAATCGGACCAAGTCTGCAACTGCTGGCGGGCACATGACTGCCGATGCTGGCCAAAAGCACAATCAATGCCACCTGGCGCATGTAAGTGGACTTACCGCCCATGTTGGGGCCAGTGATGATTTGCAAACGCTGCTTGCTGTGCATCAGGCAATCGTTGGCAATGAAACTGCCACCCGAGGTTTCAGCCAAGCGGGCCTCCACCACGGGGTGACGACCTTGACGAATTTCAATGCACGGCTCTTTGGCAAATTGCGGTGCGCACCAGTTGAGCGTGGCTGCGCGCTCTGTGAGGGTGCACAAGGCATCCAATTGCGCCATGGCTTGCGCCAATTTGGTGAGCGCTTGGATGTGGCTTTGCAGTTGATCGAGCAAGAGCTCGTACAAGTATTTCTCGCGTGCCAGCGCGCGTTCCTGCGCTGACAAAGCTTTGTCCTCAAAAGCTTTGAGCTCGGGTGTGATGAAGCGCTCGGCATTCTTCAAGGTTTGCCGGCGACGGTAGTCGTCCGGCACTTTGTCAATTTGACCCTGCGTCACTTCAATGTAGAAGCCGTGCACCTTGTTGAATTGCACGCGCAAATTGGCAATGCCAGTGCGGGCTTTTTCTCGTGTTTCGAGTTCCAGCAAAAAGTCATCGCAATTGGTTTGAATGGCGCGCAACTCGTCCAGTTCGGCATCGAGGCCTTGCGCCATCACGCCACCATCGCGAATCAAATTGGCGGGCTCTTCCAGCAAGGCTTGTTGCAAAATTTCGGTGAGGCCAGCGGGTGGCTGCAAATCGAAATGGATGTCGTGCAACAGTTTGGTGGGTGACAAATGGCCCAGCGTTTCTTGCAAGTGCAGCGCCAAATTGGCAGAGCGAATGAGGGCGTTCTTGAGCGCCACCAATTCACGGGGACGGACTTGTCTAAGGGCAATGCGCGCTGTGATGCGCTCCACATCGCTGGCACCTTTGAGTTGTTCACGCAAGCGCGACCATATGGCGACGCCGCTTTGTGCGGAAGCGCTGTGGTCATTCAACTGGTCAATGGCAGCCAATCGTTCCACGGCAATTTGACGGTCGCGAGGTGGGTTCAAGAGCCATTGCTTGAGTTGGCGGCTGCCCATGCCGGTCATGCACGTGTCGAGCAAAGAGAACAGCGTGGGTGAATCTTCACCGCGCAAAGTTTGCGTGAGTTCTAAGTTGCGACGTGTGCTGGTGGGCAGGTCTATGAGGTCATTGGCCTTTTGCACTTTGAGTTGAGACACATGCGGTAGCGTTCTACCCTGAGTGTGTTCTGCATAAGTGAGCAAGGCGCCGGCTGCTGCATGAGCATGGCCCAGTTTGTCTGCATCCCACGCGGCCAAGCTGGCCACGTTGAGTTGTTTGATGAGCTTGCCGTGACCTAAGCCTGCTTCGTATTGAAAGTCGGGGCGCAAAGTGAGGGACAGTGCCAAGCCGCGTTGACCCAATCGCATCGATTGGAGTTGCTGTTCCCATTTGGGTGTGATGCTGGCGCTGACCAACAATTCACTTGGAGAGATTCGTTCTAACCAATCGGCCAATTCATCGTGCGTGCATTCAGCCAAATGCAAGACACCTTGCGTCACGCTCAGCCAAGCCAAGCCACAGGCATTGCGCGGTGCAATGTGCAGCGACAACAAAATAGCTTCGCTTTTGTCGGACAGCAACTCGGTGTCGGTGAGGGTGCCAGGCGTGACCACGCGAACGACTTTGCGTTCGACGGGGCCTTTGCTGGTGGCCACATCGCCCACTTGCTCGCAGATGGCAACCGACTCGCCCAACTTGATGAGCTTGGCCAGGTAGTTTTCAACTGAGTGAAAAGGCACGCCCGCCATGGCAATGGGTTTGCCTGCGGTTTGGCCGCGGTGGGTGAGGGTGATGTCCATGAGGCCGGCAGCGCGCTCGGCGTCTTCAAAAAACATTTCGTAAAAGTCACCCATCCGGTAAAAAACCAGGGTGTCAGGGAACTCCGCCTTGATGCGCAGGTACTGCTGCATCATGGGGGTGTGGGCACTCAGGTCGAGCGCGTCTGTCATGGCTTAGAAGGGGCTGTCCGTTGAGTCTTGCCCAGCCTGCAATGGGGCTGCAGCGGCGGCATCCTTGGCATCGGCAGCGCGCACAGAGGCTTTCTCGCCAGCGCTGGCGAATTTGCTGTACTTGCTCAAGATGGGCACCAGTTGACCGTAAATTTTGGGGGTGCCAGCCAAGCATTCTTTTTGCTCCAAGAAGTCGGCCTCGCCTGTGAAGTTGCCAACCAGGCCGCCAGCTTCTGTGACCAGCAAGGAACCTGCTGCCACGTCCCAAATTTGCAAGCCTGTTTCAAAGAAGGCATCTGTGAAGCCTGCGGCCACGTAGGCCAAGTCCAAAGCAGCAGCGCCAGGGCGACGCAGACCGGCTGTGCGTTGCATCACATCGCCCATCATGCGCAGGTACTGGTTGAAGTTGTCACCTGGGCGGAAGGGGAAGCCTGTCGAAATAAGGCACTCGTGCATTTGGGTACGCTTGCTGGTGCGCAAACGGCGGTCGTTCATGTAAGCGCCGCGGCCTTTGGTGGCCGTGAACAAATCATTGCGTGAGGGGTCGTACACCACGGCTTGTTCCACTTTGCCATTGACGGCCAGCGCAATGCTGACGCAATAAACAGGGAAGCCGTGAATGAAGTTGGTGGTGCCATCGAGGGGGTCGATGATCCAAACGTGGTCGGCATCGGGGTTGCCGTGTGTTTTGCCAGACTCTTCAGCCAAGATGCCGTGGTGCGGGTAGGCGGTGAGCAGGGTTTCGATGATGGCGTTTTCGCTGGCCAAGTCGACTTCGGTCACGAAGTCGTTCACTTGTTTTTGCGAAATTCGAACAGCCTCCACGTCCAAGGCGGCGCGGTTGATGATGGCGCCTGCGGCGCGTGCAGCCTTGACGGCTACGTTGAGCATGGGGTGGAGATTGGTCGACATGAATTTTTAAGAGCAAAAACGGAGGTCCTCCGTGCGATGACAGAGGCGAATGGCGCATTTTCCCATGAAATTGGAGAAACAGTGCCCCTGACAGCCTGAATTTGGACATTTTGGTGCGCTTGGAACTGGGACAATGTCGCCTATGCGAACCCGATTTATCTTGATAGAAACCAGCCATCCTGGCAATGTGGGCGCGGCCGCCCGCGCGCTCAAAGTCATGGGCTTTGATGAGATGGTGCTGGTGGCGCCCCGTTATGCCAATGTGCTGCGCAAGGAAGAGACCATCCAAAGGGCCAGTGGCGCCAATGATGTGCTGGACAAAACGCGCATTGTGGACACCCTGGACGAGGCCCTTGAAGGCATCTCCCATTTGTGCGCCACGGCCATGACGCCCCGCGATTTTGGGCCGCCCACGCGCTCGCCTAGAGAGCACTTTGACTTGTTGTTGGGACAATCGGCGTCGCAAACGCAAACGCAAACGCGGAGCCAAATCCAGTCGACAGCCGATGCTGCAAAACAATCCGACTCCGTTTCTTCCATTGGTTTCTTGTTTGGCTCCGAACGTTTTGGCATGAAAAACGAGGACGTTTACAAGTGCCATGTGGCTTTGTCGATTCCCACCAATCCGCAATTTGGCTCTTTGAATTTGGCGGCAGCCCTTCAACTGGTGGCCTACGAATGGCGCTTGGCACTGGGTGGGTTTCCTGTGGCGTCGTCGGTTGCCGATGCCAATTTGGCCGATGCGGCGCAGGTCTCAGGCATGTTGTTGCATTGGGAAAAGGCACTGATCGAGATTGGTTTTCTGGACCCCGAAGCGCCTAAAAAGCTGATGCCGCGTTTGAACCAGCTTTTCAATCGCGCCAACTTGAGTCCTGAAGAAATCCATATTTTGCGAGGTGTTGCTAAAGCCATGATCGAAACGGCGCAAGCAAAACGCTAGACTTGGCGCATTGAAAAGAAGCTTATGTTTGCACGTTTACATTCCGACATCCAATGCATCCTTGACCGTGATCCTGCTGCGCGCAGTGCATGGGAGGTGCTGACGTGTTACCCCGGTTTGCATGCGGTGGTCTTACACCGATGGGCGCACACATGCTGGCGTGCTGGCTTCAAATGGTTGGGCCGTTTCATCTCCAACTTTTCACGCTGGATCACGGGCATTGAAATTCACCCAGGCGCCACCTTGGGCGAGCGGGTTTTCTTTGACCATGGCATGGGCATTGTGATTGGCGAGACCGCTGAAATTGGAGATGGTTGCACCATCTATCACGGCGTGACCTTGGGCGGTACCTCTTTGTACAAAGGTGCCAAACGACATCCCACTTTGGGCAAAGATGTGGTGGTGGGTGCAGGTGCCAAAGTCCTGGGTGGTTTTATCGTGGGTGATGGCGCCAAAGTGGGCTCCAACGCCGTGGTCACAAAGCCAGTGCCAGCGGGCGCCACAGCGGTAGGTAATCCAGCACGTATCATTCAAGAAGACCAAGACGTGCAGCGAGAAGCAGTGGCCTCCAAGATGGGTTTTTCAGCTTATGGCGTGACTCAAAATGACGATCCCTTGTCGCAAGCCATGCGCGGCTTGATTGACAACGCCGCCAGCCAAGAACACCAAATTGCCTTGCTGTGGCAAGCGCTGGAAAAAATGAACGCGCAGCAAGGCAATGCACAAGGCATTCAGATGCCTGGTGATGCCGCCAAGCGCGAAACCTTTGAAGCTGAAAAACTCAATCAGTTGGTGGGCAAATAAGCCCTTTGAAGTGACTCAGGCTTGGGGTGGGCGAATGGCCGTCTTGGGCCTGAATGCTTTGCAAACCTCGTCATGGGTTTCGAGGTAAGGACCACCTATCAAATCAATGCAGTAAGGCACCGCTGCAAAAATGCCATGGACGATGCTTTGTCCTGCACTGTCTTTCAAACCTTCAAGCGTTTCGGCAATCGATTTGGGCTGGCCGGGCAAGTTGATGATCAAACTTTGACCGCGAATCACTGCCACTTGCCTGGACAATATCGCAGTGGGTACAAATTTCAAACTGATTTGGCGCATTTGCTCGCCAAAGCCTGGCATTTCTTTGTCGGCAATGGCCAGCGTGGCTTCGGGTGTGACGTCGCGAATGGCGGGGCCTGTTCCACCTGTTGTGAGGATCAAACTGCAACCCGAGTCGACCAATTCAACCAGCGCGGCGCTGATGCCCTCTTTTTCGTCGGGGATGAGGCGCGCTTCAAATTCAATGGGGTTTTTCAAGGCCTGGGTGAGCCATGTTTTCAGGGCTGGCAAGCCCTTGTCTTCGTAGACGCCAGTGCTGGCGCGGTCGCTGATGGAAACAATGCCAATTTTGACGGCGTCGTGATGCGATGACATGGTGGTGTGTACTGGCAAGGAGGTTGATATCAATGGTCTTCGTCAAGTTCATCAAGGTCTGAGCTGCCTTCATCTGCTTGGCTCAATTCCGCACGGACCAGTTGAAAAATTTCACGGTAAGCGCGGCTTTGACGCGGTGCCAGTCCTTGTGAAACCGTGGCGGCTGACTGTGCAGGTGCGTCTTTTCGAGCTTGTCGAATGAGGGCGCGCAATTGCTGACTGTCGGTGCCAGGAAAACTTTGCAACCATTCGCCGCAGGCCTCGTCCTCTTTGATGAGGCGATCGCGCCATTGCTCGGCCAAATGCAGTTGCAAAGTTTCTTGCGCTGAGCCTTGGCTTTGCTCTAGAAGTGCAGCGCGCACGCCTTCTACGGCATCGTCGTCCAACTTGCGCATGAGTTTGCCTATGAACTGCATTTGACGGCGCTTGCCTTCGAAATTGGTGATGCGTTTGGCTTCTGCAACGGCCTCCACCAGTTTTTCTGGCAAGTCGACTTTGGCCATTAAATCGGCGCGCAAAGTCAACAAACTTTCGCCCAGCTTTTGCAACTCGTCACTTTCCCGCTTGAGTTCAGTGCGGCTAGGCTCATCGGTGCCGCCCTTAAGTTCGCGTTTGAGCTCAAGGTCGAGTTCGCTGCCTTCGGCAACAAATTGACCTTGAACAAAATAACCTTTTTTGAATTTACGGGACATGTGAGCGCTGAAGCCTTATTGCGGGACGGCAAGTATCATAGCCGTCACCTAGAATTTTAATGAATTGACCGTTTTGAAGAATCCGACCCCCATGACGAAAAAAACCAAGGCATCCACCCAGGCATTGAACGAACAGGCCCATGACGGTTTCAGCTACAGCCGCAACTATTTCGAGGGATTGGTCGATTCTGCCCTGAAACACGCCAAAAAGATCGGCGCAAGCGATGCAGGTGCAGAAGCTTCTGAAGGTTGTGGCCTGAGTGTCAGCGTTCGAAAGGGCGAATTGGAGACGGTTGAGCGCAATCGCGACAAGTCCTTGGGTGTGACGGTCTATGTGGGCCATCGCCGCGGCAATGCCAGCACATCCGACTTTTCAGAGGCCGCCATTCAGCAAACGGTGCAAGCTGCCTATGACATCGCGCGCTTCACCGCCGAAGATCCAACGGCGGGCTTGCCAGATGAAGAAGACATCGCCAAAGTGCACCCCGAATTGGATTTATTTCATCCATGGGCCATCAACAGCGAGCAGGCCGCTCAGTTGGCCTTGGCTTGCGAAGAAGCCGCTTTGAAAACCAGTCGCCGCATCACCAACAGTGACGGCGCAGGTGTCTCTGCGCAGCAAAGTCATTTTTTCAGCGCGCACACCCATGGCTTTCGGGGCGGTTATGCCAGTTCACGTCACAGCATGTCGGTCGCGCCCATTGCGGCCATGCCGGGCAAAAACGCTGAGATGCAACGTGATGCGTGGTTCACATCCATGCGCGCTGCCGATCAAATGGCCACGCCCGAGGCTGTGGGCCGCTATGCCGCAGAGCGTGCACTCAGCCGCTTGGGCAGTCGCAAAATCCCCACCATTGAGTGCCCTGTGTTGTTTGAGTCGCCCGTGGCAGCAGGTTTGTTGGGTGGCTTTGTTCAAGCGGTCAGCGGTGGTTCTTTGTATCGCAAAACCAGCTTCTTGGTCGACTCGATGGGCAAGCCGGTTTTCCCCAAACACATTGATATTTTGGAAGACCCCCATGTGCTTCGCGGCAAGGGCAGCTCTCCCTTCGACGATGAAGGTGTGCGCGGCATGAAGCGCAAAGTGGTATCGGGTGGCCGCGTTGAAGGCTACTTCTTGAGCAGTTATTCAGCGCGCAAGTTGGGCATGAAAACCACCGGCAATGCGGGTGGCTCGCACAATTTGGTGATGACTTCCAAGCTCACTCGTTCGTCAGACGATTTAAAGGCCATGCTTCAAAAATTGGGCACGGGTTTGTTTGTCATTGAGCTGATGGGGCAGGGCGTGAACTATGTGACTGGCGACTACTCACGCGGTGCTTCTGGCTTCTGGGTCGAGAACGGTGAGATTGCTTTTCCTGTTCACGAAATCACCATTGCGGGCAATTTGAAAACCATGTTCAAGGGCATTGAAGCTGTGGGTGCAGATGCCTACACTTACGGTGCCAAAACTGTGGGCTCGGTGCTCATCAATCGCATGAAGGTCGCGGGCAGTTGATGCTGGCGCCTGAGTTGTTGGCCGGCATGGCCTCTGGCTGTTGGGCCATTGGCGCTTTGTTTTCTGCCAATGCGTCTTCTGAGATGGGCGCATTTGCTTTTACGCGATGGCGTTTGTTCTTTGCCATGTGTTTGCTGTGGCTGGCAGCCTTTTATGTGGGGCGTTGGCCAGAGCTCACTTTTGAAAGCATTGCGTGGCTTTCCCTGTCCAGCTGGATTGGCATCTTGGTGGGCGACACGGCTTTGTTCGTCTGCATGAACAGGTTAGGGCCAAGGCGCTCGGGTGTTTTGTTTGCCACCCATGCCCTTTTTTCTGCGTTGTTTGCGTGGCTGTTCTTCGGTGAAACGCTTTGGGGCTGGACCCTCATGGGCAGTGGCGTTTTGGTGTCGGGTGTGATGGTGGCAACCTTGTGGGGCCGCCGAGAAGAAGAAACGCACGCTTGGGAAAATACCAGTGGCGCACTCTGGATTGGCGTGGCCATGGGTTTGTTGGCTGCGGTGGGTCAGTCAGTTGCCACGCTCATGATGAAACCCTTGATGAGCACTGGCATCGATGCGGTGTCTGCTTCTGCAGTGCGTGCCACAGCCAGTTTTGCGGCGCATGTTTTGTTGTTGTGGTGCGGCTTGAGTTTGTCGAAGTTGAAAAACCCGCTCAATTGGAAAAGCTTGCTCAACACCGCCTTGAGCGCCACCGTGTCCATGGTGATTGGCATGACCTTGATACTGCAAGCTTTGAAGACAGGGCAAGCCAATTTGGTGGCGATCTTTTCGTCTATTGCGCCTGTGCTTTTGTTGCCATTACTGTGGGCTGTCTATCGCAGACAACCCGCCGCTGGCGCCTGGTGGGGCGGCGCCATGACCGTGGTCGGCAGCGCCATGATCATGAGCTCGAAGATTTAATTGGGGTCAGATCAACATTAATTTCCAATCAAAGGGGCTAAAGCCTAAGGGGGGCTGAACGATTTCTGGTACTCCAGTATGGGGAAGCCCCCCTTAGGCTTTAGCCCCTTTGATTGACCAAATTAATGTTGATCTGACCCCAATTAAATTCTTAACCGGCGAGGGCGGCTTTGACGGCGGCTGAAACTTGACCCATGTCGGCTTTGCCGGCCAATTGGGTTTTGACGGCGCCCATCACTTTGCCCATGTCACCTGGGCCTTTGGCGCCCAATGAGGCGACGATGGCTTGAACGGCGGCCGTGACTTCTTCAGCAGACATGCGGGCTGGCAAGTAGGCTTGCAACACCAACATCTCAGCTTGCTCAATGTCGACCAAATCTTGGCGCGCAGCTTGTTCAAAAGCGGCAATGGAATCTTTGCGTTGCTTGACCAACTTGTCGACGATGGCCACCACGGCGGCATCGTCCAACACCACGCGCTCATCGACCTCTTTTTGCTTCATGGCCGACAGCAACAAACGGATGGTGCCCAAGCGTGCCGTGTCTTTGGCGCGCATGGCTGTTTTCATGTCTTCGGTGATTTGGTCTTTGAGGCTCATGGTGACTCCTGAAGGGTAGGCCGCTGGTACATCACCAGCAAAACTTAAAAAAAAACCCGCTTGAGCGTCCTCCAGCGGGCTTGCTTGGCACCTCATGAGTCATGAGGGCTAAGCGGATTCAAAGCTTGGTGAGAAGCTTTGAATGAAGCGATGTACTTAGTACAGCTTCTTGGGCAATTGCATGCTGCGCACGCGCTTGTAGTGGCGCTTGACAGCGGCCGCTTTTTTGCGCTTGCGTTCTGTGGTGGGCTTTTCATAAAACTCACGGGCACGCAAGTCGGTCAACAGACCGAGTTTTTCAATGGTGCGCTTGAAGCGGCGAAGTGCTACGTCAAACGGCTCGTTTTCTTTCACGCGAATGGTGGTCATGGATTTCAGTGTTTCCAAATTATGCCGACTGACATTGAAAGGGAAGATCGAGCCCTCACAAGCAGTTTCGGCGGGTTCCCCGTCACGAACTAGTATTTGGCAGACGGAGGATTGCCAGCAAAGCCTGAGATTATAGCCCTAAGTTTTGAGCTGTTTGGGGCCTTTTAAGAGGCAATTTCCTGTTTTTGTTTCAGGGCTTGGGCGCAGGCAAAGGCGCTGGCCCAGGCCCATTGGAAGTTGTAGCCACCCAGCCAGCCGGTCACATCCACCACTTCCCCAATGAAATACAGGCCTGGTTGCTTGGATTCCATGGTCTGGGATGACAAATCGCGGGTGTCGACGCCGCCAAGGGTGACCTCGGCCTTTTTGTAGCCTTCGCTGCCATTGGGCGTTAGGGGCCAGTGGCTGAGTTTTTGGGCCAATTGGGCCAGAGCTTTGTCGCTGGCCTCGGCCACAGGGCGCTGCCACTGAGGGTCTTGGGCCACCCAGACGTCTGCCAGGCGGTGCGGCACCCAAGCGCCCAGTTCATTGGCAATGAGTTTTTTGGACCTGACCTTGGCTTGCTTCAGCGAGCCTTCAATGTCCTCTTGGGGGGCCAGGTTCAAATGAAGGGGTTGACCTTCTCGCCAATAGCTGGAAATTTGCAATACAGCCGGACCCGATAAGCCGCGATGGGTGAACAGCAGGTCCTCGTCAAAGCTCATGCGGGTTTTTTTGGCGCCTGTTTCGATGCTGACGGGCAGTGACAGGCCCGCCAAGCTGACGTAGGGCGCCCATTCATTGCCATCAAACGTAAGGGGAACCAAGCCCGGCCTTCTGGCCACCAAACGCAGACCAAACTGCTCGGCTATGCGATAGCCAAAGTCGGTGGCGCCAATTTGCGGAATGGACAAGCCGCCCGTGGCAATCACCACCGCGCCGGCTTGAACTTCACCCTGGTCTGTTTGCAGTTGATAGCCTTTGTCTGATTGCGAGATGGCTTTCACCCCGCAGCCATGCCAGCGTTGAACGCCACCTTTGTCACATTCTTTCAACAGCATTTGAATCAGGTCTTCAGCAGACCGATCGCAAAACAATTGACCTTTGTGCTTTTCGTGAAACGGGATGTCGTAAGACTGCATCAGTTCAATGAAGTCTTGCGCGGTGTAGCGTGACAGCGCGCTGCGACAGAAGTGCGGGTTCTCGCTTAAGAAATGTTTGTGCGGCGCACTGACATCGATGTTGCGGTTGGTGAAGTTGCACCTGCCGCCACCAGAGATGCGAATTTTTTCAGCCACTTTGGGGCTGTGGTCGACCAACAAAACAGACAAGCTCAGTTGACCGGCGACGCCCGCACAAAAAAGGCCGGCAGCACCAGCACCGACGATGACCACATCACATGTTTGCATGCAGTGGGAGTGTAGGGGTAGTTGGCTGGTTTTGTTCAGTTTGAAAAATTTGCGCGCAAGCTTGAACCACATTGCCCACCACCAAGACGCTGGGGCTCTTCAATCCGGTCTCTTTCAAGGTTTGCGTGAGCTGGCCAAGTTGCGTCAGTGCTTGACGTTGATGGGTCAAAGAGGCGTTCTCAATGATGGCCACAGGTGTGTCTGTAGGCAGGCCTGTGAGCAATTCGTTTTGAATATTTTCTGAACCACTCACGCCCATGTAAATGACCAGCGTGAGTTTGGCATCGCGTGCCGTGGCGGCCAGTTGCCGCCAGTCGGTGCCTTTGTCGCCGGGTTTGGCATGGCCTGTGACAAACACCACGCCATGCGCATGCTCACGGTGTGTGAGGGGCGCGCCCAAACTGGTGATAGCTGCCAAGCCCGATGTGATGCCATTGATGACAGTCACTTCGATGCCAACTTGCCGAAGATGCTCAACTTCCTCACCACCTCGTCCAAAGATGAAGGGATCGCCACCTTTTAAGCGCACCACCGTTTCACCTTCATGCACAGCATTGATCATCAGCTTTTCGATGAAGGCTTGGGGCGTGCTTTTGCAGCCGCCGCGTTTGCCCACATAGACAATGCGCGCCTCGCTTGAGGCGTGCTTTAAAACCTCTTCGTTGACCAAATCATCGACCAACAACACGGTGGCAGCTTGAATGGCCTTGACCGCCTTGAGGGTGAGCAATTCGGGGTCACCAGGGCCAGCGCCGACCAGTGTGCATGTACCTTGGTGGATGCGTGTTTTGTCAGTGAAAGAGGAATCGTTGTGGCTCATAGAGATTTCAAGGCCTGCAAAATGTGTTGAACTTGAAGTGCAATCGGCGCGGGTACTTCACGCTGGTGCTGCAAGACTTCTTGAATGTAAGTGGCTGTGGCTTGGGCCGAGGCGGCGGGCAATTCAGGCAGACTTTGCAGCGCACCTGCTTGAGCAGCTTGAACGGTTTGCGTGAGGCCTTTGTGGAAGACATCCATTTGCGGCGTACGGCGAGCATCGGCCACGGGCTCGCCTTCGGTACCTCGTATCAAAAAGGCATTGGCCTGTGTCAGCTGAAAAGTTTGCGCCATAGAGACTGCGTACTCTGGGTGCGTGTAGCTGCTAAGGATCAGGGCAGGACCTTTGCAAGGGTTCATGAGTTTGACCAAACTGTGTGCTGGGTTTCGCAAATTCACCACACGGCGCACGTCCAGGAGTTTTTTCAAGGCAGGGCTGAGCACTTCAGTGGGCACTAAATTCAAGCCAGCTCCGGATTTGTGGATGTCTTGAAGCGGCGTGTAGCCCATGGCAGTGAACACATCAAAAGACGTGGTGCGTCCGCTTTCGGTGGCGGTGCCATGGACACAGACGCGCACACCCTGCTGCACAAGCAACAGGGCCAGTAGAGGCGCTAAGGCGGGTAATTTGCGGGCGCCGTTATAGCAAGGAATGACCACGGTGGCTTGTGATGCATCCTCTGGCAAGGCATTCATGCGAGCATGCAAAGCATCCAGAAAGCCGGCCATTTCTTCGGGGGTTTCGCCTTTGATGCGCATGGCCAAACAGAAAGCACCAATCTCTAGGTCGGTGACCTGCCCGTCCAAAATTTGGTCCAGCAAATCGGCGGCTTGTTCACGCGACAGCGCACGCGCACCGTCTTTGCCGCGGCCAATTTCTTTGATGTATTTTCCAATGCCCATAGGTGTATTGTCGCAAAGCTCAGATAACTTCGGGCTATATGGCCAATGAAGCTGTGTCTTCTTTGGGCTTATCAGTGCTTTGGAGGGCAATGATGCGCTTCAACTGTGGCATACAAGAGCCGCATTGAGTGCCGCACTTCAAGTTGTTTTGCAGACCTGTCAATTGAGCCGCTTTTTGCCCTGGGTTGGCCTGCAACCAATCGGCAATGGCCACATCCTTGACGCCCACGCATGTGCAAATGGTTTGACCGGCTTCCTTCAAAGCCACCGGCGGCTTTTGGCCAGTCATGAGCAAACGGCGACCATAGCTTTCAATGCTTTGTTGCGTTTGCAACAAGGTTTTGAGCCATGCTTCAGCCGATGTGTCGCCCGCCATGACAAAAGCTTGAAGCTGGGGCATCGCTTTGCTTCTGTCCAGTTGGATGCTGCGCAGGTGGCTGCGCTTGGGGTCGGCGTAACGCAAGCCAGACTGCGCATCCATTTGCAACAAAGCTTCAAGGGTGTGGACCCATTGCATGTCCGGCGCCTCAGAGCTGGCCGCGCGGAAAAGGACGCCTTGGCGAGGTGGGGCAGATGAGGAGGATGTTGGCAATTCTTCTGCAAAGGGAACGCAACTTGCAAATTCAAAGTGAACCATTTGCTGCCGCAAACTTTGCAAAATGGTCAAGGCTTGGTCAGTGGGCAGCCAGGCCATGGCCAACAATTTCCAAGGCAGCTCGGCCTTGAGAATCTTGACTGCAGCGTGTTTCAGTTCGGGTTGTTTGGAGCTGGGACAAAATGCCGAAGTGGTGATGGCGTTCACACCCGCCAGTGCCTTGTTTTGGTGGTCTCGACCACTGATGAAACCAGGGCCCCAGTGCATGGCCATGAACGCTTGTTGCGGTGCCAATTCGTGAGAGGTTTGCGCTGGCGCCACAATCGAGCCGCGCTTGCTGGTGATGTGGACCAAATCACCGTCTTTCACATTCAAAGACAGCATGTCTTGGGGGTGCAACTGAACACTGGGCTCTGGCACATGGCCAAACAGTTTGGCAATGGTGCCGGTGCGCGTCATGCCGTGCCACTGGTCGCGCAGTCTGCCGGTGTTGAATGAAAATGGAAAGCGCGATTCACAGGGCTCTGCAACAGGCACATAGTCCAGCGCCACGAACTTGGCTTTGCCGTTGGCTGTGGGAAATTGACCATCCTCATAAAGCCGTTTGGCGCCAGTGGTGGCCCCTTCCGGCAAGGGCCATTGTTCTGGTTGACGTTCCAATTGCGTGTAACTTAATCCGGTGATGTCCAAATCGCGGCCGCGTGTGCTCTCACGGTGCTCATTCCATATGGCTTCTGGGGTGACGTAGGCTAAATTCATTTGCTGCGCGCGCAGTTTGAAGACGTCCTGTTGACCCAATCGTTCTGCCAAGGCCAATGCAATTTGCCAGTCGTGCTGCGCTTGACCAGAAGGCGGCACAGCAGCCCGCACGCGGGTGATGCGCCGCTCGCTGTTGGTGACGGTGCCTTCTTTTTCGCCCCAAGTGGTGGCGGGCAACAACAGGTCTGCAAACGCACAAGTTTCTGCCGTGGCAAATGCCTCCTGCACGATCACCAACTCTGCGCGTTCCAATGCTGCACGGACGGTGCGTTGGTCGGGCATGGATTGCGCGGGGTTGGTGCAGGCAATCCACAAGACTTTGATGTGGCCGTCTGCTGCAGCTTGAAACATTTCTACTGCGGTTTTGCCGGGTTGAGCAGGCACATCGTCCAAGCCCCATAGTTTGGCAACCTCTGCGCGGTGGGTTGGATTGCCAAGGTCTCGGTGTGCGCTGAGCAAGTTGGCCAAGCCGCCCACTTCACGGCCACCCATGGCATTGGGTTGGCCCGTTAATGAGAAAGGCCCCGCGCCTGGTTTGCCAATGTGACCCGTGGCCAAATGCAAGTGCACCAGAGAAGCATTTTTGGCCGTTCCGCTGCTGGACTGGTTCAAGCCTTGGCAATACAAACTGAGGGTGGCTTTGGATGTGGCAAACCACTCAGCTGCTTGGTGCAATTGGGCGGGTGAAATGCCGCAAATGTCTTGGACTTTGTCGGGAGTGCACAGCATCACCTTGGCAACCAATTCATCGAAGCCCTCGGTGTGTTGTTGAATGTAAGGGGTATCGGTCCAGCCATTCAACAACATGACCCTGAGCATGCCGTGAAACAGCATGACATCGGTGCCAGACTTCAATGGCAAATGCAAATCGGCTGCACTGGCGGTGTCTGTTTTGCGGGGGTCGGCCACAATGATTTTGAGGGCTGGGTTCTTGGCGCGCGCATCTTCAATGCGTCTGAACAAAATGGGATGCGCATAGGCCGCATTGCTGCCAGCGATGAACAAACACTCGGTGGCAGCGATGTCCTCATAACAGGCGGGTGGGGCGTCAGCACCCAAGGTGATTTTGTAACCTGCCACGGCACTGCTCATGCACAGTCGCGAATTGGTGTCGATGTTGTTGGTGCCGATCAGACCTTTGACCAGTTTGTTGAAAACGTAATAGTCTTCGGTGAGCAATTGACCCGACACATAAAAGCCAACGGCATCAGGTCCATGGTCTGAAACCACTTGGGCTATTTTGTTGCTCGCCTGTTGCAGCGCTGAGTCCCAAGTGGTGTGGGTGAAGGCCTCCGTGCGCTTGGCTCGGGCCTGCGGTACCAGCAGCCTGGTTTGCTGTGTTACCTCCGCTTTGGCCGAGAGGTGCAAGGTCGAACCCTTGCTGCACAGTCTGCCAAAGTTGGCGGGGTGCTCGGGGTCGCCCCGAACACCCGTGATGTGCTGACCTTGCGTTTCAATGATCACGCCACAACCTACACCACAGTAGGGGCAGGTTGAGCGAGTTTTCTTGGGTGCTTGCGTGTGCATTGAACTCATCAAGGCAGTTTCAATTAAGCTTCAATGGCCAGTGTGTTGACTTCGTCAAAATCAAGCGACACATTGCCGTTTTCAACCAGCACTGAAAACTTGGTGGTGCAGCCTATGTCGGGTGCTTGCGCTTGGCCATCTGCCAATTTGATTTGCCAATTGTGCAGTGGGCAGGCCACGCTTTCACCATACACAATGCCTTGGCTCAAGGGACCACCTTTGTGCGGACATTTGTCGAGCAGGGCAAACACCTTGTCAGCTTGTGTTCGAAAAATAGCGATCTCGGCGCCTTTTTGACGGGCCACACGTCGCGCCCCCAAAACAGGAATGTCTTGGACTTGGCAAACAATTTTCCATTGCGTCATGGTCGGTCTCCTAAACGCTCAAGGCGTTGAATTGGCGCGTGTCCACACCCGCTTTGTCGAACTCAAACCAAGGATCGGGTTCACCTTCCAGGGCAAATTGCAGCTTGGCCCAAAGTGCTTTGCGGCCAGCTTCGTCTTCTAAAATTTTCTTCTTGACATAGTCCATGCCGACGCGGTTCACGTAGTGCACGGTGCGCTCCAAATACCAGCCCTCTTCACGGTAGAGTTGCATGAAGGCGCCTGTGTACTCCATCACCTCTTCAGCGGTTTTGACTTTGGTGAAAAACTGAGCGACTTCGGTTTTGATGCCGCCATTGCCTGCGATGTACATCTCCCAGCCGCTTTCCACACCAATGATGCCGACGTCCTTGATCCCCGCTTCTGCACAATTGCGAGGGCAACCCGACACTGCAAACTTGACTTTGTGCGGTGCATACATGCGCCACATGGCACGCTCCAGGTCCTTGCCCATTTGGGTGCTGTCTTGCGTGCCCATACGGCACCACTCGCTGCCCACGCAGGTTTTGACGGTCCGCAGCGCTTTGGCATAGGCATGACCGGAGGGCATGCCGATGTCTTTCCATACGTTGACCAAGTCTTCCTTCTTCACGCCCAGCAAGTCGATGCGTTGGCCGCCCGTGACTTTAACGGTGGGAATCTTGTACTTGTCGACCACGTCGGCAATGCGGCGCAGTTCATCGGCTGTGGTTTCACCGCCCCACATGCGAGGGATGACGCTGTAGGTGCCATCTTTTTGAATGTTGGCATGGCTGCGTTCGTTGATGTAACGGCTTTGCGTATCGTCTTGCGCTTCCTTGGGCCAACTGCTCAAGCGGTAGTAATTGATGGCGGGTCTGCAAGTGGGGCAGCCATCTTCAGTGCGCCAATTTAAGAATTTGAAAACAGCCGATTGCGTCAGTAGCTTCTCATCGCGAATGGCATCACGAACTTCTTGATGACTGTGGTCTGTACAAGCGCACACCGCTTTTTTCTTGGGTGTGGCCGAGTAGTCACCGCCCGCCGTGAACATCAAAATTTGCTCTACCAAACCCGTGCAGGAGCCGCAAGACGCGCTGGCCTTGGTTTGTTTGCGCACTTCGTCCAAAGTGAACAAGCCTTTCTCGCGGATGGCTTTGCAGATGCTGCCTTTGGACACGCCATTGCAACCGCACACCTCAGCTTCATCGGGCATGCTGGCCGCTTTGCTATGACCTTCGTGGCCCACATCGCCAATGTTGGACTCGCCAAACATCAGTCTGTCTCGAATGTCAGCCACACTGCGGCCTTCTCGCAACAGCTTGAAATACCAGCTGCCATCGACGGTGTCGCCAAACAAACATGCCCCCACCAATTGATCGTTGCGGATGACCAATTTTTTGTACACGCCCTCATGCGGGTCGCTGAGGATGATTTCCTCTGTGTCGTCGGCCAAGCCGGGTGTGGCGGCGCCGTTGTTGCCCATGAAGTCGCCAGCCGAGAATAAATCAATGCCAGTGACTTTGAGTTTGGTGGAAGTCAGAGAGCCGGTGTAGCGGCCAATCCCCATTTGTGCCAAATGGGTGGCCAATACTTTGCCTTGTTCGAACAGCGGTGCCACCAAGCCGTAGGCAATGCCGCGGTGGCTGGCACATTCGCCCACAGCGTAGATGCGGGGGTCTGTGATGGTTTGGAGTGTGTCGCTGACCACAATGCCGCGATCGCAATGCAGGCGCATGCTCTCAGCCAGTGCTGTGTTGGGCCGGATGCCGACCGCCATCACCACCAATTGCGCATTGACGTGCGAGCCATCTTTGAAACAAACGGCACTGACGCGGCCGTCTGGATCCGATTTGAGTTCTTGCGTTTGGGCGCGCATTAAGAACTTCATGCCACGCTCTTCCAGCGACTCTTGAAGCAAGCCGCCAGCCACTTTGTCGAGCTGACGCTCCATCAGCCATTCAGCGCCATGCACCACCGTCACTTGCATGCCACGCTTCATGAGGCCATTGGCTGCTTCAAGGCCTAACAAGCCACCGCCAATCACCACCGCCTCTTTGTACTGCTTGGCGGCATCAATCATGGCTTGGGTATCGGCGATGTCGCGGTATGCCAGAACACCTTTCAAGTCTTTGCCAGGAATGGGCAGCATGAAGGGGTTGGAGCCAGTGGCCAAGAGCAAGCGGTCGTAGGGTTTGACCACCGTGCTGCCATCCAGGTTCTGGGCATGGACTTCACGCTTCACCCGGTCAACTTGCGTGACCGTGCAACCGGTGTGCAGTTCAATGCCATTCTCTTGGTACCACGTGAGTGGGTTCAGAATGATTTCATCCAGTGTTTGTTCGCCCGCCAAAACGGGGGACAACAAAATTCGGTTGTAGTTGGGGTGAACCTCACTGCCAAAGACCGTGATGTCAAACAAATCAGGCGCGAGTTTGAGAAGTTCTTCCAAGGTGCGGACGCCAGCCATGCCGTTGCCCACCATGACCAATTTCATTTTGCTCATGCTTTCTCCACGTGTGCTTGTCTTGTATAGAGGAAATCAATCACGGCTTTGCGGTAACCCAGATAACGTGGATCGTCAGCCAGTTCAACGCGTGAGCGGGGACGCGGCAAGTCAACCTGCAAGATTTCACCGATGGTGGCCGCAGGGCCATTGGTCATCATCACAATCTTGTCGGACAGCAGCACAGCCTCATCGACATCGTGTGTCACCATGACCACCGTACTTTGTGTGTTGGCCACAATGGCCAGAAGTTCGTCTTGTAGTTTGGCGCGTGTGAGTGCGTCCAGTGCGCCAAAGGGTTCGTCCATTAAGAGAACTTGAGGCTCCATGGCCAAGGCACGGGCAATGCCCACACGTTGCTTCATGCCGCCAGAGATCTCACCAGGACGTTTTTGTGAGGCATGCGATAAGCCCACCATGTCAAGGGCGGCGTCGGTTCGTGCTTTCAGTTGCGCCACATTTTCTTTGGTTTTGCCATCGACCCGGCCATTGTTGCCAAACACGCGCTCGACGCCCAAGTAGACATTTTCAAAACAAGTGAGCCAAGGCAGCAAAGAGTGGTTTTGAAACACCACAGCGCGCTCAGGACCAGGACCCGAGATTTCACGGTTGGCACAAATCAAATTGCCTTGCGTGGGAGTGGTCAAGCCTGCAATCAAATTGAGCAAGGTGGATTTGCCGCAGCCGGAGTGTCCAATCAAGGCCACAAACTCGCCTTTGGCGACTGTCAGGTCGATGTCACGCAGTGCAGGAAAATCGCCTTTGCTGGTTTTGAAAGTTTGCGCGACACCTTGAATTTCAAGGAACTTGGATGAGAGATTCAAATTCATGAGCGCACCTCTTCAAAAGTGAATGCAGTGGCCAACTTGATCAAGGCATATTCCAATATCAATCCCACCAAACCAATCACAAAGATCGCAATGATGATGTTTTTAACGTTCAGGTTGTTCCACTCATCCCAAACCCAGAAGCCAATGCCCACGCCGCCTGTCAGCATCTCTGCGGCCACAATGACCAGCCATGCCGTGCCCACGGCTAATCGCACGCCTGTCAACATGTAAGGCAAGACAGCAGGGAACAAAATTTTGCTGACAATTTTCCATTCAGACAAATTCAAAACACGCGCTACGTTCATGTAGTCTTGCGGAACGCGTTGAACACCCACCGCTGTGTTGATCACCATGGGCCAAATGGAGCAAATGAAGATGGTCCAAATGGCAGCAGGGTTGGCGCCTTTGAACACCAACAAGCCAATCGGCAACCAAGCCAACGGTGAAACAGGACGCAGCAGGCTGATCAAGGGGTTGAACATGTTGGAGAGAAACTCGAAACGACCAATCAAAAAGCCAAAGGGTATGCCCACCAATGCAGCCAAACCAAATCCCATGGCCACCCGCTTGAGAGAACTCAAAATATTCCAGCCCACGCCCTGGTCGTTGGGGCCATTGCTGTAAAACGGATCGCTGAAAACTTGGATGGCTTGCACCAAGGTTTCTTTGGGGGAGGGGAAATTGTTGGTGCTGCTGAATGAGACCAAGCCCCAAATGCCGACGAGAAATGCCATGCCCAAGAGGGGTGGCAGCACTCGGAGCACAATGGTTTTGAAATGGAAAGTGGGCATTCGAAATCCTTAAGCTTTAACTTTGAAGCTGTCTGCGTATTTCTTGGGATCTTTGCCGTCCCACACCATGCCATCCATGAACTTGCTGGTGCGCATGGCATCTTTGGGAACGGGTGTGTTGCTGGCCGTGGCCGCTTGTTTGTAGATGTCGATGTGATTGATTTGCTTGGCCACATTCAAATAGTCGGGGTGATCTTTGAGCAAGCCCCAACGCTTGTGCTGGGTCAAGAACCACATGCCATCTGACAGGTAGGGGAATGTCGCGTTGCCATCGGCATAAAACTTCATGTGATTTTTGTCATCCCATGTTTTGCCCAAACCATTTTGATAGCGTCCCAAAATGCGTTGGTTGATGACGTCGACGCTGGTGTTGACATAGGCTTTGTCGGCAATGGTTTCCGCCATCTTCATTTTGTTTTGCAGACCAGCGTCAATCCACTTGCTGGCTTCCAAAATGGCGGCAGTCACAGCGCGTGCGGTGTTGGGATATTTCTTGGCGAATTCTGCGGTTGTGCCCAAAACTTTTTCTGGGTGATCGGGCCAGATGTCTTGCGTGGTGGTGGCTGTGATGCCAATACCATCTGCAATGGCGCGGTGACCCCAAGGTTCGCCGACACAATAGCCGTCCATGTTGCCAACCCGCATGTTGGCCACCATTTGGGGTGGTGGAACCGTGATGACTTTGGCGTCTTTCAACGGGTTGACACCCACACTGGCCAGCCAGTAGTAAAGCCACATGGCGTGGGTCCCTGTTGGAAAGGTTTGTGCAAAGGTGTAATCGCGTTTGTCAGTGGCCATGAGCTTGGCCAAGCTGGCAGCGTCCACCGCACCTTTATCAGAAAGCTTCTTCGACAAAGTGATGGCCTGTCCGTTTTGGTTCAAGGTCATCAAGATGGCCATGTCTTTCTTGGGGCCGGATGTGCCCAAATGCACGCCATAAATCAGGCCATACAAGACGTGGGCAAAATCCAATTCGCCATTGACCAGTTTGTCTCGAACTCCGGCCCAGCTGGCTTCTTTGGTTGGAATGATTTTGACGCCGTATTTTTTGTCGATGCCTAAAACAGAGGCCATGACGACGCTGGCGCAATCTGTGAGGGGAATGAAGCCAATCTTGACCTCTTCTTTTTCGGGTTTGTCAGAGCCTTGCGCGTAAACAGCTGCGCGCAAGGCGGGGGCGATGGTCAATGCGCCGGCTGTAGCGGCTTGCAGGACATTGCGTCGGCTCATAGGGGTCTCCAAAATATCGGACATGGCAGGGCTCCTCAAACAAGTTAAAAAAAGTCAGAAACGACAAAGGCGTCCTCACCACGTTCAATCGTTTGAACGGGTGGGGACGCCTTTGTCCTGAGCCTTCGCGGGCTCTTGCTTCAAGTCGTTTGCAATACCTGTGCCATCTGAAATTCTTCGATTCGATGGCCTTGTCTGCCCCAAGCTAGGGATTGGCGCACTTTAAATTGAGCGCCTTGCACCAAAAGAATGCGCAGACAGCATGTTCTTGAATTGCATTGAAGAGACGCGACTTTATGATTTCAGGAGATCTGCCATGTCCAAGGTGCGTTGGGCCACCTCTCCCAATTTAAGGCCTTTGTCCATGGCCACTTTTCTCAATTTCGAAAATGCTTGCTCTTCCGTGCAGCCTTGGTGCTTCATCAAAAGTGCCTTGGCGCGGTCTATCAAGGTTCGGTCCTGCAAATCACTGCGGGCTTGGTCTCGTTCTTGACGCAGGCGCTCTTCGTACTCAAAGCGTGCCATGGCCACATCCAAGATGGGTTTGATGCGAGAACTTGCCAAACCATCCACGATGTAAGCAGAAACGCCTACCGCAACGGCGTCTTTCACATGGCTGGTGTCACTGTCGTCTGTGAACATGACAATGGGACGACGCGCATCGCGCGTGGCAAATACAACGTGCTCAAGTGCATCACGTGCCTCTGATTCTGCATCGACGATGATCAAGTCGGGTTGCAGCTGTGCAATTCGATCGGCCAAAAAGACATCGGCCGGCAAGGATGCAATCAGGTTGAAGCCGTTTTCCAGTAAACCAATGCGCAAGGCGCGGGAGCGTTTTGCTTGGGACAGGGCATGGTCGTCTTCTGGATCTGTGACTTCCAAGTCTGGCGCGACCACCACGATGCGCAGGGCCTCTGGTGGTTTGGATTTCTTGGACTTAGAAGTTTGAATCATCGATCTTATGAAAAGTCAGAGTGGGCAGGGCTGACTTTGAATGCTTACGCAATTTATGCGCCAACCAAGGGCATGCTGGTTCAAAAACCCTGGCCCTCAGGGCATCGCATAAACTCTGCCCCTATGCTTTTTCTTGGAATTGAGTCTTCTTGCGATGAAACCGGTGTGGCTTTGGTTGAAACCCAAGCCTTTGGCGTGCCACGCCTGCTGTCGCATGCGCTGTTCAGCCAGATTGACATGCACCAAGCCTATGGTGGGGTGGTGCCAGAGTTGGCCAGCCGTGACCACATTAAGCGGGTGATTCCTTTAACCCGTGACGTGTTGAAGGGTGCGCAAGTTGAATTGGACCAGGTGGATGTGGTCGCCTACACACGCGGCCCCGGCTTGGCGGGTGCATTGCTGGTGGGGGCAGGTGTGGGATGTGCATTGGGTGCGGCATTGAATAAACCCGTTTTGGGTGTTCACCACTTGGAAGGCCACTTGCTGTCGCCTTTTTTAAGCGAGGACCCCCCTGAATTTCCCTTTGTGGCTTTGTTGGTGTCGGGTGGACACACGCAATTGATGCGCGTGGAAGCTGTCGGCTCCTACGAAATTTTGGGTGAAACAGTGGACGATGCGGCCGGTGAGGCCTTTGACAAATCGGCCAAGCTGATGGGACTCGGCTACCCAGGCGGCCCTGCATTGTCCAAGTGCGCGGAGGGTGGTAATCCACAAGCCTTCAAATTGCCGCGTCCTTTGCTGCACAGTGGTGATTTTGATTTTTCGTTTGCTGGACTCAAAACATCCGTGCTGACGCAGGCTAACAAATTGGGCGCTAGCTTGCATGATGCCAGCACGACGCACAAAGCGGACTTGGCTGCATCCACAGAAGCAGCCATTGTGGAGGTGCTGGTGAAGAAATCCATGGCGGCACTGAAAGCGACGGGCATGCGCCGTTTGGTGGTGGCTGGCGGTGTAGGGGCCAATCGTTCCTTGCGTCTGCAGTTGAACCAAGCCTGTCAAAAAGCAGGTGTTCGTGTGCACTACCCCGAACTTCATTTGTGCACCGACAACGGCGCCATGATTGCCATGGCCGCTGCCATGCGCGTCCAAGCGGGACAACAAGCACCGCAATTTGACTACAGCTTTGATGTCAAACCACGCTGGCCTCTTTCGCAAATTGTGGCATCCAGCATTTAATTTTTTTGAGGATTGAGTTTTGATTCACTTGTTTCATTCGGTGATGCGCAGCATTGCGTGTCTGGCGCTTGGCGTTTGCATGACTGCGCATGCGCAAAAGGCACCCATCCAATTGGCATTGATTGAGGGCATGAGTGGCCCCTTTGCAAACACAGGCGAAGCAGTGTTGCGCAATTTGGTATGGGCGGTGGAGCGCGTGAATGCACGTGGAGGTGTGAACACTGCTGAAGGCAAACGGCTTTTGGTTTTGAACCGCTATGACAGCAAAGGCCAGAACGAGGAAGCCATCACTGCATTGCGTGCCGCCATTGATGCAGGAGCCCAATATGTATTTCAAGGCAACTCGTCTGCCAACGCGGCTGTGTTGATTGATGCAATTCAGAAACACAACGATCGTGATTTGCAAAAACGCGTACTCTTTTTAAATTACTCAGCAGTTGATCCTGCGCTGACGCAAGAGAAGTGCAATTTTTGGCACTTCAGATTTGATGCACATGCCGACATGCGCATGACCGCACTGATGCAGGTGCTAAAACAAGACACCAAACTCAAGTCTGTGTATTTGATCGGACAAGATTACAGCTTTGGCCAAGCGGTGCTGCGTGAAGCCAAGCAACAGCTGACCCAATTGCGGCCCGACGTTCAAATCGTCGGTGACGAGTTGCATCCGATGGGGCGTGTGAAAGACTTTTTACCCTATGCGTCCAAAATCAAAGCGTCAGGTGCGCAAGCTGTGATCACGGGCAATTGGGGCAATGATCTGACATTGTTGGTGAAGGCTGCCAAAGAAGTGGGCTTTGAAGGTAAGTTTTACACCTTCTATGGCAATGCCCTAGGTGCGCCGGCTGCCATGGGTGAGGCGGGTGTTGGCAAAGTTTTGGCGGTGGCCGAGTGGATGCCCAACGTGGCAGGCGCGGAAAGCGTCAAGTTTTATCAAGCCTTCAAACAACGCTTTGACAAGCCTTCTGAAGACTATGTGCATTTGCGCATGCAGTTGATGGTGGAAGCCTTGGCGCAGTCGATTGAAAAGGCAGGCTCGGCCGAGCCCTTGGCGGTGGCCTTGCAACTTGAAAATGCGGAAGTCAGCATGGCCGGGCGGAGCGGCAAAATGCGTGCACAAGATCATCAGTTTCAGCAACCCTTGGTGGTGGGTGTGATGGCCAAACAGGGCGGCACAGACGTGCCCTTTGATGTGGAAGGCTCAGGCTACGGATTCAAAACAGTGAAGCAATTCAAAGCAGCCGAAGTGGCGATGCCGAGCAGTTGCAAAATGAGCCGCCCCGCATTCTGAAACAAAACAAATGCCCATGTAAAAAGCCCAGTTTTGACTGGGCTTTTTTCGTTTTAGCCTTGCTTGGCCAATCCGAGTTTTTCAATGATGACTTTTTCTTTTTGGTAGTTGTCACGCGCAAACTTGGTGTATTCCTCGGTGTTCATGTAAATCACCGATTGGTCAAATTTTTCGAAGGTGGCCAAGACTTGTGGGTCTTCCAAAGTTTTCTTGAACGCATCTTGCAATTTGCGTGTGATGGCTGGGTCCATGCCTTTGGGGCCGCCAATACCGAAGGGTGAATCGGACACTGTGTCGTAGCCCAATTCATTGAGTGTGGGCACATTGGGCCAACGCTTGGTTCG
This sequence comes from Limnohabitans sp. Hippo4, assembly GCF_003063605.1. Taxonomy (NCBI): domain Bacteria; kingdom Pseudomonadati; phylum Pseudomonadota; class Betaproteobacteria; order Burkholderiales; family Comamonadaceae; genus Limnohabitans; species Limnohabitans sp. Hippo4. The sequence continues at coordinate 562,614 of NZ_NESE01000001.1, read as the reverse complement.
CTTGCTGCCATAGGTGGCCAGCAATCTACAGGTGCCTGCGTCAACGTGCGGTGCCCAACCTGTGGCATCGCTGTGTGACATGACATGGCCACCCAAGAGTGCGGCCATGCCATCTGCATTGCCTTTGAAGGGAATGTGCTGAAGCTGGATACCGGCTTTCATGGCGAATTCTTCAACTGCCAAATGCGGTGTGGTGCCGTTGCCTGTAGAGCCGAAGGTAAATTTGCCGGGATTGGCTTTGGCATAGTCCACCAAATCTTTGATGGACTTGATGGGCGAGTCGGAGCGCACCACAATGCCAAAGGTGTAGCCAGTCAGACAGGCGATGTAGGTGAAATCTTGCATGGGATTGAATTGCATTTTTTGCATGTGCGGCAAACGCAAAATACCAATGGTCAATTGAGACAGGGTGTAGCCATCGGGCTTGGCATTGACCAATTCATTGGGGCCCAACATGCCGCTGGCGCCAGCTTTGTTTTCAATCACCACAGGGCTGCCTAAGATGCGCGTGGCGCTTTCAGCCAAGGCGCGCATTACACCATCGGTAGAGCCACCAGCTGGCCAAGGGCAAATCAATTTGATGGGTTTAGATGGAAAGTTGCTTTGCGCCATGGCCGGCATGGCAATGGTGACAGCACCCGCCAAGCCTGCTTGGAGGACGTCGCGTCGATTCAATTCAAAGGTCATTTGATGTTCCAAAAATAGAGGAAGTAAAAATTCAGGTGGACAGTATCAAGATCAAAATTTCGTGAATGCTTGCGGCGTTTTTATTCAGCCTTGGCACCTGACTCTTTGACCACTTTGGTCCACTTCACGATTTCACTGGCTTGGTATTTGCCCAGTTCATCGGGTGTCGACAACACAGGGTCAAGTCCCAATGTTTTTAAACGCTCAGTCACTTCTGGCAATTTAAAGACGCGAACCACCTCGGCATTCAATTTGTCGATGATGGGTTTGGGCGTATTGGCGGGTGCAAACATGGCAAACCAAGTGGTGGCTTCAAAGCCAGGCAATGACTCTGCAACCGTGGGAACGTCTGGTGCTGCAGGCGAGCGCTTGGCTGTGGTTTGCGCAATTGCGCGGATCTTGCCTTCTTTGGCCATGGGCAAGGCCGATGGCATGTTGTCAAACACCAACTGAATGCTGCCACCCAACAAATCGGGCAAGAAAAATTGGCGGCCTTTGTAGGGCACGTGCGTCATGCTGGTGCCAGTCATGGACTTGAACAATTCGCCAGACATGTGCACCGAGGTACCAATGCCAGGCGAGCCAAACGACAGCTTGTTCGGATTGGCCTTCATGTAGGCAATCAGCTCGTTCACAGTTTTAACAGGCAGGTCGTTGTTGACCACCAGCAAATTGGGGGCAGACGCAATCAAGGAAATGGGTGAAAAGTTTTTCACCATGTCGTAGGGCATCTTTTCGTAAAGGGAGCCATTGATCGAATGCGTACCTACAGTGCCCATCACAAGGGTGTAGCCGTCGCCAGCAGATTTGGCCACGATGTCGCTACCAATGTTGCCGCCTGCGCCAGGTTTGTTGTCGATCACCACGGGCTGTCCCAGTTGCGCTTTTTCGCTGAACAGGCGCGCCAAAATGTCGGGTGCGCCACCCGTTGGGAATGTCACCACCAAGCGAATCGGCCGGTTGGGATAGGCTTGTGCAGAGGCTGAGGTGCTGCTCAATAGACCAAGGCCAAGAGGGGCTGCCAAGCTCAAAGCGTACAAAATGCGCAGGCTGAGTCGGCGCGTGCTTGGGGCTGCGGTGCCAGAAAACTTCATTGAGGGTCTCCTACGGGTTAAAGGGTGACCACACTGTAGGGGGGAGGCGAAGGCTGGGGGAGGGTGAAAACCCCTGTTAACTTCTCAAACTGGCACTTAGGCGTCACTTGGAGCCACGAAGCATCGCTTTCAATCGAAATCGACCGAAGCGCTCCAGCGGTCGTTCCAGCCCACGCCCTTGGCTTTTTCCAATTCTCGGCGATTGCGCTTGGTGGGGCGGCCTTGCTCGATGCTCAGTGCGGGCTCGCGGGCCAAGCGCCTTTGAATGCTGGTTTTTTCTCTGAGGGCAATGCTTTCAGGCGTTTCCTCGTACAAAGTTTGGGCCATGGGTGCGGGGCCCCGCTGGTCGCTGAGGCCGAGAACCCTGAGTGTTCGGGTGATGTCGCCTTGTCGAGTGCTGACGATGTCGCCAACTTTGACCTCGCGGGAGGCTTTGGCCGTTTGGCCATTGATTTCGACTCGGCCCTTGCCAATTTCGTCTGTGGCCAGGGAACGCGTCTTGTAAAACCGGGCAGCCCACAGCCATTTGTCGATTCTGATTTTGTCCATAAGACGCCATTTTGGGCTGAAAATCAGCATTGATACCTGTATTTAAAGCCAGTATGGCCGGAGGGGGTGGTTTAGGCAGGTGGCTATGGTTATAATTCCGAGGCTTTGCCAAGCAGACCCCTTTGGGGATTTGCAAGGCCAAGATCGCACGCAGCAGTTGATTCCAAACCGCTTGCGCAAGTTATAAAACCTCGTTTTGTTGTTCATGTTGCCTAGCAATGTGAATGCCTAACGAAAACAAGGAAGAAAAATGATTGCATCCTCCATCAAGGCAGAGGTCGTTAAGGCCAATGCCCGCGCTGCCAATGACACTGGTAGCCCCGAAGTCCAAGTGGCTTTGCTGACAGCTCGCATCAACGAGTTGACACCTCACTTCAAAACACACGCCAAAGACCACCACGGTCGCCGCGGTTTGTTGCGCATGGTGAGCCGTCGTCGTAAATTGTTGGACTACTTGAAGTCCAAAGACGCTGACCGCTATGTTGCTCTGATCGCCAAACTTGGCCTGCGCAAATAAGCGTATCGAAAGATGACAAGCGCCTGAGTTAGCCCGCTAGCTCAGGCGCTTTCTACTTTAATTTTCTAAAAAGACGTTTTCAGACCGAACCCGCGCTGTGTCATTCCATCAATCATCTGTGTTTCAAAGCAGATCATTCATGGAATGGCATCGAGTTCAGACTGCAAATATCTAGGCTTTTCAGTGCAGCCGTTTGCACTGTGATTTTCTGGAGTTATTGAACATGTCCATTTTTAACAAAGTGACAAAAACCTTCCAATGGGGCCAACACAAGGTCATCATGGAAACCGGCGAAATTGCTCGCCAAGCTTCCGGCGCTGTGCTGGTCAACATTGAAGACACCGTGGTTTTGGCCACAGTGGTGGCTTCCAAAAATTCGAAAGCCGGTCAAGATTTTTTCCCCTTGACCGTGGACTACATTGAGAAAGCATACGCAGCCGGCAAGATTCCTGGCAGCTTCTTCAAGCGAGAAGCCAAGCCCAGCGAGTTGGAGACCCTCACCAGCCGTTTGATCGACCGTCCTATTCGCCCTCTGTTTCCAGAAGGTTTCTACAACGACGTGCACGTTGTGGTGCACACCGTTTCTTTGAACCCTGAAGTCGATGCCGACATTGCAGCTTTGATCGCTGTGAGCGCTGCATTGTCAATTTCTGGCGTGCCATTCAATGGCCCCATCGGCGCTGCGCGCGTGGGTTACATCAACGGCGAATACGTGTTGAACCCTGGTCAAACACAACGCAAAGACAGCCAGATGGACTTGGTCGTTGCCGGTACTGAAGCTGCCGTGTTGATGGTGGAATCTGAAGCGCAACAATTGTCTGAAGAGATCATGTTGGGCGCTGTGGTGTTTGGCCATGAGCAAGGCAACATTGCGATCAACGCCATTCACGAATTGGTGCGCGATGCTGGCAAACCAGCTTGGGATTGGACTGCGCCCGCCAAGGACGAAACCCTGATTGCCAAGGTCAAAGCTCACGCTGAAGAAAAACTGCGCGCTGCTTACCAAATTCGCAACAAACAAAGCCGCACACAAGCTTGCCGCGAAACCTATGCCGCCACCATGGAAGGCCTCAAGGCTGAAGGCGTCGAGTTCGACAGCGTCAAAGTTGAAGGCATGTTGTTTGACATCGAAGCCAACATCGTTCGCAGTCAAATCTTGGCAGGCGAGCCCCGCATCGACGGCCGAGACACACGCACCGTGCGTCCTATCGAAATCCGCAACTCCGTGTTGCCACGGACTCACGGTTCTACACTTTTCACACGCGGCGAAACACAAGCCTTGGTGATCGCCACTTTGGGTACAGAGCGCGATGCACAACGCATTGACGCATTGGCCGGTGAGTACGAAGACCGCTTCATGTTGCACTACAACATGCCTCCCTTTGCCACTGGCGAAGTGGGCCGCATGGGTTCTACAAAACGTCGTGAAATTGGTCATGGACGTTTGGCCAAGCGTGCCTTGGCTGCTGTTTTGCCTACCAAAGAAGAGTTCCCCTACACCATGCGTGTGGTATCTGAAATTACAGAGTCCAATGGTTCTTCTTCCATGGCTTCTGTGTGCGGTGGCTGCTTGTCCTTGATGGACGCTGGTGTGCCCATGAAAGCGCACGTGGCAGGTATTGCCATGGGCCTGATCAAAGACGCCAACCGCTTTGCTGTGTTGACCGACATCTTGGGCGACGAAGATCATTTGGGTGACATGGACTTTAAAGTGGCCGGTACCACCAACGGCGTGACGGCTTTGCAGATGGACATCAAAATCCAAGGCATTACCAAAGAGATCATGCAAGTGGCCTTGGCACAAGCCAAAGAAGCGCGCATGCACATCTTGGGCAAGATGCAAGACGCCATGAGCGAAGCCAAAACCGAAGTGTCCAACTTCGCACCCAAGCTCTTCACCATGAAGATCAATCCCGAGAAAATTCGCGATGTGATCGGCAAGGGCGGCGCCACCATCCGTGCGTTGACCGAAGAAACCGGTACACAGATCAACATCAATGAAGACGGCACGATCACCATCGCTGCTGCCGATGGCGCCAAGGCTGATGAAGCCAAACGCCGCATTGAGCAGATCACTGCTGAAGTTGAAATCGGCAAAGTCTACGAAGGCCCCGTCACCAAGTTGTTGGACTTCGGTGCATTGATCAATTTGTTGCCAGGCAAAGATGGCTTGTTGCACATCAGCCAAATCGCCCACGAGCGCGTTGAAAAAGTGTCTGACTATTTGCAAGAAGGTCAGATCGTTAAAGTCAAAGTGCTCGAGACCGACGAAAAAGGCCGCGTGAAATTGTCCATGAAAGCCTTGATCGATCGTCCTGCTGCGCCTGCGCAGTCTGAGTGATCAAACACCAAGGCAGAAGAGGGGAAGACCATGAAGAAAAAGCTCATTGCAGGCAACTGGAAGATGAATGGCAGTTTGGCTGCCAACGCTTCTTTGTTGCAAGCAGTGCTTGATGGCAGCAAAGGCATGAATTGCCAAGCTGCTGTGTGTGTGCCTGCTGCTTATTTGGCGCAGGTGCAAACCATTCTTTCGGGTCAAACCCTCGTCGCCTTGGGCGCGCAAGATGTGTCAGCGCAAGAGGTGGGTGCCTTTACCGGCGAAATCTCTGCTGGCATGTTGAATGATTTTTCGGTGCGCTATGCCATCGTGGGTCATTCGGAGCGCCGTCAATACCACGCAGAGTCGGATGCCACGGTGGCCCTCAAAGCGCAGCGCGCTTTGTCGGCTGGCATCACGCCCATTGTGTGCGTGGGAGAAACTTTGGCGGATCGCGAAGCTGGCAAAACCGAAGAAGTGGTGAAGCGCCAATTGGCTGCCGTCATTCACACCAACGGTCATTGCATCAGTGAAATCGTGGTGGCTTATGAGCCCGTGTGGGCCATCGGAACGGGTCGAACGGCATCGCCTGAACAAGCGCAAGAGGTTCACGCCGTGTTGCGTGCGCAACTGAAAGCGGCAACGTCACATTCAGACCGTATTTCTATTTTGTATGGCGGCAGCATGAATGCCGCCAATGCCGCACAGTTGCTGGCACAACCCGACATTGACGGTGGCTTGATTGGCGGTGCCGCCCTCAAGGCGCCCGACTTTTTGGCCATCATGGCCGCAGGTTCAGTGAGTGCTTAAGCCCTCTTGAACGTACGACAGTAGACATTTAGATTTGGAGCAAAGCATGAATGCAATGATCACCGTAATTTTGGCTGTACAGATGTTGTCGGCCTTGGCCATGATTGGTTTGATTTTGGTGCAACATGGCAAAGGTGCCGACATGGGTGCCGCGTTTGGCAGCGGCAGTTCTGGCAGCTTGTTTGGTGCATCGGGTGGTGCCAATTTCTTGTCACGCACCACGGCTGTTTTGGCCGCTGTGTTTTTCACAAGCACACTGATGTTGGCCTACTTTGGTAACCTTCGCCCCGCAGCGTCTGGCAGTGTGTTGGAAGGCGCCGCAGTCGTGGCTCCCGCAGCACCTGTAGACAACAGCACAGCGTCACAAATTCCAGGTAACGCACCAGTAACTTCCGGTGCACCTGCACCTGCAAGTTCGAAGTAAGAAATCTCTTGGTTTTTGCGCACTTGTGGTCTTCTTGATGCGCGTCATAAATTTCGGCGTTTACCCCGAAAGATGAACCCTGTTTAGGGGTAAACTACGAGTTGTTCTGAGAGCCAAAACCTACTTGTAGGTGCCTCACGCCATCAGAGCAAAAATAACCGCCGTCGTGGTGAAATTGGTAGACACGCTATCTTGAGGGGGTAGTGGCGAAAGCTGTGCGAGTTCGAGTCTCGCCGACGGCACCAACACAGAGAGTCGCTGGGTGTGATCACCCAGCGTTTCACAAGTGAGTAGAAGTCCATGACCAACCTTGACCAGTATCTCCCCATCTTGTTGTTCATCTTGGTGGGAGTCGCCGTCGGCGTACTGCCTCAGGTCTTGGGGTACATCTTAGGCCCCAACCGTCCAGACGCTGCCAAAAACTCCCCTTACGAATGCGGCTTTGAAGCCTTCGAAGACGCCCGCATGAAATTTGACGTTCGCTACTACTTGGTGGCGATCTTGTTCATTTTGTTTGACCTCGAAATTGCTTTCTTGTTTCCTTGGGCCGTGGCCTTGAAGGAAGTGGGTGTGGCAGGCTTTGTCGCTGTCGTAATTTTTCTCGCCATTCTGGTTGTGGGCTTTGTCTACGAGTGGAAAAAAGGCGCCCTGGATTGGGAATGATCCCGTTTGACTTTGTGCTTCAACAAGGATGTGAACAATGATTGAAGGCGTGATGAAAGAAGGCTTCATCACCACGAGCTATGACTCTGTGGTGAACTGGGCCAAGACGGGTTCTTTGTGGCCCATGACTTTTGGCTTGGCATGTTGCGCGGTTGAAATGATGCACGCTGCCACGGCACGCTACGACTTGGCGCGCTTTGGTGCTGAAGTGTTCCGTGCCAGTCCTCGTCAAAGTGATTTGATGATTGTGGCAGGCACGCTCACCAACAAAATGGCACCTGCTTTGCGCAAGGTTTACGACCAAATGTCCGAGCCCCGTTGGGTCATCTCCATGGGCTCTTGCGCCAACGGCGGTGGCTACTACCACTACAGCTATTCAGTGGTTCGCGGATGCGATCGCATTGTGCCTGTGGACGTTTATGTACCAGGCTGCCCACCTACTGCGGAAGCCCTGATCTACGGCATCATCCAGTTGCAGCAAAAGATTCGCCGCACGCAAACCATTGCGCGGGTTTGAAAGAAGCACCATGACTTTTTCAATTCATCCCGAACAACTTCAACAAAATTTGACGCAAGTCTTGGGCGAGCAAGTCGAGCATGTCGATTTGGCTTTGGGCGAGGTCACAGTGCATGTGAGCGCCGCCAATTACCTTGCGGTCATGCAAACATTGCGCGATGCGCCTTTGTGCCAATTTGAACAACTCATGGACCTGTGCGGCATGGACTATTCCACCTACCGCGAAGTAGGGGATGAGGGTCCTCGTTTTGGTGTGGTGGTGCACTTGCTGTCCGTCTCCCTGAACCAGCGTGTGCGTGTCATGGTGCGTTGCCCAGAAGATGACTTGCCCTTGGTTGATTCGGTCATGCACCTGTGGAACGCTGCCAACTGGTACGAGCGTGAAGCCTTCGACTTGTACGGCATTGTGTTCGATGGCCACATCGATTTGCGCCGCATTCTCACCGACTACGGCTTCATCGGCCATCCTTTTCGCAAAGACTTTCCTGTCTCAGGTCATGTCGAAATGCGTTACGACGCAGAGCGTGCACGTGTTGTGTACGAGCCCGTTTCGATCGAGCCTCGCGAAATCACACCGCGCATCATTCGCGAAGAGAAATACGGAGGTCTGCACTGAGCGCTTGGCGCTCGTGTGAATCAACATGGCAGAAATTAAAAACTACACCTTGAACTTTGGCCCGCAGCACCCTGCGGCACACGGCGTTTTGCGTTTGGTGCTTGAGATGGATGGTGAGGTCGTACAGCGTGCTGATCCGCACATTGGCTTGTTGCACCGTGCTACTGAAAAGTTGGCCGAAAGCAAAACCTACATTCAGTCCTTGCCCTACATGGACCGCTTGGACTATGTGTCCATGATGTCCAACGAGCATGCGTACTGCTTGGCCATTGAAAAATTGTTGGGCATTGAAGTGCCCGAACGCGCGCAGTACATCCGTGTGATGTTCTCCGAAATTACGCGCTTGCTCAACCACCTCATGTGGTTGGGTTCGCACGCCAACGATTGCGGCAGCTCTACCGTTTTGATTTACGCATTCCGTGAACGTGAAGACTTGTTCGACATGTACGAGGCGGTCTCTGGTGCGCGCATGCACGCGGCGTACTTCCGTCCAGGTGGTGTGTACCGCGACTTGCCAGACACTATGGCGCAATACCAAGTCAACAAAATTCGCAATGCCAAAGCCATTGCCGAATTGAATGTGAATCGCCAAGGTTCATTGCTCGACTTCATTGAAGATTTCACCAACCGTTTCCCCAAGTGCATCGACGAGTACGAGACATTGCTCACCGACAACCGCATTTGGAAGCAGCGTACCGTTGGCATTGGTGTTGTGTCCCCAGAGCGCGCTCTGAACTTGGGCATGACAGGTCCGATGTTGCGCGGCTCGGGCATTGCTTGGGATTTGCGTAAAACGCAGCCCTACGATGCCTATGACAAAGTTGAGTTTGATGTGCCTGTGGGCAAAACAGGCGACAGCTACGACCGCTACTTGGTTCGCATGCAAGAAATGCGCGAATCCAACAGCATCATTCAGCAATGTATCAAGTGGTTGCGCGTCAACCCAGGCCCCGTCATTACCGACAACCACAAGGTGGCACCGCCATCACGTGAGTCCATGAAGACCAACATGGAAGGTTTGATTCACCACTTCAAACTTTTCACAGAAGGTTTCCGCGTGCCCGAAGGCCAAGCCTATGCGGCCGTTGAGCACCCTAAAGGTGAGTTTGGTATCTACCTCGTCAGCGACGGTGCCAACAAACCTTACCGCTTGAAAATCCGTGCCCCGGGCTATGCCCATCTGGCGACCCTTGATGAAATGGCCCGTGGCCACATGTTGGCCGACGCAGTGGCCATTATTGGAACCATGGACATTGTGTTTGGAGAGATTGACCGATGATCTCTGATGCGACCAAAGCCCGCTTCGCACGCGAAGTGGCCAAATTTCCTGCCGATCAAAAGCAGTCTGCCGTCATGGCCTGCTTGTCCATCGTGCAACAAGAGCTCGGTTGGGTCAGCCCTGAGAGCGAAAAAGTGGTGGCCGACTACCTGGGCATGGCGCCCATGGCTGTGCACGAAGTCACCACTTTTTACAACATGTACAACCAGCAAAAATTGGGCAAGTTCAAACTGAACGTTTGCACCAATTTGCCTTGCCAGTTGCGTGGCGGCCAACAAGCCTTGGTCCATTTACAAAAACGTTTGGGCATTCAGTCGGGTGAAACAACGCCGGATGGCCTCATCACGTTGCAGCCCAGCGAGTGCCAGGGCGCTTGCGCTGATGCGCCTGTGTTGCTTGTCAACGATCGCACCATGTGCAGTTTCATGAGCAACGAAAAGCTCGATGAGTTGGTCGATACCTTGCAAAAATCTGGAGGCGCAGCATGAGCGCTGATTTGAATCAGTTGTTGTCGCGCTTTGCGGCCACAGGCGTGGAAACCTCTTTCCACGAGCGTCACATCAACCCGCAAATCATGGCGGGTTTGAATGGCGCTAACTGGAGCCTCAAAGATTACGAAGCGCGCGGTGGTTACCAAGCCCTGCGCAAAATCTTGGGCAAAGATGGCGGCGAAGGCCTGACGCAAGACCAAGTCATTGCCACTGTCAAAGAGTCTGCCTTGCGCGGCCGTGGTGGTGCTGGTTTCCCTACAGGTCTGAAGTGGAGCTTCATGCCCCGTCAGTTCCCGGGTCAAAAGTATCTGGTTTGCAATTCGGACGAAGGCGAGCCGGGTACTTGCAAAGACCGCGACATCATGCAATTCAATCCCCACATTGTGATTGAAGGCATGGCCATTGCGGCTTATGCGATGGGCATCAACGTGGGTTACAACTACATCCACGGCGAAATTTTCCAAACCTACGAACGCTTTGAAGCGGCTTTAGAAGAAGCGCGCGCAGCAGGCTATCTGGGTGACAAGATCATGGGCAGCAGCTTCAACTTCCAGTTGCATGCATCCCATGGTTTCGGTGCTTACATCTGCGGTGAAGAAACCGCATTGCTTGAGTCTTTGGAAGGCAAAAAAGGCCAACCGCGCTTCAAGCCGCCATTCCCCGCTAGCTTCGGTTTGTACGGCAAGCCCACCACCATCAACAACACCGAAACCTTTGCAGCGGTTCCCTGGATCATTCGCAATGGGGGTCAGGCGTATTTGGAATGCGGCAAGCCCAACAACGGCGGCACCAAGATTTTCTCGATCAGTGGCGACGTTGAGCGTCCTGGCAATTACGAAATTCCCCTGGGCACTTCCTTTGCCAAACTCTTGGAGTTGGCAGGTGGCATGCGCGGTGGACGTCAGTTGAAAGCCGTCATTCCTGGCGGTTCGTCTGCGCCTGTGTTGCCCGCCAACATCATGATGGACGTCACCATGGACTATGACTCGATTGCCAAAGCCGGCTCCATGCTGGGTTCTGGCGCGGTCATCGTCATGGACGACACGCGTTGCATGGTCAAGTCTTTGCAGCGTTTGTCTTATTTCTACTCCCACGAATCATGTGGCCAATGCACCCCTTGCCGAGAAGGTACAGGTTGGTTGTGGCGCATGGTGGATCGCATCGAAAATGGTCACGGCCGTGCAAGCGACCTCGACCTGTTGAACTCGGTGGCTGACAACATTCAAGGACGCACCATTTGCGCTTTGGGTGATGCCGCCGCCATGCCTGTGCGCGGAATGATCAAACATTTCCGTCACGAATTTGAGTACCACGTTGAGCACAAGACCTGCATGGTCCCCGCTTACGTTTGAGACGGCAGATCACCATGGTTGAAATTGAACTAGACGGTAAAAAAGTTGAGGTCTTAGAAGGCAGCATGGTCATGCATGCCGCAGAAAAGGCCGGTACTTACATTCCTCACTTCTGCTATCACAAGAAATTGAGCATTGCGGCCAACTGCCGCATGTGCTTGGTCGATGTGGAAAAAGCACCCAAGCCCATGCCCGCTTGCGCGACCCCCGTCACGCAAGGCATGATTGTGCGCACCAAGTCAGACAAAGCCATCAAAGCGCAAGAGTCTGTGATGGAATTCTTGCTCATCAATCACCCCCTCGATTGCCCCATCTGCGACCAAGGCGGCGAGTGTCAGTTACAAGACTTGGCTGTGGGTTATGGTGGCAGCAAGTCACGCTACGAAGAAGAAAAACGTGTGGTGTTCCACAAAGATGTGGGCCCGCTCATCAGCATGCAAGAGATGAGCCGTTGCATTCACTGCACACGGTGCGTTCGCTTCGGTCAAGAAGTGGCTGGCGTCATGGAGCTGGGCATGTCACACCGTGGTGAACATGCAGAAATTGAAACCTTCGTGGGCCAATCGGTTGACTCGGAACTCTCCGGCAACATGATTGACATTTGCCCCGTGGGTGCGCTCACCAGCAAGCCTTTCCGTTACAGTGCCCGTACGTGGGAGTTGTCACGTCGCAAATCAGTTGCGCCGCACGATTCATCGGGTGCCAACTTGGTGGTGCAAGTGAAGAACAACGAAGTGCTCCGCGTGGTGCCTTTGGAAAACGAAGACGTCAACGAGTGCTGGATTGCCGACCGCGATCGCTTCTCTTACGAAGCCTTGAACAGTGCCGACCGTCTGCGCGCCCCCATGATCAAACAGGGTGGTGAGTGGAAAGAAGTCGACTGGCAAACTGCATTGGAATATGTGGCCAACGGCTTGAACCAAATCAGCAAAGACCACGGTGCCAGCAGCATCGGTGCATTGGTCAGCCCTCACAGTACCCTTGAAGAATTGCATTTGGCCAGCACCCTGGTTCGTTCTTTGGGTTCTGACAACATCGACTACCGTTTGCGCAATGCTGAGTTTGCCAAAGCAGAAGGTGTGCGCTATTTGGGTACTTCCATTGCCAGCTTGTCGCAACTCCAACGTGTGTTGGTGGTGGGCAGCAACTTGCGCAAAGACCATCCGCTGTTTGCGCAGCGCATTCGTCAAGCACAGCGAAATGGCGCGCAAGTCAATGCCATTACTTCTCCAGCCTTGTTCAACGCTGCGGATGCATGGGCCATGCCGATTGCAAACGCCGATGTGCAAGAAGCCAGTGCGTGGGCACAAAGCTTGGCCAATGTGGCTGCGGTCGTTGCGGCAGAAAAGGGCGTTGCTGCCCCTGTTGCCGGTCAAATCACACCAGCAGCCAAAGCCATCGCCACGTCCTTGCTTGGCGGTGAACGCAAAGCCATTTTGCTGGGCAACGCCGCTGCACACCATGCCAACGCTACAAGCTTGCTCAGCTTGGCCCAATGGATAGCGGCACAAACAGGCGCCACTTTCGGTTACCTCACAGAAGCTGCCAATACCGTGGGTGCGCAGTGGGCCAAAGCCCAGCCACAGTCTGGTGGCTTGAATGCTGCACAAATGTTGGCTGGTGGTTTGAAAGCAGCTTTGTTGCTCAACACTGAGCCTGTTGAGGACTCTGCTGCGGGTGCCAAAGCCGTTGCTGCTTTGGCCGCCATGCAAATGGTGGTCACACTCAGCCCGTTCAAAACCAACATGGCTTTCTCAGACGTGTTGCTGCCCATCGCACCGTTCACGGAAACGTCTGGCAGTTTTGTCAATGCAGAAGGGCGCTTGCAAAGTTTCCATGCCGTGGTGAAGCCTTTGGCCGAAACCCGTCCTGCTTGGAAAGTATTGCGCGTCTTGGCCAACATGCTCGGCTTGCCACAGTTGGCTTTTGAAACTTCACAAGATGTGTTGAAACAAATCAGCGCCACACCCTTGAACCTCAGCAATGCTTGTGGTTCTGAGGTTCGCATGGCAGGTGATGTAGACACACCTTGCGTGGCATCTATTTATCAACTCGACAGCTTGGTGCGCCGCGCACCTTCTTTGCAATTGACAGCAGATGCTAGAAATGCCAAGGCTGTTGCTGAAGGAGTGCACGCATGATCGACGCTCTGTACAACGGTGGCCTGAACGCCATCTCCGCCACTTGGTGGGCTGCCATGGTCTGGCCCGTCTTGTGGATCTTGATCAAAATTGTGGCGGTGTTGGCCCCCCTGATGGGTGCTGTGGCTTACCTCACTTTGTGGGAGCGCAAGTTGCTCGGTTTCATGCAAGTTCGCATGGGACCCAACCGCGTGGGTCCATTTGGTTTGTTGCAGCCTATTGCAGATGCTTTGAAGCTTCTCACCAAAGAGATCATCACGCCATCTGCTGTGGCGCCTGGTTTGTTCCGCTTGGGTCCCATCATGGCCATCATGCCGGCTCTTGCCGCATGGGTGGCTATTCCTTTTGGCCCTGAAGTTGCATTGACCAATTTGAATGCAGGTTTGCTGCTCGTCATGGCCATCACCTCCATCGAGGTTTATGGCGTGATCATTGCGGGTTGGGCCTCCAACTCCAAGTACGCCTTTTTAGGTGCCTTGCGCGCTTCTGCGCAAATGGTCAGCTACGAAATTGCCATGGGCTTCTGTTTCTTGGTGGTCATCATGGTCACGGGTAGCATGAACCTCACAGAAATTGTGCTGGGTCAAGGCAAAGGCGAGATGGCCAACATGGGCCTGAACTTCTTGTCGTGGAACTGGTTGCCTTTGTTCCCTATTTTTATGGTCTACCTGATCTCTGGTGTGGCCGAAACCAACCGCCACCCGTTTGACGTGGTGGAAGGGGAGGCCGAGATTGTGGCCGGTCACATGGTGGAGTACTCCGGCATGGGTTTTGCCATCTTCTTCTTGGCCGAATACGCCAGCATGTGGCTGGTGTCCATCTTGGCCGTCATCATGTTCTTGGGCGGCTGGATGTCGCCCATTGACAGCACTGTTTTCAACCTCATCCCAGGTTGGATTTGGTTGGGCATCAAAACCTTCATCGTGGTCTCGATGTTCATTTGGATTCGCGCCACTTTCCCGCGCTTCCGTTATGACCAGATCATGCGTTTGGGTTGGAAAATTTTCATCCCAGTCACGTTGGTGTGGCTGTTGATTGTGGGCGTGTGGTTGCACTCGCCTTGGAACATTTGGAAATAACCGGGTTAAGACATGTCTACAGTGGCTGTATCCAATTTTTCGCTCAAAGACTTTCTCAAGAGCTTCATGCTGTTTGAGTTGGTCAAGGGCATGGCCTTAACGGGTCGTTATGCATTCCGTCGCAAGGTGACCCTTCAGTTCCCTGAAGAGAAGACACCTTTGTCACCTCGTTTCCGGGGTTTGCATGCCTTGCGCCGTTATGAAAACGGTGAAGAGCGTTGCATCGCATGCAAACTGTGCGAGGCCGTTTGCCCCGCCATGGCCATCACCATTGAATCCGACGTGCGTGCGGATGGCTCACGCCGCACCACACGTTACGACATCGATTTGACCAAGTGCATCTTCTGCGGTTTCTGCGAAGAAAGTTGTCCCGTCGACTCTATTGTGGAAACTTCCATTCTGGAATACCACGGCGAAAAGCGCGGCGATCTGCACTACACCAAAGAGATGCTCCTGGCAGTGGGCGATCGCTATGAGAAAGACATTGCGGCTTCTAAAGCAGCAGATGCCAAGTACCGTTGATCGACTGAATTTACAAAACTAACAAGCGACAACCCATGGACGTCAAAACTGGTTTCTTTTATCTCTTCTCGGTGGTGCTGATGTTTGCAGCCTTCCGCGTTGTGACTGCGCGCAACCCAGTGCATGCTGTGTTGTACCTGATGCTCG
Organism: Limnohabitans sp. Hippo4; assembly: GCF_003063605.1. Classification (NCBI taxonomy): domain Bacteria; kingdom Pseudomonadati; phylum Pseudomonadota; class Betaproteobacteria; order Burkholderiales; family Comamonadaceae; genus Limnohabitans; species Limnohabitans sp. Hippo4. The sequence goes on along the minus strand of NZ_NESE01000001.1, from coordinate 547,409 downwards.
CATTTTCACAAGCCTCGGGTTTGTGGTTGCTCTTGCAAGCCGAGTTCTTGGCCATGACTTTGGTCTTGGTTTACTTGGGTGCCGTGATGGTGCTGTTCTTGTTTGTGGTGATGATGCTGGACATCAACTTGGACACTTTGCGACAAGGCTTCTGGAAGCATTTCCCTTTGGCAGCATCATTGGGTGCTTTGGTTGCGCTTGAAATGGCTGGCGTTTTGATGAGTGGTTTCCGCTCTTCTGAAGCGCCCAAAGTGGCCATGGCGGTCGGGCAGTTAGCCCCCCAAATCTCCAACTCCAAGGCCTTGGGTATCTTGTTGTACACCGAGTACCTCATGCCGATTCAAGTGGCAGCTTCTATTTTGTTGGTGGCCATGATTGCCGCCATTGCCCTCACATTGCGTCAACGCAAAGACAGCAAAGCCATCAGTGCTTCTGAACAAGTTCATGTGCGCGCCAAAGACCGTTTGGTCGTGGTCAAGATGGATGCCGTCAAAGTTGGCGAAGCGCCAAAAGCACCTGAAGCACCCGAAGCCCCCGCTTTGGCCGATGCTTCCAAGGAGACCAAATAATGACATTGACACTTGGACACTATTTGTCGCTGGGCGCCATGCTGTTTGCCCTGTCGGTGATCGGTATCTTTTTGAACCGTAAGAACCTGATCGTGTTGTTGATGGCCATTGAGTTGATGCTCTTGGCGGTCAATATGAATTTTGTGGCTTTCTCTCACTTCTTGGGTGACATGCACGGACAAGTGTTCGTCTTCTTCATCCTCACAGTGGCAGCAGCCGAGTCCGCCATTGGTTTGGCCATTTTGGTGCTCTTGTTCCGCAACAAGAACAGCATCAATGTGGACGAGCTCAATTCGCTCAAGGGTTAAGAGGTTAAAAGAACATGAGCCAAACCCTCAACGCTTCAACGCTGCTTGCAGTGCCATTGGCCCCTCTGGTGGGCTCGGCGCTGGCTGGTATTTTGGGAACGCAATTCGGTGGTAACTGGATTGGTCGTCGCCTGACACACACGCTCACCATTTTGGGCGTGTTGATTGCTTTCATCTTGTCCGCTTCCACTTTGAAGAGTGTGGCGGTGGACGGTGCACGCTTTAACGAAACCCTCTACACCTGGATGGCCGTTGGGGGTCTCAAAATGGAAGTGGGCTTCATGGTCGATGGCCTCACCGCCATGATGATGTGCGTCGTCACTTTCGTATCGCTGATGGTTCACTTGTACACCATCGGTTACATGGAAGAAGACGAGGGCTACAACCGTTTCTTCGCCTACATCTCATTGTTCACTTTCTCGATGTTGATGCTGGTCATGAGCAACAACATGCTGCAACTGTTCTTCGGTTGGGAAGCTGTGGGCTTGGTGTCTTATTTGTTGATTGGTTTCTGGTTCAACAAACCCACCGCCATTTTTGCCAACATGAAGGCCTTCTTGGTCAATCGTGTGGGTGACTTCGGTTTCATCTTGGGCATTGGCCTCATTGCTGCATTTGCAGGCACGCTGAATTACACAGAAGCCTTTGCCAAAGCCGCTGACCTCAGCGCGCTCACATTGCCTGGCACTTCTTGGATGCTGATCACCGTCATTTGCATCTGCTTGTTCATTGGTGCCATGGGCAAATCAGCTCAGTTCCCCTTGCACGTTTGGTTGCCAGACTCCATGGAAGGTCCTACACCTATTTCTGCGTTGATTCACGCAGCGACCATGGTGACGGCGGGTATCTTCATGGTGGCGCGCATGTCACCCTTGTTTGAGTTGTCTGAAACTGCCTTGAACTTCATCATGGTGATTGGTGCCATCACGGCCTTGTTCATGGGTTTCTTGGGCATCATTCAAAACGACATCAAGCGCGTGGTGGCTTACTCCACACTCTCGCAATTGGGTTACATGACAGTGGCTTTGGGTGCTTCGGCTTACTCAGTGGCCGTGTTCCACCTCATGACGCACGCCTTCTTCAAAGCTTTGTTGTTCTTAGGCGCAGGCTCGGTCATCATGGGCATGCACCACAACCAAGACATTCGCTACATGGGCGGCGTGCGCAAGTACATGCCCATCACATGGATCACGTCTTTGCTTGGTTCTTTGGCTTTGATCGGCACGCCTTTCTTCTCTGGCTTCTATTCCAAAGACAGCATCATTGAAGCCGTGGCCGAAAGCCATTTGCCTGCGGCTGGCTTTGCGCACTTTGCGGTGCTGGCAGGTGTCTTCGTCACAGCGTTCTATTCCTTCCGCATGTACTTCTTGGTGTTCCATGGCAAAGAGCGCTATGACCAGAACCCTGATGCACATCATGGTCACCATGATGATCACCATGACGACCATGGTCACGATGATCATGGTCCGCACGAGTCACCTTGGGTGGTCACAGTGCCCCTGATTTTGTTGGCCATTCCTTCTGTGGTCATTGGTTACATGACCATCGACACCATGCTGTTTGGCGAGTTCTTCAAAGACGCGATCTTTGTGGACGGCGACAAGCACCACGTGATGCATGAATTGGCAGATGCCTTCCACGGCCCCGTGGCCATGGCATTGCACGCTGTGACCACTGCGCCGTTCTGGCTGGCTTTGGCCGGTGTGGTGGTGTCTTGGTACATGTACTTGATCAACCCCGCAGTGCCAGCCGCCATTGGCCGTGCGCTGCGTCCCTTGGTGGTCATTCTTGAGAACAAGTACTTCATGGACTGGTTCAACGAAAACGTTTTGGCCCGCGGTGCACGCGCCTTGGGCAATGGACTTTGGAAAGTTGGCGATCGCACCTTGATCGACGGCTTGCTTGTCAACGGCTCTTGGAAGCTGGTGGGCATGGTTTCAGCCTGGACCCGCAAGCTGCAATCGGGCTACCTCTACCACTACGCCTTGGTGATGATCTTGGGTATTTTCTTGCTCATGACGTACTTCGTCTGGCTCAACAAATAAGGAAGCATCAAAATGAATTTGTTGAGCCTTGCCATCTGGACGCCTATCGCGTTCGGTCTTGTTTTACTGGCTTTGGGTCGTGATGAACAAGCTCCGGCTGTGCGCTGGTTGGCCCTTGTCGGATCGGTCATCAGTTTCCTGATCACACTGCCTTTGTACAGTGGCTTCAAACTTGACACAGCTGCCATGCAGTTTGTCGAAAAAGCGTCTTGGATTGAGCGCTTCAACGTCAACTACCATTTGGGTGTTGACGGCATTTCTGTGTGGTTCGTCATCCTCACTGCCTTCATCAATGTGATTGTGGTGATTGCGGGTTGGGAAGTGATCACGCGCAAAGTGAACCAGTACATGGCCGCGTTCCTCATCTTGTCTGGTTTGATGATTGGCGTGTTTTCAGCATTAGACGGCTTGCTGTTCTATGTGTTCTTTGAGGCCACGCTCATTCCAATGTACTTGATCATTGGTATTTGGGGCGGCCCGAACAAAATCTATGCAGCGTTCAAGTTCTTCTTGTACACCTTGTTGGGCTCACTCCTCACATTGATCGCCTTGATTTACTTGTACACCCAGTCGGGTGGCAGCTTTGACATTGCGGCATGGCACAAACTGCCTTTGTCGGCTACGGCGCAAAACTTCTTGTTCTTCGCGTTCTTCGCAGCCTTTGCGGTCAAGGTGCCCATGTGGCCAGTCCACACCTGGTTGCCTGATGTGCACGTTGAAGCACCTACAGGTGGCTCTGCCGTGTTGGCGGCCATCATGTTGAAACTGGGTGCCTACGGCTTCTTGCGATTCTCCATGCCCATTGCCCCCGACGCTGCGCGCGAGTGGGCCACCTTCATGATCGTCTTGTCCTTGGTGGCGGTGATCTATGTGGGCTTGGTGGCCATGGTGCAACAAGACATGAAAAAGCTGGTGGCTTATTCATCGGTGGCACACATGGGCTTTGTCACCTTGGGTTTCTTCATCTTCAATCCGCTGGGTGTGTCGGGTGGATTGGTGCAAATGATTGCGCACGGCTTTGTATCTGCCGCCATGTTCTTGTCCATTGGCGTGCTGTATGACCGCGTGCACTCGCGTGAAATTGCCAGCTACGGCGGCGTGGTCAACACCATGCCCAAGTTTGCAGCCTTTGCCTTGTTGTTCTCCATGGCCAACTGCGGTTTGCCAGGCACAGCCGGTTTCGTAGGCGAGTGGATGGTCATTTTGGGTGCCGTGAAGTTTGACTTCGTGGTGGGCCTGTTGGCTGCCTCGGCCTTGATTTTTGGTGCCGCTTACACCTTGTGGATGTTCAAACGCGTCTACCTGGGTCCTGTCACCAACGATCACGTGAAAGAACTGACTGACATCAACGCACGTGAATTCACTGTCATGGCATTGTTGGCCATTGCGGTGCTTTACATGGGTTTGTATCCCAAGCCTTTCACCGATGTGATGGAAGTCTCTGTGGCCAATTTGTTGCAGCACGTGGCTGCTTCTAAATTGCCTTGATCGACATTGCGCCGCTGAAACTTAAAGATAGAGAGAATTGACATGATTGACTCAACCAGCTGGACGACGGTGTATCCGGAAATCGCATTGCTGGTCATGGCCTGCGTCATTGCCTTGGTAGACCTGTTGGTCACCAGCCCTAAGCGCACTGTGACATACGTTTTAACCTTGGTGTCCTTGGGTGGCGTGGCATTGCTGAATGCGTTTTATGCCGATGCCGGCCACACGCTCTATGGCTTTGGTCGTTTGGTGGTCTCCGACCCCATGGGCCATTGGCTCAAGTGTTTTGCCACCATCGCCGTCATGGTCACCTTGGTCTATGCACGCCCCTATGCGGCAGAGCGCGACATGTTGCGCGGTGGCGAGATTTTCAGCTTGTCGGTGTTTGCGCTGCTGGGCATGTGCGTCATGATCTCCGGCCAAAACTTCTTGGTCTTGTATTTGGGCCTGGAATTGCTCACGCTGTCGAGCTACGCCTTGGTGGCATTGCGCCGCGACAACACCCAAGCCACAGAAGCTGCCATGAAGTACTTCGTATTGGGTGCCATGGCCTCTGGTTTCTTGTTGTACGGCATGTCCATGTTGTACGGCGCCACGGGTTCTTTGGACCTGGCCACTGTGTTCAAAGTCATTGCAAGCGGTCAAGTGAAGCACCAAGTCTTGGTCTTTGGTTTGGTCTTTGTGGTGGCCGGTTTGGCTTTCAAACTGGGTGTGGTGCCATTCCACATGTGGGTGCCTGACGTTTATCAAGGTGCGCCAACTGCTGCAACCCTCATGATTGCTGGTGCGCCCAAATTGGCAGCGTTTGCCATTGTCATTCGTTTGTTGGTAGAGGGCTTGCTGCCATTGGCCATTGATTGGCAACAAATGCTGGCGCTGTTGGCCATTGCCTCATTGCTGGTCGGTAACTTGGCTGCCATTGCACAAACCAACCTCAAGCGCATGTTGGCTTACTCCACCATCGCGCAAATGGGCTTTGTGCTCATCGGCCTGATGTCTGGCGTGGTCAGTGGCAATGCAGCCATGGGCGCCAACGCCTACAGCTCTGCCATGTTCTACGTGGTGGGCTATGTTCTCACCACCTTGGCAACCTTCGGCATCATTTTGCTGCTGGCACGTCAAGGCTTTGAAAGCGAAGAGATCACCGACTTGGCTGGCCTGAACAACCGCAGCCCCTTGTACGCTGGCGTGATGGCCATCTGCATGTTCTCCTTGGCCGGTATTCCACCCATGGTGGGCTTCTATGCCAAGCTGTCTGTGTTGCAAGCTTTGGTAGCCTCTGGTCAAACAGCCGACATCGCTCTGGCCGTGTTTGCCGTGGCGATGTCTTTGGTTGGCGCGTTCTACTATTTGCGCGTTGTCAAAGTGATGTACTTTGATGAGGCGGTGACGGCAACCACCGTTACCGCTGACGCCGACGTGCGCATGGTCTTGTCCATCAACGGTTTGCTCGTCTTGGTCTTGGGCATTGTGCCCGGTGCTTTGATGTCACTGTGCGCACGCTCAGTGGCCCAGATGTTGGCCAATTGAACAGGGCCCATCAGATGCACGCCCATCTGATCCAAGCCAAGCTGAAGCGACCCGTGCGCTTCAGCTTTTCTTTTGTGTGAGCACGTTATGAAAGTTTTGAACCTTCAATGCGCAGGCCTGCACACCTTTGAAGGGTGGTTTGGTTCAGAGGAAGATTACCAGTCCCAGCGTGAAAGAGGCTTGGTGGCTTGCCCAATGTGTGCCAACACCGAAGTGCGCAAACTTCCATCTGCACCGCGTTTGAATTTGGGTGCAGCAGAGCCTCGTTCGGCCAAACCTGAACCTCAAGAAGAGCCATCAACCAACACGGGAAATGCCCCTCCTGCGTCCAATGTGCCATCGGAGATCACTGCTGAAGCCGTCGCTGCTGGGTTGGCGCAAGTGCATCCTGAAGCAGCAGAGATGGTTCAAGAAGCTTGGATGAAGATGGTCAAGCACGTTATTGCCAATACGGAAGATGTAGGACAAAACTTTGCCGAAGAAGCGCGCAAGATGCACTACGGCGAATCGGAAGAGCGCAACATTCGAGGGCAAGCCTCGATGGAAGAAACGAAAGACTTGTTGGAAGAGGGCATTGAGGTCATGCCTCTGCCAGTGCCTGATGCGCTAAAAGGTGGGCTTCAGTAAGTTGTCATGGCGCGCGGCTTAGCGCTTACCGTACCAATCTTGTACTGCAGCCACATAGCGCTGAACACCTTCAGCCACACTGGCTGCGTCTAATGCACCGTATGACAATCGCTGGTAGTTGGCTTCATGCACTTGCGTGAGACCAAACGCAAAACCTGGAATGGACGCCACTTTGAACTTCTCTGTCATAGCGCGGTTGAACGCAATGGGTTCAGTGCCTTGCGCTAAACCTGGCAGTTTCATCAGCACGTAAAACGCACCTTGCGTTTTGGGAAATTGCACCAAGTCGCCTAAACCTTCGAGCGTCTTGTAAACCGTTTGGCGCACTTGGCTTAAAGCCTCTACTTTGGGTTCAACCCAAGGCTTGCCTTGTTTCAAGGCTTGCAATGCCAAGAGCTGAGAGGGCATCGGCGCACAAATGAGGTTGGTGTCCTGCACCTTGTTCATGGCATCAAACAGGTCTGATGGAAACACCACGTAGCCCACACGCCAGCTGGCCATGCCGTAGTTCTTCGACATGGAGTAAAAAGACAAGGTGTGCTTCATGGCACCTGGAATGCTGGCAGGTGAGAAGTGCTTCACGCCTTCAAAGGTGAAGTATTCATAAGCCTCATCACTGAAGTGATAGAGACCATGCTGAGCGCACAACGCGTTGATGGCACGCAAGGAGGCCTCTGAATAAACGGCACCTGTCGGGTTGTTGGGTGACACGGTCACGATGGCGCGCGTGCGGGGTGTGATGGCGGCCGCCATGGCATCAACGTTCAGGCTCCAGTCGTCGTTGGCCGGAACGGGAACAGGCACACAACCGCACATGCGGATGGCCATTTCTTGGTTGAAATAAAACGGCATCGGCAAGATGAATTCATCACCGGGATCGGCCACGGCCAAGACTGAATTCAAGAAGGCCATGTTGCTGCCCGCTGTGACCATCAGCATGGCATCTGTGCCCAATTGGACTTGGTTTTCTTGCGCCAACTTGGCTTGGATGGCTTCGACCAAACCGGGGTGGCCACTGACACCTAAGTATTTGTGCAAACTGCCATCACCCATCATGCTGGGCAGAGCGGCAATGGCTTCTCCGGGCGGACCATAATTGACCACGCCTTGTCCAAGCGAAATGGTGCCAGGGTTGTTCCTGACCAAGGCCGCAATGGTGGGGATGATGGGCGTTTCAACGGCGGCCAGTCGGAGGTGAGGGCGAATCATAAGCTTGGTTCTTTGGATTGATTGGCTGTTCTGGAATGCGTCTATTGGATTAAAGTATCGCTCATGAACAGTTTCGAAACATGGGGCTCCACCTTGTTGCCCAGCATTGAATTGCTGGCCACCTTGGCCTTTGCATTGTCAGGGATTATGGAGGCAGCGCGCAAACGCATGGATGTGGTGGGTGTCTGTGTTGTGGGGTTTTTGGCAGCCTTTGGTGGCGGCACTCTGCGTGATATTTTGCTTGATCAGCGCCCGTTCTTTTGGGTGGAAAACGAAGTTGTGATGTGGGCCGTTCTGGCGTTGTGCATTTTGTCCATTACCTTCATGCGACAAAGGCACTTCGAGCTGACGGAGAAAACCATTCAGTGGCCCGATACGCTAGGACTGGGGCTTTTTACGGCATCGGGTGTTGCCCAGTCCTTGGCGCTGGGCATGTCGCCTACTGTGGCTGTTCTGATGGGTACCATCACAGGCATTTTTGGCGGTGTGTTGCGCGACATTGTCTGCAACGAAATTCCAGTGTCTTTCAAAGACCACCGGCCTTACGCTTTGTGCTCGGTAGCCGGTGGTGTCATTTACATTGTATTGGCTGCAGTTGATGCAGAGCCTTGGTTTTGCATGACGGTTTGCGCCGTGATCACCATTGTGTTTCGCATGCTGGCCATTTGGAACAACTGGGTGCTGCCCGCTTGGCGAAAAGATTAAGTGGTCAGGCACCCACCATTCATGACATGCGCACCAAGTGCCCTGGCCGTGCAGAAGTAATTTCTCCATGGCGCTGAACTTGCTCACCCGCTACCCACGTGGCCACATAGCCATGCGCCTTTTGCAGAAAGCGTTTGCCGCCTGCTGGTAAGTCGTGAACCAACTCAGGCAAGCCCACACTCAATTTTTGCGGGTCAATGGCATTGATGTCGGCGCGCATGCCCACCGCCAAAACACCGCGGTCTTTGAGACCTAAGTAGTTGGCATTGCGCCGGGTCAGCATTTCAATCACGGACTCGAGGGGCAAAGTGTCCTTGCCTCGTCCTTGAACCCAATGCGTCAGCATGAACGTGGTGAAGCTTGCATCGCACACAGTACCCACATGCGCACCTGCATCACTGAGACCGCTCAATGCCCGGGGGTGACCCAACATTTTGCGAACAGTGTCGAGATTGCCTTCGTTGTAATTGAAGATGGGGAAGTAAATCAAACCCTTGCCATCGCCTGCACTCAAATGATCGTAGATCACTTCCAAAGGTGTGACACCTTTTTGCTTCGCGCGTACCAAGAAGCTTTCCATCACGGAGGGTTCGTAATTCAAAGTGACTTCGAGTGGGAACATGCGCCCACTGATCATGTCGATCTTGGCCAACAAGATGTCGACCAATGGCGGAATGGAGCTGCCATCGCCAGCCAGTCGTTCAGACTTTTCTGAGAGGATGCGGGCTTTTCTGGCGGGGTCGCGCAAGGCAGCAGCACGTTCAGCCAAAGGCAGGTGGGCCACTTCTTTGTAAGAAGGGAATCCCATGAAGGGATGGAAGCTGGCGTCCAAGCCATTCAACACGCCAATGCCGCGTGCACCTGTTTGCATGAAGAGGGGCAGGCCATTAGCCACAGCCTGTTCCACGCGTTCCTGTATGCGCAAATACTGCTCACCACCCGGGTCACGTTGCAGCCAAGTCAGTGAGAGCGATTTGCCACTGGCTTTTGCAATGGCTTCGACCAAGTCAAATTCGGCATCAAATTCGGTAGGACCGTTCAGCAGGTTGTAGTCACTCACCATTTGGACCACACCGTGATTCAAACCTTCGAAGGCCTTGGCCAAGCCGGTCAGCTCTGCATGGCTGGCCTCGGCCGCAGGGGTGTCCTTGCCTTCTGAGGTGCGGTGGTTGTCACTGCGACCCGTACTGAAGCCCGCTGCTCCGGCTTCCAATGCTTCGCGCAGCAAGGCTCGCATTTGTTCAATGTCTTGTGGCGTGGCCACTTCCTTGGCCAAAGCGCGCTCTTTCATGACGTACATGCGCAGCGGGTCGTGTGGCACTTGCACCAAAAAGTCGAGGCTGTGAGGCGTGGCGGCCAAAGCATTCATGTACTCTGTAAAACTCTCCCAGTTCCACACAATGCCTTCATGCAAAGCGGCGCCAGGAATGTCTTCCACACCTTCCATGAGTTTGACCAAATCGTCTTCAGCGCCAGGACGCTTGGGCGCAAAGCCGACGCCGCAGTTGCCCAAGACCACGGTGGTCACGCCGTGGTAAATGCTGGGGGTGAAGCATTCATCCCAAGTCACTTGACCGTCGTAGTGGGTGTGCAAATCGACAAAGCCCGGTGTGATCCATAAACCGGTGGCATCGATGGTTTCTTTGGCGACTTCGTTGATCTGCCCGATGTGGGTGATGCGCCCACCTTGAATGCCAACGTCTGAGATGAAAGGTTTTTGGCCTGTGCCGTCGACCACCGTACCGTTTTTAATCAAGCAATCGAGCATCTTTTCTTCTCCACAAATACGCCAAGGACATGCCACTCACAATGTGCCAAATGCCCCACAGGCTGGCCAATGTCACCATGCCCAAGTCGCTGTTGAATTGCACCGCAATGATGCCCAGTGCCAAGCCAGAGTTTTGCATGCCGCCTTCAATCATGACGGCGCGGCGATCGCGTTCGCTCACACCCATCACCATACTGGTGATCCAGCCAAAAAACAAGCCGCTGGCGTTGTGCAAAACAACCAAAAGCAATGTGGGCAGCAATCCCAGTGTGAGCAATTGACGCTCTTTGATAAGGCCTGCCACGATGAACAAAAGCAGTGCAATCAGTGAAAAATTGCCAAGCGGTTTGCGAATGCGCTCGGTCAAGCTTGGCAAGCGATGCGAGGCCATCAAACCCAATGTGAGGGGCACACCCAGCAGCAAAAACAAGCTGATCCAAATACCAGATGCATCGATCGACAACTCTTTCAACCACGAGGCTGTCTCGGGGTTGGCTGCCATCATCCAGCTGAAGTTGAAGGGCGTGGCAAACAGCGCAATGAGGCTGGCAACAGCCGAGATGCTGACCGACAAAGCGGTGTTGCCGCGTCCCATGTGGGTCACCACGTTGCTTAAGCTACCGCCAGGGCAAGCTGCCACCAAAATCATGGCGGCTTCAACATTGGGCGGGAGGTCGAGCAACAGCGTGGCCACCCAAGTGCCAACGGGCAACAGAATGAATTGAGGAATGAGGCCGCAGATGACAGCTTTGGGTTCTTGTGCAACACGCTTGAAGTCTTCGAGGCGCAGTTCTAGCGCAACTGAAAACACCATGGTCGCCAAGACCAAACTCAAGACGATCTGCGATGCGTTCATGTTCAAGACCTTCGTGCAAGGGGCAAATTCAACAGTAAGTTTTGCGGTTTGATTTTGAGAAGATTTTGTGGGTCCATGGCCATGGCCATATAAACCGGTTTGCCACTGACGTCTTGTAGCATGTCACTGGCGTTGTCAAAGTTCAGCACAAACAAGCACAGCATGCGACGTTGCCGGTCTTCGTCAATGCTCTGACCGTTGTACAAGTCGTTGAGCATGCTGCTGGCCTGCGCATCCAAACCCACATGCCACACCCAATGGGCATCTTCAATTTCTCGGGCAGTGGCAATGCGCACGCTGGCGCTGGTGAAATGCACAATCCAACGTTCCAGCACGCGGCAGAAAGCGTCGATGAGGGGTTGACCCAGATTGAGGCAGGCCACCATGTCAAAGCGCTCACTGCGCTCCCAGTAACTGTCTTCGTTGCTGTCTTGAATCACATCCAGATCGACAGTGCGAAGTGGGATGCCACCTTGTTTCAGTAACTCGCCCACACTGCCAAAGCCGCTTTCAAGGGCATGCCGTTCCACTGTTTCATGGTCAGCAGCCATGACCGAGCCATCGTCAAGGACAGAAATTTTTTGTGCTCTGAACAGCAATTCTGCGGCACGTGCTTCTAGGGGCGTGCAGTCGTCACCCAGCACATGTTGCACCAGCACTTGCGTGATTTGATTCACCAAGATGGGGGGCACATCGACGCCTTGTCCTTCAAACAAAGCCCAGTAACTGGCTTCTAGGGTGGCGTGCGCCAAGATGCGATTGCGAAAACGCAACCAAACCGCCATGTTGTCGGCGGCATCACGGTCTTGAATCTGGGCCAAGTCGGCTGCTTGCAAATCCAGGCGCGGATTTTCCAGCAAGCGTTCATGAATTTGAATTTCATGCTTGCAAGAGCTCTCAATGGGCGCCAATTCAGGGCGCAGCAGTAAAACTCTTAGAAAATCGTCGGTGACGGTAAGGTGACCCCTCGCGTCTTTCTTCAGTTGTGCATAGCCCGCTTGGGGCCAAAGACTTTGCGCTGAATCACTCATCGTTTATTGCAGTTCTATCTCAAATTGGTTTTTTGCCACGGGGAATCACAGCCGTGATTTTTTGAACGGGACGCTCGGTGTCCACTGCGATGGTTTTGGGTGGAGAGGTGTCCTTTTTGGGTTTCTTGGATTCTTTGTTTGATTTTTGTTGACCTTTGGCCATAGGAACACCTTGAGGTAGTTAAGCACTCAGTTTAAGCGAGGCACAATCAACGCACGCGGTACAAGGGCATCAGAAGCTGCATATTCAGGGTTTTTCATGACAATATTTCACATTCCTGCCGATGAGGTTGAGCTCACGGCCATCCGCTCACAGGGGCCAGGGGGGCAAAATGTGAACAAGGTGGCCAGCGCCATTCAATTGCGCTTTGACATTCGCGCTTCCAGTTTGCCCATGGTATTGAAAGAACGGCTGCTCGTTTTGTCTGACCATCGCATTACCCAAGGCGGGGTGGTGGTGATCAAATCGCAAGAACACCGCAGCCAAGACATGAACCGCATGGCGGCACTGCTGCGATTGCACGATTTGTTGGAAATGGCGGCGGTGGTTCCCAAGAAACGCAAAGCGACACGGCCCACCCGCAGCTCTCAAGTGAAGCGTGTCGAAAGCAAAGTGAAAAGGGGGCAGACCAAGGCGCTGCGCGGCAAAGCAAATTGGGATTGAATCAGTCCAGTTGCGCTTCAACCCATTGGCACGCTTGCGCCAAGACATCCGTGCCATCGGCCTGCAGCACATGCCGGTGCGGCATGCTTCTGAGCCAAGTGAGTTGTCGCTTGGCCAATTGACGGGTCGCAAAGACGCCGCGATCTCGCAGTTCCGCCATGGGCAGGCTGCCATCGAGTGCCTCCCATGCTTGGCGATACCCCACACAGCGCATAGAGGGCAGGTCAATGTTCAAGTCGCCTCGCGCGCGCAAGGCTTTCACTTCATCTAAAAATCCTTGCGCCAACATGTCGTCAAAGCGTTGCGCAATGCGGCGGTGTAGCCACGCCCGATCTAGAGGCTCAAGGCTCAGCATGGGGACGTTGTGGAAGTTCAGTGCGTTTGTTGGGGCTTGGCCTTCAGATGTTTCAGGGCTTGTGTTGGTCGTGCTGATGTTGTGTTGAAAGCTCGACAAAGGCTGGCCAGAGATTCTAAAAACCTCCAGCGCACGGGCAATGCGTTGGCTGTCGGCAGGTGCCAATCTTGCCGCTGTTTGCGGATCGACGGCTTGAAGTTGCGCATGCATGGCGGGCCAACCAGCCACTTCGGCTTCTGCTTGAATTTGGGCTCTGACTTGAGGGTCGGCAGCAGGCATGTCGTTCAAACCCTCTAGCATGGCTTTGAAGTACAGCATGGTGCCGCCTACCAACAAGGGAACTTTGCCACGGCTTGCAATGTCGTTCACCAAGCTGGTCGCATCGCGCGCAAATTCGGCTGCGCTGTAGGCAACCAACGGATCGCGAATGTCAATCAGATGGTGCGGTACGGTGGCCAACTCTTCTTGTGTGGGTTTTGCTGTGCCAATGTCCATGCCCTTGTAGACCAAAGCGGAGTCCACGCTGATGATCTCTGAGCCACCGCGTGATTGCAAATGCGCTGCGATGGCCAAGGCCAAGCCTGTTTTGCCGCTGGCGGTGGGTCCGGCAATGGCGAGCGCACGAACTTTCATGGCGTGGTGGACTTTGGTGCAGACGAAGTCATTCGCGGCAATGGAATTCTGCGAACAGCCAAGCTGCCGATCAAGGCTAAGCATGCGGACCAGAGCATGAGGCCCTGGGCCATGGCTTGAAGGGGGTCTGTCATGTGCGTGCCAATCCAGGTGCCCATGGCAAAAGCCACCAGCATCATTGAAAAACCGTTCAGTGCCGAGGCCGTGCCAGCCATTTCAGGGAAAGGGGCGATGCAGCCACTTTGGCCGCAAGGTTGATGCACGCCATGGGCCAATAAAAAGATGTTGATGGGCACCATGATGGCCCATGCACCAAACCAAGATTGGCCAGGGCCAACATAAGCCACCAGCATTAAAAGTAAACCGGCAAACAAGCTCACAAAGCTGGCCACAAACACACAAGTTTGCACACTGATGCGCAGCAACAACCAGCGGCAGAAAAAAGTGCCAACGATGTAGGACAGCGACATCGAGACCATTAGCAGGCCATACACCGTTTTACTCAAGCCCATGCTTTGCGTAAACACAAAAGACGATGTGGCCAAGAAAGTAAACAGACCTGCAAAGGATGCCGTAGAGAGGGCGCTGTAGGCCTGAAACGTGGGGTTGCGAACAATGTGCTTGACCGACGCCCACAAAGTCTTGGCTTGAAGTGCATGCGGGTTGCGCTGCTTCAAACTCTCGTCAAAATAAAAGTAAATCAGGACCCCAGTGAGCGCAGCAAACATGACCAAGCTGCTAAGAGCCCAACGCCATCCCAACAAATCCGTGAGGTAGCCACCCACGGGCACGCATGTGCAAGCAATCAAACCCAAACCCGACAGCGCTTGGGACATCACTTTGGCGCCTTGTACGGGCTCGTACAAATCACGAATGACGGCCCGTGCGGCCATGACGCAAGCGCCCATGGCCACGCCCTGAAGCGTGCGGCCTGCAATCAAGGTTTCAATGTCAGGCGCCAAAGCGCACGCAATGGCCGATGCCGCGTAGACAGCAATGCCGCCCAACAAAACGGGTCTGCGGCCCCATTTGTCGGACAAAGGACCCCAGACCAATTGAGAGGTGCCGAAAGCGAGGAGCAGGGCTGTGAGGGTGAGTTGTGCCTGCACCATGCTGGCCCCAAAGCTTTGGGTCAAGGCGGGCAGGGCAGGCAAATACAAATCGGTGGTGACCGGTTGCAAGCCCAGTAGCAGTGCCAGCAGTAGCACCGTCATGGCTTGGCTGCGTGAACTTGTGGGTGTGTGGGACATCAACGGCCTCGCAAGAACAAGGCGTCTAATTCGCGCATGCTGACCTGTCGCCAAGTGGGGCGGCCGTGATTGCATTGATCTGACCGTTCGGTGGCTTCCATCTGACGCAACAAGGCGTTCATTTCGTCCAAGGTGAGCTTGCGATTGGCCCGCACCGCACCATGACAAGCCATGGTGGCCAAGATTTCGTTTTGCGCACGTTGCACCACGGTGGCGGCATCGTGCTGGGCCAACTCGGCCAGAACGCTGCGGGCCAATTCCACGGCATCACCTTGCGCCAAAGAAGTGGGCACGGCACGCACTGCCAAAGTTTTGGCCGACAGCGCAGACACTTCGAGGCCCAACTGTTGCAGCACCTCGGCGCAGTTTTCTGCGGTGGCGATTTCTTGGGGTGTGGCGGCAAACGATGCGGGAATCAAAAGCGGTTGGCTGGTGATGCGTGTGGTGTCGAGTTGTTGCTTGAGCCGTTCATAAACAATGCGTTCATGCGCTGCATGCATGTCAACCACGATCAAGCCTTGGCTGTTTTCAGCCAAGACGTAAACGCCTTGAAGCTGCGCAATGGCGCGACCCAAAGGCCACTCTTGTGCAGCATTTTCATTTTGTGAAAGCGTTGCAGGTGCCTTGTCACTGCTTGGCGTCCAACTCGGTGTGCGTTCTTGAATTTGATCAGTCTGGCCCCAAAGCGCTTTGAGGTCGGCCATGGCTTTGGCAGGGTCATGGTCACTGCGATTGCTCTGATCACTGCCAAAGGCCATGCCGCGCTGCGACCAAGTGCTTTGTGTCGCAGGGGCACTGGGTGTTGGGCCTAAAAATGAAGCGGCGGCGTCTGGGTCTAACTTGCTTTGCGGCAAGTTGGTATTGGCGCCGGTCAACAGTTGCGCACGTGGCACGGCCAGAGCACGTTCAATGGCATGCCGCATGGCCTGATGAACTTCGCGGCTGTCCCTGAATCGCACTTCAATTTTGGTGGGGTGCACGTTCACGTCGACGCGTGTGGGGTCCATTTGCAAATAGAGCACATACACCGGTTGCCGTTGGCCGTGCAGCACATCTTCGTAGGCACTGCGCGCACCGTGCGTGATCACTTTGTCGCGCACAAAGCGGCCGTTGACATATGCAAATTGTTGGTCGGCACGCGCACGCGCTGCGTCGGGTGTACCTGCGCGCCCGCGCACATGCACGGGGCCTGATCTGAAATCGATGTTGACAGAGGATGCGACAAAGTCTTCGCCCAGCACATCGGCCAAGCGTTGGTTCCAACCGGCTTCGCCAGGATGGCTGCGCCATTGCTCCACAATTTTGCCTTCATGCCAAATGGCAAAACTCACCTCTGATCGCACCAAGGCATGGCGTCTGACGGCTTCAATGCAATGCGCAAGTTCGGTATTTTCTGACTTTAAAAAATGCCGGCGGGCAGGTGTTGAGAAAAACAATTCCTTCACTTCCACCGTCGTGCCCACGGCACGCGCAGCAGGCCTGACTTCACCGGTTTGTCCATCTAACAAGAAAGCTGTGGCAGCGCCTTCGGTCCGAGACAACAGGCTCATTTCAGACACTGAATTGACGGCAGCCAGGGCCTCGCCGCGAAAGCCCATGGTGGCCACCGATTCCAAATCTTCCAAGCTGACGATCTTGCTGGTGGCATGGCGTTTCAAGGCCACGGGCAATTCTTCGACGGGGATGCCGCAGCCATCGTCTTCGACCGAGATCAAGCGAATGCCACCGCCCAACAGGCGCAGCGTGATGTGGCGCGCACCCGCATCGAGGGCGTTATCGACCAATTCACGCACCACGGAGGCCGGGCGCTCAATGACTTCACCCGCCGCAATCTGGCTGATCAGCACATCGGGGAGTTCACGAATGGTTCGTCGGGGTTGGGGCTGGCTCATCCTCAAATTGTAGGTGTTCCGGCCCCTGGCTTGGCGCCGACCTTGAAGGGGCAGAAGACAGGGATAATTGGCCCATGGACACCTTGATGCAACTGCTGGACTTTGTACTTCACGTCGACCGCTATTTGGAAGCCTTCGTTGGGAATTACGGTGCCTGGGTCTACGTCTTGCTGTTCCTGATTGTGTTTGTCGAGACGGGTCTGGTGGTCATGCCATTTCTGCCCGGCGACTCCCTCTTGTTTGTGGTCGGCACCTTGTGCGGCATCGGCCTGCTCAGCCTGCCTTTGGCCATGGGCCTCTTGTTGGTGGCCGCCATTGCGGGCGATCAGGTCAATTACCGTTGGGGCCGGTACTTTGGACCCAAGGTGTTCCAATGGGAAAACTCACGTTTTTTCAACCGCGCAGCCTTTGACAAAGCGCACCATTTTTACGAAACCTACGGCGGCATCACCGTGGTTTTGGCCAGGTTCATGCCTTTTATTCGCACTTTTGTACCATTCGTGGCGGGTGTGGCTGAGATGACGCCTTCCCGTTTTGTGGCCTACAACGTGTTGGGTGGCTTGATTTGGGTCTGCGGTCTGACCTCGGCAGGTTACCTGTTTGGCGAAACGGCTTTCGTCAAAGCCTACTTAAGCCAAATTATCTGGGCCATGATTTTCGTACCCGGTTTGTTCGCCTTGTGGGGCGCTTGGCGGGCGCGCCAATCCTAAAATGTGCGGATGACAATGAAGACACCTCAGACCCGCGACACACAGGTCGCACCCCGTGTGGTCACTGCTGGCGAAGCCTTGATCGATTTGGTCGCCCAAGCCGATGGCAATTTTCAGCCTTGCTTGGGTGGGGCTGTGTTCAATTTGTCACGTGCCTTGGGCCGTCAAAATGTGCCGACTTTGTATCAAAACCCCTTGTCAAGTGATCGTTTCGGTCGTCAATTGGCGCAGGCTTTGACGGCCGATGGGGTTCAATTGGCCATGCCTGCACCCGTGCCTCAAACCACGTCCTTGGCGGTGGTGGCATTGAACGAACACGGTCATCCAGACTATGCGTTTTACCGAGAGGGCGTGGCCGATCGTCAAATTTCTGCGGCGGCCATGAATGCCATTTGCCAAGCTCAGCCCCAGTTGGAAATTGCCTGCACGGGCTGTTTGGCCTTGGACCCTGCCGATGCATCGCATTACCTGCCTTGGTTGAAAGCGCAAAAGACGGCGGGTCGTTGGATTGTGGTGGATGTGAATTTGCGCCCCTCCGTGATGCCCGACTTGGCAGCATACCGTGCGCATGTTTTAGAAATGGCCAAGTGCGCTGATGTGCTGAAAGCCAGTGACGAGGACTTGGCCCATCTGCAACTGCCTGGCGAGACGCCCATGGACCAAGCCCAGAACTTGATGCAGTTGGGCACGGCGCAGTGGATGGCCTTGACTTTGGGTGCTGAAGGTGCGCGGCTGTTGGTTCGTAGGGGCAATGAGATCAAGGTCTACGCAGCCCGTGAGGCTGCACCAGTGAAAGTGGTCGACACCGTGGGGGCTGGCGACAGTTTTTTGGCGGGTTTGTTGGCTTGCGTATTGCACCATGCAGATGACGATGTTCATGCCCCTGATTTGAAGTCGTGGGCTTCACAAGCCGCTGATGCAACTTTGAAAGATGTCTTAGCGCATGCTCTGGCCAGTGCCACCTTGGTGGTGATGCGCCGCGGCTGCGACCCTGCGCGTTGGGAAGAAGTTCGCGCCCGCATGAAGGCCTTTCCAGCCGTCTGATCAGGTGCTGCGCTTTCGCGCCAAAGGTGGGTTGCGTTCAAAGTATTTTTGCAGCCCTTTGACCAAGGCGTCGGCCACGCTGTTTTGGTAGTTGGGGTCTGACAGTTTGGCTTCTTCATCTGGGTTGCTGATGAAGGCGGTTTCGACCAACACACTGGGAATATCGGGTGCTTTCAACACGGCAAACCCAGCTTGTTCAACCTTGGGTTTGTGCAATCGGCCCACGCCGCCAATCTCTCGCAAAATAGCGCCGCCCAAGTTCAAGCTGTCTTTGATTTGTGCAGACGTGCTCATGTCAAGCAAGGCTTGTTGCACTTGCGAGTCTTTCACGCCAAAGTTCATGCCGCCAATCAAGTCGGCTTTGTTTTCTTGTTGTGCCATCCACCGGGCTGCACTGCTGGACGCCGCGCCGTGGCTCAGTGCAAACACACTGGCACCTTGCGCATTGGGTGTGAAGAAGGCGTCGGCGTGCACACTGACAAATAAATCGGCTTGCACTTTGCGTGCCTTTTGGACGCGCACATGCAGGGGTACAAAGTAGTCGGCATCGCGCGTCAAGTAAGCGCGCATGGGGCTGCCCTTGACGCTGCTTGCATTGATGCGATCGCGCAGTTTCAAGGCAATTTGCAAGACCACGTCTTTTTCTTTGGTGCCGTTTGGGCCAATGGCACCGGGGTCTTCGCCGCCATGACCTGCATCGATGGCCACAATGATCAAACGATCGGTGATTGAAGCATTGCCAGCTGGGGGGTTGGCGGGCGCATTGGCTTCAGCCGGTGGTGTGGGAGAGTTGCTGGCGCTGGGACGCGTGGCATTGGCTTGTTTGTTGAGCCAGTCGCTCAAGGGGTCGTTGCTTTGGGTGCGCTCGGCAATCCAACTTTCAAGGGGGTCAACGGGTGCTGTGGGATACAAGTCCAACACCAAACGATGTTGATAGGCGCCTACGGGTGTCAATGCAAACACTTGCGGTTGCACGGCTTGCTTCAAATCAAACACCATGCGCACGATGCCCGGACTGTTTTGCGCCACCCGCACGCCCGTGATGTTGGGGTCATCGGGTTTGATTTTACCGACCCACTCCTTGATGGCGGGGTTCAGCTCCAAGCCTTCAATGTCGATGGCCAATCTAGGGGGAGAGGGGACAAAGGTGTACTTGGTTTTGAGCGCAACGTCCGATTCCAAGGTGACCCGTGTGTAGTCTTTGGCAGGCCAAACGCGCACGGCCATCAGGCTGGCGCCTTTGCTGATGTCGGCCCATCCCAGCATCAAAGCCAGGCTGGAAACCTTGAGCCAATCACGTCTTTGAATTTGCATGTGAAGCAGTTGGGGATTGGGCAGCCAACAGGCCCTTCAAGATGGCCTGACCCTGCAAGGTGCTGGCCACACCTTGAACTTGACGAACCTCTTGGTCATTAACGGTCAAGGTCAGCTGAAGGTCGGCGAGGGGCAACATTCCTTGCGCTTGATTGGGCCATTCAGCGATTTTCAAACCGGTGCTGGCAAACAGATCTCGAAAACCTGCTTCTTCAAATTCTTGGGGATCGTTGAAACGGTAAAAATCGAAATGCCAAATGGCCAGGGGCGCTTGGCTGCTGGGGAGAACCCCCTCATGCGGTTCAACCACGGCATAAGTTGGACTTTTGATGCGGCCTTGGACACCCAGTGACTTGAGTAAATGGCGCACGAAAGTGGTTTTGCCTGCGCCTAAATCACCCACCAGTTCGATGTACGCGTTTTGCAAACCTGGCTGCTGTGCCAGGGCTTGGGCAAACGCTTGCGTGGCGATTTCGTCCGTCCACAGCCAGTGGGCCGAAGCTGGGGGCTTCAGAGTTCCTACAATCGCTGGGTGAACACCGCTCATCAATCTCTTTCAAATGCATTGCCAGCGCGCCCTGTGGACGCCGCGGCAGTGTGGGCTGAGCTGCAATCAGCAGCCCGGGAATTGGGATTTTCTCAAATTGGCGTGACAGGTGTGAATTTGACCGAAGCTGAGCCGGGATTAGAGGCTTGGCTGGCGGCAGGTTTTCACGGCAGCATGAACTATATGGCAAGCCACGGGCTGAAACGTGCCCGGCCTGCAGAATTGGTCCCCGGTACGGTCAGTGTGATCACGGTGCGCATGGACTACTTGCCCGGCAATGTGGCCAATCTCTCAGCTGAATCGGCCTGGCAGAACCTCGAACAAGCGCAGCAGGGCGTGGTGTCTGTTTACGCCAGGGGGCGCGACTATCACAAGGTCTTGCGCAGTCGATTGCAAAAATTGCAAGAACGCATGGCGGCCTTGTTAGGACCATTTGGACACCGCGTGTTCACCGATTCGGCACCCGTGATGGAAGCCGAATTGGCAGTGCGCAGCGGCCTTGGCTGGCGCGGTAAAAACACCTTGGTCTTGCAAAGAGAAGCCGGCTCGTTTTTCTTTTTGGGTGAGCTGTTTGTTGACATGGCCTTGCCGTTCACTGAGGCTGTCTCCGATCACTGTGGCACTTGTTCTGCCTGCCTCGATGTGTGCCCGACGCAAGCCATCGTGGCGCCGTATCAGCTGGACGCTAGACGCTGTATTTCCTACCTCACGATTGAACATGATGGGCCCATTCCGATCGAGTTCAGAGCGGCCATTGGCAACCGCATCTATGGCTGTGACGATTGCCAGTGGGTGTGCCCATGGAATAAGTTTGCCAAGCGCAGCCCTTTGCCTGACTTTGACGCACGTCAAGCGTTGAGCGAACCCGAGTTGGTCGATTTGTTAGCGTGGGACGAAGCCACCTTTTTGCGCATGACCGAGGGCAGCGCCATTCGGCGAATTGGCCACGTCAGGTGGCTTCGCAACGTGGCTTTGGCTGCAGGGAATGCCTTGGCTCAGCCAACTCAATTGTCAGAAGATCAAAGGCAAGCTTTGCGTCAAGGGCTTCAACACTGGGCAAGCCACACAGACCCTGTGGTGCAAGAGCAAGTGGCTTGGTCTTTGAAGCAAGGCGTTTAAAAACGCAGGTCCCGCAGCACGCCCAAGGCAAAGGGCAAACTGAGCATGCCCAGCAGGGTGGAGAGTGTGACCAAGCCGGCTACGTAAGGCCCGTTGTAACCCATGCGAGCCGCTAAGACATAGCAGGTGGACGCCGTGGGCAGGGCCGAGAAAATCAACAGCACGGTGGTTTGCAGCGAGTTGAGTTCGAAATATTGCGCCAAGCCCCAAGCCAAACAAGGCAAAACCAAGTGCTTGAAAGTCAAGACCATGGTGCCCAAGAGTTTGCCTTGGTTGAGGGCCTTGAGCTCCATGCCTGCGCCGGCAGACATCAAGCCCAAAGCCAGAGAGGCTGCGCCAATGCGCGACAAGGTGGGGTCCATGAATGCGGGAATTCGAAGTCCCAGCAGGTTGAAAGCCAAGCCGCCCGTGGTGGCCAAAATGAGGGGGTTTCGAATCAGTTCTCGCAAGAAGCCACTTTCGCCGTGACGTGCCATGGGCCATACAGCACCCACATTGAACATCGGCACACAAAAGCCAATCAGCACTGAAATCAGCAAGAGACCTTGTGGGCCTGCAAGCCGCTCCACCAAGGCCAGGGCGATGAAGGAATTGAATCGAAAGCCGGCTTGTGCACTGGCGGCATGGTCGCGTCTGTCAATGTGTTTGCCAAGCCAGGGCCAGTAGGGCAGGCTGTAGGACAGGGCAATGGCCATCAAGCCCATGCTGATACCGGCCAGCAAAAAACTTGAAGTGGCCTGAATATCCAAGGGGCTTTTCACAATGGAGTGAAACAGCAAAACTGGGAATAAAAAATAATAGACCAAGTATTCGGCTTGTTGCCAAACGGGGCGGTTCAGTGCTGTGTAGCGGCACAAAAAGTAGCCGCACAGAATGAGTGAGAAGTCGGGGAATAAAAGTTGGGCGAAATTCACCCCTCAAGCATAACGGCAGACTTTGCGATTTCTGCCTTCTAAGTGCTTGAGTTATTGCTTATGATGCTGAGAAGTTAAAAGAAGGAGTTCAGATGGACCGTCGTACAAGTTTGGTAGCAACAGCTACTTGTGTCATTTTGGGTGCTGCATCGGGTGCGGCTTGGGCTCAAAACTACCCCAACAAAGTCATCAAATTGCAGGTGCCATTTGCGCCTGGCGGCACCACAGACATCGTGGCCCGCGTCATTGCCGAACCTTTGGGCAAAGCCTTGGGCCAGTCGGTAATTGTAGAAAACAAAGCCGGTGGCGGCGGAGTGGTGGGTGCCTCTGAAACTGTGCGTTCTACACCTGATGGTTATTCCCTTGGCATGGCCACTGTGTCGACCACGGCTGCCAACCCTGCCATCAACCCCAAAAATCCGTACAACCCCATTACAGATTTCACACCCATCATCAACATTGCGGCCACCCCCAATGTGATTGCGGTGCACCCCAGCTTTCCTGCGCGCAACTACAAAGATTTTGTGGCTGAGCTGAAAAAGAACCCAGGCAAATATTCTTATTCATCTTCCGGTACAGGCGGCATTGGCCACTTGCAAACGGAGTTGTGGAAAAGCTTGCAAGGCGTTTTCATCACACACATTCCTTACCGCGGTGCAGGTCCTGCATTGAACGACACAGTGGCAGGTCAAGTGCCCATCATTTTTGACAACATGCCATCAGCCTTGCCATTCATTCAAACGGGCAAGCTGATCCCGATCGTGGTGGCGGCACCCCAACGTTTGTCGCAGCTGCCCAATGTGCCCACTTTCAAAGAAGTTGGTCTGGAGCCGGTCAATCGCATGGCCTATTACGGCATTTTGGGTCCCAAGAATTTGCCCAAAGAAGTGATCGACAAAATCAGCGGCGGTGTTAAAAAAGCCCTCGAAGATCCTGCTGTTCGCAAGCGCATTGAAGACACAGGCTCTTTGATTGTGGCCAACACACCCGAGCAGTTTGCTGCGCAAATCAAAGCTGAGTTTGAGATCTACAAAAAAGTTGTGGACGATCAAAAACTCAAATTGGACTGATGACGCCCGACAGCCAAGCCGCCATCGACCGCTTTGTTGATGCGGTTTGGCTTGAAGATGGTTTGTCAGCCAACACCTTGGCTGCTTACCGCAGAGATTTGTCGGCATTGGCAGAGTGGCTCCAGACATCTTCTGGCACGCCACTCGACAGTGTTCAAGAGTCGCACTTGCAGGCTTACTTTGCCGCAAGGCACAGCCTCTCCAAAGCCACCTCGGCCAATCGGCGACTCACTGTTTTCAAGCGCTACTACCGTTGGGCATTGCGAGAGCGCATTGTCCAAATCGATCCCACCCTCCGAATGCTGGCCGCCAAGCAAGCCTTGCGTATGCCCAAAACCTTGTCAGAAGACCAAGTGGACGCACTGTTGTCGGCGCCCGATGCCAACACCGCGTTGGGCCTGCGTGACAAAGCCATGCTGGAGTTGTTGTACGCCAGTGGCTTACGCGTATCAGAGTTGGTCAAACTCAAAACCTTGCATGTCTCTTTGAACGAAGGCATCTTGCGCATCATGGGCAAGGGCAGCAAAGAGCGTTTGGTGCCTTTTGGGGACATGGCCCGAGATAGCTTGCTCAATTACATGCAGAATGCTCGCGGTGCTTTGCTGGGCGCCAAACAAACCGAAGACTTGTTTGTGACCGCCAGTGGCCCCAAAGCAGGCACTGCCATGTCGCGCATCATGTTCTGGGGTTTGATCAAAAAGTATGCCGTGATCGCGGGCATCACATCGCCCTTGTCGCCGCACACCTTGCGACATGCGTTTGCCACGCATTTGCTGAACCACGGCGCCGATTTAAGGTCGGTTCAGGTGCTGTTGGGGCATGCCGATATTTCGACCACCACCATCTACACCCATGTGGCGCGGGAGCGCTTGAAGAACTTGCATGCGCAGCATCACCCAAGAGGGTGAAGAATTTAATTTCGGGTATTGCGTAAGTTTTTGAGACTTCCGATCCTCTAAGCTTGAAACATCTGAAAAATTCAGTTGGGAGGCTTATGAAAAGATTATTTCAAAACTTTGTACTCTCTTTAGCCTTTGCTGTGGGTTCATTTGTGCATGCAGCAGTTCCAGATCCGGTAGACCCTCGCGATTCTGTCAATTACACCTTCGAGCAGCGTATGGCTCAGACCAAGCAGCTGCACGCCAAATTGAAGGAGGCAAGTGCTGCAGAGCGATTGATGTACTTTGACAAGTCCTTGGAAGCTGTCAAGAAGTTATCGGCTGAAGAACGTCGCGATTTGAGTGAAAAGTTCAAATCTCAGTGGAAAAAGCTGACGGATGATCAAAAAAAGCAAGTGAAGCAAGAGGCTCGCAATTACATCACTTCATTGCCGGATGCAGAGCGCAAAGAATTGAAGCGACGCAGAGAGCTGATGCTGGAATTCATGTCGCCCGAGGAGAGAAAGCATTGGCCTTGATTCCTTTGACGTGCTTGAAGTGAACTTTGATGAATGACGTTTCTACTTGGATGGCTGAAAGGGAGCTTCTTCGCCTTTCAAAGCAGGGGAATGCTGAGGCCGCCAGGGGTTTGATGCACCTTTTGATCAAACCTGCGCACGCACTGGCCTGGCGAATTTTAAGAAACCAAGACGCAGCTGAAGAGGTAGTCCAAGAAGCTGTGTTTCAACTGTGGCGGTCAGCTGAACAATTCGAAGGTCAATCATCAATCAGAACTTACTTTAACAAAATTGTGATGCGTGAATGCCATGCCTTCATTCGACACAACAGAAGTCACGAAGACATTGACATGTTGGACTCAGCGGATGAGGTGATGTCTGATTTTCAGATTGATCTCCGTCTCCACCAAGAAATTATTCACCAGGCCTTAGAGTCCCTGTCTAGCAAACAGCGTATGGCTTTGGTTTTATGGGCATTCCACGACATGACTGCTGTTGATATTGGGCAAGTCATGGAACTGAAAAAAAATGCGGTAGATCAATTGCTCTGGCGAGCAAAAAATGCATTGCGTGAAAAATTGACGGAAAGATGATGATGCAAGAAGAAATTGAAAAACAGGCGGTCCGGAATCTGATTCAAATGGATGCGGAACCGAGCATTCGACCTGATTTCCAAGACAAACTGACGACAGCATGGCTAGACAAGTCGATGACTCAAACCCATGTCAATGGGCATCCCAGAGACATTCAAGTACTTGCGTTTCTGTCGCAACGTTGGTGGTGGGGTATGACGTTGCTTGTATCTTTGACCTTGGGTGTTTGGTATTGGCGCCACCTGCATGAATTGGAGGAGCTGCGACAGTTTGATGTGTTGTTGGAGTTCTCTATGGGGACACTATGAAACTCAACACATTTTCTCGCGCTAGCTTATTGGCCTTATTCATGAGTGCTTTGATCTCGGCATGTGGCGGTGGCGGTGGTGCCGCGGAGATTGCGCAAACCACGACACCCACGACACCCACGACACCCGATCCCGTTGTGGTCAGCGCTTTTACTCTGACCAGTTCCGAAGTGGGCCAAGATGGCATGCTCTCATCGGATGCAACCTGTGACGGATCGGGTTCCAGCCCATCCTTGACTTGGCGAAATGCGCCTGTTGGAACAAAGTCATTTGCTTTGTTGATGAGCACTGACCCTGGGGATGGCGTTTTGAAATACAACTGGGTGAATTACAACTTGCCTGCTTCGCTGACAGGGTTGACCAAAAACTCTGTGCTGGTGGGTACCTACGGCGCTGGAAGTGATGGACCCACATTGGCGTATCAGCCGCCATGCTCACAAGGCCCTGGCTTGAAGAAATACAAATTCACTTTGTATGCGCTGTCTTATCCAACGCCACTGAAAACAGCGACAAGCACAGTGACAGGCATCGACTTACTGAGTTTGATGGCAAATGGCATTTTGGGACAAGCCACACTTGAGGCGGGTTATTCAAGAACAAGTGCATCAACGGGTGCTTCAAACGCATGTCAATGGGTGCGCAACTCAATTCAAGCCAGCGCCCAAGTTCCCGTTAGTGTTAATTGTGATACGCAGTATGCGTATGTCAGCTCCAAGGGTCTGCCTTCACACGCCATGATGAATGGCATTACAGCCACCAACTTACAGGTGCCAACCGCACAAAACTTTTGGGGCTCGAATGGGTGGCGAATTCCATTGACACCCGAATTGGCTGTCAATCCTGTGTCTGCTGTCGATGGACCCATCGGCATTGCAGTCAATGGCGTCCCTATTTTTAACCCGTGTAAGCAAGGGGGGTGTCAGAACGGCGATACCAAAGTCTTGGGTGAATTGGACATTTGCAATGGCCATGCAGGCAGGGCTGATGATTACCACTACCATGCCGCCCCCATTTGTTTGATGGCCAATAAACCGGACGGCTATTGGAATACTCACCCTGTAGGCTGGGCCTTGGATGGTTACGGGATTTTTGGATTCAACAATGCGGATGGCCAAATTGCCAGTCGTGATGGTCTCTGCGGGGGTAATACCAGCAGTGTCAGCAATGCACCCCCTGGCTATAGCTATCACGTTAGTTCAATATCGCCCTATATTTTGTCCTGCTTCCGTGGTGTGCCAAGCCCAGACTTGGCCAATCAAGCAACGAAGTTTTCACCCATGCGACAACCGCCCGTCACCCCATTTGGTGTTTCCAACATGAGTTTGACAACAGATACCGCCGATTCATTTCAAGTATTGGAATTCACAACAGAAAAATCTTTTGTGAGTACCGAAACAGGTAAAGACAGTTACACAAATTCAGCGGGCACTTACAAAATTCGGTACAAGGCACTGGCAGATGTTGATTTGCAAACTGCATTGACCAAGACTGAGAACAAAGGAAAGTCAATGTGTTGGGTGTTTCAATTCAAAAATGGTACTGGTGCAGTCAGTCAACCTGATGTGATTTATTGCAAATGAATCAGTCCAGAAACTCATATTTGACTTGGGTGAATTGGATGGCCACATCGCTCGGATGTTGCTTGATTTGGCTTTGCACTATCACCATGGCCAATTCACACGAAGTGGCATCAACCAGACTGAGTCTTGTACAAAGAGAGTCTTCGCATGTTTCAGCGACCTTTTATGTCAGCCCGCAAGATTTTTTCAAGCCGGTTCTCGATGGGCAAATCACTGCACAAACAGTCTACGTGCATCTGGCGAGCCTAGATGATGCTGCCTTTGAAGATTTGTACACAAAAGCTCAGACTTTCTATCAACAGAAAATCAGTTTTAAATTGAACAAAGACAAGCAGGCACAACTGAGTTATTGGCAATTCGCCACTTGGCAGTCTGTGAAGCGGCAAATTCAATTGGACTTGGCCCAACAATTGGTGAATCCGAACATGCATGCGCACATAGAGCCCGTTCAATTCAGCGTTCAATTGACAGGCAATTCTGAATTGTCTGTTGTTCAACCTAAGCTCCCTTCACATTGGGGAAAAGTTTTGGTGATCGCTAGCAAGCCCCAGCAAAGGTGGGTTGACAGTACTGAAAGTTCGCAATGGATCAAATTTTGAATTTGCGTTGTAAGTTCACACTTCTGGCCCTGTGTGCAGCGCTCACTTCTTGTGGCGGTGGTGGCGGTGGCAGCTCACCCGCAGCACTCGCAGACAATTCAGCTACATCGCCTTCAGGCGTCAGTCCGCCGGTGATCAATCCATTGCCGCCTGATGCAGTCACATCTGGCGTATTCAGCGGAACCTGGGTGATGGGCTCTCCCACGGCTGATTCAGTCACGTTCAATGTGCACAGCGTTGATCAGCAGGGCACTGTCTCCATTGAGTTTGGGACTAGCAGTGTTCAATACGATCAGCAGCTAGCCCCAGTCCAACTTCAGATGGACAAGCCGCTTGAAATGATGCTGACCAATTTGAAAGCAGGTAAGCGGTATTTTTATCGATTGAGATTTCAAGCCAGCAACAGCAAGGATGTGGTGGTCACGCCTGAATATGAATTTCAGACCGCCAAGCCAGCTGGACAAGCCTTTGTCTTTGCCATTCAGGGTGATTCGCATCCCGAGCGGCTCAAAACACAATTTGATGCTGATTTGTACAAGCGTACGCTGCTGCGCGCAGCGGCAGACAAACCTGATTTCTACATCTTGAGCGGTGATGACTTTAGCGTCGACACGCTCAATCCAGACACCATCACGCAAGCCCTAGTACGCGAACGCTATACCTTGCAAAGACCCTATCTCAATCTGATTGGACGTACCTCGCCCTTGTATTTGGTCAATGGCAATCATGAGCAGGCCGCCCGCTATTTGTTAAACGGTACACCCAACAATGTGGCTGTCTGGGCGCAAAACGCTAGGAATTCTCTTTATTCACAACCGGCGCCCAATGCTTTTTATTCGGGCAATTTGGAGCAGGTCCCTTTCATTGGTTTGTTGCGGAATTACTTTGCTTGGAATTGGGGTGACGCACTGTTTGTGGTGATCGATCCTTACTGGGAGTCGCCCGTTGCGGTTGACAATCAATTTGGTGGAGCTGGCAAGCGCCTGAGCATGTGGGATGTGACCCATGGCGATGCGCAATACAACTGGCTTAAACGTACGCTAGAGCAAAGCAAGGCCAAATACAAGTTTGTTTTTGCGCACCATGTCATGGGCACGGGGCGCGGGGGCATTGAATTGGCCAAATTGTGGGAGTGGGGTGGTGAAAGCCAGAATGGGCAGCTTGACTTTGCAGGGCAGCGGCCTAATTGGACAACACCCATTCACCAACTCATGGCGGCTAATAAAGTGAGTATCTTTTTCCAAGGACATGATCACATTTGGGTCCGGCAAAAGCTAGATGGTGTGACCTACCAAACATTGTCACAACCTGCAGACCCCAATTACACCCTGTGGAATGCAGATGCTTACCTCACGGGAGATAAGTTTCCAAACACAGGTTACACACGCGTGAGTGTGAGCCCCAATCAAGTCAAAGTTGATTACGTCAGAACTTACCTCCAAAAAGATGAAGGGCCCGGTAAGGTACATGGCGAGGTCGCTTTTACATACACATTACCTTGAGGTGATTTGATGACATGCCAACCTTTGCGCTTGTGTATCTTGATTTTGGCGTCCGCTGTCTGTGCGAGTTGCGGTGGCGGTGGCGGTGGCGGCGGAACTACGGAAACTGGCACTGTAGCAACGCCTACCGTGACGACCCCAGTTGTGCCAGAAGCCACACAGGTCTTTGAAGGCAATATTTTGTTGGCAGCGCCAACCGATACAAGCATCAAATTACTCGTGCTCACACCACGCTCTGGCGCTGTTAATGTGGCGTATCAATCAAACTTGGCGATGCAGGATCTTCAGATGGCGGCCGGCATGATCACCCCCAACGTCCCCAAAGAAATTCAATTGACTGGCCTCAAACCCAATACGCGCTACACCTACAAACTGACCCTGCAAACCAGCACAGGGAGTTTGGTCTCGTCAACCTACAGTTTCAGCACGGCCAAACCTGTTGGCTCATCATTTACTTTCACGCTTCAAGCAGATTCACATTTAGATGAAAACTCAGACTTGGCGGTATACAAGCAAACCTTGAACAATGTCTTGTTGGATCAACCCGACTTCCACATTGATTTGGGCGATACATTCATGACAGAAAAATACAGCGAACCGCTGTCGGCCACGTTGCAAGCTGCTGCCAACGCCGCCATCGTCAATCAACGTTATGTGTATGAGCGAAATAATTTTGGATTGATGACACATTCAGTCCCATTGTTTTTGGTCAATGGCAATCACGATGGCGAGTTGGGGTGGTTGCTCAACGGCTCAAACAATGTCCTACCCGTGTGGGCAACATCTGCCAGACAAACTTATTTTGCCAACCCAAAACCTGACGGTTTTTATCTGGGAGACACATTGAAAGATGCGCTAACGGGTGACCGAGCTTCGTGGTACGCGTGGCAGTGGGGCGATGCCTTGTTTGTGGTGCTAGATCCATATTGGAGCAGTCCTGCCCAGTCAAACAAAGATGGCTGGAATCTCACCCTGGGCGACCGTCAATACCAGTGGCTCAGCAAAACATTGGCAGACAGCCAAGCCAAGCACAAAATGGTTTTCATCCACAACCTGGTGGGTGGCTTGGATGGGCAGATGCGCGGCGGCATAGAGGCTGCGCCGTTTTTTGAATGGGGCGGTAAGAATTTAGATGGCAGTGCTGGTTTTGCTTCCCGACGACCGGGCTGGGAGCTGCCCATTCATGCATTGTTGGTCAAACACAAAGTGAAAGCTGTTTTTCACGGTCATGATCACTTGTATGCCAAGCAAGATTTAGACGGCATTGTTTACCAAGCCGTACCGCAACCCAGTGCCAAAAACTTCAGCAGTGGCGCAAGCATTGCCAAAGATTATCACTACAACTCTGGCGACATCCAAAGCAGTTCGGGACACTTGCGGATCAAAGTGTCGCCCACTCAAGTGTCGGCTGAATATGTGCGTTCGTGGTTGCCGTCGCAAGAAACATCAACACGCAAAAACCGTCAAGTTGATGCTTCTTGGTGATTTAAGTTCGCGATATGAACTTGCCAGGCCCATGAGTGACCGTGCTTCTATTTTCAAATGACCATACGCCATTGACCATGACCTTTTGAATGCCAACACACATTTCCACGGGTTGATCAAAGGTGGCTTTATCAGAAATGATTTCAGGGTCCAATAAAACCAAATCTGCAAACGAACCGACTTGAATGACGCCTCTGTCTTTGAGTCCAAAACGTTTGGCTGAAAGCCCGGTCATTTTATGTATCGCTTCTGGCAAATTGAAAAGCTTTTCATCTCGGGCGTAGTGACCTAGTACGCGAGCAAATGCACCCCACAGCCGTGGGTGAGGGCGTTCATCATGTGGTAGACCATCGGATCCAATCATGGTGAAAGGGTGCTGCAACACACGCCGCACATCGGCTTCGTCCATCTGAAAATAGCAAGCCCCGCCGGGCATCAATTTCAGGCAAGCCTCTTGTTGGCTCAAATCCCATTGAGTGGCAATGTCCGACAAATAACGTCCCACCATTTCGGGATGTGGATCACTGCGTGTGATCAAAATTTGAATCACACCATCTACCAGGTCGGTCCGCAACAGGGTAGAACCTGCGTTGTAGGGGTACGCATCGAGCCCAATTTCTTGTGTCTTGGCCATTCGGTCTATCAAGGCCAAGGTTTCAATGGTGCGTCCCCAGTTTTTGGGGCCTGCGCATTTGTGATGTGACAGGATCCAAGGTGTACGTCCAGCCTTGGCAGTATCTGCTGCTTCATGCATGGCATCAATGATGCTGTCCATTTCCGAGCGCATGTGTGTGACATACACACCACCGTACTGCCCGACCACGCGTGTGAGGGCTTTCATTTCTTCTGCGTCAGCAGCACCTGCGGGTTGATAAAACAAACCGGAGGACAGACCCAACGCACCCTCTTGCATGGCTTGCGCCAAGTGTGCTGACATGGCTGAAACTTCGGATTCAGTAGCGGGTCGATTCAAGTTTGTCATGTTGGCTGCACGCAAGGTGGTATGACCCACCAGAGACGCTACATTGACGGACGGTTTGGCAGCTTCAACGGCCTTGGCGTAAGAGCTGAGGCTGGGGTATTTGAATTCGGTGGTGTGCAACAGGTCCAGGGGTGAAATGGGATTCTGCGTGACCCAAGGAACCAAAGACAAGCCGCAATTGCCGGTAATGACAGTGGTGACACCTTGCGACACTTTGGCCAGCATCTGAGGGTCGCGCAGAACCTGCGCATCGTCATGGGTGTGCACATCGATGAAGCCTGGCGCTAGGGTAAGGCCTTGGCAATTGACGATGTCATTCGCGCCGCTGGTCTTTGGATCAATGTGAGATGCAATTTGAGCAATGCGATCGTCACGAATCAAAACGTCACAAACCTGTGCAGGCGACCCAGTGCCATCGATCAGGCTGGCATTTTGCAGTAAACGTGTGTGCACTGGATTGCTTGCGTTTGCGTGTTGCATCAAGTGGGTTCTTTCTCTGCATGGGGCCAAGTCCAATGAATCCAAGGATGTTGATCAACGTCTTGACCATGTTGCTGCAAGACCTCACGGTATTGAGTCTGTAGTTCAATGGCCTTGGGCCCCAACTTTTGCAAGACCAAGATCATCAAGAGTTCAATCACCAAAAGGTGTGCAATGTAGGCTTCGGTTCCCACGCGCATCACGGCGTCGGGGGGCACCATGACATCAATCACCACATCCGCTATGTCAGCCAAAGGTGTGTGAGGCTGCGTGATGGCAATCACTTTGGCACCTTGTTGACGCGCAAACGTCACCGACTCTAAAAGGAAGGGCATGCGGCCCACGTGCGAAATGGCCACAGCAACGCCATGGATGCCCAAGGAGGCCGCAGAAATCAGTTGCTTGTGCGCATCATGTATTGCGTGAGCCGATTTGCCCAGACGAAAAAGTCGTCCTTGCAAATCGTCTGCCATGAACGCCGATGTGGTGCCAACTGAATAGCAATCAATGCGTGTGGCTTGTGCAATGAGATCAGCCGCTTCGTTGAGTGTGTTGGGGTTGAGTTGATGTTGCAATGCAGTGAGGGAGGCTGCTGTGCTGCCCAAAATCTTTTGGATGACGACTGCGCAATCATCTTCAAGGCTGACGGCTCGATGCACTGAGGACGTTCGTCCCAAATCTTGCGCCAGTGCCAATTTAAATTCACGGACACCTTCAAAGCCAAACTGCCTTGCGGTTCGCATGATGGTGGGCATGGAGACATGCGCTTGTGCGGCCAAAGCATCGACGCTCATTGTCAGTGCCTGTTCAGGATCTTTCAAAATCAAGGCAATGACCTGTTGCTGCGCACGTGGCAAAGCATTGGCCTTGGTTTTCAGTCGTTTGAGCAGCGAGGAAGCTACAGCGTTCATGATTTTAGAAATTTACAGAAATTGCATCGACCACGTTGAATTGCTCGTCGATCATTGGCATCCAGCGCCATTTGTCAAAAGTCGTACAAGGATGTGAAATACCACAGCCTACTAACTGTCCTAGTTGTGGCTGTTCATTGACAGGTGCTGAAGCGTCGAAGCGCAGATAGGCGTGTTGGTCGTTCAGAGCTTCTATTTGCCAATGCGCAGGCACACCCTGGGTACTTGTATCTCCTAAGTTGGCACGCCAAATGGCAACCGGTAAGTCCAAGTCGTAGGATACGTCGCGTTTGCCCATGGTGAGGAGGGCCAAGCCTGGCTCTGGGCAAGATTGCACGCTGCTGATGACTTCCAAGGCTGGCTTGAGGGTCTCGCGTAAGTTCAGTCGTTCTCCCACACACTGCAACATTTTTCGGTATTGAACATGGTCGTGGGTGAGGTAACAGCCTGAACGCAAAATGCCGCGTGCAGGTCGTTTCAAATGCGGCTTGAGATCCTTGGCCACCAAGTCAAAGATGGCTGATCCGCCAGCGGTCAGTAAGACTTCATCGTGCTCAAATAAATGCTCCGCTTCGCAAGCGATGGCCAGTTGCTGTAGGCGTGCCATCAGGGTTGCGACATGCGTTTGATCGTGCGCATGATTGCAAGTGGCCAATGCACCTTCGTAGGTTTCAACACCACACAGTTGAATATGGGGTGTCGCCTTGATGCATCTGGCCAATTCAAGCGCTTGCGTGTGGTCGCGACAACCGGTGCGTTTACCGTCAATGCCTAACTCAATCAAAACCGTGAAGTTGGCGTGCGAATCTCTGCTAGCCCGCCATTGTGCGATGGCTTCCATTTGCGCCATCGAGTCGACCAGGAAGTAAACACGCAATTCTGGGAAGGCCTCCAGGAGTGAGGCCAAAGCATCAAGGTCGGGCGCTTGGTAAACCTGGTTGGCAATGATGATGCGCTTCACCCCGTTGCGTGCTCCTAAGCTGGCTTGAAACACCGTGGCAAAACTGATGCCCCATGCGCCAGCGTCCAATTGCAGTTGGTACAACTCTGGTGACATGGTTGTTTTGCCGTGTGGGGCAATGTCCAGGCCGCGTTCTTTGCAAAAATTTTGCATCCAATGCAGGTTGTGCAGGAGGGCAGATTGGCGAATGATGGCCAGGGGAAAGGGCAGGTCACCCTTCAGGACTTGCCATTGCTGAGCTCCAGCATCTCTCAGATCGATGGGCGCCAAGTGGCCTGGAAAACCTTTGAAGGTGGCGTTAAGTTGGAGTGTCATGGGTTCTTAGATCTCATCAAGGCGTATGCATGCGGCAGCATGTTCAGGGCTCAAGTGTTTTAGTTCTGGCATGTGTTCAGCACATTGCGCAACGGCATGTGGACAGCGTGTTCTAAACACGCAACCAGACGGTGGGCTAAGAGGGCTGGGCGGTTCGCCATGTAAAACCACCACAGGCGCAGGTTGGCTAGGGTCTGGAATGGGTGCGGCCGCTAGCAGCGCTTGGGTATAGGGATGGCGTGGCTTCGCAAACAATTCTGCCGCGGGGGCTGCTTCCATCACCCGCCCCAAATACATGACCACCACGTGGTCACACAAATACTCGACCACATCGAGATCGTGCGAGATAAAGAGCAGGGTCAGACCCAATTGTGATTTCAAGCGAATCAACAGGTTCACAATTTGGGCTTGGATGGACATGTCCAAAGCGGACAGCGGTTCATCCGCCACAATGAATTTAGATTCTGTGGCCAATGCGCGTGCAATCCCTAGGCGTTGTTTTTGACCGCCGGAAAATTCGTGAGGAAAACGTGTGACGTGCTCTGCCTTCAGACCGACCAGTGTCAACAATTCATGAATGCGCGCTTGGCGTTGTTCACCCTTGTGCAGTTGATGGACGTCTAGCACTTCATTGAGCATGTCGCCAGCGCGTTGGCGGGGGTTCAAGCTGGGGTCTTGAAATACCATCTGCATTTGGCGGCGCATGGGTCGCATGGCGGATGTAGAGAGGTCTTGGATGGCTTGGCCATCAAAATTGATCTTGCCTTCGGTGATGGGCACCAGTTTCAAGATGGCACGGCCAAGTGTGCTTTTGCCAGAGCCCGATTCACCCACCAATCCCAGGGTTTGACCCGCGCGAATTTGCAAACTCACGTTGGCAACAGCGCGCACGCGTTGTGCGCCTTTGCCAAATTCCACGCTCAAGTTTTCCAGCTGAAGCATGACAGGGGGTAGCGCGTTTGTGGCGGTCATGCGGCAAGCTCGAAGTGGCACAAAGCCTTGTGTTCTGCAGACCCAAGCCATGCAGGGGGAATTTCTTTGCAGGAAGTTTGGCAAGCGCTGCATCGTGGTGCGAAGCTACAGCCTTGCGGTGTTTCGGCCATCGAGGGTGCTTGCCCGGGAATGTCTTGCAATGCGACAGTTTGACCGGTTTGCTTGGAAAGTTGTCGCGCTCTACCTGGTAAACAAGCCAGCAATCCCTGCGTGTAGGGGTGCTGCGGTTTGGCAAAAACTTCATCTACTTTGCCGTGCTCCACAATTTGACCTGCATACATCACGGCCACGCGTTCTGCATGGTGCGCCACCACACCCAAGTTGTGCGTGATGAACAACATGGCCATGCCGGTGTCCTTTTGAAGGCGACTCATTAAGTTCAGAATTTGCGCTTGAATGGTCACATCCAAAGCGGTGGTGGGTTCGTCAGCAATCAACAGGCGAGGTTCGCACACCATCGACATGGCGATCATGACGCGCTGGCGCATGCCGCCAGACAGTTGATGCGGGTACTCGTAAAAGCGTTGATGTGCTGCCGGAATTTCAACTTGTTCCAATGCGCGCAGTGCGCGGGCGTTGGCCGCGGCTTGGTCGAGATCCAAATGCAAACGCACCGATTCTGCAATTTGCTGCCCCACCGTCATGACAGGGTTTAAGCAAGTCATTGGTTCTTGAAAAATCATGGCCACTTGATGGCCGCGCAGTTTGCGCATGGCTTGCTCAGAAAGGCTTAGTAGGTCTTGTGCAGGTTCTGTGCCATTTTGAAACACCACTTCGCCTTGATAATTCCATTGCGCGTTGCGGGCAAGCAATCGCATGATGCTCAAAGCTGTCAGTGACTTGCCGCTGCCCGACTCACCAACCAAGGCCAGCGTTTCGCCGGGCATCACCTCAAAATCAATACCACGGACCAATTTCATTCGCGCGTTTTTTTGAACCAGTGTGGTTTGCAAATTTCGAACGCGTAAAGTTGGAAGTGAAGGGTGCATTGCCGCTACAGTGTCTTGGTTCATACACTGCCTTTAAGCCGAGGGTCCAACAAATCGCGCACCCCGTCGCCCAGTACTTGCAATGACAAAGCTGTCAACACAATGGCCAGTCCAGGAAAGACCAAGGTCCATAGTGCACGATCTGCGTACTGTGTGCTGGAGGCCACCATGGTGCCCCAGGTGGGAATTTCTGCGCCCACACCCACCCCTAAAAAAGACAGGCCAGCTTCAGCCAATAAGGCATAGGCAAAAATGAAACTCAGTTGCACCAAGATGGGCGACATCAAGTTGGGCAGTATGTGATTGAACAACAAGCGCGGTGTGCTCAGGCCCACGGCATGCGCGGCCTCGATGTAGGGCAACTCACGAATGACCAAAGTGGACGCGCGAACCACACGGGCGACGCGCGGGGTGTAAACCAAGGTGAGGGCCAGAACCACATTCACAGGACTGGCGCCCAAAATAGAAACCAGCGCAATGCCCAACAAAATATCCGGAAAGGCCATCATGGCATCCACCAAGCGCATCAAAATGGCATCTAGGCTTTTGAAAAAACCCGCCAACAAGCCCATTAAGGTGCCGAAGAATGCGGCCAACACAGCGGTACCTGCACCAATGGCCAGCGAGTAACGCGCACCATAAAAAATCCGACTTGTGATGTCGCGGCCCAGTTCATCAGTACCAGACCAGTGGTTCCAGTTGGGTGCTTTCAGCCGTTGACTGACTTTCATGGCCATCGGTTCATAAGGCAAAACCCAAGTGCACAAAATGGCCATGAGCACCATGACCAACAGAAGCAAGGCAGCAATGAGCACCACGCGACGTGCAAACAAAATTCTCAATGTTTCGCGCCACTCAAGCATGTCTTACCCTTGGGTCAGCCACCATGTACAAAACATCGATGAAAAAATTGATGATGACATAGACCCCTGCAATGGCCAGTAAGGCACCTTGAATGATGGGATAGTCCCTGCGCAACACAGCGCGTACGACCAAGTTGCCAAGGCCGGGCAAATTGAAAACAGTTTCCGTTACCACTGCACCTCCAATCATGAGGGCAAGTGTCAAACCCAAGACGGTGAGGATAGGGACCAAGGCATTGCGCAAACCATGGTTCAGCACCACTGATATTTCAGATAAACCCTTGGAGCGCGCGGTGCGAATGTAATCTTCATTCAAGATGTCAAGCATCGAAGCACGGGTAAAGCGAATGATGAGGGCTGAGTTCAGAGTGCCCAAGACGAAAGCAGGTAACAGCAGGTGATGCAGTCTTGTGGCCCAGGTGGCGCCTGGATCACCATAGCCAGAAACAGGAAACCATCCTGCACCTACAGCCAACAACTGAATCAACACCAAACCCATCCAAAAGCTTGGCATGCTGGCCCCCAGCATGGCCAATGTGCTGACGCATTGGTCGATCCATTGGCCTCGCCACACGGCGGCTGCAATGCCACATGGAACGCCAATCAGCATCGCCATGCTGACTGCCAATACTGCTAGGGTCAGAGTGGGTTCAACACGGTCCAACAACACTTGTGTGACGGGCATCTGCAGAAAAATGGATTGCCCCAAATTGCCTTGCAATATTTCTGTAGCCCAATATATAAATTGCGTCAGCAAGGGTTGGTCTAAACCATAGCGTTGTCTGGCCAAGGCGATGTCTTGAAGGCTGGCTTGATCACCCAGCAGCAAAGCAATCGGGTCGCCCGCTGCCAGCCGCGTCAAAATAAATACCAACACCGACACCAAAGACAGCACCGCCAACATGCCGCCAAAGCGGCTCATCAGCGAGCGTCCAAGGTGTTGAAACTTCATTGAGTTAGCCTTACTTGGCCAAGCCTGTGTTCCAGAAGAATGGCCAAGTGGCGGGGGTGTAACCTTCCAGTCTCGAAGATCGAGCAGACAAGCTGCTGAACTTACCGACGTTGATGTACGGCACTTCGGTGTAGACCACTTGCTGTACAGCAGACCACAACTGAGCGCGTTTGGCAGGGTCTGTGGTGTGGTTGAAATCACCTAAGGCTTTGGCCTTGGCAGGTGAGCTCCACCAGCCGGGTGCACCTTCTCCCAATTGAGGCGGTGACAGCATGGGCTCTGGGAATTGGCCAGAGTGCGTCATGTAAATGTCCCACACTTTGGAGTCGCCACGACGTTGAACCAAGGTGGCCCAATCCACCACTTGCATTTCAGTTTTGAAACCAGCTGCGCGCAATTGCTCGGCCATCACTTGCACCATGGTGTGATGGAACTCGTATTGGCGGCTGGTCAAGAGACGAATGGTTTCGCCTTTGTAGCCTGCTTTGTCCGCCATCTCTTTGGCGCGTTTGGCATCTTGCTTGTTGTATTGATCGTTACCTGCTGTTGAGAAATAAGGCGTACCTTGTGGAAAGTGATTTCCTTCAACGGTAAAGAAGCGTTTGTCGCCATAAGCGGCCGTCAACATCTCGCCTTCACCAATGGCAATTTGAATCGCTTGACGAATCCCTTGGTTGGCCAAGACACCTTCTTTGGTGTTGAAGACCATGTAGGGGAAACCAAAGGAGGGCGTGATGATGGGCACCACACTTGGGCCACCTTTTTCAACGCGAGGCAAAGCGTCAACATTGAGTTGATCTGCAAAATGAAACTGTCCAGACAAGGCGCCTTCAACACGTGTATTGGCATTGGGAACGGGCGTGAATCGCAACTCATCTAGCAAGGCCTCGCGCTTGCCTGCATAGCCCGAGGGCGCTTCTGTGCGTGCGCTGTAGGCATCAAAACGTGTCAGCACCACAAACTGATCAGGCTTGCGCTCTTTGAATTTGTAGGGGCCCGTGCCAATAAAGCTCACCAATGGATTGGCAATCGATTCTTTGGCCATGATGATGGCCATGCCTGAGGGCAATGCCAATTGCGCTAACAGGGAAGCACTGGGCGCAGAAAATTTCCACTCGATCGTGAGCGCACCTTTGGCATCCAAACTCACAGTATCTTTGCCGACCGATTTGCCTCGAGGGGCCATGTCCATCCAGCGCTTGAGTGAGGCCACCACATCTTGCGCATCCAAGTCGCGGCCGCTGTGCAATTTCACGCCCTTGCGAATGTTGATGGTGTAGGTGAGTCCATCGGCAGATACTTTGGGCATCCCATCAGCCAGCATGGGGACTGCATTCCACTTGCCGTCAAATGTGTACAGGGTTTCGTAGACGTGTTGCATGATCGTTCCAACCAAGTCGGCTGTAGACGCCATGGGATCCAAGCTTTGAGGTTCACCAATCATGGCCAAGTTGGCGGCGCCGCCCTTGGGAGGTGCTGCCAAGGTGGCGAATGGCAAAGTGGCCATGAGCAATGCAAGCAAATGTCGACGGGGCAAACGCAGCATGAGGATCTCCTTAGGTTTAAGACACAAAATGTAAGTTTTTTACATTTTTGACTCTATGTCATTTCAAAATAAGGTGCAAACAGGGTTTTCCTGTAAATAAAAGATAGATTTGACTTGTAAGCTATGTAGATTCATTGTGACGCTCGCTGTGTTTGTGGGCGTGTACACCAAGCTTTGACCACCAAGAAAGATCAATATGCCTGTAGAAATGTTGGGAACTTCTCCGATTGCCTCAGACCGTTTGACAAGACCCTTGTCGCCCGCAACTCGCGCAGGCGACTTTGTCTTTGTATCAGGTCAAGTCCCCACCAACGACCAAGGTGAAGTGGTGGTCGGTGGTATTGAGGCGCAAACACGCCAAGTCTTTGAGCGCTTAAAACAAGCCTTGGCTTTGGCAGGTTGCACTTTGGACGATGTGTGCAAAGCCACCGTGTGGCTGAATGATGCGCGCGATTTTGGCAGTTTCAATCGTGTTTACATGGAGTGCTTTGGCAACCATCGCCCCGCACGTTCCACCACTGAAGCGCGATTGATGATCGATGCCAAAGTTGAAATTGACGTAACGGCTTACAAGCCGTTGGCAGCCAAGTAATTCAGTTCTTCATCGTCAAAGCCAGCCAAGCGCCGTGCTTCGAGGTTGTAGGGCGATTTAAGTTTGGGCGCATCGTATTGCACGATCAATTCGCGGTAGGTGGCAATGGGATCGAGGCCGCGTGCTTGGCAGACATGTCGGTACCAATGATTGCCCGCGGCCACATGGCCAATTTCATCTTCCAAGATGATGTCCAAAATGCGGCCAGCTGCCAAGTCGCCAGCGCTGATCAATTTGTTCTTCACGCCGGGGGATGCATCTAGTCCCCGAGCTTCCATGGTTCGGGGCACCAGACCTATGCGCGCCAAGATGTCGCCCTTGGTGCGCTCGGCCATGTCCCATAACGAGTTGTGCGCAGGGAAGGGGCCATAGTCAAAGCCCATGCCCACCAAATGTTTTTGAAGCAGCAAAAAGTGTTTGGCTTCCTCTTTGGCAATGCGCACCCAGTCTCGGTAAAAGTCTTCTGGCATGCCCTTGAAGCGCCACACCACATCGAGGGCCAAATCAATGGCGTTGAGTTCGATGTGGGCAATGGCATGCAGCAACAGGGCGCGGCCCTCGGCTGTGTTCAGGGGTTTGGCTTTGAGACTGGTGTGAGACACCAAGACCGGCTGGGCTGGGCGACCCGGAATGTCGCCAGGATCGGCGATGCTGGCTTGGGTGGCCACCTCCAATGTCTCGGACAGCGCCAAAGTCAGCTCGGCCTTGCGAACGGCATTTTGCTCGCGCAAGGGCGTCAGGACGGCCTGTCGGAGGTCGGTCTGAATGGGGGGCGTTTCAGCGCGGGGCATGCCCTATTTTAGGGGTGCCTACAATGGAGGTTTTGAGTCAAGGCTAAAGAGGTCTGAAATGGCAATTTATTCATTGGATGGCAAAGCGCCCGTGGTGGCTGAAAGTGCCTGGGTGGCAGACAGTGCACAGGTCATCGGTGCCGTCGAATTGGCCGCCAATGCCAGCGTTTGGTTTGGCACCGTGGTGCGTGGTGATACCGAACTGATCAGCATTGGCGAAGGCTCCAACATTCAGGACTGCAGCGTGCTGCACACCGACATGAACAAGCCTTTGACCATTGGGAAAAACGTCACAGTAGGCCACCAAGTGATGCTGCACGGTTGCACCATTGGCGATGAATCTCTCATTGGCATCGGCGCAGTGGTTCTGAATGGCGCCAAGATTGGCAAGAATTGTTTGGTGGGTGCGGGTTCTTTGGTCACCGAGGGCAAAGAGTTTCCCGATGGTTCCATGATCATGGGATCTCCCGCCAAAGTGGTTCGTGAGCTCACACCCGAACAAATGCAGGGCCTGCGCATGTCGGCTCAACGCTACATCGCCAACGCACATCGATTCAAATCAGGTTTGAAAAAAATTGTCTGAACTTCATAAATTTCTTTTCGAGGGCTTGCCCGTTCGGGGCGCTGTGGTTCGCTTGACCGATGCTTGGCAAGAGATTCTCAAGCGCCGTGCCGCCAACAACGAAACCGGTGCCTATCCAGCGCCTGTGACTGCGCTTTTGGGTGAGATGTCTGCGGCTGCTGTTTTGATGCAAGCCAACATCAAATTCAATGGTGCCTTGGTCTTACAGGTTTTTGGTGATGGTCCTGTCAAGTTAGCGGTGGTGGAAGTGCAACCCGACTTTGGGGTGCGTGCAACCACCACCCTACAAGGCGAAGTGGCCGCAGATGCTAGCCTAAGTCAGATGGTGAACCAAAACAACGAAGGCCGTTGTGCCATCACCCTGGACCCGCTCGATCGTTTGCCCGGACAGCAGCCTTACCAAGGTGTGGTGCCCTTGTTTGGTGACCAGAAAGAGAAGCTTGAAAAATTGAGCGAAGTGCTGGAGCACTACATGCTGCAATCAGAGCAACTCGATACCACCTTGGTCTTGGCGGCCAACATGGAGGTGGCTGCAGGCATTTTGATCCAACGCTTGCCGTTGGAAGGCGTTGGCAATTTGGCTG
Organism: Limnohabitans sp. Hippo4; assembly: GCF_003063605.1. Lineage (NCBI taxonomy): Bacteria > Pseudomonadati > Pseudomonadota > Betaproteobacteria > Burkholderiales > Comamonadaceae > Limnohabitans > Limnohabitans sp. Hippo4. The sequence goes on along the minus strand of NZ_NESE01000001.1, from coordinate 504,756 downwards.
GCAAGTACGACGCGGTCGAGCGCGAAGCAGCCTTGGGTCAAAGCGAAGACTACAACCGCATTTCTATTTTGGCCAAAAGCTTGAAAGCCGAAGAGTTGTTGGGATTGGACGTTGAGACCGTGTTGCACCGTCTTTTCTGGGAAGAGCCTTTGCTTCGCTTTGAACCTTTGGTGGGCGAGGCCGGACCCAAGTTTCATTGCAGTTGCAGTCGCGAGCGTGTGGGCCGCATGATCAAAGGCTTGGGCGTGGAAGAGGTTGAAAGTATTTTGTCCGAACGCGAAAACATTGAAGTGGGTTGTGAGTTTTGCGGCAAGCAATACCACTTTGACCCCGTTGATGCGGCCAGCCTCTTCACGCAACCCGACGTCACGCCGCCAACGGGTCCTTCAGTTCACTAGCCCTTGGCTTGAAGCAGGTCACTGAACAGGCGATGTTCACAGTCTGCGTCGCTGCATAAATCACAGCGCCAGGCTGTCCTGCCTTGGTTCAAGCCAAACTGCGCCCCCTTGCGTTGTGTTTGCGCTGACTTGAAAGAGGCCAGCTGCTTGCCAATGTCTGCATGAAGTGGATCGATGCCTTGCTGAATCGCCATGAGGGCCGCATTCAAGCGTGCTTCATGTTGGCCATAGATCACCTTGAAAGGGATGCTGGCACTGCTGAGTGCTTGTCGAAGCATGGCATCAATGGGCTCGCGCACGTGGGCCCCATCGCGTTGCAAACCATCGGGCACCCACGCAATGTCCAAGCCCATGACCAAGGTCAAATCAAATTGAGCCTGATGGGCCAATGCGTCGGCATAGAGGCTTTTGTCTTGAAAAATGAAATCGCTGTAAATGGCGGTCATCAATGGACTGGTGTCGGCGATGATCCAGCCTGAGGCAAGGCCGAAGATGCGATGAGCTTGTTCTTGCGCAATGTCGGCTTGTTCGTGTTGAAGTGGCGTTCTGCCCCGTAAGTCGCACCATTCGCGCAAAACTTCGGGAACCACCGTGGCACTCAATCCTAGAGATTGAAGGGTTTGGGCAATGCCCAAACTCAAGCTGGTTTTGCCGGTGCTTTCGGCGCCCAAGAGGGCAATGCGAACTGCTTCAGCGCCCATGTTGAGTCCGCCATGCTTTAAGGCCGATGTAGCTGAGGATGGCAAACAACACATACAGCAGGGCGGTTAGCCAAAGTGACTTCACCAACATCAAACCCACTGTGATGATGTTGACCACCAGCCATACCCACCAATTTTCGATTTTCTTTTTGGCGAGTAAATATTGCCCTAGCAAACTGAGGGTCGTGACCAAGGCATCCCAAATGGCCACATCACTGTCGGTGTAGCGGTTTAAAAAATACGCCATGACAGGCCATGCCAACAGGGTGACGGCCGCAGCTTGTTTGAGTTCGATAGAGTTCAGTTGACTTATCTTCAGCGGGGAAACTGTCTGCACGTCGGGGTTGACCGACTGCGTGCCTTTGCGCCATTGATGCCAGCCCCATAACGCAGTCAAAATGAACATCACTTGCAAGGAGGCTTCGCCGTAGAGTTGGCTGTTCCAGAACACCAAGCCGTAAAGGACTGAGCTGAGAATGGCCAAGGGCCAGCCCCAATGTATTTCTTTGATGTTGCAATACACCATGGCCAAGGACAACACGAAACCGGCCAACTCGACCGGGTCCATCATTTTTCGATCTGCACGAAAATTTCGTTGGACTTGACCATGCCCAGTTCATGGCGAGCGCGCTCTTCGACGGCGTTCAAACCTTCTTTCAGGTCGTTCACCTCGGAGCTGAGTTGGCCATTGATGCGCTTGGCTTTGGCATTCAACTCGTTTTGCTCTTTGATTTTACTTTCAAGCTCGATGACAGTGGGAACGCCGCCTTTGCCAAGCCAAATCTGTCCTTGCAAGATCAGCAGCAAGGCGATCAGGACAGCTGGCAAAAAGCGGTTTTCCATGAGCATTGAAAAGGTCTGTGGGTGCGTATGACGGCAGATTAGCGCAAATTGTAAAACGCTGAACGACCTGGGTACTCGGCCACGTCGCCCAAGTCTTCTTCAATGCGCAACAGTTGGTTGTACTTGGCCATGCGATCGCTGCGGCTCATGGAGCCCGTTTTGATTTGACCGGCGTTCAAGCCCACGGCAATGTCGGCTATGGTGGCGTCTTCAGTTTCACCAGAGCGGTGGCTGATAACGGCGGTGTAACCCGCGCGCTTGGCCATCTCGATGGCCGCAAAAGTTTCGGTCAAGGTGCCAATTTGGTTGATCTTGATCAGGATCGAATTGGCAATGCCTTTGTCGATGCCTTCTTTCAAAATCTTGGTATTTGTCACGAACAAGTCGTCGCCCACGATTTGAACCTTTTTGCCCAAACGCTCGGTGAGCAATTTCCAGCCATCCCAGTCGCCTTCGGCCATGCCGTCTTCAATGCTGATGATGGGGTACTTGTCGACCCAAGTGGCCAACATGTCAATCCACTGCTCGCCAGTCAAGGACAAGCCTTCGCCTTCGAGTTCGTATTTGCCGTCTTTGTAGAACTCGCTGGCAGCGCAATCGAGGCCAATTGCAATTTGCTCGCCAGCGGTGTAACCGGCTGCGCTGATGGCGTCCAAAATCATTTGGATGGCTGCTTCGTGGTTGGGCACGTTGGGCGCAAAGCCGCCTTCGTCTCCCACGGCAATGCTCATGCCTTTGTCGTGAATGATTTTCTTCAAAGCGTGAAACACTTCAGCACCGTAACGCACGGCTTCGCGGAAGCTTGGCGCGCCCACGGGGATGATCATCAACTCTTGCAAGTCGAGGTTGTTGTTGGCGTGTGCGCCGCCATTGATGACGTTCATCATGGGCACGGGCAATTGGCAACCGTTCATGCCGCCAAAGTAACGGTACAAGGGCAGGCCAGATTCTTCAGCTGCAGCACGTGCCACGGCCATCGACACAGCCAACATGGCATTGGCGCCCAAGCGGCTCTTGTTGTCGGTGCCGTCCAGGTCGATTAAGGTTTTGTCGAGGAAGGATTGCTCGGAGGCATCGAGGCCCAACACCGCTTCTGAGATTTCGGTGTTGATGTGTTCAACCGCTTTCAATACACCTTTGCCAAGGTAACGGTTCTTGTCGCCATCACGCAATTCGATGGCTTCACGACTGCCGGTAGAAGCGCCAGAAGGCACTGCGGCACGGCCCATCACACCTGACTCTAACAACACATCGCATTCAACGGTGGGGTTGCCGCGGCTGTCCAAAATTTCGCGTCCCACAATGTCAACAATCGCACTCATGTTTACTTCTCTCTGTCTAAATTAAAAATCGTTCAATCCCAAAACCCAAGTCGGATCATGCAATCAATCACTGGAAATTGTTTTCGAGGAAAGGGTTCTTTTTGGTTACTGCGTCAAGTTCCAATAAGGTTTCCAGCAAGGCCTTCATGTGCTGCAAAGGCACGGCATTGGGGCCGTCCGACATGGCTTGTGCAGGGTTGGGGTGTGTTTCCATGAACAGACCTGCCACGCCCACCGCAACGGCTGCACGTGACAAGACCGGCACCATTTCGCGCATGCCGCCAGAGCTGGTGCCTTGGCCGCCAGGCAATTGAACGGAGTGGGTGGCGTCATACACCACGGGTGCGCCTGTTTCTCGCATGATGGCCAAGCTGCGCATGTCGGACACCAAGTTGTTGTAGCCAAAGCTGGCGCCGCGCTCGCAGGCCATGAAGTTGTCTTCGGGCAAGCCAGCATCGCGGGCTGCCGCACGGGCTTTGTCAATCACGTTCTTCATGTCGTGAGGGGCCAAGAACTGACCCTTCTTGATGTTGACCGGTTTGCCCGATTGCGCCACTGCGCGAATGAAGTCGGTTTGACGGCACAAGAAAGCGGGGGTTTGCAACACGTCCACGATGGCGGCCACCGTAGGGATGTCGGCTTCGGTGTGCACATCGGTGAGGATGGGGACGTGAAGTTCACGCTTTACTTTGGCCAAGATTTCCAAACCTTTTTCCATGCCAGGACCCCGGAAGGTACTGCCAGAAGAACGGTTGGCTTTGTCGTAACTGCTCTTGAAGATGAAAGGGATGCCCAAAGCCGACGTGATCTCTTTCAAGGTGCCGGCCGTGTCCATTTGCAATTGCTCAGATTCAATGACGCAAGGGCCGGCAATCAAGAAGAAGCGCTGGTCTAAGCCAACATTAAATCCGCACAGTTTCATGGTGTTCCTTGTTGGCTTGATTTAAGCAACGGCTTTCAGGTGCTTGGCACCCTTTTGATGGTCAATCGACGCTTTGATGAACGCATTGAACAAAGGATGTCCATCCCAAGGGGTGGATTTGAATTCAGGGTGAAATTGCACACCCACAAACCAAGGGTGAACGTTAGTGGGCAGTTCCACAATTTCAGTCAATTGTTCGCGCTGCGTCAGTGCGGAAATGACCAAGCCTGCTTTGCGCAGCGTGTCGAGGTAATTCACGTTAGCTTCGTAGCGGTGACGGTGACGTTCTGTGACCACGGGGCCATAGATGTCACGTGCCAAAGTACCTTCAGACACGTCAGAGCTTTGTGCGCCCAAACGCATGGTGCCACCCAAATCAGATTGCGCATCGCGAACTTGGATGGTGCCATCGGCATCTTTCCATTCATTGATCAAGGCAATGACGGGGAAGGGTGTGTCGGGTTCAAACTCGGTGCTGTTGGCGTTGGTCAAGCCTGCAACGTGACGCGCATATTCAATGGTGGCCACTTGCATGCCCAAGCAAATGCCAAGGTAAGGCACTTTGCTTTCGCGTGAAAAACGCGCCGTTTGGATTTTGCCTTCAACGCCGCGCTTGCCAAAACCGCCTGGCACCAACACGCCATCGAACTTGGCCAATTGCGCCACGGTTTCTGGCGAAATGGTTTCGGAATCGATGTGCTCAATTTTGACGCGCACATGGTTGCGCATGCCGGCATGGCGCAAAGCCTCGTTGACCGATTTGTAGCTATCGGAAAGTTCAACGTATTTACCCACCATGGCAATGGTTACTTCGCCTTGAGGGTGTTCGGTTTCGTAAACCAAATCGTCCCAACGCTTGAGGTTGGCGGGTGGGGTGTTGATGTGCAAACGGTCGCAGATGAGGCCATCCAAACCTTGCTCGTGCAAGACGCGTGGCACTTTGTAAATGGTGTCAACGTCAGGCATGGAGATCACGCCCCAGCTCTGAACATTGGTGAAGAGCGAAATCTTTTCTTTTTCGTCTTCAGGAATCATGCGATCAGCACGGCACAGTAGCGCGTCGGGCTGAATGCCGATTTCGCGCAGTTTTTGCACAGTGTGCTGTGTGGGCTTGGTTTTCAGTTCGCCTGCAGCGGCAATCCATGGCACATAAGTGAGGTGGACGAAGGCTGCGTTGTTGGGGCCGAGGCGCAAGCTCAGTTGGCGAACGGCTTCGAGGAAGGGCAGGGACTCGATGTCGCCCACAGTGCCGCCAATTTCAACGATGGCCACATCGACCGCTTCAGGGGTGCCAAAGCCAGCACCGCGTTTGATGTAGTCTTGAATTTCGTTGGTGATGTGGGGAATGACTTGAACGGTTTTGCCCAAGTAGTCACCCCGGCGTTCTTTTTCAAGCACGCTTTTGTAGATTTGCCCCGTGGTGAAGTTGTTGGCCTTCTTCATGCGGGTGTTGATGAAGCGCTCGTAGTGGCCCAAATCCAGGTCGGTTTCGGCGCCATCGTCGGTGACAAACACTTCACCGTGTTGAAACGGTGACATGGTGCCTGGGTCGACGTTGATATACGGGTCCAGCTTGATGAGGGTGACTGAGAGGCCGCGCGATTCGAGGATCGCGGCGAGAGAGGCGGAGGCAATTCCCTTACCCAGGGAAGACACCACACCACCGGTGACGAAGACGAATTTGGTCATGTCCAGGACGGGATGCTGAGCACCCGGGAGATGGAAAACGAGATTATAAAGGTCTCCTGATCTGCTACATTGCCGAACATGAACGATTTGCACGGAAAACGCATTGTTTTAGGACTCACCGGCGGCATCGCTTGCTTCAAAGCGGCGGAGCTTTGTCGTTCGCTGGTCAAGGCGGGTGCACAAGTGCAAGTGGTGATGACCGAGGCTGCAGCCCAATTCATCACCCCCGTCACCATGCAAGCCTTGTCTGGCCAAGCTGTCTACACCTCGCAATGGGATGCCCGTGAGGGCAACAACATGGCGCACATCAATTTGAGCCGCGAAGCTGATGCCATCTTGATTGCACCGGCCAGTGCCGATTTCATGGCCAAACTGATTCATGGCAAGGCCGATGAGTTGCTCAGCCTGATGTGCCTGGCCAGACCCCTGCAAAAGGTTCCCTTGATTTTGGCGCCCGCCATGAACCGTGAAATGTGGGCGCATCCAGCCACCCAGCGCAATGTGGCGCAATTGAAGGCCGATGGTTCACATGTCCTAGATGTAGGACAGGGTGATCAGGCTTGCGGCGAAACCGGTGACGGCCGCATGCTGGAGGCCGAGGAAATTGTTGAAGAGCTGCGCGCTTTTTGGACTCCCAAAGTTTTGGCGGGCCGACAGGTGTTGATTACCGCAGGTCCCACCTACGAAGCCATTGACCCCGTGCGCGGCATTACCAATTTGTCGAGCGGCAAAATGGGTTTTGCCATTGCGCGTGCAGCGCAACACGCTGGCGCCAAGGTCACCTTGGTCGCTGGGCCCGTGAGTTTGCCTACGCCTCGTGGGGTGTTGCGTGTGGATGTACGATCTGCATTGCAAATGCACGATGCTGTTAACCACGCTGCACCGCATGCCAGCGTCTTCATTGCGGCCGCTGCGGTGGCCGATTGGCGACCAGCCTCGGCCGCTGATCAAAAAATCAAGAAAGACGGCTCGGGAGAAACGCCTGAGCTCAGCTTTGTTGAGAACCCTGATATTTTGGCCACCGTCGCCAAGTCACCCCGTGCACAAAGTGGCGAGTTGTATTGCGTCGGCTTTGCAGCCGAAAGCCACGACCTGCTGGCGCATGCCACCGCCAAACGCGCGCGCAAAGGTGTGCCTTTGTTGGTGGGCAACATTGGCCCCAGCACCTTTGGTCAAGATGACAATGCCTTGTTGTTGGTGGATGCACAAGGTGCCAAAGAACTTCCGCGCGATACCAAAACCAAGTTGGCTCATGATTTGATTCAAGACATTGCCAGCCGCCTTCGCACACCCTGAACGCTTTCACTTCAAGCAAATTCTGAGCGCTTACCCATCATGATGAACGTTGACGTCAAAATCTTAGACCCTCGCATGGCCGATCAATTGCCTGCCTACGCCACACCGGGCAGTGCCGGTCTCGATTTGCGCGCCTGCTTGGATGCGCCCATCACCCTGCAGCCCAATGCTTGGCAATTGATTTCAACAGGCCTGTCGGTGTACCTCAAAGATCCCGGCTATGCCGCCATGTTGTTGCCGCGATCAGGTTTGGGGCACAAGCACGGCATTGTGCTCGGCAACTTGGTTGGATTGATCGACAGCGATTACCAAGGTCCCCTCATGGTGAGTTGCTGGAATCGCAGTCAAGAAGCCTTCACGATCCAGCCCATGGAGCGCATTGCTCAAATGGTCATCGTGCCTGTGGTGCAGGCACGCTTCAATGTGGTGACCGAATTTGATGCGCCTAGTGAGCGCGGTGAAGGTGGCTACGGCTCAACTGGCAAACGTTGAGTTGTGTGGAACATCCGCATGCAATTGCGGCTGCTCGTTCATCTTTAACTTCAGTGCAACAAGCCGCCTGTATCGGGCGCATCACCAATTTCAATCTTGAAAAAGCCTGTGCCGCAGGTGCCAGCTTCTTGCTCTTGCTCTGTGGCAATGCGCACATGGTTGACCTTCAAACTGAGACGAAGGGCAATGCCAGACAAAGGGTGATTGCCATCTAGCACCACATGCTCGGGGTAGATCTCTGTGATGGTGTACAGCACATTGCGCGGCGCATCGGGGTTGCAGGCCGCTGGCAAAGCGGTGCCTTCAATGGTGAGGCCTTCTTGGATGTCTTTGGGGAATAGGGCGCGCGGCTCTAAGAAAAGCAAGTTTTCATCGAAATCGCCAAAAGCATCTTCGGGTTCAAGGTGCAGGTCGACTTTGGCACCTACGCTGTGCCCTTGTAGCGCTTCTTGAATTTTGGGCAGCAAATCATGACCGCCCACATAGAAAGCCACGGGCTCGTCGAGTTCGTCCAAAACTTCGCCCAAAGTATCTTTGAGCGTCCAGGTCAGTTCGACCACACATTGAGAAGTAATATCCATCCCAGAATTGTCGCAGTTTTGAAATCGATTTGAATCAAGTTCCTATGCAAAAAAACACAGCTTTAGCATTGTTGGGTGGCTTAACGCCCGAACAGTTTATGAAACGCCACTGGCAGAAAAAGCCTTTGTTGATTCGCCAAGCCCTACCTGACATGAAGCCGCTCATCGAGCGCAGCCAATTGTTAGAGATGGTTGAAAGTGAAGAAGTTGAGTCTCGTCTCATTGTGCGCAAAGGCGCCAAATGGACCTTGAAAAAAGGGCCGATGGGGCGCAAGAGCTTGCCCTCCCTGAAGACACCCGATTGGACGGTGTTGATCCAAGGCGTCGATTTGCACAATGACGCGGTTCACAGCTTGTTGCAACAGTTTCGCTTTGTGCCCGATGCACGTCTGGACGATTTGATGATCAGTTTTGCGTCTGAGGGTGGCGGTGTGGGGCCCCACTTTGACAGCTACGACGTGTTTTTGTTACAGGCTCATGGGCAACGCAAATGGCGCATCGGACGGCAAAAGAAGTATGAATTGCAGGAGGGTGTGCCTCTCAAGATTTTGAAAGATTTCAAGCCGGAAGCCGAGTTTGTCTTGAATCCAGGTGACATGCTCTATTTGCCGCCTGGCTATGCACACGACGGTGTCGCGGTCGGTGAGTGCATGACCTATTCGATCGGTTTCAGGGTGCCGCGCAGTGCTGAATTGGCCAGCGAGTTGTTGATGGGCTTGTCCGAAGAAGTGACGGAAGACCAGGGCACCGCCAGCGATTTACTCTACCAAGATCCGCACCAAACCGCTGCAATTCAAGATGCCAGCGTTCCAAAAGCTTTGCAGGAATTTGCAGCCCAGTCTGTGGCCAAAGCCCTGAAAGACCCCCAAATTCTGAATTGCTTGCTGGGCGAATCGCTCACCGAGCCCAAACCCAATGTCTGGTTTGATGCGCCGGATTTTGATGATCTCCCAAGTTTTGAGTGGCCAGCTCCGATACGTTTAGATCGCCGGACCAAGATGTTGTTTGATGCCAAACACATTTTCATCAATGGGGAGAGCTTCAGGGCCGCAGGCAAAGATGCCAAGTTATTGCGCAAGTTGGCCAATGAAAAGACCTTGTCCAAGGCCTTGGCCGCTCAGCTCAGTGATAACGCGGCCGAATTGATGCAGGCCTGGTGGGAAGAGGGTTGGTGGCACTGTGAGGCCAGCAGTGCACCAAGCGCTTGATATATAAAGCTATAATTCGAGGCTGGACAGTGAGAGCTCGAGTGCTTACTGTTCTGTCAACAGGGTTTATTCTAATCTTGATGGCAATTTCCCGGAAATTGTTTTTTCACTAACTTTAAGGAAAATAATCATGAACAAGTCTCTCGTTTTGGCTGCCGTGATCGCTGCTGCTGCTTTGGCTGCTTGCGGTAAAAAAGAAGAAGCTGCTCCTGCACCAGCCCCCGCTGCTGCTGCACCAGCACCTGCTGCTGAAACACCAGCTGCACCTGCTGCTGATGCCAAGCCTGCTGACGCTGCGGCTGCACCTGCCGCTGCTGCTCCTGCAGAAGCTCCTAAGAAGTAATTCTTGGCAGTCAAAAAAAACCCCGCAGTGCGGGGTTTTTTTTCGTCTTGATTTTTGATTTATTTGATCTCGTCTGCCAGCAGCTTGATGATCTTGTCGGCATTGGCCGAACTTTCTGGTATGCCATCGGCGCCTTGTACTTGAACCGTTGAAACATCGCCCTTGCTGGTGACAGCAATGCGGTATTTGGCCAAGGCTGGCGTGGTTTTTTCGCTCGAGAACAATTTGGCAAAAAAGCCAGGTTCTTTGTCTGAGGTGCCAGGGGGCGCGTAGCGAACAAAGAACACACCTTGCGCGCGATCGCGGTCTTCGACGGTAAAGCCTGTGCGGTCAATGGCCACACCTACTCTGCGCCATGCGCGGTCAAATCCATCCTGAATCTCAATGGCGGGCAATTGATTGAGCTTGGTAAGCTTGACGTCAGACGCCATGCCAGTTGTGGCGCGGGCGGCTGGCGCGGCAGCAGCGACAGCCGTCGAAGCGGAGGACAAGTTTTGTCCGCCAAGACGCAGCATCATGCGACGCAAGAATTCAACTTCCAATTCCACATCGGCTTCACGCGGTGTCCAAACCGTTTGATCCTTCAAGGTACTGGTATAAATCTCTTTCATGCCGCGGTGCGTGACCGTAATTTCCAGACCTTTGTCGGTACGCTCAATGCGCGTTCTAAAGCGATCGCGTTCACCCGTGGAGTAGAGTGAGTCAAACATTTTGCCGACAGCTTTTCTGAGAAAGTCTTGGGGCAACTTGGCGCGATTCTCGGCCCAGTCAGTTTCCATGATGCCCAATTCAGGCTGATCGGTGGTGAGCACAAAGCCATTGTCTTTCCAGAATTCGCGCAGCGGTTCCCAAACCGAATCGGCGCTGCGTTGGACGACCAAATAACGCTGCGTGCCATTGCGCACAATTCGGACATCGCCCGCTTGGTTGGTGGCGGTGCCTGCATCGTTGGCGGTACGGGCTGCCGGTGCTGCTGCACTGGCCAATGCGCTGGCAGAGCCTGCCACTTGGTAACGCGAGTCGCGCTTCAATTGTGTGAGGTCTGGCGGAATCTCAAGCGTAGGCGCCTGGCTGGCGCTTTTGTAATCGATTTTGCTTTCTTCCAAAGTAGAGCAACCTGCAAGCAAACAGGTGAGGGCCGCAGCGCTGGCCAATGTGGTCAATTGACGAGGCATAGTTACAAATCGATTCACGAGGATTCCTTAAATGAGTCCGCTTGCACGCAACGCGGCTTCCACCACAGGTTGCTGAGGTGTTGACAGTTCGGTCATAGGCAAGCGCAATGTGCCGCCGCAAAGTCCCATGCGTTTCATGGCCCATTTCACTGGGATAGGGTTGGCTTCGACAAATAAATTTTTGTGCACAGGCATCAATTTGAATTGAATTTCCATGGCTTTTTGAACATTGCCTGCCATGGCCGCAACGCACAATTCATGCATCAAACGCGGCGCCACGTTGGCAGTGACACTGACATTGCCTTTGCCACCGCACAGCATCAATGCAACCGCTGTAGGATCATCACCCGAATACACCGCAAATTCTTTGGGCAAATCGCGAATGAGCCACTGAGCGCGTTCGATGTTGCCTGTGGCTTCTTTGATACCGACGATGCCAGGGACTTGGGCCAAACGCAACACAGTGTCGTGCTGCATGTCGGCCACGGAACGGCCGGGCACGTTGTACAAAATGATGGGCAAGTTAGGCACTGCTTCGGCGATGGCTTTGAAGTGCTGGTACATGCCTTCTTGGGTGGGCTTGTTGTAATAGGGCACCACTTGCAATTGGCAGTCGGCGCCGACGCTTTTGGCAAACTTGGCCAATTCGATGGCTTCCGCTGTGGAGTTGGCGCCACAGCCCGCCATGATGGGCACGCGGCCTTTGGCTTGTTCGACAGACACGCGGATGATCTCGCGGTGCTCTTCAACATTCACGGTGGGAGACTCACCCGTGGTGCCCACCACGCCAATGCAGTCTGTGCCTTCGGCAATGTGCCAGTCGATCAATTTTCGCAGGCTGGCGTAGTCCACCGAACCGTCCTCCAGCATGGGGGTGATGAGGGCGGGGATACTGCCAGTAATGGGTTGGAAAGTTTTCGTCATGGCGAATGAATAAAGCGACAAATAAGCATTCTAACGACAGCCAAGGCCAATCTGTTGACCAGATGCCGGGACTTGTGGGGTGGCCACAATGCGCTGTACAAATTTAGGGGGTTGTTCGGAGAAGCCGTCTTCGTAGGCGATGACGTGCATCTTTGCACAAGTCTGCAGCAATTCGCCAGGTTTGAGCAAAAAGTCAGGCCTGGACGGTTTGCCAATTTTTTCATGGCCTAGGGCAAATGTCTCGTAAATCAAGAAGCCGTGTGGCTTGAGGCTTTCCAAAATGCGCGGCATCAAAGGTCGCCACAGGTAATGGGTCACGATCACGGCGTCAAAAAGCTGCCCCTCCAAAGGCCAAGGGCCGCCCTCGATGTCTGCTTCCAACACTTGACCATAGGCTTGGGCTGTCGCCAAAGCTTCGGCTGAGCGGTCAACGCCAGTGCATTGATGGCCATGTCCCGCCAACCAGCGCATGTGCCGGCCAGCACCACAAGCCAAGTCGAGCACTTGGCTTTGAGGGGGCAGGAGATGAGTCCAGCGGGTGACCCAGGCTGAAGGATCTTCGGTTCCGTGCATGTGTGTTGCTTTCCAATGCGTTTCTATCAACTGCCGCCATGATGCCTGAATGTTCCTGTATGTCCTGGGGTTGGCAGGGACTGTGAATTTATCCAGTATTTTGTTTGATTTCACACTACAATCTGCGCCCATGGCTACTACTACCTCTTCCAATTCATCTCCCGAATACGGCGAAGGCTCCATTCGAGTCTTGAAAGGCTTAGAGCCTGTCAAACAACGTCCGGGCATGTACACCCGCACCGACAACCCCTTGCACATCGTTCAAGAAGTGCTCGACAACGCGGCCGACGAGGCGCTGGCGGGTCACGGAAAAAAGATCAAAGTGGTGTTGCACACCGACGGCTCGGTCAGCATCGAAGACGACGGTCGTGGCATTCCATTTGGTTTGCACCCTGAAGAAAAAGCCCCCGTCATTGAGTTGGTGTTCACGCGCTTGCATGCAGGCGGCAAGTTTGACAAAGGCAAGGGCGGCGCCTACAGCTTTTCGGGTGGTTTGCATGGCGTGGGTGTGAGTGTTACCAACGCCTTGGCCAAACGCCTGGAAGCCACCAGCTACCGCGAAGGCCAAGTGGCCACGCTGGCGTTTTCTGGCGGCGATGTGGTCGAAGCATTGGTGACTCGCAAAGCGGGCGAGGGCGATCGCAAACAGGGCACCACGGTGCGCGTGTGGCCCGACGCCAAGTATTTCGAATCCAGTGCCTTGCCCATGGCCGAGCTCACGCATTTGCTGCGCAGCAAAGCGGTGCTCATGCCTGGCGTCACGGTCACGTTGCTGAACGAAAAAACCAAGGACACCCAAACTTGGCAATACAAAGCGGGCCTGCGTGATTACCTCATGCAAACACTCACCGGAGACCCGGTCATTCCTTTGTTCGAAGGTGAAGGTTTTGCCGATGGCAACAACGACAGCTTTGCTGAAGGCGAGGGTGCCAGTTGGGCGGTGGCCTTCACCGAAGACGGTCAACCTGTGCGTGAGAGTTATGTCAACCTGATTCCCACCAGTGCCGGTGGCACGCACGACAGTGGCCTGCGTGATGGCTTGTTCACGGCGGTGAAGAGCTTCATTGAACTGCACAGCTTGTTGCCCAAGGGCGTGAAACTCATGCCCGAAGACGTGTTTGCACGTGCCAGTTTTGTGCTGTCGGCCAAAGTGCTCGATCCCCAATTCCAAGGACAAATCAAAGAGCGTTTGAACTCGCGCGATGCCGTGCGATTGGTGTCCAGTTTCGTGAGACCCACCATGGAGCTGTGGCTCAATGAGCACGTAGAGTACGGCAAAAAATTGGCCGAGCTGGCCATCAAGGCGGCGCAGCATCGCCAGAAGGCAGGTCAAAAAGTTGAGAAGCGCAAGAGCTCTGGCGTGGCAGTGTTGCCAGGCAAACTGACCGATTGCGAAAGCAAAGACATTGCGCACAACGAAGTGTTCTTGGTCGAGGGCGACTCTGCAGGTGGCAGCGCCAAGATGGGTCGCGACAAAGAATGCCAAGCCATTTTGCCGCTGCGCGGCAAAGTGCTCAACACGTGGGAAGTTGATCGCGATCGCCTGTTTGCCAACAACGAAATTCACGACATTTCGGTGGCCATTGGCGTTGATCCGCATGGCCCTAACGACTCACCCGATTTGTCGGGTTTGCGCTACGGCAAGATTTGCATCTTGAGTGATGCCGATGTGGATGGTTCTCACATCCAAGTCTTGTTGCTGACCTTGTTCTTCCGTCATTTCCCCAAGTTGATCGAAACCGGCAATGTGTTTGTCGCGCGTCCGCCACTGTTCCGTGTGGATGCACCAGCACGCGGCAAGAAACCAGCTGCCAAAATGTACGCATTGGATGAAGCTGAGTTGCAAAGCATGCTCGATAAATTGCGCAAAGATGGCGTGCGCGAAGGCGCATGGAGCATCAGCCGATTCAAGGGCTTGGGCGAGATGAGTGCCGAGCAGTTGTGGGAAACCACGCTCAACCCCGACACACGCCGTTTGTTGCCCGTGCAACTGGGTAATTTGGATTTTGCACAAACAGAAAGTTTGATCACGCAACTGATGGGCAAAGGCGAGGCCGCCGCTCGTCGTGAACTCATGGAATTGCATGGCGATGCCATTGAGGTGGACATTTAATCATGAACGATCAACCCACTTTAGACCTTCAAAACAGCGAGTCCGATGACTCGCTGAATTTGGCCACTTACGCACAACGCGCCTACCTTGAATATGCATTGAGCGTGGTCAAAGGCCGCGCATTGCCCGATGTGTGCGATGGCCAAAAACCAGTACAGCGACGCATTCTCTATTCCATGTCCCGCATGGGTTTGGGCTTCTCTGGTGCGACAGGTGCCAAGCCCGTTAAAAGCGCACGTGTGGTGGGCGATGTGCTGGGTCGTTTTCACCCGCACGGTGACCAAGCAGCCTACGATGCACTGGTGCGCATGGCACAAGATTTCAGTCAGCGTTATCCGCTCATTGATGGTCAAGGCAACTTCGGTAGCCGCGACGGTGATGGTGCAGCGGCCATGCGTTACACAGAAGCGCGTCTTTCCAAAATCACCACTTTGCTGTTGGATGAAATTGACCAAGGTACGGTCGATTTCATTCCCAATTACGATGGCTCGACTGAAGAGCCGCGTCAACTGCCAGCGCGTTTGCCGTTTGTATTGATGAACGGTGCCAGCGGCATTGCCGTGGGTTTGGCCACCGAAATCCCAAGCCACAACTTGCGCGAGGTTGCAGATGCTTGCGTGGCCCTCATCAAGTCGCCCAAATTGACGGACGAGGAATTGTTCGCACTGATTCCTGGTCCCGACTTTCCAGGCGGCGGTCAAATCATCAGCCCAGCCTCTGACATTGCGGATGCGTATCGCACCGGTCGTGGTTCTCTCAAGGTGCGCGCGCGTTGGAAGATTGAAGACATGGCGCGCGGCCAATGGCAATTGGTGGTCACTGAGTTGCCCATTGGTGTCAGCTCGCAAAAAGTGCTGGAAGAAATTGAAGAGCTCACCAACCCCAAAGTGAAGGCTGGCAAGAAAGCCCTGAGTGCAGACCAAATGCAACTCAAGGCCAGCATCTTGTCAGTGCTCGATGTGGTGCGCGATGAGTCCAGCAAAGATGCTGCAGTGCGCTTGGTGTTTGAGCCCAAGACCAGCCGCATTGAACAGCAAGAATTGATCACAGCTTTGCTGGCGCACACCAGCTTGGAGACCTCGTCACCCATCAACATGACTTCGGTTGGCATTGATGGCAAGCCCGTGCAAAAGTCATTGCGTCAAATGATTTCGGAATGGATCACATTCCGTCAGCAAACCATTGTGCGCCGCTCTGAGCATCGCTTGGGCAAGGTGATGGACCGCATTCACATTTTGGAAGGCCGTCAGTTGGTGTTGCTCAACATCGACGAGGTGATTGCCATCATTCGCCAAAGCGATGAGCCCAAGCAAGCCTTGATGGACCGCTTCAAACTGAGCGAACGCCAAGCCGAAGACATTCTTGAAATTCGACTGCGCCAATTGGCCCGTTTGGAAGGCATCAAGATTGAGCAAGAGCTCAAGGAATTGCGCACAGAGCAAACTCAACTTGAAGAAATATTGGCCAATCCAGCAACGCTCAAACGCTTGATGGTCAAGGAAATTGAACAAGACGCCAAGACATTCGCCGATCCGCGACGCACCCTTATTCAAGAAGAAAAGAAGGCTGTGGCCGAAGTCAAAGTGGTGGACGAACCTGTCACAGTGGTGGTGTCACAAAAAGGCTGGGTGCGTGCACGCCAAGGCCATGGTCACGACGCAAGCAGTTTTGCATTCAAGTCAGGCGACGGTTTGTATGGCACCTTTGAATGTCGCACGGTCGATACCTTGCTGGCATTTGGGACCGCCCAAAAAGGCAGTGGTCGCGTTTACTCTGTGCCCGTGGCGTCATTGCCAGGCGCGCGGGGCGATGGTCAGCCCATCACCACCCTGATTGAACTGGAGGCGGGTACGCAAGTGGCGCATTTCTTTGCAGGTCCTGCCAACGCCACTTTGTTGCTGTCCAGTTCGGGTGGGTATGGCTTCATGGCCACCGTGGAAAACATGATCTCGCGCCAAAAAGGCGGCAAATCATTCATCACAGTCGGAGAGGGCGAATTGGTGTGCGCGCCTTCACATGTTTCGGGCTCCAGTGCCACGCCGGCTGTAGGTGCGTCGCCGATGCCGGCAGCCACACATGTTGCTTGTGCTTCAACAGGCGGCCGCATTCTCACATTTGAAATCAGCGAACTCAAGTTGATGGAGAAGGGCGGACGCGGTTTGATGTTGTTGGACCTTGAAGCCAAAGACACCTTGGCCGGTGCAGCGGCTTACACCCGCAGTGTGAAGCTGACGGGCATTGGCCGCGGTGGCAAAGACCGCGAAGAGACTTTGGAAATTCGCAGCTTGAACAATGCGCGTGCAGCCCGTGCGCGCAAAGGCAAAGCTGCTGATCTGGGTTTTAAGCCCACACAAATCTCACGCGTGGAATAAGCATCCGTCTACCGCGTGGTCTCTGCAAGGCACCTTCTGAGGTGCCTTGTTTTTTGGAAGACTGTGCATCAATGCTTAGGCGCGAAATGCATGCGCGGTACAAATTGGTAGGTTGAACGCCAGCAGGTGGCCAGAAGCTCTTCGGGTCCGTGGCGATGCGTTAATTTTTTACGCAAGCGCGACACACACACTTGCAATCGCTTGTTGTTGTAAAAGTCTGAAAGGCCCCAGATGGCCTTTTCAAGGGCATCGCTGCGCAATGCTTGTTCGGGTGCCATGGCCAATTGGGTGAGTAGCACCGTTTCCATAGCGGTCAGGTCAATGGCATTGTTGGCAGGGCCCGTTAACAACGCTCTGACGGGGTCAATGGTCCAACCTGTTTTGATGGTTCGAGGGAGTCGGGCGGCCAAACGTTGCACGATGGCGATCAACTCAATGGTGTTGAAGGGTTTGCTGATGCAAACATCGGCGCCTGCCGCAATGGCCGCAATTCTTTCTTCAGGCTGAGAGGCTGGCGCCACCATGATGACGCGAAGCTCTGGGTGTTTGGCCAATTGCGACGCCAGGGTCAAACTTTGTTCGCCCAAGGTAACCGCATCCAAGATCACCACATCGCACATGCCTTGAACATTTTGTTGATTCAGCTCGTCGGGATGCTTGCAGTGAATGCCCTGCATGCCCGTGCTGCTCAGGTGCGCCAGCACCTGTTCGGCCAAGTGGTGATCTTGTTCAACGAAGCTGACGCAGAGTGGTTTCATGACAGATTTCCTTGTTTAAATGTTTACTTAAGAACTCATCCTAATTCTTTTTGTATACATAAATGAGCACCTTGTAAGTAATAATTTAAACAAAAGACACTATTATTTACAGAAAATCGACATTTCTCCTCTCAAAGCTTCAATTTTTACATTGCCTTTCCAGCAACTTGCATAGATAGACAATGTGGTGAATTTGTTGAATATGTGGTTTGAAGTGACGATTCGCACTCCAAACCACATGATTTAAGCGATTTCGGCAATCAATTCAATTTCGACACAGGCGCCCATGGGCAATTGCGCCACACCAAAGGCACTGCGCGCATGGATGCCAGCATCGCCAAAAACCTGGCCCAGCAATTCACTGCAACCATTGGTAACCAGATGTTGCTCGGTGAAGTCGGCCGTGGAATTGACCAGGCTCATCACTTTGACAATGCGTTTGACCTGATTGAGATCGCCTACAGCGGCCAGCAACGTGCCCATCAAATCAATGGCCACTGCGCGCGCAGCCAGTTTGCCTTCTTCAGTTTGAACGTTCTTGCCAAGCTGTCCGGCCCATACTTGGCCCTCTTTTTTGGAAATGTGGCCACTGAGGAACACCAAATTGCCCGTTTTGACAAAGGGCACGTAGGCCGCTGCAGGCGTTGCAACGGGGGGCAAGGTGATGTGAAGTGCTTCAAGGCGTTTGTAGACGGACATGTTGATCTCAGTTTCAAAAAATTAAATAGGCTCCACAGTGACACTGACTTGCAATGTGTGGTTCGTGCCACCTTGTAAGACGCCACGCAAGGGCGAGACGTCGGCAAAATCTCGGCCAACAGCCAGACGCACATAGTCTTCGCCCGGACTGCACCAGCCTTCTCGATTGTTGGTGGGATCGAAATCGTACCAAGATTCTGAACCCGTCGATGCATCCATCTGGGGCACACGCAAGGATACCCATGCGTGCGACGCATCGCTGCCAATCAGCCGAGCTTGTCCGGGTGGTGGTTCTGTCAATAAATAGCCGCTGACATACCGTGCCGCCAAGCCCATGCTGCGCAAACAAGCCAGCATGACGTGTGCAAAGTCTTGGCATACGCCTCGTTTGTTGGCCAGCACCGTCAATGCAGGGGTGCTGATGTCGGTGCTCAAGGATTCGTACTTGAATTCGGTGTGGATGCGTTGCATCAGATCACGGACAGCTTCAATCAAGGGTCGACGAGGGGTAAAGCTACTGAGCGCGTAGCCTTTGAATGCCTGATCAATGGGGGCATGGTGAGATGCATAAGCAAAGGGGGTGGCGTCGTCGCTGGCTTGACCCGCTCTGTATGGGTAGACCCCTTGGGCTTGCTCCCAAGTGAGCGTTTCAGCATGGTCTTGTAAAGCTTTTGCTTGTGAAAGGGGCAAGGGATAGGTTTCCAGCGTGGATTGCGCATGAACCTGCAAAGTGTTGTGAGCGACGGGCAGTGACAAATAGCAGCGGTGGTTACCAAATGCATCGGGTTGACGCCTGAGCTTTGGCGAGACGGGCAAGGTGCTGAAAGAATGCGTGATGCAAGTTTGGCAAGGCGTGTTGACTGGCTCGAGATGCGCCACATGCTGCGCCGTGACCACCATGGGGCTGTAGCTGTAGTGTGTTTCGTGCGTGATGCGAAGTTTCATAAGCAATGTCTTAACTTGCGCCAACGCTTCGTTGTGCTTCATCACTGTGTGAGAAAAATAAACTGTTCAGCTGATCCGAAACACTTCGCGCTGTTTGCCGGCAATGGCTGAGCAGCACCAGAAGTTCCGGGCTGGGATGCAGGCCATCTGCTGAAAGTGATGAGAAATCGACTTTCGATAACACAGGGATTTTGTGCGACATCTCTTCGGTGGCGCCGTTGGCAAGGTGACCCATTTTGGCCAATCGACCGCGCAATGTTTGCGCCACCCAATCCAAGGCTCGTGGATTGTCAGTGTGCGTCAGCAACAGCTCGAGCATGGCACCCAAGGTTCGACTTTGCTGGTATTGCGCATGAAAGCTGATGGTGCTGTCAAACAAAGTCAACACCGCATCAAAGCCTGCTTGGCTTTGCAGGCAACCTGTCTCAATGGCTGTGGCGAGGGCATGCGCCAAAAAATCTAAGCGCTCAATGTGACGGCCAATTGACAGCAGGCGCCAACCATCGTCGCGTGACATGCGATCGGTTTGTGCGCCCGTGAGCGCAGCCATCAATTGGCTGGTGCGTGCTAAGAGTTGTTGTGCCCAGACGCTGGTCGCCACAGGCGCATCGTTTTCTTGTGATTGAAAAAATGCATTTTCAGTTTGTTCAATCAAGGTCCAATGCTCAGGCGACAAACGCTCTCGCACTGCGGCGGCTGCCAGTTTGATAGCGCGCAAGTTGTAGCCCACACCCGTGGTGTTTTGGGTGTCCCAAAAACCTGCAATCAGTGCACGTTCAAACACACGCTTCGACTGCTGAGCTTGCACAACGCCAGGGTTCACCAATCCATGTACGACGCAAAGCTGAGTGAGCCAATCTAACAATTGAGGACTGTGCTGTGCTTCGCTGTTCAAGGTGTTGAGGGCCAGTTTGGACAAGCGCAAGGTGTTCTCAGTTCGCTCAGAGTAGCGTCCCATCCAAAATAAATTTTCTGCAGCACGACTGGTCACCAAACGATGGCGCTGCGAACTGGCAATAAACACAGCTTCCTGGGCAGAGGGCTTGGTTTTTTCAGCGGGGGATGAGGCCTTCGTCGAAGCATCTGGGGCCAAGACCCAAACGTCGGCGCTGCTACCACCTTGCTGCATTGAAGCAATGCCATTTTGAGTGCCCAATCGCGCCAAGCCGCCTGGCAAGACTTGCCAACCACCTTCTTCATTGGCCAACACAAAAACGCGCAAGATGACCGGACGTGACGGCATCGAGCGCAAGTTGGCAAAGGTGGGGGTGTGCGACAGCGGAATGAAACTTTGCACAGTGTGCGCTTCGGGATTCTCTTGAATGCGCGCTTGCCATGCTTCTAAAGCTCGCCAATCAAGGCGATGGCCCATCACAGGCTCAAAACTGGTGCGACCTGGGGTGTAGGGGTAAGTCGGTTTGATGACGCATTCTTGAAGTCGCGGCAAGACATCTTGCATGGCAGCTTGTTCGCCGCACCACCAACTGGGAATGGCGGGCAACAGCAACTCTTCTTGCAAGAGCATTTGCGAGAGCTTGGGCAGAAAACCCAGCAGTGCATTGGACTCTAAGAAGCCAGAGCCTGGCGTGTTGGCCACCAAGACATTGCCCGCCCGAACGGCTTGCAACAAGCCTGGCACACCCAATGTGGACTCTGCGCGAAGTTCCAAGGGGTCGAGCCAGTCATCGTCGACACGCTTGAGCAAGCCATGCACGGGTTGAAGCCCCTCGAGTGTTTTCAAATACAGCTTTTCGTCACGCACGAGCAGGTCGTTGCCTTGCACCAAGGAGAGGCCCAAGTAACGTGCCAAATAGGCTTGCTCAAAATAAGTTTCGTTGTAAGGGCCCGGTGTCAGTAAAGCAATGTGAGCCTGCATGCCAGCACTGGTTCGCAGCTTCAGCGCATTGACAAAGGACCGATAGGACTCTGCCAATGCACGCACAGGCATGGCTTCGAAGGCGCGCGAAAACTGGTTGGAAATGATTTGGCGGTTTTCCAGCAAATAGCCCAAACCAGAGGGCGCTTGCGTTCTTTGGGACAACAACCACCAGCAACCATCAGGCCCTTTGACAAGATCGAAGGCTGCCAAATTCAAATGCCGTCCGCCAACAGGTGAGCTGCCTTGCATGGCATGCAAATAGCCCGCATGGCCTTGGACCAGCGCATAGGGAATGGCACCTTGTTTCAAGAGATGCTGCATGCCATAAACATCGGACATGATGCCCTCAAGCAGGCGCATGCGCTGGACCACACCCGTTTCAATTTGAGACCAATCTTGCGCCGTCAAAAGTAGCGGCAGCAAATCTAGAGACCAAGGCCGCTGAGGTTGGTCAGCATTGGCATAGACGTTGTAAGTCATGCCGTTGTCGCGAACTTGCCGCATCATGGCGTCGTGGCGCGCAGGCAAACTTTGAATGCCTTCAGAACCTAGGTGCGATAAAAATTCTGTCCATGCCGTATTGGCGGTTTGCTTGGCCGCAGACAAATGCTTAGGAACGTCGGACACTTTGCTGACGCCACCACGCATCTCATCCCAATGACCCGTGGGGGCTACATCGATGTCTCTGACGATGGCTTGCACCATGGCCGCTGAATCGACAGTGGCTTGCGCGCCTTGGGTGTTGGCGGAAAAAGGGTTGTTGTTAAATTCCACAATGCGTCAATTGTCACCTCATCTGACCCGGCGCAGGTCCAATGTGAACGGAAATTCTGGACTGGCCGCCAATTCAATGTTGGCGGGCGGCATGGCCATGCGACCTGGTGTGTGGCCCATTCTGAAAAATCGGGCCAATCGGCGGCTTTCAGCCTCGTAGGCATTGACAGGCAGCGTGTCGTAATTGCGACCGCCTGGATGTGCCACGTGGTATTGCGCGCCACCGATCGAGCGCTTCATCCAAGTGTCCAGCACATCCAACGTGAGCGGTGCATGCACGCCAATGCTGGGATGCAGCGAGGAGGGTGGGTTCCAGGCTTTGTAGCGCACACTGGCCACAAATTCGCCCGCCGTTCCGGTGGCTTGTAAAGGCAAGGCTTGGCCATTGACCGTGACGGTGTATCGGCTGGGGTTGAGGCCAGTGACATGCACTTCCAATCGCTCTAATGATGAGTCGACATACCGAGCGGTACCGCTCGAAGTGCTTTCCTCGCCCATGACGTGCCAGGGTTCCAGCGCGTTGCGCAGCGTGACTTGAATGGCATCGATGCAAAACTCGCCCACTCTTGGAAATCTAAATTCAAAGTGCGGTGCAAACCAGGCGGGATCGAAATGAAAACCGGCATCTCCTAGTTCTGTGAGCACGTCATCAAAATCCATTTTGACGAAGGTCGGCAACATGAAGCGGTCGTGCAGGGTGGTGCCCCAGCGCGTGACGGGTGCTGTGTAGGAGTGGTCCCAAAATCGAGCGACCAAAGCGCGCAGCAACAATTGCTGAACCACGCTCATGCGTGCGTGCGGTGGCATTTCAAAGGCACGCAATTCAAGCAAGCCCAAACGGCCAGTGGCCGAGTCGGGTGAGTACATCTTGTCGATGCAAAACTCACTGCGGTGGGTATTGCCTGTCATGTCGACCAAGATGTTGCGCAGGCTGCGGTCAACCAACCATGGCGGCATGCTTTGACCGTGAATTTGGCGGTTGCGTGCAATTTCTCGCAAGGCAATCTCAAGTTCATAAACTTGATCGTTGCGCGCTTCGTCCACGCGGGGTGCTTGGCTGGTGGGGCCAATGAACATGCCGCTGAACAAGTAGCTGAGGCTAGGGTGGTTGTGCCAATACAGCAGCAGGCTGGCCAGCACTTCAGGGCGACGCAAAAAGGGGCTGTCTTGCGGTGTGGCGCCACCCATCACCACGTGATTGCCACCCCCCGTGCCGGTGTGCCTGCCATCCGTCATGAATTTCTCAGCACTCAGGCGTGTTTCAAAAGCCGCTTGGTAAAGGAACTCGGTGTGTTCTACCACTTCTTTCCAGCTGCTTGCAGGGTGGATGTTGACCTCGATCACGCCAGGGTCGGGCGTCACTTGCAACAACTTCAAACGCGAATCACGCGGCGCAGGGTAGCCTTCCAACACAATCTTCATTTGAAGTTGCTGTGCGGTTTTTTCGATGGCACTGAGCAGGTTCAAATAATCTTCAAGTCGCGCAAGGGGCGGCATGAAAACATACATGACCCCTTGAGCATCGGCATCCGTTTTGGCATCTTTCAATGCCACAGGACCGTTTGCGCGGCGTGGATCGCGAATCTCCACACACAAAGCTGTTCGCACGCTTTGCTTGTCTGAAGTGAAACGTGCAGGCGCCTTGTCTGCGATTGAAGCTGCGCGCGATGTCGAGTGATGTTGTTGCTGGAGGATGGGTGCGTGCGTTGGCTTGGCATTTGCACGGTTGACGACTTGTCCATGCGCCAAAGGACCACGCGGTGCATAGGGATCTTGGTCGATCAATACGGTCCGGTCTGTGGGCGCCGACCAAGGCAAGGAATCCAGGGGCAGCCGCCAGCCCATGGCTGAGTCACCTGGCATCAGGTAGAGGCGCTCGTCACGCACAAACCAAGGGCCGCTTTGCCACGCAGTGGTCGATTCAGAATCGGCGCTGGGGTCTCGTGCTTGTAAAGGCAAAAGGTAGCCCACTTCGCGGTCGAGTCCTTGCGAAAAAACGCGGTGCAGTCTAGCGCGTTCCAGCTCATCGTCCAACCGAGAATCGAAAGGGTCGACGTTGACTGGCAGTCGACGCTCGCGCCAGAGGTAGTACCAGGTGTCTTCATACCCAGGTGTGATGTGGTCATTAGAAACACCTAGCTCGTTGGCCAAAGCAGCAATGAAGCTTTGAGCATCTTGTGTGGTGTAGTGATGTGCAACGCGTTCATCTGCAAACAAAGAAGGGTCTTGCCAACAAGGCTGACCATCTGCGCGCCAATAGATGCTGAGCGCCCAGCGCGGCAGTTGCTCGCCGGGATACCACTTGCCTTGACCAAAGTGCAGAAAACCACCTTGTCCGTATTGCTGCCTCAATTTGTGAACCAACTCTGTGGCCAAACCCCGCTTGGTTGGGCCAAGCGCGTCAGTGTTCCATTCAGCTGCGTCGCGGTTTTCTGTGGCCACGAAGGTGGGCTCGCCGCCCATGGTCAGTCGCACATCACCGGTCAATAATTTTTGATCGACTTGTTCGCCCAGGGCCAGCACATCTGCCCATTGTTCTTCGGTATAAGGTTTGGTCACGCGAGGGGATTCGTAAATCCGCGTGATCTTCATCTCGTGGCTGAACTCAACTTCTGCTTCGTCCATCAAACCCTCGATGGGCGCTGCACTAGAAGGTTGAGGTGTACATGCCAATGGAATGTGACCTTCACCTGCAAGCAAGCCTGATGTGGGGTCCAAACCAATCCAACCTGCACCGGGCAAGTACACCTCGCACCAAGCATGCAAATCGGTGAAATCAACTTCCGTACCGCTGGGACCGTCCAGTGATTTCACATCCGGCGTGAGTTGAATCAAATAGCCCGACACAAAGCGAGCAGCCAGACCCATGTGGCGTAACAACTGAACCAGCAACCAAGCGGAGTCACGGCAAGAGCCACTCTTCAGTTTCAAAGTTTCTTCGGGTGTCTGAACCCCTGGTTCCATTCGGATCAGGTAATTGATGTCCTGGTAGACCTGCTGGTTGATTTGCACCAAAAAATCGATCGTTTTTTGCCGTTTCTTGTCGATGTTTCCAAGGTAATTCTTGAACAGCTGTGTGCTTGGCAGTTTTTCCAAATAACTTGTGAGCTCTTCCTTCAAAGCGGGTGAATAGGTCAAGGGCACATGCTCAGCGCTAGGTTCTAAGAAAAAGTCAAACGGGTTGAAGACCGCCATTTCCGTGACCAAGTCGACGGTTACTTTGAATTCGGTGGTTTTTTGGGGAAAGACCAAGCGGGCTTGGTAATTGGAGAAGGGGTCTTGCTGCCAATTGATGAAGTGCGCTTCAGGTTCGACCTTGAGGCTGTAAGACAAGATGTGGCTTCGGCTGTGAGGCGCGGGTCGCAGGCGTATGACTTGAGGGCCCAACTGAACGGGCCGGTCGTAACGGTAGTGTGTGACGTGGTGCAGTGCGACGTGAATGGACATAAATGCAAGTAAGCGCAACAGCGGCTGCATCGAAATAGCAGCTCGGGCTGTCTAAACTAGCAAAAGCCGCGCCATCCTGGGCCTAGCGGAAAGGTTCAAACATGTGGCGATGGATGCCGGGTTGGGTTGGGGCTTGGCTCTTGGGTACAAGGCTTCAACTGCAGCAAGAGAGTGCGTGGCCTGTTGCATGGACTTTGACAGGCAGTGCAAGCGCTTTGGTGGTGCTTGCGGGTGCCTATTGGCTTGAACGCTGTCAAGCGCATCTATTTCAAAAATTCATGCCTTGGGCGACTCACCGCTTGGCTGTTTTGGGTGCCATTGCCTTGCTGGCCTGCGCCCTGGTCAATGCACGTTGTGCGTTGCAAATGCAAGAGGCATTGAACCCGCGCTTAGAGGGGCAAGACTTGCATGCCTTGGTGGAAGTGGCGTCATTGCCGCGGATGGGTGAGAAGGGTGTTCTGTTTCGCGGGCGGGTGCTGCGCGCAAGCCTGGCCTCATCAGGTGATGCGGTCAAGGTCCCAACTTTCATTGAGTTCAATTGGTCCGATTGGGAAGCGCCCAGCAGCATGGACTTGCCGCTGTGGCAGAGCCTACAAGCAGGTGATCAATGGCAGTTTCAGGTTCGGCTGAAGTTGCCCCATGGCAGTCTCAATCCGGGTGGTTTTGACGAAGAGTTGCGTTTGTGGGAGTTGGGGATCATGGCGACAGGCAGTGTTCATGCGGGCAAGGGTCAAAGGCCACCCAACAAGCTCAGCAGTTCTTGGCGTTATCCGGTGGACCGATGGCGTCAACAAGTGCGTGCGCAAATTCATTCAACGCTGCAGGCCAGCGAGCTTGGCGCCAAGTCCTCAGCAGGCGTGATTGCCGCCTTGGTGATGGGCGATCAAGCCGAAATTGCGTCAAGCGATTGGCAGATTTTCAGAGCGACGGGTGTGGCGCATTTGATGAGCATTTCTGGCTTGCACATCACCATGCTGGCTTGGCTTGCGTCTGTCTTGTTGGCCTGGGGTTGGCGATCTTCTGCGCGACGGGGAAGTGTGCTGTGTCTGCGTTTACCGGCACCTCTTGCCGCATCGGTGGGCGGCTTGCTTGTGGCTTTGAGTTATGCCATTTTTTGTGGTTGGGGCTTGCCCGCACAAAGGACCATTTTGATGCTGTTCGTCTTGTCCGTTCTGCGTTGGCAAGGTGTGCGTTGGCCTTGGTATGGCAGCTGGGCTTTGGCCTTGTGGGTGGTGAGCGTTTGGGATCCCTGGGCCTTGTTGAAAGCGAGTTTTTGGTTGAGTTTTGTGGCGGTGGGCGCCTTGATCCTGGCTGACCCCGGTGCAGCTTCGCAGCGCACCAATTTGGAGACTCAGGACGCCAAAATGGTGCAGCATGGGCCATTTAAAGAATTTCGCCTCATGTTGGGTATTGGCCTGTTCACTTACTTCAAGTCGCTTGTTCGCGAGCAGTGGGTGGTGACCGTTGCATTGGCACCCTTGTCGATTTTGTTTTTTGGTCAGTTGTCGGTGTCGGGAATGCTGGCCAATTTGATGGCCATTCCTTGGGTGACTTTGTGCGTGACGCCTCTGGCTTTGGCAGGATGGGTCTGGCATCCTTTGTGGCATGTGGCGGCCGGGGCATTTGAGCCCTTGATGTGGGGTTTGACATGGTTGTCGCAATGGCCCTCTGGTGTATGGCACTTTGCACAAGCACCGATGGGACTGACGCTGTTGGCCATCTTGGGTGCCTTGATCTGTTTTCAACAATGGCCCTGGGCCTTGCGGTGTTGGGGCGTTTTGTGGCTTTTGCCCATTGGCTTGTGGCAAGTACCCAAGCCCGTTTGGGGTCAGTTTGATTTGTGGGCGCTGGACATTGGTCAAGGCAATGCAGTGTTGCTCAGAACGGCGCACCATGCTTTGCTTTACGACACTGGGCCCACTTGGGGAGCTGATGCGGATGCGGGACAGCGTGTGTTGGTGCCATTCATGTCACGAATGGGGGTTGACTTAGACCGTTTGATGCTGAGCCACCGCGACAGTGATCACACAGGCGGAGCGTCTGCTGTGTTGGCAAATCATCCCCATGCTGATTTGTGGACTTCATTGGAGGCGGGCCACCCTTTGTCTCAATTGCGTGATGTGAATCGGTGCCATGCGGGACAAAAGTGGACATGGGATGGGGTTCGATTTGAGGTCTTGCATCCTGCACTGGCCGACTACGCCTTGAACAAAACCTCCAACGGCCTCAGTTGTGTGTTGAGGATTGATGCAAGTCAAGGTGACCTTTCGCAAAATGGGCATGATGCACGGACCGCCAGTGCATTGTTGGTAGGCGACATCGAGGCGCCACAAGAGCAGGCTTTGTTACAGGCGCATGCCCTTCAAGCGGTGGATTTTTTGCTGGTGCCACACCACGGCAGCCTAACTTCCTCAGGCTTTGATTTTGTGCAGCAACTCATGCCGAAATGGGCCGAGGTGCAGGCGGGCTATCGCAACCGCTGTGGCCATCCGTCGCCTCAAGTGGTCGCGCGGTATGCCCAGTTGGGGGTGCCTTTGGCCATGTCACCAGTTTGCGGTGCTGCCCATTGGCAAAGCCAAACGCCACAAGCGCTAGACTGTGAGCGAAACCTCAAACGTCGCTATTGGCACTTCAAGGCGCCTTAAGCGGCCGTTTGGGGAGAGGGTGCGGGTATGCATCTTGCTTTTCAGAAAACAGGAGTGAAGTCAGATGCAGCGATTTGATGAGATGTACAGTCAGGCCACGGCCACGCAGCCGGGCAGTCCTGTCAGGGCCCATTACAAGGCTTATGCCGATTGGTTGTCGGGGCAGAGCAGCAGCACGATGCTGGCGCGGCGCGAAGAGGCCGAAATGATTTTTCGCCGGGTGGGCATCACCTTTGCCGTCTATGGTGACAAAGACGAAAGTGGCTCTGGCACTGAGCGACTCATTCCCTTTGACCTGATTCCGCGCATCATTCCCGCCCATGAGTGGCAAAGCATGGAAAAGGGCTTGGTGCAACGCGTCACGGCCCTCAATCGCTTCATTCACGATGTCTATCACGACCAAGAAATCATCAAAGCGGGCATCATTCCAGCCGATCAAATCTTGAACAACGCGCAATTCCGTCCCGAGATGATGGGCGTGGATGTGCCGCACCAAATTTACTCCCATATCAGCGGCATTGACATAGTGCGTGCACCCAATGCACAAGGGGAGGGCGAGTATTACGTTTTGGAAGACAACCTGCGCGTGCCCAGCGGTGTGAGTTACATGCTGGAAGACCGCAAGATGATGATGCGTTTGTTTCCCGAATTGTTCAGCCGCCACCGCGTGGCACCTGTGGCCCATTACCCCGATTTGTTGCTAGAAACCTTGCGTGCCTCAAGCCCTGCCTCCTCTGCAGAACCTACCGTGGTGGTGTTAACGCCAGGCATGTACAACAGCGCCTATTTTGAGCACGCTTTCTTGGCGCAGCAAATGGGTGTGGAGTTGGTTGAGGGTCAAGACTTGTTTGTCAAAGACCAGTTTGTGTACATGCGAACCACCCGGGGACCCAAGCGTGTCGATGTCATTTACCGACGTGTCGACGATGACTTCCTCGATCCCAAAGTGTTCAGGCCCACTTCAACTTTGGGTTGCGCCGGTTTGATGGACGCCTACCGCGCAGGCAATGTGGCCATCTGCAATGCCGTGGGCACAGGCGTGGCCGATGACAAATCCATCTACCCGTATGTGCCGCAAATGATTGAGTTTTATTTGGGTGAGAAGCCAATTCTGAACAACGTGCCCACTTTCATGTGCCGCAAGCCAGATGACTTGGCCTATACCTTGGCCAACTTGAAAGACTTGGTGGTCAAAGAGGTGCACGGTGCAGGGGGGTATGGCATGCTGGTAGGGCCCGCATCTACCGATGCAGAAATAGAAGATTTTCGGGCCGCGTTGATCGCCAATCCATCTGGCTACATTGCGCAACCGACCTTGAGTTTGTCGAGTTGCCCCACCTATGTTGAAAGCGGTGTGGCACCTCGTCACATTGATTTGCGACCTTTTGTGCTCAGTGGTCGCA
The DNA here is from genome assembly GCF_003063605.1 of Limnohabitans sp. Hippo4. Classification (NCBI taxonomy): domain Bacteria; kingdom Pseudomonadati; phylum Pseudomonadota; class Betaproteobacteria; order Burkholderiales; family Comamonadaceae; genus Limnohabitans; species Limnohabitans sp. Hippo4. Next base: position 475,254 of record NZ_NESE01000001.1, on the reverse strand, counting down.
CCGTTCAAATGGTGCCAGGCGGCTTAACCCGTGTGGCTTTGAAAGAAGGCTCTTTGGTGGTCAATTCATCGCAGGGCGGTGGCACCAAAGACACTTGGATTTTGCAAGCTTGAGCTGCAATTGACTGCCATTGCGCACCCATCAAGAATTTGAAAGAAGCACCATGCTAAGCCGTACTGCAGATCACTTGTTTTGGATGTCGCGCTACACCGAGCGCGCCGAAAACACCGCTCGCATGTTGAATGTGAGCTATGAAACTTCCTTGTTGCCACAGTCCAGTGCCACGGTGCAAGCCGGTTGGGAAGGTTTGTTGTCGATCAGTGAATTGTTGCCTGCCTATACCCAGCTGCATGGTGAGGTCACACCGCACCATGTGATGCAGTTCATGGTGATGGACCCCAACAACCCGTCGTCAATCATTTCATGCTTGCGCGCAGCACGTGAAAACGCCAGGGCTGTTCGAGGTGCACTGACCACCGAAGTGTGGGAGACGCAAAACCAAACCTGGCTGGAAGTGAACCGCATGATTCGCTCTGGCGAATTTGATGCTGATCCAGGTAAATTTTTCGAATGGGTGAAGTTCAGATCTCATTTGTCGCGTGGCGTCACCGTGGGCACCATGCTGATGGACGAGTCCTTGCACTTTATGCGCTTGGGGACCTTCTTAGAGCGTGCCGACAACACGGCGCGTTTGGTGGATGTGAAGTTTCATGCGGGACAAAACGATCGATTTGGTGCATTGCCAGTTGCGTCCATGCTTACGCCCATCACCTCCAATTCAACCCAATCACAAACGCTTGCACCCGAAGCGGGCTTGGATGGCTCGCAAGAGTTTGACTTCTATCACTGGAGCGCCATCTTGCGCAGTGTCAGTGGCTTTGAAATTTATCGCAAGGTCTACCGCGATGTGATTCGCCCTGACCGTGTTGCGGAACTGCTTATTTTGCGACCCGACATGCCGCGTTCTTTGCACGCCAGCTTGAACGAGGTGGTGAACAATTTAGAAGCAGTGACCGACAACATGCAAAGCGAAACTTTGCGCCATGCCGGCAAATTGCGTGCAGATTTGGCCTATGGCCGAATTGATGAAATTTTGGCCACGGGTCTGCATGCTTATCTCACGCAGTTCTTGGAGCGCGTCAATGTGTTGGGCGGCAGAATCAGTCGCGAGTTTTTGATGCCACAGGTGGGCTGAAAATCTTTCAGAATACGAGCTCCATTCTGCAGGCTTGGTAACATGGGAACATGCCCGTTCAAAAATTACTGAAAACATCAGCCCATGTTGTTGCCGAGTTCGAGGGACTGTGCATTACCGCGGGCTTGAATGCAGTAACTGGCGATGAAGGAAGCGGAAAAACCCGTTTGCTGAGTCTGTTGTCCGAGTCCCATTCGGATGCCTTTTGGCTTGACCTTAAATTACCCGGCTGCAACTCACAGACACCCTTAGATGTATGGGCCCATTGGCGTCATCAATGTCCCCATTGGAATGAAGCTTTGTGCCTTGATTTGTGCGAGGCGCTAGGCATGAGGGTGCATGTGGCCAAGCGCTTAGACATGCTTTCAGCTGGTAGCCGTCGCAAGGTTGGTTTGCTGGCATTGTTGGCCAGCGGTTCAATGATCACTTGTCTTGATCAGCCGTTTGCGGCTTTGGATCAGGCATCCATCAACGTGTTGTGCGAATTTTTGAACGACATGGCTGATAACAAGTCTAGGGCTTGGTTAATAGCGGATTATGAAGCTGACACCAGATTGCAATGGTCCAACCACATTTCATTGGATCATGTCTAACCTGCTTGCCGTATCCTTTGGGTCAGACCCAACCTTGCCGCCATACCTCATCGTTTTGTAATTCCCGCCATGGAATGATCTGAGTGGCCTTAGAGAAAACAGACTCTATTTCTACAAATTCAATGGGCGCGTTGGGCAACTCAGGTTGAATGACTTTGCTAACCAAAAAGTGTTTTTGTTTGGCGACAGGTTTGACGGCTGTCCACTTTGTCAGATTTAATTTTTTGGGTTTAAGAGGATTCATAGCACACCCTCTCAAGGTTTGGCTTTGATCTTGTTTTCCACTGCTTGCCCCAACTCAATCACAGCCATCGCGTAATAACTGCTCCAGTTGTAGCGCGTGATGGCGTAGAAATTTTCGGTGCCAGCCACATAACTGGGCGGGTCATCCCCATTCAGCAATTCAATCAATGCCAGCGGGCCTTTGTGTGCAAGCGCTTCGCCGTCAATGACAGCGCCTTTGGCCACAAAGTTGGCGATGCTGAAGCTTGGCAAAATGTCGGGCGCCATCAGTGCGTCCATGTCTAACAATTCTCGATTGAAAGTTACGGGGTAGTGGGTTGGCATGCCACTTTGCCATTGGAATGCTTTGAAGTAGTTGGCCACTGAGCCAATGACATCCACCTTGTTGGCGAACAAATCGATGTGTTGGTCGCCATCAAAATCAACAGCAAACTTAGCCCAGCTGGAAGGCATGAATTGAGGCAAGCCCAAAGCACCGGCATAACTGCCCTTGATGCTGCTGGGTTTGACCTTTTCTTTGTGCGCAAGCAATAAAAACTGCGCCAGTTCTTTGGAGAAAAATGCCTGACGTTCTGTGGCACGTGGGTGCTCTTTGGGAAAGTCAAAGGTCAATGTGCTCAGGGCATCCAGTGTTCGAAAATTGCCTGTGTGTTGGCCATAGAAAGTTTCAACACCGATGATGCCCACCACCAACCAAGGTGGAACCCCAAAGGTCTGTTCTGCGCGATCTAAGGTGCTCTGGTTTTCTTTCCAAAACTGCACACCTGCCTGAATTCGTTTGGGTTCAATGAAGCGAGCTTGATAGGCATTCCAGTTTTTCTTGCTGATTTGGGTGGGCGGCAAAATCAACTTGGGGATGCTGGGAATGAAACGCGCTTGGGCCAATTGAGCTTTCACCCATTTGACATCGAGTTGGCTAGATTTCGCCATTTGCTCGGCCCACTCATTCACATCTTGACGTTTGGTGTAGGTGGGGCCGGCCGCAGGGCTGGTCGCGGTGGCTTTGGGCGATTTGGATTTGGGTTTTTTCTTGGTGTCTGAGGCTTGCACAGCCAAAGAACAACTCAAGAGCAGCAGAGCTAAAAGGGTTGACAAAATGCGCATCTCTTGAGTTTAGCCTTTGTAGGCGCACGGGGTGTCGTGATAAGCTGGAATCCTTAGGAAAATGATTCCGCATTTTGCAAAGTTACCCATGGGCGCTACAGGTTATTTCACACACGCAGATTGTCGACTTCACGAAATGGGTGAGGGCCATCCTGAATGTCCACAGCGCTTGGACGCGATTGAAGACAGATTGCTCATCACGGGCTTGGACCACGCCCTAACCCGAAGAGAGCCTGCACCGGCATCTTTAACGGACATTGAGTTGGCCCATGGCCGGATGTACGTGGCCTCATTGCGGGGTTTAAGCGATGCTTTGATTGAAGACATGGCTGCTGGTGGTCCTACTCACAGTGCCTTAGACCCTGATACCTCTATCAACAGTCATACTTGGAAAGCGGCACTTCGGTCTGCTGGCGCCGCATTGGAAGCCACCGATGCCGTGATGGCGGGTGAACTTGAAAATGCTTTTTGCGCCACGCGGCCACCAGGGCACCACGCATGCCATGACAAGGCCATGGGCTTTTGTTTTTTCAACAATGTGGCCATTGCTGCCAAATATGCACTGGAGCGCCATGGTTTAAGCCGCGTGGCCATTGTTGACTTTGATGTGCACCATGGCAATGGCACCGAAGACATCGTGGCTGGCGACGATCGCATCCTGATGGTGAGTTTTTACCAGCATCCTTTTTATCCTGAAGGTGGCGCCCGCAAGAGCGACGCCAACTTGGTCAACTTGCCGGTACCCGCCTACACCAAAGGCATGGACATTCGTGAGTTGATCGACATGATTTGGATGCCACGCCTAGAAGAACACAAACCAGAGTTGATTTTCATCAGCGCTGGATTTGATGCCCACCGCGAAGACGACATGGGACAGTTGGGTTTGGTCGAACAAGATTATGTGTGGATCACACAGCGCATCAAAGATGTGGCGATCAAGCACGCCAAAGGCCGCATTGTCAGTTGTTTAGAGGGTGGCTATAGCCTCAGCGCTTTGGCGCGCAGTGTCGAAGCGCACATTCGTGTGTTGGCCGATGTTTAAATCTAGAAAGACCAGCCTGTGTCCCAAGTCCCTTTGATGATGAACGACCCACAGTTGTGGTGGGGCCGATTGAACTCGTTTGAAGCCTTGCAAGAGTTGTTGCTGTTTGCTGCCTGTGTTGGCGTGGCGCTGTCCCTGGTTTGGGCGTTGCGCCGTGCCACCCTCCAGTGGGAATTGAGGGTCCTGTTGGGACGCCAATTGGTCGACGGCGTTTTGTTTCCCAGTTTGCTCTTAGGTTTGGTGTTCGCCTCCCGTTCAATATGGGCCAAGTCACATCCTTTGTGGTTGTTTGATTTTTTGCTGCCTGTTTGTGTGTCCTTGGCGGCCATTCGCTTGGGCGTCAAAGTTTTGCAGTCGGCTTTCAAAGATGCAGCCTGGGTTAGACCAGTCGAGCGAAGCCTGTCTTGGTTAGCCTGGGGTGCTGTGGTGCTGTGGTTGACAGGTTTGTTGCCCATGGTGCTTGAAGAACTCGATCTCATCCAATGGAAGGTAGGATCCTCGCATTTGTCTGTGCGCACCCTCATTGAAGGCGGTTTGACAGCAGGATTGGTCATGTTGCTCACGCTGTGGGTGTCCTCGGCCATCGAGTCGCGTTTGTTGCGAACTTCAACGGGCAGTGAATTGTCATTGCGCAAAGCCGTCAGCAATGCGGTGACGTCACTGTTGATGTTCGTGGGTCTGATGGTGTCCTTGTCCGCTGTGGGCATCGACCTGACAGCTTTGTCTGTTTTAGGCGGCGCAGTGGGCGTGGGCATTGGCTTTGGTTTGCAAAAGTTGGCTGCCAACTACGTCAGTGGCTTTGTGATTTTGGCCGAGCGCAGCATGCGTATTGGCGACAGCGTCAAGTTGGATGGGTTTGAAGGTCGCGTGACCGACATCAAAGCACGCTATACCGTCATCCGTGCGCCCACGGGGCGCGAATCGATTGTGCCCAATGAAATGCTCATCAACAGCCGCGTTGAGAACTTGTCCTTGGCCGATTCTCGGGTGCTTCAAAGCACCTCGGTGTTGGTGGCTTATGGCAGCGATGTTGACTTGGTGATGCGATTGCTCACGCAAGCCTGTGAATTGCAAATGCGCGTTCTGAAAGAGCCTGCGCCCTTTGTGACCTTGACGTCATTTGCGGCCGATGGGCTGGAATTTGGTGCGCACTATTGGGTTGACGAGCAACAATCAGGTTTGCTCACATTGAAGTCTGAAATCAACCTCAGCATCTTGAAACTTCTCAATGCCCATGGCATTGAAATTCCTTACCCGCAACGCGTTGTGCACACGCGTGCAGGCTAAAGGGAATGGTCCTTGAAGCGAGTTGCTTGAAGTCTTAGCGCGGGCTGTTGTGCAATTGCGCTTGGAGTACTTGGGCGCACAAAGCCACAGCCGTGTTGGCCTCTTGCATCACGCGGCCCATGGTAATGAAGCCGTGAATTTGACGTTCAAAGCAAATGTACTGCGCAGGCACGCCAGCTTGAGACAGCGCATCGGCATACATCAAACCTTCATCGCGCAATGGATCAAAACCAGCCGTCATGACAAAGGCGGGTGGCAGGCCTGCATGGCTGCTGGCCAATTGAGGAGAGGCGCGCCAGTCTTTGGCATCTTCACGATTGCGCAAATAATTTTCGGTGTAGTACGCAATGGACTCTTTGGTCAGCATGTACCCCTTGCCATTGGCGTGATAGGACGCGGTGTCTGGCCACATGATGGTGGCGGGATAGATCAACAATTGAAATACGGGTTGAACTGACAAACCCTTTTGATCGCGAAGTCCGATACAGGCAGCGGCAGACAAGTTGCCGCCAGCGCTGTCGCCACCGATGGCAATGCGTGCTGGGTCGATGCCCAACTCTTTGGCATGCGCCACAGTCCAGTTGAAAGCGGCCACTGTGTCGTCGTAGGCCGCAGGGAATTTGTGTTCGGGCCCCATGCGATAGTCAACCGATACCACCACCACCTTGGCTTGAAGGCACAAACTGCGGCACAACACATCGTGCGTGTCGAGATCACCGATGGTCCAGCCACCACCGTGGATGTAGACCAAGCCGGGCAGGGCATGCTCTGTTTGGGCGGCATGCGGGTGGTAAACCCGCACAGGCACATTCACGCCATTGGCAGAGACCACGCGGTCTTCAACTTTGAAAACTTCTGGTGCATCAGGCTGTGTGAAGGTGCGGCGAGATCGGTAAGACGCTCGTGCTTCGGCCGGCGTCATGGTGTTCACCGGTGGAACACCTTTTTCAACCATGAGTTGCATGAGAGCTTGTGCTTGAGGGTCTAGCATGATCAATCCATCATTGAAGGTAACCACAAGCTGATGCTTGGAAAGGCCAGCAAAATGCCCAGCGTGATCACCAAGACCAGCACCATCGGCCAAACGCCGCGGAAGATGGCATTCAAGCCAACTTTGGGCAACAAGGCGTTAAGCACAAACAGGTTCATGCCAACGGGTGGGGAAATCAAACCAATTTGAATCACCATCACAATCAGCACACCAAACCAAACAGGGTCAAAACCCAATTGCACCACGATGGGGAAAAACAGTGGAATGGTCAACAAGACCATGGTCAGCTCTTCCATCACCGTTCCAAGAACAACATAGATGAACATCATGGCTGCCACCACCATGATGGGCGACAAGCCTAAGTGCGTGATCCACTCTTTGAGCTCAAACGGCAAGCTGGTGTAGTTGACGAAATTTGCAAAAATTGTGGCCGAAATCAGCAATGTGAAGAGCATGGCCGTGGTGCGAGCTGATTCGACCAAAACCTCCATCAGTGCTTTCCAGCTGAGTGCTCTGCGGGCCAGCGCAAAAAGGAATGCGCCCGTGGCACCCATGCCAGCACCTTCGGTAGCGGTAAAGAAGCCGCCGTAAATACCACCCAGCACCAGGATCACCAAAACCAAGACACCCCAAATACCGCGGACGGCTTGTAAGCGTTCTGTCCAGCTGAATTTTTCGCCTGCAGGCGCGTGTTCAGGGTTGTGCCAAGTCATCAAAACGACCGCCATCATCATGAGGATCGCCGTCAAAATCCCAGGCAAAACACCTGCGGCAAACAACTTGCCAATGTGGGTTTCTGTGATGATGCCGTAGATCACCAAAATGGTGGAGGGCGGAATCATGATGCCCAAGGTGCCGCCTGCGGCAATCACGCCAGTCGACATCGCATCGCTGTACCCCAATTTTTTCATGGAGGGGTAAGCCACTTTGCCCATGGTGGCGGCTGTTGCGATGGAGGAGCCGCAGATGGCGCCAAAGCCTGCACATGCGGCAATGGTGGCATGGGCCAGACCGCCTCGGCGATGACCAATGAAGGTGTAAGCCGCATGAAACAGCTCATGTGCTAAGCCTGCCCGCGCCACAAAATTGCCCATCAAGATGAACAGTGGAATGACCGACAAGGTATAGGCAAATCCAGTCTCGTGAACCACCTGTGCTGTGCTTGCCAAGGCCGGCATCCAGCCGCGAGTTAAACCGATGCCCACAATGCCGACCAGCCCCATCGAAAATGCCAAGGGCATGCGCATGAGGGCCAAAACGAAGATGGCCAAGAAACCAAGCAAGGCGGCTGTCATACGGTGCCTCCTTCTGAGGCGTTTTCATCGATGGGTAAAAAAGCTTTGACCAGATGCACCAAACCCGTTAGACCACACAACAAGCCCATGCCCTGAATGAAGGGGGCTTTGGTGATTTTGAGTTGGGCAGTGGTTTCACCCGTGATGGCAAATTCACCGCCGGTTTTCCACATCAAATAAGCCAAGCCAATGAGCAAAGCTGCAGCGACAATGTGAATCAGCGCTTGTTGAATCTTTCGAACCCATGCAGGTAAAAATGCATCCAAGGAATCGAACACCACGTGTTCACCTTTGAGAGAAACCAAAGGAAGTGCTGCAAAAATAACAACAACCATGAGTAACTCGGTCAACTCCAAAGAGCCAGTGATCGAATGCGATAGAAATTTCCGACCAGAGACATCAAAAAATGTCAGCAACATAATGCCGAACAAAGCGGCACCAGCGATCGTGCCACACAAAAGTTCAAGTAGTTTTTTCAAAGTCGACCCATCAAAAAAGCGGTATTTGCTGAGAGAGCAAATACCGCTGATACTTTCATTTCCTGGGGCTTTCGCCCTAGGAAAGCTCAAATCACTTTTGCTTTTGCAGCTTTGCGATTTCAGCGCGGAACTCAGACAATGTACCTGAAGGATCTTTCAAACCCTTGGCTTTGGCCGCTTGAGCCCAATCACGTTCCAGCTTGATGGTGCGTGCATTGACATCTCGAACAAAGAAGTTGTCTGCCTTGATGACTTTAACGCCATTTTTTTGCATGTTCGCTAAAGCTAGATCGTCCACACGATCCCAAGCCTTACCAAAGCGACTTGCGACGGCCTCACCCGACAACTCATCAACCACTTTCTTGTCTTCAGCAGAAAGGGCGTTGTACTTGGCCGGGTTCATCATGAAAACGAAGCTGGTGTTGTACAGACCGCCAGGAAATTGAGTGGCAAACTTGATGATCTTGTCAATTTTGAAGGAGTCTGTTGACTCTGCTGGGAACAAAGTGCCGTCCATCACGCCGCTGGACAACAGCTCATATGAATCAGGCGCAGGTTTGAGCGTGACGTTCATGTCGAGCGTTTTGGAAATCTCGTTGACCATGCCACCACCCACACGGAATTTGAGGCCGGGGAGGTCTTCAACGCGCGTGATGGGTTTTTTGGTGTTGAACACGATGCCTGGGCCATGTGTGAAGTAGCCCAAGACCTTCACGCCTTGGTGTTCTGCGGCAAACTCTGGGTACTTGCTAGCGACTCGGTTGAAAGCCACAGACAGGGGCTCTGCACGGTCACCGAGGAAGGGGAATTCGGCCATTTGTGAGAGCACAAAACGACCCGGTGTGTAACCGTGCACGGTGAATGAAACATCGACCAAGCCGTTTTTGACAGCATCGAACGTGCCGGGTGCTGGGGTGACGGCACGGGGAAGGATGTTGCAACGAACCCGATTGGAGGTTTTGCTTGCCAGGTCATCACACCATTCTTTTTGGGAGACCGAAAGACCGTGAGTGGGTGGGACCCAGCTGGAAACGGTCAAAACTGTTTGTGCCTGTGCCAAGCCGCTGAAGCCGACGAGTGTCGCCGCTGTCATGGCCATCAAAGTTTTTTTCATCCGAGATCTCCAATAAAAAATTCAATCGCAAAGCCGATTGTTTAAGAAGGATGATATTAATCCTGATTAGCCTACCGATTGGTCGGTGAATTCCCGAGGTTTTAGGGGCTTCGGCGATTGCATCCCTGATATAAAATTCGAACGATCGTGCTTTTTTGGGCTGGGGTCTTGAGAAAATCCAAGATTCGGGCACAATTGACGTTTACGTTAACGTCAATCAAGCAAATTGCGTTAGCGAGCCTGTTTTTATCTTGGAGATTTGGCAATGAAAATTCTTGTTCCCGTCAAAAGGGTTGTCGACTACAACGTGAAAGTGCGCGTCAAATCTGACGGTACTGGCGTAGACATCGCCAACGTCAAAATGAGCATGAACCCGTTTGACGAGATCGCAGTGGAAGAAGCTGTGCGCTTGAAAGAAAAGGGCATTGCTACAGAAGTGATCGCAGTGTCTTGCGGCGTGACTCAGTGCCAAGAAACCTTGCGCACGGCCATGGCCATTGGCGCCGATCGCGGCATCTTGGTGGAAACACCCGCCGAACTCGAATTGCAACCCTTGGCGGTTGCCAAGTTGCTCAAAGCCTTGGTCGATAAAGAACAACCTGGTTTGATCATCTTGGGCAAACAAGCCATTGACGATGATTGCAACCAAACAGGTCAAATGTTGGCTGCATTGGCCGACTTGCCACAAGCCACCTTCGCCTCCAAGGTGGAAGTGGTGGACGGCAAAGCGCAAGTGACACGCGAAGTGGATGGCGGCTTGGAAGTTTTGTCTTTGTCCATGCCTGCAGTGATCACCACCGACTTGCGTTTGAACGAGCCACGTTATGTGACGTTGCCCAACATCATGAAGGCGAAGAAAAAACAACTCGACACGTTCAAGCCTGAAGACTTGGGCGTAGATGTCGCACCACGCATCACAACTCTCAAAGTATCTGAGCCACCTAAGCGCTCTGCCGGTATCAAAGTGCCCGATGTCGCGACATTGGTTGATAAGTTGAAGAACACAGCGAAGGTAATTTAATCATGGCTTCATTGGTTATTGCAGAACACGACAACGCATCCATCAAGGGTGCAACTTTGAACACCATCACAGCCGCTGTGGCTTGTGGTGGTGATGTGCACGTTTTGGTGGCCGGTCACAACGCCGGTGCAGCCGCGCAAGCTGCTGCCCAAATTGCAGGCGTTTCCAAAGTGATTCACGCTGATGCCGAAGGTCTGGCCCATGGCTTGGCCGAGAACGTGGCCGCTCAAGTGTTGGCCATTGCGGGCAACTACTCACACATCTTGTTCCCTGCGACTGCCAGCGGCAAAAACGTGGCGCCCCGCGTGGCAGCCAAGTTGGATGTGGCGCAATTGAGCGACGTGACTTTGGTGGTGTCTGCTGACACCTTCGAGCGTCCTATTTATGCTGGTAACGCCATCGCTACCGTGCAAAGTAAAGACAGCGTCAAAGTGTTGACCGTTCGCACAACAGGTTTTGATGCGGCAGCAGCCACGGGTGGTTCTGCTTCTGTTGAATCTGCAGCAGCTACAACCGACAGCGGCAAGAGCGCGTTCAAGGGCAGCGAGATTGCCAAGAACGATCGCCCTGAACTCACAGCTGCCAAGATCATTGTGTCGGGTGGCCGTGCATTGGGCAGCGCAGAAAAGTTTGCCGAAGTGATGACGCCTTTGGCCGACAAGTTGGGTGCCGCCATGGGCGCCAGCCGCGCAGCCGTCGATGCAGGTTATGCGCCTAACGATTGGCAAGTGGGCCAAACCGGCAAGATTGTGGCCCCTCAGTTGTATGTGGCTTGCGGCATCTCGGGTGCCATTCAGCACTTGGCAGGCATGAAAGACAGCAAGGTCATTGTGGCCATCAACAAAGATCCCGAAGCGCCTATCTTCAGCGTTGCGGACTATGGCTTAGAAGCTGATCTGTTTGCGGCAGTGCCTGAACTGACCAACGCGCTGTGAAGCGAATGATTTGACTTTTGATTTTGAAAGGCATCCTTTGTGGTGCCTTTCTTTTGTACGGAGAATGAGATGAGTTACGTTGCCCCCCTGAAAGACATGCTTTTCAACATTGAACACTTGGCCCGAATTGACCAAGTGTCTCAAATGCCTGGTTTTGAAGACGCTGGTTTGGAAACCGCACAAGCTGTATTGGAAGAGTGCGCCAAGTTAAACCAAGAAGTACTGGCCCCCCTGAATTGGGAAGGTGACAAAAACCCATCCGCATTCGCCAACGGTGAAGTGAAAACCACGCCAGGTTTCAAAGACGCCTTCAAGCAGTACGGTGAAGGCGGTTGGCAAGGTTTGCAGCACCCCACAGATTTTGGTGGTCAGGGTTTGCCTAAAACCATTGGTGCTGCATGCGGTGAAATGCTCAACTCGGCCAATATGAGCTTTGCGTTGTGCCCCTTGCTTACTGACGGTGCCATTGAAGCTTTGTTGACGGCTGGCTCTGATGAATTGAAAAACATCTACCTTGAAAAATTGATTTCGGGCGAATGGACAGGCACTATGAATCTGACAGAACCGCAAGCCGGTTCTGACTTGGCCTTGGTTCGCACACGTGCAGAGCCATTGCCCGACGGCACCTTCAAAGTGTTTGGCACCAAAATCTACATCACCTATGGTGAACATGACATGGCCGAGAACATCGTGCACTTGGTGTTGGCCCGTGTGCAAGGTGCACCCGAAGGTGTGAAGGGCATCAGCTTGTTTGTGGTCCCTAAGTTCATGGTCAAGCCTGATGGTAGCTTGGGTGATCGCAACGACGTCCATTGCGTCAGCATTGAACACAAGATGGGCATCAAGGCCAGCCCTACCGCAGTGCTTCAATACGGCGACAACGGTGGCGCGATTGGCTACCTGGTTGGCGAAGAAAACCGTGGCCTCGAGTACATGTTCATCATGATGAATGCGGCGCGCTATGCTGTGGGTGTTCAGGGCATTGCCATTGCCGAGCGAGCCTATCAAAAAGCTGTGCAGTACGCCAAAGACCGCGTGCAAAGTCGTCCTGTCGATGGCAGCATGAACACTTCTGCGCCCATCATTCATCACCCCGATGTCAAGCGCATGCTCATGACCATGCGTGCAAGCACCGAGGGATGCCGTGCTTTGGCCACCGTGGCTGCTGCCGCTTACGACGCGGCCCATCACCACCCCGATGCTGAAGTGCGCAAACAAAATGCCTTGTTCTATGAGTTCATGGTGCCTTTGGTCAAAGGCTACAGCACCGAGATGAGCTTGGAAGTGACATCGCTGGGCGTGCAGGTCCATGGCGGTATGGGCTTCATTGAAGAAACAGGTGCTGCTCAGTACTATCGCGACGCCAAAATTTTGACCATCTATGAAGGCACCACAGCCATTCAAGCGAATGATTTGGTGGGTCGTAAAACGGCGCGCGATGGCGGACAAACAGCCAAGGCCTTGGCCGGCCAAGTTGAGCAAACAGAAAATGAACTCTTGTCGAATGCCAATGCCGACGCACAAGCAGTGGGTCGCCGTTTGAAGGCGGCTCGCTTGGCGTTTTTGGATGTGGTCAATTTTGTGGCCGGCAACGCCAAAGCCCAACCCAATGATGTGTATGCTGGCAGCGTGCCCTACCTCATGCTGACAGGTAACTTGATGGCGGGCTGGCAAATGGGCCGTGCCCTTTTGGTGGCCTTGTCGCAAAGCTCACAGGGCCAAGATAAAGCCTTCATGGACGCCAAAGTCACGACAGCACGCTTCTATGCCGACCACTTGCTTAGCCGTGCCCCAGGCGTGCGCGACAGCATCGTGGAAGGTGCAAAGTGCGTGACAGAGCTTTCCTTAGAAGCTTTCTAAAATTCGGCTTTTCATCGAAACATTCATCGACTGGAGACTTCATGTCTAAATTACCCGCTGTATTGGCCAATCTCCCTTTTCCGGTGATTGCGTCACCTTTGTTCATCATCAGCAACCCCAAGCTGGTCATTGAGCAGTGCAAGGCGGGTGTGGTGGGCTCAATGCCGGCTTTGAATGCAAGGCCTGCAGCGCAATTGGAAGAGTGGTTGATTGAAATCACCGAAACGCTGGCCGCTTATAACAAAGCCAACCCCGATCAGCCTGCAGCACCCTTTGCCATCAATCAAATTGTTCACAAGAGCAACGACCGCTTGGAACACGACATGGCTTTGTGTGTGAAATACAAAGTGCCAATCATCATCACCTCATTGGGTGCGCGCGAAGACATCAACCAAGCTGCACACAGTTATGGTGGCGTGGTATTGCACGACATCATCAACAACAAGTTTGCGCACAAAGCCATTGAAAAAGGCGCCGATGGTTTGATCGCTGTTGCGGCCGGTGCGGGTGGCCACGCTGGTGAGAAAAGCCCATTTGCCTTGATACAGGAGATTCGCCAATGGTTTGACGGCCCTGTTGCATTGTCGGGCTCCATTGCAACGGGAGATGCTGTTTTGTCGGCGCAAGCCATGGGTGCTGACTTTGCGTACATTGGCTCTGCGTTCATTGCAACGCACGAAGCACGTGCTGCAGAAGGCTACAAACAAGCCATTGTCGATTGCAACTCAGATGACATTGTTTACAGCAACCTGTTTACGGGTGTGCATGGTAACTACTTAGCGCCATCCATCAAAGCAGCTGGCTTGGACCCTGCCAATTTGCCTGTGTCAGATTCTTCCGCCATGAACTTTGGTGGGGATGCCAAGAAGGCTTGGAAAGACATTTGGGGTTGTGGCCAAGGCATTGGTGCCATCAATGCCGTTGTCAGCACGGCTGAACGCGTGGCCAAGTTAAAGCAAGAGTACGCCGCTGCGCGTGCACGCTTGTCACTCTGAATTTCAGCAAGGTTTTCGTGAAGTCTCAGCGTTCGGAGGTCATTGACCTCTTCAAGGCCTTTGCGTGCGTGTTAATCGTGTGGCACCACCTGGCTCTTTATGGGCCGATGTCCGATGTGGTCTATGAATCAGCCCCTGACTTCATCGGGTTGCTGTTTGACCACGGTTTGTTGGCGGTTCAAGTGTTCTTGGTGATGGGCGGCTATTTGAACGCAAAGTCCTGGATTCGTGCATTGAGCCAAGCAGAGTTTGATCTCATTTCCCGCATAGGCATGCGCTATCAGCGCTTGGTCATTCCCTTGTTGGCAGCATTGAGTTTCACGGTAGCAGTGACAGCCTTGGTGCGCCCTTATTTTGACCATCCCTCCTTGTCAGATGCGCCAACCCCCTTGAAGATGATGGCGCATATTTTCCTGTTGCAAGATGTGATGTATGTCGAAGCCTTTTCTGCAGGAGTTTGGTATGTGGCCATCGACTTTCAGTTGTTCGTGATGGCTTTGCTTTGTGCCGCATTGGCACATCGTTGGCAAACCTTGACTCAGCAGGGCTCGGTCATTCGCAAAGCGCTTGGCATGTGGATGGTTTTGACCTTGGGCTCTTTGTTTGTTTGGAATTTGAACCCCTTGGGCGAGGTGTGGGGCACGTATTTCTTTTTCGCTTACGGAATGGGTTTGTGCGTGGGCAGCTGGCGTTTGTCTGGGTTCAAAATCAATCACCGCATTTTGGCTTTGTTGATTTTGTTGCTGGGTGGCGTGGCGTGGGTCTATGAACCCAGAATTAGACTGGCTGTCGCAGTGGCAGTTGCCATCTTGCTGGCGCTTTATGAGGCCGCCGATTGCCGGCCGCTGCCGCGCATCAAAGCAGGATGGATTCAAGCTTTATCGAATGCGTCTTACGCAGTATTTCTCATTCACTTTGGCGTGAGCTTGGTGGTCAGCGCCGTGGTGTTTACCCACTGGTCTGAAAGTGTGCCGGCCAATGCCCTGGGCATGCTCACTTCATTTGCATTGTCTTTGCTTTTGGGAACGTGCTTGCATCAACTTGTGGAAAAGCAATCACCCAGTTGGCAAAGATGGCTCCGGTGGTCTTTCACCTTTGTAGCCACCTGCACTGCTGTGATGCTGCTGGCTTAGGCGGCAGCTTCTTGACTTTCGTTGACCTTGCCTTGGATGTAGGCGAGGGCAGCTTCTACTTGGTCAATGAGGATGAGGCACAAATCGCCAGCAGACAAACGGGCTAACGCTGTGTCGATGGCGTTGAATTCACCTTGAATGTCTTGGACGTGCGTGGTACGCGTGGCGCCATTCAAGCCTTCGCGCAAAAGTTGAATCACTTCACCGTCGCTGCGCCCACGTTGGCAGGCATCTTGGTACAAAATGACTTCATCAAACGCTGTGCCCAAGATTTGAGTTTGGTCGCGGATGTCTTGATCGCGACGATCACCGGCACCACTGATGACCACCACACGCTTGTTGGCAGGCATGTTATCGACAGCCTGAACCAAGGCCTGAATGGCATCGGGGTTGTGACCATAGTCGGCAATCAAGGTGGCACCCTTGTAATCAAACACATTGAAACGGCCAGGGACGCCTTGAATGTCGCTGATGAACGTTGACAAGCCCAATGCAATGGTTTCCCAAGGCACATCCACAGCCCAAGCTGCTGCAACAGCGGCCATGACATTTTCAGTTTGAAAGCCAATTTGACCTTGGCGCGTGAGTGGTACCTCTGCCAAGGGAATGCGGAAAGACTTCTTGCCTTGTTGGGCAACAATGTGACCGTTTTCTGTGTAGACCACTCGCTTACCCTGGGCACGATGCGTTGCGATGACTGCGTTGTGTGGGTCGAGTGCAAAGAATGTGACATTGCCAGGGCACATATTGGCCATCATGGCGACATGGGGGTCGGCGGCGTTCAGCACGGCCATGCCATCGGGGGCTACGTTGAGCACAATGACGCGCTTCAACACCGACAGGTCTTCGAGGGTGGTGATGTAATTCAACCCCAAGTGATCGCCAGAACCCATGTTGGTGACGATGGCCACTTGGCAACGGTCAAAGGCAAGTCCTTCACGCAACAAGCCGCCCCGGGCTGTTTCAAATACAGCAGCATCCACATCGGGGTGCATCAAGACATTTCGGGCACTGCGAGGGCCGCTGCAATCGCCATCGTCAATTTGACGACCGTTGACGTAGACACCATCGGTGTTGGTCATGCCCACGCGCCATTGATGGGCCTTGAGCAGATGAGCGGTGAGGCGAACTGTGGTGGTTTTGCCGTTGGTGCCAGTGACGGCTATGACCGGAATACGGCCGTTGTCGCCATTGGGGAACATGTGGTCAATGACCGCCTTGCCCACATTGCGGCCTTTGCCAAAAGATGGGCTGATGTGCATGCGCAAACCAGGTGCTGCGTTGACTTCAACGATGCCGCCGTTTTGCTCTTCAAGAGGTTTCAAGACAGATTCGCAGACCACATCGACACCGCAAATGTCCACACCCACCATTTGCGCAGCGGCTACCACGCGAGCTGCAACTTCTGCATGCACATCATCGGTCACGTCGGTGGCAGTGCCACCTGTAGACAAATTAGCGTTGTTGCGAAGGATGACGCGTCGACCTTTTTCGGGAACGGAGTTGGGTTCGAGGTCTTGCAACTTCAAACGGCCAATGGCGATGTCGTCAAATTTGATTTTGGTGAGCGACGTGGAGTGGCCATCACCGCGGCGTGGATCTGCATTGACTTTGTCAACCAACTCGCGCACTGTAAGAACACCATCGCCCACAACCAGAGGCGGTTCACGGCGAGCGGCAGCCACCAGTTTGTTGCCAACCACCAGCAAACGATAGTCGCTGCCTGGCAGAAATTTTTCAACCAAAACTTCACCGTAACGTGCAGCTGTTTCGTAGGCTTGATCGAAGAGCTCGCGCTCAGTGATGTTGACTGTGACGCCTTTGCCCTGGTTGCCATCTTGGGGTTTGACCACCACGGGCAAGCCGATGCTTTGTGCAATGGACCAGGCGTCTTCTAAATCTTTGGCAGGACGACCGATGGGAACTGGCACGCCAGCGGCCAACAACAATGACTTGGTCAGGTCTTTGTCTTGGGCAATTGATTCTGCAATGGCGCTGGTGGTGTCGGTTTCAGCGGCTTGGATACGGCGCTGCTTGGAGCCCCAACCAAATTGCACCATACTGCCTTCAGTGAGGCGGCGATAGGGAATGCCCTTGAGCACTGCGGCGTCAACGATGGAGCCTGTTGAGGGGCCTAATCGAACGTCTTCGTCTAAATCACGCAGTTCAGCGAGCGCTTGGTTCAGGTCAAAAGCAGATTGCGACTCCACGGCTTGGCACAGTTTTTCGGCCCAGTCGAGGGCCAGTCGGCCTACCGCTTCTTCGGTGTACTGGACCACCACTTGGAAGACGCCATCTTCTTCGGTGGCCGTGGTTCGGCTGAAAGTGACGGGGCAACCTGCTTGGTTTTGCAAGCTGAGGGTGATTTTTTCAAGGGCATGGGCCATGCTGGCGGGATGCCCTGGGCGGGTACCTTCGAGGGGCCCAACCGCTGGAAAAATGCGACGTAATTTTTTTTCGAAATCGTTGCCAGGCAACATTTCACGTTCTTCTGGGGCACAGCGAACGATGGCTTCAATGCTGGTTTGACGACTCCATAAATTGGGTCCCCGCAAAGCTCGAATTCTTGAAACTTCCATGAAACAAATATCCTGGTTGAGGCGCGTCGTCTTGTAGGGGTGGGGCTGACCAACCTGGGTCAGTGAGCGCCGGGGCTTTGACCGAAACTCTTGATGCCAGCGCGGATCAAGTCCGTATTGATGCCAAGGGCCCAAGCCGCAGCAGATGCCGCTAAGACTTCAATACACTGAAGGTGCTGGTTCTTGAACAATTTGTCGATGGCCGGCAGCTGGCGGTTGAGCGCTTCGATTTCCTGATCGCCTTGCGCCAGAACCAAATGGTTCTTGCGCCAAAACACCACGCGGCCGTTTTCGCTGCGATGTTGGACGATGAGCGGATTGTCTTCACTGCTGGCAAAGTAGGTGATTTCGCCGTCGCAATATTCAGCCAAGTTGGCCACTTCGCGATCGTCCGCATTCAAGACGGCCATGCCATGGGGCAGGACAACGTCCATTTGTGTGCGAACCACGTTGGGCATTTGTTCATCGCTTTGGATGTACAAATCTTGCAGGCCTTCGGCTTTGGGCATGGAGGTAATGACACCCACTTGGCACCGGTCGTAGGGCAGGCCTTCTGACAAGAGATGACGGGCTGAAGTCTCGAAGACGGCAGCTTGCACGGAGCGATTGATCAGCAGGCGCTGCGCTGAGTCCCAGGCCATGCCGCTTTGGCTTTGCAGGTTGCGTTGACCCAAGAAAAGTCCTTTGGCAGAAGCCAAGCCGGTTTGCATGCCTTGCAAGTGCAAGAGCCAAGCAATGAGGTGACTGGTGCCTGTGGTGTTGTCTTGGCCTATGACGCCCACCACCGGAATGCGCGGCTCGGAGTCGGCGGCAAACAGATGTGCGGCGATGGCCTGACCCACGGGTCGAGCAGAACCTGATGCAGGTTTTAAGTGCATTAACAAGCCCGGGCCAGCGTTGACTTCCACAATGGCGGCGCCTTGCGCTTTCATCGGTTTGGAAATGTCTTGGGCCACCAAGTCGACGCCTGCAATGTCAAGTCCCACGATTCGCGCAGCCAATGCAGCCAATTCAGCCACATCCGGGTGAACCAAGTCGGTGACGTCCATCGCCATGTTGCCGGTGCGCATGACCAACACATTGCGTCCCATTTCGGGCACGCTGTCGCCGGTCAGACCTTGGCGTTGGAGTTCCAACACCGCGGTGGTGTGGTCTTTGAGTCGAATGGTGTCGAGGGGGAAATCTTCTTCTTCACCGCGACGTGGGTCGGAGTTGATTTGGATTTCGATGAGTTGCTCGACGGTGTGAACACCATCGCCCACCACACTGGCAACTTCGCCTTTGTTGGCTGCAACCACCTTGCCGCCGACGACCAGCAAACGATGCTCGTCGCCCAAGATGTGTCGCTCGACCAGCACGTCACTGCCTTCGGCTTCGGCCAAGTGATAGGCGGCTTCAACTTCAGCTTGTGTCCGCAGCTCGAGTGAAACGCCGCGGGCATGATTGCCGTCAACGGGTTTGACGCAAACGGGCAAGCCAATGTCTTGGGCGGCTTCCCATGCCTCAGCGGGGGAGGACACATTTCGGCCTTCGGGGACGGGCACGCCGCAATTGGCCAACAGGCTTTTGGTGAGGTCTTTGTCTTTGGAGACGCCCTCGGCAATGGCGCTGGTCTGGTCGGTTTCGGCCGTCCAAATGCGTCTTTGGTTGGCGCCGTAGCCCAATTGAACGAGGTTGCCATCGTTCAGGCGAATGGCTGG
This sequence comes from Limnohabitans sp. Hippo4, assembly GCF_003063605.1. NCBI lineage: Bacteria > Pseudomonadati > Pseudomonadota > Betaproteobacteria > Burkholderiales > Comamonadaceae > Limnohabitans > Limnohabitans sp. Hippo4. Next base: position 455,688 of record NZ_NESE01000001.1, on the reverse strand, counting down.
AATGTTGCGTTCGGCGGCTGCATCCACAATGCAGGCGGTGCTGGGGCCAATGCACAAGCGATCGACCATTTGGGTGAGGTCGGCGATGACTTGTTTGACAGGGAAGGGGCGATTTTCGATGGCGGCCATGACCAGGTCGCGGGCCGCTTGGAGGGCTGCACGGCTGACGGTTTCGTTGCGCGTGCGAATGACCACTTTGTAGATCCCGCGAGGACCCGCCTCACGGGCTTTACCAAAACCGGTTTGCATACCCGCACGGTTTTGCAGCTCAAGGGCCACGTGTTCCATGATGTGACCGGGCCATGTGCCTTCGGCCAAGCGTTGAAGGAATCCACCTCTTTCGCCAACGCTGCAACGGTGCTCAACCAGGCCAGGCAACATCTCTTGAAGTCGCTGGTTGAAGCCAGGCAGTGTGTTGGAAGGGCAATCTTCAAGGTCGCCAATGTCAATCCATGCTTCAATGACGGGGCGGTAAGTCCAAATGTTGGGACCCTTGAGATGGGTCATCCGTAAAAATTTGATTTCTTTAGAACTCATTTCCGTGGGCCTGACGATTCTGAGCGAAGGCACGGAGCGATTCGTGTCCGGGGATACAATGACCGGCCAGTTGCAACACTGGCAGTGATCGTCTGATAAACAAGGTGCATGGGCTGTGTCCTGGCCGCTTCTTTTGCTGTTTTTGTTTGCTGCCAACACATGTTGACTCTTGCTGTTTGAACTCTTATGAACTCCAAAACCCATCCTCCCGCTGATTTGCTGGGATTGCCTTTTTTCTGGCAGGAGGGCGTGTTGTCTCAAGTTCACCTTGGTGAAAACGTCCTAGCCTGGCTAGAGGTTGACCTGAATGATGAATTAAGGTTCAAAAAAAACCTAGTTATTTTGACCGATCAAAGGGTCATCTCGACTGACGATGCCCAAAAAAGTTGGAATTTCTACCCGCTGAGTCCCGATTTGAGCTTGCGGGTGATGGACCACGCTGGGGTTGGCACCTTGGCTCTGCAGCAAGGCGCCCGTCGTTTGGCTGCTTGGCGCTTCACGCTCGGCCTTGAGGCTGCCGTGCTGCGTTGGAAGTTGCGCTTTGAAAATCAACAACAAAGTGTCCAAAGTGCCAGTTTTTTAGGCAAGTTGCTTCAAGGTACAGACGATACGGGCCATCTTGAACCTGGCGTTGGTGCCATGCGCCATGTTTTGTGTCCCATATGCCAGAACGTGGTGGACGAGGCCGATGAAGAATGTCCGGTGTGCCTTGAAAAAGAGCAGGCACCGCCATCCACTTGGACGCTTTTCAAACTTTGGCGATTTGCCCGACCTTATCAGTGGCAGCTGCTGATGGGCTTTGTGCTGACCTTGGCGTCGACAGCCGCCACCTTGGTGCCTCCTTACCTCACCATGCCCTTGATGGACGATGTGCTCATTCCGTATCAAAACGGCAAGCCCATCGATCCTGTGACGGTGTCTTGGTACTTGTTGGGCTTGATGGGCTCAGCCTTGGTTGCGTGGGGTTTGGGTTGGATCAAAACCTACATTTTGGCGCTCGTGTCTGAGCGCATTGGCGCGGATTTGCGCACGACCACCTACCAGCATTTGTTGAAGCTGTCCCTTGAATATTTTGGCGGTCGTCGCACGGGCGATTTGATTGCCCGCATCGGCAGCGAAACCGACCGGATCAATGTGTTTTTGTCATTGCACTTGTTGGACTTTGCCACCGATGTGTTGATGATCATGATGACGGCCATCATCTTGTTTTCCATCAACCCCACCTTGGCGCTGGTAACTTTGCTGCCCTTACCCTTCATTGGTTGGCTGATTCATGTGGTGCGCGAAAAACTTCGCACCGGCTTTGAGAAAATCGACCGCGTGTGGTCTGAAGTCACCAACGTATTGGCTGACACCATTCCTGGCATTCGCGTGGTCAAAGCCTTTGCACAAGAGGACCGCGAAGCTCAGCGTTTCATCGACGCCAACAAACACAACTTGGCAGTCAACGATCGTCTGAACCGCGTGTGGTCGGTGTTCTCTCCCACGGTCACGCTGATGACCGAAATTGGTTTGCTGGTGGTCTGGGGCTTTGGCATTTGGTTGGTGTCCAAAGACCAGATCACGGTGGGTGTGCTCACAGCATTTTTGGCTTACATCGGGCGCTTTTACACCCGCTTGGATTCCATGAGTCGGATTGTGTCGACCACGCAAAAAGCCGCATCAGGTGCCAAACGCATTTTTGAAATTTTGGATCACGTGTCCAGTGTGCCAGAGCCTGTCAATCCAGTTGCCTTGCCCAAAGTCGAAGGGCGCATCACCCTCACGGATGCGAGCTTCCGCTATGGCAATCGTGCTGTGATCAAACAATTGAATTTAGACATTCAACCTGGCGAAATGATTGGCTTGGTGGGGCACAGTGGTTCCGGCAAAAGCACCTTGGTCAATTTGATGTGCCGCTTTTACGATTTGTCTGAGGGCAGCATCGCCCTCGATGGTGTGGACATCAAGCAGCTGAAAGTGGCCGATTACCGCAGGCACATTGGCTTGGTGTTGCAAGAGCCTTTCTTGTTCTTTGGCACCATAGCCGACAACATTGCTTATGGTCTGCCCGACGCCACACGTGAGGACATCGTGGCTGCGGCGCGGGCAGCGCATGCCCATGAATTTATCTTGCGCATGCCGCAGGGTTACGACTCCTTGGTGGGTGAGCGAGGCCAAGGTTTATCGGGCGGTGAGCGTCAACGCATTTCGATTGCCCGAGCTTTGCTGATCAATCCGCGTATTTTGATTTTGGACGAAGCCACTTCGGCCGTGGACACTGAGACCGAAAAAGAAATTCAAAATGCGCTGGACAATTTGGTTCGCGGTCGCACCACCATTGCCATCGCCCACCGTTTGTCCACCTTGCGAAAAGCAGATCGCTTGGTGGTCATGGACAAAGGACTCATTGTGGAAGAAGGCACACACGATGTGCTGATCGAAAGCAAAGGCGCTTACTGGCGCTTGTACGAAGCCCAGCAACGACAGGCCGAATCGGAAGGCGCTGTGTTGAGAGAGACGGTTACACCATGAGCGACATGCTGAAGAACATTCAATTTGACCAAGGCCCTTCAGGTCGTTGGTTCTATGTCAGCGCCGAAGGCGTAAAGCACGACCATGTGATGGCGGTGCGTTCTTTCCCTGTGGCGGCACCTGAAGAGGGGGTTGCTTTGGTGGATGTGGATGGCAAAGAATTGCTGTGGATACCGCACCTGAATCAATTGTCAGAAGGTGTGCGTGCCAAGGTGTTGATGGCCATGACGCAACGCGAGTTCATGCCGCGAATTTTGAAATTGCATGGTGTGAGCAGTTTTGTGACACCCAGCACGTGGGACATTGAAACTGATCGCGGCCCCACCACTTTGTTGTTGAAGGGTGAGGAAGACATTCGCCGACTGTCAGCCAGCGTATTGCTTGTCACCGATGGTCATGGCGTACAGTTTTTAATTCGAGACTTGGCCCAGATGGACCGGTTTTCTCGCAAACTGCTTGACCGATTCTTATGATCTGCTGCGGCAGTCCGCGTGCACATCCAACTTAGCCTGGTAAACCTCGGTGCTGACATTGACCAGTCCCAAAACTGAGTGGAAGTAATTGTCATGTGTCAGCGGCATTTGCACCTTGTTTTGTAAGCAGGTGCGCGACAAGCCCAACTGCTTTTCAAATTGTGGTGACCACCATGTGATCCAAGGCACGCGCTTTTGGACGTCGGGCGCCACGCGGTAGGGCAGACCATGCAGGTACAAATTGTTTTCACCCAAGGACTCGCCGTGGTCAGACACGTACAGCATGGCAGATGCTGCAGTGGCTTCTGATTTTTTGAGCCATTGAATGGCTTGCCCTAAAAAGTGGTCGGTGTAGAGAATCGTATTGTCAAATGAATTGACCACCTGCTCGCGCGTGCACTCTTGCAGGGCGTTGCTTTTGCATTCGGGTTGAAACTTTTTGAATGCATCTGGCACACGTTTGTAATAGGCGGGACCATGGCTGCCCATTTGGTGCATCACCACCACCACACCTTTGGCGCGGCGCTCAGCAGGCAAGGCTTGGATTCGTTCATCTAGTTGGTGCAGCATGATTTCGTCAAAGCATTCGCCGTCTTTGCACAAAGTGGGGTGCTTGAGTTCTTTGGTCAGCGCTTGGGGCACTCGCTCACAAACACCTTTGCAACCCGATTGGTTGTCGATCCATAAAACTGCCAGGCCCGCATGGTGCAAGACATCGATCAGACTTTCGTAATTATTTTTGCGTGCTTCAAAATCTTCTTTGCCCAGGTGTGAAAACATGCAGGGCACTGACGTGGCTGTGCTGGTGCCGCAGGACATCACGCCCTTGAGGCTGATGATGTTTTCTTGGGCCAATGCGGGCGTCGTTTGCCGCTCGTAGCCATTGACACCAAAGTTGCCCATGCGCGCTGTTTCTCCCAGCACCAGCAACAGCAGGGGTGGTTTTTCATTGGGCTTTGGTGTGGCCATTTGGGCATCTTTGCCAATGGGCAACAAAGTTTTGTTGTCTCGCTGAAATGGCTTGGCCGCCACCATGCCAATGGCGTAGTAACTGTTCAGGGGGTTGACCAGGTAGCGCAGTTGTGTGTGGTTGCGCATGATGGAGGAGAAGTCTTGAAAGATGGCCAATAAGGCTGCAACGATGACCACGATCGACACCACGGCCGTCAGGGTGTTGCTCCAAATTTGTTGGCGCAAGCGAAGCACTTGAAGCCGTGTTTTCCAAAGCACCCAACACGGCAGAATGCCCAGCACCAAGAGACTGATCAGCATGCGCCAATTCAGCAAATCCAAGGCTTCTTTGGTGTCTGTCTGAACCACATTGGTGATCATGGTGCTGTCGATCACAATGCCGTAACTGACCATGAAGTAAGCGCCACTGGCCGCGCTCAAAAAGAAAACCGTGAGGACAGGTTTGAGCCAGCCACGCCAGTTCAGAAAACTCAAAACAGCGGTGAGCGCAGAAGTGATGATCACGCCAAAGCCCAATGCAAACGCCAGGCCCCTCAAGCCGGTCACTTCTGGTAATTGGTGCACTTGCTGCCAAAGTGCGTAGTTGCCAACACTGGCAAGCCACAAGCTGCCGAGCAAAGCAACCCAAACTGGGTGCCAAGCTGGGACATGCGTTTCTGATGTGGGGGCGTGTTTCGAAGTCATGGGGCCAAGTTTAATGCCTCATGCCTTGAGATTGCCTTAATCCCCTATGCAGGCCAAATCGAAGCATGCTCGGGCACCACGGCACGCATTTTGAGCTCCCTTTCGATGCGTTGTCGCAACGCGTCGGAGGCTTCAAGTTCACCATGAACCACGTAAACCTGTGCTGGCGGCTTTGGCATTTGTTGTAGCCAAGCCAACAACTGATTGCCATCAGCATGCGCGGATGCAGAGGTGAGTTGAACAATTTCTGCGGCGACTGGCAAGTCTTTGCCATGCAAGCGAATGGTGAATGCACCGCTGGCCAAGGTGGAGCCTCGCGTTCCTGGCGATTGAAAACCTGTGAGGATGACCATGTTGCGGTGATTGCCGACATAGTTGGCCAAGTGATGCAAGACACGCCCTCCTGTGGCCATGCCACTGGCTGCCAAGATCACCATGGGGCCATGGCGCTTGATCAAGGCTTTGGACTGCTCGGGTGTCTCGATCATGGTGGCCACATGGTCCATGGCTTGCACCTCGTCAGCGGTGAGGCGGTGTTCACCCATGTGCCGTTTGAACAGCGCCGTGGTGTGAATCGCCATCGGGCTGTCTAGAAAAATAGGCAAGCCATGCGGAATGACGCCTTGCGCTTTGAGCTGCGAAATGCTGTGCAAAATGGCCTGCGCACGGCCTACGGCAAACACAGGAACGACGGCAATACCGCCACGCGCTGACACCTTTTTCAATGCCTCGCCCAGCTCGGCGTTGACATTTTCTTCGGGGTGCACACGGTTACCGTAGGTGGATTCGATCAACACGGTGTCGGCTTGCGGCGGGTTGTCGGGAGGGTTCATGAGGCTGTCGTCGGGTCGGCCCAAATCGCCAGAGAACAAAATGCGACGGCCTGCCACTTCCAGTAGCAAACTGGACGCACCCAAGATGTGGCCTGCTGTGCTGAACTTGGCGTTCCACCCCGGGATGGGTTGGAACCATGTGTTGAGTTTTTCAACATGGAACTGCTGCATGCAATATTTGGCATCTTGCTGCGTGTAGAGCGGTAATGCCGGTGCGTGTTTGGAGAAGCCATGCCGGTTTGCAAAGTAGGCATCTTCTTCTTGGATGTGGCCGCTGTCGGGCAGCAAGATAGCGCACAAGTCGCGTGTGCCTGAGGTGCTGTGAACTTTGCCTTCAAAGCCGCTGCGAGCCAACAAGGGCAAATAGCCACTGTGATCTAAATGTGCATGCGTCAAGATGACGGCATCGACATCTTTCGGCGGAATGGGGCACGCATCCCAATTGCGCAGTCGCAATTGTTTGTAGCCTTGAAACAAACCGCAATCGACCAACAGCTTGCGACCGCCGTGCTCGACGCAGTACTTGGAACCGGTGACGGTGTTGGCACCGCCTAAGAAGCGAATGTTGAGTGTCATGTGGCCATGTTAGGCGCTTGGCCCAACATGGAATTGACTTATATCAAGCTTAGGCGCCGAACAAGCCTTTGAGTTTGTCGGTCCAGCTGTTGCCTGTGGGCATGTGTTTGGCACCGCCTTTTTGCAAAGACTCGTCAAACTCTTTGAGCAGCTTGCGCTGATGCTCGGTGAGTTTCACGGGTGTCTCGACCGTGATGTGACAGTACAGGTCACCCGGGTAGCTGGCACGCACGCCCTTGATGCCTTTGCCGCGCAAACGGAATTGCTTGCCTGTTTGCGTGCCTTCAGGAATGTCGATGGCGGCTTTGCCATTGAGTGTGGGCACATCGATCTCGCCGCCCAATGCGGCTTTTGAAAAACTGATGGGCACAGAGCAATGCAGGTCGTCGCCATCGCGCTCGAAGATGTCGTGTTTCTTGAGGCGAATTTCAATGTACAAATCGCCGGGCGGGCCGCCATTGGTTCCCGGTTCACCGTTGCCGGTGCTGCGAATGCGCATGCCGTCGTCAATGCCCGCTGGGATTTTGACTTCGAGTGTTTTTTGCTTTTTGAGCTTGCCTTGACCGCTGCAAGAAGGGCAGGGATCGGAAATGATTTTCCCAGAGCCGCGGCAGTGCGGGCAGGTTTGCTGCACGCTGAAAAAGCCTTGGCGCATTTGCACGGTTCCTGAACCTTGGCAAGTGCCGCAGGTTTTTGCGCTAGTGCCTTTCTTAGCGCCGGAGCCATCGCAAGGTTCGCACTCTTCCCAACCGGGGATGCGAATTTGGGCGTCTTTGCCAGCAGCCGCTTCCTCTAGGGTCACTTCCATGGCATAGCTCAAGTCGCCGCCACGGAACACTTGACGGCCGCCGCGGCCACCGCGTTGTTGACCAAAAATGTCGCCAAAAATATCACCGAAGGCTTCGCCAAATCCACCAAAGCCTTCCGCACCGCCTGCGCCACCGCGCATGTTGGGGTCGACGCCGGCATGACCGTACTGGTCGTAGGCCGCACGTTTTTGCGCATCAGACAACATCTCGTAGGCCTCTTTGACCTCTTTGAATTTGGCTTCGGCGTCTTTGGCGTCGTCTCCCTGATGACGGTCAGGGTGGTACTTCATCGCCAATTTGCGATACGCCTTTTTGATCTCTTCTTCAGAGGCGTTCTTGGCTACACCCAATACTTCGTAAAAGTCTCTTTTGGCCATCGTGTTTTGCTACTGTTTGAACAAGAACGCCGCGTAAGCGATTTCCTTCAGGATACGCTGACGCGGCGGCTTGGGCTAAAGCCCTTGAATGAAAGGCTTAGCCTTTTTTAACTTCCTTGACTTCAGCGTCAACCACGTTGTCGTCTGCAGGTTTGGCGTCGGCACCTGGGCCGCCCGCTGCACCACCGGCAGCCGCTTCTTTGGCTTGCATGTCGGCGTACATTTTTTCGCCCAGCTTTTGGCTGACGGTCATCAGGGCTTCGGTTTTGGCTTCGATGGCGTCTTTGTCTTCGCCTTTCAAAGCTTCTTCCAATTCCTTCACGGCAGCTTCGATTTTGGTTTTTTCGTCGCCTTCAATCTTGTCGCCATACTCGGTCAGGCTCTTCTTCACGCTGTGCACAGTGGCTTCGCCTGAGTTTTTGGCTTGAACGATTTCAAGTTTCTTCTTGTCGTCTGCAGCGTTCAACTCAGCGTCTTTCACCATCTGTTGAATTTCTTCTTCAGACAAACCAGAGTTGGCCTTGATGGTGATCTTGTTTTCTTTGCCAGTGCCTTTGTCTTTGGCGCCCACGTGCAAGATGCCATTGGCGTCGATGTCAAAGGACACTTCAATTTGAGGCGTACCGCGTGCTGCAGGTGGAATGCCTTCGAGGTTGAACTCACCCAGCAACTTGTTGCCCGTAGCCATCTCGCGCTCGCCTTGGTAAACCTTGATGGTCACCGCAGGTTGATTGTCATCGGCCGTAGAGAAGGTCTGTGCAAACTTGGTGGGGATGGTGGTGTTCTTGGTGATCATTTTGGTCATCACGCCGCCCAGGGTTTCAATGCCCAAGGACAAAGGTGTGACGTCCAACAGCAACACGTCTTTGCGGTCGCCCGACAAAACTTGACCTTGAATGGCAGCGCCAACGGCCACGGCTTCATCAGGGTTTACGTCTTTGCGTGGCTCTTTGCCAAAGAATTCTTTCACCTTGTCTTGCACTTTGGGCATGCGTGTCATGCCGCCCACCAAGATGATGTCGTCGATGTCTGACACACTCACGCCAGCATCTTTGATGGCGGTGCGGCAAGGTGCAATGGTGCGCTCGATCAACTCGTCGACCAGGCTTTCCAACTTGGCGCGGCTGAGCTTGATGTTCAGGTGTTTTGGACCTGTGGCATCGGCTGTGATGTAGGGTAGGTTGATGTCGGTGCCAGCAGAGCTGGACAATTCGATCTTGGCTTTTTCAGCGGCTTCTTTCAAGCGCTGCAGGGCCAACACGTCTTTGGACAAATCAACGCCGCTTTCTTTCTTGAACTCGGCAATGATGAAATCAATGATGCGTTGGTCGAAGTCTTCACCACCCAAGAAGGTGTCGCCGTTGGTGGACAACACTTCGAATTGTTTTTCGCCATCGACGTCGGCAATCTCAATGATGGACACGTCAAAGGTACCGCCGCCCAAGTCATACACGGCAATCTTGCGATCGCCTTTTTCGGTCTTGTCCAAACCGAAGGCCAAAGCAGCCGCTGTGGGTTCGTTGATGATGCGCTTGACGTCCAAACCAGCAATGCGGCCTGCATCTTTGGTGGCTTGACGTTGTGCGTCATTGAAGTAAGCAGGTACCGTGATGACGGCTTCTGTCACTTCTTCGCCGAGGTAGTCTTCGGCGGTTTTCTTCATTTTGCGCAAGACTTCAGCGCTGATCTGTGGGGGCGCCAATTTGTTGCCACGCACTTCCACCCAAGCGTCGCCGTTGTCGGCTTTGGCAATGGTGTAAGGCATCAGGTCGATGTCTTTTTGAACTTCTTTTTCAGAGAACTTGCGACCAATCAAACGCTTCACGGCATACAACGTGTTGCGAGGATTTGTAACGGCTTGACGCTTGGCGGATGCGCCGACCAAAATTTCGCCGTCTTCTTGGTACGCAATGATGGAAGGCGTGGTGCGCGCGCCTTCGGCGTTCTCAATCACCTTGGTGGTGTTGCCTTCCATGATGGCCACACACGAGTTGGTGGTGCCCAAGTCAATGCCAATGATTCTTCCCATGTTCTTCTCCGGTAATCTAAAAAATGCTTGAATGAATCAGAAGTAGGGGCGGTTTAGGCAATTTCAAGGCCTGTTTCTACTTCCGAAAGGGTTTTATTTGGGGGCCGTGACTGTCACCAACGCGGGTCTCAACACGCGGTCAGCAATCAGATAGCCCTTTTGCAGCACGGTCACCACGGTATTGGCTTCCTGCTGGGCAGGCACCACACTGATGGCTTGGTGGTGGTGCGGGTCAAACTTGGTACCTGCCGAGGGGTTGATCTCAACCACTTTGTTGCGTTCAAGGGCGCTTTTGAGCTGACGAAGCGTAGCTTCTGCTCCCTCACGAATTTGTTCAGGTGTGGCCGATTGAATGGCCAAGCCTGCTTCCAAGCTGTCCAAAACGGGCAGCAAACTGTCGGCAAAGCCTTCCACCGCAAATTTGCGGGCTTTGGAAATTTCTTCGTCAGCGCGGCGACGGGCGTTTTGGACATCAGCCTGAGCGCGCAAATATTGGTCGGCCAGGGTGGCATTTTGGGCTTTGACGTTGACCAGCTCGGCTTGGGCATCGGCCAAAGGATCTTGTGAAACGGGCGCTTGCTGAGCCTGGGTGTCTGTGCCCATGGCCGCAGCGGCGGCGGCCAAGGCTTCAGCGGTTGGCATGACGTTGGGTGTGCCGGGGTTTTGATTTGTAGGGTTTTGTGAGCTGGAATCAGACATGAAATGCATCCGCAATAAATGACAACGCCCCAAACTTGGGGGCGTTTTGAGAGATTTCAAGGCCTGTTGGCGTTAGGCCAACGGGACCTGAATTAAATCAAGACAGTTCGAGCAGTTCGACGTCGAACTTGAGGGTGGCGTTGGGGGGGATGACGCCGCCAGCACCACGGGGGCCGTAGCCTAAGTCAGATGGAATGATCAGGGTGCGCGCGCCACCGATTTTCATGCCGGCCACGCCTTCGTCCCAACCGCGAATGACCATGCCGGCGCCCAAGATGAATTGGAAAGGGTCTCGGCGGTCTTTGCTGGAGTCAAACTTGGCGCCTTGCTCGCCGTCTTTGTACAGCCAGCCTGTGTAATGCACAGTGACCGTTTGGCCTTTGGTGGCTTCGGCGCCGTCGCCGACCACGGTGTCTTCGTATTGCAGGCCTGTGGCTGTGGTGATCATGGGGTGTCCTAGAAATGGGTCATAGAAAGGCCGGTGCAAGACCGGCCAATGGCTGAATTATGCCAGTTGATGGGGCATCGGGAAGGTCTTGTATTCAGTGCTTTGATCGCTTGGCCAAGTCTTGCATCAGGGCGCGGATGCCATAGGTCCAAGGCGGTGCCTGGTCTGAGGTGGTCACTCGGTTGAAGAGGGTGCCCAATTGCGGGGTGGTGATGGCCACCGTATCGCCCACCACATGGGTGAAGCCTTGCCCGGGGCCATGCCGGTCTTGGGTAGGGGCAAACATGGTGCCGAGAAACAGCACCAGACCGTCGGGGTACTGGTGGAAGGGGCCAATGGCTTGCGCCGCTAAGTCCAAGGGATCTCGACTGATTTGGCTAAGAGAACTGCTGCCTTGCATCACAAAGCCTTCGGGGCCATGGACCGCCATGCTGAGGTCTGTGGTTCGTACGTTGTCGATGGTGTACTGGCCATCAAACAAGCGGATGAAGGGGCCGATGGCGCAGCTGGCATTGTTGTCTTTGGCTTTGCCCAAGAGCAGGGCGCTGCGGCCCTCAAAATCTCGCAAGTTGACATCGTTGCCCATGGCGGCGCCCACCACATGGCCTTTGGAATTGATGACCAACACAATTTCCGGCTCGGGGTTGTTCCATGAACTGCCGGGATGCAAGCCCACATCAAAACCAGAACCCACAGCACTCATGGCTTGCGACTTGGTGAAAATTTCTGCGTCAGGACCGATGCCCACTTCAAGGTACTGAGACCAAACGCCTTGCGCTACCAGCACTTCTTTCAGTTTCATGGCTTGTGCAGAGCCAGGTTTGACATTGCGAAGGTTGTCCCCCATCACATCGATCACGGCTTTGCGCACGCTTTCAGCTTTGGCGGCATCGCCTCGAGCTTGTTCTTCGATGACCCGCTCCAACATGCTGGCGACAAAGGTCACGCCGGCCGCTTTGATGGCCTGCAAGTCCGTGGGGGCGAGGAACCAGGCTTCATTTTCGTTGCGTTGTTGGGGATCGGTATTGGCCCACAAAGCTTCTGTAGACCAAGTTTTGCCGTGGTGGTTTTTGACACATGCGGCGACGTTGTCGATTTCCATCAAGTCGCTGCTGGTGAGTGCCAAGCCAGACAAGTCGGTGGTTTCGCTGGCGCCTACTTTGACAAGATAGGGTCCCTCGTCGGGAACCCAAATGCGGCCAATCAATATGGCGTTGGCGGCATCATCGGGCAGCGTCTTTGCCAATGAAGGAAAGCTGGAATGTGACAAGGCCGAGTCTCCCAATTTGGTGATCTCTTGGGCCCTGAAAGTCGGTGCCCTTAGAGGTAGATTTTTTGCAGTAACGTGACCAAGGTTTGAACTTGGTTAGGCGTGAGTTTAGAGCCAATGTTCATTTCTAGCTCGGACGCTGTGGCTTCAGCTTTTTCCATGAGTTCTAAACCCTTGTCCGTTGGGTGCAGTCCCATGGCGCGGCCATCATGGGGGTGGGGCAGGCGCTCTAGCAGGCCACGAGATTCCAATGACTGCACCAAGCCCACTAAGTTGGGCGGCAAGATGTTCAGCGCGGCGCAAAGTTGACGCGAAGTGACGCCGGGGTTGTGAACCACCACCGACATCACTGAAAAATCGACAGGCTTCAAGTCGTAGACCGCCATGCGTTCTAAGAATTGGCTGATCACGGCCAGGGCGGCACGGCGTGCGTTGTAACCAATCAAGGTTTCAAGGTAGCTGGTGTCGACTTTGTCGACGGCCGCGATTGGATTTTTCACGCTGCTTGGCATTGCGTCTCAATGATGTGACTGCGCATGGCGAATTCAGGAAGCACCCATTGGCGGAAGGCTTTGGAGGGCGCTTGCCAACGGGACTTTAATTCGGGTGTTTGTGCATCGAGCGCGGCATCGATGCGCTGCCAAGCCCATTGCAACATGACCAAGGCCATGGCACGCAAATAGTCGTCGGCCACCCGGTGGCCCAAGCTGGGGTCTTGGGGTGCCGCGCTCACAATGCTTTGTGTCAATTTGCGAAGCTGAGTGGCTTCTGCTGTTTCCGTCTGCGATTGCGCCTTCATGTCGTCCAGCAATTGGTTCAAGCTCTGGCCTCCATCGGCCATGATTTTGCGAACCACCAAATCGATGGCTTGAATTTCGTTGGTGCCCTCGTAAATCATGGCGACGCGCGCATCGCGCACGATTTGCTCAATGCCCCATTCACGCACATAACCGTGGCCTCCCAAGACTTGGAGGCAATCGCTACCGCCATGAAAAGCTTGATGGGTGAAGGCGGCTTTCATCACAGGCGTCACCAAAGCGCACCAGCGTTGCGATTGGGCTGCGGTGTCTTTGTCTGCGTGTTTGATGCGGTCTAATTCCACTGCAGTTTGATAAGCCAACACGCGGCCGCCATCCACCCAAGCGCGTTGTGTGTTCAAGATGCGTTGGATGGCAGGATGCTCAATGATGAAATCGGCTTCGGCAGCAGACTTGGGTTTCACTTCTTGACCTGCTGGCGCGCGCATCTGACGGCGCTCTCGGGCGTAAGCGTCGGCTTTTTGCCAAGCCGCATCCAGTAGGCCAATGCCTTGCATGGCCACGTGCAATCGCGCAGCGTTCATCATGACGAACATGGCGTTCAGACCTTTGCCGGGTTCGCCGATGATCTCAGCCAGGGCGTCATCAAAGCGCATCACACATGTGGGACTGCCGTGAAGGCCCATCTTTTCTTCGATGCGGTCGCAATGCACAGCGCTACGTTCGCCATTGGGGTAAAACTTGGGCACCAAAAAGAGTGACAGACCTTTAGGGCCGGGCGGTGCATCGGGCAAACGTGCCAAGACCAAATGAACGATGTTGTCAGTGAGGTCGTGCTCGCCACCTGATATGAAAATCTTGGTGCCATTCAAGGCGTAGCGGCCATCGGCTTGCGGCGTGGCTTTGGTGCGCGACAAGCCCAAGTCACTGCCTGCGTGCGGTTCAGTCAGGCACATGGTGGCCAACCATTCACCAGTACCAACTTTGCTGAGGTAAGTTTCTTGGAGTGAGGGGCTTGCATAGTGCTTGATGCATTCATATGCGCCATGCAACAAACCAGGTGCCATGGTCCAGCCATGGTTGGCGGCTGACAGCATTTCATAAAGCATGATTTCCAAGACAGAGGGCAGGCCTTGTCCGCCATCTTCTGGTGCTGCAGAAAGCGCAGGCCAACCCGCTTGCCAAAACATTTGGTAGGCCGATTGAAAACCGGGTGGCATCGTCACTTTGCCGTCTTGCCACTTCGCGCCAATTTCATCGCCATCCCGGTTGAGTGGGGCGACCACTTCACCGACAAACTTGCCAGCTTCTTCCAACACTTGCTGCATCAGATCCGCATCGACTTCATCAAACGCTGGCAATGCTTTCAGCTGATCGGGTGCACCTAAAACATTGGACAAGACAAATTGCATGTCTTGGATACGGGGTTGGTAGTCGCTCATGTTGTTTGTTCTTTATTTTTTGGCAGCACCCAAGTAGGTGTCGATCACGCGGGGGTCTTCGGCCAAATCGGAAGCTTTGCCTTGAAGGCTCACTTCGCCCATTTCCAAAACGTAGCCATGATCGGCCACAGCCAATGCAGCGCGTGCATTTTGTTCCACCAACACGATGGACACACCCGTTTGACGAAGTGTTTCGATGATGTTGAAAATCTCTTTCACAATGAGCGGTGCCAAACCCAAACTGGGTTCGTCCAACATCAAGAGAGAAGGGCGTGACATGAGGGCTCTGCCCACCGCCAACATTTGGCGTTCACCACCAGACAAGGTGCCGGCTTCTTGCAAGCGACGTTCTTTGAGTCGGGGGAACAAGTCGAAGACGTCGTCAAGTCGATTGCGCCAATCGGCATTGCCTAAACGCATTTGGCGATAGCCGCCCAACACCAAGTTGTCTTCGACCGTCATGGTATTGAAGAGTTCACGCTTTTCAGGGACCAGAGAGATGCCTTGCATGACGCGTTCTTCCAAGGTCAACTCGTTGATCGATTGGCCATTGAATTCAATCAGGCCTTGCGCTGGCAAGATGCCCATCAGGCTGTTCAAAAAAGTTGATTTGCCAGCGCCGTTGGGACCAATCACTGTGATCACACTGCCTTTGGCAGCTTCCAAACTGATGCCGTGCAGTACTTCAGCTTTGCCGTAACCCGCATGCAATTGCTGAACTTTGAGAATGGGTGTTGTCATGTCAGTGCTCCGTGCCCAAGTAAGCCGCACGCACGGCAGGACTGGCTTGAATTTCTGCAGGCGTGCCTTGCGTTAGCAGGGTGCCAAACTCCATCACCACCAAATGATCGCAAACGTCCATGACCAAGTCCATGTCGTGCTCCACCAACAAGATGCTCATGCCTTCGCTTTGCAATTGACGAAGCACTTTGATCAAGTCTTGTTTTTCTTTATGGCGCAAACCGGCTGCAGGCTCGTCAAGCAACAAGAGTGCAGGATCGCAGCACAGCGCACGGGCGATTTCCATCAGACGCTGGGGTCCCATGGCCAAGTTGCCTGCCAATTCGTGCAAGTAATTGCCCATGCCAATCCGTTCAAGCTGGTGCTGTGCTTCTTTCATGAAGCGTTGCTCTTCAGCTTTATTGGTGCCTAGCATGGAGGAAATGACACCAGATTCACCGCGGGTGTAAGCGCCCAAAGCCACGTTTTCTAAAACCGTCATGTTCGGAATCATCTTCACATGTTGGAAAGTGCGGGCCATGCCTTGGCGAGAAATTTCGCGCGATGGCAAAGCGGAGATGTCATGTCCGCGGTATGTCACCTTGCCCGAAGTTTTGGACAGCACGCCAGTGATCAAGTTGAAGGTGGTTGATTTGCCAGCGCCGTTAGGGCCAATCAAACCCACAATCCGCCCAGCGTGAATGTCAAAACTGATGTCGTTCACAGCAGTGAGGCCGCCAAATTGTTTGCGAATTTTGTCGACCTTAAGAACCAAATCGCCCATCGCAGGTTTGCTGCGGGCATTCAATGGCGCTGCATCCTGCCAGTCCATTTTGCGGGGAGGACGCGGCAGTTTGCGAGCGACCAAAGACCAGATGCCATCGGGCATGTACTTGAGCACCAGAACCATGGCGACACCAAACACAATCACTTCATAACTGCCGCTGGTGCCAATCAAGGCAGGCAAGGCGACTTGCAAATAGTCGTCGAGCAATTTGATCAAGGCGGCACCTACGATGGCGCCCCACACATAGCCCACGCCGCCAATCACGGCCATGAACAGGTATTCGATGCCCATCTTCAAGCCAAAGGCGGACGGATTGACGGTACGTTGAAAATGCGCAAGCAGCCATCCTGCAATGGATGCAAACAAAGCCGCAATCAAAAAGATCGTGACTTTGTAACGGAAGGTGCTGATGCCCATGGCCTCGGCCATTTGGGAACCGCCTTTGAGCGAACGAATGGCACGGCCAGGACGTGAGTCCAGCAAGTTCAACAATGCAATGGCACCTGCAATCAGGATGGCCCATGTGAGGATGAAGAACAAACGGCCTTGGCCAATGTCAAGACTGCCGATCGACAAACTCTTGAGACCCAACAAGCCGTCGTACTTGCCCAAGGCATCCAAATTGCCCATGAGGTAATACAAAGACAAGCCCCATGCAATGGTGGCCAATGGCAAGTAGTGACCAGACATGCGAAGGGTGATGGCGCCCACCACCAATGCGCTGATGGCCGTGATGCCCAAGCCAACAAACAAGGTTAGCCATGGCGACATGCCCATGTTCAAAGTCAGATAGGCCGTGGTGTAGGCGCCAACACCTACAAATGCTGCTTGGCCAAAGGAGGTTAAGCCTCCAACGCCCGTCAGCAGTACCAATCCCAGGCACACCAATGCATAAAGACCTATGTAGTTGAGTTGCGCAATCCAGAAGTCTGGCAAGGGCAACAAGGCCACGACGGGAACAGCCGCTGCCAGCAGCCAGATGAAAAGTTTTTGCTTGTTCATGTCAGTGATCCTCGTCTGAATGGCCACTGCGCAAAGAGCGCACGAGGAGAATGGGCAAGACCAAAGTGAAGACGATGACTTCTTTGAAAGCGCTGGCCCAGAAGGCACCAAAAGATTCAACGATACCGACGAACAGTGCACCCAACAATGCACCAGGGTAGCTGGCCAGTCCGCCCATCACAGCGGCCACGAAACCTTTGAGGCCAATCAAAAAGCCCGAGTCGTAGAACACGGTGGTGGTGGGACCAATGAGCAGACCAGACAATGCGCCGATCAGGGCTGCCATGAGAAAGGTTAGCTGACCTGAGGTATGGCTGGAGATGCCCATCAAGCGTGCACCCGTGCGATTCACCGCAGTGGCACGCAGGGCTTTGCCACGCAGTGAGCGTTCGAAATAAAGCCACATCATGACAATCAGTGCCAATGAAGTGACGAAAATAATCACAGTCTGACCTGTCAATGCGACAGGTCCGAGGGTAAAGCGTTCATCCCAGAACGTCGGGTTGCGGAAACCTTCCGCACCGAAAAACAACAAGCCCAAGCCCGTCATTGCAAAGTGCACGCCTACAGAGACGATCAACAAGACCAGCGGTGTGGCCGACTCAAGCGATTGGTATGCCACGCGGTAAACCAGCGGACCAAAGGCAGTCACGATGGCCACACTTAAAACGGCTTGACTCCAGAGTGGAAACTTTTGCGGTGCAGCCCACATGGCGATGAGAGACACCAACATCGGAAAGACCAAGGTCTTCAAAGCAGCGAACAAGGCGCGTGACACGTTGCCATGATGACGCCACCGTTCAATCAATTCCATCAATGCAGCAACGCCAGCAAGTATCAACAACAGCCAAACGGTGCCGGGTGTTTTGCCTGTTTGTAGCATGGCCAAGGTCAGCGCACCATAAGCCACAAATTCGCCTTGAGGAATAAAGATCACACGCGTGACCGTGAACACCAGCACGGTGGCCAAGCCTAAAAGGGCATACACCGCGCCATTGGTGACACCGTCTAGCAAAAGGATGCTGGCGATGGAGAAGTCCATGAGATTTCCGATACAAAAAACACAAGGTGCACAGGGGGACGCCTTGAAGGCGTGCACACCTGTGCAAGCAAGTCAGAGGTCTTATTCGACCTTGAACTTACCGTCGACCACTTTGGTCATCACGCCTGTTTCCAGTGTGTAACCCCAGTGGTCAGCAGGCGTCCAGTTCATCACGCCGTGTGAAAACACAGTACGACCCATGGTTTCCAATGTGTCGCGAATGGCTGCGCGGAACTCAGGTGTGCCAGGCTTGGCTTTTTTCAGTGCCAAAGGAATGGCTTTTTCCATGGCCACTTGGAAGTCATAAGAGTGACCTGCAAACTGGTTGCGTGTGTTGGGGCCATGTTCTTTTTCAAACTTCTGAACGAAGTCCAAAGCCAATTTTTTGGAAGGATGGCTGTCGGGCAATTGGTCGCCCAACAAGGCAGGGCCAGACACAACGAAGGTGCCTTCAACAGCTTTGCCGCCAATGCGTGACAAGTCGGGTGTGGCTGCTGCGTGCGTTTGGTAGACCTTGCCTTTGTAGCCGCGCTCAACCAAGCCCATCTGGGGCATGGCGGCGCCAGAACCTGAAGCCACGACCAAGATGGCGTCTGGGTTGGCAGAAGTCAACTTCAAAGCTTGAGGTGTGACGCTGGTGTCGGTACGAGCAAAGCGCTCAACGCCGACCATTTTGATGCCTGCTTTTTCGAGTTCAGGTTGAACGGCTTCCAGCCATTGCTGACCATAAACGTCTGCGTAGCCCAAGAAGCCAACCGTTTTGATGCCTTGCTTTTTCATGTGCTCGATCACAGCATGGCCCATCACATTATTGGACTGGGGCAAGCGGAACAACCATTTGTCTTTGCCTGGAGGCACGCCCACAGGTGAGCCTGCGATTTGCACAGTGCCTGCCTCAGATGCGATGTCTGTCATGGCCGCAGCAACGGGTGTGAGGCATGAGCCAAAAATGATGTCAACTTTGTCTTCTGTGACAAAGCGGCGTGCGTTGGCAGAGCCCTTACCTGGATCAGAGGCATCGTCCAACAAAATCACGGTGACTTTTTCGCCACCAATGGTTTTGGGGAACAGTTGCAATTGTTTTTGCATGGGGGTGCCCAAGCCAGAGCCTGGACCTGTGAGTGACAAGCTCACGCCAATTTTGATGTCGGCCAGCGCAGCGGTGCTGGTGACGGCAGTGATGGCCAAAGCCAGCAGTGTTTTCTTCATTTTCATTTTTGTCTCCTAAGAGGTTGTGTTGGAAAAACGTTGAGTGAAAAAATGGAAATCAAAGTCTAGGCATTAACTGCAAAGCGCTTTGATGTCCGCGGGAACGGGAATGGCTTTGATGCGATCTGGGTTTTCTGGATGCTTGATGCAGAAGGCGCGCACTTCGGTGCCTTCGCACAAGACAGTGTCGCCGCGCATGACCACGTGTTTGTGGATGAAGGTTTTGTCGCGCCACTCTTGCACGCTGGTGTGGATTTGCAGCGTCTCACCATAGGTGGCAGGTCGGCCGAACTTGGTGTTGATTTCCAAAAGAGGGGTGCCAATGATGCCGGTGGTTTTTACCAATTCACGCCAAGGTTGCACGCCGCACTTTACAAAAAAGTTCAGCGATGAGGCGTCCATCCATTTGGAAAAATTGGGAAAGAACACGATGCCTGCGGGGTCGCAGTCACCGAACATCACTTGCACTTCATAAACAACTGTTTTGCTCATCGCTAGCTTTCTGCCGATTAACGGGGGGCCATGCGCAGTGCACCATCCAAGCGAATCACTTCGCCGTTCAAGTGGCCATTGCTCACAATGTGTGCGGCCAATTGTGCAAACTCTTCGGGTTTGCCAAGGCGTGAAGGGAAGGGGATGCTGGCAGCCAACGAGGCTTGCACAGGTTCAGGCAGTGTTTTGAGCAACGGTGTTGCAAAGATGCCTGGGGCAATGGTGCACACGCGAATGCCGTGTTGCGCTAAATCGCGTGCCATGGGCAGTGTCATGCCTGCCACACCCGCTTTGGAGGCACTGTAGGCTTGTTGACCCACTTGGCCATCAAAGGCTGCTACAGAGGCTGTGAAGACCATGGCGCCGCGCTCACCGTCTTCCATTGGGTCGAGCTTGGCGCAGGCCGCAGCAAAGACGCGTGCAGCGTTGTAGGTGCCAATCAAATTGACGTTGACCACTTTGGCGAAGTCTTCCAAGGGTGCTGGATTGCCATCTTTGCCCACAATGCGTTTGGCGGTACCGATGCCGGCTATCTGCATCAAGATGCGTGCGCCGCCGTGGGCTTTGGCTGCTTCGGCCACGGCGTTTTCCATGCTGGCGGCGTTGGTCACGTCACATTGAACAGCAATGCCACCAATGTCTGCGGCCACCTTTTGAGCGTTCTCGAGGTTCAAGTCGAGTACGGCGACCTTGGCACCCAAACGGGCCAATTCACGGGCGGTTGCTTCGCCCAAACCAGAGCCACCACCGGTGACCAATGCGCTCATGCCTTGAATGTTCATGTTGTCCTCTTGATGAATGATGTTGACTGAATAGCGTGACTTCAGGCGTTGGGGTTTTCGATCAGCAATGCAATGCCTTGACCGCCACCGACACAAGCACTGGAGATGCCATAGCGTTTGCCACTGCGAACCAATTCGCGTGCCAAGGTGATCGTGAGGCGAACACCCGTGGCTGCCAGGGGGTGACCCAGTGCAATGGCACCGCCGTTAACGTTCAATAAGCTAAGGTCGAGTCCCAACTCGCGGCCGACCGCCAGGGTTTGAGCACCTTGGGCTTCATTGATTTCAAAGCGGCCGATATCGGACAGTTTCAAACCGGTGCGGGCCAGCAACAAACGAATGGCGGGCGCTGGGCCAATGCCCATGATCTCGGGGGGCACACCGGCCACAGCCGCAGCGACGACACGAGCGATTGGTTTTTTGCCATGAGCTTTGGCATAGGTGCCAGAGGTGACCACGCAAGCCGCTGCTGCATCGACCAAGGCCGAACTGTTGCCACCGGTTTGAACGCCACCTTCATAGACGGGACGCAACTTGCCCAACACTTCAGCAGGTGAAATGCGGGGGTGTGTGTCTTGAGTCACTTCAGTGACCTTGCCTTGCAGCTTGATGCCGCGAGGCTTGTAACCGTCGAGTTCAAATTTCTCGGTGATGACGGGCACGATTTCGCCTGCCAAGAAACCAGACTGCTGTGCCGCCACGGCTTTGGCAAAAGACTCAGACGCAAACGCATCGACTTCTTCGCGCGTGATGTTGTATTTCTTGGCCAAGTTTTCGGCCGTTTGAATCATGTTGATGCCAGCCGCTGGATCTTTCAGCGCTTCCCACATGTAGTCTTTGAAACCCACAGGAGAGCCGAGCTTGAAACCGGTGCGGTGATCGAAAGCAGCAATGGGATTGCGTGTCATGCTTTCAGTGCCCACCACCAAGGCGGCTTCTGCAGCGCCTGATTGGATGTGCTCACCAGCTTGGCGGAACAATTCAAAACCTGTACCGCAAATGCGCTGCGCCATCAGTGCGGGCACTTCAACAGGGACGCCTGCATACAAGCCAATGTGGCGAGGCAAGAAGAACTGATCAAAGTCGCCAGGGGCCATGTTGCCCGTCAGTACGGAACCAATGTCTGTGGCGGGAATGTCGGCGCGCTTGAGCGCTTCGCGTGCGGCTTTGATGCCCATGTCGGTTGGGGAGATATGGCCCAATGCGCCACAGTAATCCACCATCGGAGTGCGCACGCCTTCGTGCATCCACACGTCGTCAAAGGCGTTGAAAAATCCAGCTTGGCTCATGGTGCTTCTTTCAAATTTTCAGAATTTCAAATCAGATTGTGGGCTTCAAGATAAAGTGCAAGCGCTCTTCATGCAAAGCTGCAACGGTGTCGGCGCGGTGAGTCAGCACAGCGCGTTGATTAATGGAGCCTTTGTCGGTGATCTCGCCCTTGTCGATGGTGGGCGGCTCGGACAGCAAGCACATGCGCGCAATGCGATTGGCACTGCCCGTGGCAGTTTTGGCCAATTCGTTGATGACGTTTTGGAAGTGTGCCAACACAGGTGCACTGCCCAACACATCGGCCAAGGGCGCGTCGGCCGGCATGCCGCTGAGTGCACGCACAGCGGGTGTTGGGAATACCATGGCGCCAACTTCTTTCAAGTTGATGCCTGTGAGCACCACATCTTGAATGTAGGGTGCGCCGGCCGCAATGATCTTGCCGCGCAAAGGACCCACACTCACAAAGGTGCCAGTGGCCAATTTAAAGTCTTCGGCAATTCGGCCGTCGAACTTCAAACCCAAGTGCACATCGGTTTCATCAATCCATTTGACGGCATCGCCTGTACAAAAAAAGCCTTCATCGTCAAAGGCGCCTTTGGTTTCTTCGTCGTTGCGCCAGTAGCCTGGTGTGATGTTGGGGCCGCGGTAACGCACTTCGGTTTTGCCACCCATGTCGACCAGTTTCAATTCCAACCCTGGGGTGGGCACGCCCAAGTCGCCAGCGTTGACGTAAGGGTTGGTGACAAAAATACCGAAGGGGCCAGACTCGGTCATGCCAAGACCTGTGCCCATCACAATGCGCTCGCCGATTTCGCGCTCTTGCGATTCATACAAGCTGTCCCAAATGGGTTGTGCCAGCGCTGCGCCTGCATAGAAGAACATTTGAACGCGAGACAACAAAGTCTTGCGCAGCAAATCGTCGGTCTTCATGGCATTGGCAATGGCCTCAAAACCTGTGGGCACGTTGAAATAAACGGTCGGTGCAATTTCACGCAAGTTGCGCAAGGTCTCGTGCATCAGCGCAGGCGTGGGCTTGCCATCGTCGATGTACATTGTGCCGCCATGAAAGACCACCATGCCAAAGTTGTGGTTGCCGCCAAAGGTATGGTTCCAGGGCAACCAGTCCACCAAGACCAAAGGCGCTTCGGCCAAGATGGGCATGGACTGGGCCATTTGTTGTTGGTTGGCGCACCACAAACGCTGCGTGTTGATCACCGCTTTGGGCAACTTGGTAGAGCCACTGGTGAACAAGAATTTGACAATCGTGTCGGGGCCTGTGGCTGCAATGGCGGCATCGACTTGCGCAGTGGCAGGTGTACTGCACAAGCTTTCAAAAGTGGTGACTTGTTTGCCCTCCACGCCACCTTCGTTCATCACAATTTCCATGTCACTGGAAACGGTAGCAGCGATGGCCTTTGCATAGCGCGCATCGCTGGCAAACACCAAACCTGGCGTGACGGTGCGCAACACGTGTTTGAGCTTGTCGTAGTCTTGGCTGATTAAAGAGTAGGGGGGGGAAGTGGGCACAAATGGCACACCGGCCACCATGCAACCCAAAGCCAACAATGCATGCTCCAGGCTGTTTTCGCTCAAGATCACCACGGGACGCTCGGCATTCAAGCCACGGTTGATCAGGCCTTGTGCAATGTTGCGCGCAGTGTTCCAAGCTTCAGCATAGGTGACATGACGCCATTCACCCAAACTGCCATCTGCCAATTTGATGCGACGGGCAAACAGCGTTTGTGTGGGTTTGTGTTTCGCCCAGTGCTGCAAACGGTCCGTCAAGCGTTCGGGGTAGGCTTGTAATTCTTGGTCTGCTTTCAGGTAATGTGTGCCTGGTGCGCCATCTTTCAAAGTGACACGCGTCACGCCAAAACGCAGGGGTCTAAATTTAGGTGAGCTCATGCTGGTCTCCAACTCTTTTCAAGGATGTGTAGGGCCGGGTACTTAGTTCTTTTGAACTTTGGCGGCCTTGCCTTCCAAGAAAGCTTTAACGCGAGCCTTGGCTTCGGGCGCGGCTTGGGCAATAGACGCAATCAAGGCTTCGGTGAGGTAGCCGTGATCTGCGGGTTGCTCAGCGATTCGGGGCAGGGCGTGCATCAAGGCGTAATTGGTGAGCGGGGCATTGGTGGCAATGCGTTGTGCCAAGTCCAAAGCTTTGTCCAAAGAAGTTCCTGTGGGGACGTGATATTGCGCCAAACCAATGCGCTCGCCATCTAAGGCGTTGTAAACGCGGCCCGTCAACATCATGTCGGTCATGCGTGCCACGCCAATGAGCTTGGGAATGCGAACCGAGCCCCCGCCGCCCACAAAAATACCGCGTGTGCCTTCTGGCAGTGCGAAAAAGGTGCTGTCGTCTGCCACGCGAATGTGACACGCGCTGGCCAATTCCAAGCCACCGCCCACCACTGCGCCATGCAGCGCTGCGACGACCGGCACACGGCCCAGTTGGACGGCATCCAAAGCAACGTGCCAACTGCGTGAGTGATGCACACCTTGGCCGGCATCGCGTTCCTTGAGTTCAGACAAATCCAAGCCGGCACAGAAATGGTCGCCTTCGCCATACACCACGGCGGCTTTGGCTTCTTCGGGCAGATTTTGGAAGACATCTCGCAAAGCTTCGATCAAGCCATCGTTCAGTGCATTGCGCTTGGTCGGGCGGCTTAAACGCACCATGGCAACAGCGCCGTTCATCTCAAAGTGAATGCCGTGGTTCTGAGCGCGTTGCAACAAAGGATGAAGATTTTGAGTCATGATGGAGGGTCCAAATCGACCTTGCTGAAAAGCAAGGGGTTGCTAAAAAGGTTATTATCAATAACTATATTGTCTTGCCATGTGATGGCAAAAAACACAGGGTTTTCCCGCATTTCTGAAAGTTTTTATGAAACACCAAGACTTGATCGCCATCGACATTCACACCCATGCAGAGGTGAGTTGTTGGAACCCGTTCGACAATTACGGTGAAGAATACGACCGCGCTGCAGACAAGTTTTTTGGCAGTGACCGCCGTCCCACCATTGATGAAACCGTGGCTTATTACCGTGAGCGGAAAATTGGTTTGGTGATGTTCACGGTCGACAGCGAATCACAGTTGGGCCGACGCCGCATTCCCAATGAAGAAATCGCCAAAGCTGCGCGCGACAACAGCGACATGATGATTGCTTTTGCCAGCATCGACCCACACAAAGGCAAGATGGGCGCACGCGAAGCCGAGCGACTGATCAAGGAAGAGGGCATCAAAGGCTTCAAGTTTCACCCCACGGTCCAGGGCTACCACCCTTACGACAAAATGGCTTGGCCCATTTACGAGGTGATCAACGAACACAAAATGCCCGCCATTTTTCACACGGGTCACAGCGGCATTGGCTCTGGCATGCGATGCGGCGGTGGCTTGCGTTTGGCCTACAGCAACCCCATGCACTTAGACGACGTGGCCATTGATTTTCCCGACATGCAAATTGTCATGGCACACCCTAGCTTTCCTTGGCAAGATGAAGCGCTGAGCGTGGCCACGCACAAGCCCAATGTCTGGATTGACTTGTCGGGCTGGAGTCCCAAGTACTTTCCCAAGCAATTGATTCAGTACGCCAACACCTTGCTGAAAGACCGCATTTTGTTTGGCAGCGACTACCCCCTCATCACACCGGAACGGTGGATGAAGGATTTTGAAGTGGCTGGTTTCAAGCCCGAGGTGATGCCCGGGATTTTGAAAGACAACGCTGTGCGTTTGCTGGGCTTGAAATAAGTTATTTCAAAGTCACAGACGCTCTGACAGTGCCGGCCCTTGCGGCATGCGCTGTCAGGTTCAGCACAGTGCCTGCAGGTGCTTCCACAATCCACTCGTTCAAAGCGCGATCTCCAGTGATGGTTTTGTTGGGCAAGAACGCTTGAAGGGAATTGCTGGCAGCATGGCCTTCTAACTGAGGGCCTTCCATGCGCGGTTTGCCCATGCGCAAATGCGCGCCATCTGGCAGTTCAATTTCAAACATGCAAGGACGCGCTGTTTTGCGTTCCAGCGCCCGCTTGGTGACATAACTGGGCAAGTAGCCTGCGTTGCCTACTGCCATTTGAATGCGCCATTGGTCATTGCCTAAGCCTTCAGCTTTGGCATGCAGCAATTCGAGTTTGGGCAAAGTCAGTGCAATCTGATTCAACCAAGCAGGGAATCGAGCGGCCTCTCGCTCACGCAAATGCGCGGGTGGATTGCGCCAATAGTTCATTCGGTCCCATCCCCCCAATTCCACGGCGCCTAAGTCGGGGTGCTGGTAGGGATACCAATCGACGTGCGCATTGCCGCCGCAGACCTCATCGCTCCACTTGAGCAACTTGATGTCGTCTTCGGGCGGATGGTCACGGTACCAATGAATCCAGTCGTACTCGGTAATGCCTGCTTCTTTGTTGGGCGCCCAAATTTCAACGGTCCAAAACAAAGCGCCTAAGTGCTCGTACACCCAGTCTTGTGTGCCCGTGATGACTTCTTTGGGGTGGTATTTGAAGTCATGAAAAATACTGACCGCTGGATAGCCGGTGAGCTTGCTGCCAATGTCGGAGATGCGTTTGATCATCCACAAGTCTTCAGGCGTCATGTCGCTGTCGCTTTGAGTGCCCATGGGACGCAAAATGACACCGGAGTGGGTGTGGAAGCTGACCGCTGCACCAATGTTGGGGTGCTTGGCAATAAAGTCCACCATGGCACGCACTTCGGGTTCGCTGGTGGGATAAGGGCCAGCGCCCACTTGCTCATGTTCTTGGCGCCAGAAGGCTGGAAAGTTGCGGTTCAAATCCAAACCTTCAATGTCGCGGTTGGGCTTGATGTTGACACCGTCGTAATGCTGCAAACTGCCTTCGGGCATGACGCGGTAATACTGACCGCCAAACTCGCCAGGCAGGCGAGGCGTAAGCAGACGCGGTTCTTCTGGATTTACTTTCCAGCCGCCGTGTGGGTCCGGAATACGCATCATCAAAATGCGACCATCACCGTCCATGTCCTCTATCGTCAAACCTTCGACGTGCGGTTCATCCCAAGGGTAGGGGCGTGTAGAAGAGCGGATGTGGCGAGGTTTGTCTGCCATCGCCAATTCGGCGCCGTCAGGGTTGAGGCGGGGCACCAAATAGACGGCGCGTGTGCTGAGCAACTCAGTCACTTGCGCATCTTCTCCGTCTTTGCTGAGCAATTGGTGCAGCCAATACAAACAAGCGGTACTGGCGGTTAACTCGGCGGCGTGGATGTTGCCATCCACCCAGAAGGCAGGCTTATCGATGTCAGCGCCTGTGCTTTTACGCGTGATCACCAAAACCCAGATGGGACGGTTTTCATGGCTGCGTCCCAGTTCGCGCAACTCGACCAAGTCGGGCCTGGCCTTGGCAAAATCTTTCAGCAATTGGGTGAGTTCGGGGTGCTTGTAGAAGCGATCGAATTCGGGTGTGGGAAGTGGCGCGTTGCTGTGAGCAGCTTGTGACATGTTGACGTTCAGAAAAGCGTTGAACAAGGCCTCAGCATACCAAGGCTTGCGCTGCTTTTGAACAGGTTTGTGCTTCTTTACAGCAAGCGGGTGAGAATCACGCCGATGGTGAACAGCGACAATGCAACCAAAGTTCTCACAGCGAACAAACTGATCAGGGGTTTCACTGGAAAGACATGCGTTTTTTCGATGGCCGCCCATTTGTGCATGAACTTGTCGGCTTGGTTGGCGCGAATGGCAAAGCGCACAAAGTCCCGGCGGCTGCGGTAGCGAACCATGGCCACGTAATGCCAAGCATCAGCACCTTCGGGCCTGACAAAATCACCTGATTTTCGCGCGATGAAAATGACCACATTGCCATAGCGCAACAAATCGCCGATGATGGATTTGCCATAGCGCTTGTCGGCTTCTCGAGGGTCGTCGCTGTAGTTTGTACCTTCGGGGTAGAGGGCCTTGGCGCGGTAGCGCACGAGGTTTTGCATCACAAATTCTTTGCCGTCGTCAGACGCCAAGAGCTGGCGAACTTCCTCTACTTCAGCGGCGTTGTCGTGACCGAGGTCTGAGCTGCGAAGTTGATTCAAGGCCTCTTCAATCTCTTCGGGCGACATGCGCTGACCATTGCCGCCATACCAAAGCCAAAAAGCCACGTACAAGAGTACCAGTGGCAGAGCAATGGCCAGCAAGTGTTGGCTCATGACAGTATCAAAACTTAGACGCTCTGACCGACCACCGTGAAACGCTCTTGGTTGTGTTGCAACCAGTCCCTTGAAAGACGGTCGTCTTGCTGGTTGGGATGGAACTCGGGTGATTTGTACTCACGCCAGTGAGCCACATTGCCTCGGAACAAGCCATCTTTCGATAGCAGCAACTGATAGGCACTTTTCCACGTGCTGAGCTTGAACAATTGGCGATCATGCCAAAGGTTGCGAACCGTTTGCCACATCACATCTGACAAAAATTGCACGGTGATGATGTGGAACAGTCGGATGCGCCATTCTTCGTTGCCACCCAGCGCTTTGTAGATGTCAAAGGCCGTGCTGCGATGCTCTGATTCTTCAGCACTGTGCCAGAGCCACATGGTTTTGAGTCGTTCTTCAGTGCCATCAAACACTTCGGGATGGCGCAAGATCCATTCGGCGAAGATGGCGGTGAAGTGTTCGGTTGCGGCCGTTGCACCGACGTGCATGCGGATGTTCAGATTGGCATTTTTAACGACCCGTGCAGCAGACCTTTTGGCGATGACATTGGGGAACCCCATGGTTTCCAAGTGGTCATTGAACAAGGCATGAATACGGCGATGCGTGGCTTCTTGTCCCACAAAACCTTGCACTTCGGTTTTGAACTTGGCTTGTTCGCTTTCGGGCAATGATTTGAAACCTGTGCGAACAGAGTCAATGAAAAATTGCTCGCCCACAGGAAAGCTCATGGAGAGCGCATTGAAAAAAGCAGACTTGAAGGCGTCGCCACCACACCAATTGGCGGGGAAGGGCGCGCTGAGATCAATCAACAGTTTGCGGACTAACAATTGCGACATGGTTTTCCCTGAAACGGTGCTCAAACTTTGAGCAATGGCTGCATTTGAACATAAATGGGTTCACCCAAGTCTTATCAGGGAAATACCTAGCCAAATAGATCCTTGAATGACTGGTTCTGGCGCCATTTCTCAGCACAATCCCCCCATCCACTTGGATCCCCGCAAGACACTGCACATCCCTGCAGAACTTCGCCAGTTTTTTGAATTGAAAGCAAGCCATGAGCCATTCTTCTTTGATTTTGGATCACGTCTATGGACATGAGAAAACCAGGCCCGAACTTGTGTACATGACACAGCCTATTGGACAGGGACAGGTGATCGATTACACCTGGCGCGAAACACTTCGCCAAGCCCGCTCGATGGCGGCGTATTTGAAAACTCAAAACTTGGCGCCTGGCGCCAGGGTGGCCATCTTGTCCAAAAACTGTGCGCACTTCATCATGGCCGAGTTGGCCATTTGGATGGCAGGTGGCACCACCGTGGCCATTTTCCCGACGGAGTCTGGAGAGACCATTCGCTATGTACTGGACCACAGCGAAGCCAGTTTCTTGTTTGTGGGCAAATTAGACACATGGCCCTTGCAAGCCCCCTTTGTGCCCAACAGCATCCCGTGCATTGCGTTTCCATTGGCGCCGGAAAACCACTACACAAAGTGGGACGATGTCGTTCGCCAAACGCCTTCTCTGGAGGGCGATATTGCAAGAGCCCCCACCGATTTGGCCATGATCATGTACACCTCTGGCTCGACGGGGCAGCCCAAAGGCGTCATGCACAACTTTGAACGCATTTCTGCGGCAACCGAAGGCATTGTCAAAACGCTGAAGGAAACTTTGGGCGATCGCGAGGACAACCGCATCTTGTCTTACTTGCCTTTGGCTCACGTTTTTGAACGGGCTTGGGTGGGTGCCAGTTCACTGGTGCATGGCAAAACGCATGTGTTTTTTGCGGAGTCCTTGGACAGCTTTATTCAAGATTTGAACCGTGCCAAACCCACCATGTTCATTTCCGTGCCGCGCTTGTGGCTGAAGTTTCAGCAAGGCGTGTTCAGCAAAATGCCGCCTGCCAAACTCAACCTCTTGCTCAGTCTGCCCATCATCGGTGGTTTGGTGCGCAAGAAAATTTTGAAGGGCTTGGGCCTGGACCAAGTCATTGTGGCGGGCAGTGGCTCCGCGCCAATTCCTGCTGAACTGATTGTGTGGTACCGCAAGCTGGGCCTTAATCTTCTAGAAGGCTACGCCATGACGGAAGACTTTGCATATTCTCACAACTCGACCGAGGCCATCAATGCGCCTGGTTGTGTGGGCGTGCCGCTTGAAGGTGTTCAGGCACGCATCAGCGAAGAGGGCGAAATTTTGGTGAAGTCGCCAGGTCAAATGGTGGGCTATTACAAACGCCCTGACTTGGACGCAGAAGCATTCACGGCCGATGGCTTCTTCAAAACGGGTGACCAAGGTCAACAGCGAGCCGATGGTTTGCTCAAGATCACAGGCCGTGTGAAGGAGTTGTTCAAAACTTCCAAAGGCAAGTATGTTGCACCTGCACCCATTGAAAACAAACTCAACGTGCACCCCATGATCGAGATGAGCATTGTGTCGGGCGTGTCTCAGCCTTCTGCCTATGCCATGGTGGTCTTGTCTGAAGACATTCGACCCAAGATGCATGAGCCCGAAGTGAAGGCGCAAGTAGAAAGTGAACTGACCACCTTGCTGGCGCAGGTTAATTCAGAATTGGCAGATTATGAAAAACTGCGCATGTTGGTCATTGCCAATGAAGCATGGTCCATTGAAAACGGTTTCCTGACACCCACCATGAAAATCAAACGCAGCCGCATTGAAGCCTCGGTCGAAAGTCAGGTGGCTTCTTGGTACGAAAAATCAGGTAGTGTGTTCTGGGCTTGATGCCATTAATGTGGGCGAAAGCCTTAAGGAAGTTTGATGAATCGCGTATTGGCTCACACGGGTGCAAAGTACCCCATCTTGCAAGCCCCCATGGGCTGGATTGCCAGAACACAATTGGCCTCTGCGGTCTCGCGTGCAGGGGGCTTGGGCATCATTGAGACGTCCTCTGGCGAAACGGCCAATTGCCAAGCCGAAATTACCAAAATGCGTGAATTGAATTTGCCCTTTGGCGTCAATTTGCCCATTCGGTTTTTGAAAGACGATGCCATGCTGAAGTTTGTCTGTGCATCGGGCGTCAAGTTTGTCACCACCTCGGCAGGCAGCCCTGCCAAATTCATACAGCCCCTGAAAGATGCAGGCATCACGGTCTATCACGCCGTGCCCACAGTGGACGCTGCCATGAAGTGTGTCGATGCTGGCATCGATGGTTTGGTGGTGGAGGGCTCTGAAGGCGGTGGCTTTAAAAATCCTGAAGATGTTTCAACCCTGGTGTTGTTGCAAGCCATTCGCGCCAAAGTCGATGTGCCCCTCATTGCCGCGGGGGGTATTTCAGACGGCCGCGGAATGGCGGCAGCTTTTGCTTTGGGTGCGGAGGGCATTCAAATGGGCACCCGCTTTGTCAGTTGCGCCGAAAGTCCAGTTCATGAGAATTTCAAGAACGCCATTGTCAATTCCAAGGAAACGGGCACTTGGATGCTCAACACCAAATCAACACCGTGTATTCGAGCTTTGAAATCCGACAGAACGGCGGCCATTCACGAACAGGGCGTCATGTCCTTTGATGACATGAAAGGCATCTTGAATGTTTACTTCCAAGGGGACATGGAAGCAGCACCGGCGCTGGCAGGTCAGTCGGCAGGCTTGATCGATTCAGTCAAGACCGCCAAAGACATCATTGACAGCACGGTGGCGCAGTTTTTTGAAATCAGTGAACGCATGGGTGCCATGGCAAAGCGTCAAAGCTTTGATGCGGCCTGATCACAGAGTCACTTGGAGAGTGACTTAAGCAACATCGTCTTTGATGGTGTTTCGCAGGATACCCACTGCATCGACTTCAATTTCCACGACATCACCCGGCTGCATGAACACCTGGGGTGTGCGCTTGTTCCCTACGCCGCCCGGAGTTCCTGTCACAATCACATCACCCGGTTCGAGCGGCACAAAGGTAGAAATGTAGGCGATTTGGCGAGGGATGCTGTGAATCATCATGTCGGTTGTTGCGCGCTGCAACTCCACACCATTTAAGCGAGTGCTCAAGGTGAGTGTTTGCCCCGGCTTGATTTCGTCTGCGGTCACCATCCAGGGTCCAAATCCGCCGGTACGCCAGAAATTCTTGCCAGCTGTCCATTGCGTTGTGAAGTTTTGCCAATCTCGCACAGAGCCATCGTTGTAGCAAGAATAGCCCGCAATGTGTTGCCAAGCGTCTGCCTCTGAAATGCGGCGGCCACCCTCACCAATGATGATGGCAATTTCGCCTTCATAGTCAAGACGGTGTGATTCGGCTGGACGCATGATGTCTTGGCCATGCCCTACTTGTGATGCACTCACGCGTGAAAAGATGGCTGGTTTTTCAGTCAGGTCGCGGCCAGTTTCTTTCACGTGATCGTGATAATTCAAACCCACACACATGATTTTTTCTGGGTTGGGGATGACAGGCAAAAGTTGCAGATCTTCAAAAACCAGATCGGGCGCATGCTTAGCTAAAGCGGCTTCAGCTTGCGCGTACATTTTTTTGGCAATCAAAGTTTTGAGGTCAGGTGCCTCGGCGCCCAAAATCGGGGTGAGATTCAAGACTTTGTTGCCATGAACCGCGCCATAACTGGGCGTGTGATTGAGTAAAAAGCTGATAAGTCGCATGGGGTCTTTCTATGTTAATCATGGAGGCGCTGCACACCTTGCATCATGTTGAGTTGAATTATCAACCCAAGAGTAATTACCCTAGTCATTTCACATGCCGACATCAGCGGTAGTTTCAGTCACGACGGTCTGAGAGTCACTCACACCTGCAGATGGCGCAAGTGTTTTGGGTGATGCCGTATAAAATGAAATGTCAACTTCCCATGAATTCATTGGAAGTACGTGGCACTGCAAGATGAGGATTTGACATGTTCTTGAAAAATACTTGGTATGTGGCCTGTCAGGCCCATGAGATCACAGACAAACCCTTAGGCCGCAAAATTTGCAACGAGGCCATGGTGTTTTACAAAAATGCTGAAGGCAAAGTCTCGGCTGTTCAAGACTTCTGTCCGCACCGCGGCGCGCCTTTGTCTTTGGGCCGAGTTTGCAACGGACAGTTGGTCTGTGGCTACCACGGTTTGGTGATGGGCTGTGACGGACACACCGTCAACATGCCCGGACATCAGGTCCGCAACTTTGAGCCCGTCAAGGCCTATGCCGTCATTGAGCGTTATGGTTTTGTGTGGGTCTGGCCAGGCGATCAAACCAAAGTCGATCCTGCGCAAATGCCAGTGTTCGAATGGTTTGAGAATCCCAAGTGGGCCTATGGCGGTGGGCTGTATCACATTGCGTGCGATTACCGTTTGATGATCGACAACTTGATGGACCTCACGCACGAAACTTATGTTCACAGCACCAGCATTGGTCAACAAGAAATTGATGAAACGCCCAGCCGCACAGTGACAGAAGGCGACTGTGTTACCACCAGCCGATTCATGGAAGGCATCAAGGCGCCACCTTTTTGGAAGATGGCCATGCGTGCCAATGACCTCGACGATGAAGCCACTGTAGACCGGTGGCAAATTTGCAAATTCACGCCCCCCAGTCATGTGCTGATTGAAGTGGGTGTGGCGTTGGCTGGCAAAGGGGGGTACCACGCCGACCCTAAAGACAAAGCCTACAGCGTGGTGGTTGATTTCATCACGCCTGAAACCGAAACATCGATTCACTACTTCTGGGGCATGGTGCGTCAATTCAAACCTGAAGACGCAACACTGACAGCGCAAATTCGCGAAGGGCAGGGCAAAATTTTCAGTGAAGATTTGGACATGCTTGAGCGTCAGCAAAAAAACTTGCTGGCATTTCCAGAACGCAAACTCAAAATATTGTCGATCGATGCGGGTGGTGTGATGTCGCGCCGTGTGATTGACCGACTGTTAGCCATTGAAAAGGCCGCTTGATATGTTTCGCACAACCACCCCATTCAAAACTGTTATATGGGCACTTTGCCTCGCTTGCTGCACTTGGGCCTCTGGTCAGCAAGCCTACCCCAGTAAAGCGCTCAAAATTGTGGTGCCTTTCGGCGCTGGCGGTGTCGCCGATTTAACTGCCCGCACCGTCGCGCAAAAGATGGGTGAGAACATGGGTCAAAGCATCGTGATCGAAAACAAGCCAGGCGCTGGCGGTGTGGTGGCCACCGATGCTGTAGCCAAATCAGCGCCCGATGGCTACACCTTGCTCTTGATGTCCAATGCCACTGCGGTCAGTGCTGGCTTGTTCAAAAGCTTGCCCTATGACGCTGAAAAAGACCTCATCCCTTTGTCAGTCTTAGGCACCTTTGACATTGCGATTGTGGTGCCCCAAGAGTCTAAGTTTGCCAGCTTGGCCGATTTGCTTGCTTTTGCCAAGGCCAACCCCGGCAAGCTCAACATTGGCAGCATCAACGTGGGCAGCACGCAGCATTTGGCAGCAGAACTGTTCAAATCAACTGCAGGCATTGATGCACAAGTGGTGCCTTTCAATGGCACCCCCGCAGTCTTAACGGCTTTGCGCGGTGGCCAAATTGATGTGGGCGTCGAAATTCTGGCACCTGTGTTGCCGCAAATCAAAGGCCAAGCATTGCGCGCCTTGGCCGTGACAGGCGACAAACGTGCGGCTGCATTGCCACAAGTACCCACGGCCAAAGAAGCGGGTGTTAAAACTTTGTACGCTGCATCCTGGAATGCGTTGGCCGCACCTGCCAAAACACCCCGCGACATCGTTCAGCGTTTGAACCAAGAAATTCAATCTGCCCTGAACAACCCCGACGTTCGAAAAAAATTAATCGACATGAATGTCGATCCTCAGCCTGGCACCTTGCAACAGGCGGCCGATCTGCTCAGCAGTGAAACCAGACGTTGGGGCGATGTGATTCAACGCGCTGGTATCGCCAAACAATAAACCTGATTCAATCCATACACTTCATCTCTCACAGAAAACATCGACATGCAGTTCACACAAATTGGTTTGATTGGTTACGGTGAAGTGGGCAAAACATTTGCCTTGGGTCTCAAAGAAAAGCCTGGAGTGACATCGGTGTCAGCGTGGGATTTGAAGTTTGCTGCGCCAACACCTCTAAGCCTACAAGCCGCCGAGCAAGCCCATGCTGCGCAGCACAGCATTCAGACCGTCGGCGCCATGGCAGAGCTTTGCGCGCAAAGCCAATTCATCATCTCTGCGGTGACCGCTTCCAATACTTTGTCGGTGGCCCAGCAAGCTTCGCAAAGTATTCGGCCAGGCACGGTATATCTGGATTTGAATTCTGCCTCGCCTGGCACCAAGCAAGCCTGCGCGGCACTCATCGATGCCGCTGGCGGCATCTATGTTGAAGCCGGCGTGATGACGTCTGTTCCACCTTACGGCATCAAGGTGCCGATGCTGTTGGGCGGCGCGCAATCTCAAAGCTTGGCGGCATCGCTGCAGGCCTGGGGCCTGGATGCCAAATCAGTGAGTGACAAATTGGGCGTGGCCAGCGCCATCAAAATGAGTCGCAGCGTCATGATCAAGGGCTTGGAAGCCTTGGTCATCGAAAGTTACGCCACGGCGCGTGCCTATGGTGTGGAAGCGCACGTCTTGCCCACCTTGCAAGAAACATTTCCGCAAATTGATTGGTCCTTGCAGGGGGCGTATTTTTTCAGCCGCGTGGTGCAGCATGGCAAACGCAGAGCTGAAGAAATGCGCGAAGCCGCCAATACGGTCAAAGAAGTAGGCTTTGAGCCCTTCATGGCCTTGGCCACGGCCGACAAGCAGCAATGGGTGGCCGATCAAGCCGCGCAGGGTGTGTTCCAACACTTGCCCAAAGACGCAACGTGGCAAGACTATGCCGACTGTTTGCTTGCGGCGCGTCAACAAGGTGTTTGATGTTTGACATTCTGGCCATCACGGCCCCTATCTACATTGCCATTGCGCTGGGGTATGGCCTCACCCGATGGGGCTTCTTTCAGAAAACCGACATGCGAGCCTTTGGCACGTTTGTGGTGAAGGTGGCCATGCCGGCATTGTTGTTCAATGCTTTGTCGCAGCGCAAAGTCAGTGACATTTTGAATGCTGAGTATGTGACGGCCTATGCCTTGGCGTCCTTGTTCACATTGAGCCTCAGCATTGCTTGGGCGCTGCGCGTGAGCAAAGTCAGTCGGAGCTTGAGCAGTTGCTTGGCCATGGGCATGAGTTGCCCTAACAGTGGGTTTGTGGGCTATCCTGTCATGCTCTTGAGTTTGGGGCCTTTGGCCTCGGTGGCCGGTGTTGCACTTGCGCTCAACATGATGGTCGAGAACCTGATCATCATTCCTTTGTTGTTGGCCTGGGCCGAAACAGGTCAGAGCAAAAGCCGTTGGCAAGGCATCATTTGGCAAACCCTGAAAGGCATGTTCTACAACCCCATGATTTGGGGTATTGTGCTGGGCTTTTTATTCTCTTGGTTTGAATGGCAATTGCCTTCCAGTCTTGGCCGAACCGTCAGTTTGTTTGCACAAGCCAGCGGCGCTTTGTCGCTGTTTGTCATCGGTGGCAGTTTGGTGAGCTTGCCAGTGCAAGGCATGGGGCCGCGCGTGGCGCAAATTGCTGCAGGCAAGTTGGTGTTGCACCCCTTGATGATGCTCGTGGTGATGACGTTCTTGCTGCCGATTCAAGATCCGGTGTTGCGCGTCGCTGCGTTACTCACCTGTGCCATGCCCATGTTTGGCATTTATCCCATCTTGACGCAAAAGCACGGCCACGATGGCTTGAGTGCAGCAGCACTGCTGGTCACCACCATGGCCTCATTTTTCACATTGAATGCGCTGCTTTGGCAGTTGAAAAATCTCAATCTGCTTTAACGCGTCCTGACGTGATCACAGGACGCCAGCGTTCAATTTCTTGGGCAATCAATTTGCCAAAAGCTTCTGGCGTTTCGGGTGTGGCCACTGCGCCTTCTGTGTTCAAACGTTTTTTCAACTCTGCTGAGTTCAGTGCCACATTGATCTGTTGATTGAGTTTCAACACAATGTCACGCGGCGTGCCCGCAGGTGCCACCACGCCGTACCACTGATCGGCTTCGAAATTTTTATAGCCGGCTTCGGCCACAGTGGGCAAGTCGGGCAGGGCATCGAGTCGTTTGGGACTGGACACGGCCAATGCGCGCAATTGACCGTTCTTCACTTGGCCCATCACGGCGGGCGCGCCTGTGAACAGCATTTGAATTTGACCGCCCATCAAATCGGTCACAGCGGGTGCCGTGCCGCGATAAGGGATGTGCAAAATTGCCGTTTCCGTTTGCATCTTGAAATACTCGGTGGCCAAGTTGGCCGCACTGCCGTTGCCACCCGAGCCGTAACTCAATTGGCCCGGTTTGGATTTGGCCAAAGCAACCAATTCTTGAACGCTTTTAGCAGGCACATTGGGATTCACCACCAGCACATTGGGCACTCGCGCAACCCATGCCACAGGTGCAAAGTCTTTGATTGGGTTGTAAGGCAGTTTGGGGTACAGGCTGGGGTTGACGGCCAAAGTGCCAATGTGTCCCATCAGCAGGGTGTAGCCATCTGCGGGAGATTTGGCTGCCTTGTCGGCGCCAATGCTGCCACCGGCACCGGCGATGTTCTCAATGATCACGCTTTGGCCCCAGGCTTTGCTTAATTCTTGACCGATAGAGCGCGCCAAGATGTCAGTGCTACCGCCCGGTGTAAAAGGGACAATCATGCGAATTGGCTTTTGCGGATAGTTCTGCGCAGCCGTTTGCGCCGTGCTGAGTGATGCAGTGAGTGAAGCGGTGAGTGCCAAAAGGGCATGGGCAGTCCAAGTCAATTTTTTCATGATCAATGATTTCACAATTTCAAAGTTTTAAAGCAATTGTTGTGCGGTGTCGCGAATTAGATTCAGTGTAGCCTGCTGTGTCAATGTGCTGGGTCTTTGTGAGCTGACGGCACTGCTCAGTTGAATGCTCATGCGTGGCTCTGAAATAGGCCTTGTCACAAAGGCGGATGGTTTGATGGAGCGCGTGACAGCATTGCGCGACAAGATAGCGTTGCCAGCGCCGTCGGCCACCAATTCTAAGATGGCAGTCACGCCGTCAATTTCGAGTGCAACTTCTGGGCGACAACCGATGTTGGCCATTTCAGCTTCGACGTGCATGCGAATGGCGTTGGGCCGGCTGGGAATGACCAAAGGCAAACGAGAAACTTCTTTGAGTGGGATGGCGGGCGGTGGTGGGTCCTCTTGAAGTCCTGGCGGTCTGGGTTGAATCAGCCAGAGTTCTTCTTGCACCAACGCCGACAACTCTAAGCCTGTGGTGCTGGTAGCGTTGTAGAGCAGGGCAATGTCCAATCGTCCCGACAGCAGGCTTTCTTGCATGCCTGCCGACAAGCCCTCGCTGATCGACAAATGGGCATCTGGCATTTTTTCGCGAAAGGCGCGGGTGAGGGGCACCGTCAGGACGCGCGCAACGCTGGGCGGAAGTCCCAAGGCAACACGTCCTGTGAGGCCGCTGCGGGCCCGGGCCAATTCCTCTCGCGCTCTTTCAACCTGATGCAAAATCCCGCGGCCATGTTCCAGCAACAACTGACCAGCCTCCGTGGGACTTGCACCTCGGCCATTGCGCTTCAAAAGGTTTTGCCTCAACTCAACCTCCAGCAAGCGAATTTGCCGGCTCAAAGCAGGCTGGGCCACGTTCAAGGCCAGGGCTGCGCGGGTAAAGCTGCCCAGTTCTGCCACTCTGACGAAGTATTCCAGTTGCTTGAGGTCCATGAGGCTATTTTGCCATAACCGGTGGCTGGTTATGTCGGTTTGTTCTAGCTGATAGTGCCTTAGAAGCCTAGGCATTGACGCTCTCAAGTTGGAGAATTCAGTCTTCAATTTGGCCCCTGTTGGGCTATCGAGCTAGGACCATGAAACCTTCCGCACAAACCGCGATCCCTTGCCTGATGATGCGAGGCGGCACCTCTAAAGGGCCGTTTTTCAATGAGGCCGATTTGCCCGCTGACATCTCATTGCGTGACAAAGTCTTGTTGGCCGCCTTGGGCTCCCCAGACAAACGTCAGATCGATGGTTTGGGCGGCGCACATCCCTTAACGAGCAAGGTGGGCATTGTTCGCAAGAGTTCCGTTCCTGGCGTGGCATTGGACTTTTTGTTTGCCCAACTGCAACCCGATAAAGAGACTGTCGACACCACGCCCAATTGCGGCAACATGTTGGCCGCTGTGGTGCCATTCGCCATCGAAACAGGCATGGTGGACGTGCAGGGTGATCAAAGCACTTTCCGTGTATTGACATTGAACACCGACATGCAATGTGACATCACCGTGGACACGCGCGGCGGCATGGTTCAGTACGAGGGAACAGCTCGCATCGATGGATCACCTGGCACTTCTGCACCCGTGACCATCAACTTCCTAGACACGGCGGGCTCTGTCTGTTCTGGCTTGTTGCCCACAGGCCGCGTGAAAGACACCTTGACCGTGAGTGGTGCTGGCTTTGAGCCATTCACCATCGACGTCACTTGCATCGACAACGGCATGCCCTTGGTGATGTTCAAAGCAACTGACGTGGGCCGCACAGGGTACGAATCCGTGGCGGACATGAATGCCGACACCGAACTCAAAACCAAAATTGAGGCGCTGCGTTTGCAAGTGTCTTTGTTGATGGGTTTGGGTGATGTAAGCCAAAAAAATTACCCCAAGATGACCCTCATTGCACCACCCCAAAAGGGTGGTGCTTTGAGCACACGCAGTTTCATTCCGCATGTGTGCCACGATGCCATCGGTGTGTTGGCAGCCGTCACTGTGGGTACGGCTTGCGTGTTGGAGGGTTCTGTGTGTGATGGCATCGCTGTCATGCCCACTGGTGCTGCCAAAAATGTGTCGGTTGAACATCCGACAGGCGAGTTCAGCGTGGCTTTGCAAACCGAACCTGCACCCCATTTACCAGGTGGCCAAAACGTCACACAGGCCGCATTGCTCAGAACGGCCAGACTGCTGATGCGAGGCGAGGCCATGGTGCCAAGGTCCTTGTGGTCGGGTCATTCTGCTTAATTTCTTTTTTCATTTTTTCGATTGGATCGCTTCATGAGTCACAAACAACCTTTGATCATCGACTGCCACGGTCACTACACCACGGCGCCCAAAGCTTTGGAAAATTGGCGCAATGCGCAAATTGCCAACTTGAACACACCCGAGCTGGGTCCCAAAGTGGCGGATCTCAAAATCAGCGACGATGAGTTGCGTGAGTCCATTGAGACCAACCAACTGCGTTTGATGAAAGAGCGCGGCTCTGACTTGACCTTGTTCAGCCCTCGCGCCAGTTTCATGGCCCATCACATTGGCGACTTCAACGTGTCGTCCACGTGGGCGGCCATTTGCAATGAGTTGTGCTATCGGGTCAGCCAATTGTTCCCAGACAATTTTGTGCCTGTGGCCATGTTGCCCCAGTCACCTGGCGTTGACCCTGCAACTTGCATTCCCGAGTTGGAGCGCTGCGTGAAAGAGTACGGCAATGTGGGCATCAACTTGAATCCCGATCCCTCAGGCGGCCACTGGACTTCACCGCCTTTGAGCGACAAGCACTGGTACCCCATCTACGAAAAAATGGTGGAGTACGACATTCCAGCCATGATTCACGTGAGCACCAGCTGCAACAGCTGCTTCCACACCACCGGCGCGCACTATTTGAATGCTGACACCACGGCCTTCATGCAGTGCCTCACCTCCGATTTGTTCAAAGACTTTCCGACCTTGAAGTTCCTCATTCCGCATGGGGGCGGTGCGGTGCCTTACCACTGGGGTCGTTTCCGCGGCTTGGCCCAAGAATTGAAAAAGCCTTTGCTACAAGACCATTTGCTCAACAACATCTTCTTCGACACTTGTGTGTACCACCAGCCAGGCATTGATTTGTTGACCAAAGTGATTCCTGTTGACAACATTTTGTTTGCCTCTGAAATGATTGGTGCTGTGCGCGGTATCGATCCCGAAACAGGCCACTACTTTGACGATACCAAGCGTTACATTCAATCGTCCAACATCTTGAACGATGAGCAACGTTACAAAATTTACGAAGGCAACACACGCCGTGTGTTCCCCCGTTTAGATGCGCACCTGAAGGCCAAAGGTCTTTAAGCCGCAGCACATTTAAATCATTGCAAATTAACCATTGGAATTGACATGACAGAACTTGGAATTGTGAAGCGCAACATCACGCGCGCAGACAAAGTAGCCGTCGACAAACTGGGCCGTTTTGGCGTGGCCACGGTGCACGAAGCCATGGGCCGCGTGGGTTTGATGCAAAAGTACATGCGTCCTATCTACAGCGGTGTGCCTGTATCAGGCACAGCCGTCACAGTATTGCTGCACCCTGGTGACAATTGGATGATGCACGTGGTGGCAGAACAAATTCAACCGGGCGACATCGTGGTTGCGGCCATCAGTGCCGACAACTGTGATGGTTTCTTTGGTGACTTGCTGGCCACTTCCTTCATGGCCCGCGGTGCCAAAGCCTTGGTCATCGATGCCGGTGTGCGTGACGTGCGCGAACTCACTGCCATGGGCTTTCCTGTTTGGAGCAAAGGCATCAGCGCCAAAGGCACCATCAAGTCCACATTGGGATCCGTCAACATTCCGGTGGTGTGTGCCGGTGTCAATGTGAACCCCGGCGATGCAGTGGTTGCCGACGACGATGGCGTGGTGGTGGTACCCGCTGCTTGGGCGCAAAAAGTGGCCGATGCCGCTGAAGCGCGCGAAGCCAACGAAGGCGAGAAACGCGCCAAATTGGCCGCTGGTGTTTTAGGTTTGGACATGTACAACATGCGTGAACCTTTGGCCAAGGCTGGCCTGAAATACATCGACTGATGAATCAAGCTTTGCTTGAATCACATTCACTATAAACAGGAACTCGCATGATTTCAAACCCTCATTTCCAGCTCGCATGGCGAGGCTTGAGTGTGGCCTTGTTGAGCTTGTCGCTCAGCGCTTGTTTCAACTTGACGGTTGTTCATCAAACAACCGAAAACAATGCACGCGCCAAAGCGGAATCGGTTTCTACTGAAGTGCGTCAAGCCTTGGCGCCCACTGGTGTTTTTCGTGTGGGAGTCTATCCTGGCAGCCCCACATCTTGGGTGAAAGACCCCAAGACAGGGGAGAGTGTCGGCATTGCATTGGATTTGGGCAAAGGCATGGCCAAGCGCTTGAATGTGCCGGTGCAGGTCGTTGAAT
Source organism: Limnohabitans sp. Hippo4 (assembly GCF_003063605.1). Lineage (NCBI taxonomy): Bacteria > Pseudomonadati > Pseudomonadota > Betaproteobacteria > Burkholderiales > Comamonadaceae > Limnohabitans > Limnohabitans sp. Hippo4. The sequence goes on along the minus strand of NZ_NESE01000001.1, from coordinate 413,680 downwards.
TTGACCGAGTGGCGCAAGTGTTGGATGCGTTGAAAGACGGCAAGGTCGACATGACATTCACCAACGCTACAGCCGTGCGAGCCAAGGACATGGATTTCACAGAACCACTGGTTCGTTTGGAGCTGGGTTATTTGGTGATCGGCGCAAGCCCACTCACGTCGCTGAACGACATTGATCAAGCCGGTATGCGCGTCGGAGTGAGCCAAGGAAGTTCTTCTCAAGGCGTGCTCACTCAACGCTTTAAATTGGCCAAAGTCGTCCCTGCAGAATCACTGGCACAAGCCCAAATCCTGTTGAACTCAAAACAAATTGATGCATTTGCCACTAACAAAGGTATTTTGTTTGAGATGTCCGATGCCTTGCCAGGCAGTCGTGTCTTGACGGGACGATGGGGGCTTGAAAATTTGGCCATTGCCATCCCCAAAGGACGCGAAGCAGGTCGATCCTTTGTTGAAAATTTTGCCAAAGAAGTCTCGCGCAGCGGTGAGTTGGACAAAGCCTTGCAGCGTTCAGGTTTGCGCGGCACAGCCCGCGATTGAAAACTTAAGCTTGAAAGATCCTATGAAACCGATTCGTTCATTGACACAAACACTTTGCGTGGTCTTGGCTGCTTTCTCTAGCAGCCTCGTGTTGGCGCAAACAACGACCAACTATCCCAACAAACCCGTGAAGATGGTGGTGGGTTATGCGCCTGGCGGCGCGGTGGATGTGGTGGCGCGCACTTTGGGCCAGAGCTTGGCCGCGCAATTGGGTCAAAGTTTCATCGTTGAAAACAAACCCGGTGCCGGTACCAACATTGCCGTGAAGTCGGTCATCACAGCCGAGCCCGATGGCTACACTTTGATGATGGCAGCCAATGCGTTGGCGGCCAACATGGCTTTGTATCAGCCCATGCCATTTGATGCCGAAAAAGAATTAACAGCCGTGTCTTTGGTGGGCCGTGTTCCGGTTGTCATTGCGGCCAACCCCAATGTGCCCTACACAACGGTGGCCCAACTGATCGCAGCAGCCAAAGCCAAGCCAGGCCAAATTGCATTTGCAAGTCCAGGCAACGGCTCAACCCCTCACATGGCCATTGAATTTTTTGCCAAAGCGGCAGGCATTGATTTGCAACACATTCCCTACAAGGGTGGTTCACCTGCCATTACCGATGCAATTGGCGGACAGTTGCCCTTGGTGGCCGTGAATGCCTTGGAAGTGTTGCCGCATGCAAAAAGTGGCAAGCTCAAAGTTTTGGCTGTGTTGAGTCCCACACGCAGCGCCATTTATCCTGATGTACCCACCATTACAGAGTCTGGCTTCCCTGGATTCGAAGCATCCGTTTGGTACGGTGTGGTGGCGCCTGCTGCGACGCCCAAGCCTGTGGTGCAAAAGTTGCATGCTGAAATTCAAAAAGCATTGCAAACCAAAGAAGTGAAAGAACGCATGAATGCTGTGGGTGGCGAAGTCATTCCCGGTTCTTCAGAAATGTTTGCCAACTTGATTCGAAGTGAACGTCAACGCTACGAAAAATTGGTGCGTGAAGCCAACATCAAACCCGATTAATCATTGAACTGAGTGAGTATCTAAATGGAATTTCAAAAGACCCCCGGCTGGCTGGATTGGTATTCAGGCCCCAGCAAACCTAAATTCAAATTGCCTGAAGGTGCGGTGGATGCGCATTGCCACGTCTTTGGCCCAGGTGCTGAATTTCCTTATGCACCAGAGCGCAAGTACACACCCTGCGATGCCTCTAAGCAGCAGTTGTTTGCATTGCGTGATCATTTGGGTTTTTCTCGCAACATTGTGGTGGGTGCCAGCTGTCACGGCTCCGACAATCGTGCAACGGTCGATGCCTTGCTTCACTCGAATGGCAAGGCGCGAGGCGTGGCCACGGTCAAACGCAGCGTCACGGATGAAGAATTGCAAGCCATGCACGAAGCAGGTGTGCGCGGCGTTCGCTTTAACTTTGTCAAAAGGTTGGTGGATTTCACACCCAAAGATGAGTTGATGGAAATTGCCGGCCGCATTGCCAAGCTGGGCTGGCATGTGGTGATTTATTTTGAAGCTGTGGACTTGCCGGAGTTGTGGGACTTTTTCACAGGTTTGCCTACTGTAGTGGTCGTGGATCACATGGGCACACCCGATGTGAAGTTGCCAGTTGAGGGGCCTCAATTTCAATTGTTCTTGAAATTCATGCGTGAGCACAGCAATGTTTGGTGCAAGGTCACTTGCCCAGAGCGATTGTCGGTGACGGGTGCGCCTGCTTTGAATGGCGAGCAAAACGCCTACCAAGATGTGGTGCCTTTTGCCAAAGCCATCGTTGATGAATTTCCCGACCGCGTGTTGTGGGGAACCGATTGGCCTCACCCCAATTTGAAAAAGCACATGCCAGACGATGGCTTGTTGGTGGACTTCATTCCGCACATTGCCACCACGCCAGAGTTACAGAAAAAATTGTTGGTCAATAACCCAATGCGTTTGTACTGGCCTGAGGAGAACGTTTGATGGCGCTCGAGAAACCTTATTTGGATGTGCCTGGCACCATCATTTTTGATGCCGAGCAAAGCCGCAAAGGCTATTGGATCAACCAATTTTGCATGTCCCTCATGAAGGCCGAAAACCGGGAACGGTTCAAAGCCAATGAACGTGCTTATTTGGACGAGTGGCAGATGACCGAAGAACAAAAGCAAGCGGTCATGGCACGCGACTTGAACTGGTGCATGCGCACGGGCGGCAACATTTATTTCTTAGCCAAAATTGGTGCCACCGATGGGAAGAGCTTCCAGCAAATGGCGGGCTCTATGACTGGCATGACGGAGGAGGAGTACCGCAACATGATGATCAGCGGTGGCCGCTCCGTTGAAGGCAACCGTTTTGTAGGTGAGAACGGTGATGCCCAAGCGCACAACCAACCTCAAGGCTCCGCTGGTAAGAAAGTAAATTGACCATGGCCAAAATTACAGCCTCCGTTTTCACATCACACGTTCCAGCCATTGGTGCCGCCCTTGATTTGGGCAAAACCCAAGAGCCTTATTGGCAACCTGTTTTCAAGGGTTACGAGTACGGCAAACAATGGATGAAGGACAACAAGCCCGATGTGATTTTCTTGGTCTACAACGACCATGCCACTGCTTTCAGTCTCGACTTCATTCCGACGTTTGCCATTGGCACGGCGGCACAGTTTCAGCCTGCGGATGAAGGCTGGGGTCCTCGCCCAGTGCCTGTTGTCCAAGGGCATCCTGAATTGGCCTCGCACATTGCGCAATCGGTCATTCAACAAGACTTTGACCTCACCATCGTCAACAAGATGGACGTGGACCATGGCCTGACTGTGCCTTTGTCTTTGATGTGTGGCCAACCGCCCGCCGAACATTTTGAATGGCCATGCCCCGTCATTCCGTTTGCCGTCAATGTGGTGCAGTACCCTGTGCCCAGTGGTCAGCGTTGCTTCAATTTAGGCAAAGCCATTCGCAAAGCCATTGAAAGCTACGACCAAGACATCAACGTGCACATTTGGGGCACGGGTGGCATGAGTCATCAACTTCAAGGCGCGCGCGCAGGCTTGATCAACAAAGACTTTGACAATGCATTCTTAGACAAGCTGATCAGTGACCCTCAAGCCGCAGCCAATATTCCCCACATCGACTATGTGCGTGAAGCGGGTAGCGAAGGCATCGAGTTGGTGATGTGGCTGATTGCTCGCGGCGCCATGAACGATGTGACAGGTGGCAAAGCCCCTGAACTGAAACAACGCTTTTACCATGTTCCCGCTTCCAACACGGCGGTGGGTCATGTGATCTTAGAGAACAAATTTTGAACTGAGGAAATTAAACATGTCTAAAACAATCAAAGTTGCACTGGCCGGAGTGGGTGCGTTTGGTATCAAGCACTTGGATGGCATCAAGAACATCGATGGCGTTGAAGTGGTGTCATTGATTGGCCGTGAATTCGCCAAAACCAAAGAGGTGGCTGACAAATATGGCATCGGCCATGTCACCACCGATTTGGCTGACAGTTTGGCTTTGCCTGAAGTGGATGCTGTGATTTTGTGCACGCCGACGCAAATGCACGCGTCGCAGTCCATTGCTTGTTTGAAGGCGGGCAAACACGTTCAGGTCGAAATTCCATTGGCTGACAGCTGGAAAGATGCTGAAGAAGTGGTGCGTTTGGCCAAGGAGGCAGGCAAGGTGGCCATGTGCGGTCACACACGTCGCTTCAACCCCAGCCACCAATGGGTCAACAAAAAGATCAAGGCCGGTGAGTTCAATATCCAGCAGATGGATGTACAAACGTACTTCTTCCGACGCACCAACATGAATGCTTTGGGCCAAGCGCGCAGCTGGACCGATCACTTGCTCTGGCACCACGCTGCCCACACGGTTGATTTGTTTGCTTACCAAGCGGGCAGCTCCATCGTTAAAGCCAATGCGGTTCAAGGCCCCATTCATCCCACCTTGGGCATTGCCATGGACATGAGCATTCAGTTGCAAGCGGCCAATGGTGCCATCTGCACATTGAGCTTGTCTTTCAACAATGATGGCCCTTTGGGCACTTATTTCCGCTACATCGGTGATACAGGCACGTACTTGGCCCGTTACGATGATTTGTACACAGGCAAAGAAGAGCAAATTGATGTGTCGAAAGTGGACGTTTCCATGAACGGCATTGAGCTACAGGACCGCGAGTTCTTTGCTGCCATCAAAGAGGGCAGAGAGCCCAATTCCAGCGTGGCGCAAGTCCTGCCTTGCTACAAGGTCTTGCACAACTTGGAATTGCAATTGAACGCTTGATCAACGCATCACAGCATGCAGGCCATCCCTTGGAGCAGGGTATGGCCTGTTGACCTTTGGCCACTGTTCATTTGATAATTAACCAAACGGTACATTGATCAAATGACGACTTCAACCACTTCAGCCTCACGCAAAACCAGCACGCCAAGAACCAATGATCCCGAAAGGACCATGGCCGAAATCTTGCGCGTCGCCACCACCGAATTTGCCGACAAAGGCCTTGCAGGCGCGCGAATTGATGAAATAGCGGCGGCCACCAGTACCAGCAAGCGCATGATCTACTACTACTTCGGTAGCAAAGAAGGCTTGTATGTGGCGGTCTTAGAGGCTGCTTATGGGCGCATGCGACAAATTGAAGCCAATCTGCATCTGAATGATTTGTCACCAGAAGCTGCGCTTCGGCGCTTGGTGGAGTTCACCTACGATCACCACCAAAGCAACGAAGAATTCATTCGTCTTGTGATGAGTGAGAACGTGCACCGTGGTGAATACCTTGCACAAAGCAAAGAAATTCAAAAGCTCAATGGCTCAGCACTCCAAACCATTCAGGACTTGTACAACCGTGGTGTGAAGAAGGGCGTCTTTAAGAAAAACCTGACGCCGCTTGAAATTCACTCTGCCATTTCTGCTTTGACATTTTTCAATGTGTCGAATCAGCACACCTTTGGTTTGATCTTTAAAAGCAAATCGCCGCAAGGTAAGGCCCAGACTTTGAAAAAAGCGCAAGTGGTCGACATGATGGTCAGTTACGTTTGCGCATAAACAGAGCGCTTGCTCAAGTTCTTTGATCGCAACAGGCAAGCCCAAGTTTTTCATGAACTAAGGGTAACTACTTATCAATAAAAACTAACTAGTTCGTACATTATGGGCTGAGCCCATTTTAGGAATTCGCAGATGACTCGTTTTTTGGACATCACATGCAAGGCCATTGAGTATTTGATTGCGGCATTCATGGCCGCCATGGTGGTATTGGTCTTTGGCAATGTGTTGCTTCGCTATGGATTTAACTCTGGCATTACCTTGTCAGAAGAGTTGTCGCGTTGGTTGTTTGTGTGGATGACTTTCTTGGGCGCAGTGGTGGCGCTGCGAACGCATGAGCACTTAGGAACTGACATGCTGGTGGGGCGCCTTGGCCCATTCGGAAAAAAAATCTGCATGGGCTTGTCGCAATTGCTCATGTTGATGTGCTGCTGGCTGTTGTTCAAAGGCGCATCTGAACAAGCCATCATCAACTGGACCAGTACCAGTGCTGTGATGGAAGTCTCGATGAGCTGGGTTTACTTCCCAGGCATCATTTTTGCGGTGTTGGGCAGCCTTTTGATTGCGCTTGATTTCATCAAATTGATCACGGGCCAGATGAAGGAAGAAGAGTTGATGATGTTCCAAGAGTCTGAAGATGCGCCACATGGTGAAACCCGCTGAACCAGCCCCAAAAGACAGAGAAACATTCAAATGACCATTGCTGTATTTGTCCTTTCCTTGCTGGGCGCGATGGCTCTCGGCGTGCCCATTGCTTTTTCTTTGCTCATTTGCGGTGTGGCCCTGATGGTCCACCTCAACATGTTTGATGCACAAATATTGGCTCAAAACTTGATCGAAGGCTCCAACAGCTTTCCGCTGCTAGCAGTGCCTTTCTTCATGTTGGCAGGTGAAATCATGAATGCGGGTGGTTTGTCTCGCCGCATCGTGAACTTTGCCATGGCCTGCGTAGGTCACATCAAAGGTGGCTTGGGGTACGTCACCATCATGGCCGCTGTCATCATGGCTGCCTTGTCTGGTTCTGCCGTGGCCGATGCGGCTGCGCTGGCTTCATTGCTTTTGCCCATGATGGTGGCTGCGGGTCATGACCGTGCGCGATCTGCGGGTTTGATTGCTTCTGCCGGCATCATTGCGCCTGTCATTCCGCCAAGCATTGGCTTTGTCATTTTTGGCGTGGCAGGCAATGTGTCAATTTCCAAATTGTTCATGGCCGGTATTGTCCCGGGCGTCTTGCTGGGTGCATCTTTGTGGGTCACTTGGTGGTGGTTGGCGCGCAAAGAAGTGGTGCAAGTGCCACCCCGCAAATCCATGGCTGAAATCGGTGTAGCCATGCGTCAAGCAACATGGGCCTTGGTCCTGCCCTTGATCGTGGTCTTTGGCTTGAAGTTTGGTGTTTTCACGCCCACTGAAGCCGCTGTGGTCGCGGCCATGTACGCCTTGTTGATTTCAGTCTTCATTTACAAAGAACTGAATTTCAAAACCATGGTGCCGCTGTTTGTGTCCGCTGCCAAAACCAGTGCCATTGTGATGTTCTTGGTGGCCGCTGCCATGGTGTCGGCTTGGTTGATCACGGTGGCCAATCTGCCCGCTGAATTGATTGCATTGTTGCAACCTTTGCTGGACAGCCCCCGTCTGCTGATGTTCACCATCATGGTTATCACCATGGTAGTGGGCACGGCACTTGACATGACGCCAACCATTCTGTTGTTGACACCTGTGCTGATGCCTGTTGTCAAAGCAGCAGGTATCGACCCTGTTTATTTTGGTGTGTTGTTCATCATCAACAACGCCATTGGTTTGATCACACCTCCTGTGGGGACTGTGCTGAATGCCGTTGCGGGCGTTGGCAAGGTCAGCATGGACGAAGTAACACGCGGTGTGATGCCTTTCATGGTGGCGCAATTTGCCATCATGTTTGCCATGGTGGCTTGGCCTGCTTTGGTGATGGTGCCAGCGCGCTGGTTTTATTGATTTTTTCTTTCCACAGTCTGTTCGGGTACGCCAGACTTTGGAATCCTTGTTCGGCGTACGACCATTAAATTCATCAGGAGACACTGACATGAAACGTGTTTTGATCAAGACTGTATTGGCCGCGGTGGCCTTGGCAGCCATGGGCGTAGCCTCTGCACAAGAGAAAACCATCAAGTTTGCCAACCAAAATGCTGCGGGTCACCCCGTTGTTTTGGGCATGGAAAAATTCAAAGAAGTTGTGGAGAGCAAATCTGGCGGCAAGATCAAAGTCAATTTGTTCCCAGGTGGCACCTTGGGCAGTGACCAGGCCAACGTGTCGGCCATTCAAGGCGGCGCACTTGAAATGGTGTCTTTGAACTCTGGCATTTTGGCCAGCCAAGTGAAAGACTTTGAAGTGTTTGACTTCCCCTTCATGTTTGCCAACGCGGCTGAAGCCGATGCAGTGGTAGACGGTCCCTTTGGTAAAAAAATGCACGCCAAATTGGCCGACAAAGGCATCATCGCCCTGGGCTATTTTGAATTGGGTTTCCGGAACCTGACCAATGGCAAGCGCGCCATCAACAAAGTCTCTGACATCGAAGGCTTGAAACTGCGCGTGATTCCCAACGCCATCAACGTTGACTGGGTGAAAGCTTTAGGCGCTAATCCAACGCCACTGCCATTTCCTGAGTTGTACGCCGCCTTGGAGCAGGGCGCTGTGGACGGTCAAGAAAACCCAGTGGCCACGATCAACTCTGCCAAGTTGTACGAAGTGCAAAAGCACATGGTCTTGAGCAACCACCAATACAACCCACAGTCTGTGCTGATGAGCAAAAAATTCTGGGATGGTCTGACAGCGGCAGAAAAGAAAATCATGGAAGATGCCATGGTCGAGGCGACCAAGCACCAGCGCACACAGTCGCGTAACTTGTCTGCCAGCATCACAGACAACCTGCGTAAAAATGGCATGCAAATCACAACGCTGCCTGCTTCTGAAATGGCCATCTTGCGCGACAAGATGAAGCCTGTCATTGCCAAGCACGGTGATGCGATTGCCGGCACGGTTGCTGAATTGCAAGCTGAATTGGCCAAGCTGCGCAAATAATTTTTAGCAGTTCAGGTCCTTCTAAGACCTTATTGGCAGTCCCCATGCGAAGCCTCTTAGCGTGTCTTGAGGCTTCGCATTTTTACTTCTAGATCATGAACATTGACGGCAACACAGAGTTGATCGCCCACATTGGCTATCCAACCCACAGCTTCAAATCACCCCTGATTTACAACCCTTACTTTGAGAAAGAGGGCATCAACGCATTGGTGGTGCCCATGGGTTGCCAGGCTGCGCATTACCCTGCATTTTTAAAGTCGGTGTTCGAGTTGACCAACATCCGAGGTGCATTGATCACCATGCCGCACAAGGTGAGTACCTTAGACCTTCTGGACGAAGTGACGCCTACCGTCAAAGTGGCCGGGGCATGCAATGCCGTTAAACGCGATGCGCAAGGGCGCTTGGTCGGTGACATGTTTGATGGCGCGGGCTTTGTTCGCGGCATTCAACGGAAAGGATTTAAGCTGATTGGCAAAAGCGTCTTGGTGGTCGGCACGGGCGGTGTTGGCTCAGCCATTGCCGCATCACTGGCTGCTGAAAAAATTGCTGCCATCAGTTTGTTTGATGTCAATACATCCGCATGTGAGGGCTTGGCACAGCGGCTTGTGAACGAATATCCACACATCCAAGTCAAGACAGGTTCCAATGACCCTGATGGCCATGACTTGGTTGTGAATGCAACCCCCATGGGCATGAACGAGGGCGACCCTTTGCCAATGGACGTTTCGCGAATTGCGCCTGAGACATTTGTGGGTGAAGTGGTTATGCGCACAGAGATGACGGCGTTCTTGCTGGCGGCACAACAAAGAGGCTGCCGGGTTCAAGTGGGTTCAGACATGTTGTTTGAACAAATTCCTGCTTATCTGGAATACTTCGGGTTCAAGACAAGCACCGCCAACGTCTTGCGCAGTGTGGCCCGTTTGGGCTGAAAGAAAAGGGGAGTGAGCCATGAATTTACGCACAGCTGACCGCGAAGCCGTTCCAGAAATGCCCAACCGTTTGGGCATTCAAGGCATTGAGTTCATTGAGTACGCCACAAATCGTCCTCAAGCTTTAGGTCAGGTGTTGGAGTCGATGGGCTTCCGGCCCATTGCCCGTCACCGTTCACGTGAGGTCACTTTGTATCGCCAAGGCGGCATGAACTTGGTGGTCAACGCCAACCCTGATGATGCGCGCGTCAGTGCCACAGCCGATGGTCAAGCCGAAATTTCTGCGGTGGCATTTCGAGTGCAAGATGCGCTGAAGGCGCACACCCGTTGCATTGATTTGGGTGCTTGGTCAGTGGCCAGCCATGCGCAGGCCATGGAACTGCACATTCCAGCCATTCATGGTCCTGGCGGCACGCGCTATTACTTTGTTGATCGTTGGCAAGAATTTTCCATTTACGACATCGATTTCAAACCCATTCCCACGGTCGATCAGCATCCTACGGCTGTGGCTGACATGAGCTACTTTGGTGTGGTGCAGTACATTGGCGCATCACGCAGTGAAGACTGGCTGGCCTACTATGAACACATGTTTGACTTCAGTGTCATTCCCGATGAAGAGCGCTTTGGCATCTTGCCTAAAGGCAAATTGATGAAGAGCCCTTGCGGCCAGTTTCTCTGGCAGCTCATTGAACCCGATCCCTGGATGGAAGTTGATGATTCGCCTGAGTCTCTCAAGCGCATTGGCTTTGGCGTGAAAGACGTGGCACAGGCTGTCAAAACGCTCAAAGCCAACGGTGTTGAATTTGTTGAGTCCAAAGAGTTGCATCCTGAAGATCGGGGCGCCCTCACGCGCAGTGCCTTGGGCTCGGTCTCCTTTGAGCTGGTTCATCAATCGACTTGAGGAGTTGCCATGAATATGCTGGACGGTTATGGCATGGACACCATCACGATGGCTGGCCCACTCGAGGCCAAATTAGAAGCCATGAAAAGTGTGGGTTTCTCTCAGGTCATGCTGATGGCGCGAGATTTGGTGGGTCATCCAGGGGGTGTGAAAGCCGCAGTCAAAGCTGTTCAAGACAGTGGCTTGCGCCCCACCGGGTTTCAAGTGCTGCGAGACTTTGAAGGTCTGTCTGGCCATTTGCACAGCTACAAAGTTGACATTGCCAAATCCATGTTGGAAATGTGCGCCGCAACGGGCAGCAAAGTGTTGCTGGCTTGCTCATCAACATCACGCCACGCCACAGACGATTTGGACCTCATTGCCAAGGATTTGAAAAAGCTCGCCATGATGGCCATTCCCTTGGGCATCAAGGTGGCCTACGAAGGTTTGTCTTGGGGTCGCACCGTCAACGAATTCACCACCAGTTGGGATGTGGTCTGCCGTGCAGACTGCCCCAACTTGGGCATTGGCATTGACTCATTTCACATCTTTGCAGCCAAGACTTCACTTGATGCCATTGAAGACATAGACCCTGATCGCATTTATCTTGCGCAGCTGTCCGATTTCATGTGGAATGAAACGCCTTCGTTTGAAGAGCGCATGACCACAGCACGCACCTTCCGTGTGTTTCCGGGGGAGGGCGTGCACAGTGATCAGTTGGCCGATTTGGTTTTGCGACTTGAGCGCATTGGCTATCGCGGCGACTACAGCTTCGAGGTCTTCAACGACGACTACCAACAATTGCCATTGGACATCGTGGCCGAGCGTGCGCGCAAAAGTGCCACTTGGTTGCACCAAGATGTCTTGCACCGCTCAGCACCCTTGCCCGCATGGTCTCTATCTTCACAAAAGGTCAGCGTATGAAAAACAGAAAACTCGGTCCCTTCCAAGTCAGTGAAATTGGCTTGGGTTGTATGAACCTGAGCCATGCCTATGGCGCGCCAGTCTCGGAAGCACAAGCAGAAAAGGTTTTGCTGACGGCCTTGGATTCTGGCGTCACCTTGTTTGATACGGCTGCTTTGTATGGCTTTGGTGCCAATGAAAATTTGGTGGGCAAGGTGCTGAAATCGCACCGTCAGAAATTCACTCTGGCTAGCAAATGTGGCATGACCGGGGTCGATGTCAACGGTGATGGCAAATTGGTGCGTGTCATTGATGGCCGTCCCGAAACCATTCGCAAGACCTGTGAAGAGGCACTCAAGCGACTTCAAACCGATGTGGTTGATTTGTATTACCTGCACCGTTGGGACAAAAAAGTACCCATTGAGGACAGCGTAGGTGCCCTCAGCGATTTGGTTCGGCAAGGAAAAATTCAGAGCATTGGCTTGTCAGAAGTATCGGCCAACACGCTGCGCAAAGCCCATGCCGTGCATCCCATTGCAGCGGTACAAACAGAGTATTCCCTGTGGACACGCAACCCGGAAATTGCGGTACTCAAAGCTTGCGAAGAGTTGGGTACAGCCTTTGTTGCCTTCAGTCCTGTGGCCAGGGGTTTCTTATGTGGACCGCTTGACATTCAAGGCTTGGATGCCAAAGACATTCGCAAGTCCATGCCCCGTTTCACCGCAGAAAATTACGCGGCCAATTTCAAGCTCTTTGCGCCTTACCAACAGTTGGCGAATGAGGCCGGTTGCTCACCAGCGCAACTGGCATTGGCTTGGTTGCTGCACAAAGCGCCGCACATCATTCCGATTCCAGGCACCACCAGTGAGCAGCATTTACTGGACGATTTGGGTGCAGTGAACATTCAATTGGGTTCGGACATGATGGCCAAACTCGAGGCGCTCATCAATGAGAAAACTGTCCATGGCAGTCGTTACAACGCCCAAGCCAATTCAGAGGTGGACACCGAGGTGTTTTAAGAAACTTTCATGAGTCTTGAGTTATGAAAATGGGTACATACCCGCAAAGAGGCTTCGGCCTCTTTTTTTTGTGAAAAAAACTCAGCCCCATCAGAGAGCAGGTCAAAGCCAAAACTGCAGAATGCAAGAATGGTCATATCACCATCCAATTTCAGGAGATGCGCATGTATTCCCTTAATGTGAACGGCAAAGTCCAAAAAGTGGACGCGGAGCCAGAGATGCCCTTGTTGTGGGTCATTCGAGAAGTCCTCGGCCTCACAGGCACCAAATTTGGCTGCGGCATTGCCCAGTGTGGTGCTTGTACGGTCCACGTCGATGGCCAAGCCATTCGTTCTTGCTCAATTCCAGGCTCTGCCATGACGGGCCGAAAAATCACCACCATTGAAGGCTTGTCTGCCAACAGCAGTCACCCTGTGCAAAAGGCTTGGGCCCAAGTGGATGTGCCGCAGTGCGGCTATTGCCAATCTGGGCAAATCATGGCGGCTTCGTCATTGTTGAAACGCAAACCAAAACCCACCGACAAAGACATCGATGAGGTCATGACCAACATCTGTCGCTGCGGCACCTACCAACGCATCCGCGAGGCCATTCATGTGGCCGCCGGCACCCGCAAATTACCCAAAATGGATGCTGATGAAGTCAGTGCCTTAGTTCAGCAAATCAAAGTTTAAGGCGAGCACCATGAATTCAATTTCAAATTCAATGGCGCCATTGTCGCGCCGCCGTTTCATGCTGGGAACTTCCGCCATGGCAGGCGGTGGACTGGCCCTGGGTATGAATATTTTTGCAAACCAGGAGGCCATGGCGCAAGCCACTGACGCTTCACCTGAAGTCGGCATTTGGGTCTTGGTCAAACCCGACGACACCTGCGTCATTCGCATTGTTCGCTCCGAAATGGGGCAGGGCACACGCACGGGTTTGGCCCAGTTGGTCGCCGAAGAGCTTGAGTGCGATTGGCGCAAAGTGACCACGGAGTCCCCCACGCCTGGACAAAACTTGAAACGCAAGCGCGCATGGGGTGACATGAGCACTGGTGGCAGTCGCGGCATTCGCATGTCGCATGACTACGTGCGCCGCGGTGGTGCTGTGGCACGAACCATGTTGATGCAAGCCGCTGCCAATGAATGGTCTGTGGCTGTCTCAGAATTGACAGTTGCCAACAGCGTCATCACGCACGCTGCTTCGGGTCGAAAAACCACTTACGGCAAAGTGGCGGCAGCGGCGGCCAAGTTGCCCGTGCCTGATGCCAAGTCGATGGTGTTGAAAGATCCTCGAACTTGGAAAATTGCAGGCAAGTCCATTCGCCGTTTGGACACCAGCGACAAACTCAATGGCAAAAAAATCTACGGCATTGACGTCAAGCTCGACGGTATGCTGTGCGCTGCCGTCATGGACTGTCCGGTTTTTGGTGGCAAGTTGGTCAGCTTTGATGACAGCAAAGTCAAAACTTTGCGCGGCGTTAAATCCGTGGTGCGCGTGGATGCCACCACGGTGGCAGTGGTGGCCGATACATGGTGGCGCGCCAAAAATGCGCTCGCCCAGTTGCCCATTGTGTGGGACGAAGGTCCGCATGCCAAAGTCAACAGCGCATCGATTGCCGCGCATTTGAAAGAGGGCCTGACAGCACCAGGTAACTATGCAGGCCGCAAAGAAGGCGATGCCATTGCGGCGGTGGCCAATGCCGTCAAAAAAGTAGAGGCCACGTACAGCACGCCATTCTTAGCGCATGCACCGATGGAGCCGATGAACTGCACAGCGCGCGTCACAGCGGATCGCGCAGAAGTATGGGCACCTACCCAAAATGCAGAAGCCTCTTTGGCCGTGTTGGCAGAGACATCGGGTTTGCCTTTGGAGAAGTGCGATGTCTACGTCACCGATTTGGGTGGCGCATTTGGTCGCAAGGGTGGTCAACAAGATTACGTGTCGCAAGCGGTCAACATTGCCAAACAATTTCCAGGCACGCCCATCAAAATGATTTGGAGCCGTGAGGAAGATCAAGCACATGACTTCTACCGTCCCTTGTCGCAGTGTCACATGACCGCTGGCTTGGATGACAAAGGCAATTTGGTGGGCCTGACCTTGCGTTCTTCGGGTCAATCCATCAACGCATGGGTCAATCCTTCCGCCATCAAAGATGGCAAAGACGAACGCCAATTGCAGGGCTTCTGGAAAGAACCGGGCGAAGCGCAACTGGGTTACACCATTCCCAACTTGCTCACTGAATACGCCATTCGCAACACCCACGTTCCTGTGGGCCCTTGGCGCGGTGTGAACACCAATCAAAATGGTGTGTACATGGAGTGCTTCATAGAAGAAGTGGCCAAAGCGGCAGGCAAAGATTCACTGGCTTTCCGTCAGTCACTGATGAAAAATCACCCCAAGCATTTGCAGGTCCTGAATGCCGCTGCAGAAAAAGGCGATTGGGGCAAACCTTTGCCAAAAGGCGTATTCCGCGGCATTGCCCAGTTCATGGGCTATGGTGCTTATTCCGCTGCGGTGGCCGAGGTCACAGTCAGTCCTCGCGGTGAAGTCAAAGTTCTGCGCATGGTGCTCGCCACCAATGCGGGCCACTTTGTCAATCCACACCAAGTGGCTGCACAAGTTGAGGGCGGTGTGGCGATGGGTCTCAGTGCCACATTCTTTGGTGAATGCACGGTAGAAAATGGCCGTATTCAGCAAACCAATTTTGACACTTACCCCTTGCTGCGCATGGGCCAAATGCCCAAGGTCGAAACGGTCTTGGTGCCCACTTACGACTTCTGGGGTGGCGTGGGCGAGCCCACCATTTGCGTGGTGGCTCCTGCTGTCATGAATGCCATTTATGCGGCCACAGGCAAACCCATTCGCGATTTGCCTTTGAAAAATGCCGGCCTGAAATTTGTCTAAGTTCAGTGCCCCTGATCAGGCTGCTTGCTAGCCTTGATCAGCGCCGCAAGGACGGCCCATCAATGGGGATGCCTTGCGCGCGCATTTTGAGAAACAACTCCAGTTGACGCAGCGCTTGGCTGCCTGGCGCGGGCACGTCGGCTTGCACGCCAGAGAAGCAGGCGCGCAGGCGACGGTCAATCGAGCCCATGCTTTGCCAGCTCATTTTGAAAATGGGAAAGCCAGTGGGGTGTCCGGGTGAAATCACGTCGGCGCGCATTTGTTTGCCAATGCTCAAATCATGACAATGCGTGCAGGCCAGATTCATGCGCCCCATGCGCGCGGTGAATTGCGCGGCGCCTTGGTTCAGTGCGTCTTGCCATTGCGATGCATCAACTGGCGTTGATGTGATTTGGTAGGGCATGCCTTGGCTGCTTTCGTGCACGATGGCACTCAAGGCCAAAACATCTGGATTCTCTAGACCCTTCATGGGTTTGCCACTGCGCTGCGCACAATCCAATATTTGATCTTCCAAATTGATCAACTGTTGTTTGGAGGTCGACCATTTTGGAAAGCGCGTTGCCACTGCCTTCATGTTTTGAACATCGCCATGGCATTGAAAACACGAGTTGGGCTGGTCGACTGCGCCCCATAAGGTGCGGCCTTGTTCTAACCACAATTGAACCGGGTTACGCGTTGCATCGTTTTGCATCGCCCGCAACTCAGGGCTTAAGAAGGCATTGCCACTGCGCTGTGCAGGCGGCAGCGTTTGTGCATTCAGAACGAGTGGCACCATGGCAAGAAACGCAAAGGCCATTCGCAAGCTCAAGCGACACCTCACCATGCTTCAGACCACCAAGCGCTGGACGGTTTCACCGGCTTGGCCTGCGTCATCGAGCCACAGCACGCGCACCAGACCACCACCCGCAGGAACTTGTACAGGAAATGCCAAGTACACAGGCGAGGTCATGGCGGTGCCCAACTCTGCTTCCAAGATCAACTGGTCGTTGAGCAACACTTTGACGGTGTGAATGATGTTGCGCTGAATTTTGCGGCCTGAGTCGTCCACCCGAAAACCAGAGTCCATGGGGTGTGCGGCAGACCAGCGTGCCTCTAGGGTGGCGCCTGCTTTCAGAGGACCTGCAAAGGCCAATCGGGTCAGAATGGGGTTGCTCATCAGGAGTCGTCCAAGCAAGCGGTCGACGTAATCACGGTGGGTGCGCTGTTGGCGCGCTCGAGCCCGTTGCTGAAGGTCGCCAAGACCCATACCGATTGGCTGGCGGCAAGACGCAGCCGCGTGTTGAGCAGGTAGCTTTGCGGTTCACCGTGCAGTTTCAGATGCAAGGCCAGAGGGTTGGGGTTCTCCGGCAAGATCACACGCAGTGATTTCAAGAAAGTACCTTCGGGTGCGCGGATGTTGGCTTGCAGTGGCACGGCATTGCCGGTATCGGCCAGCCGCGGAAATACCAATTCAATGCCTTCGCTTGGCAGTTCTGTCATGGGTGCAGCCGATGCCCGCTGCTGCGTCGTCAGCAGCCATGCGCCGGCGGCCCACAGCATGCCGGTTCGACGTTGCGAATTAACAGTCCCGTAAAGGGAGGGTGTGTTTATTGCCATGATTGCAAAGTATCCACCACCTCGGAAATTTGCGCATCGGACAAGATGGCACGGGGTGGGTTAGCTTTTGTCAGGCCCTCCGTGGCGCCAAACGGTGGCATGAGGGTTTGCGGGTTCATCTGCCGGGCATCTTTCACCCATTGCGTCAGTTGAGCACGGTTCCACTTGCGTGCCACACCTTGGAGAGAAGGGCCGAAGTTGCTGACCAAGCCCTCTACCCCTGGTAACTCATGGCAAGCGATGCAATTGCCTGTTTGTCGCGAGGTCATGATCTCAAAGCCAGCAGACCTGGCTGGCGAGACCTCCGCCAAGGCCATGGCTGGGCTGAGGCTCACCGACATGCAAAGTAGAAAGCATTTCATCAGGGCATTGTGTCATGGTCATTGGTAGGTTTTTAAAAGTGGCAATCAAAGGGATGCATGACATAGATCAGTTTTTGTCAGAAGGTGAACTGGTACAAACAAAAAGCATGTCAACATGAAGCGGAAGGGCCGCATCAGTGCCTGAACTTGTGCCAGCAGAAAGGATTGAACAATGGCCATCCCAGGAACCACCCCCTTTGACGGAGAACAAGCCCAAAAGGGTTATGCGCTGAACAAAATGTGCTTTTCTTTCAATTCGGCCGACAACAGAAAAGCCTTTGTAGAAGACCCTGAAGCCTACATGCGCAACTACGCGCTGAATGCGGAACAGGCCGAGGCCATTCGTTCCAAACAAGTTTTGAGACTTATTGCGGCAGGTGGCAATGCGTATTACCTGGCCAAGTTTGCGGGCATCTTTGGTCTGGACATGCAAGACATTGGTGCGCAACAAACGGGCCTGACCAAAGAGGCGTTTCAAGCCAAATTGCGCGCAGCTGCAAACAACTAAAAGCAGATCCATTCGGAGTAACAGCATGGCAAAACTCATGGGTGGCTTGGCCACATCTCACATTCCCGCCATTGGTGGCGCAATCCACGAAGGCATTCAGCAAGAACCTTATTGGAAGCCCTTTTTTGACGGCTATCCACCGGTGCAAAACTGGCTAAAAAATGCAAAGCCGGACGTGGTTGTGGTGTTCTACAACGACCACGGCTTGAATTTTTTCCTGGACAAAATGCCGACGTTTGCAGTCGGTGCCGCCGCGCAGTACAACAATGCAGATGAAGGCTGGGGCATTCCAACCTTGCCACCGTTTCAAGGCAACATGGCCCTGTCATGGCATTTGATCAATCACTTGGTGGCCCTTGACTTTGATGTCACCACCTGCCAAGAAATGCTGGTAGACCATGCGTGCACATTGCCCCTGAAGTTGTTCTGGCCTGAAGGTCCTTGCCCTGTTCAAGTGGTGCCCATTTGCATCAACACGGTTCAGTTTCCTTTGCCATCGGCCAAGCGGGTGTATGCGTTGGGCAAAGCTGTCGGTGAAGCCATTGCGCAATGGCCCTCTGATCACAAGGTGGCGGTGGTGGCCTCTGGCGGTTTAAGCCATCAACTGGACGGCGAGCGTGCAGGCTTCATCAATAAGGCCTTTGATTTGGAGTTCATGGACAGCTTGGTCAGCAATCCCGAATGGGCCACGCAGTTCAATACCTTGGAACTGGTCGAGAAAACGGGTACTCAGGGCGTGGAACTCTTGATGTGGTTGGCCATGCGCGCCGCGTTAAGCAGCGCTTCGGGCCGGGTTCGTGAAGTGCATCGCAACTACCACATCCCCATCTCCAATACGGCCACAGGTCTGATGGCGTTTTCTGTGGATTGAGGAAAATACGGGTTAACCCGTATTTTTGAGTGTCGCCTAAAAACATGGAAACATGCATAATATTTCCAGTCCGTGCGGTTGGTTAATTATCTGACTGGTTTCCTACTGCATGTTTCCTCTCTGTTTACCCACCGCCTTTAGGCGCACCGCTTATGACCACCGTTCTCCAGAGTTTTGTCGCCGGCCGCTGGGTCGGTCAACAAGCTGCGCAAGCCTTGCACAGCGCCATCAATGGCCAAGAAGTGGCCTTCGCCCACGCCGAGCGCCTGGATTTTGCAGAGGCTCTGCACTATGGTCGTACCACAGGCCTGCAAGGCATGTTGGCCATGGACTTCCAGCAACGCGCCGCTGCACTGCGCGCATTGGCCAAATATTTGGGCGAGCGCAAAGAAGAGCTGTATGCCATTTCTGCTCACACAGGTGCAACCCGCATTGACTCTTGGGTCGACATCGAGGGCGGTACCGGCACTTTGTTTGCCTATGCCGGCATGGCCGCCAGTGAATTGCCCAGTGGCAATTTGATTCACGAAGGCCCCGTCGCATCTTTGGGTAAGAAGAACACTTTTGCTGGCACCCATATCTTGGTGCCCCGTGGCGGCGTTGCTGTTCACATCAATGCTTTCAATTTTCCTGTGTGGGGTTTGTTGGAAAAATTCGCACCCACCTTTTTGGCAGGTATGCCCTGCATCGGCAAGCCTGCCACCGCCACCAGCTACCTCACAGAAGCCTTGGTTCGCATGATTGACCAATCCGGCATCTTGCCCAAGGGCGCTTTGCAGTTGGTCATTGGCAGCACGGGTGATTTGCTCGATCGCTTGGACGTGGCAGATGTGGTGACCTTCACCGGCTCTGCGGACACGGCGGCCAAGTTGCGCGTCAATGCCAACATCGTGCGCAACAGCATTCCTTTCAACGCAGAAGCGGACTCATTGAACTGCGCCATCTTGGCTGACGACGTGTCGCCTGATGACGAAGAATTCGATTTGTTCGTCAAAGAAGTGGTGCGCGAAATGACGGTCAAAGCGGGCCAAAAATGCACCGCCATTCGCCGTGCCATCGTGCCTCGCAAACATTTGGATGCCGTGGCTGAAAAAATCAAAGCACGCCTCGCCAAAGTGGTGGTGGGCGATCCTTCTGTGGAAGGCGTGAAGATGGGCGCCTTGGCTTCCAAATCACAACAATCGGACGTCGCTGAGCGCGTGGCCATGCTGCGCCAAAGTGCAGAGCTGGTTTGTGGCGGCGACGCCCATTTCAGTTTGGTGGGTGAGGGTGTGGCCCAGGGCGCTTTCTTCCAGCCCACTTTGCTGTTGTGCCAACAACCCCTGAACACCGACAGCGTGCACGACATCGAAGCATTCGGTCCTGTCAGCACGCTCATGCCTTATGACAACATGGAAGAAGCCATGGCCTTGGCCAAGCGCGGCAAAGGCAGCTTGGTGGGTTCTTTGATCACCAAGACGCCTGCTGTTGCCGCGCAAGTGGTGCCGCGTCTGGCGGCCAACCATGGCCGTTTGCACGTGCTCGATCGTGAATCTGCGGGCGAATCAACAGGACACGGTTCCCCCTTGCCATCCTTGAAACACGGTGGCCCTGGCCGTGCGGGCGGCGGCGAGGAGTTGGGCGGTATTCGCGCTGTGACGCACATGATGCAACGCGCTGCTGTGCAGGGTTCCCCCAGCATGTTGACGGCCATCACACGCGAATATGCGCGGGGTGCCAAAGTCATTGAAACTGACACGCATCCCTTCAAGCGTTACTTTGAAGAATTGCAAATTGGCGAATCTTTGTTGACGCCTTCCAAAGTGATCGGTGAAGCCGATGTCAAAGCATTTGGTGAGCTCACCGGTGACATGTTCTACATGCACTTTGATGACGAAGCCGCCAAAGCTTCTGCCTTCGGCAAACGCATTGCGCACGGTTACTTGGTCTTGTCGGATGCGGCTGGATTGTTCGTGGTGGCCGAGCCCGGCCCTGTCTTGGCCAATTACGGCTTGGACACACTGCGCTTTGTGAAACCTGTGGGCTTGGGTGACAGCATTCAAGTGCGCTTGACTTGCAAGCGCAAAATTGACCGCAACAAAAAGGACGCCAATGGCCAAGGGCAGGGCGTGGTGGCTTGGGATGTTGAAGTGACCAACCAGGACAAAGAGTTGGTCGCCAGTTACGACATCTTGACCTTGGTGGCTAAAAAGGGCTGATTTCAGTTCTTTCAAAATCCCTACAAGTTCTGGGCTTAATGAGGGCGTGGCTTGGCAAATCCAGGCCATTTCCTTTCTAATCTGTCAATCGTTGGGGAGTAGCTCAATTCCTTTGTGTTCAGTTTCAAGTCCGAATTCACGTTCAGACAGCACGAAGGAATCAACAAATCGTCATTACGGAGTTTTTTAACTCTCGGTTTGTTGGGCATATAACTGATTCATAACAAGCAAAGCAAGACCTTCGATCTCTCGTGTTACAGGCGTCATTAAGACCTTTGTGACTTGTTCGGATCGTTATTGAAGGTCTTTCATGGAATTGTTTTCAGTGCCATGGTGGTCAGCGTTGCTGGCAATCATTCTCATCGACTTAGTTTTAGCTGGCGACAACGCCATCGTGATCGCGCTTGCAGCGCGTAATCTCCCACCTGAACATCAAAATAAAGCCATCGTCTGGGGAACCGTCGGTGCCATTGTGGTTCGCTCTGCCATGACGGTTGGCGTGGTGTGGCTTCTCAAAATCCCTGGCCTCATGTTGGTTGGTGGCTTGGGCCTCTTGTGGATTGCCTACAAGCTCATTTCAGACACATCTGAAGACGAACACCAAGGTGTTGGCGCCACCACCTTCTGGGGTGCCATGAAAACCATCATCGTGGCCGATGCCTTGATGGGCGTTGACAATGTGTTGGGTGTGGCAGGCGCTGCCAACGGATCTTTCGATTTGGTGGTCATTGGTTTGCTGATCAGCATCCCTATTGTGGTGTTGGGCAGTAAGTTGGTCTTGCGCTTGGTCGAAAAATGGCCCGTGATCATTCACTTGGGTGCGGCTGTTTTGGCTTTCACCGCTGCGCAAATGATCATCAATGAAAAATTATTAGACCCCATCTTTGATGGCGGCGAAACCATCAACAACTTGGCCCGTGCTGCAACATACATCGTTGCAATAGCCGGTGTGTTGGTGATGGGTTGGTGGGCAACTCGAAAACAGGTGCAAGAAGAGTCAGAGACACAAGCCATCTAATCAATTTTTTAACCAGGAGAAAAAAATGGAAACATTCATTGTTTACATAGACGACAAGCAATATGCACTCCAACAAGTTATCCCCATGCTGCCTGCGAATGGACAGAGACCGCAAGCCGCCAATTGGGTTTTGATTGGATGTCCCCCTCGGCTCAACCGCCACACCGGTCGTTGGCTCACGCACGCTGCACAAAAAAAATGGCGCCAAGAATGGACTCAGGAAACGACCTCTGAGTTGTCACAACTGCTTCAAAGTGGTGGTAACACAGTCAACGTTCGTGTGGCACACGGCGCTTTGTCTGAGTTGACCAAGCAGATCAGGGGCGAAGTGGGGCCTGCGCGTGTGATTGACGCACGCAGACCCAAGATGGCCGTTAATTTGGATCCTGTGACGTCTGAGCAGCCTCAAGAAAAGTCGACTTGGGCTGTTCCCAGTGGGGTCTTGGCGATGAGTGCTGCCATTGTGATGGCCAGCGAGTAATTCGTTTCATCCAATAAAAAAACCCCTCTAGCCTAGGCTGGAGGGGTTTTTTCATGTTTTCAAGGCTGTTGAAGTGCAGCCATGTGACGTTACATCGTGTCGATGAAGCTGCGCAGTTTGTCACTGCGGCTGGGGTGCTTCAACTTGCGAAGTGCTTTGGCTTCAATCTGACGAATACGCTCGCGCGTGACATCAAACTGCTTGCCCACTTCTTCCAAGGTGTGGTCGGTGGACATTTCAATACCAAAGCGCATGCGCAGCACCTTGGCTTCACGCGGTGTGAGGCTGTCCAAGATGTCTTTGACCACATCGCGCAAGCCCGCTTGCATGGCGGCATCGATTGGCGCAGTGTTGGCGCTGTCCTCGATGAAATCGCCCAAGTGGCTGTCGTCGTCGTCACCGATTGGCGTTTCCATGGAGATTGGCTCTTTGGCAATCTTCATGATCTTGCGAATCTTGTCTTCCGGAATTTCCATTTTCTCGGCCAAGATGCTGGCATCGGGCTCGAAGCCAAATTCCTGCAAGTGCTGGCGCGAGATGCGGTTCATTTTGTTGATCGTCTCGATCATGTGAACTGGAATACGGATGGTGCGAGCTTGGTCCGCAATAGAGCGGGTGATGGCCTGACGAATCCACCATGTGGCGTAAGTGGAGAACTTGTAACCACGACGGTATTCGAATTTGTCCACGGCCTTCATCAAACCGATGTTGCCTTCTTGAATCAAATCGAGGAACTGCAAACCGCGGTTGGTGTATTTTTTAGCAATCGAAATGACCAAACGCAAGTTGGCTTCGATCATTTCTTTCTTGGCGTGACGTGAGGCGCGTTCACCCGCGTTCATGCGCTTGTTGATGTCCTTGAGTTCGTCCAAAGGCACCACCACACGAGTTTGCAAGTCGGTCAGTTTTTGCTGAATGTCTTGAACGGGCGGGATGTTGCGGCCCATCACAGCACTCCAAGGCTTGCCTGCGGCAGCTTGTTTTTCGATCCATTTCAAATCGAGCAAGTGAGAGGCAATGCGCTGGTTGTTTTTGTCGCGGCCGCTGAAGTCAGCAATGAACTGGTCCTGTGGGTAGCCACATTTGTCCACGATGATGCGGCGCAATTCACGTTCTTTTTTGCGAACGTCATCCACATGGCCGCGCACCATGTCACACAGCTTTTCGATGGTTTTCGCGGTAAAGCGAATGGTCATCAACTCTTCAGACAATTCTTTTTGTGCCTTCTGGTAAGCCGGTGTACCCCAGCCTTCTTTGGCAGAAATTTTGTGGACTTTTTCGAACAGCTCTGTGATGCGGTCAAAGCGTTCGAGGGCTTGATTCTTCAACTCTTCCAATTTCTTGGTCAGAGCCTTGGAGCCACCTTTGCCATCATCGTCGTCCGACTCGTCAAATTCGTCGAAGTCTTCTTCAGCCACGTAGTCATCGGCTTCGTTGATGTTGGAGAAGCCGTCCACCACGGTGGAGATCACAACTTTGCCTTCGCGGATTTCACCCGCAAGTCGCAAAATTTCGGCGATGGTGGCAGGTGAGGCGCTGATGGCCGTCATCATGTCCATCAAGCCGCCTTCAATGCGCTTGGCAATTTCAATTTCACCTTCGCGTGTCAGCAACTCAACAGTGCCCATTTCGCGCATGTACATGCGAACGGGGTCAGTGGTGCGACCAAACTCACTGTCCACTGTCGACAAAGCGGCTTCAGCAGCTTCTTCGGCTTCTTCTTCGGTGGAACCCGTGGGTGCGTTGTCGGTAATGATCAGCGTTTCGGCATCGGGTGTTTGCTCATAAACGGCAACACCCAAATCATTCAGGGTGGCGATCACCACTTCCAAAGTTTCTGCGTCAACCAGCTTGTCGGGCAAGTGGTCGGAAATCTCGCCGTGCGTGAGGTAACCGCGAGTCTTACCCAACTTGATCAGGGCTTTCAAGCGTTGACGGCGCTTGGCCATGTCTTCTTCAGACAAGACCGTTTCATCCAAACCAAACTCTTTCATCAAGGCACGCTCTTTGGCCTTGCTGATTTTCATGCGCAGGGGTTTTGCTTTTTCGGTTGACTCTGCAACGGGTTCGCCCGCCAGGTCATCTTCGATGTCACTCAAATCTTCATCGACAGGTGCTGCTGCGCCTGCTTTGGGTTTACGGCCGCGCTTAGCGCCAGTCGGTTTCAGATCGGCTTCGGGTGCTGTTGTTTTGGCAGGCTTGCTGGCTGCAGCTTTGGTGGCCTTGGCCTCTGCAACTTTGGCTTCCGGTTTGGCAACTTCTTTGCTGACGGTTTTTGCGCTGACTTTGGCGGATGCCTTGGTGCTTTCTTTGGCGACTTCCTTGGCACTTACTTTTTGGGGTTCGGCTTTAGCAATTTTGTTGCTTGCTTTTGCAACCGCCTTGGCGGGAGCTTCTTTTTTGGAAACGGGCACTGCGCTGACTTTCTTGGCCGGTGCGGCAGCTTTGGCAGCGGGCTTGGCAACAGGCTTGGTCACTGCTTTGACAGGCGTTTTCACGACAGGCTTGGCGGTGACTTTGGGTGTTGGTTTGGCGCTTGCTTTGGCTTTGACCGGGCTTGCTTTAGGAGCTGCTTTGACCGCTGGTTTCGCTGCTTTGGCTGGGGCCGACTTGGCCACAGGCTTGGCATTGGACTTGGCGGCTGGTTTGACAGCAACTTTTGCAATGGGTTTAACTGATTTGGCTGCGCCAGACTTGACTTGTGCTTTAACGGGCTTCTTCGGCTTTGGAGCGGGCATGATGGACCTCAGGACTGCAAACGAACTTGGAAACAAACGCTGCGTCACAAACTTCTGACGCGAGAGGAAATGCCAACGCTGACCTGCATGCAGGTGCAATCATTGGCAAGGTTTTGGGGCAAGATGTTTGGGCGAACATTTGGAGTGCAGTCCTTGCGGTAGGTTGGCCGTCCCGAGGAGGGAGGTGCGCTGTGGCGTTGGCCGGGTCCGGAGGTGCTGCTGTCGCTCTTGCCTGAATTTTGGATTATACCTAAATAGGCTTCGCGGCATCAAGGAATTTGAGCGCTGATCAGGCTTTTTCGCCTTTGATGGAGTTCACGCCAACGCTGATAGGCTGCGGGGTCTTGGCCACTTTCAGCCTCTTTGAGGGCCGCCGTTTCTTGGACTTTGAGTTGGTCAATCAGCATCAAGTTGAGCAACATCCGCACTTCTTTGTGGGCCTCACCGGGTTCAAGCTCGGCTCCAGCTCCAGGCTCAACAGGCAAATGCCCCCCCATCAATTTGGCAGCCAAGGGTGCAAAGACTTGATTTCGAAGTTCCGATTGCAGGGTGCCCCAAGCCAAAGGACCATGGTCATGGAATTGACTCTCAATCCAGCGCATCAATTCACCGTGTTCGCCTGGTAAATCGCAGAGAAGGGCATGGTCCTCGGCCGAGAGGGTGTCCCACAAGGCCATGTTGGTCAAAACAAGTCTGACAGCATGGTCTGCGCGACTGGCCAGTGGCGTTCTGGGACCCAATTGGATAGGCTGCTCGCTGCCGCCAACCAGGCGCCACTTGCCGTTGGCATCTTTTTGCCAAGTTTTCCCATCTGGGCGCGAACGCGAACCTGATTTCTGGAACATGGCACTTCGGGTGGATTCAAACGGTGAGGCCTGTCCTTCAGGGTCGTAGGCCGCGTCAGCCGCATAAGCCTGTGTATCACGCCCCGAGCTTTGGTTGGCAGAACTTTGAACGCTGCCACGGGGCTGGCTTCGGGCTGCTGCAGCTTCAGCTTGCTGCAACCACAGTCCCGCCAACTCAGCGGGATCGAGCTGAATCAATTGGGCTAACTCGGTGAGTAATTGGCGCTTCAAGGCGCCATCTGGCAAGGCGCGCCACAAGGGACTGGCATTGCTCGAGAGATGGGCTCGACCTTCTGCGGATTGCAAGTCACACCCGTCAGAAGCCACTTCAATCAAAAATTTGGACAGTGGCGTGGCTTGTGCAACACATTGGGAGAAAGCTTCGGAGCCTTTTTCTCGAATGTAGCTGTCGGGATCGTGCTCTTGGGGCAGAAATAAAAATTTGATGCTGCGCACATCGGTGGCATAACCCAAGGCACCGTCCAGTGCTTTTCTGGCGGCGCGGCGACCTGCGTTGTCGCCATCAAAACTGAACACCACTGAATCGGTGAATCGGAAAAGTTTTTGCACATGGTCTGGCGTGCATGCAGTGCCTAAGGTGGCCACAGCATTTGGAAAGCCCCACTGCGCAAGCGCCACAACGTCCATGTAACCTTCGGTCACCAGCACATAGCCAGCACTGTGGATACTTTCTCTGGCTTCAAACAGGCCATACAGTTCACGACCTTTGTGGAAAACGGGCGTCTCTGGCGAGTTCAGGTATTTGGGGGTGCCATCGCCCATGACCCGTCCACCAAAGCCAATGCATTCACCTTTGATGTTTCGAATGGGGAACATCACCCGATCTCTAAAACGGTCGTATCGCTTGTCGTCGTCCTCGTTCAAAATCACCAGACCGCTTTCAACCAACAAAGGGTCGTCGTAATTGGGGAACACACTGGCCAAACTGCGCCAACCTTCTGGCGCATAGCCCAAGCCAAAGCGTTTGGCAATTTGCCCAGACAAGCCGCGCCCTTTGAGGTAAGCGACGGCCTTGGGTGCGGTCTTCAAATGCTGGCGATACGATTCACCCGCTTTTTCAAGCATGTCGGTAAGCGAGTTTTGTTTTTGCTTTTGCTCAGCGGCTTTGGCGCGGTCTTGGGGTGACAGATCATCTTCTGGCACCGTCATGCCGGTTTGCTGCGCCAAGTCTTTGACGGCTTCAATGAAGGTCATGCCCGCGTGGTCCATGAGAAAGCCAAGGGCATTGCCGTTTTTGCCACATCCAAAGCAATGAAAAAATTGCTTGGTCGGACTGACCGTGAAACTGGGTGATTTCTCGCCATGAAATGGGCACAAGCCCATGAAGTTGGCGCCACCCTTTTTGAGCTGGACATAGCGGCCGACCACCTCCACGACGTCCACGCGTGAAAGCAGTTCTTGAATAAATGATTGAGGAATGGCCACGGGTCTATTTTCACCCAAGAAGGGGGGTCCTTGGGCACAAAAAAGCCCTGCTCAGCAGGGCTTGTTTTGAAGCGCCAGAAAAATCAGGCTGCTTTCTTTTTGCTTTTGGACTTTTTCTTTTTGGCAGCCTTTTTGGCGGCTTTAGGCGCTTCTGCGGCGGGCTTGGCTGCTGGTGCGGCAGCAGGGGCTGCTGCGGGAGCAGGCGCTGGCGCTGCAGCAGGCGCTGCAGGAACGACGGGTGCTGTAGGTGCAGCAGTTTGTGCCACAGAGGCCAAGGCCATGGTGCTCAAGACACCTGCAATGATGAGTTTGTACATGGGACTTCCTTCAATAAAACAAAACAAGATGAGGATACAACGAATCACAGGGGGGTTCAGGATGACCTCAGTCAATATTGAAGGCATGAACCTGATATTGGCCCGTTTTTTGATCCGCAAAATAATGCTTCAAAGTTTCCTGGACTGTGCGAAAGGCCAAGTCATCCCAAGGGATTTCAGACTCTAGAAACATGCGTGTCTCTTGCGTTTCAAAACCAGGGTTGAATTCTTCGTTGAGCAATTCGGCCAGATAGTAAAGATGGACCTGACCGACGCGCGGCACACTCATGACCGTGATCAAGGGGCCCATGGTGAAATTGGCACCTGCCTCTTCAGTGGTTTCCCTTGCGGCGCCCTCAGACGTGCTTTCACCAAGTTCCATAAAGCCTGCCGGCAAAGTCCATTTGCCTTTGCGTGGCTCAATGTTGCGTTTGCAAAGAAGGACGCGATTGCCTAAATAAGGCACTGTGCCGACAACATTGAGTGGATTTTCATAGTGCACCAAGTTGCATGCTGTACAAACAGCACGCTCTTTGGTGTCGCCATCATCGGGGAGTCGATACAAAACTGCCGAACCACAGGCTCGGCAGTGTTTGATCAATTGGCGTTGGAAGCTCAAGCTTTTTTCGCTGGTGCTTTGGCAGCGGGCGCCTTGCTGTGCTTCTCAATCAGTGCGCGGGCAGTGTCCAGTAATTTACGGCCGTCGTAGCCCCGCTTGTTCATGTCTTCAACCCATTCCACTTCCAAAGTTCGTGACTTGCGACGGAATTCTTGGGCCTCTTCAGGGCTGACGGTGAAGATGGCATTGCCACGGTCGCTGGCGGCTTTGCGTCCAGCCACATCACCCTCTTGCTGAACTTTGCCAAGCCAGCCTGAAGTTTCCATGCCGCTGTTGTTGTCGATGATTTTCTTCAAATCAGGCGGCAGTGAGTTGTATTTGGCTTTGTTCATGGCCATCACAAATGTGGTGGTGTAGAGGCTACCGCCAGCAGGATCAAACTCTGCGTGATTTTTGGTCAACTCGTGTACCTTGACTGAGGGCACCACCTCCCAAGGAATGACCGCGCCATTGATGGTGCCCTTGGACAATGCGTCGGGGATGCCAGGCAAAGGCATGCCCACAGGAATGGCGCCCAAAGTGCCCATCAGCTTGGTCACTTGGCGCGTTGGCGCGCGCATTTTCAAACCCTTCATGTCTGCCACATTTTTGACGGGCTTGTCGGCCGTGTGAATGACACCAGGGCCATGCACTTGCAAAGCAATGACTTGCGTTTCTTTGAACTCATCGGGTGCCATGGTTTGCACATATTCCCAATAGGCTTTGGAGGTGGCTTCGGCATTGGTCATCATGAACGGAAGTTCAAAAACTTCAACGCGTGGGAAGCGACCTGCTGTGTTGCCTGGCAAGGTCCAGATAATGTCGACCACGCCATCGCGTGCTTGGTCGTACAACTGCACAGGTGTACCACCCAATTGCATGGCGGGGTAAGCTTCAAATTTGATGCGGCCACCAGACTCTTTTTCAACCTTGTTCATCCATGCTTTGTGCATGTTGAGCCACACGTTGGACTGAGGTGCCATGAAGGTGTGAAATTTCAGGGTGACGGTTTGCTGAGCAAAACCTGTGATTGCTGGGGCAGCCAGCGCAGCGGCGGCGCCAGATTTCAAAAGTGAGCGACGTTGAATCATGTGTGTCTCCAAGTATTGATGGACTGAATGTTAACGGATCAAGGCCCTAAAAACCGAATTCAAATCAAGCGACGTACTGAATCAACCACAGGGAAATCCCGGGGAAGAAAAGCAACAAAGTGGTACGGATGGTGTCGCTGATGAGGAAGGGCATGACACCCTTGTAACTTTCAGAGATGGGCACATCCTTGGCCATGCTGTTGACCACATAGACATTCAGGCCGACTGGCGGCGCCAGCATGCCAAAGCCAACGGTCATCAAGACCATGATGCCAAACCAAATGGCGGTGGGTTCTTTGGCCATGCCAAAGTCAAGGCCCATGATCATGGGGAAGAAAATGGGAATGGTCAGCAAAATCATGCTGAGCTCGTCCATGACTGCACCCAAGACCACGTAAAACAGCAAGATGGCCGTGACCACCATCAAAGGTGACAGACCCCAGCCGCCAACGACTTCTGCCAGTTGGTTAGGCACTTGCGTCAGCGCCAAAGACGAGTTCATGACATCCGCACCGATGAAAATCATGAAAATCATGGCCGAGCTTTCGGCGGTGGCATAAAAACAGGTTTTGAATTTAGCCCAGTTGATTTCGCGCTTGAGCAGTGCGGCCACAAAGGTGGACGCCGCACCCACGCCAGCACCTTCAGTGGGGGTGAAAAAGCCGCCGTAAATGCCGCCAAACACAATGATGAAAACGGCGGCAATGGGCGCGATGCCACCCAATGCAGCGAGCGAGAAGCGCTCGATGTTGTCATCGACTTCTGGCGCTTGGCCAGGCACCACGCGCACATAAATGGCAATGGCAATCATGTAGCCCATCATGGCTATGATGCCGGGGATCATGGCCGCAGCAAACAGCTTGGCAATGTTTTGTTCCGTCAAAATGGCATAGATGACCAAGGGCACAGAGGGCGGAATCAAAATGCCCAAGGTGCCACCCGCAGCCAAGGTGCCGGTTGAGAGTCGACCGGAATAACCATGTCGCTTCATCTCAGGCAATGCCACACCTGTGATGGTGGCGGCCGTCGCCACCGATGAGCCGCAGATCGAGCCAAAGGCTGCGCTGGCCAGCACGGCCGCCATGGCCAAGCCGCCTTTGAAGCGTCCCATCACGCTGGCTGCAAACTGAAACAAGGCTTTGCTGATGCCGCCTTGGGTTGCAAAGTGACCCATCAAGATGAACAAGGGAATGACGGACAGGTCATAGCTGGCAAAACGCGCAAAAGCCAAATTGTTGAGGAAGCTGGAATAGGGGCCCCATCCGGTTTGTACCAAATAGCCCAGCGTGCCTGCTGTAAACATGGCCACCGAAATGGGGACGCGAATGGCCATGAGCACCAACATGGCACCGAAGATGATCGAGCAAAGTGTGAGTGCGCTCATGCTGCAGCTCCATCACTGACCACAAATTTTTCACCCATGATGGCTTGTGCCAAAGCAATCACGCCGCTTAAGACCAAGGGGGGTGTCATGGCGGCATAAACAATCCATTCTGGAAAGCCCAACATCATGGAGCCCGACTGCGAAATCCAAGCATTCATGCCGCCAAAGTAGGTGCGCCAAGCCAGAAGTCCAAAGGCCATGGCCATGAACAATGCGCCTAACCTGTCAAGTTGCACGATGGTGGCTTCACTGGCTTTGGCGGTAAAGAAGTCCACAATGATGTTGGCCTTCTTCAGTTGGCACAAGGGCATGAACAACGCAATGGCAGCGCCTGTGGCAACGCCTGTTAATTCAAAGTCTCCCACAATGGTGTCGCCGGTGGTGTTTCTGCCAATCAGGCTGTAGCAGGTCATGAGGGTGATGAAAGTCAGCAAGATGCCAGACAGCACACTGCACAACTTGGCCAATAGTTCGAGTATTTTCATGGGAGTTCCGGCGCACGAGGACATCAGCCTCGTGGTTTTCATTCAATGATTATTTGGCAGGATCGATCTTGACTGTCAGAGAGCCTAGGCCAGCCACTTGGCCCACCAAAGTATCGCCCGCAACAACGGCAGCAACGCCTTCAGGGGTGCCCGTGTAAATCAGGTCGCCAGGTTGCAATTCCCAAGCGGCTGACAAGTGTTCAATGGTCTCTGCTACATTCCAAATCAGCTTGGCAACGCTGCTGGTTTGACGAACTTGGCCGTTCACCAACAGATCAAGCGGGGCATTGTTGATATCGCCGGCCTTGGCTTTAGGGGTGATGGGGCCAATGGGCGCAGAGTGATCAAAGGCTTTGCCGATGCACCAAGGACGACCCAATTTCTTCATGTCGTTTTGCAAATCGCGGCGTGTCATGTCAAGGCCAACCGCGTAGCCATAAATGTGTTTCTCTGCGTCTGCGGCTTTGATGTTCTTGCCGCCAATACCAATCGCCACAACCAGTTCAATTTCGTGGTGCAAGTTTT
Source organism: Limnohabitans sp. Hippo4 (assembly GCF_003063605.1). NCBI lineage: Bacteria > Pseudomonadati > Pseudomonadota > Betaproteobacteria > Burkholderiales > Comamonadaceae > Limnohabitans > Limnohabitans sp. Hippo4. Next base: position 382,014 of record NZ_NESE01000001.1, on the reverse strand, counting down.
GGGTGATGCTGGGGTAGGGCATGTGACCTGTTTCACCTGCATTGACAACCACCAAGGAGTCACTTGGTTTGAGAAAGAAAAAGGGTGGTTCACGACCTGTGAAACCCATCTCTTTGGCATGCTCTTCATAATTGCGGCCCACGCAGTAAATGCGGTGAACAGGAAAACGCTCTGGTTGTCCCAATACCGGGACAGAGGGAATTTCAGAAGGGGCAAAAACGAAGCTCATGGGAACCTTTCAGATCAGGAGATTTCTGCGGAAATAAAGCGCTTTTCGTAAGTATACTTACGAAAATACGCATCTTTCCAAACCATCCAATGATAGTGCTATGAACAACAGTTTCGATTTCGCCCAAGCGCCGGGTCATTTGGTCCGCCGTGCGCATCAAATTGCTGTTGCCTTGTTCATGAGCGAGCTGTCGGCAGAAGATGTCACGCCTGTTCAATTTGCCATTTTGAATGCGGTGATGGACACGCCAGGTGTCGATCAAGTGACCTTGGCCAATCGCGTGGCATTTGATGCAGCCACTTCAGGTTCGGTGATCGGCCGACTAGAAACCAAAGGCTGGATTCGACGCGAGCCCGATCAAGTGGACCGTCGGCGCAAGCTTTTATGGTTGACGCCTGCCGGCCAAGATGCCACCCTTCAAATGAAGCGTACGGTGGAGCAAGTTCAAGAAAAAATCACGAGCCCTCTAACGCCAGAGGAGGCGCAAGCTCTGCGGGTGTTGTTGGCCAAGTTGGTCGCAGGCCACGAGCGAGCTTCGACCGATTGAATTCATTTTTGCTAGTGCTGTGCAGCGTTGTGCAACAGCGCGTGCCTGAGTTAACTTTTGTAAGTCAATTCAAAATGTTCGACCACGGGTGGCGCCGCAAAGAAGGGGCCCACAATAGCGCGCCACTCTGCAAACAAGGGTGACTCTCTAAAGCCAACGGTGTGGTCTTCTAGGGTGTCCCAAAAAATTTGCAACACAAAGCGATCTGGACTCTCAATGCCTCGATTGACTTTGGCGCCTTGAAAGCCTTTGGCGCGCGAAATAACGGTTGCCAGGCCGCGAGCAATGGCCTCTTCAAAAGCCTTCTGTTGGCCAGGCGTGATGCGAATGTCTGCAAGTTCGAGAATCATGTAAAACCTCAAGTGTGAGTTGTGAATGTCAACGGGCTTATTTTGACAAATTAAAGTCGACGTTGCTTGGCTGTCCACAAAACGAGCGACACAAAGCACAGGGTCACGATGACCAAAGCAAAGCTGCTGGTCGCCCAAAAAGTGCTAACTTCTGGACGTGCAGACCATGGGCCTAAGCCTTCATAGGCCCACAGATAGGCGCCTCCCAGACCCACGCCCCATAGCATCACACAATAGATGGCCAGGGGGATCAGGGTGATTCGGTAGCAACGCAAAATGAAGGCGCAAACCGCTTGCAAGGCATCCACCAAGTGGTACAACGCCACCCATACCAACACGCTGGCAGCGGTGATGGCAACTTCTGCATTGGCAGAAAAAAGCTGCGCCAAACCCTCGCGGTTCAATGCCAAGCCACCGCTGCTAAGCAGGGCCAATGCCAAGCAAATTTTCAGCCCTGTGTGCGCTGCTTGTTCGGCATGGTGGGCTTGACTGGCGCCCAACCAAAATCCGACACGGGCACTACTGGCAATGCCCAATGCCAAGGGCACCATGTACATCAGGCTGGCCAAACTGGCGGCGATTTGATGACTGGCTGCGGCTACCACGCCTTGCCGGGAGATGAACAAGGCCATCATCGTGAAGGCGGTCACTTCCACCATGAGTGATAAACCAGACGGAACGCCCAAGCGTAAAAATTGACGCTGTGTTGGCCAATGCACGGCTTCCATTGGCTGCCAAATTCGGTAGGGGACATAAACAGGATGATGGCGTAAGTGGTAAATGCCCATGAGCAACAACCAAGTGTTCACGACCAAGGTGGCCCAAGCACATCCCACAACGCCGTGAGCCGCCAAACCCCAGCCACCCAATGTGAACCAAATGGACAGCGGAATCTTGATGCCCAAGGCTGCAATTTGAAGAGCGGTGACCCTCAAGGGCATGCCCAGACTTTGATTCAAGGTGGCATACATGCGAAACAGCAAGGAGGGTCCAACCGCCACCGCCAAAACTTGTAAATAAGCGCGGACATCCCCTTGCAAAGCTTCTGGAACTTGGGTTGCCTCTAGCCATATACCGGGCCACAAGAGCGCGAGCATGCCGAGCAAACTGACGCTCAAGCAAAGGTACAAGGCTTGACGAACAGATTTGCCCAAGGCCACATGCTGGCCTGCGCCTCGCAGTTCGGACCAAACAGGCAGCATGGCTTGCATCAGGCCATTCAACGCCACGTAGATGCTGATGTAGATGGCTGAGCCGACTGAAAGAGCGGCCAAAGCAGAAGCATCGTAGCGCCCCGCAATCAGCGTGTCGGCAATGCCAAAAGACATCACTGCCAACTGGCCGATCAGGACCGTGCCAGCATGGCGAAGGATGATGCGCGCTTCAAACATTCAGCAACACGCGTTCAGGGTTTGGCAACGTGGGGTGCTGTGCGTTTGTACAAAACAATGTCTTCATTGTTGTCGGAGGGGCGACGAACAGTGGCTTGGTATTGCCAAGTTTGCATGTCGACATCTTTTTTCAAGGTGCTCAATGCTTGCGTATCAACAATCAACCATTCGCATTGCGCAACCTGCGGGTTGCCATCCGTTGAGTCTTTGCTGGTGGGAATCAACTTGACCTTGCCGTGAAACTCAAATGCAGCGCCTTGCGCGCGCGTGAGGCCATGGTAGTGAACGCATTCTGGCGTGCCAAGCATGTCGCGAACTTTGAGCACCAAAGGCTCGTAGCTGCGCGCAAAATTCAAGAGAGGCAACCACAACGTCATGACCAAAAGCCAACACAAAATGGCGCCACCCGCGGGCAGTGCCATGCTTTTCCAAATGGCGGCGCGGTGACGGCCCGCCCGCCATTTGACCAAGCTGGCCCATACCAGCGAGGCCATCAAAGCAAAGACAAGAGCGGCGCCAGAAAAGACGTGCGTAAATCCGGGTGCGAGTCGTGCAACGTTGATAGCGGGTTGTGCCGGAATGCCGGTTTGCAAAGAGGTCCATACAACCCAAATGATCAATGCCCCCACACTGAAAAACACCAAAGTGAACCAGTCCACAAATGCACTGACACTGCGGCGGAGCGTTGGCAGCGCAAATGCTGCCAGGGTTGCCATGGCTGGCAAACTCAGAAGCAAAGCGCGATCGCTGAGACCCGAAAACCAGGTTGTGCAGATGGCGACGGCAACAAACCAAAGCGGCAGTGACAAATGTGGATTGGCTGTCAGGTGTTGCAGTTGGAAGCGCCAGCGCCAGAGGGTCCAAATGGCCAATGGCCAAGCGGGCCATGTGAACCAAAGCAACAAGCGCGTCATCGATTTGATTTCAAAAATGTGCGAGTAGGCCACACGCCAACGCCACAGCCCCAGGGCACTGACCAAGGCTGCAGTGGCCAGACAAATGAGCAACACCCAGGCCACATCCACACTGCGCGCACGCAATGCGCTGGGCTTGCCTGTGTCCAGTGCCATGACAATGGCACCGCCGACACCCAAGATCATGGCCAAGGCCGGAGCGCCTGAGAGTGCCATGCCCACAATGGCGATGGCCGAGCTGACCCAGGCCCCTGTGCGTTTGCGAGGCAGGTTGGCCAATGCAAAAAAGAGCAATGTGGAAAAGCTCAACTGCGCAAGCGCGGGTGTAGCTTCGTGTGAAAGCCTTGCCAAACCCAAACAAGCCAACAAGGCCAACAAACCCCCGTCGGCAATGGCCCTGGCGTAATCAGCCGGACGCGCTTCGCCGCCAAAGGCAAAGGTCACAGGCTGTGCGGCGGGGGTTCTTGCCAAGGCATAAACACCATACCAGGTGGCGGCCAGTGTGAGGGCCAGCAAGCCCATGAAGGGAACGCGCGCTGCCAAATCGATGGGAATGGCTGCGGGCAAGATTTGGATGCTCCATGCACCTAACCAATAGGGCAGCAAGGCCGCATGGGGATCGACTTGCCCTAGCAGGGTTGGTTTTAGCCACGAGACTGTTTCAGGCCCGAAGGTCTGAGCCAAGTGCAGCATGAAACCAAAAGCTTCCATGTCGTCTGCCTTCCAAGGCGTTCTGCCGACAAAACCTGGCAGCACATAGGCCAAGCAGAACATCAACAGCACCCAACGCGGCAAGCGCCTGACAGCGCTTTGGGCCACGATGGCTGGATTGGAAGATGAATCAGAAGAGTTGAAAGTCACAACTTAGAAGATAGCAGAGAAGCACCTTTGATCAAAGCGACCCCAAGGTAAAAAAACATGCGCAATTTAGCCGGTGCAAAAAACAAGGGCAGGCCGGTTGCCCGGGCTGCCCTGTTTGATCACGCAGTGATGCGTTTGGGGAATTATTTGGTGACGCTTGTCTTGCCAAAGCGATTGCGGAATTTCTCAACGCGACCACCCATGTTGTCCACAGATTTTTGTGTACCAGTGTAGAAGGGGTGTGATTCGCTGGAAGTATCCAACTTGAACAAAGGCAACTCGCGGCCGTCGTCCATTTTCACCATTTCTTTGGCGTTGACACAAGAACGTGTGACGAACTTGAAGCCGTTAGACAGATCCAAGAAGCAAACTTCTCGGTAGTTGGGGTGAATGCCTTCTTTCATGGTCTTTTCCTTGAGTTCAGTTGCGACAGCCGCCCATGGACCATTCCAGGGTACTTTTCGCGAAAAACGAGATTATGGCATGAAATCAATGACTTGCATGCCAAATTAGAGCTGAGACAGCTACTTTTTAGCCGCCGCGTCGCATCATGTCGAAGAATTCGACATTGCTCTTCGTGGCTTTCATGCTCTTGAGCACCATTTCCATGGCTTCAATTTCGTCCATGTTGTACATGAACTGGCGCAAGATTCGGGTTTTTTGCAGCACTTCGGGTTGCAACAACATCTCTTCGCGACGCGTTCCGCTGCGGTTCAAGTTGATCGCGGGGAACACGCGCTTTTCGTACAAGCGGCGTTCCAAATGAATTTCGCAATTGCCTGTGCCCTTGAATTCTTCAAAGATCACCTCGTCCATGCGGCTACCGGTGTCCACCAAAGCAGTTGCGATGATGGTCAAGCTGCCGCCTTCTTCCACATTGCGCGCTGCGCCAAAGAAACGCTTGGGGCGTTGCAGGGCGTTGGCATCGACACCGCCGGTCAGAACCTTGCCTGAACTGGGTACCACATTGTTGTACGCGCGGGCCAAACGGGTGATCGAGTCGAGCAAGATGACGACGTCTTTTTTGAGTTCGACCAAACGCTTGGCGCGCTCGATGACCATTTCGGCCACGTGCACGTGGCGCGCTGCAGGTTCGTCAAATGTGGAGGCTATGACTTCGCCGCGCACGGTGCGCTGCATCTCTGTCACTTCTTCAGGGCGCTCGTCAACGAGCAAAACCATCAGGTGGACGTCGGGGTTGTTGGCGGTGATGGCATGCGCAATGTGCTGCATCATCACGGTCTTACCCGACTTGGGCTGCGCCACGATCAAGGCACGTTGGCCTTTACCAATGGGGGCAATGATGTCAATCACACGGCTGGTGATGTTCTCATCGGCCTTGATGTCACGCTCCAAGCGCATTTGAATGTTGGGGAACAAGGGCGTCAAGTTCTCAAACATGATCTTGTGCTTGTTGTTCTCTGGCAAATCGCCATTGACCTTGTCCAGCTTGGTGAGGGCAAAGTAGCGCTCGCCGTCTTTGGGGATGCGCACTTCACCTTCGATCATGTCACCCGTGTGCAGATTGAATCGGCGCACTTGACTGGGGCTGATGTAGATGTCGTCGGTGCTGGCGGTGTAGCTGGTGTCGGGGCTGCGCAAGAAACCAAAGCCGTCAGGCAAGATTTCCAAAACGCCATCGGCAAACACTTGTTCACCAGCGCGGGCGCGCTTTTTGATAATGGCAAACATCAGCTCTTGCTTGCGCATGCGGCCCGTGTTTTCAATCTCAAGTGCTTCGGCTTGCTTGAGGACTTCAGACACGTGCAGTGCCTTGAGTTCGTTTAAGTGCATGGATTTACCTGCGTAAAACAACCCTGGTGGGTTGATGTCAAAAAAATCAGGGGGAGTTGGAAAACCAGAATTTCAAGCGTCTAGAAACCAAAGCCATGAAAGGTGCGCCAGTAGGATAAGCAGGCGCTTGGGGCTTTACGAAGTTTCTATCTTGAAACTGTGTTGAAACCCTTTTGGGGATCAACGTTGCGGATTATGACAGGAATTTCGCTGGCTTCGCAAGCCGTGCCTGAGAAGCGCATGAGCGCTGGTCTCAAGAAATTAAGGCTTTTGCCTGAAGTGGGGCGAGCTGGCGCACTCGCCCTGTTCAAAGTTTCAGGCCAATTGTTGGTCAATGAAAGCTGTCAATTGGGCTTTGCTCATGGCGCCCACCTTGGTTGCCGCCAGTTGACCGTCTTTGAAGATCATGAGGGTAGGGATGCCGCGAATACCATACTTGGCAGGAATGTCACGGTTTTCATCCACATTCATTTTGGTGATTTGCAATTTGCCCTGATAGGCACCTGCCACATCGTCCAAAATGGGCGCAATCATTTTGCAAGGGCCGCACCATTCAGCCCAGAAATCAACCACCACAGGTGTAGCTGACTTGATAACGTCAGCGTCAAATGTGGCATCAGAAGTGTGTTTGATCAAATCGCTGGCCATGGCCTTTTCCTTGTTTGAATGTGAAATGCAACGAACGTGCCTTTGTAAACTGCTTGTATTTTGACAGAAACCCATAAGCCGCTAAGGCATGGGGCCATCTTTTCCATTGTTTGATCATCGTTTTCCCATGAACTCCATCCAAGCTGATGCACAGCCTTCCCAAAACGCCGACGTGGTGATCGTCGGCGGCGGGCCTGCGGGCTTGATGGCGGCTGAGTTGCTCTCAAGTTGGGGGCATGCGGTTCACCTCTTTGATGCCATGCCTTCCGTTGGCCGCAAATTCTTGCTGGCGGGGCGGGGCGGTCTGAACTTGACGCATGCTGAACCCGCTTCGCAATTCTTGACCCGGTACGGCCAACACCAACAGCAGTTGACGCCCTTGATCCAAGCCTGGGGAGCACCAGAACTTCGCAATTGGGCTCAAAGCTTGGGCATCGACACCTTTGTGGGCACATCGGGGCGGGTCTTTCCAACAGAAATGAAAGCAGCCCCTTTGCTGAGGTCGTGGCTGCATCGTTTGCGTCATCCAGCCACGGGCTTGCCCGTTGAATTTCACATGCGTCATCGTCTCCAACGCATTCAATCACTGAATGTCTCAGGCCACGCGCAAGTCCAGTTGACGTTTCAAGTTCAAAATCTGTCGAGTGAAGTCGCGCAAACCAAAGAGGTTCATGCCAAATCGGTCATCTTGGCTTTAGGTGGTGGCAGCTGGGCACGCTTGGGCTCTGACGGCGTTTGGGTGCCCTGGCTCCAAGCCATGGGCGTGCCTGTCAAGCCTCTACAGCCTTCCAATTGTGGTTTTCATGTCAGGGGCAGATCAGGCTCAGGTTGGACGACATTTTTTGAACAGCGTTTTGCAGGACATCCCTTGAAATCGGTCATCCTTTCGTGGCAAACGCCACAAGGTCAAGTGCTCAAGCGACAAGGAGAGTTTGTGGCCACAGCCTATGGCGTCGAGGGCAGCTTGGTCTATACCGCGTCGGCAGATTTGCGTGAGCAAATCAATCAAAAGGGTGTGGCGGAGGCTCAATTGGACATGTTGCCTGACCGTACTTTGGACCAGGTGCAAAAGGAGGTCATGCACCCCCGCGGCACACGAAGTTTGTCGTCGCACCTTAAAAGCCGTCTGGGCATTGAGGGCGTCAAAATGGGTTTGTTGAACGAATTGCTTTCACCCGAAGACCTTCACGATCCAATTCGATTGGCGCAAGCGATCAAGGGTCTTTCCATTCAATTGACGGCCACTCGGCCCATGGACGAAGCCATCAGCACGGCAGGGGGCGTGACCTGGGAAGGCTTGCTGCCAAGCTTGGAGGTCAAAGCCTTGCCAGGTGTGTTTTGTGCAGGGGAGATGCTCGATTGGGAGGCACCAACGGGGGGGTATTTGCTCACAGCCAGTATGGCCACTGGGGTATGGGCCGCGAAGGCACTGCACCAAAAAATGAAAGGTGACGAGCCTTGACCCCGGCACTGGCGCCGCAGTTAGAGCTGCTTGGTTCCCCACCTGACTCGGTTGGCCGCTTAACCATGCGGGAAGGCCCGTCGGGGTCTATTGTAAGACACCGATAGAATCAGCACATGTCTTATCTTGTTCTGGCACGAAAATACCGTCCTCGCAACTTCACCGAAATGGTGGGGCAAGAGCACGTGGTGCAGGCCCTCACAAATGCTTTGGTGCAACAAAGGTTGCACCATGCCTATTTGTTCACAGGGACACGGGGTGTGGGCAAGACCACTGTTTCACGCATCTTGGCCAAGTCACTGAACTGCCAAGGCGCAGACGGACAAGGCGGGATCACGGCAGAGCCTTGCGGTGTCTGCCAAGCTTGTCAGGACATTGATTCGGGTCGATTTGTCGATTACACCGAACTTGATGCAGCCTCCAACCGCGGTGTTGACGAGGTTCAAAGTTTGCTGGAGCAAGCCGTTTACAAACCCGTTCAAGGGCGCTTCAAAGTCTTCATGATTGACGAGGTTCACATGTTGACCAACACGGCCTTCAATGCCATGTTGAAAACCTTGGAAGAGCCGCCCGAGTATTTGAAGTTTGTATTGGCCACCACCGATCCCCAAAAAGTGCCTGTCACGGTGCTCTCGCGTTGCCTTCAGTTCAACTTGCGCCCCATGGCGCCTGAAACAGTTTTTGAGCACCTGACGCGCGTCTTAGATCAAGAAAAATTACCTGCCGATCCCATGGCGCTGAAACTGCTGGCACGAGCAGCGCGCGGTTCGATGCGCGACGCGCTGAGCTTGACCGACCAAGCCATTGCCTTTGGCAGCGGTCAATTGCAAGAGGCCACTGTTCGATTGATGTTGGGCAGTGTTGATCAAAGCCACGTGATGGGACTGATTGACGCGTTGGCCCGCGGGGATGGCGCCGAAGTGGTTCGCATCTCTGAAACATTGCGACTCAATGGTTTGTCGGCTGCCTCTGCGCTCGAAGACATGTCAGTGGCTTTGCAGCGCATGGCGGTCTTGCAGGCTGTGCCGCAAGCTGCATCGGCGTCCAATGAGCCGGACCATCTAGAACTGGTGCGCTTGTCACAGGCCATGCCTGCGGATGAAACTCAATTGCTTTACAGCTTGTGCTTGCACGGCCGTGCAGAACTTGGCTTGGCGCCCGATGAGTATGCGGCTTTGACCATGGTGTTGCTGCGCTTGTTGGCCTTTAAGCCCAAGCCAAGCGATTCTTCAGGCAGCGCGCCAACGGCTCAAAAAAAAACTCTAACAACAGCCCCAATCACGCGCACTGAAGCAGTTCAAAGCCCGCCCTTGCAGCAAGCCGTCGCTGCGCCGCCAAAAACTGAACCAACAGTTGTTCATGAAGCCTCAGATGAATTCGCTGAACCTGTGCAAGCTCCACCCACAGTACCGCTTCGCGTTCAAAACTTGCCTGTGCGCCAAGCCTCTGAACCCACGGAAAAATTAGCGCCCAAACCTTTGGTGCTGACAGAAGAAGGTCATTTTTGGACGGAAACTGTGCGCCATCTCATCAGTGCTGAGGCCATCACGGCCTTGGTGCGCGAGCTGGCCTTGCAATCACAATTGATTGCGCGTGACACCGATCAGTGGCATTTGCGCATTGAAAGCGAATCACTGAACCAAGGCGTGGCGCGTGAGCGTTTGCAAGCGGCACTGCACGCTGCAGGGCATTCGGTCAAGTTGGTGGTCGAAATTGGTAAAGTATCCGATTCGCCGGCGCAAAGAAATGCGGCGGCATTGGCTGAGAAACAAAAAGCGGCAGAAGATTTGATTCACGCCGACCCCTTGGTGCAGGCCATGGTGCAAGATTTTGGCGCCAAAATTGTGCCGGGCAGCATCAAGCTGATTTCTTAAATTCATTGAAGGAAAAACATGTTCAACAAAGGACAACTTGCAGGTTTGATGAAGCAGGCACAAGCCATGCAGGACAACCTCAAAAAAGCACAAGACGAACTGGCATTCGTTGAAGTTGAAGGCTCAGCCGGCAGTGGTTTGGTGAAAGTTTTGATGACTTGCAAGCATGCTGTGAAGCGCATCACCATCGATCCCAGCTTGCTGGCCGATGACAAAGACATGCTGGAAGATTTGGTCGCCGCAGCGTTCAATGATGCCGTGCGCCAAGCCGAAGAAGTTTCGCAACAAAAGATGGGCAAGTTAACGGCCGGTTTGCCTCCCGGCATGAAGTTGCCTTTCTAAATCAAGCGCAATCAAGTTTCACCCCCTTTCATCCTCATGCAGAAACCCACAGCTCATGCGTTGGACGCGCTGATTCAAGCATTGCGCGTCTTGCCAGGCGTGGGTGCCAAGTCGGCTTCACGCATGGCTTTTCATTTGATGCAGCACGAGCGGGGTGGTGCATTGTTGTTGGCCAAGGCACTGACGCATGCCTGTGACCATGTGCGGCATTGCGCCACGTGCCATACCCTCACAGAGTCTGAAATTTGCGCGATGTGCAGTGATCCTGATCGCGACCGCTCACAATTGTGCGTGGTTGAAACACCAGCCGATCAAGCTGCCATTGAGAGAACTTCCACCTTCAGAGGTTTGTATTTTGTGTTGATGGGCAAACTCAGTCCACTCGACGGTGTCGGCCCCAACGATCTGGGCTTTGCCAAATTGTCAGAGCGCTGCAGCGATGGTTTGGTGCAGGAGGTGATCTTGGCCACCAACTTCACAGGCGAAGGTGAAGCCACAGCCCATGTCATTGCCGAAATGCTCAAAAAACGTGGCCTGCGCGTCACGCGTTTGGCCAGAGGCGTGCCTGCTGGCAGCGAGCTGGAATACGTTGACCTGGGCACCATTGCCCATGCGTTGGTCGACCGCCGGTAGGACTGCGTCGGCAGTTAGCGTTCTTCATTACGTACTTACCCGCTTGGGAAGTCTCCCAATGCGCAAACACCGATACCTTTGTATGCTGAACCCATCTTTCATGGGAACTTATCAAGAGGTATTGTGGTGTTTGTCAGGCAAGGGCGTCGCAACTTTTCAGCATTGGCTGCGGCCACGTTGCTCAGTTCGCATGGCGTTCTGCGTGCCGCAACTTCGCCGCAGCGAGTCAGCATCGCCTTGGCGGCCCACAACAGCCTTTACCATTTGCCACTGGTCTTGGCCGAACAATTGGGCTATTTGAAACACGAAGGCCTGCAAATTGATTGGCTCGAATGTGAGTCTGGCATTGAAGCGGTTCAAGCGGCCTTGGCGGGGCAAGCAGATGTGGTTGCGGGTGCCTTTGAACACGTCCTCGACTTGCAAACATCAGGCTTGTCGTGGCGTGCGTTTGTCTTGCAATCCAGGGCGCCCCAAATCAGTGTCGGTTTGACCAGTCGGCGTGCAATTGGCATGAAGCATGTGAATGAACTCAAATCATTGAAACTGGGCATCTCTTCTTTGGGCTCGGCAACGCATTGGGTGGCGCAGCATTGGATCAAGCAGGTGGGACTGTCGACTGACGCCGTGCAGTTTGTGGCACTGGGCGCTGGCACAGGCAATGTGATGGAAGCCATGCGCGCAGGCACCGTTGATGCTTTGTGCCATGTCGATCCTGTTCTTCATTATTTGGAACAAAAAAACGAGTTGCGATTGATGGCTGATACACGCACATTGTCCAGCTCGCAGCGAATGTTTGGGGGACCTTTGGCCTCCGCATGTTTATTTGGAAAAGTTGAGTTTCTCCAAAAGCGCGCAGATCTCGCGCAAGCTTTGTCGCTTGGCGTGGTGAGGGCCTTGAAATGGCTTAAAACAGCAGGCCCTACAGATATTTTGAAAACAGTGCCTTCCCACCATTGGATGGGGGATCGTGCGCTGTATTTAGGTGCCCTTGAAAAACTGCGCGAAAGCTACAGCTTGGACGGACTGTTTGGCACAGACGCTGTTCAAACTGCATGGCGCATGCGAGCCTTGCGCATGGCGCAAGAAGCAGGTCCACTGTCGGCACTAGAGCGAAGCTTTACCAATCAATTTGCGCAAGTGGCCAAGCGCAAAATTGGCAATTGATTCGGCTGCTTATTTTTTGGCCTTGACGGGCGCTTTGGACTTGGCCTTCGAGCCCTTGCTCTGATTTGGCGCAGACTTCACGCCGGTGTTGATGCTGGATTTTTTACTGGCTGTTTTGCTGCCTTTAGAACTGGCCGTGGTGGGCACCAAAATGGCAATCGATTGACCTGGCTTCAGTGCGACAGGCATCTTCAATTTATTCCATGCCGCAATGTTGGCGGGTGTCACATCGTGCCGTGCAGCCAAGGTGGCCAAGGTGTCGCCTTTCAATGCGGTCACCATGATGCGGCGCAAGACCACTTCGGGTGCAAATGAAATTTGCGCGTTGTCTGCCAAATGCTCTGTGACGTCATTGTCCAAGTTGCCTTGTCGTGCCACCAGCAAGGTGGAACCTTGCTTGACTTGCATGCCATTGGGAATGGGGTTGATGCTTCTCAACTCTGATTCGGACATGTTGACCAACTTACCGACTTCCGCAATCTTCATGGTCTTGGGGACCGACCAGGCTGTCCAACTGGCAAGGGGCTTGTTAGCATGCTCTTCAAGGCGACGTAGAAATTTGTCGGCATTGTCCCAAGGCAACAAGATTTCGGGTGTGCCTGCAGCCAAGATCACGGGTCTGCTCATCGACGGATTGAGCGCTTTGAAGTCATCTAAACTGATGCCTGCAAAATTGGCCGCCAGTTTCACATCAATGTCACGCGTGATGCTGACAGATCGAAAGTAGGGGTGATTTTGAATCAGGGGCAAGCGGGCGTTGAAACTTTGAGGTTGCGCGATGATGTTCTTGACGGCTTGCAACTTGGGCACGTAATAACGTGTCTCGGTGGGCATGTTCAAGTCAGAATAGGTCAGACCCAAGCCGGCGGCTTTGTTTTTGGCCAATGCACGGCTAACGCTACCTTCACCCCAGTTGTAGGCGGCCAGTGCCAAATGCCAATCGCCAAACATGCCGTACAACTTTTGCAAGTAGTCCAAGGCAGCCCGGGTGGACTCGACCACACCGCGGCGTTCATCACGGAAGATGTTCTGTTTCAAGTCAAAGTATTTGCCTGTGGCGGGCATGAATTGCCACATGCCTGCCGCTTTGGCGGACGACACGGCTTCAGGGTTGAACGCAGACTCAATGAAAGGCAGCAAGGCCAATTCAGTCGGCATGTTGCGCCGCTCTAATTCTTCAACAATGTGAAACAGGTATTTGCGTGAGCGCTCTGTCATGCGCACCATGTAATCGGGTCTTGCGGCGTACCATTCTTCACGGTCTTTGACCAAATCATTTTCCAGATCTGGTATGGCGAAGCCTTGGCGAATGCGCACCCAAATGTCGGCTGGGGGTTCCGAGCTGACTTCTATTTTTTGTTTGGCCTTGACAGGCTTTGCAGCTGAAGTGGGTTGTACAGGCTGCGATGTTTCAGGGCTAGTTTCGGTGGCAGCCGCCTTGACATCGGATGCTTTATCTAAGTTCGCACAACCGACCAGGATCAAACTGAAGCATGCAAATGCCAAGCTTTGAATCAAAGCACGCAAAAAGTGAGTTGTCATTTGAAATCGTTTTTCCAAGAACGCAAGTTGGCGAAAATTTCGACGTCTTGGTGGGCTGTTTGAGGAGCAAAAGCCTTGACTGCTTGAATGACAGTGCTTTGGCGACTTCGCAAAAAGGGATTGATCTGCAGCTCAGTGGCCAGTTGTGCAGGAAGGGTTGGCAAGTTCTCTGACCGCAACTTCTGACACTGTTGCACATAGGCTTGGAGCGCCAGATTGTCAGGCTCGACGGCCATCGCAAATTTCAAATTGCTCAGGGTGTATTCGTGGGCACAGCAAACGCGGGTGTTGCCAGGCAGGGTGGCCAATGTGTCCATGGCCTTGAGCATTTGTGCGGGCGTGCCTTCAAAAATTCGGCCGCAACCACCCGAAAACAAAGTGTCGCCGCAGAACAAAATGGGTTCTTGTGCGCTGGGCTGTGACCAATAGGCGATGTGACCTGCCGTGTGACCTGGTACATCCAGGGTTTGAAAAACCAAGCCACCCCAATTGACAGCATCGCCTTGTTTCAAAGGCTGATATTCAAAAGGCAAAGATTCGGATGCGGGGCCGTAAACCTTGGCGCCCCATTGCTGTTGCAAGCTGGCGACGCCGCCGGTGTGATCGCCATGGTGATGCGTGACTAAAATGCAATCAAGTTGGTGTTGGTTCTCAGCGAGCCAGCGTGTCACAGGCTCGGCCTGGCCAGGATCAACCACCAAAGCGCGGCCTTGGTGCTGGATCAACCAAATGTAGTTATCAGAGAATGCGGGCAGTGGAATCAGGTTCATGACTCATCCTATTATAGAAAGCAGCTCAATGACGCAAGCTTGGCGTGATTGGTTGAGTTCGCCCGCAGGTGCCTACTTACTCGATTGGGAGCAAGCCCAAATCGATGAGGTGGTGGCCGACATCTTTGGCTACCATGCACTGCAATTGGGCATGCCCGAGTTGGAGGGCTTGCGCACCAATCGCATGCCACACCAGTGGCTGGCTTCACCAGAGCCCGATTCAGTGTTGCCCAGCCAAACCTTGAATTTTGCAGCGCACAGTGTGGCCTTGCCATTTCAAGCAGACAGTTTGGATTTGTTGGTCATGCCGCACAGTTTGGAGCTCAGTCTGGATGCACATGCCAGCCTGCGAGAAGCGCATCGTGTTTTGATGCCAGAGGGCCATTTGGTCATTACCGGCTTGAATCCCACCAGCCTTTGGGGCTGGCGTCACAAACGATCGCAGTGGTATCAGAAGTGGGGGTATCGAGGCCTCAGTGCACCCCCTTGCGACGAAATGATTGCTTATTGGCGACTCAAAGACTGGCTGCGTTTGTTGGGCTTTGAAGTGAAACTGAGCCGCTTCGGTTGTTGGCGTCCCGCCATGGACAAGGCCAAATGGCTGCAAAGATGGTCTTGGATGGACCGTTTGGGTGCGCAGTGGTGGCCCATATTGGGTGGGGCTTATTTGCTGGTTGCCGTGAAAAAAGTTCACGGTGGTCGCATCGTGGGCGCCACCTGGAAAAAACGTCGCCCCCAAGCCAAAGCGGCCGTTGGCATCGCCCAAAGACAGAAGATGCCCAACGAGCAGAACGGCCTTCAAAGAAAGAATGAATGTGAATCACGTTGAAATACACACGGATGGTGCTTGCAAGGGCAACCCTGGGCCTGGCGGGTGGGGCGCTCTGATGCGCTCGGGTGAGAATGTCCGGGAAATTTTTGGGGGAGAGCTGGACACCACCAACAACCGCATGGAGCTGACGGCTGTCATTGAGGCCTTTATGGCCTTGAAGCGACCTTGCAAGGTCACCCTTTATTTGGACAGCGAGTACGTGCGCAAAGGCATCACCGAATGGATTCACGGTTGGAAGGCCAAAGGTTGGCGGACCGCCGCCAAGCAGCCTGTTAAAAATGCCGATCTATGGCAGAAATTGGACGCTTTAGTGATCAATTCGGGACATCAAATTGAATGGCGCTGGGTCAAGGGTCACGCAGGTGACCCCGGTAATGAGCGCGCCGATGCACTGGCCAACCTGGGCGTTGAGCAAGCCTTAGGTCGTTGAGCTAGGACCTTCAAGGCTTCCAAGCATCTGCCTTCATGTAAAGCCGGCGTCAAGGACAGTTTGGCCAAGGTGCACTGGAGGTTTTTTCCGATGCCAAGACCCCCCAACAACTGTTACATTTCAGAACTGTTTTGGGTCTTGTTCGGAAACTTTGATGTCTTTCAAAAAACCATATCTCGCGATTGCTTTGGTCGGCGTCGCAGCCGCTTCTGGTGCTGCCTGGTGGCTGCAAAATAAACCGAACGCCCCTGCTGCTGAAACAGCCGCAGTTGCTGCCAATCCTTCAGCGCCCAATGCTGCCGGTGGCGGTGCACCGGGGGGACCCGCAAAACCCACAGCCGTGGAAGTTGCCAAAGTCGAGCAAGCCAAAATTGTGGATGAGACTCAATCTGTGGGCAGTCTGCGTTCGAACCAAGGCGTTGTTTTGCGCCCTGAAGTGGGTGGACGCGTCAGCCAAGTTTTGTTCAAAGATGGTCAGCGTGTCAAAAAGGGCCAAGTCTTGGTGCAGTTTGATGACCAATTGCCTGCAGCACAAGTGATGCAGGCCAAGGCCGAATTGTCCATTGCACAGGCCAATCACACGCGCAACAAAGAGTTGGTGTCGCAGAATTTCATCAGCAAGCGTTCCTTGGACGAAAGCGAAGCCGCATTGCAAGTGGCCCAAGCCAAATTGGCCTTGGCTCAAGCCACGCTTCAGCGTTTGAAAATCCTCGCTCCGTTTGATGGCGTGGCAGGCTTGCGTCAAATCAACGTGGGCGACTATTTGAAAGATGGCGCTGACATGGTCAACGTGGAAGACATCGATGCGGTGTTGCTCGACTTCCGTTTGGCTGAACGCTTTCAAACCAAAGTCAAACCGGGTCAAAAAGCCCAAGTCAGCTTTGATGCTTTGCCTGGCCGTAAATTCACCGCCATCATTCAAGCCATTGATCCTTTGATCGATGCGAATGGACGTTCAGTGGGCATTCGCGGTTGCATTGACAACCGCCAGATGCAGTTGCGTCCTGGTATGTTTGCGCGCGTCAATGCGGTGTTCGGCGAACGTGCAGAAGCTTTGGTCTTGCCAGAAGAGGCCATCGTGCCTCAAGGTGGTCGTGCCACGGTGGTGAAGGTCGTACCTGGCGCCAATAAAGATGAGCTGATTTCAGAGCGTGTCACGGTCAAGATTGGCTTGCGCCAACCTGGCAAAGTGGAAATTCTGGAAGGCTTGGCATTGGGTGACACCGTTGTGGTTGCCGGCCAGCAGCGTTTGCAAAAAGACGGCACATTGGTCCGAGTTGTCGACATGTCCAAAGGACAAGCGGGTGGTGCAGCGGGTGGTGCAGCGGGTGGTGCAGCGGGTGGTGCAGCGGGTGGTGCAGCGGGTGCCAATGGCGCGCCAGGTGCAGGCGGTGCTGCATCTGCAGGTCCTGCCGCAGGGGGTGGCAAGTCGCCTGATGCAGCGCCAGCCAAAGAAGCCGGCAAAGGCAAGATGCCTCCCGTGACCGGTGAAAACCCATGCTTAAGAGGTCTGAATGCAACTCGCTGAAACCTCTATTCGCAGACCGGTCTTTGCGACCGTTTTGTCGCTGCTGATTCTGTTGATTGGCGCGGTCAGTTTCAATCGTCTGTCTCTGCGTGAATATCCAAAAATTGACGAGCCCACTGTCACCGTCAGTGTGAAGTACCCTGGTGCTTCAGCCGAGGTGATTGAATCGCAAGTGACCAAGCCATTGGAAGACTCCATTGCGGGCATCGATGCGGTTGATGTGATCACGTCCATCAGCCGTGCAGACCAATCGCAAATCACGGTTCGCTTTCGTTTAGAGAAAGACGCTGACACGGCAGCAGCGGAAGTGCGCGATCGCACGTCGCGCATTCGTGGCCGTTTGCCTCAAGCCATTGAAGAGCCTGTCATTGCCAAAGTGGAGGCGGATGCTTTCCCGGTCATTTGGTTGGCGTTTTCTAGTGACACCCTGTCACCCCTGCAAATCAATGACTTGATCAACCGAGTGGTCAAGCCGCGATTGCAAACGGTCACAGGTGTGGCCGACGTTCGCATTTATGGTGAACGCAAATACGCCATGCGTGTTTGGCTGGACGCCGAACGCTTGGCGGCCTATCGCTTAACACCGCAAGATGTGGAAGACGCTATTCGCCGAAGCAATTTGGAGTTACCTGCTGGACGGATTGAATCTCAGCAGCGTGAGTTCAGTGTCACGTCACAAACCGATTTGATCAAGGCCGGTCAATTTGGTGACATTACCATTCGCAACATCAATGGCTTTCCAATCAAAATTCGCGATGTGGCCAAAGTGGAAGAGGGCGCGGCAGACGATCGCAGCCGTGTGCGTTTGAATGGCAAGGCCTCTATTTCAGCCGGCGTGATTCGTCAGGCAACGGCCAATCCTTTAGAGTTGTCCAAAGGTGTGCGCGACATGATGCCGCGCTTGCAACAAGATTTGCCAGGCGATGTGACCATCGATGTGGCCAATGACAACTCGGTGTTCATCGACAAGTCGATCAAGAGCGTGTTCCAAACCATTTTGGAAGCGGTTATTTTGGTGGCCCTGGTGATCTTTGTATTTCTGCGAACATTCCGTGCGTCCATCATCCCGATCATCACCATCCCAGTCAGTTTGATTGGTACCTTTGCCATGATGGCTTTGGCAGGCTTCACCATCAACACCCTGACCTTGTTGGCCTTAGTGCTGGCCATTGGCCTGGTGGTGGACGATGCCATTGTGATGTTGGAGAATATTTTCCGGCACATTGAAGAAGGTTTGGACCCCTTCTCGGCAGCGATCAAAGGTGCCAAAGAAATTGGCTTCGCCATTGTGGCCATGTCACTGACCTTGGCTGCGGTGTTTGCCCCCTTGGCGTTCACACCAGGCCGCACAGGTAAGTTGTTCAGTGAATTTGCCTTGGCCTTGGCGGGCGCTGTGTTGGTCTCCGGCTTTGTGGCGCTAACCTTGTCGCCCATGATGAGCTCTTTGCTCTTGCGCCACAACCCCAACCCCAATCGCTTTGACGTGTTCATGGAAAAAATCCTGACAGGTTTGTCAAACGGCTACGAAAAATTGCTCACTTTGGTGTTGAAAAAAGCACGTTGGTTGGTGGTCTTGGTGATGGCATCGTGCGGTGTTGGCATTGTGTTGGTGTACCCCACCATGAAGCAAGAACTGTCACCTTTGGAAGATCGCGGCACCATTTTGGCCACGGTCACAGCACCCGATGGCTCGACGCTGGATTACACAGACAAATATGCAAAGTCGCTCGAGAAAATTGGCAGCGCCTATCCAGAGTTTGATCGTATTTTTGCCAACTTGGGCAATCCAACGGTGGCTCAGGGCAGTGTCATTTACCGCGCTGTCGATTGGGATCAACGCAAACGCACCACACTGGAAATTGCCCGTGAAATGCAAGGCAAGTTCAATGGCATTGCAGGCATCAACGCCTTCCCCATCACGCCGCCTTCTTTGGGGCAGGGCTTCCGCGAGCGTCCTGTCAACTTTGTGATTCAAACGTCAGACAGTTATCAAAATCTGAACGCCGTTACTCGCCAAATGTTGGATGCGATTGCCAAAAATCCAGGCTTCATTGCCCCTGACGTGGATTTACGTTTGAACAAACCAGAGCTTCGCATTGATGTCGACCGTGTCAAAGCCACAGAATTGGGTGTCAGTGTGGATGTGGTGGCGCGTGCCATTGAAACCATGTTAGGCGGTCGTACTGTGACGCGTTACAAGCGTGATGCAGAGCAATACGATGTGATTGTGCAAACCCAAGCCAGTGGCCGCAATGCGCCAGATGACATCGACAACATTTATGTCCGCGGACGCAATGATGCCGTCATTCCCTTGTCTGCCTTGGTGAAAGTGCGAGAAAGCGTATCGCCGCGCGAGCTAAACCACTTTGGTCAACGCCGTTCTGTATCCATCACCTCCAATTTAGCGCCTGACTATGCCTTGGGAGATGCCTTGAAGTTTTTGGACGCCACAGCTGCGGGTATATTGAAGACTGGCTACACCACAGAGTTGAATGGCACCTCACGTGAATTCCGCAACTCCCAAGGTGCGTTGGTGATTGTGTTTGTGCTGGCGCTGTTCTTTATTTTCTTGGTGCTGGCGGCGCAGTTTGAAAGTTTCATCGACCCGTTCGTGATCATGTTGTCGGTGCCGCTCTCGATGTTCGGCGCGCTCATCACGCTCAAAATGACGGGTGGCACTCTCAATGTGTATTCTCAGATTGGCTTGATCACCTTGGTCGGCTTGATTACCAAGCACGGTATCTTGATTGTGGAATTTACCAATCAATTGCGCGAGCAGGGTGTCGACACATTTGATGCCATTGTGAAGGCCGCAGGTCAACGCTTGCGTCCTATTTTGATGACAACGGGCGCCATGGTCTTGGGTGCGTTGCCCTTGGCGCTGGCCAAAGGTGCTGGCGCTGAAAGCCGCATTCAAATCGGTTGGGTGATTGTGGGCGGTATGACCTTCGGCACCTTGCTGACGGTGTTTGTGGTGCCCACCATGTACAGCTTGTTTGCCCGCAAATCAGTGCCGGGTCCTAACAAAAAAGATGTGGTGGATTCGCCCTCCGAGGCTGGCCACGCACATCCTTAATTCAAAGCATCAACACATCAACCCAGTCCCCAATTTGCGCGGTGGACTGGGCATGTGACAACACAATCAAGCAGTTGGCTTGTACCATTGAGCTCAATACACCAGAGCCTTGGTTGCCAGTAGTGACAACTTCTAAATCACCTTGGGCATTGCGTGTTGCGATTCCCCGTTGATATTCTGTGCGTCCTGGTTTTTTTCTTAAAACCTCTTGTGTTTTAGCGCGAACCAAAGGTGGGGGTGCAGAGGTCACGCCCATCATTTGCAACAGCGCAGGTTTCACAAAAGCCAAGAAGGTCACCATCACGGCAACGGGGTTCCCTGGCAATCCGAACAACACGGCCGAGCGATCGCCTTGCGTCAAACGCCCCACAGCCATGGGCCGGCCGGGGCGCATGGCAATTTTCCAAAAGACAACGTCGCCTAATTTCTTCATCATGGCTTTGGTGAAATCGGCTTCTCCAACGCTGACGCCGCCGCTGGTGATCACGGCATCGGCCGACTGTGCTGCTTGAGTGAAAGCTTGTTCCAAGCGCACGGGGTCGTCGCGCACAACGCCCAAGTCGATCATCTCGCAGCCCAAGTCCTGCAGCATGCCAAAAACGGTGTAGCGGTTGCTGTCGTACACCGCGCCTTCGCGTGGCGCATCGCCTAGGCTCAGGATCTCGTCGCCCGTAGAGAAATAGGCCACCTTCAAGCGACGAACCACGGGTGCCATGGGCTGCCCCAAGCTGGCCAGCAGGCCCACAGCGGCCGGTGTGACCCTTGTGCCTTTGGTCAAAGCCGGTGAGTTCTTTTTCAGATCCTCGCCACACAAGCGGCGATTGTCTCCGGCCCGCACAATGCCTGCCGGAATGCTGATGCTGTCAGTGGCCACGCTGCACAATTCTTGTGGCACGACAGTGTCGAGGCCTTCGGGCATGATGGCGCCGGTCATGATCTTGACGCATTCACCCGCTTGCACTGTCCCTTGCCAAGCCTTGCCTGCCAAGGCAGTCCCAACGACTTTCAAGTTCAGTGCTTGATTGGCTTGCAGCGCATCCCCTTTGAATGCAAAACCATCCATCGCTGAATTGTCATGAGGCGGCACATCGATCGGACTGATGACATCTTTGGCGATGACGCGATTCAAGGCTTCAAAAATAGGAACGTCTTCCACCTCTGAGATGGGCGTCACCAGTTGATTTAAAAAATTCAGAACTTCATGCGCAGGCAAAGCTTGCGGGTCATAGCCCTGAAGATTGGCGGCGATGTCGGCCAGTGACTTGCTTTGGGTCATGGTGTTTTTTCGAGGCGGTGCAATTCTTCTAGCGTGTTGGCATTGAAAAAAGCGCGAGGATCGATGTCGGGGGTGTCAAACGGCACCACTGCGCAGGTGTGTTGTGCTGTCCAGGCATCGATCTTTCTGCCGCCGGCTTGCATGAACTTCACCAAGCTTTCCAAGAGGCTGACACGCATCAAGCAAAAAACAGGCTGGGGACGCACAGTGCCGTCTTCTTCCTTGGCCGCAGCGATCGCAATGTCGGCATTTTGCTGGAGCAGGGCTTCGTGTAATTTGTGAGCCAATTCCAAGGGAAACAAGGGGCTGTCGCAGGGGACGGTGAGCAAGAGTTCTGTTTCGCAACGCTCAAGTCCTGTGAGAAATCCAGCCAAAGGACCCGCAAAACCATCGGTGCTGTCGGGCCAAACTTGCACGCCTAATGACTCATAAGCAGACAGGTTTCGATTGGCCACAATCATGATGTCGGACAGTGGCGAACCGTGCTGCATTTGCAATCGCATGAGGGCATGCAAGGCGAGGGGTGTACCGTTGAAATTTTGCAGGCCCTTGTCGAGGCCGCCCATGCGCGCGCCTCTTCCGCCTGCCAAAATTAAACCGGTCATGCTGTGATCGTTCATGGGATGGGGCAATCTGAAAGCAGGGGATTAACCCCCGATGTAACTCATCTCGACTTTGCGACGTGTCGCGTTGGCTTGATCGCTTGGAGCGTTGGGTGAATCTTTTTCTGCTCGACGCAACTCAGAGTATCTGTCGCCGCGTTGTGACCAGATGGCCGCAATGGCATGCGTCATTGCGTTGGGATCTGGGTTGTCTCGGACCAAAGATTTCAGGTCATAGCCTTGCGTGGCAAACAGACACAAATAAAGTTGACCTTCTGTGGTGAGTCGTGCGCGGTTGCAATCGCTGCAAAAAGCTTGGGTCACACTGCTGATGAAACCCACTTCACCCAAAAGCGGATCGTGTTCACCTTGCGCATTGAGGTAGCCCCAGCGCTCGGCTGTTTCGCCAATTTGCGAAGGAGCCAAGGGCGTGAGGGAGAACTCGGTCTGTAGCATTTTCAAAACGTCTGCACTGGGCATCACTTCGTTCATGCGCCAGCCATTGGTTGCGCCGACGTCCATGTACTCAATGAATCGCAGTGCAATGCCTGTGCCTTTGAAGTAGCGAGCCATGGGCAAGATTTCTTGCTCATTGGTGCCGCGCTTCACCACCATGTTCACTTTGATGGGACCCAGGCCCGCAGCTTGCGCTGCCGCAATGCCTTCCAAAACATCGCTGACAGGAAAGTCCACATCGTTCATGCTTTTGAAAATGGCATCGTCTAAGCCATCCAAACTGATGGTGACGCGTTTTAAGCCGGCATCTTTCAAGCTTTGGGCTTTGCGCGCCAGCAGCGAGCCGTTGGTGGTCAGTGTGATGTCTAGAGGTTTGCCAGAGGCTGTGCGCAATGCGGCCAGTTGTTCAACCAAGATTTCCAGGTTTTTTCGAAGCAAGGGTTCACCACCGGTTAGCCTGATTTTTTCAACACCCAGCGCAATGAAGCTTTGGGCAGTGCGCGTGATCTCTTCGAAACTCAAAAGTGCACTGTGCGGCAAATAGGTGTAGTCGCTGTTGAAAATTTCTTTCGGCATGCAGTAGCTGCATCTGAAATTGCAACGGTCCGTGACGCTGATGCGCAAGTCTCTTAAAGGTCGATGCAAGCGATCCTTCAAGCTGTCACCTGACAAAGCGTGCGTACCCTCCACAAGCGTAGGGAGAGGCAAATTTCCCAGGGGCTGGGTGATGATGGGAATGACGCGTTCAGACACAGCGTGCGCCGTCAACTTCAATGCACACACCACTGATGAACGAGCCTTCATCACTGGCCAAATAGAGGGCCGCATTGGCCACGTCCAGAGAAGTCGAAAAACGACCCAAGGGAATGGTGGCCATGAACTTGGCGCGCTTGGCTTCGTCAACAGGCCCGCCTGCAAATTCAGCCGACAAGCCTGTGTCGGGATTGAACACCGGGTTGATGCAATTCACACGAATATTGTCGGGTCCCAATTCGGCTGCCAAAGATTTGCTGGTGGTAATCACAGCACCCTTAGAGCCGTTGTACCAAGTGAGGCCAGGGCGAGGGCGAATGCCAGCAGTTGAGGCAATGTTGATGAACGAGCCGCCACCGTTTTTGCGGAACTCGGGCACAGCGTGTACCGTGGCCAAGTAAATGCTCTTCATGTTGACGGCGTAGCATTTGTCGAATTCGTCTTCACTGACTTCAAGTGCAGGGCGATTGCGGTGTGTCCATCCTGCGTTGTTGATCATCACATCCAAATGCCCCCAAAGCTTGACCGCTTCTTGCACCATGGCTTTGACATCGTCTGAGCGCGTCACGTCAGCTGCAAAGAATGCCGCGGTACCGCCAGCGGCTTGAATGTCTTTCACCACTTTTTGGCCGGCTGCGCTGTTGATGTCATTGACCAAGACTTTGGCACCATGTGCCGCAAAATGTTTGGCGATGCCTTCGCCAATGCCACCACCTGAGCCTGTGACGATGACCACTTTTTGATTGATGTTCATGAAAAATCCTGATGTTCTTTGAATGAGGCCTAGGCTGCGTGCTTAGCCGTGTTGAATAGCGACGGTTTTCAAAGTTGTGAAACCATACAGTGCTTCAAAACCTTTTTCACGGCCATGGCCGGAAGACTTCACGCCGCCAAAGGGTAATTCAACGCCGCCACCCGCGCCGTAATTGTTGATGAAGACTTGGCCACTTCGCAGGCGCTTGGCCATTCTGAATTGACGGCCGCCGTCGCGCGTCCAAACGCCTGCCACCAAACCAAAGGCTGTGGCGTTGGCCATTTCAATGGCCTGATCTTCTCCTTCGAAGCACATGGCCGATAGCACCGGGCCAAAAACTTCTTCTTGAGCCACACGGTGATCGACGGGTACATCGCGCAGCAAAACAGGCGCTTGATAAAAACCAGTTTCAGGGGCTTCGGATACCACGCTGCCTTGCGCCACCGTGCGAATGCCGGCGGCCTTGGCTTCTTCCAAAAAGCCTTGTACGCGCATTTTTTGCGTGGCTCTGATGAGCGGTCCTAAATTCAAATCGGCGCTTGCAGGGCCCACGCGTAATTTGCTGAAGGCTTCTCCCAGACGTGCAAGCAGAGGCTCGTAAATGCTTTTCTCAATGAGTACGCGTGAACCTGCACTGCAAGTTTGCCCTGAGTTTTGAACAATGGCGTTGATGATGACGGGGATGGCAGCATCCAAGTCAGCATCGGCAAAAATGATTTGCGGACTTTTGCCACCCAGCTCCAACGTAACAGGGCAATGCCTTGCAGCGGCGGCTTGTTGAATGAGCGTGCCGACTGTGGGGCTGCCCGTAAAGCTGATGTGGTCAATGCCAGGGTGCTTGGCCAGCGCATCACCGACTTCATGTCCTAAGCCCGTCACGATGTTGATGGCGCCTGGCGGAAACCCCACCTCAGCCGCCAATTGCGCAACACGGATCAAGCTCAAGCAAGCATCTTCTGCGGGCTTGACCACACAGACGTTGCCGGCTGCCAATGCGCCGCCGACACATCTGCCAAAAATTTGCATGGGGTAATTCCACGGCACCACATGGCCAGTGACGCCATGCGGTTCACGCCAGGTCAAAACGCTGTAGCCGTTTTGATAAGGAATGGTTTCACCATGAAACTTGTCACAGGCGCCCGCATAAAACTCAAAGTAACGCGCCAATGCTTTGGCATCGGCCATGGCTTGTTGTGTGGGTTTGCCGCAGTCACGTTGTTCCAGTCGCATCAACTCTTCGGCATGTTCAGCTACTTTGCGCGACAGTGCCATTAGCAATCGACCGCGTTCTGATGCGTTCAATTGGGACCACGGTCCTTCGAAACATTCGCGCGACGACTTGACGGCCATGTCAATGTCATGCGCATTGCTGCGTTGAATGTGGTCAAAGGTTTGGCCGTCAGAGGGGTCGATCACAGGCCATGTTTGCCCGCTTTGGCTGGCCACCGATTGGTTGTGGATGAAATTGAG
The DNA here is from genome assembly GCF_003063605.1 of Limnohabitans sp. Hippo4. NCBI lineage: Bacteria > Pseudomonadati > Pseudomonadota > Betaproteobacteria > Burkholderiales > Comamonadaceae > Limnohabitans > Limnohabitans sp. Hippo4. The sequence continues at coordinate 356,316 of NZ_NESE01000001.1, read as the reverse complement.
TTGCATGGTGCTATTTTGCGCGTAAAAAAGCCCGCGATGAAGGCCATGCGCGGGCTTTGTGTCACTTGCGTGGCGGGCCAAAGGCGCGCCACGTTCAATTGGACGGATCAGCTGTGGAACTTCATCACCAGCGGCACAATGAGCAAAGCCACAATGTTGATGATTTTGATCAGCGGATTGATGGCAGGGCCAGCCGTGTCCTTGTAGGGGTCGCCCACGGTGTCGCCAGTCACAGCAGCCTTGTGGGCTTCAGAACCCTTGCCGCCGTGGTGTCCGTCTTCGATGTATTTCTTGGCATTGTCCCAAGCACCGCCGCCGGTACACATGGAAATGGCCACAAACAACCCGGTGACGATGGTGCCCATCAGCAAGCCGCCCAAGGCTTTGGGGCCCAGCAACAAACCAATCACGATGGGAACCACGACGGGCAACAAACTTGGAATCACCATTTCTTTGATGGCTGCCGTGGTCAACATGTCAACAGCGCGGCCGTATTCTGGCTTGGCAGTGCCTTCCATGATGCCCTTGATTTCGCTGAATTGGCGTCGAACTTCCACCACCACAGCGCCTGCTGCGCGGCCCACGGCTTCCATGGCCATGGCACCAAACAAGTAGGGGATCAGGCCACCAATGAACAAGCCCACAATGACCAAGGGGTCGGACAGGTCAAAGGTGATGGCTTTGCCGTAGGTTTCCAGTTTGTGGGTGTAGTCTGCAAACAAAACCAAGGAGGCCAAACCGGCTGAGCCAATGGCATAGCCCTTGGTCACAGCTTTGGTGGTGTTGCCCACAGCATCCAGGGGGTCTGTGATGTCACGCACGCTGCTGGGCAGTTCGGCCATTTCGGCAATGCCGCCAGCGTTGTCAGTGATAGGGCCATAGGCGTCCAAGGCCACCACGATGCCGGCCATCGACAACATGGACATGGCGGCCACGGCAATGCCATACAAACCGGCCAAGCCATAAGACACCACAATGGCAATGCACACAAAAATCACTGGCCAAGCTGTCGAGCGCATGGAGACGCCCAAGCCCGCGATGATGTTGGTGCCATGACCCGTTGTAGAGGCTTGCGCAATGTGTTGCACAGGGCTGTACTGTGTTCCGGTATAGAACTCAGTGATCCATACCAAAGCGGCGGTCAATACTAGGCCCACAGCACACGCGCCAAACAATTTCATTTGGCTACCGCTGGCTGCGATGGCGTTGTCCGGCATGATCCACATAGTGACGAAGTAGAACGCGATCAAGGACAAAACACCGGCAATGGCCAAACCTTTGTAAAGCGCAGGCATGACGTTGGTCATACCGGGTGAAGCTTTGACAAAGAAGCAGCCAATGATGGAGGCCACGATGGACACCGCACCCAAGGCAAGCGGGTACATCACAGCATTGCCAGGTGCGCCTGCAACCAAGAGTGAGCCCAACACCATGGTGGCAATCAAGGTCACTGCGTAGGTTTCAAACAAGTCGGCGGCCATGCCTGCGCAGTCGCCCACGTTGTCACCCACGTTGTCGGCAATCACCGCTGGATTGCGGGGGTCGTCTTCTGGAATGCCAGCTTCCACCTTGCCGACCAAATCGGCGCCCACGTCAGCACCTTTGGTGAAGATGCCGCCGCCCAAACGGGCAAAGATCGAAATGAGGGAAGAGCCAAAGGCAAAGCCAATGAGGGGATTGAGGATGACAGACAGCTTCACATCGGGCGTGAGGTTGCCGTTACCTGCCAAGAACCAGTAGAAACCTGTGACACCCAATAGGCCCAAGCCCACCACCAGCATGCCCGTGATGGCGCCGCCTCGGAACGCAACGTCCAGGGCCGGGCCAATGCCTTTGGTGGCAGCTTGTGCAGTACGCACATTGGCACGCACCGAAACGTTCATGCCAATAAAGCCACAAGCGCCCGAAAGCACCGCACCGATGACAAAGCCAATGGCTGTGGTCATGTCAAGGAAAACGCCCATCAAGATGGCCAACACCACGCCCACCACGGCAATGGTTTTGTACTGTCTTGCTAGGTAGGCGGCTGCACCGGCTTGAATCGCGGCTGCAATTTCTTGCATTCGGTCATTACCGGGGTCTTGGGCCAGAATCCATCCACGAGCCCAAACGCCATAAATTACGGCGATCAGTCCGCAAACGAGCGCCAAAATCAACGCTGAATTGCCTGTCATAAATCAATCTCCTTAGTTGTTACCGCTGAAAGGAGGTGCAACGCTCGAGAAACACCTCCCGGCGTTGCTTCCTCGCTCCCAGAAGGAGACGATTGGCCAACAAAGTCATTAAAAGGGCAATGATCCGAAATCGCAAGCCCTGTGAAAGTAAAATCGGGGTTAATCCTAAGCTTCTTAGATTTAAATCAACTCTTTTAATTTTCAGAAAAATGTCCCTAGACAACGTTACCCCAGGCAGCAAAGTTCCCGAGCAATTCAACGTCATCATCGAAATCCCGATGAATGCCGACCCCGTGAAATACGAAGTGGACAAAGCCACTGGCGCTATTTTTGTCGACCGCTTCATGAGCACGGCCATGCATTACCCCACCAACTATGGCTATGTGCCCAAAACCATCAGCGGCGACGGCGACCCTGTCGATGTGTTGGTGATCACACCCGTGCCCTTGATTCCCGGTGTGGTGGTGCCTTGCCGTCCCATTGGTATTTTGAAAATGCAAGACGAAGCCGGTGAAGACGGCAAGGTCTTGGCTGTGCCAACCGACAAAATTTTGTCGATCTACACACAATGGCAAAAGCCTGAAGATTTGAACCCCTTGCGTTTGAAAACCATTGCCCACTTCTTTGAGCACTACAAAGATTTGGAAGAGGGCAAATGGGTCAAGATTTTGGGTTGGGAAGGCCCAGAGTCTGCTAAGAAAGAAATCTTGGACGGCATCGCCAACTACCAAAAAGCCAACGCCTAATCAGGCGCAAGCTGTACCTTGAACTCGCCATGGGTTCAGGGTGCCAGCTCAGCCCTTTTTCAAGGGTGATCTGGCTTCTAAGTTTTCCAAATAGGCCGCAACACCGCGGCCTTCTTTTTCCAAATAGCGCTCTACCGCATCCGCAAAACTGGGATGCGCCAACCAGTGCGCGCTGCTGGCTTTGACGGGCAGCAAAGCGCGGGCCATTTTGTGCTCACCTTGCGCGCCGCCTTCAAAGCGGACAAAGCCATTGGCGATGCACCAGGCAATCGGCTGGTAGTAGCAAGCCTCAAAGTGCAGACAGTCAACACGCTCCAAAGCGCCCCAATAGCGGCCATAGGCGACATCACCTTGAATGGCGATCAGGCTGCAGGCCATTCGCTGGCCATCTTTGTCGGCAATGAACAGCACCCAGTTCTCGGGCATCGTGTCTTGCATGCGTTGAAAAAAATCACGGCTCAAATAAGGTGCGTTACCGTGTTCAAAATAGGTTTGCGCGTAGCACTTGTAGAAAAAGTCCCAGTCTTGAGTTTGAATCTCTTGGCCACGCAGGGTTTTGAAGGTCACGCCAGCTTCAAGCACTTTTCGCCGTTCTTGCCGAATCTTCTTGCGCTTTTCTTGATTCAAGCTGGCCAAGAAATGATCAAAGTCTTCGTATTGAGCGTTGTGCCAATGAAATTGAACGGTATGCCGCTCGAGCCAGCCCGCCTCCTCAGTGGCTTGCAGGTCGTCGCCTGACAAAAACAAAACATGCACAGATGACCACTTGGCGTCTTGGGCCATTTGCACCATGGCTTGAATCAAGGTGGCCTTGCTCTCTTTGCTATCGGCCAAAAGGCGAGAGCCAGGAACGGGCGTGAAGGGCACGGCACCCACAGCCTTGGGGTAGTAATCCAAGCCGTGGCGGTGATAGGCATCGGCCCAAGCCCAGTCAAACACGTATTCACCATAGGAATGGGGTTTGACATAGAGCACGGCTGCTGCGGCCAAACCAGTTTCTGGGCTTGCGTTAGGGCGGTATAGGCAGATAACTTGAGGTGTCCAGCCTGTTTCTGGGCAAGCCGAGGCACTTTCTTCCATGGCGCACAGATAGGCGTGCCGCATGAAGGGTGTGGGTTCAGATTGAGAAGCCAACAAAGAATCCCATGCAGACGCAGTGATATTTCGCATGGAATCCTGCACCGCGATGACATAATTGTTGGAACTGAATTCCTGCACCTGTATGACCCTTCAACTTTGTATTGCCCAACTCAACTTTGTGGTGGGTGACATGACGGGCAATGCCCGCAAAATCATCGACGCGGCTCACCAAGCCTATGCTCAGGGTGCACGCGTCTTGGTCACGCCCGAGTTGGCCATTTGTGGCTATGCCGCTGAAGACTTGCTGTTACGACCCGCCTTCATCGATGCCTGCGATGATGCCCTGAAAACAGTGGCCCGTGAGCTGGCTGGGTTAAAGGGCATGCATGTGGTGCTGGGCCACCCTCAGGGCGGCGGCATTCAAAGCAAAAGTGTGGCCATCACGCAGCGCTTCAACCGGGCTTCTGTGTTGTGCGAAGGGCAGGTTGTGGCCAGCTATGCCAAGCAAGAGTTGCCCAACTACCAAGTGTTCGATGAGCGTCGCTATTTCACACCTGGCCAACAGCCATGTGTTTTTGAGGTGGCTGGCCTTAAGTTGGGATTGCTGATTTGCGAGGACGCTTGGTTTGAGGCGCCCGCCCAAAAAGCGCGTGAAGCTGGCGCACAAGCCTTGCTCGTGCTCAATGCCTCTCCATTTCATGTCGGCAAAGGGCTAGAGCGCGAAGTTCAAATGAGCCAGCGCGTGAAAGATTGTCAGCTACCCCTTGTTTATGCACATCTAGTTGGCGGACAAGATGAGGTGATTTTTGAGGGCCGTTCATTTGCCATCGATGCCAATGCGAAAGTGGTCGCCAGGGCGCCTGCTTTCCAAGAGTGTTTGCAATACATCGATCTGAAAGCGGATGGCGCAACGCAGGGGCTCCGCTTGTCTGGCCGCGAAATCGTGCCCGAGAGCACCTGGGAAGAAGATCTTTGGCACGCCTTGGTCTTGGGCATTCGAGACTATTTGGGCAAGAACGGTTTTCCGGGGGCCATTCTGGGCCTGTCCGGTGGCATCGATTCCGCGTTGGTTTTGGCGCTGGCCGTCGATGCCATTGGTGCTGACAAAATCCACGCCGTCATGATGCCGTCGCCTTACACGGCAGACATCAGCTGGTTGGATGCCCGCGACATGGTCAAACGCCTGAACGTGCGTTACGACGAAATCGCCATAGCGCCATTGTTTGAAGGCTTTAAATCGGCATTGTCTGACCAGTTCAAGGGCTTGGCCGAGGACACCACTGAGGAGAACATTCAAGCTCGGGTTCGCGGAACTTTGCTGATGGCTTTGTCCAACAAGACGGGCGCCATCGTACTGACCACCGGCAACAAGAGCGAAATGGCCACGGGTTATTGCACTTTGTATGGCGACATGGCGGGTGGTTTTGCCGTCATCAAGGATGTGGTCAAGACACAAGTTTTTCACTTGGCCGAGTGGCGTAACAAGCACGATCCCTATGGCACGGGTGCCAACCCCATCCCAGAGCGCATCATCACCCGGCCGCCCAGTGCCGAGCTTCGCGCGGATCAGAAAGACCAGGACAGCTTGCCACCTTACGAAGTGCTCGATGCCATTGTGCGGCGTTACATGGAAAACGACGAGGGCATTCATGCCCTCGAGGCCGATGGGTTTGAACGCGCCGATGTGGAGAAAGTGACCCGCTTGATTAAACTGAACGAATACAAGCGACGCCAGTCGCCGGTTGGAATTCGTGTCACGCACCGCAGTTTTGGCAAAGATTGGCGTTATCCTATAACCAATCGATTCCGAGCTTAATTTTTTCAGTCTGGACTATTTCATGAAACAAATCACAGCCATCATCAAGCCTTTCAAATTGGAAGAAGTTCGCGAAGGCCTGGCCGAATGCGGCGTCACTGGCTTGACCGTGACAGAAGTGAAAGGCTTTGGCCGTCAAAAAGGACACACAGAGTTGTACCGCGGTGCCGAGTACGTCGTTGATTTCTTGCCCAAGGTCAAAGTGGAAGTGGCTGTGAAAGACGACGACGTTGAGCGTTGCGTGGATGCCATCGTGAAAGCGGCCCGTACCGGCAAAATTGGCGACGGCAAAATCTTCATCACTTCCGTTGAGCGCGTCATTCGCATTCGCACGGGTGAACTGGACGACGATGCAGTTTAAACATCAAGGCCAATGGGTCAAGTGAGCTGTTGATCCTGCCCCCAAAAACGCTGCAGTCTGCGGCGTTTTTTTTTGCACAACTGGAAGGGCGGGGTTAAATGGACTCGCTTTGAAAGGGCGTGGGCAGGGCTGCAGCCTGGACTAAATTGGGCAGCAGTTGTTTGGCATCTGAATGGGTTTGGATCAAGTCCATTTGCCAAGAGCCCATGAATTCGTGTGTCACCACTGAATTGAGAAAACTCAGCATGGTGTCGTAATAGCCATTCAAATTCAGCAGGCCAATGGGCTTGTTGTGATAGCCCAGCTGGCGCCATGTCCAAACTTCGTAAAACTCTTCAAAAGTTCCGATGCCGCCTGGCAAGGCCAGAAAAGCATCGGCACGTTCGGCCATCAATTGTTTGCGCTCGTGCATGGTTTCAACGATGTGCAACTCTGTGCATTCGGTGTGTGCCCATTCCTTTTCAACCAGGGCACGGGGAATGACGCCGACAACCCTGCCGCCTGCTGCCAAGGTGGCATTGGCCACAATGCCCATCAGGCCGTTTCGGCCGCCTCCGTACACCAATTGACCGCCATGCTGACCAATCCATTGACCCACTTGGACGGCTGACGCCGCAAATTCAGGCTGATCGCCTTCCTTAGAGCCACAGTAAACGCACAAGGAGAATGCGGGCTCAGCCATGTATGAATTTCCAGATGGCCGCAGCCCAGATGCCCAGACACAGCAGCAGGCTGAGCAGCACAGCAGCACTGCCCATGTCCTTGGCGCGTTTGGACAAAGCGTGCCATTCGGTGCCAATCCGATCAATGGCCGTTTCAATGCCGGTGTTCAACAACTCAACCACCATCACAAAGATGACAGAGCCACACAGCAAAGCCACTTCGACCCACGTTTGTCCGAGCCAAAAAGCCAGTGGCAATAAGACGCAAGCCAAAATGGCTTCTTGCCTGAAAGCGGTTTCGCCCCATCCTGCTTTAAGTCCTGCAAGGGAATAGCCGCCCGCATGAAAAATACGCGACAAGCCTTTGCGTGCTTTTTGAGGATTGACGTTGAAGTCGGTCATGAGTTGGAAGCCGAAGTTGAAGGTGCTGGCAGTTTTTGGACGTCTACCAATTGTGTACCCGCCCAGACATCATGCCAATATTGTCCACGTGACTGAAAGCGACTTAAAACGGCCCACACCATGACCCAACCCAAAACCAATACAGCAACTTCAGTGGCAGGCAATTGGAAGGGGGCTGTGATCAACATAGGGGGCAAAATCCAAACCCAACTGAGAAGATAACGCCAGAATGCGCGTGCTTGCGTTAAAGGCCGGCCGGATGTGTCTAACACCCGAATATGCCAAGTCTTCATGGCCAATGTTTGCCCCTTGGACCACAGCCAAGTGAAGTAAATGGCAAACACTAAAAATAGAAATGCTTGAAGCCCGTGGCGATTGTGCAAGGCGTGTTTGGTTTGGCTAAGGGTGCCAAACAAATAGCCTGAGATGAACACAACGCCAAAGAGCAGCATGCCTTCGTACAACCAACAAGCCATTCTTCGGCCCAAGGAGGGCGTGACGAAGGGGGAGGGTTCTTGTGAAGCGGCTGTCTGCTCAGCTGTCGCAACTGTATTTGGCGAATCGCTCAACTCAGGTGCCTTCTGGAATCACGACGGGGGTGGGGAGGAGGGTTTTTTTATCGATCACGATGCTCGGTGTCGACTTGCCTGGGGTTTCTGCAGGCGTTGACTTGTTGGGCATGCGAATCACTTTGTTGGGTGGTGCGGCTTGGGATGCCGTAGCGGCCCCTTGTATGCCCGTGGTTTGCTTGGCAGCAAGTTTCTTCTTTTCTTCAGGGCTTAAAGCTTGATAAGCCTCCCATTGAGTTTTCTTCTCATCAGCGGCCAGGCTTTTGGTTTCGTTGAAGATCAAGCGAGCTTGCGCCCGTTGCTGAGGGCTTAAAGCGGCCCAATCGGCCATGCGTTCATGCAGGGTGGCTTGTTCTTTGGGGGACAAGTTGTCGAAATTGTTGGACATGGCCAACCACTTGTTTTTTTGCGCCACGCTGATTTGCGACCAGTGGGGGGCCAAGGGTGCCAAGGCTTTCTTTTGTTGAGGTTTTAAGGCTTGCCAACCCGTATCTTGTGGCGCTTGCGAAGCTGCCGGCTTGCCGCTAGGGGTGTTTGCATTTTGCGCAGACACACTGCCCAACCCCATGAGGATGAGGCTGAAAGCGATGGCGAGAAAGCCTTGTATTTTCAATCCGACACCTTTGCGGGCGATGGATTGGACTTCAAGAAAATCAAAAAGCCAGGGTCGGTGTAGGCATCGGGCGGCAGGTCATCGGTGAGGAGTTCGGCGTCGAGCGATGCGATTTCGTTGGTTCGGTGTTCATTTTGAAACACATGAATGCTGGCCAAGCCAAACAGCAGGGCCATCAAGGGCAAGGCGGATGCCAAACGACTCCACAAGTTCAAGCCTTCGTCGAGAGGGTGGTTGCCATTTGCGCCTGCCACAACCAGCTGTGGAACAGTGTTGAGGACGGGCTCGCGTTTGCGTTGTGCCAAGGCTTGCATGCGCGCGGCGCGCAAACGCTCTGTGATGTCGTGGGGTAATTCTGTGGCGTGATCGTTTAAACGGCGCGCTAGCGCCTGACCTAACCGGTCAACTCGTGTCATGTCGAGATTGGCTTGCGTTTTCATGTGTTAAATCCTTTGGCGCGAAGTGCTTTGCTCAGCGCCTGAACAGCCCGAGAACAGTGAGTTTTGACACTGCCTTCCGTGCAGCCCATGGCCGCTGCGGTTTCGGAAAGGTTCATCTCTTCCCAGTAACGCAGCAGGAAGGCTTCCCGTTGACGTGGGGGCAATTCTTGAATTTCTGCCTCAATTTGGTGAAAAACCTGTTTCCGATGGGTTTGGTCCTCGGTGCTTTCGCCCAATCCTGGCTCGCCCAAACCGCCCAAATTCTCTAAAAAGTCAAAATCTTCGCCATCTGCGTCATTCCCAAAGTCGCTCATGTTGGAGAACAAAGCGTTTCGGGTTTTTTGCCGGCGGAACCAATCGAGGGTGGTATTTGACAAAATCCGCTGGAACAACATGGGCAGTTCGGCGGCTGGTTTGTCCCCGTAGTGGGTGGCCAGCTTGATCATGCTGTCTTGCACGATGTCCAAGGCCGACTCCTCGTTGCGCACGTGGTACAGCGTGCGTTTGAAGGCGCGCTTCTCCGTGTTTTTGAGGAAATCTGAAAGTTCTTGTTCGGTGGCCACAGCTTGCACCCATTTTGTGCGAGTCGGATTATGGCATTCTGGGCCCTATAATGCTGGGTTGCAATTGAAAAAACGCAAACGGATCACCATCCGGCCAAGGTTCTTACACGGGCAGGCTCATGTTGGTGGTCTTAAGTTCTGATGCGACTTCACAAGAGTCCCGCAAAAGAGCACCCAAGGTTTTTCGTTAGAGAAATTCACAAAGGTTGAATATGGAAATCTCCAAAACAGAAATGGCCAATGCGGCCAACGTAGCTGCCGCGGCAGCTTCATCGTCCCCCGCAGAATTGCGCGGCGGCGAAATCCTCGTTAAAGCGCTCCAAGCCGAAAACGTCAAATACATCTGGGGCTACCCAGGTGGTGCTGTCTTGCACATCTATGACGCTTTCTTCAAACAAGACACCATTCAGCACGTGCTGGTTCGCCACGAACAAGCCGCAGTTCATGCGGCCGATGGCTATGCGCGTGCCACTGGCGACGTCGGTGTTGCGTTGGTCACTTCAGGCCCAGGCCTGACCAATGCGGTGACCGGTATTGCCACCGCCTACATGGACAGCATTCCCATGGTGATCATCAGTGGCCAGGTGCCCACTGCCGCCATTGGCCTCGATGCATTCCAAGAGTGCGACACCGTGGGCATCACACGCCCCATCGTCAAACACAACTTCTTAGTGAAAGACGCTCGCGACATGGCTGAGGTCATGAAGAAGGCGTTTCACATTGCGCGCAGCGGTCGTCCTGGCCCTGTTGTGGTCGACATTCCAAAAGACGTTTCTTTCAACAAGGTGCCTTACACCGGCTACCCCGAAACCGTTGAAATGCGTTCTTACAACCCTGTGCGCAAAGGCCACAGCGGACAAATTCGCAAAGCCCTTCAGTTGTTGATGGCCGCCAAGCGTCCTTACATTTACACCGGTGGCGGTGTGTTGCTGAGCAACGCCTCAGCCGAGTTGCGCCACTTGGTGGACATGTTGGGTTACCCCGTCACCAACACCTTGATGGGTTTGGGCGCTTATCCCGCCACCGATCCCAAGTTCCTTGGCATGCTGGGCATGCACGGCACTTGGGAAGCCAACAACGCCATGCAACATTGCGACGTGTTGTTGGCGGTGGGCGCACGTTTTGATGACCGCGTCATTGGCAACCCCAAACACTTTGCGCAAAACGAACGCAAGATCATTCACATCGACATCGACCCCTCTAGCATTTCTAAGCGCGTGAAGGTGGACGTGCCCATTGTGGGCGACGTCAAAGATGTGTTGACCGAACTCATCGCCATGATCAAAGAGTCTGGCCTCAAGCCCGACAACAATTCATTGGGCGCCTGGTGGTCCACCATCGACGGCTGGCGCAAGCGCGATTGCATGAAGTACGACAGCAACAACACTGAAGTCATCAAGCCCCAAAAAGTCATTGAAACTTTGTATGGCATGACCAAAGATGCCGATGCCTACATCACGTCTGACGTAGGTCAGCACCAAATGTGGGCTGCCCAGTACTACAAGTTTGACGAGCCCCGTCGCTGGATCAACTCGGGTGGTTTGGGCACCATGGGCGTGGGCATTCCCTACGCCATGGGCATCAAATTGGCCAAGCCTGATTCAGAAGTGTTCTGCGTCACGGGCGAAGGTTCTGTGCAGATGTGCATTCAAGAACTCTCTACCTGCTTGCAGTACAACACGCCCATCAAAATTTTGTCATTGAACAACCGCTACTTGGGCATGGTTCGTCAGTGGCAACAAATTGAATATTCGGGCCGTTACAGCCACAGCTACATGGACGCCTTGCCCAACTTTGTGAAGTTGGCCGAAGCCTATGGCCATGTGGGCATGCTCATTGAGCGTCCTGAAGATGTTGAGCCAGCCTTGCGCGAAGCTCGTAAATTGAAGGACCGCACGGTGTTCATGGACTTCCGAACAGACCCCACCGAAAACGTGTTCCCCATGGTTCAAGCTGGCAAGGGCATTACAGAAATGTTGCTCAGCCCTGAAGACCTTTGAACCACGGCCATCATTTGAATTAACTTTAGAAGAATCTATTGACCGCCAAGCCTGCACATTACCGTGTGCAGGGGAGGGCGGCGAAAAGAGGAATCGCACATGAAACACATCATCGCAGTTTTGCTAGAAAACGAACCCGGCGCCTTGTCGCGGGTCGTCGGCTTGTTCTCCGCACGTGGCTACAACATTGAGTCTCTCAGTGTGGCGCCCACCGAAGATCCCAGCTTGTCACGCATGACCATTCAAACCGCGGGTTCGGATGACGTCATTGAACAAATCACCAAGCACCTGAACCGCCTCATTGAAGTGGTCAAAGTGGTTGACTTAACAGAAGGTGCCTACACCGAACGCGAACTCATGCTGGTCAAAGTTCGCGCTGTGGGCAAAGAACGTGAAGAGATGAAGCGCATGGCCGATATCTTCCGGGGTCGTGTGATCGATGTCACCGACAAAAGCTACACCGTGGAACTGACGGGCGATCAATCCAAAAACGATGCGTTTTTGGAAGCCATCGACCGCAGCGCCATTCTTGAAACAGTCCGCACCGGTGCCTGTGGCATTGGACGGGGTGAGCGCATTTTGCGCGTCTAACTTAGCGCGTCAGTTCGCGTTTGACCCATTTACTTTATGAACGATTTTTGAAGGAGAGAACCCATGAAAGTGTTTTACGACAAAGACTGTGACCTCAGCGTCATCAAAGGCAAAACAGTGGCCATCATTGGCTACGGCTCACAAGGCCACGCACACGCCCAAAACTTGAACGACAGTGGCGTGAAAGTGGTGGTGGGTTTGCGCAAAAACGGCGCAAGCTGGCCCAAAGTTGAAAAAGCTGGCCTCACAGTCATGGAAGTTGCTGATGCAGTGAAAGCTGCTGACGTGGTCATGATTTTGTTGCCCGACGAACAAATCGCCGACGTGTACCGCAACGATGTTGAACCCAACATCAAAAAAGGTGCTTCTTTGGCATTTGCACACGGTTTCAACGTTCACTACAACCAAGTGGTGCCCCGTGAAGACCTCGACGTTTGGATGGTTGCCCCTAAGGCCCCAGGCCACACCGTTCGCAACACTTACACACAAGGCGGCGGCGTGCCCCACCTCGTGGCAGTGCACCAAGACAAGAGCGGCAAAGCCAGTGCATTGGCACTGAGCTACGCCATGGCCAACGGTGGCGGCAAGGCCGGCATCATTGAAACCAACTTCAAAGAAGAAACAGAAACCGACTTGTTCGGCGAACAAGCTGTTTTGTGCGGCGGCGCCGTCGAACTCATCAAGATGGGTTACGAGACTTTGGTTGAAGCTGGCTACGCTCCTGAAATGGCTTACTTCGAGTGCTTGCACGAGTTGAAACTCATTGTTGACCTGATCTATGAAGGCGGCATTGGCAACATGAACTACTCCATCTCTAACAACGCAGAGTATGGTGAGTACGTGACAGGCCCCGAAGTGATCAATGAGCAATCTCGTGTTGCCATGCGCAATGCTTTGAAGCGCATCCAAACCGGTGAATACGCCAAGATGTTCATTTTGGAAGGCCGTACCAACTACCCAAGCATGACAGCCCGTCGTCGCTTGACCTCCGAGCACTCCATTGAAGTTGTTGGCGCACAATTGCGCTCTATGATGCCTTGGATTGCTAAAAACAAATTGGTCGACAAATCACGCAACTGATTTTGTGAACCACACACTAGAAAGAACTGTCGCATGCACGATGGCATAGAAACTCCTGACGACGCCGATACAGCTGGACAAGTGCGTAAGCCACGCAAGGGCATTTACGTCCTGCCCAACTTGTTCACGTTGGCAGCCCTGTTCGGTGGCTTTTATGCCATCGTGATGGCCATGAATGGCCGCTTTGACATGGCGGCCGTGGGAGTTTTTTGCGCCATGGTGCTTGACAGCCTGGATGGCCGTGTGGCCCGCATGACCAATACGCAAAGTGCCTTTGGAGAGCAGATGGACTCCTTGTCCGACATGGTCTCCTTTGGCGCTGCGCCTGCACTCATTGCCTATGAGTGGTCTTTGAAGGGGCTCGGCCGTTGGGGTTGGATTGCTGCCTTTGTTTACTGTGCTTGCGCGGCATTGCGCTTGGCACGTTTTAACGTCAACACCGCCGTCGTTGACAAACGGTTTTTTCAAGGCTTGCCTTCGCCGGCAGCCGCAGCACTGGTCATGGGTTTCATTTCCATCATGACCGATGCCGAAGTTTCTGCAGCCAGCATGGCCTGGCCCATGTTTGTTGTGGCCATGTTTGCTGGCCTGACCATGGTCACCAACGTGCCTTTTTACAGTTTCAAAGATGTCAGCATGAAGCAGAGCGTGCCCTTTGTGGTGATCGTTCTCATTGCCCTGGGCATTGCTGCCGTCAACATTCATCCGCCCATGGTGCTCTTTGGCTTGTTTGTTTTGTATGGCTTAAGTGGTTACGCCCTCTACGGCTGGCGCCGCTTTAAAGGGCAACAAACCAGTGTGATCAGCACTTCCACAGAAGATCCCGATGAACGGGGTTTACACCAGTAAGCAGTTTTCAAAAACTTGTGATACAGTCGCATCATGAAATTGAACTTGCTAGCTCTACTGCTGACGCCCCTCGGGCGGGATATGTAGCGCACGCTGTTCTATTTCCCATCAAGCCCGTTTGCCAACCGCAGCGGGCTTTTTTTATTTTGAATTTGCTTTTTTGAAGTTTTCAAACCAGGAGTGAAACATGGCCGATAAATTGATTATTTTTGACACGACATTGCGCGACGGTGAGCAGTCTCCCGGTGCCTCCATGACCCGTGACGAAAAACTGCGCATTGCGCGTCAATTGGAACGATTGCGCGTGGACGTGATCGAGGCAGGTTTCGCAGCCAGCTCCAACGGTGACTTTGAAGCGGTTCAAGCCATTGCCAATGCCATCAAAGACTCCACCATCTGCTCTCTGTCGCGTGCCAACGACCGCGACATTTCCAGAGCGGCAGAGGCTTTGAAGGGCGCCAACAGTGGTCGCATTCACACCTTCATTGCCACCTCCCCATTGCACATGGAAAAGAAACTGCGCATGACACCCGAGCAAGTGTTGGAGCAGGCCAAGCAATCCGTGCGCTTTGCACGCAACTTGGTGGCCGATGTGGAGTTCAGCCCTGAGGACGGCTACCGCAGCGACATGGACTTCTTGTGCCAAGTGCTTGAGGCTGTGATTGCTGAAGGTGCCACCACCATCAATGTGCCCGACACAGTCGGTTATGCCGTGCCTGAGTTGTACGGCCAGTTCATCAAGACATTGCGTGAGCGCATTCCCAACTCAGACAAAGCCATTTGGTCCGTGCATTGCCACAATGACTTGGGCATGGCGGTGGCCAACAGTTTGGCGGGCGTGAAGTTGGGCGGCGCTCGACAGGTCGAGTGCACCATCAATGGATTGGGCGAGCGTGCGGGTAATTGCTCTTTGGAAGAAATTGTCATGGCGGTTAAGACGCGCAAAGACTATTTCGGCCTTGAGATGAACATTGATCCGGTTCATATCGTTGCTGCCAGCCGCATGGTCAGTCAAACCACTGGTTTTGTGGTTCAACCCAACAAGGCCGTGGTGGGTGCCAATGCATTTGCACACGCGTCAGGTATTCACCAAGATGGCGTCTTGAAAGCCCGTGACACTTACGAGATCATGCGCGCAGAAGATGTGGGCTGGTCGGCCAACAAAATTGTGTTGGGTAAGTTGAGTGGCCGTAATGCTTTCAAACAACGCTTGCAAGAGTTGGGTGTGGTGCTTGAAAGTGAATCCGAGTTGAATGCTGCTTTCACCCGATTCAAAGAATTGGCCGATCGCAAGAGTGAAATTTTTGACGAGGACATCTTGGCTTTGGTCAGCGAAGAGAGCGTTACTCAGGACAAAGAACAGTACGCTTTTGTGTCTTTGGCGCAACACAGTGAAACTGGCGAAAAACCACAAGCGACCATCGTGTTCACCATGGGAGGCAAAGAAGTCCATGGCAAGTCCGATGGCAACGGCCCCGTCGATGCTTCTCTCAAAGCCATTGAATCCATCGTTGAAAGTGGGGCAGAAATGGTGCTTTACTCCGTCAACGCCATCAGCGGATCGACCGAAAGCCAAGGGGAAGTCACGGTTCGCCTGCAAAACAGTGGTCGCGTGGTGAACGGCGTAGGTTCAGACCCCGACATCATCGTCGCCTCTGCCAAAGCCTACTTGAGCGCCTTGAACAAGCTTCAAAGCAAGGCCGACCGGGTTGCGGCACAAGGTTAAAGCCTAGAAGCCAGTAGACTGAAAAACGTCTTCAAGAAGATCGCGCAAGGTATTGATCTTGCGCGATTTTTTTTATTTATGTACACTGTCGGAAGTTTCTATTACACTCGCCAAATTCTGATTGATTTTGGGCATTGAAAGTACCGCTTTGACTCCACTAAATCGCTTGGTCACCCGCCGTTTCATTAGCCTTTGCGTGCCTGTGTGCATCATGGCCCTGATGTCTATCTCATCTTTCGCGGCTGACGGCGAAAAGGCTCGAAAGCCTGCTAATTCCAGCAAAGCCTCCCAACAGGCCGCCAAACCTGCGCCTAAAGCGCGCAAAGTTGCCAAAGCCAAACCGGTTGACACGCGACCTTCCTATGGCCGTGTTGCAGGTCTGCATCAAAGTGGTGATGCCCTCGACCTGCGCTCCAGTGTGGCGCTGGTGATTGACCAAGACACACACGAAGTTTTGCTGCGTAAAAACGATCAAGCCGTTTTGCCCATTGCCTCTTTGACCAAACTCATGACGGGCTTGGTCATCAGCGATGCGAATTTGCCACACAGCGACATGATCACCATTACGCAAGAGGATGTGGACACCGAAAAGGGCAGTTCATCTCGATTGGCAGTTGGATCTGTTCTCAGCCGTGGTGACTTGTTGCATTTGGCCTTGATGTCCAGCGAGAACCGAGCAGCCCATGCGCTGGGTCGTACTTATCCAGGTGGTTTGTCAGCCTTTGTCAAAGCCATGAACGATCGCGCAAGTGGTTTGGGCATGAGCTCAACGCACTACGTTGAGCCTACCGGCTTGTCTAGCCGCAACCAATCCAGTGCCACCGATTTGGCTGTGCTGGTAGGTGCTGCCTACAACGTTCCTTTGCTGCGTGAATTGTCGACATCGCCAGGTCGCGAAGTGGCCGTGGGCCGCCGCACTTTGCAATACAACACAACCAACCGTTTGGTGAAGAGCCCCAATTGGGACATCGGTTTGCAAAAGACAGGTTATATCTCTGAAGCTGGCCAGTGCTTGGTCATGCAAACCAAGGTGTCGGGTCGTAAATTGATCATGGTGTTCTTGGATTCAGCGGGCAAACTCAGTCGCATCGCCGACGCAGAGCGTGTGCGCCGTTGGGTTGAAACAAACCAAGCACGTCACGTCGTGGCATCCGTCAATTCAGCAGGCTGAGTCTGCACGCCAATGCTAATCACGTTGCCCAACAAAAAGCCCGTCATTGACGGGCTTTTCCTTTAAGCTTTGTAGCCTAAGGCGTGTGAAATGCCTTCAGCCGTAGCTTGCAGCTTGGGTAGCCAGGCTTCATCCAGTCGATCTGCAGGCGCCGAGATTGACAACCCCGCAAGCAATTTGCCTTGGTCATCGTAAATACCTGCGGCAATACAGCGAACACCCAATTCGAGTTCTTCGTTGTCACGTGCAATGCCGTATTGGCGAACTTTGGAAAGCTCTCGCTCTAGCACTGGCAATTGGGTGATGCTGTTTTTGGTGTGACCACTGAGGCCTGTTCGTGTTGCGTAGCTGCGCACTTTCATCGGCTCATCCACCGACAAGAACAACTTGCCAACCGAGGTGAGGTGCAGAGGCGCACGACCGCCAATGGCACGCACCACTTGCATGCCAGAACGCTCGCTGTAAGCGCGCTCGATGTACACAATTTCATCACCTTGGCGCATGCTGAGGTTGACGGGTTGCTGAATCAGTTTGTGCAAGTCGCGCATGGGTGCAAGCGCCGCATCGCGCACGTTCAGTCGTGCTTTGACCATGTTGCCCAGTTCAAGCAAACGCATACCCAGTCGATAGCTGCCTGGCTCGGGGCGGTCTACAAAACGGCCAATGGTGAGGTCATTCAAAATGCGATGCGCTGTGGACGGGTGCAGGCCCGTTTTTTCGCTGATTTCTTTCAGTGAGATGGCGTCTTCCCTGGATGCCAAAACATCCATGAGTGAAAACAGTCGCTCAATGACTTGAATGGTGGGGACAGCCGGTGTGGGTGCTTCAGCTTTTCTCATGGGACTTAACCTCGGTCTTTTTGAAAGCGAAGGGGCCTTCACGATGTGAAGACATTGCGAAATTTGATTTTACAAGATGAAATTGGCTTTGGGTAGCCTAATCGTGAGGTGATTTGAAATGACGGCGCCATTGGCCGTTCATCAAGCGCTCATGGGGGCTAAAGCGTTCTTTGTATTGCATTTTGGGGCTGGCCCCAATCCAATAGCCTAGGTAAACATAGGGGAGCCCCAAAGATTGGGCTTGCTTGATTTGCCACAGCACACCGTAAGTGCCAAAGCTCGCTTCTTTATCGGGGTCAAAGAACGTGTAAACGGCCGACAAGCCGTCGTTCAAAACATCCACAATGCTGACCATTTTGAGTTCACCCAAGCCGCCATCGATCGTGGGTTCACGAAACTCAACCAGGCGCGAGTTAACGCGGCTTTGCAATAAAAATTGCTTGTACTGCTCCACGCTGTCTTGGTCCATGCCGCCACCTTCGTGCCGGCTGTTTTGGTAGCGCAAATACAAGTCGTAGTGTTCTGACTCAAAGCCCAGTCGTGACACCTTGGCCACCAGATCTTGATGTTTTTTCAAGGCACGCTTTTGACTGCGGTCAGGTTTGAATTCGTCACACAGCACGCGCAAGGGCACGCAGGCTTGGCACCCATCGCAATAAGGCCTGTAAGTGAACAAACCACTGCGCCGAAAACCTCTGGCCACCAAATCAGAGTAAACCTCGTTTTGAATCAGGTGGCTGGGCGTGGCAACTTGCGATCGCGCTTCTCGCGCATCCAAGTAACTGCAAGGGTAGGCCGCAGTGGCATAAAACTGCAGCGTGCTAAAGGGCAAATCTTTCAGGTGTGTCATGCTGCTTTGCCGCTTCGCCAGTGGTCCCAATCGATGGTGGCATTTTGCCAGTCGGGGCTGGGTGCATGCTTGGCTGTGTGCGTCAATGCTAAAAATTCAGCGCGTGACATTTCTTGGGCGCCCATGGAGGCCAGGTGGGCGGTGTTTTGTTGGCAATCGATTGCCACAACACCTTGATGCTCGCACACTTGAACCAGGGCGGCCAAGGCCATTTTGGAGCCATCGCTGATGGTGCTGAACATGGACTCACCAAAAACAGCACGTCCAATGCAAACAAAATACAGACCGGCTACCAACTTGCCGTCCAACCATGTTTCAACGCTGTGGGCATGACCTGCTTGGTGCAATGCTTTGTAGGCATCGACCATGGCCGGTACGATCCAGGTGCCATTTTGTCCTTCGCGGGGACTCTGCGAACAAGCCTCAATCACTTGGTCAAATGATCGGTCAAAACACAATTCAAACTGGGGATGCGCCGCGTAACGAGCCAGCGTTTTGCGCAGTGACCGGTGCAATTTGAAATCTTTAATTTGAAGAACCATGCGCGGGTCTGGACTCCACCACAACACAGGCTGATCGGGGTTAAACCAAGGAAACACACCTTGACCATAAGCCTCTAGCAACCTGTTAACGCCAAGGTCTGCGCCCGCTGCCAATAAACCAGGTGCCTCAGAGTCCTTACCCCAAGCGGTTTCGACCGGGGGTAAAGGATCTTGGCTTTCAATCCAAGGCAAGTGGGGTTGAGGGGTGTCGGCGGACATGTTTCCAGTTTATGCTAATGCTTATGAAACTTTACAACTACTTCCGATCTTCTGCTTCATTTCGCGTTCGCATTGCACTTCAGTTGAAGGGCTTGCCCTATGAATATATCGCGGTTCACATTGCCAAGGGCGAGCACAAGTTGCCTGGTTACAGCGCAGTGGCTGCAGACAATTTGGTGCCCAATTTGGTGGTCGATGGCGAGCATTTAAGTCAGTCATTGGCCATCATGGAGTATTTGGATGAAACGCATCCCACGCCAGCCTTGTTGCCCCAAGATGCTTTGGGCCGCGCTCGCGTGAGGGCTTTGGCGCAGTCCATTGCTTGTGAAATTCATCCCATCAACAACTTGCGTGTGTTGAAATATTTGTCGGGGACATTAGGCCTCAGCGAAGACCAAAAAAACACGTGGTACCGCCACTGGGTTCGCGAAGGCCTTGAAGCTTTTGAGCGTCAGTTGGCACAGGGTCCCAAATCGACCTATTGTTTTGGCAACACACCCACCATGGCCGATTGTTGCTTGGTACCCCAAATTTTCAATGGCAAACGCTTTGATGTGAACTTTGATGGCTTGCCCCTCACCATGGGTGCCTTTGATGCCTGCATGAAGTTGGAAGCATTTCAAAAAGCACAGCCCTCTGCCTGTCCCGATGCAGAGTAAGCCATTGATTGGTTTTGAGCCTGATTGGCCTGCACCGCCTTTTGTGCGGGCCCTCATGACCACCCGACAAGGGGGAGTTTCCAAAGCGCCTTGGAATGAACTTAATTTAGGCCTTTTGTCGGGCGATAAGGTCTCAGACGTGCAGCAGAACCGCGCCTTGGTTGACCAAGCGCTAGGTGTCCCAGCGGTTTACATGCGGCAAGTTCATGGCACGCACGGTGTGGCTGTCACGCCATCGACGCCGCCCAACACCGAAGCGGATGTGGCCTGGACCACCCAAGCGGGTGTGGCATTTGCCATCATGGCGGCCGATTGCTTGCCCATTTTGGTGTGCCACCCCACGGTCAAGTGGGTAGCGGGTGCGCATGCGGGTTGGCGTGGTTTGGCAGGGCAAGAGGGCCATGGTGTAGTGGAAACTTTGGCGCACTCAGCCAAAGCGCATGGTTTAGCGCCTCAAGACTGTATGGTTTGGTTAGGTCCCTGTATTGGGCCCACCGCTTTTGAAGTGGGTGAAGACGTCTTCGCCGCCTTTGGCAGTTTGTTAGAAAAAACTGACAAGCCCGCCAATTTGTTTGTTAAGACGTCACCGACCAAATACATGGCCAATTTGGCGGGTTTAGCGCGGGAGCGTTTGAAATTGGCAGGATTTGGGACGGTCCATGGCAATGACAGCAGTTTGCCTTGGTGCACCTATCGACAAGAAGCGCTTTATCACTCTCACAGGCGCGATGCAGTGGCCAAAGGTGGCTCGGGCCGCATGGCGGCTTACATCTGGATTACGGCTTAGGACTGGTTTTGTCGTCGTTTTGTAACTGCGCGGCCTCATTCTGGGCCTGTTCCGCTGCTAATCTGGCTTTTTTACGATTTGGGGCCCACATCACGTAAACGATGATTGAAGTTGGAAGGATTCCGTAAAGAATGAAGGTCAGAATGCCTCCAAGGACAGTTCCATTGGTGTTGGTTGCTTCTGCCACGCTCATCATGAGTGCGACGTAGAGCCAGGCGATTGGGACGATGTACATGATTAAAAATGCTCAAAGACAGGAGAAGTGCACATGACAAATTCAAACCATGAATTTTGGTCTCGCGCCGGAGAAGAGTTTCAGCAGAACCTTGCCAAGAGCTGGGGCCAAGCCATGCAAACTTTTCAAACCATGGACTTGGGCGGTATTTTGCCCGGTGCTGAAAAAGCTGCAACACCCTTGAGCTTTTCTCAAGAAAAACTCAAGGCTATCCAAACGGCTTATCTTGAAGAGGCCACTGCATTGTGGAATCACGGGCTGGAAGCTAAGCATGACATCAAAGACCGTCGTTTTTCAAGTGATGCTTGGACGGGCAATCCCATGGCGGCATTTACCGCAGGCGCCTATTTGCTCAATGCCAAAACCATGATGGGTTTGGCCGAAGCCGTAGAAGCCGATGAGCACACACAAAACAAAATCAAGTTTGCGGTGGAGCAGTGGGTTGCCGCATCTGCGCCCAGTAACTTTTTAGCCTTCAATGCAGAAGCGCAACAAAAGGCCATCGAGACCAAAGGCGAAAGCTTGGCAAAAGGTATTCAGAATTTGTTGCATGACATGCAGCAAGGCCATGTGTCCATGACCGACGAAAGCAAGTTTGTTGTCGGCGAAAACGTTGCCACTACCGAAGGTGCCGTGGTTTTTGAAAATGAATATTTTCAATTGATTGAGTACAAGCCGCTCACCGCCAAGGTCTACGAAAAGCCGTTCTTGCTGATTCCGCCTTGCATCAACAAGTTTTACATCTTGGATTTGCAGCCCAACAACTCATTCATTCGCTACGCCGTGAGTCAAGGGCATCGAACTTTTGTGGTCAGTTGGCGCAATCCCGATGAATCCATGTCGAAAAAAACATGGGACGACTACATTGAAAACGCTGCGATCAAAGCCATTGCACAAGTTCAAGACATCACCGGTGCAAAGCAAATCAATGCGCTGGGCTTCTGCGTGGGTGGCACCATTCTGAGCAATGCGCTGGCCGTGTTGGCTGCGCGTGGCGAGAAGCCAGTGGCCAGTGCCACATTCCTAACCACCCTCATTGACTTCACCGACACGGGCGTCTTGGATGTGTTCATTGACGAGAACTTTGTGAAGTTCCGTGAAATGCAAATGGGGCAGGGCGGCTTGCTCAAAGGCCAAGACTTGGCGTCAACCTTTAGCTTCTTGCGTCCCAACGATTTGGTTTGGAATTATGTGGTCGGCAATTACCTCAAAGGTGAGTCGCCACCGCCATTCGACTTGCTTTATTGGAACAGCGATTCCACCAATTTGCCAGGTCCGTTCTATGCTTGGTACCTGCGCAATACGTACCTTGAAAACAAATTTGTCACACCCGGCGCTGTCACTGTTTGTGGTGAAAGAATTGACCTCGGCAAAGTGAACATGCCGGTTTACATCTATGGCTCACGCGAAGATCACATCGTGCCCATTGGTGGTGCTTACGCATCCACACAGCACCTGCCAGGCAAGAAGCGTTTTGTCATGGGTGCTTCGGGACACATTGCGGGTGTGATCAATCCGCCTGCTGCCAACAAACGCAGCCACTGGTTGCGCAACGATGGCAAGTTTCCTGCAACGGCCCAAGAGTGGATTGCAGGCGCAACAGAATTGCCTGGTAGCTGGTGGACCGACTGGTCCGATTGGCTCAAAACACACGCTGGCAAGCAAATTGCTGCGCCCAAGCACTATGGCAAGGACGCCAAGTCCAAAACCATTGAACCTGCACCAGGACGGTACGTCAAAGCACGTGCTTGAAACAAATTCATTTTCACTTATTCAAAAAAGGAAGACAACATGGAAGACATCGTTATTGTTTCAGCTGCCCGCACCGCTGTGGGAAAATTTGGGGGCTCGCTGGCCAAGGTTTCAGCACCAGAATTGGGCAGCATTGCCATCCGCGAAGCCATCGCACGTGCAGGTCTTGGCATGGATCAAATTGGCGAAGTCATCATGGGCCAAGTGTTGGCCGCGGGTGCAGGCCAAAACCCTGCGCGTCAAGCCATGATGAAAGCAGGCGTTGCCAAAGAAACACCGGCACTGACCATCAATGCTGTGTGCGGTTCTGGTCTGAAAGCCGTCATGTTGGCGGCTCAAGCCGTGGCTTGGGGCGACAGCGACATCGTGGTGGCCGGTGGCCAAGAAAACATGAGCGCTTCTCCTCACGTGTTGACGGGTTCACGCGACGGACAGCGCATGGGCAACTGGAACATGGTCGACTCCATGATCGTTGACGGTCTGTGGGACGTCTACAACCAATACCACATGGGCATCACGGCAGAAAATGTGGCCAAGGCCAATGGCATTACGCGCGACATGCAAGATGCATTGGCGCTGGGTAGCCAGCAAAAAGCCAGTGCTGCACAAGATGCCGGCAAGTTCAAAGATGAAATTGTGGATGTGCTCATTCCACAGCGCAAGGGCGATCCTTTGGTCTTCAACACAGACGAATTCATCAACAAAAAAACCAACGCTGAAGCTCTGGCGGGTTTGCGTCCGGCCTTTGACAAAGCCGGTTCAGTGACGGCAGGTAATGCCTCGGGTATCAATGACGGTGCCGCAGCAGTTGTGGTCATGTCTGCTAAGAAAGCCGCTGCTTTAGGTTTGACGCCATTGGCACGCATTGCTTCTTTTGGTACCAGTGGTTTAGACCCCGCCACCATGGGCATGGGCCCAGTACCTGCATCGCAAAAAGCTTTGCAACGCGCGGGTTGGAAAGCCAGCGACATCGATTTGTTTGAATTGAACGAAGCCTTTGCTGCACAAGCTTGCGCAGTTAACAAAGCTTTGGACATTGATCCTGCACGCGTCAATGTGAACGGTGGTGCCATTGCCATCGGACACCCCATTGGTGCGTCTGGTTGCCGTATTTTGGTCACCTTGCTGCACGAAATGCAGCGCCAAAATGCCAAGAAAGGCTTGGCTGCGTTGTGTATTGGTGGTGGTATGGGTGTGTCATTGACACTCGAGCGATAAATTTTCAAAAACTAAAACTCATTTTTAAGGAGACAAACCATGAGTCAAAAAGTAGCTTACGTCACAGGTGGTATGGGTGGCATCGGAACCGCCATTTGCCAGCGCCTTCACAAAGAGGGTTTCAAAGTGATCGCGGGTTGTGGCCCCACGCGTGATTTCACCAAATGGCTTGATGAACAAAAAGCTTTGGGCTTTACGTTCTATGCGTCAGTGGGTAATGTGGGTGATTGGAATTCAACGGTTGAAGCCTTCACCAAAGCCAAAGCAGAGCACGGCACCATTGATGTGCTGGTGAACAACGCAGGCATCACCAAAGACCGCATGTTCTTGAAAATGTCCCGTGAAGATTGGGATGCTGTGATTGAGACCAACCTCAACTCCATGTTCAACGTGACCAAGCAAGTGGTGGCTGACATGGTTGAAAAGGGCTGGGGCCGCATTGTCAACATTTCATCGGTGAACGGCGAAAAGGGTCAAGCAGGTCAAACCAACTACTCCGCTGCCAAAGCGGGTATGCACGGTTTCTCAATGGCCTTGGCGCAAGAGTTGGCCACCAAAGGCGTCACAGTCAACACAGTCAGCCCAGGCTACATTGGTACCGACATGGTCAAGGCCATCCGTCCTGATGTGCTTGAGAAAATTGTGGCCACAGTGCCTGTGAAGCGTTTGGGCGAGCCCAGCGAAATTGCATCCATCATTGCCTGGTTGGCGTCTGAAGAAGGTGGCTACGCCACTGGCGCAGACTTCTCCGTCAACGGCGGTTTGCACATGGGTTGATCCCAGCACTTGGCACTTGATGCCTTGTGACAGAACCCCGCTTCGGCGGGGTTTTTTTATAGCTTGCATTTATTAATTATGATTGGGCTGTGATTGATTCTTCTATACCCTCAATAAGTCCTTGGCGCCTGTCAGTTGCGCCCATGATGGACTGGACCGATCGGCATTGCCGGTATTTCCATCGTTTGCTAACGCAACACACCTTGCTTTACACCGAGATGGTCACTACGGGCGCTTTGCGACACGGCAGTGTTGAGCGTCATTTGCGCTTCAACGCAGAAGAACATCCCGTGGCTTTGCAACTCGGCGGCAGCGATGCCGCCGACCTGGCCTTCGCCGCCAAGCTAGGAGAGCAATGGGGCTACAACGAAATCAACTTGAACTGCGGTTGCCCCAGCGATCGTGTGCAGCGCGGCGCTTTCGGTGCATGCCTCATGAACGAGCCTCCGTTGGTGGCCGATGGCGTCAAGGCCATGGTCGATGTGGTGTCTGTTCCCGTGACCGTTAAGCACCGCATTGGCATCGACCAAATTGAAAGCTACGACTTTGTTCGCGATTTTGTGGGCACAGTTAAAGACGCAGGCTGCAGTGTTTTCATCGTTCATGCGCGCAATGCGTGGTTGCAAGGTTTGTCGCCCAAAGAGAATCGCGAAATTCCACCGTTGCGTTATGAGTTGGCTTACCAGCTTAAGAAAGATTTTCCGTCGCTCACCATTGCCATCAATGGCGGTATCACGCGCAATGACCAAATAGCAGAACACTTAAATGAGGTCGACGGCGTCATGATTGGCCGTGAGGCTTATTACAACCCTTGGCTCTTAACCACTTGGGATGCGCAGTTTTTCAATTCAGCTGAATCAAGTATCACGCGCGAAGCGGTTGAAGAAGCCATGGTGACCTACATGGAGCGTGCGTTTAAAGAAGACGGCTGTCCTTGGTATGCCATCGCAAGGCACATGTTAGGGCTTTACCATGGCCAACGAGGTGGGCGTTTGTGGCGTCAAGTTTGGAGCAATCACAAACTCAAGCCGATGCAGCCTCGCGAAGTGATGGCCGTTGCAAGAGTGGCCCTGGCCAAGGGTGCAGAGGTGCCTGCTTAATTCAAGCCTCCCAATGTTGGGTGAGATTGGATTCAGGTAGGGCTAGCGCTAGCCGCCATCAGGCCATTGGCGAAATGCGCTTGCATTCTTGCGGCAGTTGCCACAGGGTCTTTGGCATTGAGAGCTGCCATGATGGCCTGATGCTCAGCCAACGACTCGGTAATGCGGCCGGTCTTAAAGAGCGAGTTGTGACGGTTGAGTTTCATCACTTTGCGCAAGTCGGCCACCATTTGGTCACGCCATTTGTTTTGAGCCAGCTCCAACAAGCACATGTGAAACGCTTCGTTCACTTCAAAAAACTTGTCGTGTTTTTCTTTGCCAGGTTTGCCAGCTGCTTCTAGCTCGGCATGGAGTGATTGCAGTTTCTTCAAGTCTGCAGGGGAGGCGGTTTGGGCCACCACCGCAGCCGCATCGCTTTCTAAAAGGCTGAGCAGGTGATACACATCCCGCAGATCTTTTTCTGAAACCTCGGTGACATAGGCACCGCGGCGCACTTTCATGGTGACCAGGCCTTCAGCGGCCAATACTTTCAAGGCCTCCCGGAGGGGGGTGCGGCTGATGCCATAAGCCTTGGCAATTTGAAGCTCGTCAATCCAGCTGCCAGGCTCAAGCTCGCGGCTGAAGATGCGCTGCCGGATCAGTTCGGCAACTTCTTCATAGAGCGCACGTGGCGCCAAAGACGGGACGGCAGACAGGGCAGGCATGGTGGCTAAATCGTGAAAATTGGCCTAAAGTGGGCCGTTTGGCGGATTGTAAGGCAAGTACAATATTTTGCATCAATAATTATGAATCATATTGAGGACCCCGTGACATGACCCAGCCCAAGAACGAATTCAAGAACGCACAACTCGAAGATTGGATGCGTGCAGCGCAGAAGTCTGCGCCCGGCGGCAATGTCGAAGCCCTCAATTGGAAAACGCCTGACGGCATCTCCGTCAAGCCTTTGTACACGGCCGAAGACACAGCGACATTGCCGTACGCCAACACCTTGCCTGGCTTCGAGCCGTTCTTGCGTGGCCCTCAAGCCACCATGTATTCCGTACGTCCTTGGACCATTCGTCAGTACGCAGGTTTTTCTACGGCAGAAGAATCCAATGCTTTCTACCGCAAGGCTTTGGCAGCCGGCGGTCAAGGCGTGTCAGTAGCCTTCGACTTGGCAACACACCGCGGTTACGACTCCGACCATCCTCGCGTTACGGGCGATGTGGGCAAAGCCGGTGTAGCCATCGACTCTGTCGAAGACATGAAGATTTTGTTTGACCAGATTCCCCTCGACAAGGTGTCTGTGTCAATGACCATGAACGGCGCGGTGTTGCCCGTGCTGGCAGGTTACGTGGTGGCCGCTGAAGAGCAGGGCGTGAGCCAAGATAAATTGTCGGGAACCATTCAGAACGACATTCTGAAAGAGTTCATGGTGCGCAACACCTACATCTATCCGCCAGAGCCGTCGATGAAAATCATTGGCGACATCATTGAGTACACGGCCAAGAACATGCCGAAGTTCAACTCAATTTCCATTTCGGGTTATCACATGCAAGAGGCCGGTGCCAATCAGGCCCTCGAGATGGCCTTCACCTTGGCCGACGGCAAAGAGTATGTCAAAACCGCCATCGCCAAAGGCATGGACGTCGATGATTTTGCAGGCCGCTTGTCCTTCTTCTGGGCGGTGGGAATGAATTTCTATTTGGAAATTGCCAAGATGCGGGCCGCGCGTTTGCTGTGGTGCCGCATCATGAAGGGCTTCGATGCTAAGAACCCCAAGAGCCTCATGTTGCGCACGCACAGCCAAACCTCTGGCTGGTCACTCACCGAGCAAGACCCCTACAACAATGTGGTGCGCACCACCATTGAAGCCATGGCGGCGGTGTTTGGTGGCACGCAGTCTTTGCACACCAACAGCTTTGATGAAGCCATTGCCTTGCCTACCGAGTTCAGCTCGCGCATTGCTCGCAACACCCAGCTGATCATTCAAGAAGAAACGCACATCACCAACGTGATTGACCCTTGGGCTGGCAGCTACATGATGGAATCGCTGACGCAAGAGATGGCCGACAAAGCCTGGGCCATCATTGAAGAAGTGGAAGCCATGGGCGGCATGACCAAGGCGGTGGACAGCGGTTGGGCCAAGCTCAAAATTGAAGCAGCCGCGGCCGAGAAGCAAGCTCGCATTGACTCTGGCAAAGACGTCATTGTGGGTGTGAACAAATACAAGTTGGCCAAAGAAGATCCAATTGACATTCTGGCCATCGACAACGTCAAAGTACGCGACGGCCAAATTGAACGCTTGAAGAAAATCCGCGCCACGCGCGATAACGCCAAAGTGCAAGCCACGTTGGACGCACTCACAGCCTCGGCCGAAAGCGGCCAAGGCAACTTGCTCGACCTCAGCATTCAAGCCATTCGCTTGCGCGCCACGGTGGGCGAAGTGTCTGATGCATTGGAAAAAGTTTTTGGGCGCCACCGCGCCGATACACAAAAGGTGACCGGTGTGTACGCTGCTGCTTACGACTCAGCCGAAGGTTGGGATCAACTGAAAAAAGAAATCAACGAATTTGCCGACGCCAAGGGTCGTCGTCCTCGCGTGATGATCAGCAAGTTGGGTCAAGACGGTCACGACCGTGGCGCCAAAGTGGTGGCTACGGCCTTTGCCGATTTGGGCTTTGACGTGGACATGGGCCCCTTGTTCCAAACACCGGAAGAGTGCGCGCGTCAAGCCATTGAAAACGATGTACACGCGGTAGGCGTTTCAACTTTGGCTGCAGGTCACAAAACTTTGGTGCCAGCCATCATTGCCGAATTGAAGAAGCAGGGCGCCGATGACATCATCGTGTTTGTGGGCGGTGTCATTCCGCGTCAAGACTACGACTTCCTATACGAAGCCGGCGTGAAGGGCATCTACGGCCCCGGCACCCCTATTCCAGCCAGCGCCAAAGATGTTTTGGAGCAAATTAAAAAGGCTTTAGGTTGAGCCCTCAAGACCTCATGCAAGGTGTGTTGCAGGGACAGCCGGCGGTTCAACGCCGTGCCATGGCCAAGTCCATCACCTTGCTCGAGTCCACTCTGCCTGCACACCGTGTGCAAGCGGATGAACTGCTCACGGGATTGTTGCCCCATTCAGGCAAGTCCTTTCGCTTAGGCATTAGTGGCGTGCCGGGCGTCGGTAAATCCACTTTCATTGAAGCGTTGGGCTTGTTCTTAATTGCACAAGGTCATCGTGTGGCTGTGCTGGCCATCGACCCTTCGTCCACCGTTTCTGGCGGCTCAATCTTGGGCGACAAAACGCGCATGGAGCACCTGAGCGTTCACGAGAAAGCCTACATTCGCCCCAGCCCTTCGAGTGGCACCTTGGGCGGCGTGGCTGAGAAAACGCGTGAAGCCATGTTGGTGTGCGAAGCAGCAGGCTACGACGTGGTGATTGTGGAAACCGTTGGGGTAGGCCAGAGCGAAACCGCTGTGGCCAACATGACTGACATGTTTGTGCTGATGCAGTTGCCAAACGCCGGTGACGATTTGCAGGCCATTAAAAAAGGCGTGATGGAATTGGCCGATTTGGTGGTGATCAACAAAGCCGACATTGACACTTCAGCTGCGACGCGCGCCGAAGCGCAAATTACCAGCGCATTGCGTTTGTTGGGCTTGCACGGCAACCACGATCATGCGCACTACAACGAAGACATTTGGCATCCTGAAGTGTTGCAAATCAGTGCACTGCTCAATCAAGGCGTTGACAGTTTTTGGCATCGCGTACAAAAGTTCAAGCGCCTGCAACAAGCAAACCACAAATTTGAACATCGCAGACAACAGCAAGCTCAAGCCTGGATGTGGGAACGCATTGATGCGGGCTTGAAACAAAACTTCCGAGGTCAGGCAAGCGTGCAAGCACTGTTGCCTGAGCTTTCGCAAAAAGTGATTTCAGGCCAAATGCCTGCGTCCACTGCTGCAAGACAACTGCTGGCTGCTTATCAAGCAACTGGTTTTCCTACAAATTGAAATTTCCCGTATTGGAGTGAAGAAAGTAAATCATGCAAGACATCATTCAACAACTCGAAACTAAACGCGCTGCGGCTCGCATGGGCGGCGGACAAAAACGCATTGACTCACAACATGCCAAAGGCAAGCTCACGGCGCGTGAACGCCTGGAAGTGTTGCTAGACGAAGGCACCTTCGAAGAGTGGGACATGTTTGTGGAGCACCGCTGCACAGACTTTGGCATGCAAGACAACAAAATTCCTGGTGATGGTGTGGTCACAGGCTACGGCATGATCAATGGCCGTTTGGTTTTTGTTTACAGCCAAGACTTCACCGTGTTTGGTGGTGCCTTGTCTGAATCGCATGCCGAGAAGATTTGCAAAATCATGGACCAAGCCATGAAGGTCGGTGCTCCGGTCATTGGCTTGAACGATTCGGGCGGTGCGCGCATTCAAGAGGGCGTGGCTTCTTTGGGCGGTTATGCCGAAGTGTTCCAACGCAATGCCATGGCCAGCGGTGTGATTCCCCAAATCAGCATGATCATGGGCCCTTCAGCCGGTGGTGCCGTGTATTCACCCGCCATGACCGATTTCATCTTTATGGTCAAAGACAGCTCGTACATGTTTGTGACGGGCCCTGAAGTGGTCAAGACCGTGACGCACGAAGAAGTGACGGCCGAAGAATTGGGCGGCGCTTTAACGCACACCACCAAGAGCGGTGTGGCCGACATGGCGTTTGAAAACGACGTGGAAGCTTTGCTGATGCTGCGCCGTCTGTACAACTACTTGCCACTGAACAACCGCGAAAAAGCCCCTGTTCGCGCAAGTGGTGACCCGACCGACCGTCAAGACATGAGCTTGGACACCTTGGTGCCGATGAACGCCAATCAAGCGTACGACATGAAAGAACTCATCACCAAGACGGTGGACGATGGTGACTTCTTTGAACTCCAGCCCGACTACGCCAAAAATATCCTGATCGGTTTTGCCCGCATGGCCGGCCAAACTGTGGGCATCGTGGCCAACCAGCCTTTGGTCTTGGCCGGTTGCTTGGACATCAAGAGCTCCATCAAAGCGGCACGCTTTGTGCGCTTCTGCGATGCCTTCAGTATTCCTGTGGTGACATTTGTGGACGTGCCTGGCTTCATGCCGGGTACCTCACAAGAATACGGCGGCATCATCAAGCACGGTGCTAAATTGCTCTACGCTTATGCAGAGTGCACAGTGCCAAAAATCACGGTCATTACACGCAAGGCTTATGGCGGTGCCTACGACGTGATGGCGTCCAAGCACTTGCGCGGCGACGTTAACTTTGCCTGGCCCAACGCTGAGATTGCGGTGATGGGTGCGAA
The DNA here is from genome assembly GCF_003063605.1 of Limnohabitans sp. Hippo4. Classification (NCBI taxonomy): domain Bacteria; kingdom Pseudomonadati; phylum Pseudomonadota; class Betaproteobacteria; order Burkholderiales; family Comamonadaceae; genus Limnohabitans; species Limnohabitans sp. Hippo4. The sequence continues at coordinate 325,175 of NZ_NESE01000001.1, read as the reverse complement.
GGGCGCCGTGGAAATTATTTTCCGCGAAGACAAAAACGATCCCGTGAAGTTGGCAGCACGCGAAGCTGAGTACAAAGACCGCTTTGCCAACCCCTTCGTGGCTGGTGCACGCGGCTTCATTGACGACGTGATTCAACCGCATGAAACACGCAAACGCATTTGCCGTTCATTGGTGATGTTGAAAGACAAAAAAGTAGAAAACCCATGGCGCAAGCACGGCAACATTCCACTCTAAGTGGCATGACCGACAAAGCTTGAACTGAATACGCCATTAGGAGAAAAAATATGTTTACCAAAATTTTGATTGCCAACCGCGGTGAAATTGCCTGCCGTGTCATTGCAACCGCCAAGAAAATGGGCATTGCCACGGTTGCCGTTTATTCCGAAGCCGACAAAGAAGCACGCCACGTGATGCTGGCCGATGAGGCCGTGTTGTTGGGCCCCGCGCCATCGCGCGAGTCCTATTTGGTGGCCGACAAAATCATTGCTGCTGCCAAATCGACAGGCGCACAAGCCATTCACCCTGGCTACGGTTTCTTGTCTGAAAACGAAGCCTTTGCCAAGCGCTGTGAAGACGAGGGCATTGCCTTCATTGGCCCACGCCACTTCTCGATTGCCGCCATGGGCGACAAAATTGCCTCGAAGAAATTGGCCAACGAAGCCAAGGTCAACACCATTCCTGGTTACAACGATGCCATTGACACAGCCGAGCAGGCTGTGGAAATTGCCAAGGGCATTGGCTACCCCGTCATGATCAAAGCCTCTGCTGGCGGCGGTGGCAAAGGTCTGCGCGTCGCCTTCAATGACAAAGAAGCCTTTGAAGGTTTCACGTCTTGCCGCAACGAAGCACGCAACTCCTTTGGCGATGACCGCGTCTTCATTGAGAAGTTTGTAGAAGAGCCCCGTCACATTGAAATTCAAGTCTTGGGCGACAGCCATGGCAATGTGATTTACTTGAACGAGCGCGAGTGCTCTATTCAACGTCGTCACCAAAAAGTGATTGAGGAAGCGCCGTCACCTTTCATCAGCGATGCCACACGCAAAGCCATGGGTGAGCAAGCGGTGGCCTTGGCCAAAGCTGTGAAGTACCAATCTGCAGGCACGGTTGAGTTTGTGGTCGGCAAAGACCAAAGCTTCTACTTCCTAGAGATGAACACGCGCTTGCAAGTGGAGCACCCCGTCACCGAAGCCATCACGGGCGTTGACTTGGTGGAGATGATGATTCGTGTGGCCAACGGCGAGAAGTTGCCCATCACACAAGCCGATGTGAAGCGCAACGGCTGGGCCATTGAGTGCCGTATCAATGCTGAAGATCCCTTCCGCAATTTCTTGCCTTCGACAGGCCGCTTGGTGCGATTCCAAACGCCTGTGCAAACCATGTTCCAGTCCAACACGCAAGACCTCTTGGGTGTGCGTGTGGATACAGGCGTGCAAGATGGTGGCGAGATCCCCATGTTCTACGACTCCATGATCGCCAAGTTGATCGTGCACGGCACAGATCGCAACGACGCCATTGCCAAAATGCGCGAAGCCTTGAATGGTTTTGTTATTCGCGGCATTAGCTCCAATATTCCATTCCAAGCCGCTTTGTTGGCACACCCCAAATTTGTGGCCGGCGATTTCAACACAGGTTTCATTGCTGAAAACTACGCCCATGGTTTCCGCGCTGAAGATGTGCCGCACGAAGATCCTGATTTCTTGGTGGCCTTGGCTGCGTTTGTTCGCCGTAAATCACGCGAGCGTGCCGCCAACATCAGCGGTCAATTGCCAGGCTATGACGTGCAAATTGGTCACGACTACAGCGTCATTGTTCTCGGCGCTAAAGGCAATAATCGCTATATCAATGTTCATGTGGACGAGTTCCGCGGTCAGAGCGGCAAAGCCATCATCAAGGTGGGTGAGAACCACTACATCATTGAAAGCCATTCACGTTTGAACGATGTGCGCATTAGCGGTACGGTCAACGGTAAACCTTTCACATCACAGGTGGAACGCGGCACACCCAAAAATCCTTTGGCATTGCAAATCCAACACAACGGTACGCGCATTGAAGCCTTGGTGGTGTCGCCCCGCATGGCTGAGTTGCACCAAATGATGCCGTTCAAAACACCACCCGACATGAGCCGTTTTGTTCTGTCGCCCATGCCTGGCCTGTTGGTCAATGTGGCCGTCACGCCTGGTCAGAAAGTTCAAGCCGGCGAGCGCGTGGCGGTGATTGAAGCCATGAAGATGGAAAACATCTTGTTTGCGGCGCACGATGGCGTGGTGAAAAAGGTCTTGGCTGCTCAAGGCGAATCTCTCTCGGTAGACCAAGTGATTGTGGAGTTTGAAGCATGAGTGTGATCAACCGTCCCTTCAAGGTCTTGGGCATTCAGCAAATCGCCATCGGTGGACCTGACAAAGTCAAACTGCAAAAACTCTGGGTCGACATGTTTGGCCTAGAAGTGACGGGCACCTACAAAAGCGACCGCGAAAATGTGGACGAAGACATTTGCGCCATGGGCGTGGGCCCCTTCAAAGTGGAAGTGGACTTGATGCAGCCCATGGACCCCGAGAAAAAACCAGCCGTTCACACCACACCCTTGAATCATGTGGGTTTGTGGATTGACAACTTGCCAGTGGCCGTTGAGTGGCTCACTTCGCAAGGTGTGCGCTTTGCGCCGGGTGGCATTCGCAAAGGTGCAGCCGGCTTTGACATCTGCTTCATTCACCCTAAGGGCAATGAAGAGTTGCCCATTGGCGGCGAGGGTGTGTTGATAGAGTTGGTACAAGCACCCGAAGAAGTGGTCAAAGCCTTTGGCGCATTGGCCGCGCAATACGCTTAAAGCTTCAAGTCTTTTGGCGTGCTTTGGCTTTGGCCATGGCCGCTTCGATGATGGCCCGCTTGCGGGCCATTTCTTTGTCCGCCGCATCTTGATCGGAAGTCGTTCCCGATGGCGTTTCCATCGGACGTGTGTGGGCTTCCAAGTCCGCCAGCTTCATGGCGGCTTTGGCTTCTAGTCTTGCTGCTTGTTCACGTTCTTCAATGACCAGTCGGTGCTGACGTGCTTCATAGCGTTGTCTGGCTTGTGCAGCCAATTCGGGTGACCAGGCAGCCCATGCTGTTTTGTCGCCAGAGATGGGCACCATCTCAATGCAGTCAACGGGGCAAACAGGCAGGCAAAGATCGCAGCCAGTGCAAACAGCTTCTATGACGGTGTGCATCACCTTGTTGCTGCCCAAGATGGCATCGGTAGGGCAGGCCTTGATGCACAACGTGCAGCCTATGCACCAAGCCTCATCGATCACGGCCACGGTCAAGGGGGCTTCTACCCCGTGCTCAGGGTTAAGAGGCAAGGGCGCTTGATGGGTTAGCTGAGCTAAGACGGCAATGCCTGCCGCGCCACCGGGTGGACACTGATTGATGGGTGCGTTGTCATTCGCAATGGCCTGCGCATAGGCCTTGCAATCGGGATAGCCGCATCGTGTGCACTGCGTTTGCGGCAGCGCATCGTTGATGCGGTCAGCCAGCGAACTCACTTTTTGCGAGCGACGGCTTTAGAAGTCACAGATTTGGCGGTGCGCTTCACTGCAGCTTTGGCTGTGGTTTTGGCGGCAGCTTTCACTGTTGGTTTTGCGGCGGCTTTGCTTGCAGGCTTCTTTTTTCCGCTGACATCGTTGTGCGCCAAAATGAATTTGACCACTTCGGGGTACACCACATCGCGCCAACGGCGGCCGCTGAAAATGCCGTAGTGACCGGCGCCTGGTACTTCCAAGTGCTTGCGATTGTTGGGCTTGATGTTGCTGCACAAACCATGTGCCGCAGCCGTTTGGCCAGAACCCGAAATATCGTCCAACTCACCTTCAACGGTGAGCAATGCGGTGGTGCTGATGTCTTGAGGGCGCACCAGTTCGGCTTTGCCTTGAGGGTTCTTGACGTTCCAAGTACCGTGCACCAAGTTGTAATCTTGGAAAACCGTTTTGATGGTTTCCAAATAGTAGTCGGCATCCATGTCGAGCACCGCGTTGTACTCGTCATAAAACTTGCGGTGCGCTTCAGTGCTGGCGTCGTCACCTTTGATCAAGTCTTTGAAATAATCGTAGTGGCTGGTGGCGTGGCGATCGGGGTTCATGGCCACAAAGCCTGTGTGCTGCAAGAAGCCAGGATAAACGCGGCGGCCAGCACCAGGGAAGTTGCTGGGCACTTTGTAAATCACATTGTTTTCAAACCACTCAAAGCTCTTGTTCATGGCCAAGTTGTTGACCGCAGTGGGCGACTTGCGCGCATCAATGGGGCCGCCCATCATGGTCATGGACAAAGGTGTTTTCTCGCCACGCGAGGCCATCAAGGATACGGCTGCCAAAACAGGCACCGTGGGCTGACACACGCTGACCACGTGGCAGTTGCCATACACGCCTTGCACATGGCGAATGAACTCTTGCACATAGTTCACATAGTCGTCCAAATGGAATTCGCCATCAGCCAAAGGCACCAAGCGGGCATTTTTCCAATCGGTGATGTAGACCTTGTGGTCTTTGAGCATGGTTTTGACGGTGTCGCGCAGCAGGGTGGCGTAGTGGCCAGACAAAGGCGCAACGATCAAAACAGCGGGTTGTTTTTTGAGGGTGCTGAGGGTTGGCGCATCGTCTGAAAAGCGCTTGAAGCGTCGCAACTCACAAAATGGCTTGTTGATTTCGACGCGTTCATGAATGGCGACATCGACTTTGCCAACTTGGACCGTGCGAATGCCAAACTCGGGCTTGACATAGTCCTTGCCCAAACGGTGCATCAATTCGTAACTGGCAGACACGCGCTGTGCCAAAGGCGAATTGCCCATGGGGTTCAGCGGGTTGCTGTACATCTTGGCGGCAGCCTGAGCCAAGTCTGCAAAAGGCTCCATGATGGAACGCTGAGTTTCGTAGAGTTGGTAGAGCATGACTAAATCACCTTAAATTGTTGCACTGCAGCAATATAGCAGTTGTGATGCATGGAAAATGGAGTCGCGCATCTAAATTGAATTGAATGCGCGACATTCAGGTTCACAAACTAGGACCTTTAGATCACCTTGGCAATGGCCTGGCAAACGTAGTCGATGTTTTTGCTGTTCAACGCGGCCACGCACATGCGGCCTGTGTCGGTGCCGTAAACGCCAAATTCAGAGCGCAAGCGAACCATTTGGTCTTTGGTCAGGCCAGAGTAGCTGAACATGCCAATTTGGGTGGTGATGAAGCTCATGTCTTGCTTCACGCCAGCGGCTTTCAGGCCGTCGACCAATTTTTGGCGCATGGCTTTGATGCGAACGCGCATTTCAGCCAGCTCTTTTTCCCAAGTGGCGCGCCACTCGGGGTTGGCCAACACAGCCGCCACCACCGCGCCACCGTGGATGGGAGGGTTGGAGTAGTTGGTGCGAATCACAATTTTCAATTGGCTGAGAACACGGCCACATTCTTCTTTGTCTGCGCAGACCACAGACAAAGCTCCGACGCGCTCGCCGTACAAGCTGAAGCTCTTAGAGAAAGAGGTCGACACAAAGAAGTTGAGGCCGGCGGCCACAAACTTGCCAATGACAGCGCCGTCTTCGGCAATGCCGTGTCCAAAGCCTTGGTAAGCCATGTCCAAGAAGGCTGTCAGGTTTTTGGCTTTGACCGCTGCAATCACCTGGTCCCATTGGGCGGCTGTGATGTCATAACCGGTGGGGTTGTGGCAGCAAGCATGCAGTACCACGATGGTGCCAGCCGCAGCTGCGTTGAGGCTGGCCAACATGCCGTCAAAGTTGACGCCGCGTTTATCGGCGTCGTAGTAGGCGTAGGTATCAACTTGGAAGCCCGCGTTGGCAAACAGCGCGCGGTGGTTTTCCCAGCTGGGGTCAGAAATCAAAACCTTGGCGTTGGGGCTGACTTTTTTCAGGAAGTCGGCGCCAATTTTGAGGCCGCCGGTACCGCCAATGCCTTGCACGGTGGCCACGCGACCGGACTTGACAGGTTCGCTGTCGGCACCAAACACCAGGCTTTTCACAGCGGCGTCGTAGGCGGCAATGCCGTCGATGGGCAGGTAGCCACGGGCGCTGGGTTTGTCCATCATGGCTTTTTCAGCAGCTTGCACGCACTCGAGCAATGGGAGTTTGCCGTTGTCGTCGAAATAAACGCCCACACCCAAGTTCACTTTGTTGGGGTTGGTGTCGGCTGCAAATTGTTCGTTCAAACCCAAGATGGGGTCGCGGGGGGCCATTTCGACGGCGGTAAACAGAGACATGAAAAAAGTCCTTGATAAGGAGGTTGCGGATGGCAGAAATCCCAAACCTAGGTTAGGCTTTAGGGTTGCCCCTAATTTTAACGGCTCTTTCTTCCATTTTTCGCCCCAAATTGACCCATCTCAAGAAGTTCCATGGCCGTCTCACCCGATTCTTTTGAACCCGTCCTCGAAGCCGTGCCGCATGTGGCACCTGAAGGCAAATTTGTGCATTACGAGGGCTCGCCCTTTGAGTTGTACCAACCCTATCCGCCAGCGGGCGATCAACCCACCGCCATCGAAGGTTTGGTGGAGGGGCTGAATGACGGCGAAGTGTTTCAAACCTTGCTGGGCGTGACGGGCTCTGGCAAGACTTTCACCATGGCCAACGTGATTGCCCAAATGGGCAAGCCCGCCATTGTGTTTGCGCCCAACAAAACCTTGGCCGCACAGCTGTACTCAGAATTTAGAGAGTTCTTTCCTAAAAACGCCGTTGAGTATTTCGTCAGCTATTACGACTACTACCAGCCTGAAGCCTATGTGCCTCAGCGAGATTTGTTCATTGAAAAAGACTCCGCCATCAACGAGCACATTGAGCAGATGCGTTTGTCATGCACCAAGAGTTTGATGGAACGTCGCGACGTGGTCATTGTGGCCACCGTGTCGGCCATTTACGGCATTGGTGAGCCCGAGAGTTATCACCGCATGATCATGACATTGCGCACCGGCGACAAAGTTGGGCAGCGCGATGTGATCTCTCAACTCATTCGCATGCAATACATGCGCAATGACCAAGACTTTAGCCGCGGCAAGTTTCGTGTGCGAGGCGACACCATCGATGTGTTTCCCGCCGAGCATTCTGAGTTGGCGGTGCGCATTGAATTGTTTGACGACGAAGTTGAAAGCCTGCAATTGTTTGATCCCCTAACAGGTCGAATCCGTCAAAAAATTCCCCGCTTCACCGTTTATCCTTCCAGCCACTACGTCACTCCGCGCGACAAAGTATTGGCTGCGGTGGAGACCATCAAAGTTGAACTGGCCGAGCGCCTTCAACAACTGGTGGGCATGGGCAAATTGGTGGAAGCACAGCGGCTAGAGCAACGCACGCGTTTTGATTTGGAAATGCTCAGTGAAGTGGGGCACTGCAAAGGCATTGAAAACTACACCCGTCATTTGTCGGGCGCAGAACCTGGTGCCGCACCCAGTACCCTGACCGACTACATGCCCTTAGATTCCATCATGTTCTTGGACGAGAGCCACCAAATGATTGGTCAGCTCAACGCCATGTACAACGGCGACCGCGCACGCAAAACCACGCTGGTGGAATATGGCTTCAGGTTGCCCAGCGCGCTGGACAATCGGCCGCTTAAATTTGAAGAGTTTGAAACCAAAATGCGCCAATGCATTTTTGTGTCGGCCACACCAGCCGATTACGAAAAAACGCATTCAGGCAAAGTGGTGGAGCAGGTGGTCAGGCCCACAGGTTTGGTCGACCCCCAAGTGGAAGTGCGACCCGCCATTCACCAAGTGGACGATGTGCTGCAAGAAATTCGCATCCGCGTTGAAAAGCACGAGCGCGTACTCATCACCACACTGACCAAACGCATGGCCGAGCAATTGACCGACTATTTGTCTGACAACGGCGTGAAGGTTCGTTACTTGCACTCCGATGTCGACACTGTGGAGCGTGTTGAAATTTTGCGCGACCTGCGCCTTGGCACCTTCGATGTGTTGGTGGGCATCAATTTGTTGCGCGAAGGTTTGGACATTCCCGAGGTGTCTTTGGTTGCCATTTTGGACGCCGACAAAGAAGGCTTCTTGCGCTCAGAACGCAGCTTGATCCAAACCATTGGCCGTGCAGCGCGAAACCTTCATGGCCGCGCCATTCTCTATGCCGATCGCATGACCGATTCCATGAACCGCGCCATCGGCGAAACCGAGCGCCGGCGGGCCAAGCAACTGGCCCACAACGAAGCCATGGGCATCACGCCGCGCAGCATCGTGAAGCAAGTTCGCGACCTGATTGATGGTGTGTACAGCGAGAAGGCGGGCAAAGAAGCCGAACGCTTAGAGTTGGCCGCCGTTCAGCGGGCCAAAGTGGAGGAGATGAGCGAGAAGGACATCTCCAAAGCCATCAAGCAACTCGAGAAGCAGATGATGGAACACGCCAAAAACCTCGATTTCGAGAAGGCGGCCCAGGTGCGAGACCAGCTGCAGATGCTCAAGGCGCAAGCTTTTGGTGCACCAGGAACCGACAACGTGGTGGTGCTGAAAGCCTGAAGCAAAGCCCGAAACGGGCGTGGGGCGGTTTTCCCCATGGCCATAAAGACCTTCAAATCGTATTCCTACTATTCCGCTCAAGTTCTGCTATAGTCGAGCGAATTAGTCAACAACCTAGGATCTAGCCATGCGCCTCACCACCAAAGGTCGATTTGCGGTCACCGCCATGATCGATTTGGCCCTGCGACAGCATTCAGGCCCGGTCACTTTGGCTGCCATCAGCCAGCGTCAAGAAATCTCTTTGTCTTACCTAGAGCAGTTGTTCGGTAAGTTGCGTCGCCATCAATTGGTCGAGTCCACCCGCGGTCCTGGCGGCGGCTATACCCTCGCCAAAAAAGCTTCCGACATTACCGTGGCCGACATCATTTTGTCGGTGGACGAGCCCATCGATGCCACGCATTGCGGCGGCAAAGAAAACTGCCACGGTAGCACTGGCCGTTGCATGACCCACGATTTGTGGGCCTCCCTCAACTCCCGCATGGTTGAGTTTTTGGACTCAGTCAACTTGCAAAAATTGGTCGATGACCAATTGGCCGCAGGTCACACCATTGAAGACAAGCCCGCCATCAAGCGCGCCATTTCGGCCATGCCAGTGGTTCAGCCTGTGCGCGTGAACGCCCCCAATTCCGTGTTTGCCTTGGGCAACACATTGATGAAATCTTGAGAAGTTTTCAAGCATGAACAGCACACCTCATTTCCCCATTTACCTCGACTACAGCGCCACCAATCCTTGTGATCCGCGCGTGGTCGATGCCATGATTCCTTGGTTGCGCGAGCACTTTGGCAATCCAGCTTCACGCAGCCACGCTTGGGGTTGGGAAGCAGAAGAAGCCGTCGAGAAAGCCCGCAAAGACGTGGCCGACCTCATCGGTGCCGACCCTCGCGAAATTGTGTGGACCAGTGGTGCCACCGAGTCCAACAACTTGGCCTTGAAGGGCGCAGCGCAGTTTTACAAATCTCGCGGCAAGCACCTGATTACGGTCAAGACCGAGCACAAAGCTGTTCTCGACACCATGCGTGAACTAGAGCGTCAAGGCTTTGAAGTCACTTACCTTGACGTGCAAGAAGACGGCTTGGTCAACCTCGATGTGTTCAAGGCTGCTTTGCGCCCCGACACCATCTTGGTCAGCGTCATGTTTGTGAACAACGAAATTGGCGTGATTCAAGACATTCCCGCCATTGGTACCATCTGCCGTGAGAAGGGCATCATCTTCCATGTGGATGCTGCGCAAGCCACCGGTAAATTGCCCATCGACCTCAACACCTTGCCCGTCGATTTGATGAGCTTGGCCTCGCACAAAACCTACGGTCCTAAAGGCATTGGTGCTTTGTATGTCCGCCGCAAACCCCGCGTGCGCCTCGAAGCGCAAATGCACGGTGGCGGTCACGAGCGCGGCATGCGTTCTGGCACTTTGCCGACACACCAGTGCGTGGGCATGGGCGAAGCCTTCCGCATTGCGCGCTTAGAAATGGACCAAGACATTGCCAAGGCCAAAGCTTTGCAAGAGCGCCTGATCAATGGCTTGAAAGACGTTGAGCAAGTGTTCTTGAACGGTCACCCCACCAAGCGTGTGCCCCACAACATCAACATGAGCTTCAACTATGTTGAAGGCGAATCGCTCATCATGGGTATCAAAGGTTTGGCGGTGTCATCAGGTTCTGCCTGTACCTCTGCCAGCTTGGAGCCCAGCTACGTATTGCGCGCCTTGGGCCGCAGCGACGAATTGGCCCACAGCAGTTTGCGCATGACCGTGGGCCGTTGGACCACCGAAGCCGAAATTGACTTTGCCATTGAGACCATCAAAGCCAACGTGGCCAAGTTGCGCGAACTCAGCCCCTTGTGGGAAATGTACAAAGACGGCGTCGACCTCAGTACCATTCAGTGGGCTGCACACTAAGCGTTTTAGCGTTCAAGAACAGATTAAGGAAGTAACACCATGGCTTACAGCGAAAAAGTTGTTGATCACTACGAAAACCCCCGCAACGTGGGCTCCTTTGAAAAGGGCGACGAAGATGTGGGCACCGGCATGGTGGGCGCACCTGCCTGCGGCGACGTGATGAAGTTGCAGATCAAGGTCAACCCCCAAACGGGCGTGATCGAAGATGCACGTTTTAAAACCTACGGTTGTGGCTCTGCCATTGCGTCTAGCTCTCTGGTCACCGAGTGGGTGAAGGGCAAAACACTGGACCAAGCCGCTGCCTTGAAGAACAGCGAAATTGCCGAAGAGTTGGCTTTGCCACCCGTCAAAATTCACTGCTCCATCTTGGCCGAAGACGCCATCAAAGCAGCCGTCGAAGACTACAAGAAAAAACACGCAACCGCCTAAGCGGTGGTTGCTGGAAGTACATCATGGCCATTTCATTGACAGAAGCTGCAGCGCGTCACGTGTCGCGCTACATCACCAAACGCGGCAAGGGCGTGGGTGTGCGCTTGGGCGTTAAAACCACCGGTTGCTCTGGCTTGGCGTACAAACTGGAATACGTGGACGAAGTCGCGCCCGAAGACGTGGTCTTTGAAGACCACGGCGTGAAGGTGTTGATCGACCCCAAAAGCTTGGCCTACATCGATGGCACCCAGCTTGATTTTGTGCGTGAAGGTTTGAACGAGGGGTTCCGTTTTAACAACCCCAATGAGCGCGATCGCTGCGGCTGTGGCGAATCGTTCCGCGTGTGATTTCACTGCAGGCGTCAGACTTCGAGCTGTTCGGCTTGCAGCCGACTTTTGCATTGGACCGCGCGCAACTCGATTTGCAATGGAAGTCTTTGCAACGCGAGGCGCACCCCGACCGGTTTGCCTCTGAAGGCGCCTCTGCGCAGCGCATTGCCATGCAGTGGTCTGTGCGCATCAACGAAGCCTACAACCGTCTCAAAGATCCACTCAAGCGCGCAGCCTACCTGTGTGAATTGAACGGCGCTGCCGTCAATGCCGAAAACAACACCAGCATGCCGCCTGCCTTTTTGATGCAGCAAATGGAATGGCGTGAAGCCTTGGACGATTGCAAAGCCATCAAAGCGCCTGCTTCTAAAATAGAGGCATTGGAAAAACTGTTGGACGAAGTTGACGCCTCGCAGGCCCAAGTCTTGAAGCAGATGGCTGCATTGATCGATGTGGACCACAACTTTGCAGCAGCTGTAGGGCAGGTCAGGGCGTTGATGTTCATCGACAAGTTTTCACAAGAAGTGCAACACCAGTTAGACGCTTGCAGCTAACACATTCAAACAATAAGTCATGGCACTTTTGCAAATTTCAGAACCCGGTCAGGCACCGAATCCGCACCAACGACGCATTGCCGTCGGCATTGACCTGGGCACCACCCATTCTTTGGTTGCATCGGTGCGCAACGGCGTGGCGGAGTGCTTGCCCGATGACAAAGGCCAAGTGATCTTGCCCTCGGTGGTTCGTTACTTGCCAGGTCAGGGTCGTCAAATTGGCCATGAAGCCGTGGCCAACGCCGCGCAAGATCCAGAGAACACCTTGGCTTCTGTGAAACGCTTCATGGGCCGCAGTTTGTCTGACATTGCCCATCCAGAAAAGTTGCCTTACAAATTTGTGAAGCCCGATGGCGCCTCTGCAAAGGGCATGCTGTCGATTCAAACGGTGCAAGGTGAGAAGTCACCCGTCGAAGTGAGTGCCGAGATTTTGGCCACACTGCGCTTCCGCGCAGAAGACACGTTCAATGATGACCTTCACGGCGCTGTGATCACCGTGCCTGCGTACTTCGACGATGCGCAAAGGCAAGCCACCAAAGATGCGGCCCAAATGGCCGGCATCAACGTGCTGCGTTTGATCAACGAGCCTACTGCGGCGGCCATTGCCTACGGCTTGGACAATGCCAGCGAAGGCATTTACGCCGTGTTCGATTTGGGTGGCGGTACCTTTGACATTTCCGTTTTGCGTCTCACGCGCGGTGTGTTCGAAGTCATGGCCACCGGTGGTGACTCTGCCCTGGGTGGCGATGATTACGATCATGCTTTGGCCGATGCAGCCTTGGCATCAATGGGCCTGCAAGAGGTGCAAGCGGGCTTGAGCGCAGAAGACAAAACACGTTTGAAAGCGGCTGCGCGTGCGGCCAAAGAAGCTTTGACTTCAGCCTCTGAAGCGAACCTGACATGGACCCATGCAGATCAGTTGCATGCAGTGAACATCACCCGTGCGCAATTTGAAGCTGCCACTGCCGCACTCACAGCGCGCTGTATGTCGGCTGTTAAAAAAGCCTTGCGCGATGCCAAGGTCAAAGCCGAAGACATTCAAGGTGTGGTGATGGTGGGCGGTTCTACCCGCATGCCGCAAGTTCAAGCAGCCGTGGCGGCTTTCTTCGGCAAAGCACCTCTCAACAATTTGAACCCCGACGAAGTGGTGGCGCTGGGCGCGGCCATTCAAGCCAATCAATTGGCTGGCAACGACGCTGCGGGCGACTTGTTGCTCCTGGACGTCATTCCATTGTCCTTAGGCATTGAAACCATGGGCGGCCTGGTTGAGCGCATCATTCCGCGCAACCAAATCATTCCCACGGCCATGGCCCAAGACTTCACCACCTACCAAGATGGTCAAACCGCTTTGGCATTGCACGTGTTGCAGGGCGAGCGCGATTTGGTGGTCGATTGCCGTAGCTTGGCGCGCTTTGAACTGCGCGGCATTCCGCCGATGGCTGCTGGTGCAGCGCGCATTCGCGTCACCTTCACAGTTGATGCCGACGGCTTGCTGAGTGTGGCTGCCAAAGAGCAGATCAGTGGCGTGGAGGCCAAGATCGATGTCAAACCTTCTTATGGTTTGAGCGACGATCAAATTGCCAAAATGCTGCAAGACAGTTTTACAACCGCAGAAGTGGACATGAAGGCTCGTGCCTTGGTGGAAGCGCGCGTGGATGGCGATCGCATGTTGTTGGCCACACAGAGTGCACTCAATGCCGATGGTCACTTGCTCAGTGCAGAAGATCGCACGCACATTGAAAAAATGATGGTGACCTTGAGGCAAGTGGTTGACACTGCCACCGATGCCCAAGCCGTGGAAGATGCCACCGAAGCCTTGGCCAAAGCCACAGAAGCCTTTGCCGCGAAGCGCATGAACCACAGCATTCAAAAAGCCTTGTCGGGTCAGAACATTCAAAGCCTTTAACAAAGAACACCATGCCCGTTATCAAAATATTGCCACACGCTGAATATTGCCCCGAAGGCACTCAAATTTCTGCGCCTGCAGGCACCAGCATTTGCGAAGCCTTGCTCGATCACAAAATTAACATCGAGCACGCTTGCGATATGAGCTGTGCCTGCACCACTTGCCACGTCATTGTGCGCGAGGGCTTGAACAGCTTGAACGAAGCCGAAGAAACAGAAGAAGACTTGCTCGACCGTGCATGGGGCTTAGAACCCAATTCACGTTTGAGCTGCCAAGCGTTTCTGGGCAAGCAAGACGTGGTGATTGAGATTCCCAAGTACACCATCAACCACGCCAAAGAAAACCATTGACAGTTTTTGCGCTTGAAATTGGGATTACAGTTAGGTCATGCGCCAATTATTTCTAGACACCGAAACCACCGGTCTTTCCGCTGAAGGCGGCGACCGCGTCATTGAGTTGGGCTGCGTTGAGCTTGTCAACCGCAAGCTCACGGGCAACAACCTGCATTTCTACTTCAACCCTGGCCGCGACAGTCACGAAGATGCTCTCAAGGTGCACGGCATCAGCAACGAATTTCTGCGCGATAAGCCCAAGTTCAAAGACGTCGTACAAGAAATTTTGGACTACGTGGACGGCGCAGAAATCATCATTCACAACGCCGCCTTCGACGTTGGGTTCTTGAACAAAGAACTCGAGTTGGCTGGCAAAAAGCCATTCACCACCTATGTGAATGGTGTGGTCGATACCTTGGTCATGGCCAAGCAAATGTACCCCGGCAAGCGCAATAGCCTTGATGCACTTTGCGACCGTTTGGGCGTCGACAATTCTGGCCGTACCTTGCACGGCGCCTTGCTCGATGCCGAGCTGCTGGCCGATGTCTACATTAACCTCACCCGCGGCCAAGAGGCTTTACTGATCGACGCCGGTGGTGATGAAGGGAAGGCCGGCTCTGAAGAGTCTGTCGACCTGTCAGGCTTTGTATTACCGGTCATACAAGCCAATGCCCAAGAGCAAGCGGCCCACCAAGAGCAGTTGGCCCAATTGGACAAGGCCAGCGGCGGCAAAACCCTCTGGCGACAGCTCAGCAGTGAACAAAGCGCGGCAGCCTGAAACTTTTAAAAACCTTGAAAATGCCCAAAAAACCGTGGCATAATTTAGGGCTACGCTGAAAAGCGATAGGGCGGTTAGCTCAGGGGTAGAGCACTGCATTCACACTGCAGGGGTCACAAGTTCGAAACTTGTACTGCCCACCAAAAACTCAAAAAGCGCTTACGAACATTCGTAAGCGCTTTTTTTTATTGGGGTCAGATCAACATTAATTGGATTAACTGTTCATCGGCTATCTGAGCGAACTTCAAGAAATGTCGGATGTTGCTGCTGATACCGGCAGTCCAAACACCCGATCAAAACACCAAGTAAAAGCAAAGGTGTAAACAAAAAAGAAAACGTTCAAACCCAGGTTGACTGTGAATGAGCGCAGATAACTGATGTCGAGCCACCATGCTGCCGCCGGCATCAGCACCACCAGAAAGCCCATCTCAAAGCCCACGGCGTGCAGTACGCGACGCCCAAAGCCACGGCCGCGCGTTAGCCTTTTGGATTCCCAGCGCTCGAACATGGCGTTGTAGGAAAAATTCCAACCCACCGCAAAGAGTGATGCAAAGACAGCCAGCGCACCTGCGCGCTCAAGGCTGCTGTCGCTGAAGCTGAAAAAGCCAAGCGTGCCACACAAGAAAGCGATGGCCTCGTAGATGGCAACGTAAGTGATCTTACGTTGGGTGCCTTGTAAATTCATGTTGAATTGGATTCGTTAACGCTGAACTGTACAGGAGAAGACTGGACTAAAGTTCTACCCGATTTCACGCACAAGCTAGGGTGAACCCTCTTTATTGCATGTTAATGAAAGTCAATAATTTTTTGACACAAGCAACAGGAGATGAAATGAGCTTAGATCCTAAATCCGTCATCTTGGCGGCATTCAAAGCTGTCGACAACGCTGATGCCGAAGCCTTGCTGGACATGATGGCCGATGACATTACCCAAATTGACGAAATTTCCAAAAAGTGGTCTAGAGGTAAGGCTGAGGTTGCAGCGGTAGTTCGGCCGATGTTTGACCTGGTTAAGTCCATCAAGTCATCCATATCCGATGTGCACGTGCAAACAAGCAATGACATCGCCATCGTGACATTCATGTTGGACCAAAGCTATGTTTTCGAAGGCCAACAAGTTGCCATTGTTGCGCCGACAAGTTGTGTGCTACGTCAAGAGAAGGGTGTTTGGAAATTCGTGTTAATTCACACGATGCCGTTTGCAGACTCTTGATCTTAACTTGAGCGGCGTTAATGCCTAAGAAGTAGTTGGGCTAACCGCATTGGCTGATGGCTTCAGAGCTTGTTGTATGCTTAAGTTTTTGAAATTTTAGGTTTCGTATGCTTAATTGCAAATCTGCCAAATCACTGCCGCATGTCAAGAGCTTGTTTGCTTCGCTTGCGCTTGTTTCTCTCACATTGACCAATGCCTATGCGCAGCAGATGCCCGCAGGCAACTCAGCTGTTACTGTTGCGAATACGCCTCTCATTCCTCGAGCAGCGCTTTTTGGTAATCCTGTGAAGGCTGGTGCTCAGATCAGCCCGAATGGGAAATGGCTGTCGTGGTTGGCGCCGGTCAATGGGTTAATGAATGTGTGGGTTGCGCCCGCTCATCAAGCAGATGGTGCCAAGGCCATCACTGCATCTACCGATCGGCCAATTTCAAGGTACTTTTGGTCGAAGGCCAGTGATCAAGTCTTGTTCATCAAAGACAATGCCGGGGATGAGAATTTTCATCTTTACGGCGTAGACATCGCCACGGGAAAGCAGCAAGATCTCACACCCTTTGGCAAAATCCGCGTCATTCTCATTGGTGACTCTACGCAGCGACCCAATGAGATGTTGGTGGGTATCAATGACCGTGACCCGCGCTGGCACGATATGTATTTACTCAATATCAAAACTGGCGAGCGAAAGCTGCTCTTGAGGGGCGACGGCTATGCTGGTTTTGATGCGGATGAGCAACTCCAAGTTCGACTTGCGGCGCGTCCCAATGCTGCTGGGGGCGTTGATTACTTTCACGTTAAAGACAATGTGGTTGCTGAGAAAACGTTTTTAAGCACAAGCTTGGAAGACAGTAATACAGGGCCGTTGAGTTTTACTGCTGATGGCAAAACGCTTTATTGGATGGACTC
Source organism: Limnohabitans sp. Hippo4 (assembly GCF_003063605.1). NCBI lineage: Bacteria > Pseudomonadati > Pseudomonadota > Betaproteobacteria > Burkholderiales > Comamonadaceae > Limnohabitans > Limnohabitans sp. Hippo4. The sequence goes on along the minus strand of NZ_NESE01000001.1, from coordinate 308,348 downwards.
ACGAGGACGAGACACGACTGCATTATTTGCAGAAGATACAAGCACAGGCCAACGTCAATTGATTGGTGAGGATTCGCGGGCAGATCTCGGCAATACGATGCGCCATCCAATTACAGGTGCAGTTCAAGCCTATTCGGTGAACTACCTTCAAAACGAATGGAAATTCATTGATGCAGAATTAAAAGCAGATTTTGATTGGCTAAAGCAGCAGTTGGGAGAAGGTGCTGTATTGGTGGCAAGCCGAACCAAGGCCGATGACAAATGGATTGTGGGCATCGATCCCGTATCCAAGGTTGCTGGAACGTATCTCTATGACCGACAAGAAAAGAAACTGACGATGCTTTATGTGGCACGCCCTGAACTTCAGGGTGCACCTTTGGTGCCAATGCTGCCAGCGGAAATTAAGGCGCGCGATGGCCTGACCTTGCCGAGTTATCTGACATTGCCAAAGGGTGCGGATACCAATGGTGACGGGAAGGCCGACAAGGCAGTCCCGTTGGTACTTCTGGTTCACGGCGGGCCTTGGGCGCGTGACACTTACGGTTACAACGGCTATCACCAGTGGTTGGCCAATAGAGGTTACGCAGTGTTGTCTGTTAATTTCCGTGCATCGAGTGGCTTTGGCAAAAAATTCTTGAATGCTGGCAACTTGCAATGGGGATTGGCAATGCACAACGACTTGCTTGATGCCGTTGACTGGGCCGTCAAGCAGGGGGTGACGACTGCCGACAAGGTTGCCATCATGGGGGGAAGTTATGGTGGCTATGCAGCCTTGGCAGGTCTTGCCTTTACCCCCAAAGTCTTTGCATGTGGAGTCGACATTGTGGGCCCTTCAAATTTGGAAACTTTGCTTGCAACCATTCCGCCTTATTGGGAGTCGGGCAGAAAGCAGATGTACAGCCGCATGGGTGACCCCAACACCGCAGAGGGCAAGCAGATCCTGCGCAATGCGTCGCCCCTTTACAAGGCCGATCAGATTGTTCGTCCTTTACTCATTGGTCAGGGCGCCAATGATCCACGTGTGAAGCAAGCGGAGAGCGATCAAATTGTGTCAGCTATGCAGGCCAAGAAAATTCCAGTTACATACGTGTTGTATCCCGATGAGGGACATGGCTTTGCAAAGCCTAGCAATAACATTGGTTTCAATGCAATCTCCGAGGCATTCTTGGGCAGCTGTTTAGGCGGTCGAGTTGAATCCATTGGCGATACGCTGGGTAAGTCAACTGGCCAAGTTAAAAGTGGCGCTGAGCACGTGCCTGGCTTGGTTGAGGCGATGGTCAAAAAGTGAGCTGTTCAGAAGTGTCTAACTGACGCTAAACAACTTTTACACTTTACTCTAGAAAGCACCTAGCGGAAACGCCAGGTGCTTTTTTTATTCAGCAACCGACCCAATGACAGCCGACCCTTGAGGTAAGCCATCTGGTCCTCTGAGGATGACCAAGTGTCCTCTTAATTTAATGGGAATGCCTGACTTGTGCATGAAAGGTAAGACCGAGTCCTTGCGAATTGCAAATTCTTTAACGACGTCTAGCGACTTGGTGAAGCAGTTGCCATGAGCTTGTTGCATGTTGGCTGGAATGACCAAATTGGCATGCTGACCTACTGCCTCGCTTGCATCAAAGCCAAGCACCAATTCTGCCGCTCTATTCCATAAGTTGATGATGCCATCGTTACCGACTGCGATGACGACGTAAGACAAATTTGCAATCAAGGACTCACTTGTTTGTGAAGTAGATGCTTTCATTGTTGATTTCCTGTCCTTGGCAAAGTTGCCAAATTAATGTTGATCTGACCCCAATTAGATAAAGCACCTAGCGGAAGCGCCAGGTGCTTTTTTTTCGCATCAAGCGTCTGCTGAGAAGCCAATGGCTTTAACCAAGGGGCCCCAGAGTTCGGTGTCGGATTTGAGTCTGGCTGCCAATTCGGCAGGACTGGAAGACTGTGCCACCAAGCCCATCATGGCCATGCCGTTGACTGTCTCGGGGGCGGCCAAGGCCACGCGCATGGCGGCGTTGAGCCGGTTGATGATCTCGGTGGGTGTTTTGGCGGGCACATAAAAGCCAAACCATTCGTCGTAAACAAAGCCTTTTAAACCTTGCTCAACCAACGTGGGTGTGTTGGGCGCAAATTGGCTGCGCTTGGCGCCAGTAGCAGCCAGCAGTCTGCATTTGCCGGCCGCCACGTGCTGAGTGAATTCGCCAATGGGGCCAGACACCGCAGCAATTTGGCCGCCGATCATGTCCAGAATGGCAGGCTGAGTACCGCGGAACGCAATGTGTTTCAGATCGACGTTGGCCTCTCGGCCAAGCAGGGATCCAATGAAGTGAGGAGTAGAGCCCGCAGCGGGTGAACCAAAGTTGGCCAGCATGGGATTGGCTTTGCACCAAGCTAAAAACTCTGGAACGTTTCTGACGCTGTTTGGCACCATAGGGCCCACTGCAAAACCGAAGTCGAACACAGCCCCCAAAGAGACAGGCGCTAAATCGCCTACTGGATCGTAGGGCAGCTTTTTGTAGATGTGCGGATAGATGCCCAGCATGGACATGGGTGTTTGCAATACCGTGGCGCCGTCGGCGGGTGCGTTGCGCACAAACTGCACGGCAATTTGACCGCCAGCACCTGTTTTGTTTTCAACGAAAGCGGCTTTGGTATAGGCAGAGGGCGCGATCTTTTCGGAGACGCGTCGGCAGATGGCATCGGATGTGCCACCGGGTGGGAAGCCAGTGACAATTTTCAAACTCTCGAGTTGGGCTTGCGCCCAAGCCTGCTGGCCAACAGCGCTGAGCAAACTGGCCACACCGGCCACTTGTAAAACATCACGACGCGAAATGGACATGGTCTCTCCTGAGTGAATGGAGAGACCATTTTGGTGGCATCAAACTGGGCTGTCCAGATCAGGCATTCCCTAATGTGATGCCCAATCAATTTGCATGGCCACCTTGACTGGCATGTTCAGTTCGACGCCTTTTAGCTGCGCTAATTCATTCATAGCAGATACGACGCCATTGTCATATCCATCTTGTGCATCACCAATGCGCGCAGACAAATGGGAATAGCAAGCGCATGGAACGTTGTGAGCTTGCAGTATCTCTAGCGCAACATTTCCTGCGTTGTCTTTGCCACCACCCGCATCGTTGAAGAAAACGCAGCTTGGTTTTTGGCTGAGTGCAATGACAAATTCAGCGGCTGATTTTCCGCCATGAGACCCAGAGATAACTACAGCGTGGGCATGTGCAATGCTGATGTGAGCGATAGAGTCGAGTAAAAACAATTGTGATCTGACCCCAATTACTTAATCGTCAAGGCAGGTTGTGCAATTAGCCCCGATCGAGTTTTGGCATATTTGTTGGTGTTTGGATTTAATCGCTACCATGGCCTAAATCCATTATCAATAGTCTCGGCTTATTCAGCTGTAATTTTTTTCTCACGCACCAGCTTGCCCCATTTCTCTGATTCCTTCTGCATGAAGCTGGTCAGTTCAGCCCTTGTAGATGGCGCACCAGAGAGTCCTAGTTTGGTCAGTGCGTCCTTGGTGCTTTGATCGTTGAGCACTTTGACGATTTCAGCATTCCATTTGTCCAGTATGGGTGAGGGCACTTTGGCAGAAGCCAAGAAGGCATACCAGTTCAGGGCTTCAAAGCCAGGGTAGCCAGACTCGGCCACGGTGGGCACATTAGACAGATAGCTTGGACGTGTGAGGCCCGTGGTTGCAATGGCGATTAACTTGCCAGACTCAACGTGGGGAATGGAGGTGGGCGGTGCCGAAAAATAACCTGTGAAACGATTGGCCAAAAGATCTTGCATGGCCGGTGCGCCGCCCTTGTAGGGGACATGCAGCATGTCTGTGTTGGTGCGAATGGCAAACAACTCACCTGTGAGGTGAGAGGCAGATCCAGCGCCAGTAGAGGCGAAGGACACGGTGTCTGGCGCTTTTTTGGCGAGGGCCACAAAGTCAGCCAAATTTTTAATGCCAGACTCTTTGTTGACCACCAACATGTTGGGGAAGTTCACGCCGCCAGAGATGGCCGCTAGATCCTTGAAGGGTTCATAGCCGACTTTCATCATGTGAGGCGCAATGGCCATGGGGCCAATGGAGCCTAGCAAAATGACGGAGCCATCTGACACACCGTTGGCCACTTGCTGGTGAACGATGTTGCCGCCAGCACCCGCTTTGTTTTCCACCACGACGTTTTGACCGATGTTTTCTGTGAGCTTTTTGGCAATTAATCGGGCTGCGGCATCGGCTGCGCCACCGGGAGCAAAACCAACATACAAAGTGACTGGGCGCTTTGGCGGAAAATCTTGCGCACTGGCCAAGCTAGGCAATAGCAAGGTAGAAGTGACCAAGGCGATGGCGCTGAGTAAGTGGCGTTTGTTCATGGGTGTACCGACAACAGGGTTTAATTAGTCACAGCTTGCATGGCCAGCTGTGAGCTTGTACTCAGTTTAACTTGACATGCTAGAGGCTACAAGTTTGAAAAGTTGAAATGGTGAGGGAGTTGAGGCCTTTAATTGAACCCAGTAAATCAGTAGATGGGCGTAGCGTGTTTCAGCAGGTCATCGATCAAGGACATCAACTGCGCGCTTGATGCCGTGAAGGGATCGAACTCGGGGTGCTTGAGTTGCACGATGGGATCGCTTTCGGAAATGATCACATGCGCCATCGACCACTCTGGAAACTTTCGCGTTTGAATTTCTTCAATGGATACCAACTCCACATCTTGGTGCCGCTTGTCTTTGATCAGCGTGGCATACAGCCGATTGACGCTGGCCCGTTTGCCTTCCAGTATTTGGATGTACAAGCCTTGCCCTTGGCACAAAATGCCCGTGATACCAGCCACGCGGTTGTGCACCCTGGCCGATTCCAAAATCGAACCCGTCACAGTGGAAGTGATGGCGCCTGCGGCCCGGCTGATGTACAAAAGTCGAATGAGCATTGCTTGTCTCCGTTCACTCATCGTAACATTGACCGCATTACTCAAACCTCAGGAGTCGCAAATGGGCATGTGGATTGAAATGGGCGTTTTTGCGTTGGTGTTTGTTTTTGCCATTCACCAGTTTCACGATTTGAAGCAAGAAAAGCTCAAACGCGAACGCAAGCAAGCCGAGGAGGCCGCCAAAAACAACAATGGCTCACCAGAAGGGTGAGCCATTGCAGTAGGTATGCGCCAATCAGTGGTGCTTGGCTTCTTTGGCTTTTTTCAGCAATTTAAGCTGGCGATTGTTCTCTGAAAAAGCCCAAACAATGGCAACCAAAATAAACAGGTCAATAACGACCATGACGTGTGGCATGAGAGTCTCCTTGCATATGTTGTCTGAAGGCCGGTTGCCATCAGTTGGGCCTTGGGGTTAGACCTAGTAAAAATTTTAGCCAAATGGGCGCACCCTTGCAAACATCTTCAGCAGCCAAGGAACCCACATGACGGGAAGTGAACGCGATGCATTGATGCAGTTTTTACGCGAAATGATCCAAACCAAGCCCCGTATTTACGACGAAACGGCTGCCAAACTGATTGCCGATGCCTTTAGAACTCAGCCCTATGCGGCCTATTTGCTGACGCAAAGAGTGATGCTGTTGCAAGCGGCACAAAACCCTGGCCAAGCTGCCAGCGGCACCTTCACGGAATTTCTAAACCCAGATGCCACCGCATGGGGCGAAGCCGTTGCCGAGGTTCAGCTTCTAGAGCCACCTAAGCCAACAGGCCCTAGAGTGATCTCGATGGAAGAGAAAGGCTTGAAGTTCATTGGCCGCAATTCCAAGGCCATTTGGGCCGTGATTTTTCTGGCCTTTGCAGTGGTGCTGCTTACTCGATAACCGCCACGCCCACCACAAAATAGTCGGTGTCGCCAAAGCAGGAGGTGGGCAGGCCGCGGTGTTGTTCGTATTTCAAGGTCACGCGCTTGCCAGCCACTTCATTGAGTTGTTGGGCCACCGCTTCATCGCGCACGGTGAACAAAAACTTTTCGGGGGCGGCGCCTGGAATGGCCACCAAAGACAACTCGCCCTCCCAAGTTTTGCAAATCCAGCCTTTGTAAGAAACTTTTTGCAGAAAGCCTGCGCGTTCGCCTTCGGAGTAACTCCACGACAGCACGGCCCAGATGTAAAGGGCAAAGGCCAATAGCACGCTTAGAACAGCAAAGCCCAAGCGGGTGAAAATCTTTTGGAGAAGAGGTGAGGTCATGGGTTCATTCTAGCCACAAGAACCTGCGCCAACCTACCGATCAGATCAAGAAGCCAGCATATGGCGCGAGACTGACTCAAGCCGCTCTAAGGGATCAAGTTGTGCCAGCAAGGCCAGCTTGTCGGCATCGCTCAGAGACATGGCTTCGGCATAGCGGTTGGCCACCCAGCCGCACTGGTCAAGTTGGTATGGCGCAAAGATGGGCAATCGGTCCATCACACCTTGTTGCTGCGCAGAGGCAATCACTTTGCCCAAGCGGTCTGCCAAGGGCTGAAGGTGCTCGGGAATGGCCACTTCAGGGTCTTGTGGCAAATAGCTGACTTGGCCTTGCCACACACCCAAAGGGCCAGGTCGCACTTCGTTCAGTTGAAATCGCAAACCGCCTTGGCAAACCACCCGATAAAAATTGGGCTGCACCATGTCCATTTCGCGAATGCGGGCCACACAACCGTAGGCATGCAGCGAGGGTACTTCGCCAGGCACTTGCACTTCACTGCCTTTTTGAAGCCAGGCCACGCCAAAGGGCAGTTGCTGTTGATGGCAGCGTTTGATGAGGTCGAGGTAGCGAACTTCAAAAATTTGAAGGTGCAGCATGCCATCAGGCATGAGGCCCTGTGACAGGGGAAAAAGGGGCAGGGTGTCGATCACAAGGCCTGGGCGGTTTATTCCAACTTGATGCCAGCGTCTTTGACCACCTTGCCCCACTTGCTCATTTCAGAGGTCATGAGTTGGGTCAAGGCCTCGGGCGTGGACAAGCTCACTTCAACGCCGGCCTCAAACATGGCTTTGTTGGTTTCTGCCGTGTTCATGATTTTGGCAACCTCAGCGTTGAGCTTGTTCACGATGTGGGCAGGCGTGCCAGCAGGTGCCAACAAGGCCAGCCAGATGGTGGCATCGTAGCCGGGCACACCCGCTTCTTGCATGGTGGGCACGTTGGGCAATTGAGGAATGCGTTTGGCGCTGGTCACAGCCAAGGCGTTCAGACGGCCATTGGGCACTTGCGACAAGGCATTGGGCACACCAGCAAAGCTGCTCTCAACCACACCCGCCACAACGTCTGTGGTGGCCAAATTGCTGCTGCGATAGGGCACGTGCTTCAGTTGCGTTTTGGTCATGGAGGCAAACATGCCGCCAATCAAGTGCTGCGCGCTGCCGTTGCCAGAAGATGCAAAGTGAATTTTGTCGGGGTTGGCTTTGGCCAGTGCAATGAACTCTTGCACGTTTTTGGCAGGCACCTTGGGGTTGGTCAGCAACACATAAGGCGAGTCGACCAGCTTGGTGACGGGGGCGAAACTTTTGATGGGATCGTAGGGAACACTTTTGTAGATCCAAGGGCTGATGACGTGCGTGGACGACACGATCAATAAGGTGTGTCCATCGGGTGCCGATTTGGCCACTTGATCAGTACCAATCATGGAGCCCGCGCCGGGTTTGTTTTCAATCACCACCGATTGCCCCAGGCTTTCGCCCAACTTGACGCCCAAGATGCGCGCCACCACATCGGTAAAACCACCGGGGCCAAACGGCACGATGATTTTGATGGGCTTGGTGGGGTAGGCCTGGGCCACGGCTTGGCCTGCAGACAATGTCAGGCAAGTGGCTGCGCACACAATGCTCAAAAGCTTCTTCATGATTTAACCTCGGAAAGTGGGTTCGGGTTGGGAAAAAAAGCTGTGCAGAATTTGATACACCATGAGGTAGTTTTTCTGCTGGAAACTGGCGTGTGAAATGCCTTCCATGATGCTGAACTGTTTGCTACGGCTGGGCAGCAATTTGTAGAAGTTCAACAAGTCATCGAGGCTGGCAATGCCATCGTACTCACCGCGCATGATGAGCGTGGGCGAGGTGACTTTGGCGGGGTCGATCAGGGGCAGCTTGGAGCACATGTCGACATAAGTGCCGGTGGGCATGGCCGAGTCCAAGGTGAGGATGGCATCGGCAAAGGCATCTTTGGTGGCTTCGTCGGCACAGGCACCATGGTCGCGGTTGAAAATGCTGTGGACAAATGCGCGGTCAATGGGGCGCGTATTTTTGGCTAAAAACTCAGGCAGTTTCTTTTTGCGATCAGCCAAAGTGGGGCTGCCTTCGCCGGTCCAGACAAAGGCATCCAAAGCCAATTTGGCAATGCGCTCGGGGTGGTGCTGCGCAAACAGAGCCGCCTTCAACGCACCCGACGAAATGCCATACACCATCAACTTTTGAGCGCCTGTGGTTTTGAGGATGTACTCGCTGCCAGCTGCCAAGTCTTCGGCGCCGTTGGCAATGTCAAAGTTGATGGGGCGGCTTTTATCAGAGCGGCCATAGCCTTCGTTGTCCATGCACCAAGTGTCAAAGCCGCGCTCGGCAAACCAATCCATCACGGATGAATGTGGCCTGCCGGGCACGCTGAGATCGAAGGTGGGCTGTGAGGCCATCGAGGAGCCGTGCACAAACAAAATGGTCCCGACTTTGGGCACATGCGCGTGGGCTGGTTTGTTCCACAAAAACAGACGGATGTCGCCTTTGTGAGTCCAGTGTTCTGTGCCACCTGTCCATTGAACGCTAGTCATGCGAGGGTGTTCCTTGAGGTTTGTTTTACAAAGGCGCTTTGAGGAAATTCTCAAGCGCGTGGTGGAACTTGTTGCGCACCACGCCCATCATGGGGTTGTGTGCAATGCCTGAGAGCACCACAAACTGCTTGTCTTTGGTAGGCAAGCGTGTGAAGAAATCAAGCAGGTCAGGTTCTGCCGCAATGCCATCGTATTCACCGCGTATGACCAAGGTGGGGCAGGGAATTTTTTCGGGTTCGACCAAGGGCAAATTGGCGCACATGTCGACGTAGGTGCCTGTCGGTACTTCGCTGACCAAAGGCAGTTCGGCGGCGGCAATGGCCTTGGGCACGCTGTCTTCGCTAGAGCCTGGCTTGTCGCGGTTGAACATGCCTTCGTAGAAAGCCAAGTCAACCTTGCGGCGGGGGCTTGCACTGTACTCAGGCAGCTTTTTGCGGCGTTGCTCTAAGGTGGGCGCGCCGGCGCCGGTGTACACCAAGGCAGACAGGCCCAAACGGGCCACGGTGTCGGGATGGGCTTCGGTGTAGACGCACGCACGCAAAGCACCTGAAGAAGAGCCAAAGATGTTGATTTTTTGAACGCCAGTTTCTTGCAAAATGAAGGGCACCACAGCGGCCAAGTCTTTGGCGCCTGTGCGCACATCGCTGTTGCCACGGCCCGACCAGCTAGAGCGGCCGTAGCCCTCGTGATCGACTGTCCAGCAGTCGTAGCCGCGTTCTGCAAAATAGTCCATGACGGAATAGTCTTTGCCACCGGGAACTTGCAAGTCGTAGGTGTTGCGGCCGGAAACTGTGGAGCCATGTACCAGCAACAAAACGGGCTTGGCGGCTTCGCCAGCGACGGGTGCTGTGGCACGTTTGCGGTATACATACAAACGAACGTCTTCGCGGTTGACAGAATATTCTTGAGACCAGATCACGATAATGCGCCTTGTTGAGAAGGTTAAAAAAAAATGACGATACCCGAGTCAAACTGATGGGTGTTTTTTACTCCATCATGCCCTTTTCACGGATGATGGATTTGCCTTGGTTTGACACAAACAATTGAAGGAAGGCGTTGGCCAGTTCCTTCTTGGATGTGTTGGCATTCACCGCACCGGCATACGCGGTGTAGTTTTGTATAGCTTCAGGCAAAGGTCCAACCAAGGTGACGCCGGCCACAGGCAGAATTTCGCTGATTTGATGGATGGCCAAGTCGGCTTCACCGGTCACGATTTTTTCGGCCACCAGACCACCGTTGACCAACACCGCTTTGGCTTTGACTTCATCGGCCATGCCCATGCGCTGAAACAAGCCTTCGAGGTAAATGCCGCTTGAGCCCCCAGAGGCAGGGTTGATGATGGCCACTTTGCGTGCATTGCGAACTGCGGCTTGGAAGTCCTCAACGGTTTTGAGGGCTGGCAAAGGGTCACCTTGTTTGACGGCCACGCCAATGGCCACTTTGGCCAGTGGCAAGATGCTACTGGCATCGATGTGGCCGCTGCTTCCTAGAGTTTTCAGACCGGCTGGTGTGAGGACCAAGACGTCAAAGGCCTCGCCCGCTGTAACCCGTTTGGTAACCGCGCCCGCGGTGTCATTTTGAATGTCGATTTTGTGGCCGGTGCGCTTTTCGTAGTCGGCGGCAACGGCCACCACCACTTGTTTGAAAGCGCCAGTGGTCAGAACTTTCAGGGTTTCGGCCGAGGCACTGCTGATGAAAAGGACCTGGCTGAGGAATGCAAAACCCGTGGCGGCAAGTGCGCGTGTGAAGCATGTTGTCATGGTGACCCTTTCATGTCGTGGAGGCTGCTTAGCTTTGTTTCAATGTATCCGCAATTGGCATTGGCTAGAATTAAGCTTACAACACCTGCAGGAGGCCCTTGTGAAAAAAATTCTGATTGATCCTCTGCCCAGCCATGCCGTTTTAGCGTCAAAACTCGAAAAAACGGCCGAATTTCCCACCCTCCGCGCACTTGCTCGCAACGACTTGAATTGACCGCGTGAAGGAACCCTCTTTTTTGGATGCTGCTTCGCTGGCGGCCTTGCCACGCGGACCAGGCGTTTACATCTTCAGGGGTGACGGCAAGTTGCCCATTTACATCGGCAAGAGTGTCGACATTCGCAGCCGGGTGTTGGCGCATTTGCGAGCCGAAGATGAAGCCGAGATGATGTCGCAATCAAGGCGCGTGGATTTCATCGAGACGGCGGGGGAGATTGGCGCTTTGCTTTTAGAGTCGCACCTGATCAAAACGCTCAACCCGCTTTACAACATCAGGCTACGCAGGCTTCGCAACTTGTGCAGCATTCAACTGCACGACCAAGCCGGTGCCTGGGTGCCCGAAATTGTGACCGGCAAAGACTTGGGCCTGGGCCAGGTTGAGGGCTTGTATGGGCTGTTCAGTTCTAGGCATGCGGCGCAAGCCAAATTGCGCGAGTTGGCTGATCATCACAATTTGTGCCAAGGTTTGCTGGGCCTGGAAAAGCTCAGCGCCCGTGGCTGCTTTGGATTGCAAGTTAAAACTTGTTTGGGCGCTTGCGTTGGTAAAGAAGAGCGCTTGGCGCATGACCAACGCCTGCTATCCGCTTTGGAGGACATGAAAGTGCATGCGTGGCCGTTTGCGGGGGCCATTGATTTGGTGGAGGAAAGCCAAGGCTGGGTACAGCGTCATCGACTAGAAAACTGGCGCTACTTGGGAACTTGGTGTTCCAAGTCGGCGCAGTTGCCCGTGACATTGCAGCAAAGCTTTGATTTAGACACTTACAAAATATTGGTCAAGCCCATCATGTTGGGCACGGCGCGTCTGGAAAGCGTTAATTAATGTTGATCTGACCCCAATTAAGGGGGAAGTGTTGGACAATGGGGTTTTTGGTTCGCATTTCAGTTTATGGCTATTCAATGGTTTCCGGGGCACATGCACCTCACGCGCAAGGCGATTGAGGAGCGCATCAAAGACATTGACGTGGTCATTGAAATGCTGGACGCCAGGTTGCCGGGGTCCAGTGCCAATCCGATGTTGGCGCAGTTGATTCAGGGCAAGCCAGGTTTGAAGGTGCTCAGCAAGCAAGACTTGGCGGACGCTGAGCGCACGCAGTTGTGGTTGGACCATTACAACGCAATGCCCAATGTGCGGGCCATTGGTTTGGACACCAGCATGGTGTCGCCGGCCAAAGCATTGATTGACGCCTGCCATCAGTTGGCGCCCAACCGAGGCGGCATGGCCAAGCCCATGCGGGTGCTCATTTGCGGCATTCCCAATGTGGGCAAGTCCACCCTCATCAATACCTTGAAGGGCAAGCGAGCTGCCAAAACGGGTGACGAAGCAGGTGTGACCAAATTAGAGCAGCGCATCACCTTGGCCGATGACTTTTATTTGTACGACACGCCCGGTGTACTGTGGCCGCGCATCATTGTTGAAAAGAGCGGCTACAACTTGGCCGCCAGTGGTGCGATTGGCGTCAATGCCTTTGACGATGAAGAAGTGGCCCTAGAGTTGTTGCATTATTTGATAGCCAATTACCCCACGGCCATTACCGCGCGCTACAAAGTTCAAAACGTGTCGGAACACACCGATGAAACCTTGTTAGAGGCCATTGCACGCTATCGCGGCGCCATTCAAAGTGGGGGCCGGGTGAACACCACCAAGGCTGCCGAAATTGTGATTCATGATTTTCGGTCGGCAGCATTGGGCCGATTGACCCTCGAAACGCCTACTGAGTTTGCGCAATGGTTGGCATCGGGTCTGAAAGCGGACGCTGAACGTGCTGAGAAAAAAGCAGCGCTTCAAAAAGAGAAAAAATCTTTGCGCAAGACTAAGAATTGACCAGTCGCCAGGCCAACAAAGCACTGACAAGGGCATTGAGCAAGGCGCACACCGCAATGACCCATGTGCCCAAGGTGTTGAGTGGGTAATTTTGGGCAATGTGCGACAGTGCTAGCGAGAGCAAGTTGAGCGCTACCAAAATCCAGAAAATAGGATTTTTGGGTTGAAACAACCTCGAAATTTTCATGAAAAATCCTTAAACAATCGCTAAGGATAATTCAAAAAATGAGCAGGCAATGGGGCCTGCCAGCAGGCCTTAGTTTGTTTCAGTCTTTGACCAACAAGACGGGGGTCTTTGAGGTGCCCACCACGCGCTGGGCCACTGAGCCAATGGCAGTGTCGGCCCAAGAGGAACGACCTTTGGTGCCCATGATGATCATGTCAAACTTGCCTGCCTTGGCCTCTTTGATGATTTGCTCGCTGGGATGACCGTAGCGAATGGCCATGTCATGCGGCAATTTGATTTTGTTCAGGTATTTGACCGCCCAAGCCAAATTTTTGTCAGCACCTTCGCGAAGGTAATCTTCGACAGCGCCCTTGGGGGTATGTTTTTTAAAAAGCCTCAAGCTGCTGTCATCTTGCACAGTGATCACTGTGATGTGACTGTTTGCGCTGAAACTCTTGAAGAGTCGGGCTGCATATTTCACGGCGCCTTCTGAAGCTTTTGAACCGTCGGTTGCGACCAATAATTTCATAGTGAACTTTCAAAGTGTTGTGAAATGATAGGGAACTGATTACATTCAGGCTTGATGTAGATCAAGATTTTGGCGGACAAGGAAAACAAGATGACAAACAAAAAAGTGGCATTGGTCACAGGTTCGGCAACCGGTGTGGGTGCCGCAACCGCATTGGGCTTGGCGCAACGTGGTTACAACGTGGTCATTAACTATTCCAAAAGTGAAACAGAGGCCAAAGCCTCTGAGGCGGCCTGCCAGGCGGCAGGCGCAGAGACTTTGTTGGTGCAAGGTGATGTGTCGGACGATGCGGCCTGCAAAGCAATGGTGGCAGCCACACTGGCCAAATGGCAACGCTTGGATGCCTTGGTCAACAACGCGGGCATCACCGCGTTTGCTGGTTCCAATTGGGATGCTTTGGATGCAGAGATTTTCCAGCGCATTTTTGAAGTGAATGTGTTGGGCACTTTTCAAATGGTACGTGCCTGTGTGCCGCATTTGAAGGCTGCGCAAGGTTGCATCGTCAATGTGTCTTCTGTCGCTGGTGCCTTGGGCATTGGCTCGAGCATTCCGTACATCGCTTCAAAGGGTGCCATGAATTCAATGACGCTGCATTTGGCGCGCACACTGGCACCAGAGGTGCGGGTGAATGCGGTGTGTCCCGGCATGATCACCACGCGTTGGTTTGTGGACGGTGTGGGTCAGGAAAACTTTGAGAAGCTGAAGGCGCAATACGAGCAAACAACGCCCTTGGCACGTGCTTGCACCGCAGAAGACGTGGCCGAGTCCATCATTTGGTTGGTGGACGGTGCCCGCACGGTGACGGGCGAAACCATCCTTCTAGACTCGGGTTTGCATTTGGGCAAGGCCGTGACGGTGCCCGCCAAAAATGCGGGTCAGTGAAACGCGGTGAACGACCGGTGACATGCTGCGCAGGTGCGCAGCATTACTTGTCGAGTTTGATGCCAGTCTCTTGAACGATGTTGTTCCAGCGAGACTGAATGCGTTTTTGCCAAGCTTGCGTTTCTTCTAAGTTCATGTCGAAGTAAACACCGCCAGCGGCTTTCACTTTGTCCATCACATCAGGGTGATTGGCGGCTTTCACAATGGCAGCGTTGAGTCTGCGCTGTACGGCAACCGGTGTGCCTGTGGGCACCACATAAACCGTGTAGCTTTGAAGTTCCAAATCTTTCAAGCCCTGTTCTTCCATGGTGGGGACATTGGGCAGCAACGGCAAACGATTGGCGCCAAACACACCCAAGGGAATTAATTTGCCAGAGGCGATGAAGGGTGCCACTTCGCTGTAAAACGCGGAGACCAATTGCACTTGTCCGGACGCGGCATCGGTCATTGCTGGCACGTTGGCTTTGTAGGGCACATATTGAATTTTGGAGCCAGTGCGAACTGCAAAAGCGGCACACACAAAGTGACCAATGGTGGCCGTGCCACTGCCGCCGCAATCGAGGGTGGTGTTTTTGGCTTTGATGTAAGCCACCAACTCGGCCACGTTTTTAACACCCAATTGCGCGTTGACCATGAGGATGGGGTAGCCGGCAATGGTGAGGCCCACTGTGGAAAAATCCTTCACGGGATCATATCGAACGGGGACGCCCAACTGACCAATGAGCCCCAATTCATTTTGGCTACCCATGAAGAGGGTGTGGCCGTCTGGATCTGCTTTGGCTGCAGCATCACCGGCAATGGCCCCTGAAGCTCCCGGTTTGTTTTCAACCATGACGGCCTGACCCAACTCATTTTGTAAGTGAGGCTGATGACGTCTGGCGTAAATGTCGACCACGCCACCTGGTGCGGCAGAGGTGATGAGTTTGATGGGTTTGGTGGGCCAGTTTTGGGCCGTTGCACTCAAACTGATGGCCATCATGCTTGCGCAGATCAGCCTAGGAAACCATTTCAAAGTTGTCATCACGCCTCCAAACCAATAGGAACGCCCACTGCAGGATTGCAGCAGTGGGCCTGGATGCTTATTCTTTGACAGAGCCGGTCATGCCCGACACGTAGTACTCAACAAAGAAGGAATAAATGAAGGCCACGGGCAAGGAGCCAAACAGGGCGCCTGCCATGAGGGCACCCCAGTGGTACACATCGCCCTCAACAAGTTCTGTGACCACACCCACTGGCACCGTTTTCACTTCACTGGAGGAGATGAAGGTGAGAGCGTAGATGAACTCGTTCCACGACAAGGTGAAGGCAAAGATGCCTGCAGAAATGAGTCCGGGTACAGACAAAGGCAAAATGATTTTGACCAAAATTTCCCAGCGGTTGGCGCCGTCAATCATGGCGCATTCTTCCAACTCAAAAGGAATGGAGCGGAAGTAACCCATCAGCAGCCATGTGCAAAAGGGAATGAGGAACGTGGGATAGGTGAGGATAAGCGCCAAGCGCGTGTCAAACAAACCCAACTGGAAAATGACCGAAGCCAAAGGAATGAACAAGATGGAAGGCGGTACCAAATAGGCTAAGAAAATGGCCAAACCGGTTTGCTTGGCACCTTTGAAGCGCAAACGCTCAATGGCGTAGGCCGCCAACACGGAGGCAAACAAAGAGAAGAAAGTAGAGGTGACAGACACCACCACCGTGTTCCACATCCACTGGGGGTACTCGGTTCTGAACAACAACTTTTCAATGTGCGCCATGGTGGGCGAGATGATCCAAAACGGATTGCCATCGCGCGATAGCAGCTCATTGTCGGGTTTGAAGGTGGTAATGCCCATCCAATAAAACGGAAAGAGCAACACGAACAAGAACAAGCCCAGTGGCAAATAGGTCTTGAGAAGTTTGGTGGAGGTGGTGTCCAAATAGGACATGCCGCCGTTGTCTTGATTGTCTTTGCTCATTTGTCGCTGCCGCCTTGTTGCCATGCACGGCGTTGAAGTCCGAAGTAACTGAAGAGAATGGCTGCCAACAGGAAGGGCACCATGGCGATGGCAATGGCTGCACCTTCACCCAATGCGCCGCCCGGAATAGCGCGCTGGAATGACAGGGTGGCCATCAGGTGTGTGGCATTGAGCGGTCCACCCCGTGTGATCACGTAGATGAGTTGGAAGTCGGTGAAGGTGAACAGCACCGAGAAGGTCATGGTGACTGCAATGATGGGGGTTAGCAAAGGCAGAGTGACATGCCAAAACTGCTGCCAAGGTGTGGCACCGTCAATGGCCGACGCTTCGTAATAGGAGGGCGAGATGGTTTGCAAACCCGCCAACAAAGTAATGGCCACAAAGGGTACGCCACGCCATACGTTGGCCGTGAGAGTGGCCAAACGGGCATTCCAGGGTGTACCCAAGAAATCAATGTAGGAATCAATCCAGCCCATTTTCATCAGCACCCAGCTGATGATGGAAAACTGGGAATCAAAAATCCACCAAAACGCAATAGCGGAAAGTGCTGTGGGCACGATGTAAGGCAGCAAAATCACTGCACGGAAAAAAGACTTAAAACGAATGTTTTTGTTCAGCAACAAAGCCAGCCACAGACCCAAGAAGAACTTCAGGACACTGGCCACTGTGGTGTAGAACATGGTGTTGAAAAGGGCCAATTGTGTGACGCTGTCACCCAACAAGAAAATGTAATTTTCTAAGCCAATCCATTCGCCGCCACGGCCAATTTTGGTATCGGTAAAACCAAGCCAAACACCCAAGCCGAGAGGGTAGGTCAGAAACAGCAGCAACAAAAGCGTTGCCGGCAACATGAAGATGAAGCCGAGCACATTGCGGCTGTTCTGAATTCTCTCGAGCAAGGGTGTCATGGGTACTTTTCAGTTAAGAGAGATGATCAAACTTTGTAGTAACGCTCGGCACGTTTCTGTGCACGTTCTGCAGCTTCTTTCGGTGTTTTGGCACCGCTAGCAGCTTCAGCCACCATGTTGACCACAATGAAGTCGGCGCCTGCACCGGCAGAGGCGTAGCCTAACTTGCCTGCATAACCTGCGGGACGCATGTTTTTGACAGGGTCGCGGTAGGCGGTGTGCTTGGGATCGGACGTCCAGATGGCACCTTTGGTGTAGGCGTCCAGAGGTGGCGCAATGTAGCCGCCAGCCGCTGTTTGCCATGGATCGAACTGCTCTTTTTCCATCATGAAGCGCAAGAACTCTTTGGCTGCATTGGGGTACTTGGTGTACTTCATGATCATCTGATTGAAGAACAAGTGCGATTCTGTGGGTGTGCCCACAGGGCCAACAGGGTAGGGTGCGTGCTGCACGTCTGCATTCAATGCGCGCACTTTTTCATCGGGCGATGTTTTGGTGGCGTAGTAAATAGAGATGCCGTTGTTGGTCAAGCTGATTTGGCCGTCCAAGAACGCTTTGTTGTTGTTGGGGTCAAGCCATGACAGCGTGCCTGGAATGAACGTTGCGTACATTTCTTTGGCGTATTCCAAAGCCTTGATGGTTTCGGGGCTGTCAATGACCACTTTGTTATTGGCATCGACCAATTTGCCGCCGAAGGCCCACAAGAGCCAGTTGCACCAGAGGCCGTCACCTGTGGCATTGCCCAGTGCGAAACCAGCAGGTGTGCCTTTTTCTTTCAGTGCTTTGAGCAGCTTCAAGAAATCGTCTGTGTTTTTGGGGAAGGTGTCAAAGCCAGCTGCTTTGACTTGGCTTTGGCGATAAACCAACATGGCGCCTGCAGCACCCAGGGGCACACCAATCCATTTTTTGCCATCGGGCTTCAGGTAAGCGTGGCAAGCTGGGAAGAAGCCGCCGTATTTCTTACCCAAGTATTCACACAAGTCTGTAACGTCCAGCAATTTTTCTGGGTACAGGTTGGCGTCGTCGTTGGTGGACAAAATGATGTCGGGACCTGCGCCGGTGTTGGCAGCCACAGCAGCCTTGGGGCGAACGTCTTCCCAACCTTCGTTGTCAACACGAACTTCAACGCCTGTGAGTTCTGTGAACTTCTTCACATTGGCCATGTAGGCGTCAATGTCGCCTTGCACAAAACGGCTCCAACGCAAGACGCGCAGCTTGGCACCTTTTTCTGGCTTGAAGCTGAGGTTTTGCGCTTGGACCGCTGGGCTGACCGCCATAGCGCCCATGCCCAGTGTGGTGGAAGCTGCCGCTACGCCGGCTGAGCTTTCCAGAAAGTCGCGTCGATTCAGTTTTGTCATGAAATGTCTCCTGTTTGAGTGGGTTAGCGACGAGAAAGAAACGAAATTAAATGCTGATGGTTTGTTTAAGCAACCAAACGCATGCCGGTTGAGGCATCAAATACGTGGGCGCGGTCCATGTCGGGCTGTAAATTGATGGTGCTGCCCAATTGGAATTCGTGGCGCTCGCGGAACACCGCTGAAAACTCCACGCCCTCGTGGCGGCAGGCCACAAAGGTGTCCATGCCGGTGGGCTCCATCACGGCCACGTGCGCTGTAATGCCGCCACTGTCGACCAAGGTCAGGTGTTCGGGGCGCGTACCAAAAACAACGGGCTGGCCGTTCTGACCCTTCACAGGGTGAGGCAAATTGAGTTTGAGGCCGTCATGCAGTTCAACTTGGCATTGGCCGCCATTGACCAGCAATTTGCCAGGCAAGAAGTTCATGGCAGGTGAGCCGATGAAGCCCGCAACAAATTGGTTGGCAGGGAAGTCGTAAAGCTCGAGGGGTGAGCCAGTTTGTTCAATGCGGCCGTCGCGCATCACCACAATTTGATCGCCCATGGTCATGGCTTCAATTTGATCGTGTGTGACGTAGATGGACGTGGTTTGCAAGCGCTGGTGCAATTCTTTGATTTCGCTGCGCATGGCAACGCGCAGTTTGGCATCCAGATTGGACAAGGGCTCGTCAAACAAAAACACTTGGGGGTCGCGAACAATGGCGCGGCCCATGGCCACGCGTTGGCGTTGACCACCTGAGAGTTGACGGGGGTAGCGATCGAGCAAAGCGCCAAGGGCCAGAATGTCGGCAGCCCTTGCAACCTTTTGGTCGATTTCGGCTTGGGGGCGTTTGGCCAAAGTGAGCGAGAAGGCCATGTTCTCGCCAACGGTCATGTGCGGGTAAAGCGCATAGTTTTGGAACACCATGGCGATGTCACGCGCTTTGGGGGGCAGGTCGTTAACGCGGTTGTTGCCAATGAGGATTTCGCCGCCACTGACTTCTTCCAAGCCCGCTATCATGCGAAGCAATGTGGACTTGCCGCAACCGGAGGGGCCCACCAGCACAGTGAACGAGCCGTCCTTGATTTCAATGTCGACGCCGTGAAGGATGGGAACTTCGCCAAAATTCTTTTTGACGGATCGGATCGATACACTGGCCATTAGAAAATCCCTAGATAAAGCATGCAGGCAAACGACTGAGCAAATTCGATTCACTCAAACTGATTTGCAGTATCACACTCTTGGTGGTAATTTCTTATCCAAGCTAACCCTAATTGGTCTGACCAAATGGCCGCTGAAACCAAATCACAAAACAGACAGGTACTTACCCCATGAGCGAGCAACTGAAACCCCTCCTTACAAGCCTGAGCCTGAGTCTGGCCAATGCCATCGTCAACGAATGCTTGGCCATTCGGCAGCGCGAAAACTTGTTGCCCTTGTCGGTGGCGGTGTTGGATGCCGGCGGGCAGCTGGTGGCGTTTCAAAGAGAGGATGGCTGCGGCATTCTCAGGTATGACATTGCATTCGGTAAAGCTTGGGCGGCCTTGGGCATGGGCATGTCCACGCGTTTAATCCGCGACCGCTTGGCCAATCGGCCTGCGTTTCAAGGTGCATTGGCCGCCGCGTCCGACGGCCGTTTTATTCCCGTGCCAGGGGGTGTCCTCATCTTGAATGCCCAATCGGCCGTGATTGGCGCGGTGGGTGTCAGTGGCGATGCATCTGATCGCGATGAGTACTGCGCCATCGAGGCCATTCATTTTGTAGGGCTTGGGTGTGAGCCTACGTCATACCAGTCCGAATGGCGGAACGCTGGCTTGTAAGCGCAGAGGAGATGCACTTATGATGCTCTCACAAGAGGGTTGGCGCACAGGTGCTGACCTGCAACAAGCCTGATTCAAGGGAGACAAAGTGGTTCATTTTCTTCACGTCAAACGTCGCGCATTGTTTGCCGCCGTCGCATACTTGGGCTTTGCAGCCGCAGCCCCCTTCAGCGCTTTGGCGCAAACCAACTTTCCGACCAAAACCATTCGGTTGATCGTGCCATTCCCTGCGGGCGGACCGACCGACATCTTTGCTCGCCAATATGCGATTGGTTTGTCGCGGGTGCTGAACCAAAGCGTCATTGTGGACAACAAGGCCGGCGCCAGCGGTGCCATTGGTTCATTGGAAGTGAAACGCAGCCAACCCGACGGCCACACCTTGCTGTTTGGAACGGCTTCTAACTTAGCGCTTTACAACTTGATGGCCTTGAAGCCCCAATACGATTATTTGAAAGACTTCACCACAGTGGCTGTGGTCGGTGGTTCTGCCGTGGTGATCATGTCGAACAAAGAGTCACCTCAAACACTCAAGGCCTTGATTGATCAAGCCAAAGCCAATCCCACCAAGTTCAGATACGGCTCGCCAGGGCAGGGCACTTACCTGCACCTGTCGATGGAGCGTTTCTTATTGGAATCGGGCGCCAAAATTGAGCACATTCCCTACAAGGGCAGCGGGCAGGCCAAGCCTGCGTTGCTGGGCGGACAAACCGAAACCATGGTGGACGCTCTGGGTTCAGCCTTGCCCTTGCATCAAGGCGGACAAGCCAAAATTTTGGCCATTGCCGCCAACAAACGTTCTAGCTTGGCACCTGATGTGCCCACCGTGAACGAAGCCTTGGGCATCAAAGGTTTTGAGGCGGTGTTGTGGAACGGCATTGCTGCGCCTGCTGGCACACCCAAAGCCGTGATCGACATTTTAGCCACCGCCACCGCCAAGGTTCTGAAAGATCCAGGCTTGGTAGAGCAATTGAAACAGTTGGCCATGGAGCCCACCGACTCCACACCCGAATCGGCCACGGAGTACATCAAAGAAGAGATGATGCGCTGGAAGCCTGTCATTGAAAAAACAGGCTTGCGGATTGAATAATGAGTGCGCCTCGCATCGCACTCATTCATGCCACACCCTTGGCCATTCAACCGGTCAACACCTCTTTCCAAAAGCTTTGGCCTGAAGCCAAGCTGCAAAATATTTTGGACGACAGTTTGTCGCGGGACCTTGCGGCAGTTGGGCACCTCACGGCAGACATGGTTGAGCGTTTCATCGACCTGGCGCAATACGCCAAGCGTGTTGGCTGCCAGGGCATATTGTTCACTTGCTCTGCGTTTGGTGAAGCCATTGAAGCCGCCGCCGCTGCCACCGGCATTCCTACGCTGAAGCCCAATGAGGCCATGTTTGAGGAAGCTTTGCAAGTTGCTCAAAAAGCCAAACCCCATTCAGAAGATGCCTTGAACATCGGCTTGGTGGCCACGTTTGCAGCATCGATTGATTCCATGCGCGAAGAGTTCACGGCCATGACCGCGCACTTGAACCGTGTTGTGAATTTGCATGGTGTGCATGTGCCGCTGGCCATGGAAGCTTTGGCCAAAGGCCAAGCGCAAGAGCACGATCAACGCATTGCCGTGGGCATTGAAAACATGCCCAAGTGTGATGTCTTCATGCTGGCTCAATTTTCAATGGCCGCTGCGCAAACCCTTGCGCAAACCAAAGTCAGTGCCCCAGTGTTGACCAGTCCAGACTGTGCTGTGATCGCACTCCAACAACGGATGAAAAATGTCTGAATTCAGAGTCAGTTCCTCGCAGCTTGAATCGTTCATCACGCAAGCCATGGTGTCATTGGGCTTGCCCCCAGAAGATGCGCAAACGGTGGGCCATTTGATGGCCGAAGCCGACATGCAAGGCTCAGACGGCCACGGTGTGATTCGCTTGGTGCCCTATGCCAAACGCATCTTGGCGGGCGGCATGAATTTAAAGCCCAACATTCGCGTGGTGCAAGAACGAACGGCCATGGCCTTGATCGATGGTGACAATGGCATGGGCCATTTGGTCATGAAGCGTGCTACTGAATTGGCCATTCAAAAAGCCAAAAGCTCAGGTATCGCTTGGGTGGGCAGTCGCCTTAGCAACCATGCAGGCCCAGCTTCCCTGTACGCACGCATGGCTTTGCAACACGACATGATCGGTTTGTATTTTGCGGTGGGAAATGCCAATCACTTGCCACCCTGGGGCGGCTTGGAAATGTTATTGTCGACCAACCCCATCGCTGCGGCCATCCCCAGCGGCAAGGAAGTTCCCATTGTGCTTGACATGGCCACCACGGTGGCGGCCTATGGCAAAGTCAAAGCCAAAGCGCAGCGCGGTGAAATGATGCCTGAAGGTTGGATGATTGATCGCCAAGGCAAGCCCTTACTGGATCCAACCAAAAGCGACGAAGGTTTCTTGTTGCCCATTGGCGGCTACAAAGGTTATGGTTTGTCGTTGGTGGTGGGAATTTTGGCAGGCACCTTGAATGGTGCCGCCATGGGCAGTCAGGTGATTGACTTCAACAAAGATTTCGTCAGCACCACCAACACGGGTCAGGCCATTGCCGTGATTGACCCTGCGGCTTTTGGCGACATTGATGAATTCAAACAAAACATCGACCGACTCATTCAAGAACTGCGCACTGCAGAGCGAATGCCAGGCGTTGATCGAATCTGGTTGCCAGGCGAGCAAAGCCATCACAAACGCCTAGACCATGAAACGCATGGCGTTGTGTTGGCACCCGGCTTGGTGAAACAACTGAACGAGTTGGCAGCAGAACGTCAAATCGCACCGCTTCAATTTTTATAGCCCACTCCAAAAGGCCTTGTCATGACCGCAACCTCATTTTTCACTTCGGCCCCTTTACTGCGGACCTCTGCGCGCCAACTGGGCACCGCTTTGGTGGGCATCGCTTTCTTGCTGAGCGCTTCAGTTCAAGCGCAAACAGGCAGCTATCCGCAAAAGCCCATCAAGTTGATCGTGCCTTTGGCTGCTGGCAGTGCGGTGGACAATGCGGCGCGCATCGTCATGCAAAAAGTGGCGACCAACATGGGGACGGGCATTGCCATTGAAAATCAAGCGGGTGCGGCAGGTTTGATTGGTGCCGACAGGGTGGCCAAGTCGGCACCAGATGGTTACACCTTGGGCGGCTTCAACGACAGCATCATGACCATGCTGCCCAATTTGCAGGCCAAAATGCCTTGGGACATTCAAAAAGATTTTGAACCTATTTCCTTGGTGGCCACGGTGGAGTGGGGCGTGGTGGTGCCCGCTGACTCCGCCATTCGCACTGCCGCAGACTTGATTGCAGCGGCCAAAAAATCGCCAGGCCAACTCAACTACGGATCGGGTGGCAATGGCAGCCCGCAACACATTGCCATGGCTTTGTTTGCTTCGCAAGCAGGCGTTCAACTGACACATGTGCCATACAAAGGCGCGACGCAAGCGGCTGTGGGTGTGGCGGGTCATGAAGTCCAAGTTGCGTTTCAAGGTATTGCAACGGTCAGTTCTTTGATCAAGGCCGGCAAGTTGCGCTTGATTGCAGTTACCACGCCCAAGCGATTGCCGCAATTTCCCGATGTGCCCACAGTGTCTGAGTCGGGCTTGAGTGGTTTTGAGTTCAATTCTTGGTACGCCATGATGGCGCCGGCAGGCACACCCAAACCGATCCTGCAAAAATTGCATGCTGAAATTGTGAAAGCCATTTCAGATCCAGCGATCAAGGAGCAACTGTTTGGCTTGGGTTTGAGCCCCAAGGGCACCAGCCCAGACGAATTGGCCGCTGATTTGAAAGTTCAGTTTGCCAAATACGGCAACCTGATCAAGCAAGCCAACATCACGGCCGATTGAAAGGTTTCCAAGCGATCATGACAAACTCACAGGAGCCATTGGCCACAGGTCACGCCGTCAGACGATTCAAGGATCCTGCGTATGTTGAATTGGCACTCAATTTACAGACGCTACGCGATCAAATTGACGATTTAGACCGTCAGATTGTGGCCTTGATGGCGGCCAGATCTTTGCGAGTACGTGATGCCACTCGGTTTAAAAAAGACGCATTTCAGGTGGCTGCCCCTGCCAGGCAAGCCGAGGTGTTCAAAAAAGTGAGAAACTTAGCCTCTGAGCATGCAGACAACTTTCCGGGATTTGAGGACATTGTTGAATCTGCATACCGAAGCTTGGTCGCTGGATTCATTGCGGCTGAGCAAACCTTGTTCTCACAAACGGAAGAAGTGACACCATGAAGTTTTTGTCTAGAAGTTGGCTCATTGGCATGGCCTTTGGGCTCATGTGCTCTGCGGTATGGGCGCAAGCCAACTGGCCTTCGCGCCCCATTAAATTGGTTGTGCCTTATGGCCCTGGCTCTTCGCCTGATGTCATTGCGCGCATCATTTCTGAAAAACTTGCAACGCGTTTGGGTCAGCCCGTCATCATCGACAACCGTGTTGGCGCGGGTGGCAACACCGGTACTGGCGCGGTGGCCAAAGCAGCAGGTGATGGCTATACCTTTGTGATCAGTACCAACGGCCCGTTGGTTTACAACACCGTGCTGTACAAGAAGCTCAGCTACGACCCCTTCACAGAATTGCGCCCCGTGATTTTGGCAGGTGGCCAATCCAATGTGTGCGCTGTGCGAAGTGATACGGGCATCAACACCCTGACGGATTTGATCAATGCCATGCGCAGCAAACCGGGGCAGTTCAACTTTTCCTCCACAGGCATCGGCAGTTTGTCACAGCTGGGGGTGGAATTGTTGAAGGTCAAGACCGACACCTTTGCTGTGCACATTCCTTATGTTTCTTCGCCCTTGGCCATCATGGCCGTGTTGCAAGGTGATGTGCAGTTTGCATGCGTGCCTGCCGTTGCGGTGTTGCCCCAAGTGAAGGCCGGCAAAATGCGTGCGTTGGCGGTCTCTACGGCCAAACGCAGTCAATTCTTGCCCGATGTGCCCACCATGAAAGAAGCAGGTTTTACGGGCATTGAAAACGTGGCATGGATGGCCGTCATGGCGCCGGGCACGACGCCATCAGACATCGTGCAACGCGTGAACCAGGAAATCAATGCCATCTTGGCCATGCCCGACGTCAAAGAAAAACTCTATGGTCAGTACATGGAGCCCATTGGCGGCACAGAGTCAGAGTTGAAAAGCTTCATGCTGCAAGAGCTGCGCGTGATGTCACCCGTGATCAAGCGCACAGGCGTCACCATTGATTAAGACGCCAATGGCGCTTTGGACCGAGCCTGCCAGGCAACTGCCTGTTTATGGCAGCTTTGATGTGGTGGTGGTGGGCGGTGGGCCTGCTGGCATTGCGGCCAGTTGGAGCGCAGCCAAGCATGGCGCCAAGGTGCTGTTGATTGAGCGCTATGGTTTTTTAGGTGGCATGGGAACTGCCGGTGGTGTGACTAATTTTGCAGGCCTGTATGGCATTCGCCAAGGCCAAATGCAGCAAGTGGTTCACGGTGTGGTGGACGAGATCTTTGACCGGCTTTCTGCTGTAGACGGTTTGAACGATCCCCAAGACGGTATGCAAGGCCGCATTCGCGTCAGGTCCTACGACATGTCGGCCTACAAATGTGTGGCCGATCAAATGCTGCGTGATGTGGGCGTAGAAATTTTGTTTCATGCATGGGCCGCGCAAGTTCACGTCGAAGACGGCCGCATTCAAGCTTTGTTTGTTGAAACCAAATCGGGTCGGCAAACCGTGTTGGCCAAATCCTTCATCGATTGTTCGGGCGATGCCGATGTGGCCGCTTTTGCAGGTGTACCCTTTGAAGTGGGTGATGGCCTGGGCAGCGGCTTGTATCCCACCACCATGTTTCGCATTGCGCATGTCGATTCAGAGCAAGCTTTGGCCGCTGTGGGTGAGTTTCAGGCCATCAATTTGCTGATGAAAAAGGTCCAAGCTGAAAAGCCAGGACAGTATCAATTTCCGCGTGAGGGCGCTATTTTGCGGCCCCAAAAAAACCCAAGTGAATGGCGCGCCAATGTGACGCAAATTGCGCAAGCCAACGGCATGGCCATGGACGCTACCGATGCGCGTCAACTCAGTCAAGGTGAGTTGGAAGGTCGTCAGCAAGTGGGGGAATTTTTCAGATTTCTTAAGAACGAAGTGCCTGGATTTGCAAAAGCGCAAATCACAGAAATTGCCCCGCAAGTGGGCATTCGTGAAAGTCGCCGCATTCAAGGCGTGTATGCCTTAACAGGTCACGACATCGTTTCTTGTGCCTCATTTGTGGATACCGTTGGCGTGAATGCGTGGCCCATGGAAATGCATGCGCAGGGCAAAATTGAATGGCGTTTTCCAGAGAAGCCTGTGGGTCCCCACCAACGGCTCTACAACCAACTGCCCTGGCGCATGTTGGTACCGCAAGGCATTCACAATTTGTTGGTGGCAGGGCGATGCGCGTCCATGACCCATGAAGGTCAATCGGCGGCCCGTGTCAGCGGGGGCTGCTTTGTCATGGGGCAAGCTGCAGGAACTGCAGCGGCCCATTTGAGTCACGGCGAAAGTTTTTCAGACATCTCGGTGCAAGCGCTGCAACAGCGCTTGGTCACTGATGGTTGCTTTTTAGAGCTTGAATAAGTCGGCTAAGAATCCTTGAACAGGCCCTTTGGCTTGTGGAAAAGTCAAGACCGTGTGCGGACCGCCAGGTATGAGAACAATGCTGGCTTTTTTATTGTTCTTTAACACGGCGCCACAATGACCTACACCTTGGGCATTGCCCAGCCATGCGTTGCTAGGCGAGAAATAGGGATCGGTTGAACTGATGATGTTCAAAACGGGTTGGTCATCAGGAATATTGGTTTGGTGTGCTTTGACAAAATAGTTGTCTTCGCAAGACCATGCAAACATGATGCGACCTGCAAATTCTTTGCCTTTGTAACGCGCCACTGGAACTGAGCCTTCACTGGTTCCCGCCAAGACAATCTTGTTGGCATCAACCCACGGCATTTGTTGCAGTGCTTTCAGCGTGATCTCAATTTCAGACGCTCTGAAAGCATGCAGTTTTTCGTATGTGTCTTTGTCGATGGGCGATGTGTAGGTCAGCCGATCTTTGAGCGCAAATGAGTTGGGCGCAATGCTGGCCACGCCAAAGCTGGCAAGCCATTGTTGCCAATCTGCAATGGCTTTAAGGCCTAAGCCAGATGAGCCATGCATGAATAAAACAACTGGCACCTTGGCATTGCCGACTTGGGGAGCGTTTTTAAGTGGTCCCACATAAATGTCTTTGGCTGTTAATTGACTTGGAAATGCAACTTGCGCTTCGCTGACCAATGACGCCATCGACTCTTGCGTATGAGCAAGGGGTCCTGCTTTGATTTCGCCTTGAGGGGTTTGTGCGATTGCTGATGAAACGAGAACTGACAGCGCGAATGCTTTGAAGCATTGATTGAATTTCATTTTAAATTTATGGTCTTGTCTATTTTTTTGCATGGGAATGGGGTGAATTGCAGGGGCTAAAAATTAGGCTCACTCAAATATCGTTGCCTCTTGCGATGTTGCCAAAATGAGTGAAGAAACATTTCTTTTGAACGTCTGTGTACGAATCCTACATTTGGATATGTCCAAATTTGTCGAAATGTTGGAGAATTCCAGTCTATTCTGTTTTTGATCGATCGCCACAACATGAGTGACACAATCTCACGCCCCGAACTACCTGACCATTTGTCCATTGATGCCCGCAGTCCTTTTTATGTGGCTGCTGTTTTTGAGCACGACATTGGCATCCGCTTCAATGGCAAAGAACGCCACGATGTGGAGGAATATTGCATCAGCGAAGGCTGGGTCAAAGTGCCTTCCGGTAAGACGCTTGATCGCAAGGGTAATCCCTTGCTTTTGAAGCTCAAAGGCAAAGTCGAAGCCTATTACGTCTGAATCTATTCGCTTATTTCGGTCCAGACCCTTGAAATAGAACGCAAAGGGTGACAGACTGTCCGGCCCTAGGAGAATTGCCATGCCCGCTTTATTGCCCAACATCGATCCCGATGGTTTGCTCGAGTTTTCTGTGGTTTACACAGACCGTGCACTGAACCACATGTCCCAACGCTTTCAAGGCGTGATGAAAGACATTTCATCGATCTTGAAAGATGTCTACAAGGCTCATTCGGTGGTTTTGGTGCCTGGCAGTGGCACCTTTGGCATGGAAGCTGTGGCGCGCCAATTTGCACACGGCCAAAAAGTCATGGTCATTCGCAATGGTTGGTTCAGTTACCGTTGGACGCAGATTTTTGACATGGGTTCTATACCTGCTGAATCTGTCATTTTGAAAGCCAAGCAACTGACTTCAGACACCAAGTCGGCATGGGCGCCTTGCCCCATTGAAGAAGTAGAAGTACAAATTGCGCGTGAAAAACCTGCAGTGGTGTTTGCACCTCACGTGGAAACCGCTGCCGGCATGATGCTGCCAGACGATTACCTCACACGCGTCGCCAATGCCGTGCACGCGGTAGGTGGCTTGTTTGTGTTGGATTGCATTGCGTCCGGTGCCATGTGGGTAGACATGAAAGCCACCGGCGTTGACATCTTGATCAGCGCGCCGCAAAAGGGCTGGAGCGGCTCACCTTGCTGTGCCATGGTGATGCTCAGTGAACGTGCGCGCAAAGCGATTGATGCCACACAAAGCTCTAGCTTTGCTTGTGATTTGAAGAAGTGGCTGAACATCATGGAAGCCTATGAAGCCGGCACGCACATGTACCACACCACCATGCCCACCGATGCATTGGCGCAGTTGCGTGAAGTCATGAAGGAAACGCAAGCCTACGGTTTTGACAAAGTCAAACAAGAACAGTTGGTGTTGGGCAACCAAGTTCGTGCACTGTTGGTATCGCGTGGTTTTAAAAGTGTGGCTGCTACAGGGTTTCAAGCACCTGGTGTGGTGGTCAGTTACACCCAAGATGCCGACATTCACAACAGCAAAAAGTTTTTAGCCTTGGGCCTTCAAACAGCAGCAGGCGTGCCTTTGCAATGTGACGAACCCAAAGACTTCATGACTTTCCGCATCGGTTTGTTCGGCCTTGAAAAACTGCACAACCCAGCTCGCAGCGTGCAACATTTGGCTGCCGCATTGGACGAGATGGGCTACGTTGCAGTGAAAGCGCCCGAACCAGCGATGGCGTAATTCAAAGCCCTGACAAGGGTTTGCCGCCAGCTTGCAAAAACAGGCTGGCGTCGTCCATCTCTTGAAAGCCTTGGGCACAAGCTTGCTCAAATTGCTGCGTGGCCAGTTGGCCAAGCGCTGGCGGACTGACTTTCAATTCATCGCAAGCTTGTAAGGCCAATCGCGTGTCCTTGGCCAACAAGCTGGTGTGCGCACGTGGTGCAAAGTCATTGTTCAATGCCCTTTGCATGCGATCTTGGCCAATCCAACTTTGTCCACTGCTGGCTTGCATCACATCCAAGGTGGTTTGGGCATTCAAGCCCCAGGCTTGTGCCATGGCCAGCACTTCGCTGACGCCAGCCAAATGAATGGCGGCCAGCAAGTTGTTGGCCAGTTTGGTTTTGGCCGCATCACTGGGCGTTTCGCTGATGACAAAGCGCTGCGGCGTGATGGCATCTAGCAATGTCTGGTGTTGAGACAGAATGTGGCTGGGGCCGGCCATCATCAAACTCATCTGACCTTGGCGCGCGCGAACGGGTCCGCCCGACATGGGCGAGTCCATCACATGAACCCCTTTGCCAAGGGCGCGTTGTGCAAACTGCCCAACGTCAACCGGGCCTAAGGTCGGGCACAAGTAAATCACATCACCCGCTTGAGCTGTCGTTAGCAGGCCATGATCGCCTTCAAGTACGTCTCGGACTTGGTCTGCATTGACCACGACCACAAAGCTGATGCGACACAACGCCCCAATGTCTGACGCCGCATTCACAAGCTGTGCGCCCGCTGCTTGTGCCTTGCGGTTTTGAAGGGGATCGATGTCGTAACTGGCACACGGCCAGCCTTGGTCCAGCAGTCGGGCCATCATGGCAAATCCCATGTTGCCAATGCCCACAAAGCCGATGACCGATGAAGGGGTAACAGGTGAGAAGAAGTCGTGAGGCATGGTGTTTGTCATGCACACATTCTTCCCTAAAATGAATTCAAATACCACCATGCTGTTGAGCGTGCTCACCACAGCTTCCAGAGGGAGTCTCCATTGAAAATTTTGATCACAGGGTTTGAACCCTTTGGCGGCGAAACGGTCAACCCTTCGTGGGAGGCTGCCCAATTGCTGGCGGGGCAACAAGTGCAGGGGGCAAGCTTGGTGGTCGCTCAATTGCCATGTGTCTTTGCGAAATCCTTAGACGCTTTGGCCGCCGCCATTCAATTGCATCAACCGCGGGCTGTGATTGCGCTGGGTCAAGCGGATGGTCGCAGTGATTTTTCCATTGAGCGCGTGGCGATCAATGTATGCGACGCCAGAATTCCAGACAACGAAGGTGCGCAACCCATTGATGAGCCGGTGATTGCGCAAGGACCCGCTGCTTATTTCTCCAGCTTGCCCATTAAAAAAATGGCCATGCATCTCAAGGCGAAAGGCCATCCTGCCGCCATCTCTCAAACGGCCGGTACGTTTGTATGCAACCAGGTGTTTTACGGTTTGCAGCACCTGCTTTGCAACACGCCAGTGCTCAGTGGCTTTGTGCATGTGCCCTTGTTGCCATCGCAAGTGGCAGCCAGAGGCGGTCCTTCCTTGGCCAGCATGAGTTCGGAGACATTAGCACAAGCCCTGTTGTGCGCCATCGAGGTCTTGGTGCAACATCTGCAAAGCGATGAACGTGACATCAAATGGGGCATGGGTGCCAATCATTGATGCCCGTTCACCTGAATGATTAACACGCAAAAGGGCATCTCATGTCGCAATCCGAATTTGATTATGTGGTGGTGGGCGGTGGTTCAGCGGGCTGCTGTGTGGCAGGCCGGCTGAGTGAAGATGCGAAGCTGACAGTGTGCGTGCTGGAAGCCGGAGGGCCCGACGATTCTGTGTTTGTGCGTGCGCCTTTGGGCTTTGCGGCCACTGCATCCTTGAACATCAACAGCTGGGGTTACAACACCATTCCACAAGCCGGCTTTAAGGGCCGCAAAGGATTTCAGCCACGCGGCAAAGTGATGGGCGGAAGTTCTTCGGTCAATGCCATGGTGTACACCCGTGGCAATGCGCACGACTACAACAATTGGTCGGCCTTAGGCAATTCGGGATGGTCGTACCAAGATGTCTTGCCGTACTTTAAAAAATCAGAGAACAATGAATGCTTTGGTGCCAATGACTACCGCGGTGTTGGCGGGCCCTTGAACGTCAGTTATTTGCGCAGCCCCAGTCCTGTCAACCAAGCTTTCATCCAAGCCTGCCAAGAGCAAGGCATTCCTTTCAATCCAGACTACAACGGCGAGCGTCAATTTGGGGTGTCGCCAGGCCAGGTGACACAAAAGGGCGGCGAGCGTTGGAATGCCGCAAGGGCTTACCTCGATCCGCATCGCCATCAAGATAATTTGCACGTCATCTCGCATGCACATGCCACGCAAGTGATGATGGAAGGCAAGCGTGCGGTGGGTGTTCGCTACATGGTCAATGGCGTGTCACATGAAGTGCGTGCGCGCAAAGAAGTTGTTTTGTCGGGCGGTGCGTTTGGCACACCGCAGTTGCTGATGTTGTCTGGCATTGGGCCTGCATTGCATCTGCAAGACATGGGCATTCCGTTGGTGCACGAGTTGCCAGGCGTGGGTCAGAATTTACAAGACCATGTCACCACGGTGTTGATTTACAAAACGCACAAAATCAACGACGCCATGGGATTTTCTTTGAAGGGCACTTGGAACATGATCAAGGCCATGCTGGAGTGGCGTGACAAACGCACAGGCTGGATCACTTCCAATGTGTCCGAGACGCAAGGCTTTGTGTCGACCGAGGGCAACACCGATTACCCCAACATTCAATTGGCTCTGTGCACCGGCATTGTGGACGATCACGCCCGCAAAATGCATTGGGGCCATGGCTACACTTTGCATGTCACCTTGATGCGACCCAAAAGCCGTGGCAGTGTCACCTTGGCCAGCCGTGATCCCATGGACAAGCCCTTGATCGATCCGGCCTTCTTTAAAGAAAAAGAAGATTTGCAGACCATGATGTCGGCCACCCAAATGGGCTTGCGCATCATGCAATCTGAAGGCTTGGCTGCCTACCGAGGTGAAATGCTTTACCCCTTTGACGCCAACAATCCAGCGCAGGTTGAAAACTTTTTAAGAGATCACTCCGATACCGAATATCACCCTGTGGGCACTTGCAAAATGGGCCCAGCCCATGACCCCTTGGCGGTGGTTGATTCAGAGTTGCGCGTGCATGGCCTTCAGAGCCTGCGTGTGATCGATGCGTCGGTTATGCCGCATTTGGTTTCGGGCAATACCAATGCGCCCACCATCATGATTGCAGAAAAGGGTGTCGACTTTATTAGGGCGCAGGCATAACCGCACTAGGCTTTAACCGGTAAAGCACCCAAGCGCACAAGCTGGAAGTCACCACCAAGGCCAAGAAGCCTGCACGGTAGGTGCCAAAAGCAGAGGACAAAGCGCCAAACAGGGGCGGGCCAATCACCACGCCCAAAAACGTAAAGGCGAGGGTGCCGCCTGTGGCCACACTGGCCTTGCCCTCAGGGGCTTGTCTGGCCACTTCGGCCAAGTACACCCCGTTCCAACCAATGGCCGATGCACCAAACACCAACAAGATGGCCCAAATGCCCCAAACGGGCATGATGGGCAATAGCAATGCGGTTGCCAGTGCGCTCAAAGCCATCAAGCACGCCAACAAGGCCAATGTTTTTTGAGCCCCCATCCAACGATCGGCCACCACACCCCATGCAATCCGCCCACCAATGCCGCCCATTTGCGTCACAGACAAGAGCAAACCTGCACTGACCATGCCATAGGCCAAGTCATCGTGCAGATAGGTGACCAAATAGGTGGTCAAGGACATTTGCACCATGGAGAACATGAAAGAGCACGCAGCCATGGTGCTCAGTGCGCGATGACCCAGCACCATGCGCAGGGGCGTGGTGAGGGTGCCCATTTGAAATGGCAGTTGCGGTTGCCGCAGATCGTCCATGCCTTCTCGCATGGGTTGCGACATGACGGCACTCACCACGCAAGCCAAAGCCACCACCACCAAGCTCCATTGCCAATCGATGCACAGCATGAGGGAGGGCACGATGGCGCCGGCCAACATGGCGCCCACGGGCACGCCAGTTTGTTTGATTGAAAACACCAAAGCCATTTGGGAAGGCGGTGTGGTCCTGGCCAAAATTTGCGAGCTGGCCGGTGTGATGGGCCCATAGCCCAACCCAATCATGAGGGCACCTAAGCCAATGGCGGGCAACCAAGGTACAGCGCACAGACATAGGCCTGTGGCACAAAGCATCAGGCCCCATTGACTCACCCTGATGGGTCCCAGCCTGCTGACAGTGGTGCCCGAGGTCAGGCTGGCAAACATAGCGCCCGCGTAGGTGATGGCCACGTAGACGCCCACCAGCGCAGGCGACACACTCAAGGATTTGGCGGCCACAGGGGCCATCACCGGCAGGGTGAGCAGGGCCATGGCCACCATGGCTTGAATGGACAGCGTAGCGAGAAGAGGGAGCCAATTGGACATGCGCCAATCCTAACTGTTCGAATCGAGCCGTTTGGGCACATGTGAGACTTAATCGCGTTGCGCCTGAATAAATGCACCAAGGCGTTTAAACTCAAGCCTTGTTTTTATTTAGATGGACATTCCCAAATGGATTTGCTGCAAGCCCTGAACTGGCGTTATGCCACCAAAAAAATGGACCCTACCAAGTCCGTGTCTGAAGCCAAAGTGCAACGCATTTTGGAAGCCATTCGCCTGACAGCCACTTCCAGTGGTCTGCAACCTTACGAAGTGTTCGTGGTGACCAACCCTGAAATTCGCGCCAAGATTCAAGCGGCTGCCAACAACCAAGCGCAAATCACAGAAGGTTCACACCTCTTGGTGTTTGCCGCTTGGAATGATTACACCGCCGAGCGCATCAACATGATGTTTGACTACAACAATGAAGTGCGCGGCTTTGTGAACGAAGGTGCTGAGAACTATCGCAAGATGTTACTGGCCAACTATCCAGCCAAAGGCCCCGAAGTGAACTTCCAACACGCCGCCAAGCAGTCTTACATTGCCTTGGGCACAGCCTTGATCGCTGCAGCCGAGCAAGAAGTCGACGCGACGCCCATGGAAGGTTTCAATCCCGCTGCTGTGGATGAAATCTTGGGCTTGGCTGCACGTGGATTGCGCAGCACAGTTATCTTGCCTTTGGGCTACCGCGAAGCCGACAAAGACTGGTTGGTCAACATGAAGAAGGTGCGTCGCACCAACGACAAGTTCATCACTGAAGTGAAGTAAATCCTTAAGACACGTGCACGCTGATTTTGGAGGCTGCTGCGCGAGCGCGCTCTAAGGCTTGATCGCCCTTGGCCAAGGCCACCGCCATGCGCCTAAAAGGACGCGTGGTCGGTTTACCGAAAATGCGGACATCGACGCCGGGTTCTTGCAAAGCAGCCGACACACCCGCGTAACTTGGGTTCTTGCCTTCACGGTCGGCCAGCACCACGGCACTTGCACCTTCCACGCACTCAATCACAGGAATGGGCAATCCCAACACTGCGCGAGCGTGCAAATCAAATTCACTCAGGTTTTGGCTGATCATGGTCACCATGCCAGTGTCATGCGGACGAGGGCTCAGTTCGCTGAAGATGACTTCTTTGGCGGTGACAAAAAACTCCACACCAAACAAGCCGGTACCGCCTAAATCTGCGGTGACTTTTTCGGCCATCTCTTGGGCTGCTTTTAAATAATCAGGCGCCATGGCCTGTGGTTGCCAGCTGTATTGGTAATCACCGCGTTCTTGCACATGGCCAATGGGCGGGCAGAACAAAGTTTGGCCATTGCGTTGCCGAATGGTGAGGAGGGTGATTTCAAACTCAAAGTTGATGAACTCTTCGACGATGACTTTTTTGCGATCACCGCGCATGCCGGCGCACGCATAGTCCCAGCTGGCTTGAATGTCGGCTTCGGTTTTGGCAACGCTTTGCCCCTTGCCCGATGAACTCATGACAGGTTTGATGACCACCGGAAAACCAATGGCTTTGGCCTGAGCAAGCAGTTCTTCACTGGATTCGGCGTAGTTGAATTTGGCCGTGCGAACGCCTAAACCCACCGCCACATCGCGAATGCGATCGCGGTTCATGGTGAGGTTGGCTGCGCGTGCACTGGGGATCACCTCGAAGCCTTCTTTTTCAACGTCCAACAACACCTCGGTGCGGATGGCTTCAATCTCGGGCACGATCAAATCGGGTTGGTGTTTGGCAATGGCGGCGCGCAAGGGCGCTTCGTCCAGCATGCTGAACACTTCACATTCATCGGCCACTTGCATGGCGGGTGCGCCGGCATAACTGTCACAGGCAATGACATGGCAGCCCAAACGTTGGGCACTGATGACGAATTCTTTGCCCAGTTCGCCTGAGCCCAAAAGGAGTATTTTTTTCATAATGCGAGAAGCTGAAGGATGGAATGGCTTCAGCGATAATACGCCACATGTTCAACTCGCAAACCCACAAATTCATCGCCCGCCTGGTGCTGGTGTGGTTTGCTTTGTTCATTGGTGCGGCCATTGCCGCGCCCATCGTGCACCCCACAGAGACGCAAATGGTGTGTAGCAGCATGGGCGGCATGAAAATGGTGGCCGTGGGTGAAGAGGGGACAGACACACAGGCCAGTACCAGCATGGACTGCCCCTTGTGTGCGGCCGTTGTCATCCCACTGAACACTGATTCCCTGGCATTTGAAAAACCCAGCGCTTTAGCGCATGCCCTCCGGCCGCTTGCCGCAGCGCACATTGCGTCGGTCACGGCGCCCCCTCTGCCGTCACGCGGCCCGCCTTCTATTTCCTGAAATCAACCCACGGATCAACGCGCGCATGCGTTGACTTTGTTGGCTGTACACCCCCAAGGGGTTGTGCATCGCCTTGTTTATTTTTTGGAAATTCAAAGTGAATTCAGTATCAAGATTTGAGGTGAAACCTCTGGTCATGGCTTTGTCTGTGGCCTTTTCAAGCGCCGTGATGGCCCAAGAACAGCAGCCCGTGAAAGAAGTGGGCGTGGTGACCATTAAATCAGGTCGTCCTTCGTCGTTGCCAACGCACATTCCCACCACGATGGAAAGCATCAAGGGCTCTGAAGTGCAAGAGAAAATCAATGCCACGGACAGTGAAGATGCATTGAAGTATTTCCCAAGCTTGCTGGTCCGCAAGCGCTATGAAGGCGATTACAACCACGCCATTTTGTCCAGCCGCGCTTCGGGTACGGGCAATCCCGCACGATCAGCGGTCTATGCGGACGGCATCTTGCTGTCCAATTACTTGGGCAACAGCATCAGTGGCCTGAGTTTCCCACCGCGTTGGGGCATGGTC
This sequence comes from Limnohabitans sp. Hippo4, assembly GCF_003063605.1. Classification (NCBI taxonomy): domain Bacteria; kingdom Pseudomonadati; phylum Pseudomonadota; class Betaproteobacteria; order Burkholderiales; family Comamonadaceae; genus Limnohabitans; species Limnohabitans sp. Hippo4. Next base: position 271,758 of record NZ_NESE01000001.1, on the reverse strand, counting down.
ACGCCTGAAGAAATTGAGCGCGTGGATGTGATGTACGGCCCGTTTTCTGCCGCGTATCCTGGCAACTCGGTGGGTGCGGTGGTGGACTTTGTAACGCGCATGCCAACAAGTTTTGAAGCGCATGTCAAAGTGGGTTATTCAAACCAAGGCTTTCAGTTGTACAACACTGATACGCGTTACCGTGCATGGCAATCGAGTGCATCGATGGGGAATAAAAATGGCGACTGGTCATGGTTCATTAACCTGAATCACACCAACAGTTCCGGTCAGCCTTTGACCTTTGCCACACGCACCGTGAGTACAGGCACAACGCCCACCAATGGCGTGGCAGTCAACGGCTGGTTGGCCGATAAAAATACGGCCAATGCAGACATCTACTACATTGGTTTCGGCACGCAATACAGCACCCAACAAGACCACGCCAAGATCAAAGTGGCCTACGACGTTTCAAGTACTTTGCGCGCCACTTACACCTTGGGCACTTGGCAAAACTTTTCTGAAGGCCGCCCTGTGTCTTACCTCACCAATGCAGCGACGGGCGCACCTGTGACCAGTGGACCCATTGTGATCAATAGCAAGCAATATGCAGCGCTCACGGGTGGTGACTTTCCGCTCACCAACGAAAGCATCACCCACTTTATGCATGGCGTGTCTTTGAAGTCCAACACCAAGGGCGAATTTGATTGGGAAATTGCGGGCAGCTTGTACGATTACAACAAAGATCAAAAACGTCAGAACGCAGCCACGGCCACCTTGCCATCTGCGTTAACGGGTGGCGCTGGCACATTGGCCGATGGCGCCGGTACAGGTTGGAACAACTTGGCCTTGCGAGGTACATGGCGCCCCATGGGCTTGAAGGGCGCGCATGTGCTTGACTTCGGTTACCAATCAGACAATTACACATTGAACTATTTGACCTCCAACATCGCTGTCAATTGGACCACCGATGCAGCCGGTGCCAAGTCGAGTTTTGTGTGCGGACAAACACAAACTCAAAGCCTCTACGCGCAAGACACATGGCGCATAGCTCCGGGTTGGACGAGTGTGTTGGGCTTGCGCTCAGAAACTTGGCGTGCCAGCAAAGGCACAACGCAGATTGCGGCCAACGGCTACAACCAAGTTTGGGCCAATCGCGAAGAAAATTTTGTGTCGCCTAAAGCGGCCTTGGCCTTTCAACTAACGCCCGACAGCGTCATCAAAGCATCTGCGGGCCGTGCTGTTCGCATGCCCACGGTGTTTGAGTTGTATGGTGCAACTTCTACCACCAACTCGCGCTATATCAATGACCCTGCTTTGAAGCCAGAGCGTACATTGACGACCGAACTCAGCTACGAAAAAGAATGGCAAAAAGCCAACTGGCGATTGACTTATTTCCAAGAGTCTACGCATGACGGTTTGTTCTCCCAGAGCATCTTTGACCCTGTTGCCAATGCCAGCATCTCACGCGTTCAAAATGTAGGCCGCATTGCAACGCAAGGTTTAGAAACATCGATGACTGCGAAAGATCTGGGCCTCCAAGGCTTGGACCTGGCGGGCAGTGCCACCTACACCGACTCCATCATCAAAGAGAACGCTGGCTTTGTGGCTGTTGCGGGTGACACTTTGGGTAAACAGCAGCCGAACATTCCGCGTTGGCGTGCCACGGCTGTGGCCACGTATCGCATGTCGCCTGCTTGGACCGGTACCTTGGCAGCACGTTACAGTGGCCCGCAGTACCGTACGCTGAACAATGCCGATGTCAATGGTTTCACCTACATGGGTGTGAGCAAATTCTTCACGGTGGATGCACGCCTTCGTTACAAATACGATGCGCAAACAAGCCTGGCCGTGGGCATCGATAATCTCAACAACGACAAGTACTGGAATTTCCATCCTTACACACAGCGTACCTTGCACGCTGAAATTAAATACGACATCCAATAAGGCTAGAACAACATGACACACTTTTCGAACATCTCTCACAAAATTGCGTTTTTTGGCGCTGCTACGCTAGCAACAGTTGCCTTGCCAACCAGCGTTCATGCGCACGCAGTGCTCACCGAGCCATCCGCTTTGGCAGGCAGTTACTACAAAGGGGCTGTGCGCATTGGCCATGGCTGCGAGGGCTCGGCCACCACGGGCGTCAAAGTTTATGTTCCCTCTGGTTTTGAAGCCTTCAAAGCCCAGCCCAAGAATGGTTGGGTGATCAAAATGAAGAAAGGCAAATTGGCAGAGCCTTACCAAAGTCAGGGCAAAACAGTGACAGAGGATTTGGTGGAGTTGGAATGGGTTGCCAGCAGCAAGGAGGCCTCATTGCCAGATGGCACTTCGGACGAGTTCGCCTTCATGACCAAATTGCCTGAAAAGGCCGGTCCTGTGTGGTTGCGTGTTTTGCAAACTTGCGAGAAAGGTCAGAACGATTGGGCCGAGATTCCTGCAACAGGCACATCGACAAAGGGCATGAAATACCCTGCGGCCTTGCTGACTTTGAAAGCGGAAGGCACGGCAGGAGCCCCTGCGGGCAACGCCAATGTCGCCGTCTCGGACGCTTGGGTGAGGCCTACTGTCACGGGTCAAAAAGCCACGGGTGCATTCTTGAAGTTGGTGGCCAAAGAAAACAGCAAGCTCTTGAGCGTCAGCACGCCCATTGCTGGCGTGGCTGAAATTCATGAAATGAAAATGGAAGGCAACGTCATGAAAATGGCACCCATTCCCTTTTTGGATTTGCCAGCCGGTAAGGTGGTTGAGTTAAAGCCGGGTGGCTTTCATTTGATGTTGATGGACTTGAAGTCACCTTTAGAAAAGGGCGCCAAAGTGCCTGTCACGCTGAAGTTTCAGGACGGCAAGGGCGCCAAGTTTCAGATTGATCTGACGCTGGACGCCGCCATGCCTTCAATGCCTGCGGCAGGCGCACCCGCAGCTGGCGGGCATCAGCATCACCATTGAATGGCCAAGGGACTCACTCGGCCTTGATGCCTGCGTATGCAGCCACCCGGGCCCACCGAACAATTTCTGAGCGCATGAAATCGGTGGCCTCTTCAGAAGTGGTGAAAAAGCTTTCGAAGCCGAGTGTGTCCAGCTTCTCTTTCATCTTGGGCTCCTTACCCGCTTGAATGAAAGCGGCGTTGAGTTTTTTCACAACGGCGGGCGGCGTGTTGATGGGGGCATAGACCGCAAACCAATTGGTGAGTTCCACGCCTTGGTAGCCTTGTTCATTGAGGGTCGGCACTTGTGGCATGGCTTTGTGTCGCGTTGCAGAGGCCACCGCCAACGCTTTCAGGCGGCCTTGCTGAATTTGAGGCAAGGCATTTTGTATGGGGCTGAACATGTATTGCAATTGGCCGCCAATCAAATCGTTCATGGCTTGGGCTTGGCCCTTGTAGGGAATGTGATTGGACTTCAGGCCCACCAACTGGTTGAAGAACTCAGCCTGCAAGTGCTGCGGACTGCCCATGCCCGCTGAGCCGTAATTCATGTCGCCGTTTTTGGCCTTCATCAATTCAATGAATTCTTTGAGGTTGTTGACTTTGACGGATGGGTGCACGACCAGTACCACGCCGGTTTGACCGATCAAGGTAATGGCCTGCAGGTCTTTGATCAGGTCGTAAGGAAGTTTGCGATAGACGGCCACGTTGGTGGCAATGGTAGCGGGGCTCACCAAGAGGGTGTAGCCATCGGGTTTGGATTTCATGACGTACTCCACGCCAATGTTGCCGCCTGCACCTAGCTTGTTGTCGACCACCAAAGGCTGCCCCAGAATTTCACTGACGCGCTGACTTAAATTGCGCGCCAACAAATCAGTGCCGCCACCTGCGGCGACGGGCACCACCACTTGAATGCTCTTTTGTGGAAACGATTGTGCGTTGGCATTCAAGGCCAGGCCTGTCCAAGCTAGACAAGCCAGGCAAGCAAGCCAAAAACTGGTGCGAATTTTCATGAGGTGTCCAATGTGCGGTTGTGAAGGTGGCTCTTGGATGAGCGTTTGAATTCAGTTTAAAAGGCAGAAAACCCTTGTCAACGGGTACAACCATGAGAGGGCAGAACCGTGTGAAAATCTCTCTTTTGCTTGAGTAGGAAAAAATCATGCAGCGTCCGAACATCATCTTCATCGTGGCCGATGACTTGGGTTTTGCCGATTTGGGATGTTATGGCGGCCGGGATGCCAAGTTCGGCAAAGTCTCGCCTGTCATTGACGCATTGGCGGCCAATGGCCTTCGCTTTAGCGATGGTTATTCCAATTCACCCGTGTGTTCGCCTACGCGGTTTGGTTTGATGACTGCTCGGTACCAATACCGCTTGCGCGGCGCCGCAGAAGAGCCCATCAACAGCAAAGCCAAAACCAGTACCACCTTGGGCTTGCCCACCAGCCATCCCACCTTGCCGTCCTTGCTCAAAGCGCAGGGCTATCGCACCGCCTTGATTGGCAAGTGGCACCTGGGATATCCGCCTGCGTTTGGTCCCTTGCGCTCAGGCTATGACGAATTTTTTGGACCGATGGCTGGCGGTGTCGATTACTTTACACATTGCGCCTCAACAGGTGATCATGATTTGTGGGTGGGTGAAGAAACGCAGCCCCACGAAGGCTATTTGACTGATTTAATTTCTCGCAAATCCGTCGACTTTGTGAAGCGCATGACGGCCACGCCCGATCAGCCCTTTTTCTTGAGCATGCACTACACCGCCCCGCATTGGCCTTGGGAGACGCGTGAAGACCATGCCTTGGCCGATCGCATCAAGGACAATATTTTCCATTTGCAAGGTGGCAACATTCACACCTACCATCGCATGATTCACCACATGGACGAGGGCATTGGTTGGGTGGTGGATGCGCTCAAGGAAGCAGGACAACTCGACAACACCTTGATTGTGTTCACCAGTGACAACGGTGGTGAACGTTTCAGCGACAACTGGCCCTTGGTGGGCGGCAAAATGGACCTGACAGAAGGGGGCATTCGCGTGCCATGGATTGCGCACTGGCCTCAAGGCATAGTGCAGCCAGGCCGTATCACGGATCAGCACTGCATGACCATGGACTGGTCAGCCACGATGGTTGAGCTGGGCGGTGGCCATGCCCACCCAGAGTATCCATTTGATGGGGTTTCTTTGGCACCCATTCTGAAGTCGCCCGATGCCACATTCGATCGCCCCATGTACTGGCGCATGAATCACCGAGGTCAACGTGCTTTGCGCGCAGGTGATTGGAAGTATTTGCGTGTGGACGGCACCGACTATCTGTTCAACATCGTTCAAGATGCCCGGGAGCGCGCCAATTTGGCCAAGCAAGAGCCTGATCGATTGGCGGCCATGAAAGCGCAGTGGGAAGCATGGCATGACACCATGCCACCCATTCCAGAAGATGCCACCATCAGCTTGGGCTTCTCTACCAAAGACATGCCGCAGCGGTAAAGCCGTTTAAGCCGCTTGCAATTTGGCGATGGGAGCTTCTTTGATGGGCAAGTTGATCACGCCGGCCATCGCAGACAGGGCAATGTCGGCATACCACATCCACTGGTAGTCGCCATTCATGGTGAGGGCCAAGCCGCCAAGATAGGCGCCAAGGAATCCACCCACTTGGTGTGACAGCAAGGTAAGACCAAACAGCGTGGCCAAGTAGCGAACCCCAAAGAGTTTGCCCACCAATGACGCTGTGGGGGGTACCGTGGCCAACCAAGTAAAGCCCAGACCCACGGCGAAGACATAAAAAGTCCAATCGGTTTTGGGGGCGAGCAGATACAGCAACACGAAAACGGCACGCGAGCTGTACATGATGGCCAAAATGTATTTGCTGCGATAGGCATTGATGCAAGAGCCTGCGAACAAACTGCCGGCAATGTTGGCCAGTCCAATGATGGCCAAGGACCAACTGGCCACAGTTGGACTCAAGCCGCACAGACCCACTTCAGTGGGTAAATGCGTTACCAGGAATGCAATGTGAAAGCCACAAGTGAAAAAACCAAGGTGCAAAAGCAAATAGCTGGGTGATTTCAGTGCGTCTTGCACAGCCTTTTTAAGTCCACCCTCGGGGTCGGGTGCTTTGGCGGGTGCGTGTGTCTCGCTAGTTAAGCGGTTCAACAGAGGAATGGCCAGCAAAGCCACAGCGGCCATGGACCACATTGAACCCATCCACCCAATCCATTGAATGAGCTTTTGAATGATGGGCGCAAAGACGAACTGGCCAAAGGAGCCACCTGCATTGATGATGCCTGATGCCACGCCGCGTGACTCTGTGGGCATGCGTTGTGCTGCGGCACCCAGTAAAACTGAAAAGCTGCATGCGCCAGAGCCTATGGCTGTGAGGATGCCCAGCGTCAAGATCAAGCCGAGGCCGCTGGTGACGAAGGGCGTCAGGGCTGATCCGATGACCAAGATCAACAAGCCATAAAGCAAGACAGGACGCGGGCCATACTTGTCGGCCAATGCACCTGCAAAGGGTTGAATGGCGCCCCAGACAAATTGTGCAACGGCCATGGCCAGGCTGATGGTGACAATGCCCAAACCGGTGTCCGTGTTGAGTGGCCCCACGTAAAGCCCCATCGACTGACGCGTACCCATGGTGATCATGAGGATAGCCGAAGCCATGAGGGTGGTGAACCACACACCGCGGTGGTTCATGCTGGGGAATAAAGACATACAAACTTCGAATGGAAAAGACGGGTTATCTTATTCGATTATCCGTTTTTCTGCCGTGCATGACTTTTGTGCGCCTCAAACAGAAACAGAGCCCCTGTTGAAGAGGGCTCTGTGGAGGTCTCATTGAGCAGCCGCTCAATGAAGGTTCATGCCGATGAAATGATTATTTCTTGGCGGCGTCTTTGGCAACTTCTTTGGCTGCTTTGTCTGCTTTCTTGGCTTCAGGTTTTGCTTCAGCTTTGACTTCTGTTTTAGCGACAGCCTTGGCATCTACTTTGGCTTCCGCTTTGACGGGAGCAGCAGGTGTTGCGGGCGCTGCAGGCGTGGCAGGTGTGGTTGCAAATGCTGCGGCAGAGAATGCGCCAATGATCAATGTTGCGAGAAGTTTAGTCATGATGTTTCCTTCATGTTGTTTGAAAACTCCACCGATCGGGAGTGATCATTCAACGGCAGGGAAGACACGCTTGTTGACTGAAATATTTAATTATTTTTGTCAACTTTCAACATGTATCGGCGTTGATATCGGCGCACTTTGCCGTGAGGCTTAAGTCGCTTTCAACTCTTTGGCCGTGATTTGATATTTGAAATCATCAGGTGCGTAGGAGTCAAAACGACCTTCGTCATTTTCTGCAGTGGGGTACATGAAGAAACCAATGCGATCGCCTTTGCTTTGGGGCAATGTCAAATCGTGCGCCGTGTTGTAGGCCATCCAGTTGCCTTCCCAGCCACCAAACAAGGTGTTGTAAACAGGCTTGACCACGGGGTGGTCAGTGGATTTGAGCCATTCGGCCGTTTCAAGTCGCATCACCTTGGCCACATCGGCAGGGTCCATGGCCATCCAGCCCTGTCCTTTGACATAGGCTTCCGCGCGGCAGTGCTGCGCACCTTTGAGGCTGGCCGGATTGCCTGAGAGTTCTTTGTAACCAAAGGCCGAGGGCACCAAGCGAATGCCGTAAACATCGCGTGCAGGAATTCCCACAGAGCGGCACAAGCCCACAAAGAGCGCGTTGATGTCGGCACACTTGCCGCCCAAGTTGCCTGTTTCCAGCATGGTTTTGATATCGCCTTCGCCACAACCCCTAACTTTGGGTTCGCGCCATGCATTGGCGACCACCCAATCGTAGATGGCGCGAACTTTTTCGAGATCGGTGCTAGCACCTTGAATGGCTTTTTGCGCCGTTGTTTTCACAATGCCGTCAGTCGGCAGCAAGTGCGTTGCGCGTGTGAAGTACTGCAGTGTTGCGGCGTCCTCTGCTGGAGCGGCCGCTTGACCTTTTGCAATCGGTGCACGACTTTGCGTTTGAACACGGCTGGTGATTTCGACGTAAGGCTTTTCGATGTTGGCGGCAAACTCTGCGTATAAAAATTGCACACCTTGCAAACCATCGCTGCGCATGCGGGTGATGCCGTTGCTGGTGAATGAACTAGCTTCTGATTTTTGCCAAGATGAGTTGACACTGGGCACTGGCAACCAAACGCGTGTGACGCCGTTGGCTTTGGGAATGTCCACGCGGGTGGTAACTTCAAAGGTGCGCCAGTCACCAGGCTGTGGTGAGAACGTGCGAGCAGCAGTTTGCGCTGTTTGTGCGGTTGCTGTGGACCAAGGCGCCAAGGAGAGTGCGCCAAGGGACGCAGCGCCCTGAAGGAGGGAGCGACGAGCGGGGGTCATTAAGAGATCTCCGAAATGAAGGTTAGACCTGTCGGCACATAAGAGCCTGTGTCTTGCACGACAGCATCTCGCGCAATTTCAGACAATGCCCCGAAGGCAGGTCATTGCGCCACAAAAGCGTTTCGCAACCTTCTGATTATCGCAGGCTATCGAGCCAAGATTGCGGCGTTTGAGCTGACCAATCCACTTCACCCACAATGCGCCACTGTATTTGCCCAGACGGTGCCACCAGCAGGGTGGTGGGAAAGACTTTGACGCCAAAGTGTTTGGCCCATTCGCCTTGGGGATCGGGAATCAAGGGCAGGGTGATTTGGTTGTTTTGCATGAAGCGCAAAGCACGGCTAGGCGGCTCTTTCACGTTGACCGTGAGGATGACTGTTTTGCTGGGATCTTGCAAATCAGAGAACACTTGCAAAGTGGGCAGCTCTTCTTTGCAAGGTGCACACCATGTGGCCCAAAAGTTCATGACCACCTTTTTGCCCTTCAGCGATTCTGCAGTCACAGCTTGGCCCGAGCTGTCTTTGAAAGCGCCACTCAGTAGTTTGGGGGTGCCAGTCCAGGGTGTTTTTTCATACTGTGCATAGGCGAAATTCAGGTTTGATAAAAACCCAGCCAAAAGCAAATTCAGAATGACTTTGTACAACATGATGAAAGACGCAGAGCGTTGCATGAGGAAGCTTTTTTGCTTGAACTCAAGTCAAGGCCAAAGCTTTGGCCAATACGGTCATGCTTTGATGCGAACGATCGGGCGCAGCGATGACTTGGGCTTGGTCGATTTGGTCAAAGTTGCGTTTCATGGAGGCATAGTAGGTTGGGTCGTAATGGGTGGTGAGGAGTTCACGCACCACCGTATTGATCTCGCCTAAGTGGATCAAGCGTTGCCATTCGTCCACCACCTGTTTGCCGCGAATGGCCACCAGCGCATCCAGGCGTTTGCAAAACAAGTCGGGGTCTTTGACAAAGAAGTCATAGTCTTCCAACAACAATTGCACACGCTCGTCCTCGGGCAATTCCAACTGGTAGCAGGGACTGGCGCGCATCGCCAAGATCAAAGACTCTGGCACCGCCAAATTGCCCACTTTGCGGCTTTCAGATTCAATGTAAACAGGCTTGAGTGTGTCAAATTGGCGAAGCTCGTTCCAGAGCAAGGTATCAAAGTGTTTTTGACTGGGCTGTGCTTGGCCTGGAATGATTCCCAGAACGGAACTTCGGTGATTTGCCAAACCTTCTAAGTCCAAAACCTGTGCACCTTGCTCGCGCAAGCAGTGCAACAAGCGTGTTTTGCCAGCGCCCGTTGGGCCGCAGATAACGCGCCACTGAAGCCGCTGCGCCAAGGGCGGGATGGCCTCTATCACTTGGCTGCGAAATGCTTTGTAGCCACCCTCAATGATGGACACTTTGAAACCAATTTGGCCCAAAATTAACGCCAGAGAGCCACTGCGTTTGCCGCCGCGCCAGCAGTACACCAAGGGTTGCCAATCGCGTGGCAGGTCAATCACATGGCGCTCAATGTGTTTTGCAATGTTGGCAGCCACCAATGCGGCGCCACGTTTCTTGGCTTCGAACGGGTTCACTTGTTTGTACAAGGTACCAATGGTGATGCGCTGTTCGTTGTCCAGTGAGGGCCAGTTCACGGCACCCGGCAAATGGTCAAGCGCAAACTCATCTTCGGTGCGTGCATCGATGATGGCACTGTAACCACCGGGCGTGCCAATGGGTGTGGCCATGCGCAACATGGCTTCTTGCGCGCTGACGGGATGAACGCTCACGCAGCACCTGCCTGTGTGACGCGCAAGGCATGTGATTCTGGCGCGCAGATTTGACCGATCACCGCGGCATGATCAAAACCATGCGCTTTGAATGTGGCCATGACGTTGGCCACTTCAGTCGGCGCGCAAGAGACCAACAAGCCACCACTGGTTTGGGGGTCGGTGATCAAGCTTTGGTCGACCGACGCAAAGTTGGCGGGCAGTGCCACTTCAGCACCGTACCCTTGCCAGTTGCGACCGGATGCTCCAGTGATGCAAGCTTGCGCAGCCAATGCTTTAACGCCTGGCAGCAATGGCACTTTGTCCCAATCTAATTGAACAGTGCATTTGGCACCGCGCGCCATTTCCAGTAAGTGGCCTGCCAAGCCAAAGCCAGTGATGTCGGTCAAGGCATGAACGCCTTTGAGTTTGGCCAGGTCGGGGCCCGCTGTATTGAGCTTTGTGGTGTTGTCGATCATGGCTTTGTAGCCTTCGTCTGGCAGCATTTCTTTTTTGAGAGCGGCAGACAAAATTCCCACGCCAATCGGTTTGCCCAAGACCAGCACATCACCCACTTTGGCATCGGCATTGCGCTTGATGTGATCGGGGTGGGCCAGGCCCAAAGCGACCAAGCCATAAATAGGTTCAACTGAGTCAATCGTGTGTCCGCCAGCAATCGGAATGCCTGCAGCTCTGCAAACGCTTTGTCCGCCGTCCAAAATTTGGCCAATCACGCTCAATGGCAGCACATTGACAGGCATGCCCACCAGGGCCAAGGCCATGATCGGTTGTGCGCCCATGGCGTACACATCGGAGATGGCGTTGGTGGCTGCAATGCGACCAAACTCAAAGGGGTCGTCGACGATGGGCATGAAGAAGTCGGTGGTGGCCACAAGGGCTTGGCTGTCGTTCAGCTTGTAAACGGCGGCATCGTCAGCCGTTTCAATGCCCACCAGCAATTCGGGAGGCAAGGGCATGGCTGTCGTGGAGCGCAGAATTTCGCTCAAAACGCCGGGTGCAATTTTGCAGCCGCAACCCCCGCCATGAGACAGGCTGGTCAAACGAGGGCTGGCTTTGAAATCTTGGGTCATGCTGACAGTCAGTAAGGGGTCGTTGAGACGGTTTTGAGAAGTCTTTGAAAAGTCTTTGAGCTTAGGCTGTAAGCCATTCGATGCGCTTGATTATGGCAAACCCGACTTGGAGTTCGCTCGTTTTCTCGGAACAATGGTCTTCAGCACAGTGTCGGTGCACCGAGATGCCGCATGTGAGTACCCAAACGTAAGGTGAAGTGCCATGCAAAACAAGCTGTTGACCCCCTTGAAATCAACGTTGATGGCGCTGGCCATCTGCCTCACAGGCATCAGCCATGCCGATGAAAAGTTTCCTTCTCGCCAAGTGACATTGGTGGTGCCCCAAGCTGCTGGCGGTGCCAACGATGCGATTGCCAGGGTTGTGGCGCAAAAGTTGTCAGAGCAGTGGGGGCAGTCTGTCATTGTGGAGAATCGCCCGGGAGCAGGTGGCAATGTGGGCACTGCCTATACGGCCAAAGCCAAAAACGACGGCTACACCTTGCTGGTCAATGCAGACAGTGCGCAGGTAATCAATCCATTTTTGTACGCCAAAACGGGTTTTGACTCCGTCAAAGACTTCGATCCTGTGGCGCCTCTGGCCAAAGCGGGCTATGTGTTGGTGGCCAACCCTGCCTTGCCTGCCAATAATGTGGCCGAGCTGATTGCCTTGGCCAAATCAAAGCCAGGCACCTTGTCTATTGCGTCTGCGGGCAATGGCACTTTGAACCATTTGATTGGGGAAATGCTTCAGAAGGCGACCGATATTCAATTGCTGCACATTCCCTACAAAGCAGCAGCTGCAGCGGCCACCGATGTGGTAGGTGGACAAGTGCCATTGTCTGTCCAAAGCATGCCTTCATCGATCGCCTTCATTCGCGCCGGAAAGCTCAAAGTGTTGGGCGTTGTGAATGAAAAACGCTTGGCAGCCTTGCCCGATTCACCCACCATTGGGGAGACGGTGCCAGGGTTTGGTGCGACGCCTTGGTATGGCATGTTTGCGCCTGCGGGCACGCCTAAAAATATCTTGCTCCAAATTCAAAACGATGTGGCCAAAGCTTTGGATGCCAAAGACGTTCAAGACCGTTTGGCCACCTTGGGCTGCGAGCCTTTCAAAGGCACTGGGGATCAATTGGCCCAAATTGTGAAAAGCGATTTGGTGCGTTGGGCCAAGATCGTCAAGGATTCAGGCGCCAAATTGGATTGATTCAAACACCGCCGCTGGGGTGTGTGGGGTCGATCCACAAAACTTGCTCTGGTTTTTCGACGGGCTCGATGTCCAGGTTGATGGACACAGCTTGGCCATCGCTTCGGCATAAAACGCATTCCAAAACTTCAGTGGGGCTGGCGTTGATTTCTTGGTGCGGCACGTAGGGTGGCACATAAATGAAGTCACCAGGTCCTGCTTCTGCTGTGAATTCCAGTTGGTCGCCCCAGCGCATGCGTGCACGGCCCTTGATGACGTAAATCACACTCTCTAAATGGCCGTGATGGTGGGCGCCAGTTTTGGCGTTGGCGTGGATGGTGACTGTGCCGGCCCACAACTTTTCAGCGCCCACGCGCGCGAAATTGATCGCGGCTTTTCGGTCCATACCGGGTGTGGAGGGTACATTGCCGTCCAATTGATTGCCGGGCACCACACGCACGCCGTTATGTTTCCATGGTGCATGGCTGTGCTCATGTTCATCAGAATGGCCGTGGGAATGGGGTTTTTGATCGTCGTGATGATGATGGCTCATATAAACTACCTGTTTTTAAACTACTTGTTATTCAACTATAGGTTGAATAACCAATTGTTGTGACTTGTGGTGTGAGAATTTGGCTCAATTTTGCTTCAAGTGTTGCGTGTTTGTACAGCCTCTGGATTCTCAGTTGTTCAAATTGAGGTAGTCTGATGTTTTTAGCAGTCCATCACAGATCACCATGACCCGACAGGCAGCCCTGCAACGTGCAACCACCGCATTTGACGACGGATCTTTCAAGGCGACCCTTCAACGCCGCATTCAGCGTCCTACAGAGAGTCAAAACCCCGCCAGAGCGGCTGAGTTGCCAGCTTACTTGCAAGAGGAAATTCGACCAGCGCTTGAAGCCATGGGGTTTGAGTGCCGCTTGATAGAGCATTCCAAAGCCAAGGCGCCATTTTTGTTTGCACAGCGCATCGAGGGGGCCCAGTTGCCCACGGTTCTGGGCTATGGCCATGGCGATGTCATACGCGGCCTCGAGACCGAGTGGCGTGAAGGCGTGACGCCTTGGGACTTGACCGAATTGGAGGGCCGTTGGTATGGCCGCGGTATTGCCGATAACAAGGGCCAACACTCGGTCAACCTGCAAGCCATGGCCTGTGTTTTGGCAGAGCGAGGCCACTTGGGCTTCAATGCCAAATTCATCATCGAGATGGGCGAGGAGACGGGCTCACCTGGCCTGAAGGAGGTTTGTGCAGAACACGCCGACTTGCTCAAAGCCGATTTGCTGATTGCATCAGACGGGCCACGTTTGCGAGCGGAACGTCCCACCATCTTTCTAGGCTCCAGAGGCAGTATCAATTTTGAGCTGAGCATTGAATCGCGTTCGGGGGCGCATCACTCAGGCAATTGGGGCGGCTTGATCTCCAATCCCGGTATTCAATTGGCCCATGCCATTGCCAGCTTGGTGACAGACCATGGCGAGATCAAAGTACCGGAATGGCGCCCTAAGGCTTTGCCAGATGCCGTGCGCCGGGTGTTGGCTGATTGCGAAGTTGACGGCGGGCCCAATGGCCCTCAAATTGAACCCGATTGGGGACAACCTGGCTTAAGCCCCGCAGAGCGAGTCTTTGGTTGGTGCTCGTTTGAAGTGCTGGCATTCAAAACAGGCAACCCCGAAAACCCCGTGAATGCCATTCCGCCCAGAGCCAAGGCGACATGCCAGTTGCGCTTTGTGGTGGGCATCGACAGCTCAGACATCTTGGGCGCTTTGCGCAGACACTTGGACAGTCATGGCTTTGGCTATGTGCAAATTGCGGCCGCCCGCGACGAAATTTTCAAGGCAACGCGCATTGACCCCGATGACGCCTGGGTCACCTGGGCTGCAAACTCCTTGCAAAGCACCACCCAGAAAAAACCGGCCATCTTGCCCAATTTGGGCGGATCTTTGCCCAATGACATCTTCACCGACGTGTTGGGCTTGAAAACCATTTGGGTGCCCCATTCTTATCCAGGCTGTTCTCAGCATGCGCCCAATGAGCACTTGCCACCAGAGCTGCTCAAAGAAGCTTTGCAGGTGATGACAGGTCTGTATTGGGACTTGGGTACCGCACAGACACCTTACGTTGCCTCCAAGGCTTGAACCGCTCAAAGGACACCACGATGAACGCTCGTTACGATTGTTTTTGCAAACTGTCAGACCTTGTGGGAGCTCAAGAATCCTTGAGTGAAGCGCGTCGACATTTGCACCGTTTTCCTGAACTGTCTTTTCAAGAAAAATCAACCGCTCAATGGGTGGCCGATCAGTTGGAAGGATGGGGCTACAAGGTCACCCGCAATGTGGGGGGGCACGGCTTGGTCGCCTCATTGAAGAACGGAGAAGGCAAGGCCATTGCTTTACGGGCAGACATGGACGCCTTGCCCATTCAAGAAGAAACGCAAAAGCCCTACGCCAGCGAACACCCTGGCACCATGCATGCCTGTGGCCACGATGGCCATACGGCGATGTTGTTGGGCGCTGCACAACAGTTGGCCAAAACCAAAAATTTCAAAGGCACAGTCCACTTGGTGTTTCAACCTGCGGAAGAAGCAGGCAAGGACAGCGGTGCCCAGCAAATGATTGCAGATGGCTTGTTTGAGCGCTTTCCTTGCGATGCCATTTTTGGCATTCACAACCATCCTGGCGTGGAGGTGGGTACGTTCATGTTTGGTGCTGGCGCTTTCATGTCCGCTTCTGATACCTGCTACATCAAAGTCAAAGGCAAGGGCGGCCATGCCGCCAGACCGCATCAGACGGTGGACCCCGTGGTCATCATGGGCAGTTTGATCATGAGTTTGCAAACGGTGGTGTCGCGCAACATCGACCCCTTGCAAACTTCGGTGGTGACCATCGGCACGGCGCATGCCGGCAGTGTCTCCAATGTCATTCCCGATACCGCCAGTTTGTCGATGAGCATTCGATCCTTCAGTCCTGAAGTTCGCGAACGTTTGGAGCAACGCATCAAAGATCTGGTCACTGCGCAGGTGGCATCGTTTGGCGGTGAGGTGGAGATCATTTACGAGCGCGGTTATCCCGTGGTGATCAACTCTGTTGCAGAAACGGAATTTGCGCGTCAAGTTGCCGTGGAGTTGGTGGGTGAAGACAAGGTGGTCTCGCCTTTTGGCCCCGTGACCGGCAGTGAAGATTTTGCGTATTATTTGCAGCACAAGCCTGGTTGCTTTTTGCGCTTGGGCAATGGCACCGACAGCGCTTTGCTGCACAACCCCAAGTACGACTTCAACGATCAAAACCTGTCTTACGGGGCGGCCTATTGGACGCGCCTTGTCGAACGATTTTTAGATGCTGCTTGAACTGATTATTTGAGCGATGCACTTCTCATGGCGACTTTTTAATATTTTTTCAACGGAGACTCTATGACGATTTCAATGTACCAAGCCAGCGTGCCACGTTTGATCAATGGCTTGACCAATTTGTCGCACCTTTTGGGCAAAGCGCAGGCTCATGCGGAAGCCAAAAAAATTGACCCTGTGGTGTTTGCCACGATGCGTCTTTACCCTGACATGTTTCCGCTTAGCCGACAAGTTCAAATTGCCTGCGATGTGAGCAAAGGTTTGGTTGCACGATTGGCCGGTGTGGAGATTCCGGCACACGAAGACACCGAAAAAGATTTAAAGGATTTGCAAGCGCGCATTGCCAAAACCATTGCCTTTTTAGAAACCTTCAAGGCCGAGCAAATCGACGGTACCGAAGACAAAGACATCATCGTGAAGCGCGGCGACAAAGAGACGCACTACAAGGGCATGCAGTTTTTGTTGGGCCACGGTTTGCCCAATTTGTACTTCCACACCACCACCACGTACAGCATGCTGCGCGCCAGTGGCGTGGAAATTGGCAAGGCCGATTACCTCGGCAAAATCTAAGCCTTCAATCGTCCAAGCCCGACATGCCAATGCGGTGTGCCAAGGGCTTAGGTCCCGAGATGCGGTACATCACTTGGCCTGGCCACGACAGATAGCCATCCAAGCGGCGCGAGAACACAATGCCGTCGGTGGCGCTCTTGTAAGTGGTTCGACCTTTGGGGCCGTGAGGGTTGGCGGGGTCGATCACATCGCAAATGGGTTGACCCTTTTTAACTTTGGCGCCAGGTTTGACATGGAACACCAAGAAGCCTGTGCCGGCGCTGTAGCCCACATCCATGCCGCTGATGGGGGCTGGCGCTGATTTCATCTTTTTGAGGGGGGCTGCTTTGCCGCCCACCACGCCTTGGCGAACCAACCAGCGGTACAAGTTGCTTGCATCGGATTTGCCAAGGGCATCGCTGACATCGTGTTGGCTGCGCATTTCTAAAGTGACCGACATACAGGCTTGCGGAATGGCCGCATCAGGGAACTTGTCTTGCAAGCGTGCCCACAAGGCGCTGTTGACACCCGAAAAGGTGAGGGTGCTAGGGTAGGGGTCGTTGTACATGGTGGCCTCAACGCCCAAGTCGGCTGCCAAGGCTTGCACGGCACCTTGATTGTCCAAGGGGCCGTGGCGGTCTTTGACCCAATCATTGCGCGCCGTGAACAAGTGCAATGCCGCATAAATGTCGCAGTGCAAATCGAGCACGTAGTCGGCATCTGTGCTGAGTTTTTGCATTTCAACCCGCAGGGTTTGCAATTCGTTGGCAGGCTTCATGGCGTTGAGGGTTTCCAGCGCGGCCTTGCGAATCATCTTGACGTTGGCATGGGGATCACTGCCAATTTTTTTCCAAACTTTTTCGGCCACACCTTCAGAGACATCAATCCAATTGCGATTGAAGTTTTCGTTGCTGAGGTGGTTGTAACGGCCGGCATGAGAATTGCCTACCAACTGTGACTGTCCAATAGGATTCACGGTTGGCACCAAAATGATTTCACCTTTGATCAAGCCCTTTTTGTCGGCTTCGGCCAGCATGGGCATCAAATAGTGAAGTGCCATGGTGCCAGGCATCTCATTGGCATGAATGGCGGCTTGCATGTACACCTTGGGACGTGCACCAGATTTACCAAAGCTGAGCACAGAAACAGTGCGGTGCGTACCGGGCGTCATGCTGGGCAGTTGAACTGATCGTTTTTTGATGGCCATGTCAATCCTTTGTTGGAAAGAAATTAGTTTATGTCGATTCCGTCTAAAGCAAAACCCTAATGTTGAATTTATAGATTAGAGTTAGTGTCCGATTTGTTATCAAACATCTCATTTTTTATTTCAGGAGAGCAAGATGAACGAGAGCGAAATTCGCGGTCTAATCGACCAGGTCCGAGACAATTCAGTGACCCGCAAGCAATTCATCCGCCAAATGGTGGGTGTCGGTTTGACCGTGCCAATGGCCGCTCAAATGCTCTTGACCTCTGGCTTGGCACAAGCTCAAACAGCCTCGACTTACAAACCTACCAAGCGTGGCGGTGGCGGTCCTTTGAAGTTGCTGTGGTGGCAAGGTGCCACTTTGCTGCAACCTCACTTTGCCAGCGGTACCAAAGACCAAGAAGGCTCGCGTATTTTTTACGAACCACTGGGCGCTTGGGATCACGATGGCAACATGGTGCCAATTTTGGCTGCCGAGGTTCCTTCAGCCGCCAACGGTGGTGTTTCAAAAGATGGCAAAACCATCACATGGAAGCTTAAAAAGAATGTGTTGTGGCACGATGGCAAACCCTTCACAGCAGACGACGTGGTGTTTACGGCAGCCTATGCAGCAGATGTTGCCACTTCAGCATACACACGGGGCTCTTATGCTGACGTCAAAGTCACTAAAGTTGACTCCCATACGGTTAAAGTTGAATATACCAAGGCATCGCCTTTCTGGGCCGATCCTTTTGTCAGCGCTGCTGGCATGATCATTCCCAAGCACATCTTTGAATCTTATAAAGGTAGCGCTTCGCGTGATGCGCCTGCCAACTTGAAGCCCGTTGGCACTGGTCCTTACAAATTCACCGACTTCAAACCTGGTGACATGCTGCGTGGTGTGATCAACAACGATTACCATGAACCCAACCGTCCTTATTTCGACAGCATTGAGATGAAGGGTGGTGGTGACGCCGTTTCTGCAGCGCGCGCTGTGCTGCAAACAGGTGAATACGACTACGCTTGGAACTTGCAAGTCGAAGACGAGTTGTTATTGCGCCTTGAACAAGGTGGCAAAGGCAGAACCACCATCACGCCAGGTGGCAACATCGAATTCATCCAACTGAACATGGCCGATCCTTGGACGGAAATTGAGGGTGAGCGCGCTCACGCCAAGTCCAAGCACCCCATCTTGTCCGAATTTGCCGTGCGCCAAGCCATCAGCTTGGTGGTCGACCGTGCGGGTGTCCAAAAGTACATTTACGGTCGAACAGGAATTGCCACCTCCAACTTCTTGAACAACCCTCAACGCTTTGTGTCTAAAAACACCAAGTTTGAATACAACGTTGAAAAAGCAGCTCAGGTGTTGGAAGACGCAGGCTGGAAAAAGGGCCCTGATGGTATTCGTGAAAAAGGTGGCAAGAAGTTGAAGTTGGTGTTCTCCACCTCCATCAACGGTCCTCGCCAAAAGACACAGCAAATCATCAAGCAAGCTGCGCAAAAAGCCGGTATTGATTTTGAATTGAAATCGGTGCCTGCATCGGTTTACTTCTCATCTGATCCTGCCAACCCAGACACTTACACCAAGTTCTTTGCAGACGTGCAGATGTTCACGACCACCATGCCTCAGCCTGATCCTGAAATTTTCATGAATCAGTACTTGACTTCGCAGTTCGCAACCAAAGCCAACAAGTGGTTGGGTCGTAACTCCACCCGTTACAGCAACCCCGAGTACGACAAAATCTACTTGGCTGCCCAATCAGAAATGGACCCTGTCAAGCGTGCAGACATGTTTGTGAAGATGAACGACATGCCTGTCAATGACATCGCTATCATTCCGCTGGTCTATCGTCCCCGAACAGCGGGTCTCGTTAGAAACTTGGTAGCTCCTTTGTCCGGTTGGGACAACGACTTGTGGCTGTTGAAAGACTGGTACAAATCTTAATCAAAGCCCTATGTTTCGTTACATCCTGCGGCGGTTGATGATCGCCGTGCCCAGCTTGCTGGGCATCAGTTTGGTGCTGTTCACGGTCTTGGCCATGGCGCCGGGTGACCCGTTTGCGGAGTTGGTCTCCAACCCCAATATCCCACCCGAAGTGGCCGAGGCCTTGCGAGAAAAGTTTGGCTTGAACGACCCGCTCCTGGTTCGCTACTGGAACTGGCTAACCGCCATGGTCCAAGGCGACTGGGGCTACTCGTTCATCAGTCGCATCAACGTTGAAACCCTCATCATGCAGCGCATCCCAGTTACCTTGTTGGTGATTGGATCGTCGCAGATTTTGGCTTTGTGCATTGCGATTCCTGTCGGCGTCTACGCCGCCACACGCCCATACTCGCTGTTTGATCAAGTTGCCAGCACGTTGGCCTTCATTGGCTTTTCGCTTCCAACGTTCTTTACTGGTATTTTGCTAATCTTGTTCTTCAGCATTCACCTGGACTGGCTTCCATTTGTTTATCGTGCAGACATACCTGATACGGGAGTCAACTTTTTTTGGGAGCACTTCAAGCAAATGATCATGCCCGTCACAGTGCTGGGCTTGTTCCAAGCTGGCGCCTGGACTCGCTACGTTCGTTCGGCTGTGCTGGACGTGATTCGTTTGGATTACGTCACCACTGCGCGCTCCAAAGGTTTGGCTGAAAAAGTGGTGATTACCAAACACGTGCTGCGCAATGCGCTCATTCCAGTTGTCACTTTGGTGGCCCTTCAGATGCCCGCCATTTTTGGCGGTGCCATTGTCACAGAGCAAATTTTCCGAATTCCTGGCATTGGTTCACTCATCATCAGTTCGATGCTGGCCAACGATACACCCGTTGTGATGGCTGTAACCTTTGTTTTCTCCACGTTGGTGATTGCGTGTAATCTTTTGGCAGATATTTTGTATGGCTGGCTCGACCCTCGCATCTCCTTCAACTGATGCCAAGGCCTCTGGGCCCAAAGCAGTAGTTCACTCACCAGGCAAAGAAGCTTGGCGTCGTTTTAAACGTCACAAATTGGCTGTGCTGTGCACGGTGGTGCTCAGCATCATCGTGCTAGCTGTTTTGTTGGGACCTTGGGTATGGCAAGTGCCTATCAACGCCATTGACTTTGATGCGCGAATGCAGGGCCCTTCTTGGAATCATCCATTGGGCACCGATGATTTAGGCCAAGACCTCTTGGCGCGAATGCTTTATGGTGGCCGAATCTCTTTGGCCGTTGGCTTGGCGGCCATGCTGATTGCCATCACTTTTGGGGTGGTCATTGGCGCGGTGGCTGGTATGTCTAAAGGACCCGTCGATGTATTCCTCATGTGGGTTACCGATTTGTTTTTGTCATTGCCTCAATTGCCTTTGTTGTTGTTGATCTTTTACCTCTTCAACGACACCCTCAAAAAATTGATTGGCCCTGAAGCCGGTGTTTTCATCTTGGTGGTCGCCGTGATTGGCGGTTTGCGTTGGATGCCTGTGGCGCGTTTGGTTCGTGCGCAGTTTCTCACTTTGCGTGAAAAAGAATTTGTGGAGGCAGCTCGTGCCTTGGGTGCCAGCAAGTGGCGTCAAGTGACCGTGCACATTTTGCCCAACGCCATGGGGCCGGTCATTGTGGCGGCCACCATTGACGTGGCTGCGGCCATCATTGCCGAATCCACCTTGTCTTTTTTAGGTTTGGGTTTTCCCCCCGACATTCCCACATGGGGACGCATCTTGTTTGATGCCAAAGATCACATGGACGTTGCCGTTCATTGGGCTTTATTTCCTGGCGCGCTGATTTTCATCACTGTGCTTACCATCAATTACATAGGCGACGGTTTGCGCGATGCCTATGATCCACGCCGTGTGCTGTAAAGAGGTTTCTGAATGTCCAACCCCTTGTTGAGAATTCAAGACCTGAAGGTGCACTTTGACACCGATGATGGTGTCTTGCATGCGGTCGATGGTGTGAACTTTCACATTGACCGCAGCGAAACTTTGGGTGTGGTGGGTGAGTCGGGCTGCGGCAAAAGTGTCACAGCCATGACCATCATGAAGTTGTTGGCCATGCCGCCTGGCCGCATTGCCAATGGCCAAATTTGGTTTGAAGGGCAGGACTTGGTTCAAGCGGATGCGCAAGCCATGCGCAGTTTGCGTGCCAAAGAAATCGCCATGATCTTCCAAGAGCCCATGACATCACTCAACCCCGTGTTGAGTGTGGGTGAGCAAATTGCCGAATCCTTGCGTTTGCACGAAGGACTGACGCCCAAGCAAGCCCTGGCTCAAGCCACTGAAATGCTGCGCTTGGTCAACATTCCCAAGCCCGAACAGCGTGTCAATGACTATCCGCACCAGTTTTCGGGTGGCATGCGACAACGCGTCATGATTGCCATGGCCTTGGCCTGCAAGCCTAAACTGCTCATTGCGGATGAGCCGACCACTGCATTGGACGTGACCATTCAAGCGCAAATTCTCGATTTGCTGAACGATCTCAAATCGCAGATGGGCATGTCCATCATGCTGATTACCCATGCCATGGGCGTGGTGGCCGAAACGGCACAACGCGTGGTGGTGATGTATGCGGGCAGGGTGGTTGAAGAGGCTACCGTTGAGCACTTGTTTGCGTCCCCTGCACATCCCTATACCCAAGGTTTGATTCGCTCCATTCCGCGCATCGATTTCGACAGTGCGCAGAAGCAAAGGTTAGAAGCCATTCCTGGCTCTGTTCCCAAATTGATCAACCCGCCAAAAGGTTGCCGTTTTGCACCGCGTTGCCAGCATGCCAGCGATCGTTGCACCCAAGAAATGCCGGAGTTGCGCGAGATTGCAACGGGGCACAAAGTGGCTTGCCACTTCTCACTCTAAATCCCATGTCAGATCAAACGACCCTGTCTACCCGTTCAACGCCTTTGCTGGAAGTCAAAGGTTTGACCAAACACTTCCCAATCAAAGGTGGTATTTTTGGGCGCGAGGTGGATCGCGTGCACGCAGTCGATGGCGTGAGCTTTCACATCGATGCTGGCGAAACTTTGGGCATGGTGGGCGAGTCGGGTTGTGGCAAGTCCACCACCGGTCGATGCATTTTGCGCTTGATCGAACCCAGCTCGGGTGAGGTCAAGTTCAATGGTCAAAACGTCAGCACCATGGGCAGCGATGCACTGCGCGAGATTCGCCGTGACATGCAAATTATTTTTCAAGACCCCTTTGCGTCTTTGAATCCGCGCATGACCGTTGAGGCTATCATTGGCGAGGCCTTGACCATTCACAAACTCACCCATTCGCCTGAAGAATATCGGGCGCGCATTGTGTCTTTGCTTGAAACAGTTGGCTTGAATGCCGACCACATGAAGCGTTTTCCACATGAATTTTCGGGTGGTCAGCGGCAACGCATTGGCATTGCCCGTGCATTGGCCGTATCGCCCAAGCTGATTGTGTGCGATGAGCCTGTTTCAGCTTTGGACGTTTCCATTCAAGCACAAGTGATCAACTTGTTGGAAGACTTGCAAGCCAAGATGGGCTTGACATATTTGTTCATTGCGCACGATCTGTCTGTCGTGGAGCATATCAGCAACCGTGTTGCTGTGATGTACTTGGGCCGCATTGTTGAGATTGCCACCTCACGAGAGCTGTACACCCAACCGAAGCACCCCTATACCGAAGCTTTGTTGTCGGCTGTGCCGATACCGGATCCAACGGCCAAGAAGAAGCGCATCGTGTTGACGGGCGATGTCCCCAATCCCGTCAATCGGCCTACAGGCTGCCACTTCCACCCCCGTTGCCCTAAGGCCACCGAGCGTTGCAAAGTTGAAGAACCTCAATTGAAAACGATTGGCTTCATGCATCAAGCCGCTTGTCATTTGAACGATTGATCTGCGAGCCCTTTTTCAAGGGCTTTGCTATTTTTGGCTGTCACCTGGAGACTTATCGATGTTGAATTGGATTGATCAGCGTGTACCTGTTCGGTATTTGGCTTTTTTTGCAGTGGTGGCCCTTTGGGTTTTGTCTGCGCTTCAATTGGTGGTGGGGCAGGCCAGTTTGGCTTGGGTGCTGTTGCTCACTGTTTTGGTCGGCGTGGGCATTCATGACTTGCAGCAAACTCGCCATGCCATCTTGCGCAACTATCCCATCATTGGGCACTTTCGTTTTTTGCTGGAATTCATTCGACCTGAGCTGCGCCAATACTTCATTGAAGGCGATGGTGAGGCCGTCCCATTTTCTCGATCACAGCGTTCTTTGGTTTATGCAAGGGCCAAAGGTGAATCCGATAAGCGGCCGTTTGGCACGCAAATGAATGTCAGAGAAGCAGGCTATGAATGGCTCACCCATTCCATCAGTCCCTCGGTCATTGCTTCGCACGATTTCAGAGTGCATGTGGGCGGTGCCCAATGCACCCAACCCTATGACATCAGCTTGTTCAATGTGTCTGCCATGAGTTTTGGCGCACTCAGTGCCAATGCCATCATGGCACTGAATTTGGGTGCCAAGAAGGGCGGCTTTGCACACGACACCGGTGAAGGCTCTATTTCGCGTTACCACCGGGAGCATGGCGGTGATTTGATTTGGGAGATTGGCTCCGGTTACTTCGGTTGCCGCAACGACGACGGCACTTTCAATGCTGATCGCTTCAAAGCGAATGTGCAATCTCCGCAAGTCAAAATGGTTGAGATCAAGCTGAGTCAGGGCGCCAAGCCAGGCCACGGGGGTGTTTTGCCTG
The DNA here is from genome assembly GCF_003063605.1 of Limnohabitans sp. Hippo4. Classification (NCBI taxonomy): domain Bacteria; kingdom Pseudomonadati; phylum Pseudomonadota; class Betaproteobacteria; order Burkholderiales; family Comamonadaceae; genus Limnohabitans; species Limnohabitans sp. Hippo4. Next base: position 247,743 of record NZ_NESE01000001.1, on the reverse strand, counting down.
GCCCCAAAGTGACGCCGGAAATTGCAGAGGCGAGGGGTGTGCCTGTGGGTGTGGACTGTGTATCGCCGGCAGGTCACAGCAGTTTTGAAACGCCATTGGGATTGCTGCAGTTCGTACAAAGACTGCGCGAACTCAGTGATGGCAAACCCGTCGGATTCAAGCTGTGCATTGGTCATCCATGGGAGTGGTTTGGTATTGCCAAAGCCATGCAGCAATCTGGCATCTACCCCGACTTCATTGTGGTGGATGGTGCTGAGGGCGGTACGGGCGCGGCACCCGTGGAGTTCACAGACCACATGGGCATGCCCATGATTGAAGGTCTGCGTTTGGTTCACAACACCTTGGTGGGATTGAATTTGCGTCAGCACATTCGCTTGGGGGCCAGCGGCAAGATCATCAGTGGCTTTGACGTCATTCGAACTTTGGCCATGGGGGCTGACTGGTGCAACAGCGCCCGCGGATTCATGTTTGCTTTGGGCTGCATTCAAGCCCAAACATGCCACACCGGCAATTGCCCTACAGGGGTGACCACCCAAGATCCTCATCGCCAAGTGGCCTTGGTGGTGCCCAGTAAAGCCGATCGCGTGAGAAATTTTCACCTTCAAACACTCGAGTCCGTTCGTGAGATGTTGCAAGCCACGGGTCTGTCAGGGCCTTCCGAGCTGCAATTGCGTCACATCATGCGCAGAATCAGTGAGCACGAAATCCAGAATTTGGCTGACCTCATGCCCAGTGTGTCTGAAGGTGCCTTGAACCAAGGCGTCTTGCCAGAGGGCCTGTTTGCCCAATATTGGCAACTGGCCAGCGCAGAACACTTTCATCTAAGTTCATCTGCCAAGGCCTGAGCGGCCCACGGACCCTGACGCACCGCTGTGAAGGCCCTTTGCACAGGGTCTGGTGCGCCATGCTTGTGCCGGCCACTCACACAGCGATAGACAGCTTCAGATAAACTGGCCAGCTCATTTCCCTTCTGTTAAGAGCCAATTTATGTCATTGCTGAACCTGTCGATTGCAACCACCGATTACGATCATTTTCGCGACATCCGCATGGGTTTTGTCAAGCCCGAAGGCATTGATTTGAATTGGTTGAATTTGGGTCACCATGAGTGCTTTGCACGTTTCACCGCCAATCGTGAATTTGATATTTCAGAATTGTCTTTCGCCAAATTCACGACGCAAGTGACACGCCCCGACAGCGACATCATTGGTTTGCCCATCGTGTGCTCACGCTTGTTTCGCTTCAGCTCTTTCTATGTGAACAAAAAATCAGGCATCAAGTCGGTCAAAGACTTGATTGGCAAAAAAGTCGGTTCGCCTGAATGGGCGCATTCCGCAGCGGTCTACATGCGCGGCTGGTTGCACAACGACATGGGCGTGAAATTGCAAGACGTTAAGTGGTATCAAGCTGGTGCCAATGCGCCAGGTCGTGAAGAAAAGGTCGAGATCACATTGCCTGAAGGTGTTGAGTTAACCCGCGTTGCCGACAAATCTCTCAGCGAAATGTTGGCCTCTGGCGAAATTGATTGCGCCATCATTGCGCGTCCCCCCACATGCTTCTTGGAAGGCCATCCCGATGTGGTTCGTCTCTTCCCTGACTTCTTGGACATGGAAGACGAGTACTTTGCCAAAACCAAAGTCTGGCCCATCATGCACATCATTGCCATGAAGAAAAGTGTGGTGGAAGAAAATCCATGGGTGCCGCGCAATCTGTTCAATGCCTTTTTGGAATCCAAGCGCCGAAGCATTGAACGTCTGATGGACCCCGCGGTCTCCCGTTATCCCTTACCTTGGTTGGCCACCTATGCGCGCAAAATGCGCGACAAGTTTGAAGGTGACACCTTTCCTTATGGCATTGAAGAAAATCGTCCGACATGGGAGTTGATGGCCAAGTACACCTTCCAGCAAGGCATTGCCCATCGAGAATTCACACCCGAGGAAATTTTCCCCCAGGGCATGATGACCAAAGTGGTGATCTAAGGGCAAGCCATTCGTTTGCGGGTTGATATTTAGAAAAGCACAGTACCATGACTGACACACTTGAATTGAAACAGCAACTGGTGGATTGCATCCGCATGCTGGAGTCGCAAGACATCATTGATTACAACGGCCATGCCAGCATTCGCTTGCCCAACAACCAGATGTTGATCAACATCGGTTCGTGCCAGAGAAGTCAATTGACGGTGGACGACATCTGCACCATTGACATGGAAGGTCAGGTGGTCGAGGGCCATGGCAAGCCGCCCTTGGAATTCCATTTGCATGCCGGTATTTACCGCGCACGGCCCGACCTCAAAGCGGTTGTTCATGCCCATCCCAAGTGGTCTACTTACCTCACCATGGCCGGGCAAACTTATTTGCCTGTATATGGCCAAGGTGCTTTGGTCTATCCAGTGCCATTGCTGGATTCACCCAATTCCATCAACAACAAGCCAATGGCCGATCGCCTGGCAGCCACCTTGGGCGACCGACCTGCCGCCTTGATGAAGTCACACGGTGCGGTCACAGTGGGTCAAAGCATTCGCGAGGCATTTGTGCTAGCCAGTTACATGGAAGAAAATGCACACCGCCAATACATGGCCATGCAATTGGGAACCCCGTATTCATTCAGCGAGCACGAAATTCAAATGTGCCGCGAAAAACTGTGGAACGAAGCTTTGTTCCAGCGTTGCTGGGACCACTTCAAAGCCAAATTGGGCTGAACCCCGCCCCTGAAGTTTGACTTAGGTCAGACTTTGCTCAAGTAATTTTCGAAGCTCAGGGGTCACTTTGGGCTCAATGCCAAACCACACTTTCCAGCCTAAAGGGCCTTGATGCAGCAGCATGCCAAGGCCATTCAAGGTGCGATTGCCACGCATTCTGGCTTGTGCCAAAAAGGGTGTTTCAAGCGGTGTGTAGACAATGTCTGTGACCAAGGCATCCACGGGTAATGTGTCGAGTTGAATGTCCAGTGGCATTTGTCCCACCATGCCTTGGCTGGTGGTATTGACCACCATGCTGGCACCGGCCATCAGGTCAGCACGGTCTTTCCAAGCATGCGCTTGAATGGCGCCCCCCAGCTCTGACTGGACGATTTGCGCACGTTCTAAGTGCCGGTTGACCAAGCGAATTTCGGTAGCACCTTCTTGAATCAAACCTTGGCAAACAGCCCGAGAGCCCCCGCCAGCGCCGATCACCACGATGGGGCCGCTGCTGGCTTTCCAGTCCGGTTGAAATTCTTTGACATTGCGTATGAAGCCCGCTGCATCGTTGTTGCTGCCGATCAAACGGCCATCTTCTTTGACTGCCACGCAGCTGATGGCGCCAATTTTGAGCGCAACAGGATCAATCTCATCCACGATTTTCAGGGCTTGCTGTTTGTGTGGAATGGTCAAGTTGCAGCCAGAAAATCCGAGGCCATGCAGGCTGCGCAATGCACGTTCTAAATGTTCGGGCTGGATGGCCAAAGGCACATAGACGCCTTTTAGTTTTTCTTGGGCAAACCAGTGGTTGTGCATCAAGGGAGAACGAGAGTGCATCACGGGCCAGCCCATGACACCGGCCATCAGGAAACGATCTTGGAGGTTCATGGAGGTGTACTATATATTTATTTCTTGTGAGATTTTCGACAAGCGTTGAACCTGCAAAAGGACACTTTGCCATGCTGTACAAATTCAAATCCAAAGTCACGGGTGACCTCATCATGCTCGAACCCGATGCCAAGCGCTTGCTCAAAATCATGGGACGTGAGGACCAGGTCAAAGGTATATTCCTGTCAACTCAAATCCAAGCGGCCATCGATTCTCTACAGCAAGCCATTGCCTTGGAGGAGTCTGAAGGACTGCAAGACCCCAAGCTGGTGTCCTTGCGTCAACGCAGTCAACCGATGCTGAAAATGCTCAAGATGTGTCAGGACAAATCAGCTGACGTGGTTTGGGGCGTTTGAGGCAGCACCTGGCCTTTACTTGCTGAAGACGGGGCCAGTGAGTTTGAAGCCCGCTTGAATGTTGCGTTTGGCAAACCAGCCTTGGTTCATTTCCAAGACAAAACGAACGGGCTTGTGCGAGCAATGTGAGCTGTCGTTCATGGGCTTCATGTCGGCCAAGTTGATGATGGTGCCGTCGTCTGCGACAAATGCTGCTGTCAAGGGTAGGTAAGTGTTGCGCATCCAAAAACATTGAACGGCGGGCTGCTCAAAAATGAACAGCATGCCTTCGTTTTGAGGCATCTCCTTGCGCCACATTAAGCCGATTTGGCGCTGTTCAAAATCTTGTGCCAGTTGCACTTGGAGGAGGTGCATGCCTGCATTCAGCGTGGTTCTGGGCAATTGTGTTTGGGGTACGCCTTCGGCATGCGCCTTGGATGGCACCAGGGCGGCCGCGATCAAACTGCTGAATGCGAATGTGCAGATGGCCAGCTTTGACCGAATGTGTTGCAGGATGTTCATTGCTGCTAGGTAGGGAGGGTTGCGGTAGGTGTGTGACGTACTCGATGGACGATGGATTGTGACTGATTTATCGATAGAATGAAATAACGGAGACCAGTTCCATGTACCGACACATTCAGATTCCCGCAGAGGGCGCCGCCATCACCGTCAACGCAGACAATTCGTTGAATGTTCCGGCCAACCCCATCATCCCTTTCATCGAGGGAGACGGCACAGGTGTCGACATCACGCCGGTCATGATCCAAGTGGTCAATGCGGCAGTTCAAAAGGCCTACAAGGGGCAGCGAAACATTCATTGGATGGAAGTCTTTGCCGGTGACAAAGCGGTTGCGCTTTATGGCCCCGATGTATACCTGCCAGAAGAAACACTGACTGCGCTCAAAGACTATGTGGTGTCTATCAAAGGCCCCCTCAGTTCGCCGTCCCGTGGTGGCATCCGCTCACTCAATGTGGCGCTTCGCCAAGAACTGGATTTGTACGTTTGCTTACGTCCTTTGCGATATTTCAAAGGTGTGCCTTCACCTGTGCGTGAACCTGAAAAGACAAACATCACGCTCTTTCGAGAAAATTCAGAAGACATTTATGCCGGTATTGAATATGCGGCCAACAGCCCAGAAGCCACAAAACTCATTGCCTTCCTGACGCAAGAATTGGGTGCCCACAGCATTCGCTTTCCAAGTTCGTCGGGTATCGGCATCAAGCCAGTTTCCAGTGAAGGTTCCAAGCGCTTGGTTCGAAAGGCCATTCAATACGCCATCGACCATGACAAACCCAGCGTCACGGTGGTTCACAAAGGCAGCATCATGAAATACACCGAAGGTGCGTTTCGAGATTGGGCCTATGAATTGGCCCAAGAAGAGTTTGGTGCCCAGTTGATTGACGATGGCCCTTGGTGCGCCATCAAGCACCCTCAAACAGGCAAAACCATCACGATCAAAGACATTGCGATGGATGCCTTCTTGCAACAGATTTTGATGCGTCCTCAAGAGTTCTCGGTGGTGGCTACGCTCAATTTGAATGGCGATTACATTTCGGATGCGGTGTCTGCTCAAGTGGGCGGCATTGGCATTGCCCCAGGCGCCAACATGTCCGACAGCGTCGCTTGTTTTGAAGCAACGGTGGACGCACTCTCCAAATTTGCAGGCAAAGACTACGTCAATCCGGGTTCTGAAATATTGTCTGCCGAAATGATGCTGCGCTACATGGGCTGGACGGAGGCCGCAGACATCATCATTCGTGCCATGGAAGAGGCCATTCAAAGCAAACGCGTGCCTCACGATTTTGCACGCCTCATGGAAGGGGCCTCGCAAGTCAGTTGTTCAGGCTTTGGTCAAGTGATCATCGACCACATGTGAGCAAATTCAAGATGCAATGTGCGGCCTGACATGTACGAGGAAAATCAAAGCGAAATTCCAGAGTCGTTCATGAAGCTCTACGTCAAGCCGCATCAGCACAAGCCCAGTTTGCCGCGCGCTGAATTGACACGGCGCTATGAGCTTTGTGAAGACCTGGCCAATATGCTGGTTGACACAGTCAGTACGCAGCAATTTCAATTGGGCATTACAGAAGACGACGCGCTAGAAAAATGTTGGCGAGGATTGCAGACGCAACCAGACTTGGTGAATGGTGCCGAGTCCTTTTGGGTGGTCTGCCGATTGGCCGAGTTGTTGGGCTGGCCATTGCCCGAGTCAACCTGGGCTTAAGGCGTCATCACCCATTCGCGGCCGCTGTGCGCTGATGCAATGGCCGCTTCGCAAATTCTCAAGTTCTCGTAACCCCATTGGCCGTCGTGCCATCCGGGACCTGTGCCTCGCCAAACTTCTTCAATTTCTTCCAAGACCAAGTCGCGTGGACTTTGGTGATGCGGTAATTTGAGTTCGCGTTCGCCGTCTGCAGTTGCGATCAAAATTCCCGCTGGCGTTTGGCGCATATCTCCCAATGCGCAACTGACCACGGTCAAGCCAAAATGGGGTTGCAATGGCGCCGAACCTGGAATGGCTGTTTTGGCGCGTTCTTGTTTGGATGCCAATTCTTGTTCAGCCGTGGATTGCTGCAAAGGCCGCCTTTTCCAGGGGCGCTGCTCTGCGGTTTGTAAAAATCCCCACTCAGAAACGTTTTGCGTCCAATCCATGCTGGAGAGTCCTGCGTAGCCGTTGTAGATGGCCGTGGCTGCCGCACCGTTTTCAAAATCTAAATAGATGGCGTGTGCGCCAGGCGTGTTTCGGTTTGGGTCTGTGTTGAAGACTTTGGCTTTGACGGTTTGAACTTTGGGGCCGCACAGCGCACGCAAGATGTCTATTTGATGGGCACCTTGCCGAAAGGTGACACCCCCACCCAACGCGGGGTCGAGTTCTTCGGGTCTGCGGGGTCGATAGACCCAATCGGTAAAACACCAGGTGTTGACCATTTGAACTGCTCCCATTTCACCACTCTGAATGATGCGTCGCATGGCCTGAATGGGGGCATCAAAGCTGTGTGAATGACCCACTGTGATTGATTTGCCAAACTGTTGGGCGGCAGACACCATGCGCAAGGCCTCTGCTGAATTGCTGCACATGGGCTTTTCAACCAACACATGCCAGCCATTGGCAAGGGCTTGAATGCATTGCTCGGCATGACTCGGTGTGGGTGTGGCAATGTACACACCATCTAGATGCTCAATCTGCTTTAAGTCTTCAAGTTGACTGAAAACGGGCACGCCCATGGCCTTCGCACTGCTTTGAACTTGTGCATTGTTTTCAACAATGGCAACCAAGCTAAATTGTGGGTTGTTTTGCAGAGCGGGAACAAAGGCCTGCGCAGCAGCCCCAAATCCAACGATGGCAATTTGCAAGGGGCGCTGAGCTTCAGGATGGGCCATGGCGGGCTTTATTTGGAGCGCTTGACCACCGTGTCTTCAAACATCTTGAACCACTTGGCTTGCTGGTCTAGGGCCATGGCGGGATCAATGAAGTTCAGAGGCACTTTAGGAAATGGCAGCTCAAACTTTTTACTGGTCGGCACAAACTTCAAGTCATGCAACTGCTTTTGACCCTCGGTCAACATGTAGTCATAAAAGAGCAAAGCTGTATAAGGGTTGGGTGCTTTTTTCAGCATGGCAATGGTGCTGGGCTGTGCCATCAAGGGTTGCAGCGCCAAGCCTTCAACCGGTGCCCCTTTGACTTTAAGTTGCTCAGGGTTCCAGCTGTAGACAGTCAGGGCCAAGGGGACTTCGCCAGAGGACACCATCATGGTGAGCAAGGAATGGCCTTTTCGATTGGAGATGCCGTTGGTGTTGGCGATGTTGGCAAACAGCTTTTGGCCTTCTTCTTCGCCCATTTTGCCCATCAAGGCGCCAAACCATGCGTGGTTGTTGCCTTCAATGCCCAGTTGGCCTTTCCATTTGGGATCGAGCAAATCTTTGTAGGATTTGGGTAAATCTTCTTTTTTGATTTTTTCGGTGTTGTAGGCCGCTGTCCAAATGTCCACGGTGATGCCAACCCATTGCTTGTGCGCAGGAACGGCCTGTGGCAACAAATCGTTGTGATAGGGCGACTTCACTTCTTGCAGCAACTTTTCGCGAAAGGCAGCTTCGTTTTCTGGTGCATTGTTTTGAACGATGTCGACATCGAATTTGTTGCCTCGGTTTTCACTGGTCACACGTTGCAGCACAGCCTCTGATCCTGCTCGCCAAGACTTTACCTTGATGTTGTACTTCTTGCCAAACTCATTCATGATGTTGGTCAAAGCAGGGTAGACGTGATAGACCGACAGTCCAGATTCTTTCTTCGCACCTTCAATCAATTTGGCTTGCCTGTCAGGTCCTTGGTAGACAGCCAATTCGGCAATCGACATTGGCTTGGATGCATCAACAACTTGCGCTGAGGCCTGTCCCATCAGCGCCAACATCAAAGTGGCCATCACCGAAAATTTTACATAGCGCATGTTGTCTCCTTGTTGTAGGTTCAGCGGCCTAATTGGCGAAGTGCTCGTCTTCTCAAGTATTCAAAATTGATGACATATTGCTCTGGCCTTGTAATGTCATGGTGCAATTTGCTCACTTGCTCTGGGGTGAACTTTTCACCGATGCCACCTGCGGCCATGGTGGCCAATTGAATTTGGCAGGCGTTGTCTAGCATGATGGACAAAATGGTGGCTTCCTCAACATTGGCCCCCACAATGGCGGCCCCATGGTTGCGCAACAAGACCGCCTTGTGCTGACCCAAGGCGCTGGCGACAGCGGCACCGAGGTCTTGGCTGCGAACCAAATCAATGGCTCGGCTGAAATAAGGCAGGCCGTCTGCAAAAGCCACCGCAGGTTGGCTGATGGGCTCCAGCGCCTGACCTGTAGCAGACAAAGCCACAGCATAGGTGGGATGGGTGTGAATGACGCTATTGACGTCCGGACGCGCTTTGTAAATTTCCGAATGGATGAACACTTCGCTGTGTCTTCTACCGCCACCATCAATTTTCACGCCATCCATGTTGCACACCACGATGTTCTCCAGTGTGATTTCATCGAAACCATAACTGTGAGGCTTCATGATGAAGAGGGAGGGGTCTTCGGGTGAACGAATGGACACATGGCCACGCGTCAAATCACCTTGACCTGCATTTTCCAAAATGTGACCAGCGTCAATCAGGCGCTGCTTGAGTTCGTTCAAGTTCATGGTGTTGTCGCTTTGTGAAGGTGGGGTTCGAACAGTTGAGACAGGTCGTTGGCAATGGGTGAGTATTTGGCGTGTGTGCGCATCATGAAGCTGGTAAAGCCGTCACTGTTGTGGTGCTTTTTCTTTTCATTCGGCAAATCGATGCATTGATTGCGGCTGCTGTCACGAACCAAACCCATGGGGTCAATGCCGGCTTGCACTTTCTCCATTTCACGTTTGAGCATGCGACGGTACATCACAACGCCTTTGTCAGTTGCACCCAGGTTTTCTAGCGTTCGATCGGCGATGGGGCCTTGGCTAATCCAAGCCATCATGTCTTGACCATCGACGTTGTCAACGATGTATTCACCTTGTGCATCCATGAAGGGAACTTCGTAGGTGTGCACTTTTTCCAAAAGGTGCTTTGGCACTTCCACACCCTTCGGTGGTACATAAGCATTGAACCAAAGGTGCATGGTGTGGGTGTCATCCACTGGGACGCGCATTTGGAATGAGTAATAGCGCGATTTTTCATCGCCATTGCCAACGGCCAGCATGTTGGGAAACACAATGGGATGGCCTACTTTCCAGTCGTCACCGTCTTCAGAGTGGCCTTCTAACAAGCGGTGCTTGGTCATGCCATATTCAAATTCTTTGAAGTCGATTTTGAGGTGGCGTGCGCTGATCGCCACCTTCACGCCTTCTTGCTCTTTCAAGAATTCATAGTGATGACCATGCAACCACTCGGTGTGAACTGGGTCTAGCGAGTTCTCCATAATTTGCAACCAATTGATCGGCAAAATGGTGCGACCCATGATGCGAATGGTGCCTTCTGCCACAAAGCCATCCCAGCGGGGCAGCAAAGGTTGTGGCTGGGGACCCATGTAGGCCCAAAGCATGCCGCCCATTTCTTCAACGGGGTAAGCGTCGGTGCTGACTTTGTCTCTGAATCCGCATTTGTCTTGCTCGTTAGGCTGGTTGATGCATTTGCCTTGCGCGTTGTATTCCCAGCCATGGTAGGGGCAACGAATGCCGTCTTGGGTGGGAATGCCGTGGGCAAATGAAGCGCGTCGGTGCGGGCATTGCTCGGCAATCAAGCCCAAGCGGCCCTGCCGGTCCTTGAACAAGACCAGATCTTCGCCCAGCAGCCTGATTCGTCGGGTCCACTTGTTCTCAAGATCAACCAATGCGCCAATGGGCTGCCAGTATCGGCGCATCAAATTGCCCATGGGCGTGCCTTTGCCAACTTCGGTCAGTAGCTTGTTTTGCTTCGCGCTTTCCATGTCTCACCTCTACCTGTTATTTTTGGGTGGTCTTCTTTTGAGCCACTGATTTTGCGCTGGTTTGAGCCAAAGTTTTAGATGGCGCCTTCGCTGCTGTTTTCGTTGGCGTTTTAGCTTTAGCCTGAACCTTCGTCTTTGATTTCTCGGGCAAAGCTTTGCGAACTTCATTGGCCATGACGTGCTTGATTTCAGTGTTCATGGGCACGTCATTGCGACGCATTTTGGCAATTTCTTCGCCTGTGATGAAGTAGTCGCCTTTGACCGCACGCTGTGCCATTTGTTCGTTGCGTTCGCTCCAGTCGCCTAAAGAATAACCAAACCAAGGGGATTCTGGTTTCAATTTGGGCAGGCCCAATTCTTCCCAAATGGCTTTGGCGTTCTCCATGAATTCTTTCTTGGGCAATGCAATGGGTGGGAAGTCATCTTTGAGTGTGGCATCGATCAACAAAGAAGAGTCCATGCCGCCATTGCGCGGACTGCGAGGTCCGTGGCCTGGATCTCGGTTTTGCAGCACCTGCAAGTCGAGTGCGAAATTGGCACGGTAGCTCATGGCCCACAGCAGTGCATCTGCATTGTCTGGGTCAATGTCCTCGTTGACGGCGATGACCATTTTGCCGCCAGAGCGCAGCAAGGATGCCGCGCCATACAGGGCACGCCATACTTCTGTTTGTGGCATTTTTCGGTCGACCACAATGGAGATCACTTTGCGCAAATTGGTCAGTGGCTCATGCATGACCACTTTTTTGACGCCTTTGATGCCCATTGCTTTGCTCAAGTGATTGAGGAAAACAGGCTCGAGGGCCACGCGCTTGATCAAACTTGATTCGGAAGGTGTCACTTGCGAAATGATGGACGTCAAAATCGCGTTTTTGCGGCGTGTGATGGCCGTGACTTCCATGTAGGCGTTGAACTCTTGCAAGTTCACGTGGCCATGTGACTCACCAAAGGGCGCCTCGGGTTCAAGCCACTCTGTGTTGATGTAGCCTTCAATCACAATTTCTGCTTCTGACGGGACCAACAAGTCAACGGTTTTGCATTTGACAACATTGATTGGCGCGCCAGCCAAACCGCCTGCAACATGCAACTCGTCTGTGTCTTCCGACAGTTTTTGCGCAGAGGTGAAGGCCACGCAGGGAGGGCAACCCAAAATGATGGCCGCTGGTAATTTCTGACCTTTGGCTTTGGCTTTTTCCCAATGGGTGTAAATGCCAGGTTGATTTTCCAAAGAGGGGTTCATGCCTAAGCGCGTAGGCGACTTCACTTGACCCCGGTAGATGCCCATGTTCTGGATGCCAGTTTCGGGATCTTTGGTGATGTACTGCGAGAGGGTGGTGTAGGGCGCATTGTCCCAACCCGGTGTGGAAATGGGGATGGGCAAACTGTCGACGCCTTTGCCTGGCTTTAAGAGTTCTTTGCCCTGAACCACAATTTCCTGGCAAGGGGCTTCTTTCATGACATGGGGTTTGATGGGGTTGGCAATGGCGTGGCTCCAAGTCTTACCAATGTCTTCAATCTTGCAGCCCATGCCCACGCTGTAAATCTTGCGAGTAGCGGCCAAGGCGCCCACCACCACGGGAATGTCGTATTTCTTGCCTTTGCCGTTGACCACGTTGGTGAACAAAAAAGCTTTGCGATCAGGTTCGGCAATGCCACCGCGAAACTGCCAGCGAACCAAGGGGTGCAATTCGGTGTCTTTGTTGATCGGGCGATCGATGGTGACCAACAAACCCTGTTTATCGAGATCGGCCAAATGCTCGTGCAAATCACGGTAGCCACGTTGGGGTGTTATCGTGCTCGACGTCTTTGCCGCTTTGGCTGTTTTAGACGCAGTTTGGGTACTTTTTTTCATAGGTCAATTGGCGTGTTTATTTGGAACTGGAATTTTTGATCACGATCTCATCAAAAGACTTGGTCCACTTGGCAAAGCTGTCCATGGTGACCACGGGGTCAATCACTTCAATTTTCATGTTGGTATAAGGGTTGGCAACTTTGGTGCTGGCGGGGTAGTAATGCAGCGAGGCCAATAATTTTTGCGTCTCTGGCGACAGCATGTAGTCATAAAAAAGAAGCGCAGCGGCAGGATGCTGTGCTTTTTGGGCAATGGCCATGTTGAAGCCTTGCGCGACAACAGGGTCGAGTGCAAACCAATCGACCGGTTTGCCAGCACGCTTATCTTTCTCGGGCAAGTCGATGTAAACCGTTAAGGCCAATGGCACTTCACCCGCTATGACCAGGTTGTGCAGCAGCGATGCGCCTAAGCGTGCTGACATGCCGTTTTTGGTGACCAATTCTCGAAAATATTTGGTGCCTTTCTCTTCACCCATCACGGTGACCACTTTGCTGAACCACTCTTCGGCTTTGGACTCCACGCCCAACTTGCCTTTCCATTTGGGATCCAACAAGTCGTTGAAGGACTTTGGCAAATCTTCTTTTTTGATCAACTGGGTGTTGTAAGAGTGAACGGTGACGTTCATGAAGACGGTCGACCACTGTTTGTGCGAAACGGTGGCACTGGGGATCAGGTCCTTGACCAGTGGTGATGTGACGGGTTGGAGCAATTTCTCGCGATAGACGGCCTCCATCTCACTGGCGGGCATCATGATCACATCGACCTCGGGTTTTTTGCCTGCGGCTTCTCGGACCACGCGCTGTGTCACATTGTTACTGCCAGAGCGCCAAGCTTTCACTTTGATGCCATATTTGGCCTCAAAGGGTCCCAAGATCAGAGGCAAATCTTGAGGTCTGAATGCCGTGTAAAGCGTCAGGGTGCCTTCTTTGCTGGCGGCTTCCAAAATCTTTTCTGCACGATCGGGTTTGTCGTATTGCATCAAGCTGTTTGCAATGACAACGCTTGCTGCTGGACTGGCCGATTGGGACATGGCCGAGAATGACACGGCAGCGAATGCCGACAATGCAAGGGCCTTGAGAAAAAGGCTGCCGCTTTGCCAAGACTTGGCATTGCGATGCTTCAAGGTGAGATGCTCGTTGAAATACTGTTGCATGGTGTAACTCCTTCAAACGATCAGTGAAACAAGTCAATGCATCCAGCGAGAGCCGGCCAGCATGAGCGCGGCGCCAAACAAGGCGGCAGGAAAAAGCCACCAAGCCGGTACCTTTGGGTTTTCTGCAGACGTCCCTTGTTGGAGGGAGGTCGTGGTGACAGGCTGTTTCGAAGGATTGGCAACCGTTGGCGCTGCTGAAGCACTTGCAGGTGCTTCAGTTGCAGAGGTCTTGTTGTCTTGGGGTGACAACTCGTTTTGAAATGCCTTGAAAAAGTCATCGGCCATTTTTTTGGCAACACTGTCAATCAGGCGTGAGCCCACTTGTGCCAACTTACCGCCAATTTGTGCTTTTGCTTCATACGACAATTCAGTCCCTTCAGGGACTTCCTTGAGCGTGACGGTAGATGTGCCTTTGCCAAATCCAACTGCACCACCTTGGCCTTCAAATTGCATGACACAAGATTCTGGCGGCGAGGCTTCGGCTATTTTCAAAGAACCTTGAAAGCGCGCCTTCAATGGGCCAATGGCCGTTTTGATGACCACACGAAACTCGTCTGGTGTGACGCGCTCGACGGACTCACAGCCCGGCAAGCTGGCCTTCAAAATGACGGGATCGTTCAATGCATCCCACACCCTTTGGCGTGGCGCTGCAATCAGTTGTTGGCCCAGTATTTCCATGGCGTGCTTTCTGTGTCAAAAAAATCAGTGGGCTTTTTTCTTCATGGCCGCGGAAGTGTTGACCATGGAATGCAAGCTGCGCGCATAGTCAATGGCACCTTGTTCGTCCATGCGGGGTGCCACACGCAAATACTCCTTCAAGCCCAAAATGGCAGGGCGAGGACGGCTGAGCAATAAGTCGCAGAATCGATTCAATTCTGCATCCAATTGCGCTTCGGGCACCACATTGCTGATGATGCCGTAAGACTGAGCTTGCGCCGCGCTGATGAAGTCAGCTGAATAGGCCATGTACAAAATGGCGTTGCGATTCATGCGGTCGTAGATGGCGGACATCACCATGGTGGGCATCACGTTGTGCGCAATTTCGGGGATGTTGAAGGTGGCCTTGTCGCTGGCAAATGAAACATCGCACAAAGCTGCAATGGCGGTTCCAAAGCCCATGCACTTGCCTTCAATGACGCCAATCACTGGCACCAAACAACTGCGCAATGCTTTGTAGCTGTTGAAAATCGAATCGTATTCGGGGCGACGTGAGTAAGCTTCTGGTGAAGGTGGGAAGTCTGCGTCACGAACTCGTCCGGTACAAAAGTCAGGACCTACGCTGCGAAGGACCACGCAATCAGATGTTTCATGTGCCTTCATGACGGCATCTGACAAGGCGGCTGCCATGCTGTCGGACACACCGTTGCCTTCTGGGCGGTTAAAAGTGATGCGCAAAATGCGGCCATCTTGTTGAATTTGGATCTGATCGCTCATGCTTGACTCCATGCTGGGTTTTGAAAAAAGTGACGCATCATTGCTGCGTTGAATAAAACGGACTGATCGATGTTGGGAAGATGGCCTGCATCCGGTATGACTTCGAGCTTGGCACCCGTAATTCGCTGTTGCATGTCTTGCATGGCCTGTGGCAATGGACCGTCCTTGGCGCCCACGATCAAGGTGGTGGGCACCTTGATGTGCGACACTTGATCCAAATAGTCGAGACCTTGAATGGCACGGGCGCAGCTGACAAAGCCTGAGGCTGTGGTACTTGCAATGGTTTGACGGAAGGCTTTTCCAACCACTTCATTGGCTTCAAGGAAGGGCACACCAAACCATCGTTCTGTGGTGGCGACGGCCAATGACTGGCAACCTTCTGTGATGGCGCTCGTGATTCGATCATTCCAAACATCGCCCATCGGGGAGGGCATGTCGGCTCTGCAATCACAGAGCACCATGCTCAGCAAGCGATCGGCATGTTGGATGCCCAGACCCACACCGCTCATGCCGCCCAGCGACAAGCCCATGTAGTGGGCCTTGGAGATATTCATGGCATCCATCACGGCCAGCGTATCGGCCACCAAGTCGTCCATCGTGCACATCACTGACTGGCATTCGGATTGGCCATGGCCGCGCGTGTCGATGGCGATCACACGCCAACCAGACGAAGATAGCAGATAGGCTTGCTCTAACCACATCATGCTGGACGACAGGATGGAATGCGTCAGGATGACCGCTGGACCTGTTTCAGAACCTTGCGTGTGAACTGCAATTTTTCCTGCAGGTCCCGAAACAAATTGTGTTTTACTTTGATGTGTCATTTCAATCAACTGTCCTTTTAAGCTTGTGCAGATCGCGCAACATTCAGCGCGGTCCAAATGGCTTGCGGTGTCATGGGCAAGTGGTCGATCTTGGCGCCTTGTGTCGACAGGGCGTCGTTCACGGCGCTCGCAATGGCGGCTGGACTTCCCAAATAGCCGGCTTCACCAGAGCCTTTTTGGCCAAACTCGGTGAGCGGTGAGGGGGTGCAGTGGTCCACGATGGTGATGGCGGGCACCTCTGCAGAGGATGGCAACAGGTAGTCCATGAAGGTCCCCGACAACAACTGGCCTTCGGGGGAAAATGCAAACTTTTCCATCAGCGCCGCACCCAAGCCATGGGCAATGCCGCCATAGGTCATGCCATGCACCACGTCGGGACTGATCATCACGCCGCAATCGTGACCGCACACATATTTGCGAATGCTAACTTTGCAAGTTTCTGGATCGATGCTGGCCAACACCACATGCGATTCAAATGAATGGCAAGGGTACATTTGTACGCGACCATCTTCAGTCGGCAGCATGCCGCCAGTGGGAACTTCCCATACAAACTTTTCTTGCAGTCCTGGCTCCATGCCTTCGGGGAGCTTGTGAAAGTGACGGTGTGCAATTTCGACCAAGGTATCCCATGACATTTTTTGAGATGGGTTGTTCGTGACGTGCACATGCCCGTCTTCATAGACCAAGTCTTCAACCGCAACACCCAAGTTGTGTGCCGCAATTGTCAATAGTTTTTGTTTGATTTTTTTGGCAGCGCCAGCGGCCGCACCACCCAACATGATGGCCATGCGACTGCCTACTGGACTGTTGGAGGGCAGGGCGTTGAGCGAGTCAGCATGCAACACGCGAATGCCATCGGGCTCTTTTTGCAAGACTTCGCCCACCACAGTTGACACCATGGTTTCGTGGGCTTGACCCGAAGTAGATGTGCCCATCAACGCCGTGATGGCACCCGACAAATCGACACGCACCAAACACGAGTCCATCCAAGTGGTGGTTTGGTTTTTAGGATTGAACAAAGGCTCGAAAGAGGAGTTGCCGCCAGAAGGCTCCAAGCATGTGGAAATGCCAATGCCTGCCAATTGGCCTTGTGAGCGCAAGTGATCACGCTCTTTCAGCAAGTCTTCGAAAGCCGCTGTGTTCAAAGCTTTGGTCATGACCGTGTCGTAGTCACCCGAGTCGTAGTGGGTGCCACTAGGAATGAGGTAAGGAAACTCATCCTTGCCAATCAAATTAACACGGCGCAAAGCAATGCGGTCCATGTTGAGGAAACGCGCTACTTTGTCGATGCCCGTTTCTAGGGCGTAATTGGTCGGTGCTTGTCCAAACCCACGCACCGCCTCTTGTGGCGTTTTGTGGGTCATCACAGCCATGGCGTCATATTCCACGCTCAGGATTCGATAAGGGCCCACAATGGCGCCAACGGGTTTGCCCAATTGAAGGGGGGACCTGCCAGAATAAGCGCCAATGTCATCGACTGCGCGCATCTTCATGGATTTGATTTCGCCGTTCTTTTGAAAACCCAGCGTGACATCGAACACGCGATCAGGGCCCTGCATATCGCCACCGCGCATGTTTTCTAATCGGTCTTCAACCAGTCTGACTGGGCGGCCTAATTTTTTGGCCAAATAGCCGACCAAAATGGAATGCTTCAAGCCGCGTTTCACGCCATAACTGCCACCGACATCCACATCGAAGTGCACGCGAACAGCATTGCCAGGTAAGCGCAGTGCCTTGGCCACTTGGTCAGGAAACTTCGGCATTTGAATGGACGCCCATACATCCAGAATGCCTGTTGAATCATTCCATTGACATGCAACAGCAAAGGTTTCAATGGGCACGGTGGCATTGCGCGCCCAACTTACTTGGTAGCTCAGTTGATGGTCGCATTTGGCGAAATCTTCTTCAACCGGACCCCAGACAAATTTTCTGTGAAAAATGACGTTGGTTCCATGTGCAGGGTGCACCAAAGTTGCGTTGGGTTTCAAGGCTTCTTGCGGATCCACAACACATGGCAATTGTTCGTAATCGACATTGACCAACTCGGCGGCATCTTCTGCCAAAGCCCTGCTGTCAGCCACAACAGCCGCAACCCATTCTCCCGCATAACGCGTCACGTCGAATGCCAAGGGGTAACGTGTCACTTGAGGGGCATCAACGCCAGGCAGCATGGCGTCAATGTGGCGACATAACTCTTCCCCTGTTAATACGGCATGAACGCCAGGCATGGCCAAGGCTTCAGATGCATCGATGTTTTTGATTTTGGCGCTTGCATAGGGGGACGCCACCAAAGCAATGTGCAACATGCCGGGCAATTGAATGTCGGCGGCATACCGGCCTTTGCCCACGACAAAGCGTTTGTGCTCTACCGCTCTGCGGTGTTTGCCAATGAATCGAAAAGGTGCTTTGTTCATGGTCATTTCTTCTCAACTTGCGTGGCGTACATCACGGCATCCACGATCTGTTGGTAACCAGTGCAGCGGCAGATGTTGCTGCTGATGGCATCGCGCACTTGATCTTCAGTTGGGTGCGGATTGTGCGCAACCAACGCGTGGCAAGCCATCAGCATGCCAGGGGTGCAGTAGCCGCATTGCAGGGCATGTTTTTCGCAAAAGGCATCTTGAATTTTGGTCATGACGCCACGCTCTGGTGCCAAGCCTTCAACGGTTGTGACACGCATGTCATCGGCTTGAACTGCAAACATGCAGCAAGAGCGAACGGGTTCGTCATTGAGCATTACGGTGCATGCGCCACAAACGCCATGCTCACAACCCACATGCGTACCAGTGAGGCCCAGTTCATCGCGCAGGAAATCGACCAAGCTGGTTCGAGGTTCAACGTGTCGTTGTTGCATCACGCCGTTCACTTGAATTTGAATCGGCTTCTTATCGATGCGTGTGTTGTTACTTGTAGGGGTGCTCATGGTCATCGATCTTTAAGCGGCTTGCGCATTCAGTGATTCCTGGTAGGCGCTCAGCAGGGCGCGTGTCAACAGGGCTTGCGCCAAATGTTTTCTGTATTCAGCCGATGCGTGCATGTCGCTACCGGGCTGGCTTTGCTGTGCAGCTGCATGTGCAATGTGCTGCGCAAGTTCTGGGGTCATGTTTTGACCCATCAGCGAGGCGGCCAATTCTGGGTAAACCAAAGGCGTGCCATCGATGCCACCCAGGCCAAAACTGATTTTCGTGATGGCACCATCTGCTGAGGTTTGAATTTGGCAAGCTGCTGAGGCCATTGCAAAATCACCTTTTCGGATGGCCGTTTCTTCAAAGGCGGTTCCGATGCGACCTCCTTGCCATACGGGCCAAGTGATGTCGGTCAAAGCTTCTGTTTCTCCTACTGCGGTGAACATGGGGCCTAAAAAGAAATCAGCTGCCTGTAATGTTCGCACGCCGTCCGTTTGCGATTCGAGTTGCAAACGCACATCCAATACCAAAGCGGCCAATGCCAGTTCTGCGGAAGGATCGGCATGGACCAAACTGCCACCCACGGTGCCGCGGTTGCGAGTTTGCTCATGACCCACCCATTGAATGCCTTTTGCGATCAATGGCAAGTGGGAGTTCAGTTGGGGGTGAAACTCCAAATCACGTTGCCTCACGCTTGCGCCCAGTTTCACTTCGTGCGCTTGCAATTGGATGTCTTTCAGGCTGTTTAAGCGGTTGATGTCAATTAGGCAGGTGGGCCTGGCCAGTCGCATGGCCATCATGGGCACCAAGCTTTGGCCGCCCGCTATCAACTTGGCGTCTCCGCCGAACTGGTTCAATGTCTCTAAGGCGTGAGACAGTGAGTCAGCTCTCACGTAGTCAAAGGGTGCGGCTTTCATGCGCATGCACTCCTTTTCGACAACTTGCTTTTTCTCACGCAGGACTCCTTTGAATGTCTTGACAGTTTCAGCCCATTAAAAGGGCGATGCAAATCAGTTTATTTCACCGACTTCGAGGAAAACTCACATCCAAGCAAGAAATCTAAAGCTTATGTAAGATAGCGGTATGAGAAAACTTCCTCCTTTGAATGCGGTGCGGGCTTTTGAGGCGGCCGCACGCCATGTCAGCTTCACGAAAGCCGCCAAAGAACTTTTTGTCACACACGGTGCGGTCAGTAAACAAGTGGCCACACTGGAAACCTGGTTGGGCACCACGTTGTTCAATCGTGCGCAGTCTCAGCTCAGCCTGACCGATGCAGGGCGCACCTTTTTGGCGGCGGTCACGCCTGCATTGGACCGAATTGCCGTCACGTCCATGCAATTGCTGGAGCAAACCGAGCCAACTGCTTTGCGCATCAGTGCACCGCCCACTTTCACCATGCGTTGGCTCATTCCCCGTATTTCTGCGTTCCAAAGGCGCAGGGGTGGGGTGGAAGTGAAGCTCACCACATCAACTGCACCCGTTAATTTTGAGGACCGTGTTTACGACGTTGCCATTCGGGGCTCTCATCAGCCTTTGCCTGGCATGCTGTCGGTGCCCTTCATGACGGAAACCATTGTGCCGATTTGTCACCCAGACCTCATGGAACAAGACAGGTTGTCTGACCCGCAATACTTGAAGGATCACACCCTGATCAGCTACGACACCGAACCGATGGCTTGGTCCGAGTGGCTGCCAATGGCGGGTCAGGCCGATTTGCGCGTCTCTCACACCTTGCAGTTTGAGCAGATGTACTTTGCATTGCAGGCCGCCGCAGAAGGTTTGGGCGTGGTGTTGGTGCCTCTCTTTTTGGTGGCAGACGACATCATTGCAGGTCGACTGTGCGCGCCCTTTGGTTTGTTGGGCGCGCGACAGCGTCGCTATTACGCCAATGCGCCCCTCAGCTCACAAGAGAGTCCCGTCATTGAAGGTTTCTGTGAATGGTTGCTGAAAGAAGGCCAAGACACCGAACAGTCAATTGATCAATTGGCCGAGACCATGGGATGGACCATTTCTGGCCATTCTGCTGTGTGAGTATTTCTCGGGTTTGGTCTGATGCATTTCAAAAACATTGCGTGCATCATTCAAGCTTCATATTGAATTTGCAGTCATGAGTCAAACACAAACCGGTTACCCCGACCTCCACGATCATTTGGAAAGCCTGAAACAACGAGGCTTGTTGCAAGTCATTGATCGTCCCATCGACAAAGACTCAGAATTACACCCCCTGGTTCGTTGGCAATTTGTGGGTGGCATGGACGAAGCAGAACGCAAAGCTTTTCTCTTTACCAACATCGTCAATGCGCAGGGTCGCCGTTACGACATTCCCGTGGTGGTCGGTGCCTTGGCTGCCAACCGCGAAATTTACAGTGTGGGCATGGGGTCTTCAGTCGAAGACATTCAAGCGCATTGGGACAAGGCCATCGCCAATCCCATTCCACCGCAAATGGTGGACAAAGCCGAGTGTCAGGAAGTGATCCATGAAGGCGATGATCTGCAAGGTGAGGGACATGGCCTTGACATGTTGCCCATTCCTATCTCAACCCCTGGTTTCGACAGTGCGCCCACTTTGACGGCGACCAATGTGATCACGGTCGATCCCGAAACAGGTGTTCAAAACATGGGCACCTACCGTTGCGCCTTGAAGGCGCCCGACCGCATGGTGGTTCGCATGGCCACTCGTGTTGGGGGTGCAGGGGGTTATTTGCATTACCAAGCTTGGAAAAAAGCGGGTCACAAAACCATGCCTTGTGCAGTGGTCTTGGGATGTCCGCCTTATGTGGCTTTTATGGGGCCGCAAAAATTGCCAATTGGCATGGATGAATTTGATGTGGCTGGCGGCTTGGCTGGCGTCCCCATTCAAATCACCAAGGGCCGCACCGTTGATTTGCGTGTTCCCGCTCAAGCTGAAATTGTGATCGAAGGCCAGATCGACTTGGACATGCTCGAGCCTGAGGCACCCTTTGGTGAATCACATGGCCACGTTGCGTTGGAAGAGTACAACCTTCCCATGAAAATCACGGCCATCACACATCGATTCAAGCCAGTCATTCCTTCTTACATCAGCCAAGTGGCGCCAAGCGAATCCAGCGTGATCAAGCGCGTGGCCTACGAGCCTTTGTTCTTGGCACATTTGCGAAGTTCTTTGGGCATTCGCGGCGTGAAGAAGGTGTCTTTGCATGAACCCCTCACGGGTTTGCTGCGCGTCACCATCGTGACCTTTGAGAAGACCACCCCCAAAACAGAAATTTGGCGCGCCTTGTATGGCGCTGCTTTTTTCAAAGGCGACTGCGGCAAGATTGTGATTGCGGTCAATGAAGACATCGATCCAGACAACGCGGATGCTTTGCTTTGGGCCATGGCTTACCGAATGAACCCCGTTGCTGACGTTCGTACTTTGGACCACCGTGGACAAGGTCATGGCCCTAAGCGCGAAAACGATGGCGAAGAAGATTCGACTTTGCTGATGGACGCCACCATGAAAGGCGACATGCCGCCTTTGGCTTTGCCGACTCAGCCCTACATGGAGCGATCCAAAGCCATTTGGGAAGAATTGGGCTTGCCCAAATTACGCCCGCAAGCGCCATGGTTTGGTTACTCTTTGGGCGATTGGTTGCCCCAGTGGGACGAAGCCGCAGAACGGGCAGCCACAGGCCGTTATTTAGAGAATGGCAAGATCAGCTTGAAACATCAGCGCAACGATGTCAAAGCTGAGTCCAAATTCAGACCTGACGAAGTTTGAATGTCACAGAACCCTGAAACACCATGACACAGACCACAAACTCCTCAACAAAAAGACGATTGATCGTCGGCATCAGTGGTGCTTCTGGCATTGTTTATGGTGTTCGCTTGCTGCAGGTTCTGCAGCATTCTGACGTTGAGACGCACCTGGTGATGAGTGACTCGGCTCGCATGACCTTGGCCACCGAGTTGGACATGAGTGTGAAAGAGGTTGAAGCCTTGGCCACAGAAGTCCACAGCGCCAAAAACATTGGTGCCACCATCTCGTCGGGTTCCTTCAAAACCATGGGCATGGTGGTCGCACCTTGCTCCATCAAGTCTTTGTCAGAAATTGCGTATGGCATGACGGGTGGTTTGTTGTCTCGTGCCGCGGATGTGGTTCTCAAGGAGCGTCGTCGCTTGGTCTTGTTGGTTCGCGAAACACCGCTTCATACAGGTCACATTCGCACCATGCTTCAAGCCTCTGAAAACGGGGCTATCTTGATGCCGCCTGTGCCAGCGCTGTACGCACGCCCCAACTCCATTGACGACATGGTCAATCACACCGTGGGCCGTTGCTTGGATTTGTTTGACATCGAAACCGCGCTGGTCAGCCGCTGGGCTGGCATGGGCCAAAACAAATAAAGAGTCACCATGCAAACCTTGTTCGTGTATTACAAATTGCCAGTCACAGAACACGACAAGTGGCGACCCCAAGTTGAAGCTTTCCAAAATGAACTGAGGCAAAAGTGGTCTGGCCTCAGTACATCGTTGATGCAAAGACCAGAAGCCACGCCAGAGGGCATTGAAACTTGGATGGAAATTTACAGCCACGAAAAAGGCGTCACGCAAGAAATCATGGACAGCATTGCAGCTTTGGCCATTGCGCATGGCTTACCGCCAAAAAGAATGGCTGAGTTTTTTATCCCATTGCGATAAAAATCTGTTAGAAAAGCAGCATGCAACAAGACATTTTGATCAATTGGTCCCCGCAGGAAACACGCGTTGCCGTGGTCGAATTAGGCGCTGTTCAAGAACTGCATGTCGAGCGGTCCCTCGAGCGTGGCTTGGTGGGCAATATTTACCTAGGCAAAGTGGCAAGGGTCTTGCCGGGCATGCAGTCGGCTTTCATCGACATTGGCCTTGAGCGTGCGGCCTTCCTTCATGTGGCCGATGTCTGGCAAAGGCAACCCGAGGGCGAGCCCCCTCAAGTTGCCAGAAGTTCGCAGCCTTTGGTGCCCATTGAAAAACAAGTGTTTGAGGGGCAGGCCTTGATGGTTCAAGTGGTCAAGGATCCCATTGGCACAAAAGGCGCACGGCTCTCCACCCAAATCAGTATTGCCGGGCGACATTTGGTTTTCTTGCCGCAAGATGATCACATTGGGGTCTCACAAAAAATCCCTACTGAACAACGGGATGCGCTTCGTCAGCGTTTGCAAAACTTGGTCGGCAATCAAGGCGGTGGCTTTATCCTCAGAACCAATGCTGAGGACTCCAGTGACGCAGAGCTTGCCGATGACATTGCTTATCTGCGAAAAACGTGGGCCCGCATCAAAGATGCTTCGACGCGGCTTCCTGTTCAGTCTTTGTTGCATCAAGATTTAACTTTGCTGCAACGGGTGTTGCGTGATTTGGTGTCTGAGTCAACGCAAACCATTCGCATTGATTCCAAAGAGCAGTTTGATGGCTTGCTGACATTTGCCAAAGAATTCATGCCTGCTGCTGCTGCGCGCCTTCAACTGTACAAGGGTGAGCGCCCCATCTTTGACTTGTACGCCATTGACGAAGAAGTCGCCAAAGCTTTGGGTCGAAGGGTGGATTTGAAATCGGGTGGTTATTTGATCATTGACCAAACCGAGGCATTGACCACGGTGGACGTCAACACGGGTGCTTATGTGGGCGCGCGCAATTTTGACGACACCATTTTCAAAACCAATTTAGAGGCGGCGCACGCCATTGCGCGCCAATTGCGCCTTCGAAATTTGGGCGGCATCATCATTGTTGACTTCATCGACATGGCCCGCGAAGAACATCAGAGCGCAGTGTTAGATGAGTTCAAAAAGCAATTGGCCAGAGACCGCGTTAAAACAATGGCGGGTGGCTTTTCACAGTTGGGTTTGCTGGAAATGACGCGCAAACGCACACGAGAATCTTTATCGCACATGCTGTGCGAGCCTTGCCCCAGTTGTGAAGGCAAGGGCAGTGTTAAAACAACGCGAACCGTTGTCTATGACATCCTGCGTGAAATTTTGCGTGAAGCCAGACAGTTCAATCCACGCGAGTTCAGGGTGGTGGCTTCGCCATCGGTGGTGGAAATGTTGCTGGACGAAGAAAGCCAACATTTGGCTGCGCTTTCTGACTTCATTGCAAAACCGATTTCATTGCAAAGTGAGTCGGTCATGGGACAAGAGCAATACGATATTGTCTTGCTCTAATGTGTCTCATTTGGCGATGACCCCATGTCGCCTTTGTGTTGCAGTCTTGAATAAGCACCGCCTGAATTAATCAAGTCGGCATGTCGCCCTTGTTCAACAATTTCACCTTGGGCCATGACCACCACGCGATCGGCATGCTCAATGGTCGACAAGCGGTGCGCAATGATCAAGGTCGTACGACCCTTCATCAGGTTGTGCAAGGCTTCTTGCACCAGTCGTTCTGATTCATTGTCGAGTGCAGAGGTGGCCTCATCCAAAATCAAAATGGGGGCGTCTTTGTAAAGCGCCCGTGCAATGGCCAAACGTTGTCTTTGACCGCCCGAAAGCTGCGTGGCATTGTGGCCTAGCACCGTGTCGATTCCGGATGGAAGTCGCTCAATGTGTTCGGACAGATTGGCCGCTTTCAAGCATGCCATGACCCGTTGCTTGTCGATCTCTTGGCCCAGTGCAATGTTGGCACCCACCGTGTCATTGAGCATCACCACATCTTGGCTCACCATGGCAAATTGGGATCGCAATGCCGTCAATGGCCAGCTTGCGATGTCGACGCCACTGAGCTTGATTTGCCCTTGGGATGGCAGCACAAACTTGGGCAGCAAATTCACCAAGGTGGTTTTGCCAGATCCCGATGGGCCGACAAATGCAATGGTTTCACCGGCATTTATTTTCAAGTTGAAATTGAGAAGCGCAGCAGGTGCGTCACCGGGATACTGTACGGTGACGTTTTCAAATTCAATGGGCTGCGACGCGGCATTGAAAGCCTTTTGCGTTGAAGCCTGCCCCGCGTTGGTCTCGTCGGCGGATTCGCTTTCAACTGCCACTTCTTCTAGAAGTTGCAAGCCTCGTTCAAGGGCAGCCAAACCTCTTGTGATGGGTGTGGCAATGTCGGCAAGTCGTTTGATGGGAGACACCAGCATCAGCATGGCCGTGATGAAGGCCACAAAACCGCCAACTGTGGCGCCTTGAAGGCCACTGCGACTTTGAATCAGTGCAATCACCAGCACGGAAGACAGGGCCACAGCAGCCATCAATTGCGTCAAGGGCGACATGGCGGCTGACGCAATGGTGGATTTCAGTGCCAAGCTTCTGAGGCGTTGGCTGAGAATTTGAAACCTGGATGTTTGTGAATTTTGAGCGCCATGAAGTCGAATGATGCGGTGCGCCAAGACGTTTTCTTCCACCACGTAGGCCAACTCATCGGTAGCGGCCTGACTGTCACGCGTGAGTCCGTAGAGTCGCTTGGACAGCTTCTTCATGATCCAGGCTGAGCCGGGGACCACCACAAACACAACCAAGGTCAGCTTCCAATTAAGGAACATCAAATAAGCAATCAAGGCCAGCAAGGTAAAGCCGTCGCGCGACAAACCCAGCAGTGCAGAAATCAATTGCGTAGCGCCGTTTTGCACCTCGTAGACCAGGGTGTTGGAGAGCGTGCTGGCAGATTGTTTGCCGAAAATAGACATTTCGGCTTGAATCAGTCGCTGAAACAAGGCTTCACGCAATGCTTGCATGCCATCGTTGGCGATTCGGGCCAAGGCATATTGCGACACAAAAAAAGCCAGCCCGCGAATGAGAAAGATGCCAATCACGGCAATGGGCACCCACCAGAGTGGCAGCGATTTTTCTGAAAATCCCTCGTCCAGTAGGGGTTTGAAAAGGGCGGGGATAAGGGGCTCAGTGCAGGCTGCCACGACGGTGGCAGTGATGGCCAAGAACCAAACGGCTCGTTGTTGGCCAAAAAAGGGCCATAGGCGAAGCATCCTTTTGAGGAATGAAATTTCCTTGGATGCGGTCTCTGTGGCAGCTTGTGTCATTATTTTGATTTTACTGCGTGTCACAATGCTAAATTAGCGGTGTTTTGGCAGACTTTACGTATGAAGAAGACCTCACTTTTGACCCATTTTTCTCATTCCAAGCGGCAGTTGGGCATTTTGAGCCTGGCCTTGTTGTGTTTTTCAACGGCGGCATTGGCGCAGTTCAAAGTTGAAGTGTCAGGCGTTGGGATGACACAAGTACCCATTGCCATTGCCACATTCAAAGGTGAAGATGCGGCACCGCAGAAAACCTCTGCCATCGTTTTGGCCGATTTGGAGAGAAGCGGCCAATTCAGAGCCATCCCCATGACTGGGGTCGCAATGGACGAATTAAGCCGTCCCGATTTTCCTCAGATGCGGCAAAAAAATGCGGATGCCTTGGTGTCCGGAAGCGCCACGCGATTGGCCGATGGACGTTATGAGGTTCGCGCCAAATTATGGGATGTGGTGGCGGGTCAAGACCGTGGGGATTACCGTGAAACGGTTGCTGCGGCTGATCTGAGACTGTCATCCCACCGCCTGGCCGATTGGGTCTATGAAAAACTGACCGGAGAGAAGGGTGTTTTCGCAACTCGAATTGCCTACATCACCAAAACCACGGGAAAGTACAGCCTTTGGATTGCCGACTCAGACGGTGAAAACGCACAGTCGGCTTTAACAAGCTCAGAGCCCATCATTTCGCCATCCTGGTCTCCTAAGGGCACGCAACTGGCTTATGTTTCTTTTGAGTCGCGCAAGCCGGTTATTTATGTTCACGAATTGGCCACGGGCAAGCGCAAGGTCATGGCCAATTTCAAGGGCTCCAACAGTGCGCCTGCTTGGTCGCCAGACAGTCGCACTCTGTTGGCCACACTGAGCCGAGATGGTGGTTCACAGTTGTACCAAATTGATGTGAGTTCAGGCGAGGCCAAACGGCTGACCCAAAATGCAGGCATCGACACCGAACCCACTTACACCCAGGATGGCTCCAAAATCTATTTTGTGTCCGACCGTGGTGGCAGCCCCCAGATTTACAGAATGTCAGCCACAGGCGGCTCGGTCGAAAGAGTGACATTTGGTGGAAGTTACAATATCTCACCCGCACTTAGCCCAGATGGGCGGTGGTTGACTTACATCAGCCGCGTTGGGGGGCAGTTCAAAGTTCAAGTGATGAACTTGAGCACCGGCCAGTCCAGCGCCATCACTGACACCACAGCAGATGAGCGCCCTAGCTTTGCACCCAACAGCAAGTTGATTGTTTTTGCCACCGTGTTTCAAGGACGTGAGGCGCTCATGACCAGCACACTGGACGGCAAGATCAAAGCCAAGTTGTCCGGACAAAGTGGTGACATTCGTGAGCCTGCCTGGGGTCCTTACCGATAATTTTCTTTTTGGAGTTTTTTCATGATCAAACGCAGTCTTTGGATTTTGGCGCTCACCGCCGTGTTGTCAGCTTGTTCTTCAGGCGTCAAATTAAGCGATGTACCCGTTGAAGACAAAAACGCCTCTAGTGCTGACGGTGCACAAAGCAGCGTCGCTGCTGTCGTGAGCGGCAAGGCTGGCACACAAGGAGTTGCACCCGCTGGCGTCAATGTGGTTTATTTTGATTACGACAGTTTTGCATTGAAGCCTGAAGCGCGTGCCGTCTTGGAGCGCAATGCTGCGCATTTGCAAGCCAACAAGCAATTCAAAGTGCAACTGGAAGGTCATACCGATGAGCGCGGTGGCCGTGAATACAACTTGGCATTGGGTCAAAAGCGTGCCGAAACAGTTCGCCGCGCTTTAACCTTGTTGGGTGTCAGTGACGCACAACTTGAAGCTGTGAGTTTTGGCAAAGAAAAACCAGCAGCCAGCGGCTCTGACGAGGCAGCGTTTGCCAAGAACCGCCGCGTTGAAATCAAATACTGATCTTGAGCTGAAGTCATGACCCTGAAACACTCGGTGTTCTATCGCGCCATTCAATTGGGTTTGGTAGGTCTCTTGGCGGGCTTCAGTTTCATTGCCCACGCGGCTTTGTTTGAAGACAATGAAGCGCGTCGCGCCATTTTGGATTTGCGCCAAAAGCTGGATGTCACGCAGCAAGGTTTGAAGTCCCAAACTGAAGACATTGCTGTGTTGCGCAGAGCATTGTTTGAACTTCAAAATCAAATTGAGGCATTGAAAGCAGAACAGTCTGCACTCCGAGGTGCCAACGAGCAATTGCTGCGTGAGTTAACTGAGATTCAGTTGAAACAAAAAGATGTGTTGCAGACTGTCGACACGCGACTCAGTAAGTTTGAACCCGTCAAAGTTGTGTTGGATGGCTTGGAGTTTCAGGCTGACCCGGCAGAAAAGAGAGAGTTTGAGGCGTCTTTGGCTGTGTTCAGAACAGGTGACTTTGCAGCGGCACAAAACAGTTTGTTGGCCTTTCTGCGCAAGTACCCCACCAGTGGTTACGCGTCATCGACTTTGTTTTGGCTAGGCAACGCGCAGTACGCAACCAAGGACTACAAAGAGTCCATTGTCAATTTTAGAAAACTGCTCAGCATCGCGCCGCAACACGCTCGCGCACCTGAGGCCATGCTGGCCATTTCCAATTGTTTGGTGGAACTGAAAGACATCAAAGCCGCCAAAAAAGCCATGGAAGATTTGGTCAAGCAGTACCCCACGTCTGAGGCTGCTCAAACAGCCAAAGACCGATTGGCACGTTTGCGTTAAAGCATGACCCAAGATCAACTTGCACAGTTGCAGTGGATGGTCTTGGGCGCAACGGGCCTCGTCTCGGTGTTCTTGGGTGCTTTGATGCACCGCACCCACTTTTGCACCATGGGCGCTGTGAGTGACGCGGTGGTCATGCAAAATTTTGACCGCTTGCGTCAGCTGGCATTGGCCTTGGTGGTTGCATTGTTGGGTTTTGGGTTTATGTCGTTGGCGGGGCTGATCTCGCCCCTCAAGTCGGTTTATGCAACGCCCGTCATTTATTGGTTTTCCTCACTCTTTGGTGGCCTGCTGTTTGGCTGGGGAATGGTGTTGTCCTCGGGTTGCGGCGCCAAGGCTTTGGTACGCTTGGGTGCAGGCAATTTAAAGTCTTTGCTTGTTTTGCTCACCATGGGTCTTTCAGCCTTGGTGGCAATGAAAGGCATGTTGGCCTATCCGCGCGTTCATTATTTAGAAGCACTGACTTGGGCGCCCACGCAGGGTGTTTTTGCAGGCCAGTGGTTCTCATCCATTTTTCAAGTTGAATTGGCCTCGGGCGTATTCATGGCTGCTGTGTTTGGAAGCGTCTTACTGTCCTTCTGGATTTTCAAAGATCGAAGCTTTTTGACGTCTTTCAATGTAGGGACTGGTTTGTCTGTCGGCTTGGTAATTTGTGCGGTATGGTTCATTTCAGGCGTATGGGGGCATGGCTTGGAACATCCCGATACCTTGGATGAATTCTTTTTGGCGACCACCAGTCGAAAAATGGAAGCCCTCAGCCTGACGGCACCCGTCGCAATGAACTTGGATGCACTCTTGTATTTCAGCGATGGCACCAAGCGTCTCACTTTGGGCATGGTGAGTGTGCTTGGCATTTGCATGGGTTCATTTTTCAGTGCGCGCTGGTCTGGCACATTCAGGGTGGAAGCCTTTGTCAACAAAGCTGATTTATTGAGGCACCTTGGTGGTGGGTGCTTGATGGGGGTAGGCGCGGTCCTGGCGATGGGATGCTCCATCGGTCAAGGCTTAAGCGGCATGTCCACCTTCAGTTTGGCAAGCCTGATTGCATGCTTGGGCATGTTGTTGGGTGCCTATGCGGCACTCTGGCGAGACATGCAGCAAGCGTGACGCGCAAGATTTCATGACGCAAGCCTCTCTCAATGACCGTCGCTTTGGCGGAATGACCCGACTTTATGGTGTTGGCGGCGCAGCCAGGGTTGCGCAATCACATGTCATGGTGGTGGGCATTGGCGGGGTTGGCTCCTGGGTTGCAGAATCCTTGGCCAGAAGTGGTGTAACCGAGTTGACCTTGGTGGACATGGACCACATTGCAGAGTCCAACATCAATCGGCAGATTCACGCACTTGAATCCAGCGTAGGCCAAGCCAAGGTCTTGGCCATGAAGGCACGCATTGCCCAAATCAACCCTGAATGTTGTGTTCATGTGGTGGACGATTTTGTTTCACCTGAGAATTGGATTGAAATTTTGCACCAAGTTCAATCCGATCCCTCTTGTCAATCACCCATCATGGCTGTTGTCGATGCATGTGACCAAGTGAAAGCCAAAGTGACCATGGCCGACTGGGCCATTCGACACAAGAAGTTTTTGGTAACTCTAGGGGCTGCAGGCGGCAAGCGAGAGGCTCATCGTGTAGAGCAGGGCGATCTATCGTTGGTCACGCACGATCCTTTGTTGGCCCAATTGCGCTACCGTCTGCGCAAAGAAAAAGGTGCGCCCAAGGATGGCAAAAAGATGGGGGTCCATTGTGTTTTCAGTCGAGAAAATGTGGCGCCACCTGATGCCTCATGCAACATCGAAGGCGATGGCAGCTTGAATTGTCATGGCTACGGATCCGTTGTCACGGTTACTGCTAGCTTTGGTATGGTGGCAGCATCATTGATATTGAATTTTCTTGCAACAGGGTTTGAAAAACCCAAAAAATGACGCTATAATTTAAGGCTTGAGTAGGGGGGTCGGTAGCTCAGTCGGTAGAGCAGCGGACTTTTAATCCGTTGGTCGCGAGTTCGAATCTCGCCCGACCCACCAATTACTCATGTCCATTTCAAAAACCCCGCAAGGCTTTCGCTTTGTGGGGTTTTTTCTTGGGTCAAGGTATTTTTGCACCTCGCAATGCACCTTGCAAGTGAGGGCTTTATGTGCTTTGTTCGAGTTTTTCAAGCTCTTCGGACCATGCCAACCACTGTGCCTCCAAGGCTTCCAACGAATTGTTGACCGTCTTCAATTGCTTGCCAGTTTCGGCAATGTCCGCTGGTGACAAGGCTTGCGTTAATTTCTCTTCCAGCGCAGTTTTTTCTGTCTGAAGTCGAATCAATTCAGCATCCGCTTTTTCAATGGATTTTTTCAGAGGTTTGGTCAGTGCTGATCGCTGCTGACGCAGCAAGGCATCCTCTTTTTTTTGCTCTGCTGTTCTGTTTTGAAAAGGCGCAGTTGGTTTGACGGCCACTTCGATGGGCGCAACCGGTACCCACAAAGCTGCTGCATCATTGGCCTTGGCTTCTTCGCGCAGACGCTTAGACTCTTCAAGCAAGTAACGTTGGTAATCATCAAGATCACCGTCAAAGGGTTTGATTTCGCCTCGACCCACCAACCAGAACTCATCACACACAGCGCGTAGCAGGGCACGGTCGTGACTGACCAGCATCACCGTGCCTTCAAACTCATTGAGCGCCATGGACAGAGCTTCGCGCGTTGCCAAATCCAAGTGGTTGGTTGGTTCGTCCAGTAGGAGTAAGTTGGGACGCTGCCACACAATCATGGCCAAAACCAAACGCGCTTTTTCACCGCCGCTCATTGAGCCAACACTTTGCTTCACCATGTCGCCGGTGAAGTTGAACGTGCCCAAGAAATTACGCAAGTCTTGCTCACGTGAGGATTGACCCGGAATGCTGCCCAGCTCTTTGACCAAGCGGATCATGTGCTCTAGCGGATTGTCGGCTGGGTGCAAGACGTCTAATTCTTGCTGTGCAAAATAGCCGATGTTCAAACCTTTTCCTTCGGTCAATTCGCCTGACAGCGCCTTGATGCTTCGCGCAATGGTTTTGACCAAGGTTGACTTGCCCTGACCGTTGGCACCCAAAATGCCGATACGCTGTCCAGCGAGCACCGACTTGTTGACTTGTTTGACAATGACTTTGTCTTGGCCCTCTACCGAATAACCCAAGTTGGCATCTGAAATGGCCAGCATGGGGTTGGGCAAGTTTTGAGGTTCTTTGAATTCAAAGGTGAAATCTGCATCTGCCAAGACCGGCGCAATTTTCTCCATGCGCTCAAGCGCTTTGACGCGACTCTGTGCTTGCTTGGCTTTGCTGGCCTTGGCCTTGAAGCGGTCAATGAACTTTTGCAAATGTGCAATCTTGTCTTGTTGCTTGGCAAATGAGGCTTGCTGAAGTTCAAGTTGTTGAGACCGCAGTGTTTCAAAGGCACTGTAGTTACCACCGTATCGATTTAACTTAGCGTGTTCAATGTGCAGGGTGACATCGGTGACCGCATCTAAAAACTCTCTGTCGTGGCTGATCACAATCATGGTGCCTGTGTACCGCTTTAGCCATGCTTCTAGCCAAACCAAGGCATCTAAGTCCAAGTGGTTGGTGGGTTCATCCAGAATCAGCAAGTCAGAAGGGCACATCAAAGCGCGGGCCAATTGCAGACGCATGCGCCAGCCACCAGAGAAACTGTTGACGGCCTGGTTCAATTCGGCCGATCGAAAACCGAGACCTAAGATCAATGACTGTGCTCTGGGCACGGCATCGTGCTCTCCAGCATCTGCCAGGTCAACGTGCGCATGGGCCATGGCCATGCCATCCTCAGAAAGTTCGGCTGCATGCAGCGCAGCTCGCAATTCGGCCAATCGTGTGTCGCCACCCAGAACAAAATCCGTTGCGCTTTCATCTGTCTCTGGCATGTTTTGAGCAACTTGCGCCAATCGCCATTGCTTGGGCATGGAGAAGTCGCCACCGTCCTCGTGCAGGGTGCCGTTAAAGAGGGCAAATAGCGTGGACTTGCCTGCGCCATTGCGGCCGACCAAGCCTACTTTTTCACCAGGATTGATGGTGACCGAGGCAGCATCGAGCAACACTTTGGCGCTACGGCGCAGCGTGACATTTTTCAGTTGAATCATGGAGAAGTATGAGCGTCGGTTGCTCGCAAAGAGCGGCCGAGAAAGATCAATTCTGAATTAGGGTGTGATTTAAAAGAAGGGACTGGCAAGAAGCCTAAAGCTTGGTACAGGGCCAAACCCGTTGAATTGCTTTGCCATGTACTGAGAACCGCTTGATCATAGCCTTCGGCTTGGGCTTTTTCTAAAAGGTCTCGAATTAAGACCTTGGAGCCGCCTTGGCCCCGAAATGCTGGCTGAATGAAGAGTCGTTTGATTTCGCATGCACCTTGCATTTTTGTGGATGCGAGTGCGCCGCAGCCAATGACCTCTGCCTCCAGATCTGTATTGCTCTGAGCGATCAGCAGGAAGGCTGCGCCATGCGGCGGGCCATAACGTGCTGGTAGATCATCGAGGTCCTTCCAAATGCTGCTGAGGTGGGGTTGGTCCAAATCGGTCGCAGCATAGGTTCTCAAGAGCTTGTCGAATTGTTGCCAATCTTGCGTTGATTCAATGAGGCGTGTCGACAAATGAGAGGGGTCTAACTGCGCGCTCATGACAAAGGGGATACTTTTTCAATCGCTTCTTTGGTCAGCAGTAAGACTTGGTCTTCGCCGGCACTCGTCTCAAGCCAAACGGCTTCAAGTCTTGGAAATGCGGTTTCGAAGTGTTCTCTTTCATTGCCGATTTCAAGAACCAAGATGGCTTTGTCGTTCATGCGATGAGGCAAGTCTTGCAGCAACTGCCGAATAAAGTCCATGCCGTCAGAGCCACCAGCCAATGCCAACAGTGGCTCTGCTTTGTATTCGTCAGGCAAAGCCTGCATGCTGGCTTCGCAAACATAAGGCGGGTTGCAAATGATGCAATCGAATTTTTGCTGGAGCCCTTTGAGGCCATCGCTCTCGATGAGTTGAATGCGTTGAGTCAGTTGGTGTTTTTCGACATTGATTTTGGCCACTGCCAATGCCTCTGACGAAATGTCAGCGCCAGTGACTTGAATATCTGGATAAGCCATGGCACACAACACGGCCAAGCTGCCGTTGCCAGTGCAGAGGTCCAAAAAAGAATGCGAGTTTTCCGAAAGCCAACCATCAAACGCGCCATCGGCAATCAGCTCTGCAATGAAACTGCGCGGCACAATGCTGCGTTCATCCACATAAAAAGGAATGCCTTGAAGCCAAGCTTCTCGGGTGAGGTAGGCCGCTGGTTTGCGTGTTTGAATGCGTTGTTCAATGAGGGCTTGGCAAGCTGCAATATGCGCTTGTGAAATGTCTTGAACATGGAGGGAGGGGTTCAATGCGCCAACTTGCTGTTGCAGTTCTTGTGTATCGTCTGACAAGTCCAGGTCTAAAGGCAATTGGAGTTGCCACAACACAAGCCAAGTGGCTTCATCTTGTGCATTCAAGGTGCCGTGACCATAAGCCACTTTGGCTTGTTCTAATTGCTGGGCACTGTTTTGGATGAGTTGTTTTAAATCCATGACGTGCGTGTTTTAAGGTGTCTTGCCATGTTGGCGTGCGCAAGCCTGATTCAAGTTCAGCAATACTTTTTTGTAAATGTTTTTCAGAGGCTCAATGTCAGCCAATGCCACGTGCTCGTCAATCTTGTGAATGGTGGCATTGGGGGGGCCTAATTCAATCACTTGAGGACAGGTTTGCGCAATGAACCGACCATCACTGGTGCCGCCCGTTGTGGACAACTCTGTGTTCAAACCTGTCACCTCGAGAATGGCTTCTTGTACGGCTTTGACCAAGGTGCCTGGTGTGGTGAGAAATGGCAGCCCGCCCAATGTCCACTCAATCTCAAACTTCAACTGATGCTTGATCAAGACATCTGTGAGTCGTTGTTTCAAAGTGGCCTCTGTTGATTCGGTACAAAAGCGGAAATTGAAATCAATCACCATTTCGCCCGGGATGACATTGGTGGCACCAGTGCCGGCTTGTACGTTGCTGATTTGCCAGCTGGTGGGTGGAAAAAATTGGTTCCCTTCATCCCACACCATGCTGGCCAATTCAGCCAAAGCGGGTGCTGCACGGTGAACGGGATTGTCTGCCAACTGCGGGTAAGCAATGTGACCTTGAATGCCTTTGACGATCAGTTTGCCACTGAGAGATCCCCGGCGCCCGTTCTTGATCATGTCGCCAGATTGTTTGACCGAAGTGGGTTCACCCACAATGCAAAAGTCTGGCGTTTCATGGCGCTGCTGCAACATGTCGCAAATGCGCACAGTGCCATCCAGAGCTGGGCCTTCTTCATCACTGGTCAGGAGGAATGCAATGCCCAAAGCAGGTTCTGGGCATTCTTGATAAAACTCTTGTGTGGCCACCACCATGGCAGCCAATGAGGTTTTCATGTCACTGGCGCCACGACCAAATAATTTGCCATCGCGGTGCGTAGGGGTGAAGGGGTCGCTGGTCCACTTTTGCAGTGGGCCAGTAGGCACCACATCGGTATGACCCGCAAAGGCCAATGTGTGACCCGACGAACCGGCTTTTTTGGCCCATAAGTTTCTGACGCGGAAATTCTCGGGACCCAAATCGATCACTTCGCATTTGAAACCCAGAGGCTCAAGGTGTGAATTGATCAATGGAATGCAGCCGCCGTCTTCTGGTGTGACGGAGGGCAGTGCAATCAATTGCTCTGCCAATCGCAAAGTGGCGCTCATGCTGTTCGCCCCGCGCGAATGAAGCGTGCGATGCGGTGGGCGGCTTCCAAGCACTCCTCGGTTTCAGCAACCAGGGCCATGCGAACACGTCCCTGTCCGGGATTCAGGCCGTTGGCAGTTCTGCCAATGTAGCTGCCGGGTAAAACAGTGACGTTTTCTGCTGCATAGAGTTCACGTGCAAAGTCTGTATCGCTGTTGTTCCAAGCAGATGGCACACCTGCCCATAAATAAAAACTGGCGTCGGGCAATTGAACGTCCATCACCTCAGCCAAGACCGGGGTGACTTGGGCAAACTTGGTGCGATACA
Organism: Limnohabitans sp. Hippo4; assembly: GCF_003063605.1. Classification (NCBI taxonomy): domain Bacteria; kingdom Pseudomonadati; phylum Pseudomonadota; class Betaproteobacteria; order Burkholderiales; family Comamonadaceae; genus Limnohabitans; species Limnohabitans sp. Hippo4. Next base: position 211,535 of record NZ_NESE01000001.1, on the reverse strand, counting down.
TGTTCCGGTTCTCCACCACATGGGCTTCATCATTCCAAGCAGCCACACTGGCAGCTTGAACCACGCCACTCATGGCGCAGCCGTGGTAAGTGCGGTAAAGCAAAAAGTCTTTGATGATGGCTGCGTCACCTGCCACAAATCCACTTCGCAGGCCAGGCACATTGCTTCGCTTGGACAGGCTGGTGAATGAAATCAGACGTTTGAACTCTTTGTAACCCAACTGGCTGGCAGCTTCCAAGCCACCCAATGGCGGCTCATCACGGAAATAGATTTCGCTGTAGCACTCGTCGGAGGCAATGACGAAGCCATATTTTTCGCTCAACTCGAACAGTTTTTTCCACTCTGCCAGCGGCATGACCTTGCCTGTGGGGTTGCCTGGGGAGCAAACAAATACCAGCTGGGTTTGGGCCCAAATGGCATCGGGCACGGCGTCCCAATTGGCTGAAAAGTCGGTTTCTGGCGCATTGGCCACGTAAAACGGTTCAGCACCACCTAAAAGCGTCGCGCCTTCGTAGATTTGGTAGAAGGGGTTGGGGCTGATCACCTTCGCGCCCGGCTTGGTGGGGTCTAGCACGGCTTGCGCCAACGCAAACAAGGCTTCTCGCGAGCCATTGACCGGCAAAATTTGAGTGGCTGGGTTGACTTCAATGGCATAACGACGCTTGAGCCATTGGGCACAGGCTTCACGCATGCGCAACTCACCCAAGGTGGCGGGATAGCCAGACAGGGCGGTATCAAGGGACTGAATCAGGGCTGTTTTGATGAATTCGGGCGTTGCATGTTTGGGCTCACCAATGCCCAAACTGATGGGGCTGCGGTTGGTTGGGGGGGTGACACCGGCAAACAACTGACGGAGGCGCTCGAAGGGGTAGGGCTGAAGGGTGGCCAATAATGGATTCATTCCTCAATTATCCGGGATAGTTGTGGTCAATTTCTCCCCAATTTGAGGGGAAATCTGCGTCAGATCCTTGGTTCGGGTCGGTTAACATGGAGGCTTGAGGCACAAGGTGTGCCTTTTGACCCAATTTCTGACTGCTGTGCGCCTTAATTCCATCAAATTATCAGGATTCAAATCCTTCGCAGAACCCACCAATTTTGTGCTGCCTGGCCAATTGGTGGGAGTTGTTGGCCCTAATGGTTGCGGCAAATCCAACATCATGGACGCATGCCGCTGGGTTTTGGGCGAGTCCAAAGCGTCTGAGTTGCGTGGCGAGTCCATGCAAGACGTGATCTTCAATGGCACCAATACCCGTAAAGCAGCCAGCCGCGCCAGCGTGGAGTTGGTCTTTGACAATGCAGATCACCGTGCGGGTGGTCAGTGGGGCCAGTTTGCAGAAATTGCAGTGAAACGTGTGCTGACGCGCGATGGCAACAGCAGTTACTACATCAACAACCAGCCTGTTCGACGCCGCGACGTTCAAGACGTGTTTTTGGGGACAGGCTTGGGACCCCGCGCCTACGCCATCATCGGCCAAGGCACGATCAGCCGAATCATTGAGTCTCGCCCTGAAGAGTTGCGCCTCTTTTTGGAAGAGGCTGCTGGCGTGTCCAAATACAAAGAGCGTCGACGCGAAACTGAAAATCGATTGTCTGACACGCGCGAGAATTTAACGCGTGTTGAAGACATCTTGCGGGAGCTCAACGCCAACCTTGAGAAGTTGGAAAAGCAAGCTGAAGTTGCGCAGCGCTTCAATGACTTGAAGTCCGACAGCACATTAAAGCAACAGCAGCTGTGGTATTTCAAACGTGCAGATGCCGAATCTGATCAAGTCAAAATCAAGGCCGACGTTGACAAAGCTGTCATTGACTTAGAAGCCCGCATTGCCGATTTGCGGCACGTTGAAGCCGATCTGGAAACAGTTCGTCAAGCGCATTACGCCGCAGGTGATCAAGTCAATCAAGCTCAAGGTTTGCTGTACGAGGCCAGCGCAGAAGTCGGCCGTTTGGAAGCCGAAATTCGATTTGTGGTGGAAGGTCGTCAGCGCGCTGAACAGCGAATGGCGCAATTGCAAGAACAAACGGCCGATTGGTCAGACCGTCAAGTTCAAGCCCAAGCCGAGTTGGAGTCTTTGGCAGAGCAAGCCCTCCAAGCCGAAGATCAAACCCTCACTTTGGCCGCTCAAGTCGAAGAGCAAGCCCAAGCCTTGCCAGATTTGGAAGAAGCTCTGCGCCAAGCGCAAGCCAAAGCCAACGAACAGCGCAGCAGTGTGGTTCAAGTCCAGCAGCAAATTCAAGTGTTGGCCGCAGATCAACGCAACATTGAAGACCAAACCCGCCAACTGACCATGCGCCGTGAGCGCTTGGTTGCTGATCGCAATGCCTTGGACGCCCCTGACGAACAGCGCTTGCTGAATTTGCAAGCGCAATTGGGACAAGCCGAAGAATTGGCCAAAGAGTCCAGTGCACGCTTGCAGGAACTCGAAGAACAAACACCGCGCTTGGACCAAGAACGTCGTGACAAGCAGCAAGCAGTCAACGATGAGTCTGCCAAGTTGGCCGATCTGTCTGCCAAGATCGAGGCGCTTAAATCCTTGCAAGAAAAGGTAAAAACCGACGGCAAGCTCAAGCCCTGGTTGAACAAGCATGGCTTGGACAATTTGCAAGGTTTGTGGAGCAAGATCCACATGGAGCCCGGCTGGGAAAATGCCATGGAGTCTGCGCTTCGTGAGCGTTTGTCTTCCCTTGAGGTTTCTCGCCTCGACATGGTCAAGGCCTTTGCTTCAGACGCCCCACCTGCCAAGCTGTCTTTTTATGCGCCTCCCAATGGCACTGCCACTGTGGCTCGCAAAGGCTTGCCCTCAGCCTGCCGACCCTTGTCTGATTTGTTGCGCCTCTCCGATGCAGGTTTGTCTGCACTGTTAACGGATTGGTTGCAAGGTTGTTTCACGGCGCCTTCTTTGGAAGATGCCATGGCTTGGCGCGATCAACTGCAAGGCAGCGAATGCTTTGTGGTTCAGGCGGGTCATGCGGTTGGCAAACACAGTGTCAGTTTTTACGCACCAGATTCTGAACAAGCTGGTCTGTTAGCCCGTGCGCAAGACATTGAAAATTTCGAAAAACAATTGCGTGCACAAACACTGATTGCGGAGGAAACCAGATCGGCTTCTGTCCGCGCAGAAGCCTCTTACTCAGATGCGTCACAACGTTTGGTGTCTGTGCGTCAAGAGGCTTCTGAAGCCCAATCTAAAGCGTACGAACTCCAAGTTGAAACTTTGCGCTTGTCCCAGTGGGCTGAGCAAACCCGTGCACGCAGTGATCAAATTGCCAGCGACTTGGCCGAGGTCGACTTGAGCCTTGAAGATTTGCAAGAACGCCGCATGACCGCGGAAGGACGATTTGAAGAACTCGACATGCAATTGGCCGACAGCCAGGAGCGTCACGCCCAATTGGACGAACGTGTCATTGAAGCCGAACGCAAATTGTCAGAGTGCCGCGAACAACAACGGACCTTGGAGCGTTTGGCGCAAGAAGCCACGTTTTCACAGCGCAGCTTGGATGCGCGTCGTTCAGAGTTGCAACGTGGACTTGAAACAGCCGCACAACAAATCCAATCCATAGCGGCTGAACAAGAACGTGCGAAAGATGAACTGTCTCGCCTGACCGATGCAGCTGCACAAGCAGGTCTGCAAAATGCCCTCGCCATGAAGATGGAGCGCGAGCAGGTCTTGGGTGCAAAACGCAGTGAATACGACGACCTGACTGCCAGGTTGCGCGCCAGCGATGAGCGTCGTATGAGTTTTGAGCGCGAACTGGACCCCTTGCGACAACGCATCACTGAGTTGCAATTGAAAGAGCAAGCCTCTCGCTTAGGTTTGGAGCAATACACGCAGTTGCTGGTCGATGCAGAGGCTGATCTTGAAGCCTTGGCCAAATCGATTGAAGAAGGCAATGTTCGATTGACGGGCCTTCAGTCTGAGATTGACCGTTTGAACCGAGAAATCGCGGCTTTGGGTGCTGTGAACTTGGCGGCTTTGGACGAGTTGACTGCGGCGCGCGAACGCAAAGTCTTCTTAGATGCGCAAACGGCTGACTTGACGGAAGCCATGACCACCTTGGAAGACGCGATCAAGAAGATTGATGCTGAAACACGCGACTTGTTGGGTGGTACCTTCAAAATTGTGAATGAGCACTTTGGCCGCATGTTCCCTGAATTGTTTGGGGGCGGTAACGCGCGCTTGGTGATGACGGGTGACGAAATTTTGGACTCGGGTGTTCAGGTGATGGCTCAGCCGCCTGGCAAAAAGAACCAAACCATTCACTTGTTGTCGGGTGGCGAAAAAGCCCTCACAGCCATTGCCTTGGTGTTTGCCATTTTCCAGCTCAATCCAGCACCTTTCTGTTTGCTCGACGAGGTGGACGCGCCACTCGACGATACCAACACCGAGCGCTATGCCAAACTGGTGAAAAGCATGGGCAAGGAAACACAGTTCTTGTTCATTAGCCACAACAAGATCGCAATGGAAATGGCAGAGCAACTCATTGGCGTCACGATGCAAGAGCAGGGTGTATCTCGCATCGTGGCTGTGGACATGGAAGCTGCGGTTTCGATGGCCGAGCTCACTTGAATTGAAATGAGCGCACCTGTTTCAACCTTCACTTACGCACATCACACATGAGCTCATTGCAAAACAGTTTGGCCTTGGTCGGTGGTTTGACACTTGTGGGAGTTGTTTTGTACAACTTTTGGATAGCACGCCAAAATGCACCGAGGCAAGCTGATCCAGATTCTGCCGCGCAAGACCCTGGCCTTCAAATTCACGAGCCAGATCCATCCGCTGGACCCAAGGATCCCAGCTTCTTGGACGATGCTTTGGATGTTTTGCCTGTTCCCGATAAAAAGCCACCTTTGGATGCGCTGATCGACGTCATTGCTCCCATTGAAGTCGACGCGGCAGTGTCTGGCGATGCAGCCTTGGCAGCCTTGCCTGCTACCCGCCGTGTCGGAACAAAGCCATTTGCCGTTGAAGGTCTGAGTGACACCAGTGGTGAATGGGAGACCCCTGTTGCAGGCCGCCGATATCACTCATTTCAAGCGGGTGTGCAATTGGCCAATCGCGTGGGCCCCTTGAACGAAATTGAATTTTCTGAATTCGTCATCAAAGCCCAAGCTTTTGCCGACGCTATCAATGGTGCCCCTGAGTTTCCAGACATGTTGGAAGAGGTGGCACGTGGGCGCGAGTTGGATCAATTTGCCAGTGAGCATGACGCGCAACTGAGCTTCACCATTTGTGCAACGTCATCTGCTTGGAGTCCTGGCTACATTCAACAGCATGCTGCGCGATGGGGTTTTGTGGCGGGCGTTATTCCCGGCCGCATGGTGTTGGCTGCGCCTGTACAAGGCTTGCCACCCATTTTGTCTTTGTCCTTTGATTCTCAGGCTGCCATGGCCGATGACCCTGCCTTGTCTGCCATTCGTGAGTTCACTTTGAGCTTGGATGTGCCACAAGTACCTCGTGATGAGCATGCGTTTGCGCGCTTGCGTGAAGCAGCCCGCATCTTGGGGAACGAAATGGATGGCGTGATCACAGACGGTGCAGGACACGCATTAACTGACGATGACTTGAACGCCATTGCAGCCGACTTGGAGCAACTGTACGACGCCCTCGATCAGCGAGAGCTTTCTGCAGGTTCGCCTCAAGCACGACGCTTGTTCTCCTAAGCGTTTGCGTTTTTGCCCCTCAGACTCGGCATGGTTAGACCGTGAATCTAGATTTATTTTCAGATCCTAACGATGGCAAAGCGTCACCTGCTGCGGATGTCGCTGAGCAAGCAGCGAACTTAAGAAGACAGCTTCACCATCACGCGCATTGCTATTACACCCTCGATGCGCCCGAGGTACCTGATGCTGAATACGATCGTTTGTTTCGTGCGTTGCAAGCGCTGGAGTCTGCACACCCCCATTTGAGAACACCCGATTCACCGACCCAACGCGTCGGCGGCTCTGTGCTGCCTGAATTTCAGACCGTTCGCCATCAAGTGCCTATGCTGAGCATTCGCACAGAGACCGACACCGAATCTAGTGGCGCCATTGCATTTGATACGCGGGTGCGGAAAGAGCTGGCCCTGAGCGATGCCGATCCTGCAGTTGACTATGTTGCTGAATTGAAGTTTGATGGCTTGGCCATGAGCTTGCGTTACGAGCATGGTGTGCTTGTTCAAGCCGCCACACGCGGTGATGGTGAGTTTGGTGAAGATGTGACGCACAACATTCGAACCATCGGTCAAATACCTTTGCAACTGCCATCAGACGTTCCAGATGTTTTGGAAGTTCGTGGCGAGGTTTACATGCGCCGTGATGACTTTGAGTCCTTGAATGAGCGGCAGCGTCAAAAAATTGCGGAAGGCGCCAAAGGGGAGAAAACTTTTGTCAATCCACGCAATGCCGCTGCAGGGGCTGTTCGCCAGTTGGACTCCAACATCGCTGCACAGCGTCCTTTGAGTTTTTTTGCGTATGGTTTGGGCGAGGTTAAAGAGGGCTCGTCAGCATTTCAAGCCTTTCAAACGCACTATGAATTGCTTCAAAGCCTAAAACGCTGGGGCTTTCCTGTCGCAGAACAAACGCGCTGCGTTCAAGGCGCGGAAGGTTTGATTGAATTTCATGCGCAAATTGCCGCTGAAAGAGATGCCTTGCCCTATGACATTGATGGCGTGGTTTACAAAGTCAATTCTCTTGGGCTTCAAGCGCAGTTGGGGTTTGTGACGCGCGAGCCCAGATGGGCTGTAGCACACAAGTACCCAGCCCAAGAAGAAATGACACAGGTATTGGACATTGATGTCCAAGTGGGACGCACTGGCAAGTTAACACCCGTCGCCAAATTGGCCCCCGTGTTTGTGGGTGGTGTCACTGTGACCAACGCAACCTTGCACAATGAAGATGAAGCCCGTCGCAAAGATGTGCGAATAGGTGATACGGTCATTGTTCGCCGTGCGGGGGATGTGATTCCTGAGGTGGTTAGCGTGGTCTTGGACCAGCGCAAGCCCGAAGCGCTGGTATTCACCATGCCCAAAATTTGCCCCGTTTGCGGCAGTCCTGCACTGAGGGATGAGGGTGAAGCAGACTACCGTTGCAATGGTGGATTGTTTTGCAAAGCTCAGCAAAAACAGGCCTTCCTGCATTTCGCCCAGCGCCGCGCCGTAGAGGTGGACGGACTGGGTGAAAAATTGATTGATCAATTGGTCGACGCAGGGATCGTCAATACTTTGCCTGATTTGTACAAGATGGGTCTGACCGCCTTGGTTCAACTCGACAGAATGGCTGAAAAGTCAGCATTCAACATTCTCAAAGCATTAGAAGCTTCAAAGTCCACGACGCTGCCACGTTTCATTTACGGTTTGGGTATTCGTCACGTCGGTGAGGCGACAGCCAAAGAATTTGCAAGGCACTTCGGTACCCTGGATGCTTTCATGAATGCAGATGAAGAAGCACTTTTGCAAGTTGCAGATGTGGGTCCTGTGGTTGCCAAAAGTGTCATCACTTTTTTTGCACAAGCCCACCATCAAGAAATCGTGGCCCAACTTCGTGCATGTGGTGTTCATTGGGATGAGGGGCCACCAGCAGAACGACAGTTGCAAATTTTGTCGGGTAAAACGGTGGTATTGACCGGAACTTTGCCTACCCTCAGCCGTGATGAAGCCAAAGAAATGCTGGAAGCTGCGGGTGCCAAAGTTGCGGGTTCCGTTAGCCAAAAAACCAGTTATGTGGTGGCGGGCGCAGAAGCCGGCAGTAAATTAGACAAAGCGGTAGCCCTTGGCATTCCAGTTTTGGATGAAGCGGGCTTGATTCAATTGCTTCAAGGAAATCAAGATGAAAGTGCGTGAAATATTAAAAATGGGCGATCCCCGTTTGCAGCGCGTTGCACAACCTATCGAAAAGTTCAACACGCCCGAATTGATTCAAGGTTTGGCAGACATGAAAGAAACCATGCTGGCGGCCCATGGCGCCGGTTTGGCAGCACCTCAAATCGGTTGGGATGTGCAAGTGGTTATTTTTGGCACGGGTCAAGTCATCTCACGTTATCCCGACGCTGCGCCAGTACCTTATACCGTGCTGATCAATCCCATCATCACACCATTGAGTGATGAGTTGCAAAACGATTGGGAAGGTTGTTTGTCTGTGCCTGGCTTGCGCGCTGTGGTGCCTCGCTGGCAAAGTATTCGCTACACAGGTTTTGATGAATTGGGCAACGCCATTGACCGAACCGCTGAGGGCTTCCATGCCAAAGTGGTCCAACATGAATGTGACCATTTGATGGGTATTTTGTACCCTCAGCGCGTTCGTGATTTTTCTAAGTTTGGATTCAATTCAGTTTTGTTCCCCGAGTTGGCCCCTGAAAAATCGGCTTAAAGCTTGGCTAAACGTGCCAACGCAGACTGCAAAGTACTGTCTTGTTTGGCAAAACAAAACCGGATCACGTTTTGGTCAAAGCCATCTCCATAGAAGGCCGACATGGGAATGGCGGCCACACCAATTTCCCGCGTTAGCCATTGACAGAATTGGGACTCTCCCAAATTCTTTTCCGGTACAGACAGTTCAGAGATGTCGACGCATTGGAAATAGGTGCCTTCACCAGGCAACATCTTGAAGTTCGTCTTGGAAAGTCCGTCTCTGAACAAATCGCGCTTGCGTTGGTAAAACTGCGGAAGATCCAAGTAAGGCCTTGGATTTTGCATGTACCTGGCCAGTGCATGCTGAACTGGCGTGTTCACTGTGAAGACATTGAACTGATGCACTTTGCGAAATTCAGCAGTCAACGATGCGGGTGCTGCAACTGTGCCAACTTTCCAGCCAGTGACATGGTATGTTTTGCCAAAACTAGACACTACAAAAGCCCTTGCCGCCAAACCTGCATAACTAGAAGCGCTGTGATGTTTCAATGGGGCGTACACCATGTGTTCGTAGACCTCATCACTGATCAACAGCACTTGGGTGGGCGCCAAAATGTCTTGAAGCTTGAGCATGTCCTCGTGACGCCAGACCATGCCGCTGGGGTTATGCGGTGAGTTGATCAAAATGGCGCGGGTCTTGGGTGTGATGGCTGCTTGAATTTTGACGAAGTCTGGCCTGAATGTGCCAGGCGTTAGCGGCACACGTACAACTATGCCGCCTGCCATCTCAATGTTAGGTACGTAGCAGTCATAGCAAGGTTCTAAAACAATGACTTCATCACCTGGATGAACCACAGCCAACATGGTCGTTAGGATGGCTTGGGTGGCACCTGCGGTGACCGTGATCTCGCTTTGAGGGTCGTAATGACGACCATACAAGGCTTCAATTTTTTGGGAGACTGCTTCTCTAAGGGGCGCCGCGCCCGGCATGGGCGGGTACTGGTTCAGGCCTTCTTTCATCGCCTGCGTCACTTGATCGACCAAGTGGGGGTCGCATTCAAAATCTGGAAAGCCTTGGCCTAAATTGACAGCACCAGTTTCAGCCGCCAAGGCCGACATGACGGAGAAGATGGTGGTGCCCATCTTGGGATGTTTGGAAGTTACTTGCGGTGTCATGATGGCTGCCTCACATGTCATAGTCGTTCACATGGCCTGTCATGGCTTTTGCAACCAAAGCAGCCGTCAATCGGTCACTCAACAATTCGGCAAACTGATAAACAAAGTTACGCAAATAAGCGCCACGTTTGAAGGCCACGCGCGCCACATTTTTGCCTAACAAGTCGCCCAAAGGCCTCGCCACCAAATCTCCGACAGGATCGTCTTTGACAGCCATTTCAGCCACGATGCCGACGCCGAGTCCCAATCGCACATATGTTTTGATCACGTCTGAATCAATGGCTTCCAGGGCAATTCTGGGATGCAACTTTTTGCTTTCAAACGCTGCGTCAATGCGTGTGCGGCCTGTGAATGAAGGGTGGTAGGTGATCAAAGGTTCTTTGGCTATGTCTTCCAAATGCAGGTGTTTTTTCTTGGCCAAAGGATGGTCGGGCGCCAAGACCAACATGTGTTGCCACTCGTAACAGGGCAATGTGACCAAATCATCATAATCTGCCAATGATTCTGTGGCCATGCCAATTTCTGCCGTGTCATCCAACAACATGCGTGCGACCTGATCGGGTGATCCTTGGTGCAAACTGATGTTGACTTGAGGGTATTGTTCGCGCAGGCGTGCAACGGGCACAGGTAAGACATAGCGGGCTTGCGTGTGCGTTGTGGCAATCGACAGCGTGCCGTTGTGTTGCGCGCTGTATTGCTCACCAATGCGCTTCAAGTTGCCGATTTCTCGCATGATGACTTCAATGCTTTTCATCACATGCTGGCCAGGTTCTGTGATCCGCTTGAGTCGCTTGCCATGCCTGGCAAAAATATCGATGCCCAGTTCTTGTTCAAGCTCGATGATGGCTTTGGAGACACCTGGTTGTGAGGTGTGCAGCGCTTTGGCCGCCTCGGTCAGGTTGAGGTTGCGCCGTGCAGCTTCTTGTACAAACCGGAATTGATGTAAGTTCATATCAATAAACCCTGTAAGAATGTGTTTATTATGCCTTACAGATCTATAGCTGGCGTGCTTTGCTGCTTCAATCAGGGCAAGGAAGCCAAGGCGATGTTGGCCATGGCCTGCGTTAATTGGGGTTCCTCCCCAATGGCACGTCTAAGATCGAACTGAACGTCTGCATGATCTTTTTGAAGCTGCTGTACCAAAACGGGCAGGTCTTCGCGGGCATGCCTTCCCACACCCAAAAACATGGGAACGATGACGATGTGTTGAATGCCGCGCGCAATCATCATGGCCGCCGTGGTGGGCAAGTCAGGCGCTGTTAATTCCAGATAGGCGCAAGCGACATCGGTTTGGGGCGACACGGTTTGTATACGTTGAGCCACGGCCTCAATGGGTAAGCGCCAGAGGGCATCGCGTGAGCCATGCGCAAACAAAATAATGCCTTGCTGACGAGATGGAGATGTCATGAATTGCCAATCAACGCAGCCTTACTGCCTGAGAACCAACCACCCAAAAGTGGCCAAAGAAATGATGCTGTAAATCATGGCCGGTGCCGCAGCTGTGAGCCAAGGTTGCCAGTTTTGCAGATTGCCCATGAAACCGAAGACATTGTTCAAGAGGTAAAAACTAATGCCTGCCATTACGCCACCAAAAACATAGCCAGCAATGTTGCCCGAGCGAAAGTGCAAATAAGCAAATGGCAAAGCCAAGGTCAACATCACCCAGCAGCTGAGTGGGTAGAAAACTTTTCGCCAAAATTCAATTTCGTACTTTTGTGCGCTTTGACCATTGGCCGCCAAATGGCGCATGTACTGAAACAGATCAATCGTTTTCATGCGATCTGGACTCAGTAGCGCTGCACTGATCATTTCTGAAGTGATCTCAGTTTGCCATTTCCATTCAGGCAATTGAATGACCTCAATGCGCGCTTCGTCGCCACGGGTCATGTGGAACACACGTCGATCGACAGGCTTGAGCAGCCAAGCACCGTCGTCAGTGAATTCAGCGCGAGGAGACAAGGTGATCGATTTCAAACGTCCATCGTTGTCAAACTCGCTGATGCGAATGTTCTCTGGCTGACCGGTGCTACTAAGGCCGCGAACGTTGACAGCAAATTGTGAATCAGTTTGTTTTTCACGCAGCCAAGCGCCCGTTTGACCCACCGTAATTTGGCCTTGGTAGTTGGCCTTCAAAAGTTGAGCTTGCCGATCGGACCAAGGCGAAATGTAATCACCAAAAATAAAAGTCACTGTGACAAAAATCAGGCCCAGTTGAAACAAGGTTTGCAGCGCCCGCCAAGGTCCAAGTCCCCCAGTGCGAAGGATGGTGAACTCGGAACTTTGCGCAAATCGCGCCATGACAAAGATAGAGCCAATCAAGACCGAGATAGGCAGCAACTCATACAAGTGATTGGGAATCAGCAAGGCCACATACATCAAGGCATGTTGCAGCTGATAGCCTTGTAACTTGTTTTTGCTCAGGGTTTGAAGTTGGTCTACCAAATCAAAAAAGACGAACAAAGCCAAGAAGCCCAAAGCGACAAAACTGACCGCGCGAATGATTTCGCTGTGAATGAGTTTTCGGACGGTTTTCATGCCGCACTCCTGGTTTTCGGCTGGACTAGCGTGAACAAACTTCGCCAAGACAAATTCAGATGGCGAACTGTGAGCCAGCTGATGGCGAGCAAAAAAGCACCGCCATGGAGCAGCAGCATGAAGGCGGGCAGGGTGGTTCTGCCCGATGCGATCCAGTTTTGGCCCACATTGACCATGTTGTAGTAGCCCACAAAACAAAACAAGGCCACAGCCAGGTGATAACTTTTACCAACGCGAGGATTGACGCTGGCCACCGCCAAGCCCATGATCATCAGGTTGAATGCCGCAAAGGCCAATCCAAGGCGCCAGGACAATTCACCCAGGTTGATGGCCGTGGGTGCTTTCAACAATCCTAAGGTGCTGATCATGCGGCTTTGAACATCGGTGTTGACCAACTTGGACGTGGGGTCGATCAACAATTGGTAATCTTTGAATTCGGTGATGCGTACTTCACCTGTTTGATGATTGCGCAACATTTGCTGCCCTTGCTGCAGGCTTAAAAAACGTTCGCCCTGATGCCATTCAATTTGACCTTGCTGGGCCGTGGTGATGGTTTCGATGGCACCTTCAATGCTTGAAACAAAAACATGACGCCCCGTCTGATTGTTAGGACTGTCCTTGTCGATGAAAAATACGCGCTTGCCACCAGCGGATTCTTGAAATTGACCGGGTGCGACGCGCTCGATGTCATTGCGTTGTTCGTAGCGATCCCTCAAGTCTTGAATTTGTTGGTTGCTCCAGGGCCAGACAAACAAGGCAAGCAAAGCAATGGCCAACAAGATAGGCCATGCAAATCTCAACAGCGGTTTTGAAAAAGAAACGAGGCCTCTGCCACTCGAAAACCAAATGACCATTTCACTGTCTGCATACATGCGAGACAAGGTAGACACCACTGCAATGAACAAACTCAGCGTCAAAATCGTGGTCAGATGACCGATGACTGTCAAGCCCATCACCAACATGACTTCTGAGGGATTGACCGACCCGCGCGTAGCTTGACCCAGCGTTCGGATCAAAATAATGGTCATCACGATGGTGGCCAAAACCACGACCGTGGCACCAAAACTTCGAGCCAAGTCTTTTCGAATGGAAGAATGGAATAACATTGATGCGCTACTAAACCTCAATTATGAACTTCAAATTACAAACACTTTCCTTGGCAGCTGCTGCCAAATCTTCGACGGACACCCTGATTGTCCTCATTTCTAAGCACTTTAAAGCAGGGAAAGACCCTCTTTCTGACTTGATTGGCAAAGCCATCAAGGCCAAGGACCTGTCAGCCGAGGCGGGGAAACTGCTCAATGCCTACGCGTTACCTGGCGTGAAGGCCGCCAAGATTCTGATGGTCGGAATAGGCGAAGCCCGTGCGGCCGACGTAAAAACAGCGGTGGCGGCTGTTGCTGCGCATCTCAAAACAGCAAAAACAGCCAATGCGGTGATGGTTTTTTCAGAAGCGACGACCGCAGAGGCCCTGCAATCCGCGGTGCTGACTTTGGCGGATTCAACCTATGTTTACACAAGCACAAAATCGAATCCAGTAGCGCGTCACTTAAAACAAGTTGACTTGGGCCTTGTGGGCGCCAATGCCACGCTTCAGCATGCCTTTGCAACAAGCATTGCCATGGTGCAAGGCATCGAATTCGCAAAAGAATGGGCCAATCGGCCAGCCAACCACGCCACCCCCACACTGTTAGCGAAGGCGGCACAAACTTTGGCCAAAGCGAGTCATATCTCCTGTGAAGTCCTCGGCCCCAAGGAAGTGGCCAAATTGGGCATGGGATCCTTCATGGCTGTGGCTCAGGGTTCGGCCGAACCTCTGCGTTTCATCGTGTTGAAATACCAAGGCGCTGCCAAAACCGAAGCGCCGACCGTCTTGGTTGGCAAAGGCATTACCTTTGACACAGGGGGTATTTCACTGAAGCCGGCGCCAGAAATGGATGAGATGAAGTTTGACATGGGCGGCGCAGCCAGCGTACTTGGCGTATTCAAGTCACTCAGTATTTTGAAACCAGCGGTCAATGTGGTTGGCCTCATTCCTGCCTGCGAAAACATGCCCGATGGCACAGCCATCAAGCCTGGTGATGTCGTGACCAGCATGAGCGGTCAAACCATCGAGATTTTGAACACAGACGCTGAAGGGCGACTGATTTTGTGCGACGCCTTAACGTACGCAGAGCGCTTTAAACCCAAGGCGGTGATTGACATTGCCACTCTGACGGGTGCCTGCGTGATTGCGCTAGGCGCTGTTCGATCTGGCCTCTTTGCCACAGAAGATGCCCTGGCAGATGCTTTGCAAAAAGCTGGCGATGACGCCATGGACCTGTGCTGGAGAATGCCTCTAGATGACGAATATGCAGAGGCTTTGAAGAGCAACTTTGCCGATGTCGCCAATGTGGGTGGTCGACCCGGTGGCGCCATCATTGGTGCCAAATTTTTGCACCGCTTTGCTCAAAAATACCCTTGGGCCCACTTGGACATTGCCGCAACGGCGTGGAAGGGTGGCGCGGCCAAAGGCGCTACAGGGCGTCCAGTTGGCCTCTTGCTGAACTATGTGTTGTCTCAAGAAACCACAGGCAAGACCAAAGCGCGCGCCAAGTAAATCAATGAGATTTGCAAATGACGCAAGTTGACTTTCATTTCAATGCGCCCGACAAATGGCTGTACCTCAGCCGTTTGTTGCGCAAAGCCAATGCGCAAGGAAAACGTGTGGGTGTTTGGGGTGAGTCCGCAAAGATTCAGCGTCTCAATCAAGATTTGTGGCAGCTGGGGCCAACTGATTTTGTGCCCCATTGTTGGATCAGCGAAGCCCCCGAATGTGTTGATCGTTCAACTGTTGTCATGGCTGAAAATTGGGTCCAACTTCGGAGCTTGCAAGGCTTTGATGTTTATTTAAATTTGAATCATTCTGTCCCACATGATTTGAACCAAGTGCCTCGATTGATTGAGGTGGTCGGCCCTGACGATGAGGACAAAGCCTCAGCAAGACAGCGCTGGAAGCACTACACCCAACTTGGATTTCAAATCAATCGTTACGATTTGGCGAGCAGCGGACCCGCCTGAGCTTGGTTTTGTCAAAAAAGTGCCTTTATTCATGAAAAGCCTCTTTGACAGCCCCCATTTTTGCGGTATTGTTACGCCTTGCTTGATTGAAGCAAATCCACTTTAATTTCGGAGCTTTGAATGAACTTGTCTTCCCTTAAGACCCCTCTGACAGCTGTTGCTGTAGCCGCTGTTGCTTTGACACTTGTTGCCTGTGGCAAAAAAGGTGGTGATGACGCTCAAGTCATCAAAATCGGTCACGTTGGCCCTACCAGCGGTGCCATTGCCCACTTGGGTAAAGACAATGAAAACGGCGCCAAAATGGCGATCGAAGAGTTGAATGCAGCTGGCATCAAAATTGGCGACAAAGCTGTCAAATTTGAATTGTTGGCAGAAGACGATGCAGCCGATCCTAAGCAAGGTACTGCAGCTGCTCAAAAATTGGTCGATGCCAAAGTTCAAGGCGTGATCGGTCACCTCAATTCTGGTACCACCATTCCTGCATCACAGTTGTACAACGCAGCTGGCATTCCCCAAATTTCTCCCTCCGCTACAAACCCCAAGTACACACGCCAAGGTTACGCTGGTGCTTTCCGCGTTGTGGCTGACGACGTGCACTTGGGTGGCACATTGGGCAAGTACGCTGTTGAAACACTCAAAGGCAAAAACATTGCCGTGATCGACGACCGTACTGCTTACGGCCAAGGCGTTGCAGAAGAATTCGAAAAAGCAGTCAAAGCGGCTGGTGGCAACTTGGTGGGTCACGAGTTCACAACTGACAAAGCTTCTGACTTCAATTCCATTCTGACCACACTCAAAGGCAAAAAGCCTGACGTCGTGTTCTTCGGTGGCATGGACGCTGTTGCGGGCCCCATGCTCAAGCAAATGAAACAACTGGGCATCAACGCCAAGTTCATGGGTGGCGACGGCATCTGCACTTCAGAATTGGCCAAATTGGCTGCTGAAGGCATGTCCGACGAAAACGTTTTCTGCGCTGAAGCCGGTGGTGTTGAAGGCGAACAAAAAGCTGGCATGGACAAGTTCCGTGCTGACTTCAAAGCCAAGTTCAACGCTGACGTGCAGGTGTACGCACCTTACGTTTATGACGCTGTGAAAGTCATGGCACAAGCCATGGTGACGGCCGGTTCTTCCGATCCAGCCAAGTACTTGCCCGCTTTGAAAGCGATCAACTACAAAGGCGTCACTGGCAACATCGCATTTGACGAAAAAGGCGACATCAAAAACGGCGCTTTGACTTTGTACACTTACAAAGGTGGCAAGCGCGAACAAATCGCTGTGGTTCGTTAAGCCATAGCCGGCTCAAAAAAGTAGGGCCTTCAAGCCCTACTTTTTGCACCTATCAAGCCCCGACACTGTCGGGGCTTTTTTGTTGGATCTTGGCTGCTGATCAGGCCAATCCGCGTTTGGTTAACAAGGGTGTCACAGTGGGCGCACGGCCTCTGAACGCAATGTAGGCTTGCATTGGATCTTGCTTGTTGCCCGCTGAGTAAATGTGCTCGTAAAGCTTGTGGGCTGGTTCGGGTGCAAACAAATCACCTGCTTCCAAAAAGGCGTCAAAGCCATCAGCGTCCAAAACTTCTGCCCACATGTAAACGTAATAGGCAGATGCATAACTGTTGGATGAAAACAGGTGAGAGAAATGCGGCAAGCGATGGCGCATGCCAATGGCCGGTGGCATGTCGATGGCCTTCAGCGTGCGGGCTTCAAAGTCCTTGAAGTTCAAAGCGTCTAGGTCGGTGGTTTCATGCAAAGCCAGGTCTACCAGCGCAGAGGAAACATACTCGACTGTTGAAAAGCCTTGGTTGAAAGTTTGAGCATCCAAAATCTTTTGAATCAAGTCATCGGGCATGGCATGGCCGGTTTCAGCATGCAACGCAAATTCCTTCAAAATTTGAGGCTGCATCAACCAGTTTTCGTAGACCTGAGAAGGAAATTCGACAAAGTCTCGCAACACACTGGTGCCAGACAATCTTGGAAAACGCACTTGTGACAACAGACCGTGCAAGCCATGTCCAAATTCATGGAACAAGGTTCTGGCGTCATCCAGGCTAAGCAAGGTGGGTTGACCTTCGGGGCCTTGGGAGAAGTTGTTGTTGTTCACAACAATCGGCCTGACCGACGTACTGAGGTGCATCGGATCACGGTAGGTGCTCATCCACGCGCCAGACCGTTTGGTGTTGCGCGCAAAGTTGTCGCTTAAGAACAAACCCACATGTTGGCCGTTGGCATCTGTGACTTCCCAGCCCGTCACAGTGTCATGGTACTTGGCAATGTTGTTGACTTCTTTGAAATTCACGCCAAACAAACGGTTGGCCACATGAAACATGGCTTGCATCAGTTTGTGCAGTTGCAAATAGGGCTTGATTTCAGCTTCGTTCAAATCAAATTTTTCTTTTCGGACACGTTCTGTCCAGAAGTGCCAGTCCCAAGCTTCAAGGTCATTCAAGCCAGATAGTTTTTTCAAGTCTTCACGTTCTTGCAAAGCTTTCAAGCGAGCGGGTTGCCAGACGCGCATCAGCAAGTCGCGCGCTTGTTGGGCGCTACCTGCCATGGTGTCTGCCAGTGCATATTCCGAAAAATCTTTGTAACCCAGTAGCCGAGCCTGCGCCAATCGCAGCTTGAGAATTTCCTTCATGATGGGCTCGTTGTTGTGCGCACCCGCATGCTCACCCCGCTGGCACCATGCGTTCCACATGGTTTTGCGAAGGTCCCGTCGCTCCGAAAACGTCATGAAGGGCGTGATGGAAGATCGCGACAAAGTGAAAGCATGTGCGTTGGGTTCTGTCAGACCTCTGTCTTTTGCAAGTTTTTGTGCAGATTGACGCACAAAGGAAGGCAGGCCTTGAAGCTCCTCGTCTTTGGTGAGTGTGAGGCAAAAGCTGGACTCATCCGCCAAAACATTTTGCGAGAACTGTGTAAACAGACTGGCCAACTTTTCGCTGTTTTGAGCGAAGCTTTCGCGGTCTTTTGCTTGGAGCTTGGCACCTGCTCGCACAAAGTCCAAGTGATAACGTTCAATCAAACGAATGCTTTCAGCATCCAATTGAAGCTGATGTTTGGTTTGATTCAGTGCATCAATGCGCTGAAAGAGGGCTGCATTCAGGTACAGCGCGGCACTGTGCGCGGCCAATTTGGGCGCTAGATTTCTTTCAAGGCTTTGAATGTCAGGCGAGCTGTGGGAGGCGCTGAGGTTGAAAAAAACATTGGAGGTTTGATTCAACAAATCGCCACTGGCTTCAAGCGCAATCAATGTGTTTTCAAACGTTGGGGGTTCTGAATTGTTAGAAATGGCGGCAATTTCTGCCTGATGCTGCAACAAGGCTTTGTCAAAGGCTTCTTCAAAATGAGACGCTTGAATCGACTCAAAGGGGGGCATGCCAAAAGGCGTTTGCCATGTTTGCAATAAAGGATTGGTCATGTCAGTATTTTGATGAGTGCGAACGGAATTTTGACTTTAAGGGTTTACCTGAGGTGTGGGGCAAAGCCCCTTAAATAGCCCTTCAATTTTAAAAAGTTCAAGGGAACTTCTTTGAATTAGATTATTCTCCAGGGCTGAATAATTTGACCCATTATCGGTGTCTGAATCTGTGTCTTAACATTGTTGTAGAGGATGGCTGTGGAGTTTTCGACGCGATTAGATCTATTGGATCAATGGGGCATGCTTTTGAAACTGAAATTCAAAAAACACCTGTCTTTCTTAGGCCTGGTAGGGCTTTGTTGCGCGCAATTGGCCTTTGCCAATCCAGGGCCAAATCCCAAAGCCAATCCTGCGGATCCAGACAAGGTTCTGAAAATTGCATTCCCAAGCACCGAAACTGGATTTGATCCCGTTCGTGTCAATGATCTGTATTCCAACACCATTACCGCAGCAATTTTCCAGCCCCTGGTGACATACGACTGGATGGCCATGCCGACGCGCATTGTTCCGCACGCTGCAGAAGCCATGCCAGAGGTTTCTGCTGATGGCAGAACTTACACCTTCAAAGTCAAGAAGGGCTTGTTTTTTACGCCCCATGAAGCCTTCAAGGGCCAACGCCGTGAGTTGATCGCGCAAGATTTTGTCTACACCTTGTTAAGGCACGCAGACCCTAAAAACAGAAGTCCCCAAGTCTCAGATTTCGATGACAAAATTTTCGGCTTTGCGGATGCCCGCAAAAAAGCTGTTGCCAGCGGCAAATTTGATTATGACCAACGTCATCCTGGCATTTATGTCATTGATCGTTACACCTTGGCCATTCAACTGAACCAACCCGATCGCAATTTTCTTTCCCTCTTGACCAATCCCTTTGCCGGCGGCATGGCGCGAGAAGTGGTGGAGAAATATGGATTTGAAGAGTTGATGGCCAATCCGGTGGGCACGGGCCCTTACATCCTCGAAAAATGGGTCCGTGGTTCCAAGATCATTCTCAAAGCCAACCCAGAGTACCCTGGCTTTGTTTGGGATTTTGAACCGCCTGCTAACAACCCTGTAGAGCTGCGCATTGCCAGTCAAATGCAAGGTCGCAAAATGCCTCAAGTGGGTCGCGTTGAGGTGAGCATCATTGAAGAGCCGCAATCGATGTGGTTGGCCTTCAGTGGTAAAGAAATTGACGTGGTGGCGGTGCCGCCTTCCTTCATCGAAAAAGCTTTAACGCCCAAAAATGATTTGCAGCAAACATGGGTGGCGCAAGGCGTCAACATGTACAGAAGTGTTGAGCCCGACATTCGCTACCAATTCTTCAACATGAAAGACCCTGTCATTGGGGGTTACACACCCGAGAAGATTGCGCTGCGACGTGCCATCATCATGGGCTTTGATGTGGATGAAGAAATTCGGGTAATTCGCAAAGGTCAAGCAGTGAAAGCGCAGCAAATGGTGTCGCCCGTGATTGCGGGTCACGACCCCAATTACAAAAGCTTGGTGAAATTCAGCCCTCTGTCTGCCAATGCACTTCTTGACGAGTTTGGCTACAAGAAAGACGCCAAAGGCTACCGCAGCATGCCCGATGGCAAGCCCTTGGTCTTCACCATTTATTCCTCGACTTCTTCCATTGACCGTGAGCGCGATGAACTTTGGAAAAAATCCATGGACCGCATTGGCATTCGGCTCAAAGTCAAAAAAGACAAGTTTCCAGAAATGCTGAAGCAGGGGAAGCAGTGCGCCATTCCATCCTGGGCATTGGGTTGGACGCGTTCATCTGAAGCCGAGTTTGTGATGAAGTTGCTGTACTCCAAAACCATTGGGCAAAACAATTACGCATGCTTTGAAAATGCCGAATACGACGCCAACTTTGAAAAGCTCAAACGTTTGCCAGATGGTCCTGAACGAACCAAAGTTCTGCACAACTTGTACCGTTTGATGGAAGTCAATGGTGTGTTGGGTCTCAGTTCAACTGGCATTGCCACACGCCTCAGTCATCAGCGTGTGGAGGGCTACCGCAAACACCCCTTGATCTTGGGTGATTGGATTTACTATGACATTCAAAAACCTTAAGAGGGATTGAGCATGAGTGCCTACATCCTTCGCCGTTTATGGCAAATGATTCCCACTTTGGCGGGTGTTATTTTGCTGGTTTTTTTCTTGTTCAATTGGATCGGTGGTGACCCGGCCTACGTGTTGGCTGGCTTGTTTTCCAATCAAGAGCAAATTGACAGCATCCGCGCAGAATTGGGCTTGGACCAACCCTTGCACATCCAGTTGTGGATCTTCGTCCAACAAGTGGCCACATTTAATTTCGGCAACAGTTGGACCACTGGGGAATCGGTGGCCGATATTTTTGCCACACGCCTGCCCGCGTCACTGACCTTGATGGCGCCTTTGCTGGTCATTGAAACACTGATCGCTTTGGTGCTGGCTGTAGGATTGGCATGGGTCCGTGGATCTTCGATCGATCGTGGCACCATGGTCGTTTTCACGGCGCTGATGTCGGTCAGTATTTTGGTCTTTATCATTCTGGGCCAATATGTGTTGGCTTATCGATTGGGTTGGTTCCCAGTGCAAGGTTGGAGTGACAACTACTGGAAAAACATCACAACCTATGCGCCACTTCCCATCCTGTTGGGCTTGTTGGTCAGCATTGCGCCCAATACGCGATTGTTCAGAAGCTTTGTGCTCGATGAGGTTGACCAAGATTACGTTCGCACTGCGCGCGCCAAAGGCTTGTCTGAGCCTCGGGTGATGTTCATCCATGTGCTGCGCAACGCGCTGATCCCTGTGATCACGTTTGTCATTTCAAACTTGCCAGGTTTGTTGCTGGGAGCGTTTTTGTTAGAGCGCTTCTTTGGCATTCCTGGTGTGGGACGTGAAATCATTTTGGCGGTCGAACGCAGCGACTTTCCGGTCATCAAGGCCGTCACGATTTATGTGGCCATTGCCACCATGGTCTTCAACTTGATCGGCGACGTTCTCTATCGCATCACGGACCCACGCGTTCAGCTTCGCTGATGCATCATTGAATTTCATTTTTGTATGCAAACATCTATTTCAAACGCGGTTGCTGTACCGCAGATCGCCGCCAGTGAAGGTGCTTGGGCCTTAGCTTGGCGCCGTTTCAAGTCAGACAAAGTAGGGGTCTGGAGTGGCATCACCGTTGTCCTCAGTTTGCTGCTGGTCTTGTCGACCTTGTTGGGCTCTGTTGCACACGATTGGGAAAAAGAGGTGGCCGTCAGTCATGCACCACCTTCTTGGGCGCTGGGCGACATTCAATCAGCAAACAACGCCAAATCAATGCCAGAAGTTGTGCTGTATGAACCTACACCCACTGACATCGTCGATCCTATTGCCGCCCAATGGGAGTCCGCTCAAAAAGCCGTGAAGCCCAGTGGTGACAAAGTCAATGCATTGGCCACCAGCTTGCCAATGGGGTCTGACAAATGGGGCAGGGATGTGCTGTCGAAAACCATCAAAGGCGCTGAAACCAGTATTTTGGTGGGATTGGCCGCAGCGCTCATGGCAACCGTCTTGGGTTCTGTGTTGGGTGCGGTATCGGGATGGTACGGCGGCATCGTGGATGATTTGAGCAATTGGCTGTACAACGTATTTCACTCCATTCCAGGCATCTTGTTGATCTTGGCAATTGCCGCTGTCCTCAATACCAAAGGCACCATGGCTGTGGTCATCATTTTAGGGACAACGGGTTGGACTGGTACATATCGACTGATGCGTGGGGAATATCTGAAGCATCGAAACCGTGATTATGTGAGGGCGGCAGACGCCATTGGCGCATCCAACAACCGCCGCATGTTTGTGCACATTTTGCCCAATGTCAGTCACGTGATCTTGGTCCAATTTTCGTTGCTGACTGTTTCATGCATCAAAGCCGAAGTCATTTTGTCGTTCTTAGGTTTTGGCGTACCAGTGGATGGTGTGTCATGGGGCACCATGTTGACGGAAGCCCAAAATGACTTGCTGGTTGGCATTTGGTGGCAATTGCTGGCAGCAACATTGGCCATGTCGATTTTTGTGACTGCCTTGTCACTGCTGACAGACTCACTGCGGGATGCACTCGATCCCAAAGTGATTCATTGAGACGATATTGAGAGACTATTTCAAGCATGGCTACACGTCGCACACCCCCACCCATTGCCAACATCTCCGACAATTTGTTGGAGGTTAAAAATCTCACAGTTGATTTCATCAGTGCATCCAAAGCACCGGTCAGAGCTGTCGAAGAAGTTTCTTTCGTCATTCCACGTGAACGCACTGTGGCCTTGGTCGGTGAATCTGGAAGTGGCAAGTCTGTCAGCGCCTTGGCCATCATGGGGCTCTTGCCAAGTCAAAATGCCAAGGTGGCGATTCACTCCAAAATTGACTACGACGGACGCTCCTTGTTGAATCTCAGCCGCCCCGAGTGGCAGTTGATTCGCGGTTCTCGAATCGCCATGATTTTCCAAGATCCCATGACGTCGCTCAACCCTGTTTACACCGTGGGTTATCAGCTGGCTGAAATGCTCCGAATTCACAAGCGCATCAGCGGCAAAGAAGCCTTAAGCCGTGCGCGCGACTTGCTGGAGGAGGTGGGTATTCCAGAACCGCAGAAACGCATCCATGCGTATCCGCATGAATTGTCAGGTGGACAGCAGCAACGCGTCATGATTGCCATGGCCTTGGCTTGTGAGCCAGAGTTGTTGATTGCAGACGAACCCACCACAGCGCTGGATGTCACTGTGCAGCGTCAAATCATGATGCTGTTGGCTGAACTGCGCGAGCGACGCCGAATGGCCATGTTGTTCATTACCCATGACCTTGGCTTGGTCAGTGAAGTGGCCGATCATGCAGTGGTAATGCGCAAAGGGACGGTTCGTGAAGCCGGTCCCGTTAAAACCATTTTCAGTGCGCCTCAAGATCCCTACACCAAGGCCTTGCTCAGTTGCAGACCCAGTGCAGAACGACAAGGCAAACGTTTGTTAACCATTGATGATTGGATGTCGGCCCAACCCACCTCTCATCTACCTCAAAACAATTCAGACAATCCTGAAATTGTGACCATCACAGCCTCTGCAGCGGATGCTCCCATGAGTGCATCTGAGCATGCTTTGCTTGAAGTTCAAAATTTACGCAAAGTATTCAAACGTTCTGGCGATTGGTTCAAGAGTGATGATTTCGTCGCCGTTGAAGATGTCAGCTTCAAACTACAGCGCGGTCAAACGGTTGGTTTGGTGGGGGAGTCGGGCTCTGGCAAAACAACGGTGGGGCTGTGTTTGTTGCGCTTGCATGAAGCCACGGCAGGCAAGGTGCTGTTTGATGGTCAGAACTTGCTAGAGATGTCGAATCAGGCGTTTGCCAAGTACAAGCGTCGTCTTCAAATTGTTTTTCAGAATCCTTATGCATCTTTAAACCCAAGGTTTACCGTGGGTGAAATTTTGAGCGAGCCCATGCAGTTGCACGGCATTGGCGCTGGTTCTGCCGATTGGGAAAAGCAATCTTTGGCGCTGCTAGACAAAGTTGGCATGCCTGCGTCAGCGCTGAAGCGCTATCCCTTTGAGTTCTCAGGTGGCCAGCGTCAGCGGATTGCCATTGCGCGTTCGCTCAGCTTGTCACCAGAGGTGGTGATCTTGGATGAGGCCGTGTCGGCTTTGGATGTTTCTGTCCAAGCGCAGGTTTTGAATCTGTTGAAGGACTTGCAAAAAGACCTTGGGCTCAGCTATTTGTTCATATCGCACGATTTGGAAGTGGTGCGTTACATGTCTGACACTTTGTTGGTGATGAACAAGGGTCAAGTGGTGGAGCAAGGTGATGCGCTAAGCATTTATGCCAAGCCGCAGCACAGTTACACACAAACCCTGCTGGCCGCCGTTCCCAAAGTTCAGCACGCGATGGCTGTTTAAGCACTTTTTGCTTCTGGCAAGGCCTTAAGGCTTTTCAAATAAGGCCTTGAATAGGCGATCAGTACCACCAGAAGCGTGCCTGCGCCTGCTGCGCCGAGTGAGCTTCGCATGCCCCAGTGTTCGGCCATCCAGCCTCCCAAAATGGCGCCAGGACCTGCTGGTAGCAAAATCAACCAACGCATGGTGGTGGTCATGCGGCCTAAGAGTTCTGTTGGCGTAAATGATTGCCGAAGCGATAAGAAATTCACAAACAGCAAGGTGGCGCCCCAACTGAAACAAAGAAGCATCCAAGAGAACAAAAACAAACTTGGCAAGTAACTTTCTAGGGCCAACAAGCTGATCCATCCAAACGATGTGATGGCGATTCCCAAGATGAGCGCGGGTCCAGGACCAAAGCGCGATGACAATTTGGGCCCCGCCATGCCGCCCAACACAGAACCAATGCCCAATGCGACAAAACTCATTGAGACCAAGGTTTCGTCTAAGCCTAAGTCTTTGACAGCAAAAATAATTTGAACTGACAAAGCCAATTGCGCAAAAAATTGCCAAGCACCCACTGTGGCTGCCATTTCGATGAGCATTTTTTGTGATTTGACAAAGTTCACACCTTTCATCAATTCATCTTTGAATGATCGGTCTTTCCAGGTGGACCGAGGTGGAACTACTTCGTGAATTCGGATGCCACGCAACATCACCACCGAGCCTATCAAAAGCAAAGCATCCATGACCAACGCCAAGGGCGCACCAAACACGCGTATCAACAAACCTGCCATGCCAGGGCCCAGTACTTCTGCCATAGAGCCAGCAATGGCGTTTTGTGAATAGGCTTCAACCAGTTTTTCACGTCCGACAAGTTGGGTCAGAACAATTTGAGAGGCCGACCCGGCGATGGTGTAAACAGTGCCCAGTGCAAAGCTGACCGCATACATCAAGGGCATGTTGAGCATGTCCAGCGCCCACGCCAGTGGAATGAGAAGCAAGGTACAGCCCATGAAAATTTCACCGGCAATGTACAGGGGAAGTTTTTGCATGCGATCAATGAGCACGCCACCTGGCAGTGAGAGCAACACAAAGGGGGCAATTTCCATGGCCGTGAGCAGGCCCATTTGGGTGGGGCTGGCGTCTAACAGGAACACCGCTGTGAGGGGCAAAGCCAACATGGTGATTTGACCTCCCAAATTGCTGAACAAAATGGAGAGCCACATCCGTCGGTAGCCGGGAATTTGAAAGAGGGGACTGCGAAAGATGTTCAAAAGGAAAAACCCCGCTAAAACAAGGTTCTAGCGGGGTTTGAATTTGGCGGAGCAGGCGGGATTCGAACCCGCGGTGGGCTATGAACCCACACACGCTTTCCAGGCGTGCGACTTAAACCACTCATCCACCGCTCCGAAGCCCGCAAGTATAGCAGTTTAGAGGCACATTCTTGACCCAAACCGCTTCTGATGGCCCGTTTATTCATTACACTTCGCCCCTGTTGTCCAATTTTTGACCCAAGGCAGGTCCCCTATGAAATTTCGTTTTCCGATCGTCATCATCGATGAAGACTACCGCTCTGAGAACACCTCAGGTTTGGGTATCCGTGCCTTGGCTCAGGCCATTGAAACCGAGGGCTTTGAAGTCTTGGGTGTGACCAGTTATGGTGACTTGTCACAGTTTGCGCAGCAGCAATCGCGTGCAAGTGCCTTCATTTTGTCGATTGACGATGAAGAGTTCACACCAGGCCCAGACCTTGACCCTGCCGTTTTAAGTTTGCGCGCCTTCATTGAAGAAGTGCGCCGTAAGAATGCAGATGTGCCCATTTACATTTACGGTGAAACCAAAACCTCGCGCCACATTCCCAATGACATCTTGCGTGAATTGCATGGTTTCATTCACATGTTTGAAGACACGCCTGAGTTTGTGTCTCGTCACATCATCCGTGAAGCCAAAAGTTATTTGGAAGGTGTTCAACCGCCATTCTTCAAAGCCCTGCTCGACTATGCAGAAGACGGCTCGTACTCATGGCACTGCCCAGGCCATTCAGGTGGTGTCGCCTTTTTGAAGAGTCCTGTAGGCCAGATGTACCACCAGTTTTATGGTGAAAACATGTTGCGTGCTGACGTCTGTAATGCTGTTGAAGAATTGGGCCAGTTGTTGGACCACAACGGCGCGATTGGCGAGAGCGAACGCAATGCGGCGCGCATCTTCAACGCCGACCACTGTTTCTTTGTGACCAATGGCACCAGCACGTCCAACAAGATGGTTTGGCACCATACCGTGGCACCTGGCGATGTGGTGGTGGTTGACCGCAACTGTCACAAATCAATTTTGCACGCCATCATCATGACTGGCGCGATTCCTGTTTTCCTTAAACCCACGCGCAACCATTACGGCATCATTGGTCCTATCCCTCAAAGTGAATTTGAAGTGAGCAACATCCAAGCCAAGATCAAGGCCAACCCCTTGCTCAAAGGCATTGATGCCAAAAAGGTCAAGCCACGCGTCATGACTCTGACGCAGTCGACCTATGACGGTGTGCTGTACAACACCGAGACCATCAAGGGCATGCTGGATGGCTATGTTGAAAACCTCCACTTTGACGAAGCTTGGTTGCCTCATGCAGCGTTCCATCCGTTTTATGGCACCTACCACGCCATGGGCAAGAAGCGCGCACGTCCCAAGAATTCTGTGGTCTATGCCACTCAATCCATTCACAAACTGTTGGCGGGTATCAGCCAAGCCAGCCATGTGTTGATTCAGGATTCTCAAAATACAAAGTTGGACAGGCACCTGTTCAATGAAGCCTATTTGATGCACACCAGCACCAGCCCTCAGTACAGCATCATTGCCAGCTGCGACGTTGCTGCGGCCATGATGGAGCCTCCTGGCGGTACAGCTTTGGTGGAAGAGAGCATCGCCGAAGCTTTGGATTTCCGCCGTGCCATGCGCAAAGTGGATGACGAGTACGGCAAAGACTGGTGGTTCAAAGTGTGGGGCCCCGAGAACTTGGTCGATGAGGGCATTGGACGCGCTGAGGACTGGATCATTCGCAGCGATTCACGCAAAAAGGGCAGCAAGTGGCATGGCTTTGGTCAGATGGCCGATGGCTTCAACATGTTAGACCCCATCAAGGCCACCATCGTGACCCCTGGTTTGAATTTGGATGGCAAGTTTGACAAGACGGGCATACCGGCTTCCGTGTTGACCAAATTCTTGACAGAGCATGGCGTGGTGGTTGAGAAGACCGGCCTTTACAGCTTCTTCATCATGTTCACCATTGGCATCACCAAAGGTCGCTGGAATTCTTTGCTGACTGCCTTGCAGCAATTCAAAGATGACTACGATCGCAACCAGCCTATGTGGCGCATCATGCCGGAGTTCTGCCAGAAGCAGCCCAAATATGAGCGCATGGGCTTGCGTGATTTGTGCCAGCACATTCACGCGCTGTACGCCAAATATGACATCGCACGCCTGACAACGGAAATGTATTTGTCCGACCTCACGCCTGCCATGACCCCGGCAGATGCCTATGCGCAAATTGCCCGTCGCAAAACAGAGCGCGTGGCCATCGATGAATTGGAAGGCCGCATCACCGTGGGATTGGTGACACCTTATCCTCCAGGTATTCCATTGTTGGTGCCCGGCGAAGTCTTCAACAAGAAGATCGTGGATTATTTGAAGTTCTCTCGTGAGTTCAATCTGCAGTGTCCTGGCTTTGAAACCGACATTCACGGTTTGGTGGAAGAGAAGGGCGAAGACGGTGTAAAGCGTTACTACGCTGATTGCGTTCGCGTCGATTGATCACTTCTGTCCTTGAATGAACTTCAAATCACGAACCCACTTATTTCTTGCTTTGATCGTGCTGCTGTCTTTGGGTGGCGGTACTTGGTATTGGCAGCATCAAAGGGCCAAAGCAGCGCCAGTCAAAGATGTCCTGGTGAAAGTATTCCAAGCCTCTGAGGTGACGCAAGCCCAATTGCAGGCGCTGTCTGGACGGATTGAAATGTCGGGGGTGTTGATTGCCTCTGAAACAGCCACATTGCGCAGTAAAACGGCAGGGACTTTGCTCCGTTTGAATGTTGCCGAAGGTCAAACGGTTCAAAAAGGCCAAATTCTGGCTGAAGTAGATATACGTGACTTAAGTTCAAGAACTGAGGAGCGTGAAGCAGCAGTGAGTTCAGCTCAACGGGCCTACCAGTTGAGCTTGTCGCAGCACAAAGCCAATCAAGAATTGTCACGACAAGGCTTTATTTCTGAAACGGCTTTGGCTTCTTCGCAGGCTAATTTGGCCGCTAATTTAGCGCAGTTGAAAGCAGCCGAGTCGGCCGCCATGGCACATTCAAAACAAGTTGCTGATGCTGCGATCACGGCACCTTTTGCCGGGGTTGTGGCACGTCGGTTGGTCAACGCAGGTGAAAAAATTTCGCCAGAACAAGAAGTGCTTCAATTGCTGAACCCAGTCCGCTTGGAGTTCAAGGCCATGGTTGACGCTGCTGCAGGTCAATTTCTCAAACCAGGCTTGAAGATGCCCGTTCAATTTGAAGGCGTCAGTCAGGCCGTTATGCTTCGTTTGGATCGCATTGGTCCTGGTAACGATGCGGGATCTCGTGCACTGCCTGTGTATCTCACGCTAGAGCAGGCAAGTTTGCCACCCATGCTTCGCCCGGGTTTGATGGGAATGGCGCAATACGCCTATGCATTAAACCAAGAGGGTTTGACCTTGCCGATCACAGCCGTCCAAGAAGAAGGTGGCAAGAGCATCGTTTGGGTCATTCAAGAGGGCGTGCTCAAACGTCAGACCGTCACGACCGGCATGAAGGATTCACAAGGTCAGCGCATTTACATTTTGGATGGCCTGAAAGCCACTGACGCTGTGTTGGCGCTTCGATTTGAGGGCCTGAAAGAGGGCACCAAGGTTGAGGTCAAGCGCTGATGTGGGTCACGCGTGTATCGATTGCAAGGCCTGTCTTTGCGGTCATGGTGATGATTGCCTTGTGTGTCTTGGGCATCTTTTCTTATGTCAAGTTGGGGGTAGAACAACTGCCTGATTTGAACTTGCCGATTGCCTATGTCGATGTGCTTTACCCAGGTGCGTCGCCGCAATCGGTGGAGGAAGAAATCACCAAAAAAATAGAAGAAGCACTCAATGGCATTGCCGGTGTGAAACGCATCACCTCACGCTCTTTCGAAGGTCGCAGCCAAACCAGTGTCGAATTCAATTTGAATGCCAACATGGCCCGTGGCATGCAAGATGTGCGGGACAAAATTGCAGCTGTGCAGGCTGCATTTCCCAAAGATGCCAAAACCCCCTTGGTTTTGCGCGTTAACAATGAGGCCTCAGAGCCTGTGGCGGTGATTGGGGTTTTGTCGCAATCCAAGACGCATCGCGATGTGTCGATGTTGGCGGAATTGCAAGTGGTTCGTCGTTTGCAACGAATTGATGGCATTGCCTTCATCAAAATTTCTGGCAATGCCACGCGAGAAATTCGCATCGACTTGAACCAACAAAAATTGCGTGCCAATGCTGTTCTTCCCATAGACATCAGCAATGCCCTCAAAGCTCAAAATCAAGATGCACCCATTGGCTTGATATCCAATGACGTTCAGGATGGCATTTTGCGAATGGAAGGTCGGTCCAAAAATTATTTGGACTTGAACGCCACCGTGGTTCAGCAACGAAGCGGATTGCCTGTGACTGTGGCAGATCTTGGCAATCTTTACCTGCGCGAAAAAGAACTTGAATCCTTGGCGCGTATCAACGGTCAGCGTGCCATCAGCATTGAAGTATTCAAACAGCAAGATGCCAACATTGTGAGCACAGGCGAGGGCATCAAAGAGGCCTTGGCTGAACTCAAGAATCAAATTCCCGCAGATGTTGAAATTCGCACAATCAGCTTGAACAGCGATTGGGTAAAGGCTTCATTGGTGGGCGTCCAAAGAACGCTGATTGAAGGCGCTTTGTTGACGGTGGCCATTGTGTTGCTTTTCTTGAAGTCTTGGCGAAGCACGGTGATCACAGGATTGACCCTGCCCATTTCGGTCATTTCCAGTTTCATCGCCGTTCAGGCTTTTGGATTCACACTCAACTTCATGACCATGATGGCTTTGTCACTGTGCATCGGCTTGCTGGTGGACGATGCCATTGTGGTGCGTGAAAACATTGTGCGGCATTTGGCCATGGGCAAATCGCATGTCCAAGCGGCTCTGGAAGGCACTCAAGAAATTGGCTTGGCCGTTTTGGCGACGACCTTTGCGATTTGTGCTGTATTTGTGCCGATGGCTTTCATGGATGGCATCACAGGTCGCTTGTTTTTCCCATTCGGAATCACGGTGGTTGTCGCAGTGATCATCTCTTTGTTGGTCAGTTTTACCTTGGATCCGATGTTGTCCAGTGTTTGGCCAGAGCCCGCCAATGCCAATTTGGACCGGGTGCCCGTGCTCGGCTATTTGATTGCGAGGGTCGATCGTTTCATGGCAGGATGCCACGCGTCTTACGAGTCTTTGGTTCACTGGATTTTTGACACTCGCAAGTTTGAACTCGTTCCAGGGTTGAGACTGTCGCATCGTGCGTTGGTGCTGTGGGGTGCGGTGTTGAGCTTGGTGATTGCATTTTTACTGACCAAAGTGGTTGGAACAGAATTCATTCCACAGACAGACCGTGGACTGATTCAAATCACCATGCGCTTGCCGGTGGGGTCTAGCTTGCCACGCAGTAGCGAAAAGTTGGCCCAAGTGGAGGCGGCCATTCGATCTGTGCCTGAAGTTGAAACGGTCGTGACCGTGATTGGTGGCAGTGATGCTGGATTTTTGGTGGGTCGAAATCAGGCGGCCGTCAACATTGTCTTAAAACCAAAACATGAACGGCAACGCACGCAAAAACAAATTGAAGAAGTTCTTCGCAAGTTGACGCAGCCCATCTCAGGCATTGAAGTGGCCATCGGCTTGGACAGGCCGATCTACATTGCGGTGTTGGGCAACGATGCCGAACGTTTGGCGCAATTCAGCAAAGACTTTTCTGAAAAGATCAAAAGCATTCCTGGCATTGTGGACGTGGACCTTTCCGTCAAGCCTGGACTGACAGCCTACAGCGTCAAACTGGATGCATTGGCCATTCGTGAACTGGGCTTGAACGCTTCGCAAGTGGCGCAGACGCTGAGAGCTTATGTCAATGGTGAAGTTGCCACAACCTGGCTGGCAGGTGATGGTGAGCAGATTCAGGTGGTTTTAAGGTTGCCTGAACTCGATCGTCAGCATTTGGTGCAAATGCACAAATTGCCCGTTGCGTACACCAAAGAAGGGCAAGCCATTGAATTGGCCAGAGTGGCTCGGATTGAACCGACCGCCAACCCAGAAGTGATCCGGCGCCAAAATTTGATGCGCCGTGAAGCCATCTTTGCTAGTGTTGAAGGCCGTCCAGCCGGCGATGTAGGCGCTGATGTTCAAGCCATGATGAAAGCAACTACACCGCCGGAAGGCATTTACTTTGATTTGCAAGGATCGACCAAAGATCAGCAAGATGCCTTCTCGGCCATCTTGAGTGCCATGTTGATGGCTGTGCTGTTCATCTACATTGTGTTGGCCAGTCAATTCAACAGTTTCAAACAGCCGATTGCCATCATGGCATCGCTGCCTTTGGCCTTGATGGGCGTGATGCTTTCTTTGTGGCTCACTCAAACCACCCTTAACTTGTTCTCCATGATTGGCATGGTGATGCTGATGGGCTTGGTGACCAAAAACGCCATTTTGTTGATCGACTTTGCCAATGAATCGCGCAAGCGAGGCTTGTCAGTGAAAGATGCATTGCTGGAAGCTGGACAAGTTCGCATGCGCCCCATCATGATGACCACCTTTGCCATGATATTTGGCATGCTGCCCTTGGCCTTGGCGCTGAACGAAGGCGGTGAATTACAAGCAGGCATGGGACGCGCCATCATTGGTGGTGTATTGACGTCTACTTTTTTAACCTTGGTGGTGGTGCCCGTGATTTACTCTTACCTTGTCAAAGACGATGCGACTTAATATTCAATTTGAGCAGGCATAAAAAAACCGCTCCGAGGAGCGGTTTTTTGTGGCCAGTCCCAGTCATGATCTGGGACTGTGGTGATTAGAACTTGTAGTTCGCTTTCACAGCCAATGCACGACCCAGGGGGTCTGTGTAACGTGGGTCGTAACCTTGTTGGAACGTAGCACCTTGGTTTGTGAAAGGTGGCTTTGTGTCAAACACGTTACGCAACACGGCGCCCAATGTCAGGTTTTTGATACCTGTGTAGCTCACGCCGAAGTCAACCAATGTGTATGACTTCACTTCATTGATGTATGAAGGATCGGCATTCTCATCGGTGTAACCAGACATGTAACGCACGCCTGCGCTGTAACGGTAGTTACCTTGCGCCATGGTGGTGGTCAGGTTGTGCTTCCAACGGAAGATGGGGCTAGAGTCTTTGTACTTGCCAGCGTTTTCGATGTACTCGCCACCGATTTCACGTTGGTATTTGTAGCTGTTGACGTAAGTGCCATCGTAGTTGAAGTTGGTTTTCAAACCGGCAATGGTGGTGGCGTAAGCAGCGCTGAAATCCAAACCATTGGTCTTCACATTGCCCAAGTTGTCGGTCAATGTTTTGATGTAGGCAATGGCGTTAGAGCCTGCAACCACTTGGCAACGTTCCCAGTTAGATGCTTCGGCAGCACTCAAAGTGTTGCAACGAATGATCTTGCTGGCGTACTTGGCTGGATCGTCGAAAATGGTTTGCTCAGGGAAGGAACCAATTTGGCTCTTCACTTGAACGTTCCAATAGTCAACGGTCATCAGCAAGTTTTTCGCGGGCTGGAAAGCTGTACCGAAGCTGATCGCTTTGGACTTCTCAGGTTGAACGTCAGGATTACCACCGTTCAAAGCTTGAGTCTGCTGACCGCAATCACGTGATGTGATGCCAGATGCAGTTGCTTTACCGCCTGGGCACAACAAAGGATCGTCATAAGCATTGCTTGAGAAGGTGCGTGACTGAGGACCGAACACGTCATCCAAGGATGGTGCGCGGAAGCCAGTGTTGGCAGAGCCACGAATCACTGCAGTGGGAGACAATGTGTAACGGAAGCCTACTTTAGGATTCACGCTGCTGCCAAAGTCGCTGTAATTGTCAGCGCGCAAAGCGGCTTGCAATTCCAACTGCTTGGACACAGGGAACAAGGCTTCGGTCACAACAGCGGTCACTGTGCGTGATGCGTCATTGACGTGGTAAGGGCTGCGACCAGCGGATGGCACGCTGTTGACCAGGTCGTCGTTGGTGTTGGTTGAATAACCTTCACGACGTGCTTCTGCGCCAATCGAAATAGCGGCGTTGCCACCGTCCATCTTGAACCAGTCACGGTTGAAGCGGGCATCTACGCCTGTGGCAGTACCACGACCTGTAGAGAATGTGCCACGTGCTTTGGCCGCATCGATGTAATCCAAAGCTGCTTGCGTGTTAGTGCCAAAAGGATTCAACAAACCGCTTGTGACGCCCGCTTGAATTTTGGTTTTGCTGACATAACCGTTGGTTGGGCCATCAGAAACTGTGCTGGAAGCAGAGTAGAAACCAGTTTTGTATTCCCATGCACCTTCAACACCTGACAAATCAGCCACAACACGGTTGGCTGTGGAGTTAGATGTGTTTTCACGACGGCCTGCTGGCACCATGCGCCAGCCAATACCGATCAAACCTTTTGTAGCGTCCAAACCGGCATAGGTTGTGGGATAGAACGGGCTAGTCACAGGCATTGTCATACCGGTCACTGGATCGGGCGCAACACGAGCGATATTGGTGTTCTCTGAGTGAACGGCTTCAATTGTCAACAAACGGCTGTCGCTCAAACGGAACGTACCTTTTGCATTGATGTTCAAATTCTCTGTTTCAGGAATGATGTCAATGGCCGATGTGTAGTCATAACGGCAAGTTGTGCCAGAAATGAAGATCGATCCAGGAGGGGCGCAATTGGGCAATGTGACGTTGCCTGACTTGATGGCGCCTGCTGTGTTGTAGTAGTTGAAGTTGGCAGGGAAGGTTGTGCCTGAGGTTTTGTTCAAACCAGCTGACGGAATCACACCCGTTGCGCCAAATGCACGGTCAGTTGCCTTGACGGAAGCTTGTGTTTTGTTGTCCAGAGAGAACCACAAGTTGTAACCGTCTTTGGCCAATGAACCTTGTCCACCTGAGAAAGTGAAACGCTTGATTTGGCCAGATTGTTGTGATGGGTATGTGTTGTCAATGGCAATGTCAACACCTTGGTAATCACGCTTCGTGATGAAGTTGATCACACCGCCAACGGCGTCCGTACCATAAATGGCAGAAGCGCCATCACGCAATACTTCGATGCGCTCGAGTGCGGCAAAAGGAATGGCATTCAAGTCAACAGCGCTAGCGCCAATACCGAAGAAAGCCAAACGACGGCCGTTCAACAAAATCAAAGTTTTGTTGGAACCCAAACCGCGCAAACTGGCGTAAGAGCCACCGCCTGTGCCAGAGCCAATGCTTTGGCTGCCACCGGTGCTGGATTGGCTGGCTGTAATGCGCTGAACAATTTCTTCAGTGGACGTGACGCCCACGGATTTCAACTCTTCTGCAGAGTAGATCGAAACGGGCAGGGCGCTTTGG
The DNA here is from genome assembly GCF_003063605.1 of Limnohabitans sp. Hippo4. Classification (NCBI taxonomy): domain Bacteria; kingdom Pseudomonadati; phylum Pseudomonadota; class Betaproteobacteria; order Burkholderiales; family Comamonadaceae; genus Limnohabitans; species Limnohabitans sp. Hippo4. The sequence continues at coordinate 176,523 of NZ_NESE01000001.1, read as the reverse complement.
TTTTCGATGGAACGCTTGATAGACGAGCCAGTGATGGTCACGGTTTCGACTTGTTGAGCTTGTGCAACTTGCAGGCTCGCCATGGTCAAAGCAGTGCCACCGAAAGCCAGCCACAAGTGGCGGTTCAGGGTGCTGATTTTGAATCGAGGCATTTTTAATCCTTTTGTAACTAAATGAATATGAGAATGAAGTGAAAAATGGTCTTTTCGGAACAACCAGACACTCGTGTACGGCTGAGAAAAGACCAAAAGTTACATTTCAGTTACTCATCCTCTAAATATCTGACAAATTTGTGAAAATTGCTATTCTGATTTTTGGAAATGTTAAAAAAAAACAACGCCCTAAGACGTTGTTTTTGGGAGGGGGATGTGACTAGAAAATTAAGCTTCGCCGATACCACCCACAACATGGCTGAAACCACCATCGACATACACAATTTCGGCAGAGATGCCTGCTGACAAAGGACTCATCAGAAATGCGGCTGTATTGCCAACATCCTCAATGGTGACGTTGCGGCGAATGGGGGATGCGGCTGCAACAGCACTCAGAATTTTGCCGAAGTCTTTGATGCCACTGGCGGCCAAAGTTTTGATGGGGCCGGCACTGATGCCGTTGACGCGAATTTTCTTGGGTCCCAAAGAGTCTGCCAAGTAGCGCACAGAGGCTTCCAAGGATGCCTTGGCCAAACCCATGGTGTTGTAGTTTGGTACCACTTTGAGGGCGCCCAAATAGGTCAAGGTGAGCAAAGCAGCGTTTTCGCGCAAGTATGGGAGGGCTGCCTTGGCCATGGCTGGAAATGAATACGCACTGATGTCGTGCGCAATTTTGAAGCCTTCACGGCTGAGGCCTTCAATGAAATCGCCGGCGATGGCTTCCCTGGGGGCGTAGCCGATGCTGTGAACAAAACCGTCAAATTGTGGCCAGTGTTGCGACAAATCTTTGAACAATTTGTCAATTTGCGCATCGTCTCCCACATCGCAGTCAAAGATCAGCTTGGAGCCAAAGTCAGCCGCAAATTCTGTGATCCGGTCCTTGAATCTCTCGCCCACATAGCTGAAAGCCAATTCAGCACCCTGTTCATGACAAGCTTTGGCGATGCCGTAAGCGATAGAACGGTTGGAGAGAACGCCTGTGATCAGGATTTTTTTGCCAGCAAGGAAGCTCATGGTGTGAAAGGAAAGTTATCTAATTCGACATTTTGACATGCTGGCCTGTACTAGACGATGACGCTCTTTGTTGGCTGCTTGCAACACTGCTAACTTTTTGAATTGATTCAATGAATCAATATTATTTTTAAAGTAATTACCAAGTATTCGTTGTCTGTATATTTTGAATTCTATAGAAAACGAAGGTTTGTCGTCATCAAGACCCTACTCGTGTAATTCCCAAGTTAACAAAAGTAACTTTTCGACTAAAAACATCAAATCTATTATTTTTTGATTTGAAAGGTCGCTTGATGTTTAAGCCATCCAAAATTAGCCTGGCTGTTATGGTTCTCATGACTGCTGGTGTTTCGCCCATGGCATTCGCCCAGCAATCGGGTCTTGCGGAAGTCACCATCACTGGCTCGAACTTGAAGCGTGCTGATAAAGAGGGAACATCTCCCATTCAAACAATCTCTGCCCAAGAGATTCAGCAATCGGGTGCCACCAGTGTTTTGCAATTGTTGAAGGCGGTCCCTTCAATGGGCGTGGGAGGTTACAACGACACACCGGATCAAAATGGTTTCTCACGTGGCGTGGCCACCGCATCTCTGCGTGCTTTGGGTTCTACCTCTACATTGATTTTGCTGAATGGCCGTCGCATGACGCCTTCCGCGTATGCCAATCCCAACAATGGTCAATCGACCTTGTATGACTTGAACAGCATCCCAGTCTCTGCCATCGAGCGCATTGAAATTTTCAAGGACGGTGCTTCAGCTGTTTATGGCTCTGATGCCATGGCGGGTGTGATCAACTTCATCACCAAAACCGGTTTTGTGGGTGGCGAAATTTCAACCAGCATTGGTGCCAATGACAACCAAGAATTTGGTCGTCGCAATGTCAATGGCACTGTAGGCATTGGCAATTACAAAGCAGATGGCAAAAGCCTGATGTTGTCATTCGATTTGTCTTCTCAAAACAAGACAACGGTGCGTGATGGCTCATTTGACATCCGTGCCTCTGAATACGCAGCAATGAACAACCGTTTGATCCCGTATTACAGCTACGCAACAGATCAGCCTTTTTTCTTCAAAGAGCGTGCACTCAATTCCAAATCGTTCTTCACGACTGGAAATGCGACTTCTCCCAACATATTGAACAAACTGAACTGTGATCCATCCAAGCAATTGGTGGGCAGTGCCGCATACGGTATTGCTTCGTCCAGTTTCTTGTTTGGCCGAACATTCTGTAACTACGATGGCGATGCATTTACCGATGTGCAAACCGAGGGCGAAGATTTCAGCTTGCTAGGAATCGGCAAGTTCAGAATCAATGAAAATTTGTCTGCATTCAGTGAATTTGCTTTCAACGACACACGTCGCACATATCGCGCTCCTGCACGAACCATTAGCGGTACATCGCCAACCACCAACTTCTTAGTTGGTGGTATTGCAGAGCCTTTCCAAGCGATTTTACCAATTGGCCATCCAGACAATCCTTTCACAGATGCACGTTCAGCCGTCGTTTATCGATTTGAAAATCTTAAAACAGGTAACGACTTACTGAATCAAAATGTCCGCTTATTGGGCGGCTTGAAGGGCGTTCAAGGTGCATGGGATTGGGAGAGCGCTGTACTCTGGAACCAATCTCGCCGTGAAGAAACAGCCTACGGCTTCTTGTACTTGCCAACATTGCGCAAGCTGATCACTGACAAGCGCTCGTTAGCATCTTTGGCGGCAGATCCCACCATCACCAAAGATTTGACCAATGTCGGCATTGCTGAAATTGCTCAATGGGATGCAAAAGCTACGACTGAGCTTGGCCAGTTGGCGGGTGGCAAAATTGGTTTGGCTGTTGGCGTTGAAGCTCGCCAAGAGCGGCTTTCCATCGATCCAGATCCCGCCAATGCTCGCGGGGATATTTTGGGGCTTTCTACAACTGCCATTCAAAGTAAACGCGATGTCGTCTCTTCCTTCTTCGAAGTGCGTACGCCGTTCTCAAAAACCTTTGAAATGGACTTTGCCGGTCGTTTTGACAAATATCCAAGTTTCAAAACAAATTTTGTGCCTAAAGTTGGCGCCAAGTGGATTGCCAATGAGGGCTTAGCATTCCGGGGTACTTACTCAGAAGGCTTCCGTGCGCCCGCCCTGTCTCAGGTAGCTTCTGGTGGTGCACAATTCTTCTTGAATGGTACAGTTGATCCTATTCGTTGTCCTGATGGCGTAACACCCGTTGCTGGTGCAGAACAAGCTGATTGTTCCAAGAGCGTCTCTGGTGTGGGCGGTTCCAACCCAGATCTGAAACCAGAGAAATCAAAAGGCTTCTCATTGGGCATGATCTATTCGCCTACAAAAGACATCGATGTATTGATCGATACCTACAAGGTTCGTCAAGAGAACGAAGTGGCCTTGGGCAGCGCAACCTACCTGCTTGAGCACCCCGATCGCTTCCCAGCAGACGCCATCACACGCGACACCAATCCGTTGAACCAATTGAAGGATGCCAATGGCAATCCTATTCCTGGTACAGGTCCTTTGATTGCTGTCAAAACACCTTGGGTTAACCAAGGTGCCACAGAGATCACGGGTATTGACCTGGAATTGAAGTCACGCAACAACTTGGGCGACTATGGTCGTTTGACTTCATCGTTCAAAATGACGCACTTGATGTCTTACATGCGTGCAGAAGCGCCTGGCGACTTCATGCGCAATGCCGTAGGCACTGCTGGTGGCTTGAATGACTGGGCAACCTCTGTTGGCGCTATTCCACGCAATCGTTTGTCTTTGTCGACCGCGTTAGAGCAAGGCTCACACATCTTCTTGGCCGCCATGAAAATGACCACGTCTATTTCCATGATGCGTCGTTATGACGGTGCCACTGAGTACCCTGTTGCTTATTGCCACTATGGTTCAGGTCAGCCCAAAACAGCCACTTCCTTGGGTGGCGTTGCTTTGTACAACACCTACTACCCTGACTGCAAAGTGCCTTCATGGAAAACCTTTGACGTGGGGTACATGTACAACGGCATCAAAAACCTGCAATTGGGCTTGAACATTTCCAACGTGTTTGACAAGCCAGCGCCTTACTATCCTGGCTCCAACACCAGCACCACGGTGCAGCAGGGTTATTCTTCTAGTTTGTACAACAACACAGGTCGCTACTCGCGCTTGACTGCCAACTACATCTTTAACTAAGTTGTCTTGACATCCACTAAAAACGCCTCGATTTCGAGGCGTTTTTTCTTTAGAGGGCGCTGGCGAAAAGTTCATGTCGCTTGAGATAAAGTACGCCATCTTTCAAAAACAATCATCATGTTCAGTTCAATTCATCGACTTCAGCGTTTTGCTGCCATCTGCGGGCTTGCCTTTCTGCTCCAGTCTTGTGGTGGCGTCTCCAATGAACCTGTGCCCAAAGCACTCTTGGCTGAGAATGTCCTCTTCAGCTCTTATCAAGAATCACCTAAGTATTTAGATTCAACGTCCTCGTACAGCAACAATGAAACGCCTTGGACTTATGCGGTGTATGAACCGCCACTTAAGTACCACTATTTGAAGCGTCCCTATGAGTTGGTGCCCCGCACCTTGACCGACATGCCCAGTGTGAAGTTTGTGGGAAAAGATGGTCGTGAAGTGCCTCTTCAAACACCAGCCGATCAAATCGCTGAAAGTGTTTTTGAGCTGAGAATTGAACCCGGCATTCAATACCAACCGCACCCAGCATTTGCAAAGTCGCCCGATGGCAAGCATCGATACTTGTCATTGAAAGAATCCGATTTAGAGGGCAAGCGCCGTCCCTACGACTTTGAACACATGGGTACTCGCGAATTGCTGGCTGAAGACTATGCCTACGCCATCAAACGTTTGGCTACACCTCGCATCAAGTCACCTTCGTTTGGTTTCTTGTCAGAAAAGATTGTGGGCTTGGCAGATTACGGCAAAGAGATCAAAGCTTTCAATGAAAAACTCAAAGAGGGTAAGTCAGCGCGAGAGGTGGGACCTTTCGGTCATTTGCCTTGGCTAGATTTCAGAGAACACAAACTGACTGGCGTTGAAGTGCTTGATGCGCACACCTTGAAAATTCGAGTGGTGGGCAAATACCCGCAATTCAAATATTGGTTGGCCATGACCTTTTTTGCGCCCATTCCATGGGAAGTCGATGCGTTTTATGCACAAGCGGGAATGTCTCGTCGCAACTTGAACCCAGACACCTGGCCCGTGGGTACGGGCCCTTACATGCTGACCGAATACATTCCCAATTCGCGCATGGAACTGGTGCGAAACCCCAACTACCGAGGCGTTCCCTATCCCTGTGAAGGCGAAGAGGGGGACAAAGAAAAGGGCTTGTTGAAAGACTGTGGTCTTAAAACCCCCTTCGTGGACAAGGTGGTCTCGGTGATCGAAAAGGAAGCCACTTCGGTTGCGACCAAATTCATCCAAGGTTATTACGACATTCCTCAATTAGAACGTGGTGAGCCTGGCATTGGTTACCAAGTGTCGATTCAAGATGGTACAGGTCGCGCCAAAGAATTGTTGGAGCGCAAAATTCAATTGCCCAGCACCATTCAAGTCGGTTTTTGGCATTTTGGTTTCAATTGGCTAGACCCCGTCGTGGGACTCGGCAAAACGCCAGAGGACCGTGTTCGCAATAAGAAGTTACGCCAAGCATTGGCCATTGCTTTTGACTTTGAAGAGTACGTGTCCATTTTTGAAGATGACCGTGCGCAGGTCAATCACAGTGTTGTGGTGCCAGGCTTGTTTGGCAACAACTTGTCAAAGCCCAATCCTGTGGTTTACGACATTGCGGCCGATGGCAAATACAAACGCAAATCCATTGAGGTTGCCAAAAAGCTGCTAGCTGAAGCAGGCTATCCAGAGGGCCGCGACTCTAAAACAGGGCAGCCTTTGGTTTTGAATTACGACACGCAGGGTGTGGGTCCAGGTTACAAAGCTCGTTTGGATTGGGTGGCCAAGCAATTTGCCAAGTTGAACATCCAAATAGAAATTCGCAACACAGACTACAACCGTTTTCAAGACAAGATGCGCAAAGGTTCCGCGCAATTTTTCTTCTGGGGTTGGCTGGCCGATTACCCAGATCCTGAGAACTTCTTGTTCTTGTTGTACGGCCCTAATTCGAAGGCCAAATTTGATGGTGAAAACTCCAGCAATTTTGCGCATCCTGAATTCGATCAACTCTTTGATCGCATGAAGGATCTGGATGACACACCCGATCGCGCGGCCCTGATTGGTCGAATGATTGACATCATGCAGGACGAAATGCCCATGCTCTATGGTTGGTCAGAAGAGTTTGGTGGGGCTTATCACCAGTGGGTAGGTAACGGCAAGCCTTCCAACATCATCCGTGACAGCTTGCCCTATTTGCGCATTGATCCCCAACTGAGAACCAGCAAAATCAAAGAATGGAACCAAGCCATTTGGTGGCCTTTGGCCATCCTGCCCTTGCTGCTATTGGCCGTCGCATGGCCTGCATGGAAAGCCTGGCGTCGGCGACAGTCACAGCGAGCCGTTCAAGGTTCTGCCACCTCAACAAGGAGCATGTGATGTTCAGATTTTTAACCCGAAAATTGGCCTACGGTTTTGCCATTCTCATTGGCATCAACTTGCTAACCTTTGTCTTGTTTTTCAAAGTCAATACGCCGGATGACATGGCACGCATGCAGCTCGGTGGCAAACGCGTCACGCCCGATGCCATTGAAAAATGGAAAGCTGAACGCGGCTACGACCGACCTCTGTTTTTCAATGAAAAAGAGCAGGGCGTGGCTCAAGTGACCAACACCTTATTTTTAGACAGTTCCCTGCGCATGTTTGCTTTTGATTTTGGCCGTGCAGACAGCGGCCGCGACATTGCTTCTGAAATCGTCAGACGTGCAGGTCCATCGATCGCCTTGGCTTTACCAACTTTTGTGGTGGGCTTAGGTATTTCGATCGTCTTGGCCCTCGGCTTGGCTTTTTTCCGGGCCACCTATTTGGATTTTTGGGGTACCGTTTTGTGCGTGGTGTTCATGTCCATCTCATCCTTGTTTTTCATAGTGATGGGACAGTTCATTTTCTCTAGGGTTCTTCAATTGATGCCTGTTTCTGGCTTTGCGCCTGGCATGGATGCTTGGCGTTTTTTGGTGCTGCCCATTGCCGTTGGTATCTTGGCGCGCTTGGGTGGCGAGGTGCGATTCAATCGCACCTTGTTCATGGAAGAAATTGGCAAGGACTATGTGCGCACAGCACGTTCTAAAGGCTTGTCTGAAGCTCGTGTGTTGTTGGTGCACGTGCTTCGCAATGCCTTGATTCCCATTTTGAGTGCCTCTGTAGCGGTCATTCCGCTTCTGTTCATGGGTAGTCTCATCACGGAGTCATTTTTTGCCATTCCGGGCCTAGGCAGCTATTTGATTGAAGCCATTGCGGGCCAGGACTTTGCCATCGTGAGAGCCATGGTTTTCATTGGCTCATTTTTGTATATCGTTGGTCTGATATTGACCGACATCAGCTACACCTTGGCTGATCCTCGCATTCGTTTGCAGTAAGCGCACCATGCAACCTGTATTTTTACTCACCGATTTATTCGTTTATGCCATTTTGCTGTTTGTACTTTGGTACATGTGGCGAGTGCGCTCCGACCGCAATTTAAGGGCCAATTGGCGCTTGGCCATGCAACGCCCCGTCTCCATGGTCAGCAGCATGGTGCTGGGCTTTTTCCTGGTCATTGCTTTGGCCGACTCTGTTCATTACAGAGAAGCATTGCCAGCTTCCACAGGGCAAACAAGCACACAGTATTCCTCTGAGGCCAGCTCTCTTTTAGACAACTTGTTGAAGCCCTTGGCGACAGCACGAGAGCGCAGTTATTCAGAGCCCTTGTCTGCTGTGGCTTTTAGAAAAGAAACCTTTGAGCGCGATGGCGTCTCGGTGCGTGACTATCCGCGTTTGCGATTTGGCGGCAAACATTTGCAAGATCCAGCCTCCGAGCTCTCTGCAGATGTCTCGCGCAAAACGTGGACTGCACTGGGATTGGGGGCGGCCATCGTTGTGAGTTTGATGTTGCTGGGATTAGCCCTTGCAACGGCTCAAACAGGTCAATCTTTCTCTGTCGTTTTGACTCGCTTTCGAAATGGCCAAACCCTCTGGCCTTGGCGATCCATGGCCATCACTTTTGCGGTTCTAGTCTTGTCAATTACGTGGGTTGTGATTCTGTCGCAGGGCTACCATGTGTTTGGCACTGACAGAACAGGTAACTCCGTTTTGGTGTTTGCATTGAAAAGCGTCAGGACGGCTTTGGTCATAGGTGGCCTCACCACACTTGTCGTACTGCCCTTGGCATTGCTACTCGGCGTCACTGCGGGTTATTTACGGGGCTGGGTGGATGAAGCCATTCAATACCTGTACACCTTGCTGGCATCCATTCCGGATGTGCTGCTGATTGCTGCATCCGTTTTGCTGTTGCAAGTGTTTATCGATAAGAATCAAGGTGTTTTTGAAACCTCACTCGAACGCGCTGACGCACGTTTGTTCTTCTTGTGTTTAATCTTGGGCATCACATCCTTTACAGGTTTATGCCGCTTGGTTCGCGGTGAAACCTTGAAATTGCGAGAGCTGGAGTACATCCAGTCGGCCCGTGCTTTTGGCGTTTCAACACCCCGAGTTCTTTGGCGGCACATTGTTCCCAACTTGATGCATTTGGTGCTGATCAATACGGTGATGCAATTTTCAAGTTTTGTGTTGGCTGAGGCCGTTCTGTCTTACGTCGGTGTTGGCGTCGATCCTAAGACGGCAAGCTTTGGCGTCATGATCAACACAGCGCGTGCTGAGTTGGCCGCGACGCCTTTGGTTTGGTGGACCTTGGCCACCGCATTTGGGTTCATGTTTCTGATTGTGCTCAGTGCCAATTTGTTGGCCGATGCAGTTCGGGATGCTTTTGACCCCAGAACCCGTTTACGCAGTGGCAGTTCCGTGGCGAACACAACGCAAGAGGTGGCCGCATGAGTCAGCAGTTGAATGTTCAGAATCTTGTGGTCGACTTGCAAACCGAGCAAGGTATGGCGAGGGCCGTTGATGCCCTTCATTTAACCTTGCAAAAAGGTCAAACTTTTGCTTTGGTCGGTGAGTCGGGTTGTGGCAAGTCGATGACAGCGTTGTCTTTGCTGCGCTTGTTGCCCGACAACGCGGTCATTCAAAACGGCAAAGTCAATTTGAACGATGTCGATGTTTTTGACTTGAGTGAAAAACAAATGCGTTCCATCCGCGGACGCCGCATTTCCATCATTTTCCAAGAGCCCTCCACCAGTTTGAATCCCGTGATGACTGTGGGCGATCAAATTTTGGAAGTGATCTTTCAGCACACCGACCTCCAAGCAGAACAGGCTCGAAAGAGAGCCATCGAGTGGCTTCAAAAAGTAGGATTGCCAGAACCCGAACGGAGAATGGACAGTTACCCATTTGAATTGTCGGGCGGACAATTGCAGCGAGTGATGATTGCCATTGCCTTGGCCGCTGAACCCGATCTGTTGATTGCGGATGAACCCACCACCGCTTTGGATGTCACCATTCAGGCTCAAATTTTGGACTTGCTCAAGAGCCTTCAACAAGAACGTGGCATGGCCATGCTCTTGATTACCCATGACCTGGCCGTTGTCAGTGGCATGGCTGATCAAGTGGCCTTGATGTATGCGGGACAAATTGTGGAGGTGGCCTCTGCCGCTGACTTCTTTGTCCGTCCCTCGCACCCTTATGCCAAATTGTTGTTGCAAGCTTTGCCCGGTGAAGATTTGAGAGGTCGTCAATTGGCGGCCATTCATGGCACGGTGCCGCCTCTGACGCAAACCTTCACAGGTTGCCGCTTTGCGCCACGTTGTCCCTACCAAACTGAAGTTTGTACAGACAAAGCTGTCGCTATGACCGCCTTGTCTGACACGCACAATGTTCGCTGTGTTCGGGTGCACGATGCCAGTTTGCAGTCTTTGAGTTTGCCTCCCTTGTTGGAGCGAGCCCAAGCAACATCTTTGGACCACGCCGTGCTGCTGTCTGTTAAGAATTTGACGGTGACTTATTCAATGGGCGGTGGCGTTTTAGGTGGCAAAAAAACTTTCCAAGCAGTGAAGGGCGTTAGTTTTGACATCCAAAGGGGGCAGACCTTGGCGTTGGTGGGGGAGTCTGGCTGTGGCAAGACCACCATCGGTAAATCCTTGCTTCAATTGTTGACACCACAGACCCAAGTGACGGGACAAGCCATCTTGCAAGGACAAGACTTGTTTCAACTCAAGGGCCAGGCATTGCAAGCTTCCCGCAAGCAAATGCAAATCATTTTCCAGAACCCATTTGCTTCACTGAACCCCCGCATGCGTGTTCAGGAAATTCTGGAGGAGGGCATGAAGAGTCTTCACCCTGAATGGTCGGTGGACCAACGAAAAGCAGACTTGAAGACTTTGATAGATCAAGTGGGCTTGCGAGCAGATGCTCTGGACCGATACCCCCACGAGTTTTCTGGCGGGCAACGCCAACGCATTGCCATTGCCCGCGCACTGGCTGTTAAGCCCAGCCTGATTGTCTGTGACGAGCCAACTTCTGCTTTAGATGTGTCTGTGCAGGCCCAGATTTTGAATTTGCTGCGTGAATTGCAGGACCATTTGGGCGTGAGCTATTTGTTTGTCACACACAACATTGGGGTGGTCGCCTATTTGGCAGACCGTGTTGCCGTGATGCATGCTGGTGAAATGGTCGAAATGGGGGAAGCTTCTCAAATTTTGAACAATCCACAGCATGCTTACACAAAATCCTTGCTTTCAGCCGTGCCGCAACTCAACACGGCACTGTCTTAAATTGGCGCTTTTTTCCAACAAAATCGTTCCAAATCAAGGATTTATGGATTAGAATGCGAGCTTCACGACCAAACGGGCGGGTTTTCACCGCCCGTTTTTTTTGGTCGATCGATTAATGAGCAGGGTAATTACCTGTCATTTTTCAATTCCTGAAACCTGAATGAAAAGACTGATTTCGCGTGGCATTGCAGCAGATTGTTGAAGAAACTGTAGCCGGACTGGGTTACGAGCTGGTAGAGATTGAACGCTCTGCCGGAGGCCTTGTGCGCATCACCATCGACAACATTTGGGCAGAAGGCGTTGACCGAATGGACATTCCCTTTGTCACGGTGGAAGACTGCGAAAAAGTAAACAGGCAATTGATGTTTGCTTTGGAAGTTGACGGTGTTGAATATCGCCGTCTTGAAGTGTCTTCCCCTGGCATTGACCGTCCATTGCGAAATGACCGCGATTTGGCTCGCTTTGAAGGTGAGTTGATTGACATCACCCTGAAGGCCCCCATGGGCGAAGCTGCGGCTGGATTGGTCAACGCTTTGCGCAAAAAGTTTCGGGGCACCTTGGAAAAAGCAGTTGCCGAGAACACTTGGCAAATTGTGTGGTCCGATGCGCCAGAGCCCAAGCCTGGTGCGCGTGTCAGTAAAAAGAGACCGCCAGTTCCCATGCAAGTGCTGGGTTTCAGGTTAGACGAATTAAGAGAGGCGCGTCTTGCGCCAGTGGTTGATTTCAAGGGCCGTAAGCCCAAAATAGACTTAGGAGAGAATTAACATGAATCGCGAACTGTTGATGCTGGTTGAAGCTATCTCACGTGAAAAGAACGTGGAGCGTGACATCGTGTTCGGTGCTGTGGAGTCTGCATTGGCCCAAGCCACCAAAAAACTTTACGAAGGCGATGTGGACATTCGTGTTGCCATTGACCGCGACAGCGGCAATTACGAAACCTTCCGCCGCTGGCACGTTGTGCCTGATGAAGCGGGTTTGCAGTTGCCTGATCAAGAAATTCTCTTGTTTGAAGCACTCGAGCAAATTCCTGACATCGAAGTTGATGAATACATCGAAGAGAGCGTCGAGTCTTTGCCCATTGGCCGCATTGGTGCCATGGCCGCCAAACAAGTCATCTTGCAAAAGATCCGTGACGCTGAGCGCGAGATGTTGCTCAACGAATTCATGGCACGCGGCGAAAAAATCTTGGTCGGTACTGTGAAGCGCATGGACAAGGGCGACATCATTGTCGAGTCTGGCCGTGTTGAAGGTCGTTTGCGCCGCAGCGAAATGATCCCCAAGGAAAACTTGCGAAATGGCGACCGTGTTCGCGCCATGATCATGGAAGTGGACCTGACTTTGCGTGGTGCGCCCATCATTTTGTCGCGTTCATCACCCGAGTTCATGATTGAATTGTTCCGTCAAGAAGTTCCCGAAATTGAACAGGGCCTTCTTGAAATCAAATCTTGCGCCCGTGACCCAGGCTCTCGCGCCAAAATTGCCGTGTTGTCTCACGACAAACGTGTTGACCCTATTGGCACTTGCGTGGGCGTTCGCGGTACACGCGTCAATGGCGTGACCAACGAATTGGCGGGTGAGCGTGTTGACATTGTTTTGTGGAGTGAAGACCCCGCACAATTCGTCATTGGTGCTTTGGCACCGGCCAACGTTCAGTCCATCGTTGTGGACGAAGAAAAGCACGCCATGGATGTGGTGGTTGATGAAGAAAACTTGGCCATTGCCATTGGCCGTGGCGGTCAAAACGTCCGATTGGCTTCCGACCTCACCGGTTGGAAAATCAACATCATGGATGCTGCAGAGTCTGCTCAAAAGCAAGCCGAAGAGACAACGGGCATTCGCGCTTTGTTCATGGACAAACTTGATGTGGACCAAGAAATTGCCGACATCTTGATCGAAGAAGGTTTCACCAGCTTGGAAGAAGTGGCCTACGTGCCCTTGCAAGAAATGTTGGAAATTGAAAGCTTTGACGAAGACACGGTCAACGAACTTCGTTCACGTGCCAAAGATGCCTTGCTCACACTTGAAATTGCACGCGAAGAAAGCGTGGAAGACGTCTCGCAAGATTTGCGTGACCTCGAGGGTTTAACACCCGACCTCATTGCCAAATTGGTTGAGGCAGGCGTTCACACTCGTGACGACTTGGCCGATTTGGCCACCGACGAACTCACTGACATCACCGGACAAACCGATGGTGAAGCCACCGCCCTGATCATGAAAGCCCGTGAACATTGGTTCACTGGTCAGGCCTAAATTCAAGGAGGCAAGAACCCCATATGTCCAGTAATACCGTCGCCGAGTTCGCCAGCGAACTCAAAAAATCACCTGACACTTTGCTTGAGCAATTGCGCTCTGCAGGTGTCGACAAGTCAGCGCCATCCGATGCGTTGACTGAAACAGACAAGCAAAAGCTTCTGAGTTATTTGCAAGCGAGCCATGGCACCGCCACAGGTGAGCGTAAAAAAATCACCTTGGTTAAAAAATCAACCAGTGAAATCAAACAGGCTGATTCAACAGGTAAAGCGCGCACCATCCAAGTTGAAGTTCGCAAAAAACGCACCTTCATCAAACGCGATGACGAATTAGAAACTGAACAAACGCCCGCCGCTGCAGAGCCTGCTGCACCCTTGATCGATCATGCTGAATTGGCGCGCCGTGAAGAAGAAGCACGCAGCCAAGCCGAATTGCTTCGTCGCCAAGAGGAAGCGCTTGCAGAAAAGCGGATCGAGCGCGAGGCCAAAGAACAGGCCAAACGCTTAGCAGCGCAAGCTCAAGAAGCCGAATTGGCTGCTAACGCAGCTCAAAAATCGCCTGAAGAAACTGCCGCTGAGGCTGCAGCCATTCGCAGCGCCAAAGCTGCAGCCGCTCAACATGAAGCTGACAGCATCAACGCAGCCTCTAAACCCGTTGATCCCAGCATTGCACAATCTGCTGAGGCCGAGCGTGTGAACGCTGAATCAGTCAAATTGTCTGAAAAAGCAGCGCAGAAAAAAGCCGCTGAAGATCAGGCAGAGCTCGAAGCCAAAGCCGTTGTGGCTGATGAAGCTGCACGCGAACGTGATTTGAACTTGCGCCGTAACAAAGCATTGGCGGAGGCGGAAGCCATTCGCGCCATGATGAGTGGTCCGGCCAAAAAAGCCCCAGTCAAAGAAGAACCCAAAGCGGATCCTAAAGCCGCAAAAGGCACTTTGCACAAACCGGCTCAGGTCGCAGGTGCTACCGCCAAACGCGCGCCTGCTTCGACGGATGCCAAAGATGCGGCGCCTGGTGGTAACAAAGAAATTAAATCAGCCAAGCTTTCTTCAAGCTGGGCTGGTGATCCAGCGACTAAAAAGAAAGCCATCCCAACACGTGGCGACACCAGTGGTGGTGTTGGCCGCAACAACTGGCGCGGCGGACCAAAAAACCGTCGTGGCAATGACCGTGATCGTGAAGAACACACGCAAGCAGCACCCGTCGAGGCGCGCGTCATTGAGGTGCACGTGCCCGAAACCATCACAGTGGCTGAGTTGGCGCACAAGATGGCCATCAAGGCCTCTGAAGTTATCAAACAATTGATGAAACTAGGCCAGATGGTCACCATCAATCAGCCTTTGGACCAAGACACCGCCATGATCGTGGTGGAAGAGCTGGGTCACAAAGCTGTCATTGCTGCGCTTGACGATCCAGAAGCATTTACCGACGAGGAAGTGTCACAAAGCGATGCGCCTTTGTTGTCACGTGCCCCAGTGGTGACGGTGATGGGTCACGTTGACCACGGTAAAACGTCTTTGCTGGACTACATTCGCCGAGCCAAAGTGGCATCTGGCGAAGCAGGTGGTATCACGCAACACATTGGTGCTTATCACGTTGAAACTGCCCGTGGCATGGTGTCTTTCTTGGACACGCCAGGTCACGAGGCCTTCACGGCCATGCGTGCTCGTGGTGCTCAAGCGACCGACATTGTGATCTTGGTGGTGGCCGCTGATGACGGTGTGATGCCACAAACCAAAGAAGCGATCAAGCACGCCAAAGCAGCGGGTGTACCGATTGTTGTGGCCATCAACAAGATCGACAAACCTGATGCCAACCTCGACCGCGTGAAGGGTGAATTGGTTGCCGAAGAAGTGGTGCCTGAAGAATTTGGCGGCGATTCGCCATTCGTGGGCGTGTCCGCTAAAACCGGTGCCGGCATTGACGAATTGCTCGAACAAGTCCTCTTGCAAGCTGAAGTGCTTGAGTTGAAAGCGCCGGTTGATGCAGCCGCCAAAGGCTTGGTCATTGAAGCGCGTTTGGACAAAGGGCGTGGTCCTGTGGCCACCGTTCTGGTTCAATCGGGTACTTTGTCTACTGGCGACGTGGTGTTGGCAGGTCAAACATTTGGCCGTGTTCGCGCCATGTTGGACGAAAACGGAAAGCCCATCAAAACTGCGGGTCCTTCCATCCCTGTCGAAATTCAGGGTCTGACGGAAGTACCGCAAGCAGGTGACGAATTCATGGTTCTCAGCGACGAACGTCGAGCTCGTGAAATTGCCACTTACCGCGCTGGTAAGTTCCGCAACACCAAACTGGCCAAGCAGCAAGCCGCCAAGTTGGAAAACATGTTCAGCGACATGAGTGCTGGCGAAGTCAAAACTTTACCCATCATTGTCAAAGCCGACGTACAAGGTTCGCAAGAAGCCTTGGCCGCATCATTGCTCAAACTGTCAACCGACGAGATCAAGGTTCAATTGGTCTACGCAGCGGTGGGTGGTATCAGCGAATCCGACATCAACCTGGCCATTGCGTCCAAAGCGGTGGTCATTGGCTTTAATGTGCGTGCCGATGCCGGTGCGCGCAAGCAAGCCGAAGGTAACGGCGTCAGCATTCATTACTACAACATCATTTATGACGCGGTAGATGAATTGAAAGCCGCCATGTCTGGCATGTTGGCCCCAGAGCAGAAGGAAGAAGTCATTGGTATGGCCGAAATCCGCACGGTGTTCGTGGCTTCCAAAATTGGTACGGTTGCGGGTTGTATGGTCACCAATGGCCAAGTTACTCGCTCTTCCAAATTCCGTTTGTTGCGCGACAACGTGGTTATCTACACTGGCGACATCGACTCACTCAAACGCCTTAAAGACGACGTTCGCGAAGTCAAAGAAGGTTTCGAGTGCGGTATCAAACTCAAAAACTACAACGACATTGCAGTGGGTGACCAACTGGAATTCTTTGAAGTTAAAGAGATTGCACGTACCCTGTAAACACAGTACCAGGCTCACCGCATCATGGCTCGCAAACCCACCAGCTCAGCACACCGCGGTTTTCGCGTTGCCGACCAGATCCAACGGGATCTGTCGGAGCTGATTGCGCGCGAGCTTAAAGATCCACGTGTGGGCATGGTGACTTTGAATGCCGTTGAGGTCACGCCCGATTACGCACATGCCAAGGTGTTTTTCAGCATCATTACGGGTAAGCCAGAAGAAGCCACTGCAGGTTTGAATGCGGCCGCTGGTTTCTTGCGCAATGGCTTGTTCAAGCGTTTGCAAATTCACACAGTTCCCACGCTTCATTTCATTTTTGATCGCACCACTGAGCGTGCATCCGACATGAATGCCTTGATCTCCAAGGCAGTCGCTTCACGTTCAAAGGACGAGGAGTGATATGAACGCGCCACGCACCAGGGTGCAACGGCGCCCTGTGCATGGGGTGCTGTTGTTAGACAAGCCATACGGTATGTCCAGTAACGATGCTTTGCAAAAAGCCAAGTGGTTGCTGCGCGCCGAAAAGGCAGGGCACACAGGCACCTTGGATCCATTGGCCACGGGTGTTTTGCCTTTGTGTTTTGGTGCAGCCACCAAGTTCAGTCAGCTGCACTTGGATGCAGATAAGTCTTACGAAGCCATTGTTGTTTTGGGTGTCCAAACCAGCACGGGTGATTTGGAAGGTGAAGTGGTTTCTGAAATGCCTGTGAGCTTCACAGCGGATCAACTGCAACAAGTGCAAACCAAGTTCACTGGGCCGATTGATCAAATTCCACCCATGTACAGCGCCTTGAAAAAGGATGGCAAAGCTTTGTATGACTACGCACGTGCAGGCATAGAAGTGGAACGAGAAACTCGCCACATCGTGATCCATGCTTTGGCATTGGAAGAAGTTGCGCCCGAGAATGACCACCGTCGATTGAAAGTCACAGTGACTTGCAGCAAGGGCACCTACATTCGCACCTTGGGTGAAGACATTGCCATTGCCTTAGGTACATGTGGACACCTTAGTGCTTTGCGGCGCATTCAAACGGGTCCATTTAAAGAAGCTGAATGCATCAGTGTTCAAGAATTAGAAGCTTTGCCTGAAGCAGAGCGTGAAATGAAATTGTTGGCTGTCGATGCCTTGCTCGATGGTCATACCCCTGTCACCTTGCCCCCAGATGATGCGGGCAGATTCTTAAGCGGCGTGCGCCGTCGAGGCGATTGGCCCGACAACTTGCATGTTGCTGTGTACGGCGATTCACCGCGCGCGCTCTTGGGCACTGCGCATGTGAAAGCTGGTGAACTTATTCCGGGGCGCTTGTTAAGCCCCCTAGAAATTCAATCAATTTTGGAGAAGGCCTTAGCATGAGTAGACAAATTCGTAACATCGCGATCATCGCCCACGTTGACCACGGTAAAACCACCATGGTTGACCAACTGCTGCGTCAGTCTGGCACATTTGCCGAACACGAAAAAGTGGTCGACACCGTCATGGACAACAACGCCATTGAGCGTGAACGTGGCATTACCATCTTGGCCAAAAACTGTGCCGTCAGCTGGGAAGGTACGCACATCAACATCGTTGACACCCCAGGCCACGCGGACTTTGGTGGTGAAGTGGAGCGCGCTTTGTCCATGGTGGACGGCGTGGTCCTGCTGATTGACGCGCAAGAAGGTCCTATGCCCCAAACGCGTTTCGTGACCAAGAAGGCTTTGGCCTTGGGCCTGAAGCCCATCGTGGTTGTGAACAAAGTAGACAAGCCTGGCGCGAACCCAGACAAAGTGGTCAATCAAGCTTTTGACTTGTTTGACAAATTGGGCGCAACAGACGAACAACTCGACTTCCCAGTGGTTTACGCCTCGGGCATCAACGGCTGGACATCCTTAGAAGAGGGTGCACCAGGCGAGCAGTGGGGTCCTGACATGTCTGCGCTTTTCAACACTGTGTTGAAGCACGTACCCGCACAGGCAGGTGATCCAGATGCGCCTTTGCAATTGCAAATTTCAGCGCTTGATTTCTCGACCTTTGTCGGACGCATTGGTGTGGGCCGTATCAGCCAAGGCACCATCAAACCCATGATGGATGTGCAAGTGATGGAAGGCCCTGATGGCAATTCCTTCAAAGGCCGCATCAACCAAGTTTTGACCTTCCGTGGCTTGGACCGAGTTCAAGTTACTGAAGCTGGCCCTGGAGACATCGTATTGATCAATGGCATTGCAGACTTGGGCATCGGCGTAACTGTCACTGACCCTGTCAATCCTGCACCACTGCCAATGCTGAAGATCGACGAGCCCACGTTGACAATGAATTTCTGTGTCAACACCAGCCCCTTGGCCGGTCGCGAAGGTAAGTACGTTACGAGCCGTCAAATTTGGGATCGTCTACAAAAAGAACTGCAACACAACGTAGCGCTGCGCGTGAAGGAAACCGACGAAGAAGGCGTGTTTGACGTAGCAGGTCGCGGCGAATTGCACCTGACCATCTTGTTGGAAAACATGCGCCGCGAAGGTTATGAGTTGGCTGTTTCAAAGCCACGCGTTGTGTTCCGCGACATTGATGGTGTACGTCATGAGCCGATTGAATTGGTCACCGCTGACATCGAAGAAACTCACCAAGGCGGCGTCATGCAAGCCCTGGGCGAGCGCAAAGGCGAATTGGTCAACATGGAACCCGATGGCCGCGGACGTGTGCGTTTGGAATACCGTATTCCTGCTCGTGGTTTGATTGGCTTCACCAACGAATTCTTGAACTTGACACGTGGCTCCGGTTTGATTTCCAACATCTTTGACAGCTACGAACCTCACAAAGGTGAAATTGGTGGTCGTAAAAATGGCGTGCTGATTTCAATGGACGATGGTGAAATCTTCACCTACGCCTTGGGCAAATTGGACGACCGCGGCCGCATGTTTGTGAAGGCCAATGACCCTGTGTACGAAGGCATGATTGTGGGCATCCACAGCCGTGACAACGACTTGGTGGTCAACGCCACACGTACAAAACAACTCACCAACTTCCGCGTGTCTGGCAAAGAAGACGCCATCAAGATCACACCGCCCATCGACCTGACCTTGGAATACGGCGTTGAGTTCATTGACGATGATGAGTTGGTGGAAATCACACCGAAGAGCGTTCGTCTGCGCAAGCGCTTCTTGAAAGAGCACGAGCGTAAGAAAGCTGGTCGCGCGTAATTTGCGACCGGTTCCTTAAGACTCGTAAGCACTCAAAGTGCTCAAACTCAAACACGGTCACGCAGTTGCCTTGATGGTGCTCGTGACCGCTTTGTGGTCAATCGCTGGCGTGGTCTCACGCCACTTAGAAAGCGCGCGCGGCTTTGAGATCACTTTTTGGCGGAGTGCTTTCACGGTTCTGGGCTTAATCTTCATCCTGACCCTCTGGCAAGGTGTGGGTGTTTGGAAAAGGTTGCCTTGGCGCAGCCCTTATTTTTGGTTGTCGGGCTTGTGCTGGAGCATCATGTTCACAGCGTTCATGATGGCCTTGACGCTGACTGCAGTCGCCAATGTCTTGATCACCATGGCTTGTGGTCCCTTGCTGACAGCGCTTGGCTCTTGGCTTTTTATATCTCATCGACTGCCACTTAGAACGTGGGTTGCCATTGCATTCGCAGGTGCTGGTATTGCATTGATGTTTGTCAGCCAACTGCAATTGGGTGATCCCAATTTTTTGATGGGTGCCGCTGTGGCATTGTGTGTTCCGCTTGCAGGCGCTACGCAATGGAACTTGACACAGAAAAGTCAGTCACAAGGCACGTCCATTGACCTGGTGCCCTCGGTTTTATTAGGGGCTGTGATTTCTTCTCTGCTTACATTGCCATTGGCCTGGCCCTTGCAAACGAGCCCTCACGATTTGGGTTTGCTGGCTTTGTTGGGTTTTGTGCAATTGGCCATCCCTTGTACGCTGTCGGTCATTTGTGCCAGATCCTTGAAGGCGCCTGAGGTTTCATTGCTCGCTTTGTTAGAAGTTATTTTTGGCATTGCCTTGGCCTGGTGGGGTGCCAATGAAGAACCACACCTGAGTGTGTTGGTGGGTGGCAGCATGGTGATTGCTGCTTTGTTTGGAAATGAATGGTTTGGATGGAGACAACGCAATGTCTGACATGAATGCTGGCAACGCCAGTTCTTTGATCATCAAAGAAGTTACCGGTCGAGTAGGGTGCATCACGCTCAATCGTCCCAAAGCATTGAATGCGCTGTCGCTTGACATGGTTCGCGATTTGACGAAAGCCTTGATAGAGTTCCAGAACAATCCCCAAGTGTTGGCTGTGCTGGTGCGCGGCCACGGCAAAGAAAGTCCCTTCGGACACTTTTGTGCCGGTGGTGATATTCGATTCTTTCACCAGGCAGCTTTGGCTGGCGATACAAGTCTGACAGATTTCTTTACAGAAGAATACGCATTGAATCATTTGATTCACACCTATACAAAGCCCTATATCGCATTCATGGACGGTGTTGTGATGGGCGGCGGCATGGGCATCAGCCAAGGTGCCAGCGTTCGAATCGTGACTGACAAAACGCAAATGGCCATGCCCGAAACACACATTGGTTTGTTTCCTGATGTAGGCGGCGGCTATTTCTTAGGTCGTTGTCCTGGTCGGATTGGTGAGTACTTGGGTCTGACTGGTCAAAAAATCAATGGTCTGCAAGCCATTCAGGCCGGTTTGGCAGATGGGTTGATTGAGGTGCAACGCTTGCCTGTACTTTGGAACACCTTGTTGAGCACACCTTTTGAAAGTGGCGAAGCGGTTGAGCGATGGATTCAAAGTCAGTTCACCAAATTGGAAACTTCTTCTTTCCCTCATAAGGCTGAGATCGATCAAATTTTTGCATTGTCTTCGCCTTTAGAAATCAGCCTTGCTTTGGCGCAAGACAATTCTGAATGGGCCCAGCAAACCCTGACCAGTTTGACCAAGGCATCCCCTTTGATGGTGCATGTGGTGTTGGCTCAAATTCGCAAAGCACGCAACATGAGTTTGGCCGATGACTTGCGCATGGAGCGTGATTTGGTTCACCATTGTTTCCACTTGCGACAACGCAGCGAAACCGTTGAAGGCATTCGTGCCTTGGCCATTGACAAAGATCATCAACCCCAATGGGCTCACGGACAGTTGGCCGATGTAGCGCCAACTGAATGGCCTGCGTTTTTTGAGAGTCCTTGGAGCCCAGAGACGCACCCACTGCGCCACCTGAATTAGTCCATGCGGCCGCCCTTAGCGGTGGCGGCTTTTCATGGCGCGTTCTACCTCGCGCTTGCCTTCGCGGTCTTTGATGGTGTCACGTTTGTCGTGTTCGGCCTTGCCTTTTGCAAGCGCAACTTCGCACTTGATGAAACCCGCCTTCCAATGCAAATTGATGGGCACCAAGGTAAAACCTTTTTGCTCGACCTTGCTGGTGAGGCGATCGATTTCATCCCGTTTAAGCAATAACTTGCGAGTGCGGGCCGCTTCTGGATTGACGTGAGTCGAGGCCGTTTTAAGCGGATTGATCAGGCAACCAATGATGAACATCTCTTTGTTGCGAATGACCACATAGCCATCGGTGAGTTGAACTTTGCCTTCGCGCACAGCTTTCACTTCCCAGCCTTCCAAGACCATGCCGCACTCGTGCCGCTCCTCAAAAAAGTAGTCGAAGGCTGCTTTTTTGTTTTCGGCAATGAGACCTGACTTACCAGGTCCTTTGTTTTTTTTGGGTGGCGTGGCCATGACAGTGATAGGAGGAGGGCGTTGGCCCGTCTTGCTTTGGCGCTTGAATTTGCGCTTGTTTGAGCAAGGAGCCTCTTAGAGAAATTACAATGTGTCTCAGAAGCCTTATTGTATGAAGAAACTGATCAAATCCGTTTTAATCTGGTACTCGCCAGAGGAAATGTTTCGCCTGGTAACAGATGTCGATCAGTACATGCATTTTTTACCTTGGTGCAATCACTCCAAAGTGTTGGATGTTCAAGGTTTAGAGATGGACGCTGAAGTCGGCATTGGCATGGCTGGCGTCAAACAAATCTTTGTCACGCACAACACCCACATTGAAAACCGCGAAGTCCGAATGAAATTGGTCAAAGGGCCGTTTTCAAATTTGGATGGCACATGGTCATTTGATCCTGTGGGCGACAACTCTCAACGGGCCTGCAAGGTCACTCTCACTTTGGAATACGGCTTTTCCAGCGCAACCTTGGCGGCTGTGGTGGGCCCCGTGTTTGACAAAATTGCCGCAACTTTGGTGGATGCGTTTGTCAAGCGCGCCGATCAAATCTACGGCACAGAAGCATGATTCAGGTCGACTGCCTGTTCAGTACCGCGCCCAGGAAGGTGGTGCAAATGCGTCTGTCTTTGCCTGAAGGCAGCTTGGTCAAAGATGCCCTTGCGTCCTTGTACCAATCACCCGAATGGCTCTCCTACTTAGCCGCCTTGAAACACCCCCCTGAAATGCCTTCTAAACAAGGAATTTGGGGTCGCATGGTCACCAGTCACCAAGTGCTCAAGGATGGGGATCGCCTTGAAATCTACCGCGCCCTGCAGGTTGACCCTAAATTAGCCCGAAAACAGCGATTCAAACGCCAAGGCAAGGGCAGGACGGGACTTTTTGCGCGCCGCCGTGTTGGGGCTGTTGCGGGCTATTGAAGTCGACATTTCGGCTTCAAAGCCAGCTTTGACGAGGGTACAATCCTTTTTTTGGAGCCCTCCCTTATGCGCCTGCTCGGTAAAGCCCTCACCTTCGACGATGTGTTGTTGGTGCCTGCCTACTCCCAAGTCCTGCCCAAGGACACTTCTCTTGCCACCCAATTCACACGCAAACTGCGATTGAACCTGCCCTTGGTCTCTGCGGCCATGGACACGGTAACCGAAGCACGTTTGGCCATTGCCATCGCCCAAGAAGGCGGCATTGGCATCGTTCACAAGAATCTGACCGCTCAAGAACAGGCCGCCCAGGTTGCCAAAGTCAAACGCTATGAGTCAGGCGTATTGCGCGACCCCGTGGTCATCACACCCGACACCAAAGTCCGCCAGGTCATGGCACTGTCCGATGAACTGGGCGTCTCTGGTTTCCCCGTTTGTGAAGGCGGCAAAGTGGTGGGCATTGTGACGGGACGCGACATGCGCTTCGAAACACGTTACGACCAGCCAGTCAGCGAGATCATGACCAAGCGTGACCGCTTGATCACGGTGCCAGAAGGCACCACGCCAGAAGAAGCCAAAGCGCTTTTGAACAAATACAAATTGGAACGCCTCTTGGTGGTCAACGATGCCTTTGAACTCAAAGGCTTGATCACGGTCAAGGACATCACCAAGCAGTTGAACTTTCCCTTAGCCGCACGTGATGCCTCGGGTCGTTTGTTGGTTGGTGCAGCCGTTGGCGTTGGTGATGGCACAGAGGCCCGCGTTGAAGCACTGGTCAAAGCGGGTGTGGACGCCATTGTGGTTGACACAGCCCACGGTCACAGCCAAGGCGTGATCGAGCGTGTGCGATGGGTCAAGAAAAATTATCCGCACATTGAAGTGATTGGCGGCAACATTGCCACCGGTGCTGCGGCCTTGGCGTTGGTCGAAGCGGGTGCAGATGCCGTCAAAGTGGGCATCGGCCCTGGTTCCATTTGCACCACGCGCATTGTGGCCGGTGTGGGTGTGCCACAAGTGATGGCCATCGACAACGTTGCCACTGCCTTGCAAGGCACGGGGGTACCCCTCATTGCAGACGGTGGCATTCGTTACAGCGGCGACATTGCCAAAGCCATTGCAGCAGGTGCCAGCACCGTGATGATGGGCGGTATGTTTGCAGGAACTGAAGAAGCGCCAGGCGAAGTGATTTTGTACCAAGGCCGAAGCTATAAGAGTTATCGCGGCATGGGCAGCATTGGCGCGATGCAACAGGGCAGTGCCGACCGATACTTTCAAGAGTCCAGTACGGGTAATCCCAATGCCGACAAACTGGTACCTGAAGGCATTGAGGGACGCGTGCCCTACAAAGGTTCGGTGGTTGCCATTTTGTTCCAAATGGCTGGCGGCTTGCGTGCCAGCATGGGCTACTGTGGATGCCCCACCATTGAAGACATGCGCAACAAGGCAGAGTTTGTCGAAATTACATCGGCCGGCATTCGCGAAAGTCACGTGCATGACGTCCAAATTACCAAAGAAGCCCCCAATTACCGCGCCGATTAATTGAACATTCGTTCATCGCAGATCAGCCCCTTTGAATTGACCCCATTCCATGCAGCATTCCAAAATTCTGATTCTTGACTTTGGCTCCCAAGTCACCCAACTCATTGCACGTCGCGTGCGTGAGGCCCATGTCTTTTGTGAAGTGCATCCTTGCGACGTCACCAGTGAATGGGTCCGTGATTACGCCAAAGATGGTAACTTGAAGGGCATCATTTTGTCAGGCTCACACGCCAGCGTTTATGAAGTCGACGATCGGGCCCCTGATGCAGTGTTTGAGTTGGGCATCCCTGTTCTCGGCATTTGTTACGGCATGCAAACCATGGCGCAACAATTGGGCGGCAAGGTAGAGGCAGGCCATACCCGTGAATTTGGTTATGCCGAAGTGCGTGCGCATGGCCATACCGAATTGCTCAAGGGCATTGAAGACTTTGCCACGGCAGAGGGCCACGGCATGCTCAAAGTTTGGATGAGCCATGGCGACAAAGTGACGCAAATGCCAGAAGGTTTCAAAGTGATGGCCTCTACGCCTGCTTGCCCCATCGCTGGCATGGCCGATGAAGCGCGCCGCTTTTATGCCGTGCAGTTTCACCCAGAGGTGACACACACCGTTCAAGGCCAAGCGCTTTTGAATCGCTTTGTGTTGGACATTTGCAAAGCCCGTCCAGATTGGATCATGGGCAACTACATTGAAGAAGCCGTTGCCAAGATTCGCGAACAAGTGGGTGACGAAGAAGTCATCTTAGGCTTGTCAGGCGGCGTTGATTCCTCGGTAGCAGCTGCCTTGATTCACCGCGCCATTGGTGATCAATTGACGTGTGTCTTTGTGGATCATGGACTCTTGCGCTTGAACGAGGGTGACATGGTCATGGAAATGTTTGAAGGCAAATTGCACGCACGTGTGATTCGTGTGGACGCAGCTGATTTGTTCTTGGGGAAATTGGCAGGCGTTAGTGAGCCAGAGCAAAAACGCAAAATCATTGGTGGATTGTTTGTCGATGTGTTCAAAGACGAAGCTGCCAAATTGAAAGCGGGAACTGGCGGCCACAAAGGCGCAAGCTTCTTGGCACAAGGCACCATTTATCCTGATGTCATCGAATCAGGTGGCGCCAAAAGCAAGAAAGCTGTCACCATCAAGAGCCACCACAACGTGGGTGGCTTGCCAGAGCAATTGGGTCTGAAGCTTCTCGAACCTCTGCGTGAACTCTTCAAAGACGAAGTGCGCGAGTTGGGTGTGGCACTTGGTTTGCCTCGCGAGATGGTTTATCGCCATCCTTTCCCAGGTCCTGGTTTGGGTGTGCGCATCTTGGGTGAAGTCAAAAAAGAGTATGCCGACTTGCTGCGACGCGCCGATGCCATCTTCATTGACGAGTTACGCAACTTCAAAGATGCGTCGGGTAAGTCTTGGTACGACCTGACCAGTCAAGCTTTTACGGTTTTCTTGCCCGTGAAGAGTGTCGGCGTGATGGGCGACGGTCGAACCTACGATTACGTGGTGGCCTTGCGCGCCGTTCAAACTTCTGACTTTATGACGGCTGATTGGGCTGAGTTACCGTATGCCTTGCTGAAAAAAGTGTCGGGCCGTATCATCAATGAAGTGCGCGGCATTAACCGTGTCACTTACGACGTGAGCAGCAAGCCACCAGCAACCATTGAGTGGGAATAACATTCAAGCATCATGATTCGATCAACAAGTCTCAAGGGTATCAAGCCATTGTGGCTTGTTGGATTGACTTGTTGTTTGATGGGTTTGTGGGGATGCGCACAAGGGCCACTTTCGCAAATTGATTCTCCTGGAATTCCAGGAAATCTCAACCCCCAAGGCAAAGCGGCTGAGTGGCGCGTCCTCAATCGTTTGAGTTATGGCCCAACACCTGCTTTATTGGCCGATCTCAAGGCCCATGGTCAGCCTAAAGCTTGGGCTTTGAGCCAACTTGATGCAGCCCGACAAGCCAGTTTAGCGCCTGCCAATCTGCCACCTGATTTGGCTTCCATCAATGCCAGCTTGCCCACTATTTTTGACGGCGCTAGGCAGGAGCGAGAAGCACGCGCTGCAGTGCCTGCTGGTACGCAAATCAATGAACTGGTGGTGAACGAAAAACGTTTTCAATTCACAGAACCCACCGATCCCTTGTTTTACAACAGAACGCAAGTGAACAAGGCCATTGCTTGGCGTTTGGCAAGTTGCAGTAGCGATGCGATTGAGCAGCCCTTGCTTGCCCGCATGACTGAATTCTGGTTTAACCATTTCAACGTCTATCAACAAAAGGGAACGGTGCGTCCCTTTGTGGGGCACTACACCCTCCATGTTGCACGCGCCCATGCATTGGGCAAGTTTGAAGATTTGGTGATGGCCAGTGCAAAACATCCCGCCATGCTCTATTACCTCGACCAGTGGCTCAGTGTCAGTCCGCAAGCGGCGAGGGCAGGACAAAATGCTCGCGGACTGAATGAAAACTATGCGCGTGAGTTGATGGAACTTCATACCCTCGGCGTCAACGGTGGCTATTCACAAGACGACGTGCGAGAGCTGGCCAAGGTTTTGACGGGATGGACCATTGCGCCCCGCGCTTCCAATGGTTTTCAATTTGTGATGCGTTTGCACGAATCGGGTACCAAAACTGTGATGGGTCAAAGCGTGCCTAGTTCAGCGCAGAAGATGGGTCAACAAGAAGGCGAACAGATCATCCGCTTTTTGGCCAATCACCCCTCTACAGCGCAACGTGTCGCCAAACGGTTGGCTGAATATTTTGTAGCCGATGTACCGCCGCAAGACTTGGTGAGCGCCATGACACAAAAATTCTTGTCTTCGGGTGGCGACATCTACGAAGTGATGAAGGTGATGCTGAACCACGATGCCTTTTGGAATCCTGAGCACAAACTGTACAGAACACCCATTGATTTTGCGTGCGCCAGTTTGCGCGCTCTCAATGCAGGCCAAGATCGAACCAAGTGGTTACAAGCCTTTGGCTATGCGGCAGTGGCGGGGCAAGGCATTCAAAATTGGCTCACACCGGATGGTTATGCCTTCAACGCTGCGACATGGTTGACGCCAGAAGCGCTGACAAGGCGGATTGATTTTTCACTCAACATCGCCAGAAATTCGCCAGAGCGATCAGACCTCTATGGCTACTTGAGTGACAGCAGTCTTCAGGCTGTCATGAAACAGCCACCAGCACAGAGAATGGGCTTTGTCTTGGGCAGTTCAGAGTTTGTATTCAAGTAGCAAGGGTGGTGCAATTCACATGATGCAAACGCGACGACATGCCATTCTGCAGTCATTGAGTGCCGGCGCATTTGCGCTACAGGGTCTGCATGCCATGGCCGCAAATGAAGACCCCAAAGGTCGCTTGGTACTTGTCTTTTTGCGAGGTGCTTACGATGGTCTGTCCATGTTGGTGCCTCATGGCGATTCACGCTACGCCCAAATTAGACCCACCATTGGCATTCCCAAACCCGATGGCTCTCTTCAATCCGCTTTGACATTGGACGACACCTTTGGCTTGCATCCAGCATGTTCTGGACTGCTGCCACTTTGGCAGCAAGGTGTTTTGGCTGCCATCCCTTGCGCCGGATCACCTGACCCAAGTCGTTCGCACTTTGATGCGCAATACCATTGGGAAACTGGCAAGCCTGGTTCGAGTTCACCTTCCGCGGGCTGGCTCAATGTGGTGTCTGGCATGTTGGGGGAGGGTCATGCCCTGCGTGCAATAGGTGTAGGTGAAAGTGGCCCCAAAATTTTGTCAGGTCCTCATTCGGTTCAACTGGTTGGCAATGGCTTGTCGGCGACACGGCCAGGCTACCTTGCAGAATCGAAAACACGCGAAGCCATGCGGCAGTTGTATGCAGGTGATGAGAAGTTGGCCAGTACCATGATGGAGGGGGCAAACAACCGCATGGCCACTGCCGCCATGTTGAAACCAGCCAACATGGTCAATGAACAACAAGCTGCCAACAACGGTGCCGGTTCACCTCAGGGTCTGGCATTGGATGCCAAACACCTTGGGACCCTGATGCGCCAAAACAGACAATTGCAGTTGGGTTTCTTGTCATCCGGTGGTTGGGATACCCACATCAACCAAGGCAGCGTCACAGGTCAATTGGCGAACAATTTGTTCAACCTGTCTAATACCTTGTTGCAGCTGCGTGCCGCTTTCAGTGAGCCCAAGGATGTGGTGATCGTTGCCAGTGAGTTTGGCCGCACCTGTGCCGAAAATGGCACGCGCGGAACTGACCACGGCCACGGCAACGTGATGTGGCTCATGGGCAATGGCGTCAAAGGGGGGCAGTGGCATGGTCGCTGGGACGGCTTGGCGGCAGACAAGCTCAATGAGGGCCGAGACCTGCCAGTTCATCACGACTTCAGAGGCGTGTTCGCGCAAGCATTAACGCATTCTGTGGGCCTTCCACAGAGCAGAATTCAGGAAATCTTTCCGAGTTACCGGTGGGATACTGCTTTAGATGGCTTGTTCAGGGCTTAAAGCGCTCAATCTTCATTGAAAATAGCACCACAGTCCGTAACATTTGCCTGAAAACCACTCAATCGCAACATCGATCAAAACCGTGAACAGAAAAAATGGCAACCCAAAATACACAGCAGCCCAAAATCCGGCCTGCCAGGTAGGACGTGCTTCTTTCAGTTTGTGGCCCATCACAACTTGTGCGCGGCGTTTTTCAAGGAATTTCTTCAACATGATCCAGTCCGTCTCTGCGAAACATGCAGGAGTGTGCCAATGATAGTTCATTGGGATGGCCACGACATTGCATCTTGGGATGCGGTTCACGCTTCTGCCGCTGCTGCACTGCAACAAGATTGGGCCTACGGTTCAAGTTTAGCGATGTTGGGCGTTCCTGTGCTGCGTGCGCGTGTTCTTCGTGATGGCCAGCAGATCGCCCAAGCGCAATTCATTGTTCGCAAATGGGGCAGCTTAGGGGCCATGGCGCTTTGCACGCGCGGGCCTGTTTGGTCCCAGCCTTTGACGCCCAAAGAAGAAGCCCAGGTTTATGCTGCGATGAAAAAGTCATTGCCACTTTCTGGCATTCGTTTCATGGCGATCACACCTGAAGTGGCGCAAGGTGAGCCGCATGGTTTAAATCCCATGCGCCGAATCATGTCAGGCATGTCCACGGTCATGTTGGACATTACACCCTCGCTTGAAGAATTGCGCGCTCAGCTTGATCGCCGTTGGCGCCACCGATTGGTCGGTGGAGAAAACAGTGAAATGGTAGTCCATCGAGTTGGCACCAATGCAGGTCAGTATCGATGGTTGCTGGATGCCGAAATGAAGCAGCGCGCAGACAAAAAACTAGATGGCTTGCCCGTTCAATTCTTTGACCTTTACGTTGACTCACGCAAGCAACCTGCCAAGAACATTCTGACTTTAAGGGCCGATGTGGGTCGCGACCGCATCGCCGCCATGATGTTTTTAATTCATGGCGAAGCTGCCACCTATCAAGTGGGATGGACGTCAGACAAAGGACGTGACTTGCATGCACACAATTTGATTTTGTGGAAAGGCATTGAAGCCCTGAAAGAAAGAGGCATTCGCATGCTTGACTTGGGCGGCGTCAACACCATTCGAAGTGCTGGCATTGCACGTTTTAAAATGAGCACGGGTGGCAAGGTTCTTACATTGGCTGGCACATACATCTGAAGAGGTATCAGACCATGTACCTGCCCAAGCAATTTGATCACCCCTCCCATGCACGAACCATCATTCGTGAAAATCCATTTGCCAGTTTGATTTCAAATGATGACGATGGTTTTCCGTTTGTGACGCACCTTCCCATCAAGTTGCAACCCAGCACCACCGATGAGAACGATGTATCAAGCGACTTGCTACTGGGACATGTGGCCAAGGGCAATCCACATGCCAATTATTTGAAGCAACGCCCTGAGGTTTTATTGGTCTTCATGGGGCCTCATGCTTACATGTCACCGTCTGTTTACCCCGATTTGGTTCGAGTACCCACTTGGAGCTATCTGGCCGTGCATGTCAAAGCGCAAGTTCGTATGTTGGAAGGTGAAGAAGCCAAAGATGCCATCCTGAAACAACTGATTTCAGACCATGAACCTTCCTACGCGCAACAGTGGCGACAATTGCCCAGCAGCTACACAGAACCCATGCTAAATGCCATCGTGGCCTTTGAAATGCGCGTCTTGAACATTCAAACCAAAGTCAAACTGAATCAACACCGTCCCGAATCGCATGCTGCAATGCATGCCGCCTACGAAGCTGGCAACCCGTCTGAAAAAGAATTGGCCCTTTGGATGCGTCGTCTTGGAATGGTGGCATGACCTCTGACCTGCAATGGATGCAAGAAGCCATTCAATTGGCGCAACAAGCAGGGCAGGCAGGTGAGGTGCCTGTTGGCGCTGTGGTGGTTCAAAACGGTGTGATTGTGGGGCGAGGCCGCAACGGCCCCGTAGGTTCTAAGGATCCAACCGCACATGCTGAAGTGATGGCCTTAAGGGATGCAGCCAACACACTGGGCAACTATCGACTGGAAGACTGCACGCTGTATGTCACTTTAGAGCCTTGCACCATGTGCGCTGGTGCCATTGTGAACGCCCGACTGGCACGTGTGGTTTATGGTGCTTCTGAACCTCGAACAGGTGCAGCCGGTTCCATCTTAGATGTCTTTGCCAACGCCACGATCAATCATCAAACACAAGTGACACGGGGTGTTTTGGCGGACGAGTGTCGTCTGCTCATGCAGCAGTTTTTCAAACCTAAACGATTGAACGCCAACCCCTTAAGAGATGACGCACTCAGGCCTGCTGATGAATGGTTTGAAGGCTTGACCGATTACCCGTGGAAAGCGCATTACGTGTCCGATTTACCTGCCTTGGGTGGACTTCGCCTTCACTATTTGGATGAAAACCAAAGCCAGCCCCATGCCCAACAACTGACTTACCTGTGTTTGCACGGCAATCCAGCCTGGAGTTATTTGTACCGCAAGATGATCCCTGTTTTCACATCGCATGGTCATCGTGTTGTTGCGCCGGACCTGATCGGGTTTGGCAAGAGTGACAAGTTGAAAAAATCATCTGCGCATGCGTTTGGCTTTCATCGACAAATTTTGATTGAATTCATTGAGCGCTTAGACCTTCGCAACATCGTGTTGGTGGTTCAAGATTGGGGCGGAATTCTGGGTCTCACATTGCCCATGGTCATGCCCGAGCGCATTTCGGGTTTGCTGGTCATGAACACCACCTTGACCACCGGCGAAGAAGCGTTGTCAGAGGGTTTCTTGAGTTGGCGTGCTTGGTGCAAAGCCAACCCAGACTTTGATGTTGGCAAACTTTTGGGGCGAGGCAATCGACACTTGTCTGCCAACGAAATATCAGCCTACAACCGTCCCTTTACTGACAAAGGCCACAGAGCTGCATTGCATGCTTTTCCGCCCATGGTGCCAGAACATGTCGACAGCCCTGGTGCCAGCATTGCACGCCAAGCTGCTGAATTTTGGCGACATCAATGGCAAGGGCAATCATTGATGGCCATCGGCTTGCAAGATCCTGTGTTGGGTGAATCCGTCATGCGTGCACTTCGCAACAAGATTCGAAATTGCCCCGAGCCCATGCTGTTGCCAGAAGCTGGGCATTTCGTTCAAGAACATGGACAATCCATTGCTGAAGCTGCTGTTCAGCTTTTCAAATATAACAAGACATGAGCCACATTTACATTTTTTCACCGTCCAGTGCGGTTCGCGACAAAGCAGCATTCAAGAGAGGTGTGAAGCGCCTTCAAGCACAAGGCCATCAAGTCGAAATTGATGCAGATGCGCTGAGCACCAGCATGCGCTTTGCGGGTGATGATGAAACACGCCTCAACGCCATTACGCGTGCAACTGCCAGTGGTGCTGACATTGCCATGAT
Organism: Limnohabitans sp. Hippo4; assembly: GCF_003063605.1. Taxonomy (NCBI): domain Bacteria; kingdom Pseudomonadati; phylum Pseudomonadota; class Betaproteobacteria; order Burkholderiales; family Comamonadaceae; genus Limnohabitans; species Limnohabitans sp. Hippo4. The sequence goes on along the minus strand of NZ_NESE01000001.1, from coordinate 144,313 downwards.
TTCTCGGGGTGGTTATGGGCTCACAAGACTTCTAACGCAGCTGCCCTATAAGGCCATCGCCAAGGCCATCGACAAAGGCACGCAGTTTGTCGGTTTGAGCGACTTCACAGCCTTCCAATTGGCTGTCTATGCCAAAACGCAGCGAATCACATGGCAAGGCCCCGCCTTGGGTGAAGACTTTGGGCCAGAGAATGAACCCGATGACATCATGCAGGCTTGTTTTGATGATTTGTGTTTGGAACAAGGGGAGGGCACTGGCTGGCGTTTCCCTGCCGATGAGCTCACCAAACCTGTCAAAGTCAACAATGCCGTTTTGTGGGGTGGCAATTTAGCGGTCCTTACGTCCTTGTTGGGCACACCTTATTTCCCCACCGTTAAAGGCGGTGTTTTGTTTCTAGAAGATGTGGGCGAACATCCATACAAAGTTGAGCGCATGCTGACGCAGTTGTTCAATGCGGGTGTACTTCAGCAGCAGAAGGCCATTGTGTTTGGACAATTCACCGCCTACAAATTGGTCGCACACGACAAAGGTTTTAAATTGAAAACAGTGATAGACCGCTTGCGTTTGCAATTGAAGATTCCCGTTTTGACAGGCTTGCCTTTTGGCCACGTGCCCACCAAAGTCCTCTTACCCATCGGTGCCAAAGTTGATTTGGCCACGGAAGGACGCGATGCCTTCTTGGTTTGGGGACACATCTGATGGCGCAAAATATTCGGTGGAGCCGTTGGCTTTTGAGGTCACTTTTGGCCATTGTCTTGTTGGCATTATTGGGCTTTGGCGCTTTTCAAATTTACGTCCTGAAGTCCATTGCCCCTTTGAATGGCCATGCGCAACTCATCGGCTTATCTGCTGCCGTAGAGATCAAACGCGATGCATCTGATGTGACGCACATCCACGCGCAGAATCCTATCGATGCGTGGCGCGCCATTGGCTATGTCCATGCGCAAGAAAGAGGTTGGCAATTGGCCTTCAATCGGCAGGTGATGCATGGTGAATTGTCTGAATGGCTTGGAGAGCCCAGCTTGGAAACAGACAAATTGATGCGCACACTGGGGATCATCAAAGCCGCTCAAGCCCAATTTGACAAGTTGCCTCTGAACACACAAAAAGCCCTTGAAGCTTATGCGCAAGGCGTTCAATCAGGATACGCCAGTGCCCAATGGCGAGCGCCAGAATTCCTCATTCTCGGCATCAATCCCAGCAAAGACATGAAGCCCTGGACAGCCGTTGACAGTGTCGGTTGGGCCCTCATGATGGCTTTGGATTTGGGCGGTAACTGGGGCAATGAATTTGCACGTTTGATGGCGCTGCAAACACTCAGCACCGATGAACTTTGGACTTTGCTACCGCCATATCCTGGGGAGGCGAGGGGCACGAAAGTTGACATTGCGGCGTTCTATCAAAACTTGGGCGTCTACGCCAAGCCATCGACACCTCAAGCCACCGCAATGGCAAATCAACAGCTGTTGGCTTCTAGCACCCTTGACATTGGGGTGTTAGAAGACAAGGGCAGTAACAATTGGGTACTACCAGGTAACAACACCAAATCTGGTTTGCCATTGCTCGCCAATGATCCCCACCTAGGCTTAAGTGCGCCTGCCGTTTGGTATTTTGCAGGCTTGCATGCGCCCGCAGGCAAATTGCCAGATGGTCAAACGCACGATGAATTGAATGTGGTTGGCGCCACTTTGCCAGGATTGCCATTTGTTGTTTTGGGCCGAACTCAAAAAGCCGCTTGGGGCTTCACCAATACGGGTCCTGACGTCCAGGATTTATTTTTGGAAGCACTGGAGGGTAAAGACAGCTACAGAACACCTTCAGGACAACAGAATTTTGAAACTCGTAACGAGGTAATTAAAGTCAAAGGGAAGGGCGATGTTGCCATTCAAGTGAGGTCCACACGCCATGGTCCTGTCATCTCTGACGTTCAACCTGCCTACGCTCAATTTTTAAACAAAGACAAATATGCCATTGCCATTCGCTGGTCGGCATTGGACCCAGACAACCAAACCATCGTTGCAGGCATGGAAGCCAACTTTGCAATATCAGTTGCCGATTTGCGCCAAGCCTTCTCGAAAAATCATTCTCCCATGCAAAATGTGGTGATGGCGGATGCCAACGGGCATGTGCTTTTCAAGGCTGCTGGCAAAGTGCCTGTGCGTGCTTCAAGCAACGATTTGAACGGCATGGTGCCTGCACCTGGCTGGCTTGCGCAATACGATTGGCAATCTTGGATTCCTTATGACCAAACGCCTGAAGTTTCACAATCAGACATTGAAAAAAGAGGATGGCATGCGACAGCCAACCAAAAGATTTTGCCCCCAGGCTATGCGCAATTCTTAACCAACGACTGGACGGGTCCTGAGCGTTTTAATCGCATTGCACAACTCTTGTCATCAGGTACAAAGTTAGATGCCAACACAATGAAAAGCATTCAGGCGGATGTGCATTCATTGGCGGCCGATCGCTTGTTGCCATACCTTCAAACTTTGACCTCACAACATGCCAAGGCCTCAGAAGCCTTGCCTTTGCTCAAGTCCTTCAAAGGTGACATGTCGCGTGATTCTGCAGGCGCTTTGATCTACGCTGTTTGGATTGACGAGGTGACCCGCGCCATTCTGGTTCCCAAATTGGGTGAGACTCGTTTCAAAGCATTGTTTGGCAAACGCTCATTCCGTCCAGCCGTTGAAGGCATTTTGGCGACGCAAGATCAATCATGGTGCGGCGTGGCCGGCTGCCAGGCCTTGATGAACAAAGCGCTTGATACAGCTTTGGACAAAATTGTCACCATGCAAGGTGACAAGGTTTCTGCCTGGAACTGGGGACGCGCACACCCAGCACTGAGTTCTCACAGACCTTTTGGCAACGTCAAAGTTTTAGCGGGCTTCTTTGATGTTGTGGGGCCCAGTGGCGGCGATGGCTTTACGGTTAATGTGGGACAGTACTGGACAAATAGCGCCACATTGCCATTTGCCACACGGCATGCGGCCTCCATGCGTGCTGTCTACGATTTGGCCAATCTGGACGAGTCGGGTTTCATTTATCAGACGGGTCAAAGTGGCCATCCATTTTCCTCGCGCTATCAGGACATGAAAGATGAATGGGGCCAAGTGAAGTACCGTCCATTGAGGATGACAACTTCGGGTGCTACGCAAGTTCTGCAGTTAACACCTTGAATGACAGATGGCCCGGAAAAGGGCCATTTTTATTTGGGGTGAGTATTTCTATTGATTAGCTGCTGATTGGCTTTCTGATCCATTTACTTTACTTAACATAATATACATCGTATGAAGTTAATAAGATGTATGAATGCCGATCTAGGGCTTGAAGATCGGCTCAATCACCCAACCCAAATGGCTTACTGACTCTTCTTATCAGTATTGACTTGATTCATTGCCTTGGAGATGATTCCCAACGCATCCGGACGATTACCTTGCTTTGCGAAATCCAAAGCCGTTAAGCCAAGTTGGTTCTTAACTTGAATATCAGCACCTTCATCAATCAACAACTGCGTTGCTTTCGCTGAGCCATAACGTGCAGCCATCATCAAAGGCGTCGTGCCATTTGGTGATTCCGCATCGATATAAGCACTTTCTTCAAGCAAAAGTTGAATCAATTCAACATGTCCGCCAGTTGCAGCGTAATGCAGTGGCGTCCAGCCTGGCTGGTTGATATCGGCTTGCTTCGAAATTAACAACTTGGCCAAGGCAAGATGGCCTTTGAGGCAAGCCAGCATCAATGCCGTTTCGCCATGCACATTGCGAACATTGACGTTGATCTTGGGATGGCGAACCAAAACTTCTGCGCTGGTCAATGCGCCGACATTCAACGCGTTGAGCAATGCGGGTTCCGCTTTTAAATTGACTGTATTGGGATCAAAACCCCGGCTCAATAAGCTAGAAACAACTTTAACTTGGTCCTTTTGGAGGGCAATGAAAAAGTCCTCATAGGACCCCGCAGCTGACAAGGTATAAAATGCTGAAAATCCAATAAAAACAATATACTTTTTTACTTTATTAAAGTTATTTATGACAAATACAGGGGTCATGATGTCGCTTTAATTTTAGTAAAAAGGCGATCGAAATTGTGACTGGTCAACTCGCCCATTGCTTCAGGTGACATGCCGCGCAACTCAGCCAGTAATTTGGCCACAAAAGGCACATAAGACGGATTATTGGTCTTTCCACGGTAAGGCACGGGAGCCAAATATGGGCTGTCAGTTTCTATGAGCATGCGATCTAGCGGCATCCAGGCTGCTACGTCACGCAGATCTTGGGCTGTTTTGAAGGTCAAAATACCAGAAAAAGAGATGTAAAAACCCAAATCGAGGGCAGCTTTGGCTACCGCCATCGTTTCAGTAAAACAGTGAAAGACACCCCCTGCACTGTTTGCGTCCCCTACTTCACCCTCTTCTTTCAGGATGCGCAAGGTATCGTCTGAGGAGGCACGGGTGTGGATCACCATGGGCAATTTGACAGCGCGTGCGGCTCGAATATGGGTTCGGAAACGATCCCGCTGCCATTCCATGTCCTGAATGGTGCGACCGCCTTTGCGTTCTTCCATTTGGTAATAGTCCAGACCGGTTTCTCCAACGGCCACCACGCGTGGCAAATTGGCTTTTTGAACCAAATCAGCCACCGACGGCTCGTAGATGTCCTCGTTGTCTGGGTGAACACCCACGGTGCTCCAAAAGTTATCGTAGTTCGTGGCCAGTGCATGCACGTTGTCAAACTCTTCCATGGTGGTGCAAATGCACAAGGCACGCGTCACATTGGCGTCGTGCATTTTTTGACGAATGTCTGGCAACTGAGAGACGAGCTCAGGAAAAGACAAATGGCAATGGGAATCGGTGTACATCTAGGAGGAGCTGTTCAGCACTTCACGTGCTTCAGTGCAAAGGGCTTCTAGCATCAGGCCCGCGTTGAAAGGATGCTCAGACGTTTTGGCAGCCTGCGACAAACGCTTGAACCAAGCCGTGAGTTGCGCTGATGAAACTTTGAGCTTGGGTAGATCCGCTTCATTGAAATACCGCAATGTCGCTTGCGTTTGAAGCATCAATAAATCGTGACACAGTTTTTGAAGCGCATCAATGACTTCAGAGGCTGGCAAGTCCGAGCAATAGCTGGCATCTCCCGCCAACATGGCCTTGGGGAATTTTGACCACCATTGCATTGACTGCCCCAAATTGCGTTGCTTCAGAACTTCGTCAGGTCGACCCCCTGCCGCTTTGAGCAAAGCGACAGCGTCATCCTTAGTGACTGATTGCGTTTCCAACCATTGAACAGCTTCCGTTTCAGAGGGCCATGCCATGGTGTGAATCAAGCAACGGCTGCGAATGGTAGGCAGCAACTGATGCGCGGCTTCAGTGGCCAAGACAAATTTCACATCGCCTGGCGGCTCTTCCAAGGTTTTAAGCAGCGCATTGGCTGTGACATGGTTCATGCGCTCTGCTGGAAAAACCAATACAGCCTTGCCTTTGCCGCGTGCATTGGTTCGCTGTGAAAATTCAATGGCATCGCGCATGGCCTCAATGCGGATTTCTTTGCTGGGTTTGCGCGTTTTGTTGTCGATTTCAGATTGGGCTTTTTCGCTCAATGGCCAACCCAGTTCTAGCAAAATGGTTTCTGGCATCAGCACCATCAAGTCAGCATGGGTGTGCACACTCAAAGCATGACAACTGCCGCAATGCCCACAAGCGCCATCAGACAGTGCCGTCGCTGACTCACACAACCATGCGCTGACCATCGACGTGGCCAGCTCGTATTGACCCAATCCAGACGGGCCTTGCAACAGCCAAGCATGACCTTGCTGCGACAGCAAGGCCAAGCTTTGCCTTTCAATCCAGGGTGCAGTTGCGGTCATTTTGCGTATGCCAATTCAACGGCCCTCAATACCTCTGACCAGACGCCTTCACGCGACTGATCAGCCGCAATTTGTACAAAACGCAAGGGTGATTCCTGCATGCGTTTGGCGTAGCCATCACGGACGGCTTGAAAAAAAGATTGAGGCTGAGATTCAAACTTGTCGGGCACGCGAGCCGTGCTCAAACGTTGCGCAGCGATGGCTGGGTCTAAATCAAACCAAATGGTGAGATCAGGTTGACGAAGCGTTGTTGCAGGAACCTTTTGCACCATTTGCTCAAGTGCTTTCAGTACATTCCAATCAAAACCGCGGCCACCGCCTTGGTAGGCAAAAGTGGCATCTGTAAAACGATCGCATAAAACAACTTCGCCCCTTGCCAAGGCTGGCTCGATGACTTGAACCAAGTGCTCGCGTCGGGCTGCGAACATGACCAAAGCTTCCGTTAAAGGGTCCATGCTTTCGTGCAAAGCCAATTCACGAAACTTTTCCGCCAAGGGCGTACCACCAGGTTCACGCGTGAGCGTCACCACATGGCCACGGCTTTTAAACCACTGCGCCAGACCTTCGATGTGGGTTGATTTTCCAGCACCGTCGATGCCCTCAAAACTGATAAACCAGGCCGACTTCATAGATCATTGTCCCTGTTTGGATAAACCGCGTTGGTATTTGTTGACCGCGTTATTGTGCTCGTTCAGCGATTGACTGAAATGGCTGGTGCCATCGCCTTTGGCCACAAAATAAAGGGCGTTGGAAGGCGCAGGATCAATGGCTGCAAGTAACGCCGCCTTACCAGGCATAGCAATGGGTGTAGGAGGCAAACCGCCTCTTGTGTAGGTGTTGTAAGGTGTATCGGTGCGCAAATCGACCCGCCTTAAATTGCCGTCAAACGCATCACCCAAACCGTAAATGACTGTGGGGTCTGTTTGCAAACGCATGCCCATTTTGAGTCGATTGTGAAACACTGCAGAAATAAGCGGTCGATCGCTGGCTCGGCCAGTTTCTTTTTCAACGATGCTGGCCAGCGTCAGCAATTCATCGGGGTGCGTTAAAGGTAAATTGCTTTTCCTTTGATTCCAGACTTTGGTCAAATGGCGGTCCATGGCTTTGAGTGCTCTTTGCATCACCGCCAAATCGGTAGAACCCTTGGCATAGGTGTAAGTGTCGGGGTAAAACCGACCTTCTGGATGGAGATTGGGACGACCCAATTGCGCCATGATCTCCGCGTCGCTCATGCCTTGCGTGGTGAGCTTTAAATTGTCGGACTTGGCCAGCGCTTGTTTGAATTGCTTGAAAGTCCAGCCCTCCACCAGCGTGACCGTTCTGAGTGTTTCTTCACCACGAGCCAGCATGTTGAGCACAACACGAGGCGACATCTCTGGGGTTATTTCATAACTGCCCGCTTTGATAGCCCGGTCTTGTCCAGAGATACGGAACCAAAACCGTAACAATTCTGGCGACACATCGGCACCAGCATCGGCAATGGCTTGCGCTACGCCTTTGGGGGAAGTGCCTGGTTCGATGGCCAAGTCAAGCACTTGAACGCTGGGGGACGCATTCAAATACGATGGCTTGAAGCCCATTGGACTTTGAAGCCAGTACACCGCTGCAGCCAATACGGTTATGACCGACAAAGCAAACAGGGACAGAAAAGCCCCCCACGAGTGTCTTTTTCGTGAATTTTTGCTTTTTTTGGCTTTTGACGCAGGTCGACTCAAACCTTGGATCCTTTGGGTTTTTCAGAGGAGATCATAATTCAGGCATGGACCTGATTGAACCTGATTTGAAATTCTCACCCTCCGGCATTTTGACCCCGCAACATTGGGGGCTTATTTTGGCCGAGGGGCCTGATGCGGGCAGCTTTTTGCAAGGTCAATTGACCAACGATGTCTTGCTTTTGCCAGTGGGACAAGCGCGATTTGCTGGCTATTGCTCGGCCAAGGGCCGATTGATGGCCAGTTTTGTGGTGCTCAAACTCAGCGCAGAAAAGTACCTGTTGGCATGCCATCAAGACTTGTTGCAAAGCACCCTCAAGCGCTTGTCCATGTTTGTGATGCGCGCAAAGCTCAAACTCACGGATGTCACAGCCCACTACGAAATGCGGGGCCTCTTGGGAAATACGGCAGATCAAGCTTGCCCAGCGTTGCAGTCTGAAGTGCCATGGCGTGCCATGCAGGAGGGCGAAGGCCATTTCATCAAATTGCACAGTGCCAAGAATTCTGGTTTGACTATTTCACGCCTTCTGTGGCTTAGTTTGAAAGACGCGTCCTCTTCTCTTGCTTTTTTAGGTCAGTCATTACCCCCCGCAACTGAAAACGAATGGCAATTGGCTGAAGTTTTAGCGGGCATCAGCAGGGTTCAAACAGCCACTTCCGAGGCCTTTGTGCCACAGATGCTGAACTACGAATCGGTGGAAGGCGTGAGTTTTAAAAAGGGTTGCTACCCAGGGCAAGAAGTGGTGGCCAGAAGCCAGTTTCGAGGCACCTTGAAACGACGCGCGTTCATCGTGGCTTGTCATTCGCCCATGCAAGTTGGCCAAGAGGTATTTTCAGCCGACGACCTCGACCAATCATGCGGTACTGTGGCCAGTGTTGCCGAACATGACAGCACGCCGAATGCAGAAGCCGCAAAGTGGTGGGGTATTGTGTCGATGCAAATCAATTCAGCGTCTCAAGTCTTGCACTTGGGCAATCCAGAGGGACCCGAATTGCATCTCAGTGCTTTGCCCTACCCTTTGCTTGAAGACATTTAAGCGAGTTTCAAACTCATTTCAATGTGATCGATGCCGGCGTCTTGAAAGATGTCGCCATGTGCTTGAAAACCCAATCGGCGGTAAAAACCTTCTGCACTGCATTGCGCATGCAAGATCACTTCTTTGTCGCCACGTTGACGAGCGGTCTCAATGAATGCCTCAATCACTTGGCGGCCTAAGTTACCACCTCGCAAAGGTTTGGATACAGCCATGCGGCCAATTTGCGAAACCTGTGGTTTGGGTTGCAGTAAACGACCTGTTGCAACAGGTTGACCCAATTTGTTCCAGATCACTGCATGGACGGCCTTTGCATCATGCTCGTCCCATTCAAGTTCTTGAGGAATTTCTTGTTCATGCACAAATACTTCTGTGCGCAAAGCAGCGGCCCCTTCCTTCAACGCATCCCAGCTGCCTGTTTTCAAATCCACCACGGACTCACCGGCCTCGTATATCAACAAAATGTTGCGCAAAGCTTCTGGAATAGGCTTGGAGGTTTGCGTGAGTGGGTCGGCAAACACATAGATCAATTCGCCACTGATCAGCAACTTATCACCACGAAAAATGCCTGCCTCAAACACCATGGACGACTTGCCAAGTCGGCTGCACTTCATGCCCACACTCAGGTCATCATCCATGAGCGCTGATGCGTGGTACTCCAAGGTGGCTTTCTTGACGTACAACTCTCCACCCAAGATGTGAAAAGCAGTTTCGTAAGGCAAGGCCACGCGCCCCCAATATGCAGTGACAGCGGTGTCGATGTAGGTCAAGTAATGGCCATTGAACACAATCTTTTGCATGTCAATTTCAGCCCACCGCACGCGAAGGCGATGGAAGAATCGGAAGTCACTGCGTTTCATGAAAAAGTTCTTTCTGACAAACAAAAATCATTGGCCTAAAGCGAAGGCATGTTTCAATGCGCGACCCGCATCCTGATGTGCTTGACGCGCTTCTGGTATGACGCGCCCCATGTTGACAAAGCCATGAACCACCCCATGGTAAATCTCAAGATCAACCTTCACACCCGCCATGCGCAGCATATCGGCATAGGCAACACCTTCATCGACCAACGGGTCACATTCTGCCAAACCAATCCAAGCCGGTGCAAGACCGTCATGTCGCTCTGCCAGCATGGGTGCGAAACGCCAATCGTCTCGATCTTTGGCATCAATGTAGTGGTCAAAAAACCAATCAACAGTGGCTTTGTCAAGCATGAACCCAGATTGATAGGTGTTGTGGGAGGTGGTTTCTTGGCGTGCGGCAGTCCCTGGGTAAATGAGCAGTTGAAGGGCCAATTTCAAGCCTGCATCTCTGGCGTGAATGGCGCAAACGGCAGCCAAAGTGCCGCCAGCACTGTCGCCTCCCACAGCCAATGCGTTGGCTTGCAGCCCCATTGATTCTGCTGATTTTGAAACCCACTGGAGTGCATCCCAGGCATCGTCGGTTGCAACGGGAAATCGATGCTCGGGTGCAAGACGGTAGTCCACAGAAATCACAGCGCATTGCCCGATGCGAGCCAATTCACGGCACAAAACATTGTGCGTTTGAATGCTGCCAATGGTGAAGCCACCCCCATGAAAATACACCAATGTAGGGATTGGGGATGCATGAGATTTTGAATAAGGTGCAAACAACCTGGCTTTGATGGATTGACCATCACGCATGGGAATCCGCAAGTCCTCAACCCTGGCCATTGGGGGTTCAGGCAAATCCAAAATGCTGGCCGACACTTCATAAAACAAACGCGCTTGTTGCGCATTCAACAAATACATCGGTGGGCGTCCTGCCCGTTCAATGTTGCGCAGAACCAAGCGCATGGATTCGGTCAGCCGGCTGTGAGGGTTGTGGTGTGAGCTCATGGTGGCTTTTTTATCGCCAATGTGACTTTTTCAGGGTTGTAGAGGCTGACTTGAAACGCGTCATGCAGTAGAGTTGATCGTAACGCATACAGAGAAAATACCATGGCTTTCATCAACTACGTCACCCAGATTCAGATCGACTTCGGCGCGATCCAACTTTTAAAACAAGAGTGCGAACGCGTCGGCATCCACAAACCACTTATCGTGACCGACCAAGGGGTGAAGGCCGCAGGCATTTTGCAGAAAGCCTTAGATGCGCTGCCTGGCATTCAGGTGGCTGTATTTGACCAAACCCCCTCCAATCCCACAGAAGCCGCTGTGCGTGCGGCCAGCGAGGTCTACAAGGCCCAGGGTTGTGATGGCTTGATTGCGGTGGGGGGTGGCTCCTCCATAGATTGCGCCAAATGTGTGGCCATTGCCGTCACGCACGAAGGCCCCCTCAAAACCTACGCCACCATTGAAGGCGGCTCACTCAAAATTACAGACCGTGTCGCACCGCTCATTGCAGTGCCCACCACCAGTGGCACCGGTAGCGAAGTGGCGCGTGGCGCCATTTTGATCGTTGACGATGGTCGAAAGCTGGGCTTTCACTCCTGGTTCATCGTTCCCAAAGCCGCCATTTGTGACCCGGAGCTGACCTTTGGTTTGCCGCCCATGCTCACTGCGGCAACAGGCATGGACGCCATTGCCCACTGCATGGAAACTTTCATGGCACCGGCCTTTAACCCGCCTGCCGATGGCATTGGCTTGGATGGTCTGCAACGCGCTTGGGCGCACATTGAACGCGCTACGAAAAATGGCCAAGACAAAGAGGCACGCATGCACCTCATGAGTGCCTCAATGCAAGGCGCCATGGCCTTTCAAAAAGGCCTGGGTTGCGTTCACTCGCTCAGCCACAGTTTGGGCGGTGTCAATCCCCGCCTCCACCACGGTACTTTGAATGCGATGTTCTTGCCAGCAGTGGTCCAGTTCAATGCCCTTGCTGAAACCGTGCAAAAAGAAAACCGCTTAAACCGCATGGCGCAGGTGATGGGCTTAGCTTCCGGTTCTGACATTCCGCATGCCATTCAAGACATGAGTGCGCGACTAGGATTGCCTTCAGGCCTGAAGGCCATGGGCGTCACTGAATCGCAATTTGATGCTGTGATTCAAGGGGCGATGGCCGATCACTGCCACAAAACCAACCCCCGCATTGCAAGCCCAGACGAATATAGAGAGATGCTCTCGGCCTCGATGTAATCAAAGGTCTTGCACGCAGGCCATGTCTGGTTTTTCCAGCCAGGCGGCAAACTCATCCGCCAGTTGTTGACTGGCTGAGGTCGCGGCTTGCCAAACCTTGACCCTCGCCTGCAAATCTTGGCCGTAAGTGGCAAAGTCTGTTCGATCGGGCAATTTGCTGTTGGGCAATGTTTGAACCCACTCGGGGCGTGGTGCCAACACCAAGGTGTTGTTGAGAAAGGCGCTGGCTTTGTGCCGCCATTTCAGGGCTTTGTCGAGCCAACCGGGTACCACAGCTTTTTGAAAATGCGGATACACAACCAAACCACCAGGTGCTGAGTCATTTGAAGCATTGCACCAATCAAGGTGCAAGTGGTAATCCGTGATGCCACCATCCCAGTAAGCGCCACGCGGCGCGCCTTCAATGTCATGCACAGCCTTCAAAACAAAGGGAATGGCACAACTGGCTTGCAGCACATCCATGAAATTTGAAGTCGTCAAAGGCAATTGCCGTGTTGCGTAATCGTGGGTACCAAAAGGCAATGTACCTGCAGATGAAAACACCACGCGCTCTAAAGATGCCCCCATGGCTTTGCGACGGATCAGATTGCTTAAAAATGCACCACCATAGCCTAAGGGACTGAGGACTGGGTGCTCTCGATGAAGCAGACCCTTGCCACGAGACGTCAACACATGAAGACGAAAACGTGGATGATTTAACAGGGGTTCAATCAGGCCGCCATAAAACAAATCTAAATTTTCACGAAACGAATCGCTGACTTGCTGCGCACTGGGAAACTTTTCGCCGGGTTTCAATTCATAGTGTTGATGAATGTAATCGTGCTCCAGTCTCAACAAACCAGCGCGACTCTCAGGTAAACAGGCCGTTGCCATGCGCCATGCACCAATGGAGGCGCCCACCAAATCAATCGTTTGCTGACTGGTCGGCAACCACTCGTTGAACATGAATCGATCAAGTGGGCCAAGGATTAAGCCCTTGGGTCCTCCTGCGGCAGCAGGAATCACCTTCACATCGGATGCACTCAGCCCATGCAAAGCCAGGTGCTGCTTGGCTTGAGGGCCGGCATAGATGGCAAGGGCTTTCATGCGATCCCTCAACCCTTGTTTTGCAATTTGGCAAATGCAGAGGCCATGGCACTTTGGCCTAAATTGCCAGATTGAGCGGGACCCTGTGAACGTTGGTGTTGATGACCTTGACGGGGGCCACCTTCAAATTTATTTTCTCGACCACGTTGCGAAGCTGATGGTGATGCATCACTGAGCTTCATGGTGAGGCCAATCCGTTTGCGCGCCACATCCACTTCAGTCACTTTGACTTTGACAATATCGCCCGTCTTAACCACCTCGCGTGCGTCGGTGATGAATTTGTTGCTGAGTTGACTGACGTGAACCAAGCCATCTTGGTGGACACCCAAATCAACAAAGGCGCCAAAGGCCGCGACGTTGCTCACGGTCCCTTCCAAAATCATGCCTTCTTTCAAATCCCGTATGTCATCGACACCGTCATTGAAACGCGCCACTTTGAAATCGGGCCGAGGGTCACGGCCTGGTTTTTCCAACTCAACCAAAATGTCTTTGACCGTGATGACACCAAACTTATCGTTGGCAAACAATTCTGGGCGCAAGGTTTTAAGCATGTCTGCGCGGCCCATAACGTTTTCAACCGGCTGAGCCACCTTGGCCATGATGGCTTCGACCACGGGATAGGTTTCGGGGTGAACGCCCGTCATGTCCAATGGATTGTCACCGCCGCGAATGCGCAAGAAGCCAGCACTTTGCTCAAAAGTTTTAGCGCCCAGTCCAGTGACCTTCAGCAGATCTTGACGATTTTTGAAGGCGCCATTGGCCTCACGCCACCGCACAACAGCTTTGGCAACACCACCGGACAAACCAGAAACGCGAGACAGCAAAGGCACACTGGCCGTATTCAAGTCCACACCCACAGCATTCACGCAATCTTCCACCACAGCTTCCAAGGTGCGCGCCAATTCTGTTTGATTGACGTCGTGTTGGTACTGTCCCACACCGATGGACTTCGGATCAATTTTGACCAACTCGGCCAAGGGGTCTTGCAAGCGGCGCGCAATGCTGGCCGCTCCGCGCAAGCTCACATCGACATCGGGCATTTCTTGGCTGGCAAATTCACTGGCGGAATACACAGAAGCGCCCGCCTCGCTCACCACGACCTTTTGAATTTCGGGGCTGTCGGATGTTTTGAGTTGCTTGATGAGATCGGCCGCCAATTTGTCGGTTTCACGACTTGCAGTGCCATTGCCAATGGCGATTAAATTCACACCATGTTTTTGGCACAGTTTGTTCAACGTGTGCAAAGAGCCATCCCAGTCACGGCGAGGCTCGTGGGGATAGACCGTGGCAGTTTCAACCAATTTACCCGTGTGATCTACAACGGCTACTTTGACACCAGTGCGAATGCCTGGGTCCAAGCCCAACACCACACGAGGTCCAGCAGGCGCAGCCAATAACAAATCACGCAAGTTATCTGCAAAAACTTTGATGGCAACTTTTTCGGCCTCTTCACGCAAGCGCGCAAAGAGATCGCGCTCTAATGACAAACTGAGCTTGACGCGCCATGTCCACAAAATGGTTTTACGTATCAGGTCGTCTGAGGGTCTTGCACTGTGTGACCAATCAAGGTGTAAAGCAATGCGACCTTCTGCTAATGCATTGGCGGCTTGAGCCGCAGCCGTTGCAGTCAGTGGTGCTGCAGAAGCATTGAGGGACTCAGGTTCTGGCAAAGTGAGCTTGGCGTCTAAGAATTCCAAAGCACGGCCACGGAACACGGCCAAGGCACGGTGCGAAGGCACACGGCCAATAGGTTCGCTGTAATCAAAGTAATCTCTGAATTTGGCCACCTCAGCTTGGTTCTCGTCTTTGCCCGAAGCCAAGTGGCTGGTGAACAGACCCTCTTTCCAGAGCCATTCACGCAGAGCCTGAATGAGAGAGGCGTCTTCTGCCCAGCGCTCAGACAAAATGTCTCGAACGCCATCCAACACAGCACCGATGCTTGAAAAGTCGGCACCTTCAATGGCATCGGCTGGTTTCAAATAAGCCTGCGCTTCAACTTGAGGATCAAGCGTTGGATTGGCCCACAACGCATCTGCCAAGGGTTCGATGCCAGCCTCTTTGGCAATCATGCCTTTGGTGCGGCGCTTGGGCTTGAATGGCAGGTACAAATCTTCCAAGTCTTGCTTGGTGGCTGCTTGTTCAATGGCCAATTGCAAATCGGGGGTCAGCTTGCCTTGATCGGCAATGCTTTTGAGGATGGTGGTGCGGCGCTCTTCCATCTCACGCAAGTAGCCCAAACGGTATTCCAGTTCACGCAACTGAATGTCGTCCAAGCCGCCCGTGACTTCTTTGCGGTAACGGGCAATGAACGGCACCGTGGCGCCGCCATCTAACAAACTCACGGCCGCCTGAACTTGCTCAGGGCGGATTTTGATTTCAGTGGCCAATTGGCCCAATATTTTCTGCATCTCGTCGGCTAACTTCTAGGGATTTCTAAAACTCAACCGACGAGTTTGCCACACTCCGGTGGCTCTTTTTTAGCTGCGCAGTTCGGCTTTGAGTTTTTCGCCAATGTCAGGACGTGCGGCAAAAGGATTGGGCGGGTTTTGCTGCTGAACAATGGCTTCCATACGAGTTTGAACATTGCCCAAAGCCTGAGGATGGCTGTAGATGTAGAACTGGTCATTGGCAATAGACTCAAAGACCATTTCGGCCATTTGAGCGGCAGACACCTTGCCACTGCTGACCGCTTTGTCGCTCATGGCCTGACCAATCAGTTGGCTTTTGGTGGCCTTTTGATGCGGTAAATCCGCCGGACGGTTGCGGTGGCTTTGGCTAATGCCGGTGGGCACAAAGTAAGGGCACAAAACGCTGGCACTGACTTGGTCGGTCACAAGTTTCAAATCTTGGTACAGGGTTTCAGTTAAAGCGACCACTGCATGTTTGCTGACGTTGTATACACCCATGTTGGGGGCTGTGAGCAAACCGGCCATGCTGGCGGTATTCACGATGTGGCCTTCGTAGGCCGGATCTTTTTTAGCGGCCTCTAGCATCATGGGCGTGAACAAACGCACGCCGTGCACCACACCCCAAACATTCACACCCAAGACCCATTGCCAATCGGCCACGGTGTTCTCCCAAACCAAGCCACCTGAACCCACACCCGCGTTATTGAAAACAAAGTGGGGCGCGCCAAATTGCGCTTGCACATCCTTGGCCAAGGCGTCCATTTGATCCGCATTGGAAACGTCCACGCGCTTCGCAAAAACCTTCACACCTGTGGCTTTGATTTCAGCTTCTGCTTTGTCGAGTGCATCTTGCTGCACATCCACCAGCACCACATTCATTTTCAGGCGGGCTGCAATGCGTGCACATTCCAAACCAAAGCCAGAGCCACCGCCTGTTAAGACAGCTGTTTTATTTTCGAAATTGCGAATCATGATTTGACCTTCTTCAAAATAAATCCGTTACGGGGAAAGTGAACATGAACCTTGCCTGCACGCTCATCTTCACGGCGCAATGTGAGTCGAGTTTTGGTCGCTGCAACCAAAATACCTGGGGTGGGTTCTAAACCAAAGTTATCTGCAGTGATGGTGACTTCGGAACCTAGGGCAATGCCATGATCGTCAACAAAAGCAAGCTTTGAAACATCTTCGGGGCTTGCGTGCTTGGCCACCTCAACCGCTTGGTCTGACTTCATCTTGTCGTGCTGACCATGACCGATGGCTTTCATGCGCGCCATCCAATCTTTGAGTAAAGGTGTTGCGTCTAAAATCCCCGCCACACTGGGAGTTCTCTCCAGTGTGAACCACATGGGGTGGTAAGCAGAAAAGTCGGCAATGGTGGGTACCTCCCCCATCAAATAAGGGTGCTCTGTCAGCATGTCTGACAAGCGGCGCAATTGACTTTTGTAAGTGCTGGTGCCCTCGCCCAATGACATTCTGGGCGCGCCACCTCGCATGGCTGCGCGATCGGCGACAAAAGCTTGAACCACCGCCTCAGGGGCACCTGCAAAAACATCGGCAACACCGGCGGGTTGAAAGTTATAAGCCATGGCTGCTGGAAATACCTGACTGTCGGCCCATTGCGCCACAATTCTGGAAGCGCCATTGACGGGTGATGGGTAGAGGCTGGGGGCAGGCGCCAATTTCTCTAAAACATCCGCAATCAAAGCGGTATCGCAATAAATGTCGGCACCGATTTGCAGCACGGGGGTTCGACGATAACCACCCGTCAAAGACGTGAGGTCGGGTTTGGGCATGATCATCGGAATGATCACGCTTTGCCAGGCCAACTTTTTATAACCCAAAATCAAACGAATTTTTTCTGCAAAAGGTGACGTTGGGTAATGGTGAAGAATCAGTTGGCTCATGGCTTGGCTTTCTTAAATGGGTATAGATTTAAACCAGTTTCACCAGTTGTTTGCCAAAGTTTTGACCTTTGAGCAAGCCCAAGAAAGCTTCAGGTGCAGAAGCAATGCCTTGCGCAATGGTTTGACGTGGGTTGAATTTGCCACTGGCAATGAGTTCAGCCAATTCAGCCAAGGCTTCAGGCCACACTTCCATGTGCTCACTCACAATGAAGCCTTCAATGGTCATACGGCTTTTCAGGATCAACGTAGGGTTGGTCATGGGCAAAGGCTCTCCGTTGTAGCCTGCAATCATGCCGCACACAGCGACGCGGGAAAAGTCATTGGCGCGCAACATCACGGCATCTAGCACCATGCCGCCCACGTTTTCAAAATGGCCATCAATGCCATTGGGACAGGCATCTCGCAGTGCTTTGGACAAAGAGATGTAATCGGTGTGTTCTTTGTAGTCAACGCAAGCATCAAAGCCCAACTCATTGACCACGTAATCGCATTTGGCTTTGCCACCGGCAATGCCCACCACACGAAAACCACGTGCTTTGGCCAACGCGCCAAACGCGCTGCCCACAGCGCCACTGGCAGCGCTCACTGTGACGGTGGCGCCAGGTTTGGCTTGAATGATTTTGACCAAACCATACCAGGCCGTCACGCCGGGCATGCCCACGGCACCCAGGTAATGGCTGATCGAAATTTTCTCTGCATTCACATGCTTGAGCGCCCCCACGGCATCAGCGTTGATCACGCTGTACTCTTGCCAGCCGCCCATGCACAACACGGTTTGACCCACCGTGAATTTGGCGTGCTTGCTCTCGACAACTTCACCCACAGTGCCACCAATCATGGCTTCGCCCAATGGTTGGGGCTGTGCATAATTTTTGCCAGCATTCATGCGGCCGCGCATGTAAGGGTCAAGGCTCAAGTAATGGTGTTTAACCAAAACTTGTCCGTCTTGCAAAGCAGGTGTTTCTGCGGTGATCAATTTGAAGTTGGAAGCTGTTGCTTCGCCTTCAGGACGATTGTCTAAAACGATGATGTGATTGGTCGGCATGTTTGTCTCTTGGTTGAAATTGATTAATCAGTCGAAATGGGTGAAGACACTGAAGGGGTCCGCTTGACATACTTGAAGGTCCCTGTGGCATGGGCACACAGTTGACCATCAGCGTCATACACTTTGCCATCTGTGAAGGCCATGGTTTTGGTGCGATGCAGTAGCAAACCTTTGGCCACCAGATGCTCATCGCCGGTGGTTTTGGCGGGGCGCATGAAACTGGTTTTCATTTCAATCGTGACGACGCCCATCTCTTGTTCAACACTGCGTGCAGCCGTGGCCATCACCACATCGAGCAAAGTCATCACAGCCCCGCCATGGGTAATGGCGAAAGAATTGTGATGCTCCGCGCGAGGGCTGTAGTGCAACTCTGATGTGCCGTTCTCGAACTTCTCTAATGTGAAGCCGAGGTTGTCCACAAAGGGAATGTGGACGCCAAAGGGAATGCTCATTGCTTAGCCACCAATGATGGCACTCACGCCACCGTCAACAGCCAGCCATTGACCTGTAATGTGCTTGCCGGCCTCGCTGGCGTACAACAGCGTCAAGCCTTTCAAGTCTTCGTCATCGCCCAAACGACGCAAAGGTGCGTGGCTCGCCATGCGATCGGCGCCCATTTTTTCGAGCAAGCCGTAGGTCATTTTGCTGGGGAAGAAGCCTGGACAAATGGCGTTCACGGTAATGCCATGTTGACCCCACTCACCTGCCAGCGCCTTTGTGAAATTGACCACAGCACCTTTGGATGTGTTGTAGGCGATGGTTTGCATCTCAGGTGGGTTACCGGCCAAGCCCGCAATCGATGCCACATTCAAAATTCGGCCACGACCATTTGGGATCATGGACAAGTTGGCCACTTCTTGTGCCAAGATGAAATAGCCTCGCACATTGAGGTTCATCACTTTGTCCCAAGCGGAGACTGGATGAACTTCAGCAGCTGCGCCCCAAGTGGCGCCTGCGTTGTTAACCAAGATGTCAATGCGCCCCATTTTTTTCACGGTCTCTTGTGCCAAACGGCGAATGTCCTCTTCCTTACCGCAGTCTGCTGCAATGAAGTCTGCCTCAATGCCTGCCGCTTTGAGTTCAGCCACGGCTTCTTGCAAATCATCCGCTTTACGCGAGCTCAACATCAATCGAGCACCTGCTTCGCCAAGCGCATGTGCCATCTGCAAACCCAGGCCACGAGAGCCTCCGGTCACCAATGCAGTTTGTCCGGTTAAGTCGAAGAGTTGTTTGACGGTACGTGTCATATTCAATCCTTTGTAAAAATTAGTTCCAAAAATCCATGCACTGTCGCTGCGCGACAATGGCTTTCATGAACGGTTTGATGGCGATGTGATCTGGGTGGTTTTGATAAGCAGTCAATGCATCTTCATCCTTGAAAACAGAATTCAAGATGACATCACAAGTGCAATCGAGACCCTCTGATTTGAGGCCCACTTCAAAAAATTCGATGCCGGGCACCAAGCTGGAACAACTCATGAGCACTTCACGCGCTTTCAGCATGTTCTGCGCTTTGGTCTGACCCTCTGCTTCTTCCTTCAAAGTCCACATCACAATGTGACGCAAACCTTGAGGCATGCTTTTCATGTGATTCATCAAAATGCCTCTTCAGATAAGTTGGCACACGTCATGTCGCGATTGCTAACCACATTGAGCCAAGCATCAATCTTGGGCAGTTCATAGCGGTAAAAATATTTTGCAGCTGCTTGTCGGCCTGTTTGTTGAGCCGAAGCCTCACCCCTGCATGAAGCGCTTACGTCCAACCAGATCCAAGCCAATACCAAATGACCAAATGCTTGCAAATAAGGCACGGCATTGGCCAAAGCCTCTTGAGGCTGTCCCGTAGACCAAGCCGACTGGGTGGCCTGCGTCACTTTTTGAAGTGCAGAAGTCAGCGCTTTGGCATCCTCGGCCAAATCAGGGAAGGCTTGTGCTTTTTGAGCTGTCGCCATCACGCGTGCAGCCAAGAGCTTCACGCCTCTGCCCTCTTCCATCAAGACTTTGCGGCCCAACAAGTCCATGCCTTGAATGCCGTGGGTGCCTTCATGGATCATGTTCAGGCGGTTGTCTCGCCAGTACTGTTCCACAGGAAAATCTCGGGTGTAACCATAGCCACCATGAATTTGAATGGCCAAGCTGTTGGCTTCCAGACACCATTCGCTGGGCCAGCTTTTGGCAATGGGCGTTAACACTTCTAGCAGCAGGCGAGCTTCGTCGGCATTTTCAGCTGTACCCGTGTGCTGCTCATCCACCAATTTGGCGCAATACAACTCTAGTGCCAACGCACCTTCGCAATAAGATTTTTGGGCCAGCAACATGCGCTTGATGTCGGCGTGTTCAATGATGCGAACCTGCGCTTGCGCAGCATCCTTCACCACCTTCTGTGAGCCACCGGCAACGGGACGACCTTGTGGGCGGTTTTTGGCGTATTCCAAGCTGGCCTCATAGCCAGCCATGCCCAACATGGTGGCTGCCAAGCCCACGCCGATCCGTGCTTCGTTCATCATGTGGAACATGTAGCCCAAACCACGACCTGGTTCACCGACCAAGTAACCAACAGCACCCGAGCCATCTGAGTCTGTGTTGTCGGTCGCAACTTTGAACTTGCCTTCCCCAAAATTCAGCAGTGTGTTGGTGGTACCACGCCATCCGCATTTGTGATTCAAACCCGCCAGGGCCACATCGTTGCGAACACCCGTCAATTGACCTTCGGTGTTCACCATTTTCTTGGGCACGATGAACAAGGAAATGCCTTTAACGCCAGGAATCAACTTGCCATCAGGACCCGGAATTTTGGCCAAAACCAAATGAATGATGTTTTCGGTAAGTTCATGTTCACCCGCCGAGATCCACATCTTGTTACCTTTGAGGCGATAGCGCGCACCCAAAGGATCTTGTTGGAACGATGCGCCATCAGGCGTGGCGCGTGTCATGACGTCGCTCAATGAAGAACCTGCTTGAGGTTCAGACAAGCACATGGTGCCAGACCAGCGTCCTGAAAACTCGTTGAGAGCAAACACTTTCTTTTGCAATTCCGAACCGTGCGCCATCAGCAAATTGGCATTGCCGACAGTCAATAAACCCGAGCCCATGCTGACAGAAGCCATGGCAAAGAAAGTATTGGCCGCCGCTTCAACGGTATAGGGCAACTGCATGCCACCAATCTCGTAGTCTTGCGCTGCGCTGAGCATGCCGGATGCGGCGTAAGCTTTTTGCGCGTCGTGCGTGGCTTGCGGCAGAATCACTTTATCGCCATCAAAGCGAGGTTCCTCTGTGTCGACAAGGCGATTGAAGGGCGCGTATTTTTCGCGGGCAATTCGCTCGCAAGTGTCCAGCACGGCATCAAAGGTTTCTTGACTATGGTCCGCGAATCGTTCGCGTTGTTGCAGTTGGTTAACGTCCAACCATTCGTACAACAAAAAGTCCAGCGTAGTCCGAAGGCTCATGGCAAATAGCTCTCAGTAAAATTAAAAACGGGCGGCCTGCATGGATAGCGGGTCGCCCGTGGTTGCTTAGTGGATGCTGAGCGTGTGCGTTTAGAGCACTTCAAAAATACCGCAAGCACCCATGCCACCACCAATGCACATGGTGACAGCCACACGCTTAGCACCGCGGCGTTTGCCTTCGATCAATGCGTGGCCTGTGAGGCGTTGTCCGCTCACGCCGTAAGGGTGACCGACGGCAATGGCGCCACCATTGACGTTAAGGCGGTCGGGAGGAATACCCAAAGTGTCGCGGCAATACAAAACTTGCACCGCAAAGGCTTCGTTCAATTCCCACAAATCAATGTCGGAAACTTTGAGGCCTAAACGTGCCAAAGCTTTGGGGACAGCATACACAGGGCCGATGCCCATTTCATCGGGTTCGCAACCGGCAACCGCAAAGCCCAAGAATCGTCCCAGAGGCTTCAAGCCGCGTTGCTCGGCCAATTTTTCGTCCATCAAAACGCAAGCGCCTGCGCCGTCTGAGAATTGGCTGGCGTTGCCTGCAGAAATTAAACCACCAGGCAAAGCTGAGCGCAGACCTGAGATGGCTTCAACTGTTGTGCCTTCACGCAAACCTTCGTCCACGCTGACGGTCACTTGCTTGGTCATCATACCCATCGTTTTGTCGATGACGCCTGCAGACACTGTGATCGGTGCAATTTCGTCGTTGAACAAACCAGCGGCTTGGGCTGCACAAGCTTTTTGTTGGCTGGCCGCACCGTATTCGTCCATGCGGTCACGGCCAATTTTGTAGCGCTTGGCCACTTGCTCTGCCGTCTGTAACATGTTCCAGTAAATTTCTGGTTTCATTTTGGCTAAAGCCAAATCTTGCAGCATGTGTTGGTTGGCTTCTTGTTGAACGCAAGAAATGCTTTCAACACCACCGGCCACATAGACCTGGCCTTCGCCAGCGATGATGCGCTGGGCAGCCAATGCAATGGTCTGCAAACCCGATGAGCAGAAACGGTTGACGGTCATGCCAGACACAGAAATAGGCATGCCAGCCTTCAATGCAATTTGACGTGCAATGTTGGCGCCAGTAGCGCCTTCCGGTGTGGCGCAACCCATGATGACGTCTTCAACTTCAGAGGCATCAATACCAGCACGTTGAACGGCGTGTTGAACCGCATGGCCACCCAATGTGGCGCCATGGGTCATGTTGAAAGCACCCTTCCAGCTCTTGGCCAGAGGTGTGCGTGCGGTCGAAACAATGACGGCGTTGGTCATATTGAATACCTCTGATCAGTTGAATGTTTTGCCGTCTGCCACCAAGCGGGCAAGCAGCGGAGCGGGTTGCCAGAAAGCGGCATCGTCGCGTGGGTTTTTGGCAAAGCGTTTCATGGCTTCGGCCACATTGAACAAACCAACTTGGTCTGCGTACAACATGGGGCCGCCGCGGAAGATGGGGAATCCATAACCAGTGAGGTAGACCATGTCGATGTCGCTGGCCTTGCTGGCAATGCCCTCTTCCAAAATGTGAGCGGCTTCATTGACCAAGGAGTACACCAAACGCTGCACGATTTCTTCATCTGAAATTTTGCGCGGTGTGATGCCTTCAGCAGCACGGTGTTTTTCAATCATCTCAACAACCAAGGCACTGGGAATGGCATCGCGTTTGCCTGCTTGGTAGTCGTACCAGCCTGCGCCCGTCTTTTGACCGAAGCGGCCCATCTCGCACAAGAGGTCAGCTGTTTTGCTGTACTTCATGCCAGGACGCTCAACATTGCGACGCTTGCGAATGGCCCAGCCAATGTCGTTGCCGGCCAAGTCGCCCATGCGGAATGGGCCCATCGCAAAACCGAACTTTTCAACGGCTTTGTCAACTTGTGCAGGCGTACAACCTTCTTCAATCAGGAAGCCAGCTTGACGGCTGTATTGCTCAATCATGCGATTGCCGATGAAACCGTCGCACACGCCGGACACCACGGCTGTCTTCTTGATTTTTTTGCCCAAAGCCATCACGGTGGCCAGCACTTCTTTGCTGGTTTTGGCACCGCGAATGACTTCCAACAATTTCATGACGTTGGCAGGACTGAAGAAGTGCATGCCCACCACGTCCTCTGGACGCTTGGTGAAAGAAGCAATTTTGTTGACGTCCAAAGTAGATGTGTTGGAGGCCAAAATAGCACCAGGCTTCATCACTTCGTCGAGCTTTTTGAACACGGCTTCTTTCACGCCCATCTCTTCAAACACGGCTTCGATGACCAAGTCGGCGCTGCCAATGTCGTCATAGCTCAAAGTGGTGGTGAGCAAAGCCATACGCTGGTCGTATTTGTCTTGCTTCAACTTGCCCTTCTTCACTTGAGCTTCGTAGTTCTTGCGAATGGTGGCCACACCGCGGTCCAAAGCTTCTTGCTTCATTTCGAGCATCTTGACAGGAATGCCTGCGTTCAAGAAGTTCATGGAAATGCCGCCACCCATGGTGCCCGCGCCAATGACGGCCACAGACGCAATGGTGCGCTTGGGTGTGTCACTTGGCACATCTGGAATTTTGGACGCAGCGCGATCGGCCATGAAAATATGGCGCAATGCACGGCACTCAGGTGTCCACATGAGGTTGGTGAAAATTTCACGCTCAAAGACCATGCCGTCTTCGAATTTTTTCTTCGTAGCCGCTTCAACCGCATCCACACACTTGGGAGGCGCTGGATAGTTTTTGGCCATGCCCTTGACCATGTTGCGAGCGAACTGGAAATAAGCGTCGCCTTGTGGGTGTTTGCAAGGCAAATTGCGAACCAATGGCAGCGCAGAACCGTCAGCGTGTTGTGCAGCCAATTCTTTAGCGTAGTCCATTGCTTCAGCGGCCAAAGACTCGGCAGAAGTGGCCATGCGATCAAACAACTTTTGACCTGGCAACATGGCCAGCATTTCGCTGTTGATGGGTTCACCGCTGACAATCATGTTCAGGGCAGGCTCAACACCAAGAACGCGTGGCAAACGCTGTGTGCCGCCAGCGCCGGGAATCAGGCCCAACTTCACTTCAGGCAGTGCCACTTTGCAGCCAGGTGCTGCTATGCGGTAATGGCAACCCAATGCCAACTCCAAACCACCGCCCATGGCAACGGAGTGAACAGCGGCCAAAACGGGCTTGGCAGAGTTTTCGCAGGCGCGAATGACGCTGAGCAGGTTGGGCTCTTGGATCGCCTTGGGTGATCCAAATTCATTGATGTCGGCACCGCCAGAAAAAGCGTTGCCAGCACCCGTGATGATGATGGATTTAACGGCAGCGTCACTGTTGGCTTGGGTCAAGCCGTTGGTGATGCCGACGCGAGTTGCAAGTCCTAGCCCATTGACGGGAGGGTTGCTCATGGTAATCACGGCCACATCGCCAATGACTTTGTATTCAGCGGTCATGCTGTTTTCCTCTAAAGGTGGTGTCAATCCCAAAATAGAACGGGCGTTCTATTTTGGCTAATTCTAGGGTGTTTCGGCGAGTGTGTGTAGGGGGTTTGTCGCTCATGGGACGGTGTTTTTCGCACCATCAAAGCACCTTAAACCTCTAACCACTCCTTACGAATGTAGGTATTCGCGTTAAGTTCTTCTGGGGTGCCTTCAAAAACAATACTGCCATGGCCCATGACCAAGGCACGGTCTGAGATCTTCATGGCAATGGTCAGTTTTTGCTCGATGAGCAATACCGAAATACCTCGGTCTTTGAGCTTTTTGAGATACTCACCCACCAGAACAACAATTTTAGGCGCAAGACCTTCCGTGGGTTCATCGATGATGATCAAGTCTGGATCGCCCATCAAGGTACGGCACAAGGTCAACATTTGTTGCTCACCACCCGACAAAACGCCAGCCTCAGTGTGTTGGCGCTCCAAAAGCCGCGGAAACATTTGATAC
Source organism: Limnohabitans sp. Hippo4 (assembly GCF_003063605.1). NCBI lineage: Bacteria > Pseudomonadati > Pseudomonadota > Betaproteobacteria > Burkholderiales > Comamonadaceae > Limnohabitans > Limnohabitans sp. Hippo4. The sequence goes on along the minus strand of NZ_NESE01000001.1, from coordinate 118,832 downwards.
ATGTCGTCAAAACTCCAACGACTGCCCTTGCCAGTTCCTTTTTGACCGAGGAGCAAATTTTGATGCACAGTGAGTTTGGGAAATATGTCCCGATTTTCTGGCACGTAGCCAATCCCTAAGTGGGCGATTTCGAAGGCTTTTTTGCCAACAACGTTTTGGCCTTTCCAACCGATGTCACCTTGGCTATCGACCAAGCCCATGATGGCTTTGGCAGTTGTTGATCGACCTGAACCATTGCGACCTAAAAGTGCCACAATTTCGCCGGGTTTAACGTTGAAGCTGACGCCGTGCAGCACGTGGCTTTTGCCATAAAAGGCATGAAGATTGTCAATGTGCAACATGTCAGTGACCTCCCGCTTGTTCGTCAGCCACATGAGAACCTAAATAGGCCTCTTGGACTCGCGCATTGGACCTGACAGCTTCGGGCGTATCAAAGGCAATTACCTCGCCATAGACCACGACCGCAATTTTGTCGGCAAGACCAAACACCACCCCCATGTCATGCTCCACTGTTAGCAATGTTTTACCGACGGTGACTTCTTTGATCAAACTGATGAACCGTGTCGTTTCGCTTTTACTCATGCCAGCTGTAGGCTCGTCGAGCAAAATGACATCAGAGCCACCCGCAATGGTGATGCCTATCTCTAAAGCACGTTGCTCTGCGTAGGTAAGGTTCATGGCTAACAAGTCTCGCTTTTTGTCGAGGCGGATCATTTCCATGTACTTCTCTGCCAATTCGTTGGCATCTTTTAAGCCGGACAAAAATTTCAAGAAGGTGTATTTGTAGCCCAAACTCCACAACACGGCACAGCGTAAGTTTTCAAAAACACTAAGCTTGGGAAAGATGTTGGTGATTTGAAAACTACGTGACAAACCCATGCGGTTGATTTCATAGGGCGCTTTGTGATCAATGCGGTGCCCATTGAGCAAAATTTCACCACTGGTTGGACCAAATCGACCACTGATCAAGTTGAACAAGGTAGATTTACCAGCGCCATTAGGGCCAATGATGGCAACACGCTCACCAGCATTAACGGCCAAATTAGCACCGCGAATGATTTCTGTTTTTCCGAAATTTTTTCGGAGATCTTTGAGTTCTAGCGCATAAGACATCACGCTGTCTCCCGACGTTTAATTTCTTTTTCAATGTCAACTTGAATGTCGCCCCATTCGATCATGAAATGACGGCGGGCAATTTCAAACAAGCCCAAGCCAGTGATCATGACAAAAATGGATCCAACCCAACTGTCGATGCCTTTGGCATTCAGAGTGACACCCATGAATTTCAAGGTGTCACCCAAGGCGGAGTTCAATTGAAGGTGGTAAACCATTTCAATCATGGCACCCGCGCCAATGAGTGCAACAAAGGCCGTTACAAAAAGACCTAAGTAACTGACCCATATTTGCTTGAGCTTGCCAAACGCTGCAACACGCAAGTTCATCATGATCAAACTGGCAATGCCGCCAGGCGCATACATCACCATGAACAAGAACAGCAAGCCCAAATACAGAAGCCAAGCTTTGGTCAGTTCGGACAGCAACACGAAGGCCAAAACCATCAGGATACCGCCGATGATCGGGCCAAAGAAAAATGTGGCGCCACCCAAAAAGGTAAAGAGCAAGTAGCCTCCCGAGCGTCCTGCGCCCACCACCTCTGCCGTGACAATTTCAAAATTGAGCGCGCCAAGTCCGCCTGAAATGCCTGCAAAAAAACCTGCAATGATGAACGCCAAATAACGCACACGTTGGGTGTTGTAACCAATGAACTCCACACGCTCGGGGTTATCGCGTACGGCATTCAAAATGCGTCCCAAAGGCGTTTGGGTGAAGGCATACATCAGTGCCACGCAGACAAATGTATAGATGGCGATCAAATAGTAAATTTGAATCTGAGGACCAAAGGTAATGCCCATAAAGGCTTGACCCGCAACGCGATTTCCAGAAATACCGGCTTCGCCACCAAAGAACTCCGAGAACATCAAGGACATGGCGAACACAAGTTCAGCAACACCCAAGGTAATCATGGCAAACGGTGTGCCTGCTTTTTTGGTGGTGACATAACCAAACAAAACAGCAAAACCAATGCCTGCAATACCGCCAACCAAAGGGATGAGACTGACAGGGATATTGGATTGTCCACCACTGATGGAATTCAAAGCGTGAATGGCGACGAAGGAGCCAAGACCGGTATAAACCGCATGGCCAAAGCTCAACATACCGCCCTGCCCCAATAAAATGTTATAGGACAAACACGCAATGATGGCGATGCCCATTTGAGCCAACATGGTTCCAGACAAGTTGCTGGTGAAAACCAAGGGTGCAAAAATGAGGACGATGGCAAAAAGGCTCCAGATGACCCATCTGCCAACGTTATAGGGTTTGAATTTAAAGGTACTGCTCATGACATCATCCTTCTCGGGTACCTAAAAGTCCCTTTGGACGGAAAATCAAAATCAAGACCAAGAACAAGTAAGGCAAGATAGGTGCAACTTGTGAAATGGTCAGTTTCAAAACTGAGTTGTTCATCAAGGCGTCAGACAAATTAAATCCCATGTGTTTGGCGACACTGACAAAAGAATAATCAAAAGCAATGGCAAATGTTTGAATGACACCGATCAAGACAGATGCCAAGAAAGCGCCTGACAAGGACCCCATACCGCCCACCACGACCACCACAAAAATAACAGAACCTACAGTTGCGGCCATGGCAGGTTCAGTGACATAAGTGCTACCACCAATAACGCCAGCCAAACCAGCCAAACCTGTACCTGCACCAAATACAAGCATGAACACACGTGGCACATTGTGCCCAAGTGCTTCAACGGTCTCTGGGTGTGTCAATGCTGCTTGGATCACCAGGCCAATTCGTGTTTTTGTTAATAGCAGCCAAAGTGAAAACAACATCAACAAGGCCACAATCATCATGAAGCCTCGGGTGGCTGGAAAAGGCGTACAAACCAAACGAATGCTGGCATCAGCCGCTTTGCACATTTCTGCAGGGGCTGCCCCCCAAATCATCTGCAAACCGTTGACTGAGTGATTGACCAACGTAAAAGCGGCACCACGCAGAATTTCGGGTGGCGTAAAGTCAACGGCTGTTCTGCCCCAAATGAGTTGGACCAACTCATAGACGATGTAGGACAAGCCAAAGGTGACCAGTAATTCTGGAACGTGACCGAACTTGTGCACTTTGCGCAAAGACAAGCGTTCAAAGAGAACACCTGTGACTCCCACCAAGATGGGGGCAATGATCAGTGAAGGCCAAAACCCAATGACGCTGGTTAAGGTGTAACCAAAATAGGCACCGATCATGTAGAACGATGCATGTGCAAAATTCAAGACCCCCATCATGCTGAAGATCAGGGTCAAGCCTGAACTGAGCATGAATAACAACAACCCATAGCTCAAACCATTGAGCATGGAGATGATGAAGAACTCCATAAAACTACTTTCCGCCACCCATGGCAAGTCACAAAAAACAAGATGGGCCCGACCCCCTGAGGAGCGGGCCCATCCGAAGACTCACAGCAATTAAGCAGGACGCTTCATCTGGCAGCTGGTTGGTGTGCTTGAAATGTAGGAAGGGAATTCCTTCACAGGCACCAACGTCATGCCAGTGTTCTCGACACTGTAGTTGTACTTCTTGTCGACCTTGCTCCAAACGGTCAGGTACAAAGGTTGTTGCAACTGGTGATCGCTCTTGCGCATTTCGACTTCACCATTGAATACGCTGGTGGTCTTGATGCCTGACATGGCTGCAGCTACTTTGACTGGATCAGTGGATTTGGCTTTGGCCATGGCATCGCCCAAAACCGCGAAGATGCTATGAACAGAACCCGTGTAGAAGTCGTCGTTGAACTTGGCCTTGAACTCGTCTTGCCATTTGTCCATCTGGCCGCCCATTTTGTAGTGGCCGTAAGCAATTTGGAACACGCGACCTTCACCGCTCTTGCCCAATGCTGTGGGTGTACCTGTAACACCAGTGTAGTAAGTGTAGAAGTTGCCTGTGTAACCACCTTCGTTGGCAGCTTTGACCAACAGGGCCAAATCTGAACCCCAGTTACCGGTGACGACGGAGTCGGCGCCAGATGCTTTGATTTTGGCAATGTAGGGTGCAAAGTCGCGAACTTGCGCCAAGGGGTGCAAGTCTTCACCCACGATTTGTACATCAGGACGCTTGCGGCTGATACCTTCTTTGAAGAACTTGGCCACTTGATGGCCGTGTGAATAGTTCTGGTTCAACAAGAAGACCTTTTTAGTTTCGGGTCTGTCCTTCATGAACGTTGTCAGAGCTTCCATCTTCATGGAGGTGTCTGCATCGAAACGGAAGTGCCAGTAGCTGCACTTGCTGTTGGTGAAATCGGGGTCCACAGCTGAGTGATTCAAGAAAATAATTTCTTTACCGGGGTTGCGTTCATTGTGTTTGTTAACGGCTTCAATCAAAGCACCTGCAACGCCTGAGCCATTGCCCTGCGTGATGTAGCGAATACCTTGGTCGGTGGCTGCCTTCAAAACGTTCAAGCTCTCAGCGGGGCTCAGCTTGTTGTCAAAGCCAACCACTTCGAACTTCACCCCTGCAGGATTGATCTTGCTGTATTTCTCAGCAAAGAACTGGAAGCTTTTGAGTTGATTGTTGCCCACAGGTGCCATGAGGCCAGACAAGGGGTCAATCCATGCGATTTTGACGGTTTCGCCCTTTTGAGCAAAAGCACCGAAAGCACACATTGCCAAAGAGGCAACAGCGATAGAACGAACTGCAAATTTCATATTTAGCTCCAACTGTTATGAAAAACTCTAACGGGTGTCAGCGTAACGCTTTTGTAAGTTTTACTGGTCGGGGTTTGCCCTAGGCGGTATCGCCCACGTGACTCACACAAAAGCACCAAGCTTGACGTCCATCAAAGGCCAGGCAATTTGTAACCTGAAAGTTGTTCACGTAGTTTTGTTTTCAGCATTTTTCCCGTTGCGCCCAAAGGGATTGCTTCGACAAAAATGGCGTCATCTGGTATTTGCCATTTCGCAGTTTTGCCCTCATAAAATTTGAGCATTTCTGCCGAGCTCAAGGCGCTGCCGGGTTTTTTGACCACGCACACCACAGGTCTTTCGTCCCACTTCGGATGCGGCATGCCAATGCAAGCCGCCATGGCGACGTCGGGATGGGCCATGGCAATGTTTTCAATGTCAATGGAGCTGATCCATTCTCCGCCGGACTTGATCACATCCTTGCTTCGGTCTGTGATTTGCATAAAGCCATCTTCATCGATGGTGGCCACATCACCGGTTGGGAACCATCCATCGATCAATGGGGGTGGGCCTTCTTGCTTGAAATATTCACGAATGATCCAAGGTCCTTTGACGAGCAAATCACCGTATGTTTTTCCGTCGTGCGGCAATGTCTCACCAGCATCGTTGACGATTTTCATGTCAACACCAAAGATGGCACGGCCTTGCTTCAAGCGCAATTTCATTTGTGCTTCTGCAGGCAAACTGAGGTGTTTGTTTTTCAATGTGCAAAGCGTGCCCAAGGGGCTCATTTCAGTCATGCCCCATGCGTGCAAAACGTCAACGCCATAGTCATCACGGAAAGCATCGATCATGGCGGGCGGGCAAGCTGAACCCCCAATCACAGTTCGCTTCAATGAACTGAATTTCAAATGGGCAGGTTTCATGTGACCCAGCAGCATTTGCCAAACGGTGGGTACGCCCGCAGCAAAGGTCACCTTCTCTGCTTCAATCAATTCATAGACCGACTTGCCATCCAAGGCAGGGCCAGGAAAGACCAATTTAGCGCCTGTCATGGCTGCGCTATAGGGAATACCCCATGCGTTCACATGGAACATGGGCACGACAGGCAAGATCGCATCGCGCGCTGAAATGCACATGACATCAGGCAAGGCAGCTGCATAGGCATGGAGCAAAGTCGATCGGTGACTGTACAAAGCCGCCTTGGGGTTGCCTGTGGTGCCGCTGGTGTAGCACATGCTAGACGCAGAGTTTTCATCCAATTGCGGCCAAACATAAGTCTTTGCTTGTTGTCCAATCAGAGTTTCATAACTGGTCAGATTCGGGATGCCTGTGTCCGCTGGCAATTTATCGGCATCGCAAAGAGCAACCCAGTGCTTCACGGTCGTGCAACGCGCATGAACCGCTTGCACCAAAGGTAAGAATGTCATGTCAAAGCAGAGAATTTGATCCTCTGCATGGTTGACAATCCACACCACCTGATCTGGATGCAATCGGGGGTTCAGCGTATGCAGAACGCGTCCAGAGCCGCTCACCCCAAAATACATCTCAAGGTGACGGTAGCCATTCCATGCCAACGTGGCAACACGATCGCCCTGCCCCAGCTTCAAGCCGTCTAAGGCATTGGCCAATTGCCGAGATCGATTCGCCACATCAGCCCAGGTATAGCGATGCACATCGCCTTCAACACGTCGAGAAACTACTTCACCGTCGCCATGGTGGCGTTCAGCAAAATCAATCAAAGAAGAAATCAGCAAAGATTGCTGCTGCATGAGTCCGAACATATCTGCCTTTACATCTCAAAATGAACAACAAATCGCTTTTTAGCATGAGACCTTGGTACTTGGTGTATACCCTGTATCTCGATGGGTTCATCCAAAGACACCGACAATCAGAAAATGACCTGGATCAACCAATATGCTGCCTTGGGACCTGCCTTCACAGCAGAAGTCTTGCCCACACCTGTACCAACCCCCTACTGGGTGGCCCAAAATCCAAGCTTTTTGAAGGCTTGTGGCTTGCCAGACGCATGGCTTGACACCGAAGAAGCCTTGGCGGTTTTCAGTGGGAATGGGTTATGGGAAGGCATGGCGCCGCGCGCCAGTGTTTACAGCGGGCACCAATTCGGCCATTGGGCTGGACAATTGGGTGATGGCCGTGCCTTGAGCCTAGGGGAGTTTGCAACGCCTCAAGGCTCATTTGAAATTCAGCTCAAAGGCGCTGGTCAAACACCGTTTTCCAGAATGGGGGATGGGCGCGCCGTTTTAAGGTCTAGCATTCGAGAGTACTTGTGCAGTGAAGCCATGGCTGGCTTGGGCGTACCCACCACACGGGCACTGTGCTTAACCGGCACTTCATTGCCCGTACTCCGAGAAGAACTTGAAACAGCGGCCATTGTGACGCGCGTTGCGCCCAGCTTCATCCGCTTTGGTCACTTTGAACATTTTGCAAATCAATCGGCCCATCCAAACGCCTTAAAGCAATTGGCCGATTTCGTCATTGAACATCATTTTGAAGGTCAAGAAACCAGCTTGGGAAATCCTTATGCAGACTTGCTACATGAAGTGAGTTTGAAAACAGCGCAATTGGTGGCGCAATGGCAAGCCATAGGGTTTTGTCATGGTGTTTTGAACACCGACAACATGAGCATTTTGGGGCTGACTTTGGACTATGGCCCCTTCCAGTTCATGGACGGTTTTCATCCGCACCACATCTGCAATCATTCTGACCATTCAGGCCGCTACGCTTACGACAAGCAACCGCAAATCGCCTACTGGAATCTGTTTTGTTTAGGTCAAGCGTTGATGCCTCTGATCGACGATCAAGAATTGGCCATGAAGGCATTAGAGCCCTACAAAGAAGCTTACACAGCCCACTGGACACACAACTTCTCTATGAAACTGGGCTTGTCACAAGTCAATGAAGAAGACGATGCCGCCAACATGGCCCTGATTCAATCCTTGCTACAAATGATGGCGACAGAAAGAACAGACTTCACGCTGCTTTGGCGCCGTCTCAGTCATGCGGCATCTCAGACCCAGCAGTCGCACGACGCATGGCAAGCTGTGAAGGATTTATTCTTAGACACAGGCAAGTTTCAAGATTGGCAAAACAACTACATGGCGCATTTGCAGCACCAAGGCGATATCGAAGCCGTGCAAGGCATGCTCTCTGTCAATCCCAAGTTCGTGCTGCGCAACCACTTGGTGGAATTGGCCATCCAAAAATCCAAGTTAGGCGACCATTCTGAGGTGGCTAAACTCTTCAAATTGTTGCAGTCACCGTTTGACGAACAACCCGAGTTTGAAGCCTATGCCAACTTGCCCCCCTCTTGGGCCTCTGAGATCGAAATCAGTTGCTCTTCTTAATGTGACATGGAGTGAATGAACATGACAAGTTCCAACTTACCCAAAACCGACGATGAATGGCGCGCTTGGCTGCGCGCGCGCAATGCAGAGCCATTGGCTTTCGAAGTGACGCGCAAAGCGGCAACAGAGCGCCCCTTCACAGGCAAATACGAAACACATTGGGAACCAGGTCAATACACCTGTATCTGCTGCGATGCGGTATTGTTCGATGCCACAACCAAGTTTGATGCAGGATGCGGCTGGCCCTCGTTCTACCAAGCCGCCAATGAAAATGCAATTGCACAAAAGGTCGACCGAAGTCACGGCATGGTGCGCGTTGAAAGTGTTTGCGCCCAATGTGGCGCACACCTTGGCCATGTGTTTGAAGACGGTCCCGAACCCACAGGTTTGCGTTACTGCATGAATTCAGCTTCTTTGAATTTCGAAAAAAAATAAGATGAAAATTGCACTCGATTTATTTCCCATCTTGTTATTTTTTGGGGCTTACAAATTTGCGGACATCTACGCGGCCACGGCTGTCTTGATGGCCGCCACCGTCATTCAAAGTTTGTGGATGTACAAGCTAGAAGGCAAGTTGGCCACCATGCAAAAAGCAACGCTGGGCTTGATTCTGGTTTTTGGGAGCCTCACCCTTTTCTTGCACGATGAGCGCTTCATCAAATTCAAACCCACCCTGCTTTATGGCTGCTTGGGCCTCGGATTATTGGTGTCGCAGTTTGTGTTCAAAAAGAACTTTCTGAAGACCATGTTGGGTGCGCAAGTTAACTTGCCTCATGCCAATTGGCAAACCCTCAGTGTGGCTTGGACGATGTATTGCTTTTTCATGGCCGCATTGAACGCTTACGTCGCCATTGAATTTACGACCGAAGAGTGGGTTAATTTTAAAATTTGGGGTTATGTCTTTCCATTGATGTTCATCGTTGGAACAGGCATTTACATTGCAAAGCACATTCCTTCTGAAGAGGCTGAGACTTCTGTTAAGCCTGGTGACACGCCTCCTTCGCCATGAACAAGCCCTTAACTTTACAAAACAATGAGCCTTGGCAACCCCTGATCGAACAGGTTTTGCGGCAGCAATTTCAGCCGACTTTTCTCGAAGTCATCGATGAAAGTTCACAGCATGCGGGCCATTCAGGTGCCACCGACAGCGGCATGAACAGTCATTTTAGGGTTCGCATCGCTTCTTCTCATTTTGAGAATATCAGCCGCGTTCAGCGCCATCGTCTTGTGTATGATTCGCTCCAAGAATTCTTAGACAACGGTCTTCATGCCCTGGCCATAGAATTTCGATAACTTTTAATTGATTTGAGGATCCCGATGAAAATTTCTAAATTGGCCCTGAGCTTGGTGGCGGCATTCAGCATGTCTGCCTGGGCACAAAACTTGGCTGTGGTGAATGGCAAGCCTGTTCCCAGCTCACGCGTAGAAGCCCTGAAGCAGCAAGTTGAACGCTCTGGCCGACCTGTCACCCCTGAAATCTTGGCCCAGATCAAAGAAGAGCTGATTGCCCGCGAAATTTTCATGCAAGAAGCCCGTAAGCGCGGTCTCGATGCCAGCGAAGATTACAAAGCACAACTTGAATTGGCACGCCAAAGCCTGTTGATTCGTGAACTCTTTGCCAACTTCCAGAAAAAGAACCCAGTCACTGACGCCGAAATCAAAGCTGAATACGACAAGTTCGTGGCAGCCAATGGCGGCAAGGAATACCGTGCGCGTCACATCTTGGTTGAGAAAGAAGATGAAGCCAAGGCCCTGATTGCCGAGATCAAAAAAGGTGGCAAATTTGAAGATCTGGCCAAAAAGGCTTCTAAAGATCCAGGTTCTGGTGCCAATGGCGGTGACCTCGATTGGGCCAATGCGGCCAGCTATGTACCCGAGTTTTCAAATGCCATGGTGAAACTTGACAAAGGTCAGATGACAGATGCGCCAGTGAAAAGCCAGTTTGGTTTTCACATCATTCGTGTGGACGATGTGCGCGAAGCTCAATTGCCTAAATTGGATGAAGTGAAACCCCAAATCACCCAGCAATTGACGCAATCTAAGCTGGGTAAATTCCAAGAAGACTTGCGCGCTAAAGCCAAGGTTCAGTAAGACAAGCAGAACTGCAACGCATCCGCGACGCGGTTCTTCTCGGAAGAAAGCACTGAACACCGGAAGGTGTCAGTGCTTTTTTTATTTCAGCCAGCGACGCGCGTTTTGCCACATGCGCAACCATGGGCTGTGCGATGAAATATCACCCGTGGTGAAACTCATTTGAACGTTGCGGAACACACGCTCAGGATGCGGCATCATGGCCGTAAAGCGACCGTCGGCCGTTGTCACTGCCGTCAAGCCAGCAGGACTGCCATTGGGATTGGCGGGGTAGGCTTCTGTGGCGGCACCCCAGTTGTCCACGAAACGCATGGCGCCAATCGCTTTGTTCGCATTGCCGCGGTATTTGAAATTTGCATAGCCTTCACCGTGCGCCACTGCGATGGGCAAACGACTACCGGTCATGTCTTGGAAAAACAGACTGGGCGACGGCAAGACTTCCACCATGGAGAGACGCGCTTCAAAACGTTCACTTTGGTTGGTGGTGAAGCGTGGCCAATCTTGTGCGCCGGGAATGATGTCTGCCAACTCAGCAAACATCTGGCAACCATTGCAAACACCCAAGCCAAAGGTATCTTGGCGCGCAAAGTAAGATTTAAATTGTTCTGACAAGGCGGGATTGAATGTGATGCTGCGGGCCCAACCAATGCCTGCGCCCAAGGTGTCACCGTAACTGAAACCACCGCAAGCCACCAAGCCTTGAAAGTCTTTCAAGCTGACCCGACCACTTTGCAAATCGGTCATGTGAACATCGTGCGATTCAAAACCGGCTTCTGCGAATGCATAGGCCATTTCCACATGCGAGTTGACGCCCTGCTCGCGCAGAATGGCCACTTTGGGTTTGGCCAAATTCAACCAGGGTGCCGCTACATTCTCCTCTGGCTTGAATGTCAAAGCGACGTGCAAACCAGGATTGGCAGGGTTACCTGCTGAAGCGTGTTCGCTGTCTGCGCAAACGGGGTTGTCACGCTGTTGGCAAATTTTCCAACTGACGCTGTCCCAAACTTGGTGGAGGTCTTCTAATTTGGCAGAAAATATCTCTTGGGTGTCACGCCAAATGCTGATCTCGCCAACACCTTTTTGAACCGCTGCTTGCACAGGGCGAGTTTTACCAATGACGTGGCTGTGTTTGGACAAGCCATGATCACGCAAGGCTTGCATCACTTCCCCGCGATCTTGGGTGTTGATTTGAATCACCACGCCCAGTTCTTCATTGAACAAGGCTTTGAGTGTCAATTCATGACGACGGGCGCTGACTTGTTGAGCCCAGTTTTTGGCATCGCCATGGTCGGCACGGCTGTCTGAGATGCCATCGCCCTCTGTCACCAGCATGTCCAAATTAAGCGCTACGCCCACTTGTCCGGCAAAACACATTTCAGCCACGGCACAGAACAAGCCGCCATCACTGCGATCGTGATACGCCAGCAGTTTGTCTTGGGTGCGCAATTGATTAATCACTTTGACCAAGTTGACCAAATTGGCGGGCGTTTCCAAATCAGGTACCTGATCGCCCGATTGATTGAGCACCTGACTCAAGATGCTGCCCCCCATGCGTGATTGGCCATGGCTGAGATCAATCAGAATGAGCGACGTGTCATCCAAGGTGGCATTCAATTGAGGCGTGAGCGTTCTACGCACATCCGGCAAACTGGCGAAGGCACTGACAATCAAACTGACTGGCGACGTCACTTTGCGTGTTTGACCATCCACGGCCCACTGGGTTTTCATCGACAAACTGTCTTTGCCCACGGGAATTGACACACCCAGTGCGGGGCACAGTTCAAGACCAACCGCTTTGACGGTTTCATACAACGCAGCATCTTCACCAGGTTCGCCGCAAGCAGCCATCCAATTGGCGCTGAGTTTGACGCGGTCGAGTTCAATGGGTGCCGCCAACAAATTGGTAATGGCTTCAGCCACGGCCATACGACCCGATGCCGCTGCGTCAACGCTGGCCAATGGCGTGCGTTCGCCCATGCTCATGGCCTCACCTTGGAAACTTTGATAGTCGGCCAAGGTGACTGCGCAATCGGCCACGGGTACTTGCCATGGACCGACCATTTGATCTCTGTGCGTCAAGCCGCCCACTGTGCGGTCACCAATGGTGATGAGGAAACGTTTGGAAGCCACAGTAGGATGGCTCAAGACTTGAACCACTGCGTCTTGCAAATCAACACCGGTGAGATTGAGCGGCGTGATATTGCGCTTGAGCGACTTCACATCACGGTGCATTTTGGGTGGCTTTCCCAACAGCACATTCATCGGCATGTTGACGGGATTTTCGGTTTCAGGTGATGTGGCTTGGCCATCGGCCAAAATCAATTGACGCTCTTCAGTGGCAACACCTACGACGGCAAATGGGCAACGCTCGCGCTCGCAAAAGGCTTTGAATTGAGGCAAAGATTCAGGTGCGATGGCCAAAACGTAGCGCTCTTGACTTTCGTTGGACCAAATTTCTTTGGGGGACAAGCCAGAGGCTTCCAAAGGCACTGCGCGCAAATCAAAACGCGCCCCACGACCTGCGTCGTTGGTGAGTTCTGGGAAGGCATTGGACAAACCGCCGGCCCCCACATCGTGAATCGCCAAAATAGGATTGTCTTTGCCCATCACCCAGCAATGGTTGATGACCTCTTGCGCGCGACGTTCAATTTCAGGATTGCCACGTTGAACAGAATCGAAATCCAAGTTGGCTGCGTTGGTGCCGGATGCCATGGAACTGGCCGCACTGCCACCCATGCCAATCAGCATGCCTGGGCCGCCCAATTGAATCAGCAGCGTGCCCGCAGGAAATTGGATCTTTTGGGTTTGAATGTCGTCGATGACGCCCAAGCCTCCCGCAATCATGATGGGCTTGTGATAACCCCGCAAAACACCGTCCACTTCTTGTTCATACTCACGAAAGTAACCCAACAAGTTAGGACGGCCAAATTCATTGTTGAACGCTGCGCCCCCCAATGGGCCTTCGGTCATGATCTGCAACGGACTGGCCATGTGATCAGGTTTACCGTGTGGACTGTTCCACAATTTGGAGACTGTAAATCCTGTTAAACCGGCTTTGGGTTTGGAGCCTCGTCCTGTCGCACCTTCGTCACGAATCTCACCACCTGCCCCGGTTGAAGCGCCAGGGAAAGGCGAAATGGCGGTGGGATGGTTGTGCGTCTCAACTTTCATCAACACATGGTGAAGCGCTTTTTCTTTGGCATAGGCGCCACCATTTTTCGCGACAAAACGTTCAACTTCATGGCCAGTCATGATGGACGCGTTGTCTGAATACGCCACAACAGTGTGTTGAGGGTTTTGCTGATGGGTATGGCGAATCATGCCAAACAAGCTATGAGATTGGGCTTGTCCATCGATGGTGAATTGGGCGTTGAAAATTTTATGACGGCAGTGCTCGCTGTTGGCCTGCGCAAACATCATCAACTCAACGTCCGTAGGGTTGCGGCCCAAGTGCTGAAATGAGCTCAGCAAATAATCAATTTCATCTTCGGCCAAGGCCAAGCCAAATTCTTGATTGGCCTTGACCAATGCTGTGCGTCCATCCTTCAAAACATCCACATGCAAAAGGGCTTGCGCTTGAAGTTCTGTGAACAGGGCCAATGCATCTTCGCGTTTTGCAAGGATGGACTCTGTCATGCGGTCGTGCAACAAATCGGCCAAAGCCAACTGAATTTGTGGCTGCAGGTTTTGCACCTGAGATGCAGAACGCATTTGCAGGCGGTATTCAACCAAGCGTTCGATGCGGCGAACCGTCAGGCCACAGTTGTGTGCAATGTCCGTGGCTTTGGATGCCCATGGTGACACTGTCCCTAAACGAGGCGATACACAAAGGTGCCAATCCAATTTGCTGTTGGCCGTGGGCACTGCAGGGTCACCGTAAGTCAGCAGGGAAGCTAGAACCTTCTGCGCATCGTCTGAGAGGGGCGACTCGCTGGCAACGAGGTGGAGGAAGTGGCCAGACAGACCCGTCACATCGGGGCAAATGACCTGCAGGCGCGGCAGAAGTTGCTGAATACGGAATTCGCTGAGGGCGTTGCCGCCGTCCAAAATGAGAGTTTGCAGGGTCACAGGGTGGCCTTGAGGGCAGTAGGGAAAGTGTCTCAAATGCCGCTGACTGGGGCATTGAACGAGTGCTTATTTTAACCGCTGACAAGTCCATTTTGAGCAAAGTTACCCGTTGGATGGGATAATCACCCCCCATGACGATCACCCCCAAAGACCCCCAAGGCGCAGAAGGCATGCGAGTCGCCGGCCGACTGGCTTCCGAAGTACTCGATTATTTGACACCCTTTGTGGTGCCAGGTGTCACCACCAACGAACTGGACAAATTGGCCCACGATTACATGGTCAATGTTCAAGGCACCATTCCAGCCCCACTGAACTACCAGCCCCCAGGTTATTCGCCCTATCCCAAATCCATTTGCACTTCCATTAACCATCAGGTTTGCCACGGCATCCCCAATGAGAAAGCCTTGAAAAAAGGTGACATCGTCAACATTGACATCACTGTCATCAAAGATGGGTGGCATGGCGACACCAGCCGCATGTTCATGGTGGGCGACGTTTCCATTGCGGCCAAAAGACTTTGCAACGCCACCTACGAAGCCATGTGGCATGGCATTGCGCAAGTCAAACCGGGCGCTCGCTTAGGCGACATTGGTTGGGCCATTCAAAAATTCGCAGAGAACATGGGCTTTTCCATTGTTCGTGAGTTTTGCGGTCATGGCATTGGGCGCGTGTTTCATGAGGAGCCTCAAGTTTTGCATTATGGAAAACCTGGCACCCTAGAAGAGCTCAAGCCCGGCATGACCTTCACCATTGAACCCATGATCAACGCAGGCAAACGCGAGATCAAGGAAATGGGCGATGGTTGGACCATCGTCACCAAAGACCGCTCTTTGTCAGCCCAGTGGGAACACACCATCTTGGTGACGGATACGGGCTACGAAGTCCTGACTTTGTCAGCAGGAAGCCCACCCGTTCCCGCTTTCATCAAGGGCTAAGACCATGGCTGACTTGTCGGCATTTCGAGACTCCTATCGTCAAGAAAAGCAAGCGTTGTGGGCCAACATTGCCAACAGCGCAGCCAATGGCCGTGGTTTGAAACGCAGCCTGATGCGATTGGCCACGCTGGCCGACAAATTATTGATCCAACTGTGGAACCAAGCTGGCTTTGACAATGGTGAAAGCCTCATTGCCGTCGGCGGTTTTGGACGGGGCGAGTTGTTCCCCTCCTCCGACTTGGATGTGCTGGTCTTGTTGCCCGACCACGCCAATCCTGATGCGTCAGAAGAACTCAAAACCAAACTTGAGAATTTCATCGGCAGTTGCTGGGACAGCGGCTTGGAAATTGGGTCGAGTGTCCGTACCCTCAAGGATTGCCTAGAGGAGTCTGCCAAAGACATCACGGTGCAAACTTCGCTGCTCGAGAGCCGCTACATCACCGGCAGCAAATCTTTGTTTGCGAAGTTTCAAAGTAGCTACCAAGCCGCCATGGACCCCCATGCTTTTTTTGTAGCCAAATCACTGGAACTTCAGCAGCGCCACAACAAATTTGAAAACACGCCCTATTCTCTTGAGCCCAATTGCAAAGAATCACCTGGTGGTTTGCGCGATTTGCAAATCATCTTGTGGGTCACACGGGCTGCAGGCTTGGGAAGTACTTGGGACGATTTGGCAATCAAAGGTTTGGCCACTCCTTTAGAAGTTAAGCAGATCAAACGCAACGAAGCCGTTTTAAGCCTCATCCGCGCAAGGCTTCATTTGCTGGCCAAACGTCGAGAAGATCGCTTGGTTTTTGATTTGCAACATGCACTGGCCGAAAGTTTTGGGTATCAAGCCAAAAGTACACCAGAGGGCAAACACACCCAGCGCGCCAGTGAAGTGCTGATGCGTCAATACTACTGGGCTGCCAAGGCTGTGACGCAGTTGAACCAAATTTTGATGCTCAACATCGAAGCGTATCTGCAAGCGCAACGCGGCGACATTCGCATTGAAGTGAGGCGTTTGAACGATCATTTTGACGAACGCAATGGTTTGTTGGAAGTGGCACAAGATGACTTGTACCAAAAGCACCCACACGCCATTCTTGAGACATTCTTGATGTACCAGCAAACGCACGGCGTGAAGGGCCTGTCAGCCAAAACCTTGCGTGCGCTCTACAACGTTCGCAACGTCATGGATGCCAAGTTTCGGCGCGATCCTGTCAACCGCGCTACATTTCTGAAAATTTTGCAGGAAAGTCAAGGCATCACGCATGCACTTCGCTTGATGAACCAAACTTCCGTGTTGGGTCGATACCTGTGGGTGTTCAGAAACATTGTGGGTCAGATGCAGCACGATCTGTTTCACGTCTATACCGTGGACCAGCACATCATGATGGTCTTGCGCAACGTCCGCCGTTTTTTCATTGCAGACCATGCGCACGAGTACCCATTTTGCTCTCAACTTGCAGCAGGATGGGACAAGCCCTACATCCTCTACACAGCCGCCCTGTTTCACGACATCGCCAAAGGGCGCGGTGGCGATCACTCGAAGTTGGGTGTGGCTGAAGTTCAACAATTTTGCAGGCATCACGGTATCCCCAAAGAAGATGCCAAGCTGATTGCTTTCTTGGTCGGGGAGCACTTGACCATGAGCCATGTGGCTCAAAAGGAAGACTTGAGCGATCCGGACGTCGTTGCAGCGTTTGCCAAACGTGTGGGCAACGAACGTCATTTAACGGCCCTGTACCTGTTGACAGTGGCCGACATTCGTGGCACCAGTCCCAAAGTGTGGAATGCCTGGAAAGGCAAGTTACTCGAAGATTTGTACAGATACACCTTGCGCGTGTTGGGCGGTCGTGCGCCTGATGCCAATGCCGAAATTGAAGCCCGTAAACGTGATGCCTTGATTGAATTGGCACGTCACTCCGAACCGCACGATGGCCAAAAGGCATTATGGGATACCTTGGACGTGGGCTACTTCATGCGTCATGACGCCAGCGAAATTGCTTGGCATGCACGCCAACTTTCGCGCTACGTTGCCAAACCTGGTGAAACCGCCATAGCCAACTTAGATGGCAAAAGCATCGTTCGCGCACGCATCTCCCCCATCGGCGAAGGCTTGCAGATTTTGGTTTACACCGCCGATCAACCCGATTTGTTTGCGCGCATTTGCGGCTATTTTGATCAAGCCGGATTTAGCATTTTGGATGCCAAAATTCACACCGCCAACAATGGCTACGCCCTCGATACATTCCAAGTAGTGACGTCTTTGCTCCCGGAGCATTACCGTGAGTTGATCACCATGGTGGAGTCTGGGTTGTGCAGCACCATTGACAGTCAAGGAACACTGCCCGCACCTACAAAAGGACGTGTCTCTCGGCGTGTGAAAAATTTCCCCATTGCACCCCGCATCACCTTGCACCCCGACGAAAAAGCCCAAAGCTGGCTCTTGGGTATTTCGGCAAGCGATCGATTGGGTTTGCTTTACAGCGTGGCCACCGTTTTGGCAAAGCACGGTATCAGCCTCAAGTTGGCCAAGATCAGTACCTTGGGTGAACGTGTAGAAGACACCTTCTTAATTGAAGGCTCTGCATTGCAACACAACCGTGAGCAAATTGAAATTGAGACCGAGTTGTTGCAAGTCTTGCAGGCTTGAAGCTGCCTAGTCGCCGCATCGGATCAGGCCTTGCTTAGCGCTTTTTGCGCGGTGGCAATCCGGTATGCTGCGTCAGCACTTGGCCCTTGCGGGGTGAACCCGTGGGGGTGCTGTTCTTGCGGCGCGCGCTCTGATACTCATCCGACAAAGGTTGCCACGTAGGAATGAGGTGGTGTTTGCCATTGCCAATCAAATCAGCACGGCCCATTGCTTTCAAGGCGTCCCTCAACAAGGGCCAGTGATTGGCATCGTGGTAACGCAAGAAAGCCTTGTGCAAACGACGACGCTTCTCCCCTTTCACAACATCCACTTTTTCACTGTCGCGTGTCACTTTGCGCAGCGGATTGCGTGTGGTGTGGTACATGGCCGTGGCGCTGGCCATGGGACTGGGGTAGAAAGTTTGAACTTGGTCTGCTCTGAAACCGTTTTTCTTGAGCCAGATGGCCAAATTCATCATGTCTTCGTCGCTGGTGCCTGGATGAGCCGCAATGAAATAAGGCACCAAAAATTGTTTCTTGCCCGCTTCTGCGCTGAACTTGTCAAACATGCTTTTGAAGCGATCGTAAGTACCAATGCCGGGCTTCATCATTTTGGACAGCGGACCCTTCTCGGTGTGCTCAGGCGCAATTTTCAGATAGCCACCGACATGGTGCGTGACCAACTCTTTGACGTACTCTGGACTCTGAACGGCCAAGTCATAACGCAAACCAGAACCGATCAGAATTTTCTTGATGCCCTTGATACTGCGGGCTTTGCGATACATCTGAACCAAAGGACCGTGGTCGGTGGTGAGGTTGCTGCAAATGCCGGGGAACACACAACTGGGTTTGCGACACGCCGCTTCAATCTCGGGACTTTTGCATCCCAAACGGTACATGTTGGCCGTAGGACCGCCCAAGTCTGAAATGACACCGGTGAAGCCTTTGACTTTGTCGCGAATGTCTTCAATTTCTCGCAGCACGGAGGCTTCACTTCGACTTTGAATGATGCGACCTTCGTGTTCGGTGATTGAACAGAAAGTACACCCGCCAAAGCAACCTCGCATGATGTTGACCGAGAAGCGAATCATCTCCCATGCAGGAATTTTGGTTGCACCATCGTGCGAACCATTTTCGTCTGCATAGCTGGGATGAGGACTGCGCGCATAGGGCAAGTCAAACACCGCATCCATTTCAGCCGTTGTCAAAGGAATGGGGGGTGGCGTCATCCACACATCACGCGCTGTATGGTCTTCGCCATGGGCTTGAACCAAACAACGTGCATTGCCTGGATTGGTCTCCAAATGCAACACACGATTGGCGTGCGCATACAGGACGGGATCGCTTTTAACTTGCTCATAACTGGGCAAGCGAATCACACTTCGATCGCGGGGAGGCACCTTGTGCAAGCCTTTGCCTTTGAGCGCTGGCATGTTGGGATTAGACACAAACTGAAGGGTTTGTTCTGTTTTCAAATTCGAAAGGCTGGCTTTGGCATTCTCTTGATTTGCCACAGCCTGTGCTTCATCCTCACGGGCACAACTGGCGCCATTGCTTTTGGCTTGCTCCGAAATCATCAAATACGGATTGATATGGGCTTCGACATGCCCTGGAGTATCAACGGTGGTTGAGTCAATTTCAAACCAGCCTTCAGGCGTTTGACGGCGCACAAACGCAGTACCTCGAACATCCGTAATTTCTTGCACAGGGACTTTGGCGGCCAAACGGTGCGCAATTTCAACCACAGCACGCTCGGCATTGCCATACAGCAACAAATCACATTTGCTATCGACCACGATGGAGCGTCGAACCTTGTCTGACCAGTAATCGTAGTGTGCAATGCGGCGCAGAGAACCCTCGATGCCACCCAGAACAATGGGCACATCTGGAAACGCTTCACGGCATCGTTGGCTGTAGACAATGGCAGCACGGTCGGGGCGTTTTCCACCGATATCGCCGGGGGTGTAGGCATCATCAGAACGAATTTTGCGATCCGCCGTGTACCGGTTAATCATGGAATCCATGTTGCCAGCTGTAACGCCCCAAAACAAATTGGGTTTGCCCAAGGCTTTGAATGGTTCAGCGCTTTGCCAGTCTGGCTGGGCAATGATGCCGACCCTGAAACCTTGCGCCTCAAGCATGCGGCCAATGACAGCCATGCCGAAGCTTGGGTGATCAACATAGGCATCGCCTGTGACCAAAATGATGTCGCAACTGTCCCAACCCAGCTGGGTCATTTCTGAACGGCTCATGGGCAAAAACGGGGCCGTGCCAAAGCGCGCTGCCCAGAACTTGCGATAACTGGTCAGGGGTTTCGCTTCACGCGGAAAAAAGGAGACATCGACGAAGGCGTTCATGAACCAACCTGGAGAGGAATCCCCCGAGTTTAGAGCCTCTACAAGGTCTGTGTCGGTTGAAAGGTCTTTCTCATCCGATAATTGAGCCATGCCCATGACTTTGCTAGCGCCGGTCGACCATGAGTTGGTCATTAAAAAAAGCCGCTTTTTGGCCCGTGTTCAGCCGGTCAAGAATCGTGCAGAGGCGCAAGCACTCGTTTTGCACCTCAAGCAAGCCCACCCCGATGCCGTTCATGTTTGTTGGGCCATGCTGGCCGGAGGTGATTCTGCGGCCCAAGACGATGGCGAACCCAGCGGCACTGCAGGAAGACCGATGCTGGAAGTCTTGCGGCATCAAGATTTGGACGGTGTGGTGGCCACCGTGGTTCGATATTTTGGGGGTATCAAACTGGGTGCGGGCGGCTTGGTCAGAGCCTATACCGATGCTGTTGCACAAGCGCTTCTGTTCGCTGAAAAGTCACCCATCGTCCCCAGAATTGAACTGATCTGTTGGGTCCCCTATGACATGGAGGGCTGGCTTCGACGGCAAGCTCAAATGGCGGAAGTCAGTATTTTGAGTGTCAGCCATGAAAGTTTGGTTCAATTTGTACTGGAAATTCCCAAAGCTCAGTCAGTGAAGTGGCAACAGGCACTGAACGATCTGGGCCAAGGCAAATTGGTCTGGGCAGATGCAAATACCGGTTCTGCGTCTCAAGGATAATTGACGCATGACTTCTGAAGAATCTGAAATTCGACAACCCCAATCAAAGACCGAACTCTTCGTTGCTTTCACCCTGATGGCTCTTCAGGGTGTTGGCGGCGTCTTGGTCATCGTTCAACACGAATTGGTCAACCGTCGAAAGTGGCTCACACAAGCGCAATTTGTGGAGGAATGGTCGGTAGCGCAAGTCATGCCAGGCCCCAATGTGGTCAACCTTTGCTTGATGTTGGGCGGAAAATATTTTGGTCTCGCGGGTGCACTGGCTGCAGTCAGTGGCCTGATCATGGCGCCCATGCTGCTGGTCTTGACCTTGGCCATTTTGTTCGGTGGCGTGTCAGACAGTGCTGTGGCACAAGGTGCGCTCAAAGGCATGGGGGCTGTGTCGGGCGGCTTGATCATTGCAACAGGCTTGAAACTCTCCAAGACAATGCCTCAAAACCCGCTCGGGCTTTGGCTGGCCATTACCTTTGCCCTTATCACTTTCGCGGCGGTTGGTATTTTTCGCATTTCTTTGATTTGGGTCTTGCTCGGCTTAGGGCTGCTCGCTTGCCTACTCACTTACCGTGCTTTGGGGATCACATCCAAGCTGCAAGAGGGTGACACCAAATGAATGAGGTCTTGAATTTAAGTCCTCAGGATTGGCTGAGTCTGTTCACGCACTTTGCCCTGCTGTCAGTGCTTGGCGTGGGAGGTGCCATCACCACCGCGCCTGAAATGCATCGGTATTTGGTGGACGAGAAAAATTGGCTGACCGATGCCTCATTCTCCTCATCAATCGCATTGGCTCAGTCAGCCCCTGGCCCCAATGTGTTGTTTGTGGCTTTGATGGGATGGAACATTGGCCTCAATGCGGGTGGCGGATTGTCTGCAGGTCCGCATGCATGGGCGTTAGGCATGATGGGTGTATTCATCACCATGGTGGGCATCATGCTGCCCTCCTCCATCTTGACGTACCAAGCCACTCAATGGACCCATAAAAATCGAAATTTACGCTCTGTGCGCGCCTTCAAATCTGGCATGGCCCCTATTGTCATTGGCCTGTTGGTGTCGACCGGATGGTTGCTGTCAGCCGCTCACCGAGACTTTCAGCAAGACTGGAAGCTTTGGTTGGTCACGGCGGCTGCAACGGTATTGATGCTGAGAACCAATTTGCATCTGCTGTGGATGATTGCCATTGGTGGCGTTTTGGGTGGTGCTGGCCTGCTTTAAGCCAGACGTTGCCGCACGGCTTCAAACAAGCAAACACCACTGGCCACAGACACATTCAGGCTTTCAACAGCGCCTTGCATCGGGATGCTAACCAACTCATCGCAGGTCTTGCGCGTTAATTGACGCATGCCTGGACCTTCTGCACCCAGCACCAACGCAACAGGCGCTTTGAGGTCCACCTGGTAAATATTTTTGGACGCGTCACCACTGGTACCAATCACCCAAATGGCGCGTTCTTTCAATTCACCCAAAGTGCGCGCCAAATTGGTCACCATGAAATAAGGGACTGTTTCAGCAGCACCACTGGCCACCTTGGCCACTGTGGCATTGATGCCAGCAGCATGGTCCTTTGGGGCAATGACGGCATGCGCACCGGCGCCATCGGCCACACGCAAGCATGCACCTAAGTTATGGGGGTCCGTGATGCCATCCAAAACCAACAGCAAAGGTGGCCCTTGAACTTGATCTAACAAATCGTCGAGGGAATGCGCTTGGGGCAGTGTTTCTACGCGCGCAGCCACGCCTTGGTGGCCGTGGCTGCCGGCCAACTTGGCCAAACGCATGCTGTCTGCTTCAATGAGTCGAACACCGGCCTCTTGAGCGCGTTCAATGAATTGGCGCATGCGAGCATCGCGGCGGGTGGACTCGAAATAAATTTCAACAATGGATTGCGGTGCCGTTTTCAAACGGACACCCACGGCATGAAAGCCAAACAGAACTTTGGGAGAAGACATGCCCCGATTATCCTTGGGATATGAGCTGTCCAGCTTGCAAAGTGAGCGTTCTATGGCAACGCTGGGCCAATTTGTGGTCGTGTGTGACCAAAATGAGGGTGGTCCCTCGGGCTTGATTCATGGAGAGCATCAAATCCATGATGCTTTCACCGGTTTGCGCATCGAGACTGCCTGTCGGCTCATCCGCCAACAAAAGCTGAGGCTGAACCACAAAAGCCCTGGCCAATGCCACCCGTTGTTGCTCCCCACCACTCAACACTTTGGGGAAATGCGTCAAACGCTGCGACAAGCCAACCTGGGTCAGTATGTCCTTGGCCAAACGAGATGCATCTCGATGACCCGCCAGCTCTAGTGGCAACATGACGTTTTCCAGCGCGGTCAAATGCCCCATGAGTTGAAAATTCTGAAAGACAAATCCCAATTGCTGACCGCGCCATGCTGCACGTTCGTCTTCTGACATGTCAAACAAAGATTTGCCCGCCAACATGACACGACCCTCTGTAGGCGTATCAAGGCCCGCCATCAATGACAACAATGTACTTTTGCCCGAGCCGGATGCGCCCAAAATGGCCACAGTCTCCCCAGCTTTTACGGTGAAATCAATATCACGCAAAATAGACAGCGTTCCGCTGACATCCTGTACGGCTTTGCTGACGTGCTGGATTGAAATGATTGTTTCTGACATGCACCTACCTTTATTGCGATTTCGACACTTTAACCGCCTTGTTGTGGGCTTGTTGGCCATGGGTTTATCTGTTGCGACGAGCTTTGCGCAAAACACCTCAACACAGACACCCACACAAGCCCCCAAAGTCTTGATCGTGGGAGATTCACTGAGTGCCGAGTATGGACTGACGCGTGGCACAGGCTGGGTCGATCACATGGCCCAACAAGCCCAGCGCGAATCAACGCCCGTTCAATTGATCAATGCCAGCATCAGTGGTGACACAACTTCAGGGGGCGTCACGCGACTGCCCTCGCTGCTCAAACTTCACCAACCCCATGTGGTCATCATTGAGCTGGGGGGCAACGACGCATTGCGAGGCTTGGACATGAACCTGACCCAAAGCAATTTGTTGACGATGATCAAAGCCAGTCAAGCAACGGGTGCCAAGGTGTTGGTGATTGCGATGCAAGTCCCGCCCAACTACGGCGCCAATTACCTGAAGCAAATGTCAACGGCTTATGAAAAGGTCAGCAAGTCGACGGGAGCAGCCTTGAACCAGCAGTTTCTCAAAGGCGTTGCAGACGACCCCGATCCCTTGAAGTGGTTTCAGGCCGACCGCATTCATCCAAACGAAAAAGCACAGCCCTTGATGATGAAAAATGTGTGGCCGCAATTGAAAAAAATGCTACAGGCAAAGCCTTAAAAGAAAAGCAATTCAGGGCTGTTGCAAATTGGACTGAGAAGTATGGGGCTCTGAATTCGAATCTGAATCTTGACCCAGTTCTGGGTCATTGGACTCACCGTCGGGCGAGTCCAATTTGCGCTCAGCTTTGGCTTTCAGTTTGTCTTCTTTCTTGCGCTTCTTCGCCAATTCTTTTTGACGTTTTTCGTAGCCGTAATTGGGAGTTGCCAAGATGTTTCTTTCTAATGAATGGGATCCACTGTATCAGCTTGCCATCCATCTCTTGGCAAATTGATCAAATATTCAAGCAGCGCGTTGCGGCTTGTGACAAATCAGCCATCAAATCATCGGCAGATTCAAATCCCGTAGAGAATCGAACCAAGAAGCCTGGCTGCAACTGTGCAGGCCAATCGGAGCGCATGCTGGCGATGTTGTAAGGCACCACCAAACTCACAGGGCCGCCCCAACTGTAGCCAATTTTGAAGAGCTTCAAAGTGTCGCAAAACGCATCCACTTGAGTTTGCGTCAGTTTGGGGCTTAGCATGACACTGAACAGACCCGCCGCATGACCGGCCCCCCCATGAGGGGCACACAAAGCTTTCCAGTGAGCGTGGCCAGGCGAGCCTTCAATGGCAGGATGCATCACTTGCACACACGCCGTTTGGGATTGCCACCAAGTGGCCAATTTTCGAGCTGTTTGATCTTGAGCCTCGTAGCGCAATGTGATGGTGGGCAGTGAACGCAAAATCGACTCGACATCGTTGGGCCCCACACAAATGCCCAATCGCATCATGGTCAGTTTGAGCTTCATGGCCAAACCATCGTCACAGGTCATGACGCTGCCCATCAGGACATCGCCACCCCCACTGGGGTACTTGGTCAAGGCATGGGCTGTCATGTCAACAGACAGACTGCCGTCGCCTAACAAATCAAAGGGCTTGAAAGCCAAGCCTGCGCCCCAAGTGTTGTCCAAGGCCGTGATCACCGAGTGCGTTTTGCATGTTTGAACCAACGCAATGAGGTCAGGAAACTCCATGCTGACAGAGCCTGGCGCCTCCAGCCAAACCAGCTTGGTGTTGGCTTGAATTTTGTCAGCCAGGTCTTTGGGATTCATGGCATCGTAGTACGTGTGCGTGATGCCAAAGGACTGCAATTCACCTTCCGCCAAGGTTTTGTTGGGGCCATACGAATTGTCTGGCAGGAGCACGTGGTCGCCAGTTTTCAGAACGGCAAATGCCGCCACCGCCAATGCGGACAAACCACTGGGCGTGAGGACGCAATGTTTGCCACCTTCTAAGGTGCAAAGGCGTTCTTCTAAGGTGAAGGATGAGGGGGTACCGTGTGTGCCGTAGGTGTAGGCAGATTTGTCTTTCCACTCTCGCTGGCGCATGGCGGCCACATTGGGAAAGAAAACCGTTGAGGCTTTGAAAATACCCGGCTGAGGCGCTTGGAACTCAGCCGGTGGCGTGTAGCCGTGGTGTATCAGTTGGGTTGACGTGTGGGATGTGTTTTTTTCAGACATCCCAACATCCTACCTTCAGACTTTCCACTTTTCCATCAATTTTTCTGGATTGAGGCTGTCATAGCCTTCAAATGGTTGATGAATCCAAGGGTTGGTAGGCAAAAAGTCAACCGAGTAATCAGGCTGAAAACCGGAAACACCCTTTGTCCAAATCACGGCACTGCGCAATTCAGTGATGGGCTTGTAGTTGGTTTTGAGCATATTGACCACCGCGTTCAAGGTGTGACCCGAGTCGGCCAAATCGTCCACCAACAAAACACGGCCAGCGATCTCGCCTTTAGGGGTTGTGATGAAACGGGCGATGTCCAAGTGACCTTGAACAGTGCCTGCATCTGCGCGATAAGAGCTGGTCGACATGATGGCCAAAGGCTTGTCAAAAATACGCGACAAAATGTCGCCTGGACGCATGCCGCCACGGGCCAAGCACAAGATGGTGTCAAATTCCCAGCCGGATTGGTGCACCTTGATGGCCAGCTTTTCAATCAGGTTGTGGTACTCGTCGTAGCTTACGTACAGGTGTTTGCCGTCTTCAGTCAGCATGAATTTTCTCCGATGGTTTTTTCACTGCACACCAAAGTGCAATGAGGTGTTGAAAATGAATTAATGAGTGGCCGCAAAGGGGTTGTGCATCAAGATGGTGTGATCACGGTCTGGGCTGGTGGAGACCATGTGAATGGGTACACCCGTAACCTCTTCAATGCGTTGCAAATACAAACGGGCATTGACTGGCAATTTGTCCAACTGCGTCACACCGACCGTGCTGTCAGTCCAGCCTTGAATGGTTTCATAAATGGGTTTGCAACGGGCAATGTCATCGGCCCCCATCGGCAGAATGTCGACAACTTCGCCATCGAGTTCGTAACCTGTGCAGAGTTGCAACTCTTTCAAGCCATCCAACACATCCAGCTTGGTAATGCACAAGCCCGACAAGCCATTGACTTGTGCGCTGCGCTTGAGCAAAGCGGCATCGAACCAACCACAGCGGCGGCTGCGGCCAGTGGTCACACCTTTTTCAGCGCCCACCGTGCTCATGTGCCAACCGGGTGTGCCTTCTTTTTCCCATTCTAGTTCGGTCGGGAAAGGACCGCCGCCGACGCGTGTGCAATATGCTTTGGTAATGCCCAACACGTAGTGCAACATGCCAGGGCCGACACCTGAGCCCGCTGCGGCATTGCCTGCCACGCAATTGCTGGAAGTGACATAAGGATAAGTGCCGTGATCGATGTCGAGCAAAGTACCTTGTGCACCTTCAAACAGCAAGTTGGCACCTAAACGATGTGCATCATTGAGTTCGCGAGACACGTCGGCCATCATGGGTTTGAGCAGCGCTGCGTGTTCCATCGCCTCTTTGTAAACCACGTCAAACTGAACTTGGCCATTTTGAATGTATGGCTTGAGGGCATCACCAAAAGTGAATTTCTCTGAACCCAAGAAAGTGGTTAGCACATGGTTGTGCAAGTCCAACAACTCTTTAAGCTTGCCTGCAAATCGTTCTGGATATTTCAAGTCTTGAACACGCAGTGCACGACGCGCAATTTTGTCTTCGTAGGCAGGGCCAATGCCACGACCTGTCGTGCCAATTTTCTCAGCGCCACCCTGTTCGCGCGCCGCTTCGCGTGCCACATCAATGGCCGCATGGAATGGCAAGATCAAAGGACAGGCTTCGCTGATGCGCAAACGCGAGCGCACTTCAACACCCGCTTTTTCCAGGCCCGCAATTTCTTCAAACAACTTCCCAGCGGACAGCACCACACCATTGCCGATGTAACACTTCACGCCAGGGCGCATGATGCCACTGGGAATCAAATGCAGCGCTGTTTTGACGCCATTGATCACCAAGGTGTGGCCTGCGTTGTGACCGCCTTGAAAGCGCACAACACCTTGTGCACTTTCAGTCAGCCAGTCCACTAATTTACCCTTGCCCTCGTCACCCCACTGGGTGCCCACAACGACAACGTTACGTCCTTTGGTCATGTTCATTTTGCTTTGTTTTCAATGGCTTTAACTACCCACTGCCCCGCCACTTCGATGAGTTGGCGATCACATTGGAATTCATCAATTTCGCTGTCGTGTCCCGGCAAGATACAGACAACTGTTTCGCCTTGATGGCGAAGTTTGGCAATCGCCAAACGCAAATCAGGCGACATTCCCCAAGGTGCGCGAATGGCCGCCTTGAGCGTGAGTTGAGGCACTGCACCGACCCACTGCTTCAGATCCAAACTGAAACCGACAGCTGGCCGATCTCGGCTGATTTCGTGGCCGAACACAGCACCCACACCGTCATAACGACCACCGCGAACCACTGCGTCACTGGCGCCTTTGGCATAAATTGCAAATCGCAGTCCGCTGTAATACGCATAGCCACGAGCGTCGGCTAAATCAAATTTAAATTGAACTTGCGGCAGTTGTTCACTGAGCCATTTCAACTGTTCAATGGCCAATTGGATTTTGGGCTTGGCGGGCAATATGGCCAGTGCACGGTTCAAGACAGATGCATCGCCGTACAAATCAATGAGACTCATCAATCCAGCTTGAATGTCCGTTGGAAATTTTTGAGTCAATTCAGCAAGGGCAGAAGAATTTTTGGACGCCAAGGCGGCATACACATCGCCCCGCGTGGCTTCATTCAAAGACAAGCCTTCAAGCAAGCTGCTGACAATTCGCGCATCGGCCAAGTCCACCAGCACCTCACCCATTTGCGCTGCATGCAAACAGTCAAGGGCCAATTGCAAGACTTCTAAATCGGCCTCTAGGCCTGCGTGACCAAAAATTTCGGCGCCCAATTGCAAAGGCTCGCGCGTGGCGTGCGGACGGTCGGGTTGGGTGTGTAAAACGGGGCCACAGTAGCAAAGGCGAGTGACGCCTTGGCGGTTGAGCAAATGCGCATCAATGCGCGCAACTTGTGGCGTGGTGTCGGCACGCAAACCCATCATGCGACCTGATATTTGATCGACCAGTTTGAAGGTTTGAAGGTCAAGGGCCTTGCCTGTGCCAGTGAGCAAAGACTCAATGTGCTCCAGCAGGGGCGGCGACACCAACTCAAAGCCATAGCTTCGGGCTGTGTCTAAAAGCAATCTTCGGAGTTCTTCGATGTGTCTGGCTTCTGAAGGCAAGACATCGGCGATGTGATCCGGGAGGACCCAAGCGGACATGGCAAATAAGGGGGCTGTTAAAACAGGGATTTTACCGGTTCAAACAGGGTCTAAATGAGCCAAATTAAAAGAAAGAAGCCAAGCAAGACAACGGCCAGGCCAAAAAATCGAATTTGACCGTCTTGGAGTTGCAACAACTGAGTGAACATTTCACGCCATCGGGTGGGTGAAATGAGGGGCAAAAGCCCCTCAAAAATCAAAACCAGGGCAATTGCCGCCAGGATGGAGGCCCCAAAGTCCACTTATTTCTTAGCAGGTGCTGCAACGGGTGCAGGTGCTACGTTGCCCCGCATGGTTTTGAAAAAGTCTGAATTGCTAGGGTCCAAGACCATGACATCGCTCTTCTTGGCAAAGCTGGCTTTGTAAGCATCTAAGCTGCGATAAAACTGTGCGAACTGAGGATCACGTCCAAAAGCTTCGTTGTAAATGCGTGCTGCCTGAGAATCGCCCTGCCCTTTGATTTTTTGGGCTTCGCGGTATGCATTGGCAATCGTCACTTCGCGTTGACGATCCGCATCGGCTCGGATTTTTTCACCTTCGGCCGCACCGGTTGAACGAAGCTCATTGGCAACGCGTTTGCGTTCGGCCTCCATTCGTCGGTAAACAGACTCAGTGATGGCATCGACATAGTCAGCGCGCGTGATGCGCACATCCACCACATCAACACCCCAAGGCTTGTCGCCCCGCACCTTTTCCAAGACTTCACGTTTGACGTCGTTCATCAGAACATCGCGGCTCAAAGACAACAAATCCTTGACCGTGCGTTTGTTAATTTCCTCTTGAAAAGCGTTGCGAACGACACGGTTCAATTGATTGGCCCCTGACTTTTCGTCCAAGCCAACGTTACGAATGTAGGCCATTGGATCGGTGATGCGCCAACGCACGTACCAGTCAATGACCACACGCTGCTTTTCTGCAGTCAACATGGGTTCGGTGTCTGGGCTGTCCAAAGTCAACAAACGTTTGTCGATGTAGGTGACATTTTGAAGGGGCGGCGGCAACTTGATGTTCAGACCTGGCTCGGTAATCACTTCTTTGATTTGACCGAGTGCATAAACCACGCCAAATTGGCGTTGATCCACCACGAACAACATTGAACTGGCCAAAGCCAAGACCAGCAACAGGGACGTGGCCCACATTCCAATACGATTCATTTTGCTGAGTCCTTAACGAATATCACGGTCACGAGAGCGAAGGCTGTCTCGAGATCTGGGGTCAACAGGTGGCGCGACTTGCGCAGGGGCAGCTGACGCGGCATTGCCGTTGGCATTAACCTCCGGGGTAGCGCCTGGGGCCAAGGGTGAACTGGTGACTTGCATCAATTTGTCCAAGGGCAAATACATCAGGTTGGAACCCTGTTTGCTGTCCACCACCACCTTGGTGACGTTGGTGTAAATCTGCTGCATGGCGTCAAGGTACATGCGATCACGCGTCACCTGAGGGGCTTTTTGGTACTCGGGCAACACCGCTTTGAAGCGTTGTGCGTCACCTTCGGCCTGCGCCACAATTCGCTCGCGATAGGCCTGCGACTCTTCTTTCAAACGAGACGCTGCACCCACTGCACGTGGTACCACATCGTTGGCGTAAGCTTGCGCTTCGTTTTTAGCGCGTTCACGTTCTTGCCCCGCTTTGAGCACATCGTCGAATGCAGCCTGCACTTGCTCGGGTGGACGCACGCCACCTTGCTGCAAGTTGATGCCAACTACTTCAATGCCCACCTTGTAACGGTCCAGAATGTTTTGCATCAGCGCACGAACGCGCGGTGCAATTTGATCTCGCTCTTCTGCAAGGGCTGAGTCCATTTTCATTTTGCCGACCACTTCACGCACAGCTGTTTCAGCAGCTTGAACGACGGCTTCGGTGGGATTTTTGCTTTCAAACAAATAGGCGCGTGCATCGTTCAAACGGTACTGCACTGCAAATTTAATTTCGACGATGTTCTCGTCTTCCGTCAGCATGGCGGATTCACGCAAACCGGTGGCCTTGATGACATTGTCGCGGCCAATGTCAACTGAACGAATTTGAGTCACAAACACCAACTCATGCTTTTGAATGGGATAAGGCAAGCGCCAATTAAAACCAGCACCAACAGTGGCTTTGTACTTGCCAAACTGCGTGATCACAGCTTGTTGACCCTCTTGCACAATGAAGAAGCCAGTGCCCATCCAGATCAGCAACAAAGCGCCCAAAATAACGCCAACACCTAAATTCCTGAAGACAGGGGGAATGCCATTGGGAGAAGCGCCGTTGGGTGGACCTTTGTGGGGTGGTCCGCCATTTTTGCCACCCAAGAACTGAGACAGCTTGCGATTCAGATCACGCCAAAGTTCGTCCAAATCAGGGGGACCCGATTGGGCACCCGGTTTGTTGGAAGATGAACCCGAAGGATTGCCATGGGGTTGTTGAGACTGGCCAGAGGGCGGCGCGGAAGGATGCGAGCTGTCTTGCCCCTCTTGGGATGGCTTGTCGTCTCCACGACCCCAGCGCGGGTCGTTCAAATTGAACATGCCGCGAATGCGTTGCGGAATGGCTGTCCAGCCTAAAGCACGGGGATTAAAGTTCATTTGTTTTCTAGCTGATTGATCTGCTTGCACTCATTGTGCCCAATCCCAGTGTGAATTATGGGAGGTCATCTGAATTTTCCCCGAAATTATCAAGGGCAAAACGTGGATCTGTTGCTGGCGTGTGCTCTGCCGAGTCCTTCATGACTTCTTGGGCCAGCCATTGACGCAACAACGGCAAGCCTTCGCCAGACTGCGCACTGACAAAAATGCGGGTCAGTGCCTGGCCATCCACGTCGTATTCGTCTTGAAAAGCCAAAGGACGACGCTCTGGGGGAAGGTTGTCTATTTTGTTAAATAAAAGCCATTGAGGCACGTGATCGGCCCCGATTTCATGCAAAACACGCTGAACTTCCGTCATTTGTTCTGGGAAATTGGGATTGGACGCATCCACCACGTGAATCAACAAGTCGGCATCAGCAGCCTCTTGCAGGGTGGCTTGAAACGCATCGATCAAACCATGAGGCAAATCACGAATGAAACCCACCGTGTCTGAGACCGAAGCACTGCGGGCCGCCTCACCCAGATACAGCTGACGTGTGGTGGTGTCGAGGGTGGCAAACAACTGATCAGCGGCATAAGCTCTTGCCTTGACCAAGGCATTGAACAAAGTTGATTTTCCCGCGTTGGTGTAACCCACCAAAGAAACATTGAAAGCGTTACGACGATCTCGCTGACGCCTTTGCGTCGACCTTTGTTTTTTGACTTTGGTCAAGCGCTCTTTGGTGCGCTTGATGGCGTCACTGATCATGCGCCGGTCCAATTCGATTTGAGTCTCGCCAGGACCACCCCGTGTGCCAATGCCACCACGCTGCCGCTCCAAGTGCGACCAACGTCGAACCAAGCGCGTGCTGAGGTACTGCAGGCGGGCCAACTCAACCTGCAATTTACCTTCATGGCTGCGCGCGCGTTGCGCAAAAATCTCCAAAATAAGGAGTGTTCTATCGTTGACTGGAAGACCCATGTGACGCTCTAGGTTGCGCTGTTGCGCTGGGCTGAGCGATTGATCGAACAGAATTTCACGAGCACCCATTTGCTCGGCCATGAATTTAATTTCGTCTGCCTTACCTGAACCCACAAACAATGCCGCATCGGGGGCTTTGCGCTTGCAGGTTATTTTGGCCACGGGCTGCATGCCCGCAGTGAGGGCCAATTGGCTAAGTTCATCCAGTTCACCATCGAAATGTGGCAAACCAAAATCAACACCGACCAACAAGGCCGGCGTTGAATCCACCGGTTCTTTGCTCAAAAGAAAATTTAAGCAGGCGTGTCTTCAGCAGCGTCAGTACCGGAAAGGTTCACTGCGCGACCAGGGACGATGGTGGAAATAGCGTGCTTGTAGACCATTTGAGTGACGGTGTTGCGAAGCAAAACGACGTACTGGTCAAAAGACTCAATTTGGCCTTGAAGCTTGATGCCATTGACCAAATAAATGGACACTGGCACATGCTCGCGGCGCAAGGCGTTGAGGAAGGGATCTTGCAAAAGTTGCCCTTTGTTGTTCACGATATTCTCCGTGTTCTGAAATAAATTAAGGGTTTTACCTTAACACAAGCTTGGAAGGCATTGAGAAATGCAATCTTTAAAAACCTTACAAATCAGTCCGAATCTTTGTCGGCGTAGGGATTTTGCGACGTTTTCATCTCAATTCGAAGGGGTGTACCCGAGAGGTCAAAGTGCTTCCTGAAGCGCCCTTCCAAATAACGCTTGTAGGTTTCTGTCACATGCTCCAGTGAATTGCCATGAATCACAATGACAGGCGGATTCATCCCGCCTTGATGGGCATATCGCAGCTTGGGTCGGAACATGCCGCCACGCTGTGGACTTTGGAACTGCACTGACTCCAACAGCAATCGTGTCAAAACCGGTGTGGTCATTTTGACCATGGCAGATTTGTGCGCCTGGGAAATGGACTTCCATACGGGGCCCAGACCTTGGCGCTTTTTGGCAGATATGGTGTGAAGGTTCGCAAATTTGAGGAATGGCAATCGGTTCTCAATGGAACGGTGCACCAACTCACGTTGGTACTCATCCACGGCATCCCACTTGTTCACTGCCAAGACAACGGCTCGACCGCTTTCCAAAATAAATCCGGCAATGTGGGCGTCTTGCTCGGTCACACCCTGTGTGGCATCGAGTAACAGCAAGACAACATTGGCAGATTCAATGGCTTGCAAAGTCTTCACCACCGAAAACTTTTCAATGGCTTCAAAAACTTTGCCCTTGCGCCTCAGACCCGCCGTATCAATCAGTTCAAATTTTTGACCATCGCGCTCAAATGGAACCGTGATAGCGTCTCGCGTGGTGCCAGGCATGTCAAAAGCGACCAAGCGCTCTTCGCCCAACCAAGTGTTGATGAGCGTTGATTTGCCAACGTTGGGGCGCCCCGCCACTGCCAGTTTCACGACCGTCGTGTCAACTTCTGAATCTTCATCGTCTTCAGGCAACATGAGCGGGTCCAGTGCCAGCTCGACCAGGCTTCTGACGCCTTGACCATGTGCGGCCGATACAGGAATCACGTCACCCAGACCCAATTCGTAAAACTCACTGATTTGGACGCCTTCTCGCATGCCTTCGGCTTTGTTGGCCACCAACAAACAGGGCTTGCCAATTCTTCGAAGGTATTTGGCGATGTCGTGATCTTGCGCTGACACACCAGCGCGAGCATCCACCACAAACACAACCACGTCAGCCTCTGCGACAGCTTGTTGCGTTTGTTTGGCCATTTCTTTGTAGATACCAGAACTGGCGTCGGGCTCGAAACCGCCTGTGTCAATGACGATGTACTCGTAGCGGCCCTGCCGGCCTTGGCCGTAATGACGATCGCGGGTCAGTCCTGCAAAATCGGCGACGATGGCATCGCGACTTTTGGTAAGACGGTTAAAGAGCGTGGACTTGCCTACATTGGGGCGTCCGACCAAAGCCAGTACGGGTTTCAAATCAATCTTTCAGTTGGGTGTTAGTTGGCACGCAGGGCTTGAACCAAGCCACTCTTCGTGATCACAACCCAAGTTTTTCCATGAGGAACGGGCGGCATGGCAATGCCAGAAGCATCAATTTGAATCCGCGCAAGCGTTTGACCATTGCCTGCATCCATCCAATGCAACCACCCCAAATCATCGCCCACCACCAACTGTCCATCGGCTGCCGCTGGTGCAGTCAGGCCACGAAAGCG
This sequence comes from Limnohabitans sp. Hippo4, assembly GCF_003063605.1. Lineage (NCBI taxonomy): Bacteria > Pseudomonadati > Pseudomonadota > Betaproteobacteria > Burkholderiales > Comamonadaceae > Limnohabitans > Limnohabitans sp. Hippo4. The sequence continues at coordinate 84,252 of NZ_NESE01000001.1, read as the reverse complement.
CAAGGCTTCAGATTGCCACAAGACTTGACCGCCTGCTCGGTTCCAAGCCACCAATTTGCCGTCGGACTCAGCGCCAAAAAGAGCTGCCTGTGAACCACTCACACCGACATGACCTTGTGAAGCACGGGTCCAAAGGTTGCTTCCTCTTTGTGCGTCAACGCAGGTCACTGAAGTTTGGAAAGCACGAGCGCAAACGACGTTGTTCACACGCGAAACACCCGAGACCAAGTCAACCAAACGTTCAACTTCGTTCGTACCGCGGGATGAACCAATGGTGACCTCCCAACGTGTGACGCCATTGCTTGGGTTCATGGCCACCAGTCGACCTGAAAGACCCACCAGCAAGTTGTCTTGATAACTGGTCAAGATGCCCGCTTGCTTCAGGACCAGGGCATCACCCGTGCGCTGCTGACTCCAAAGTTTTTGACCCGAAGCGCCATCAAAAGCGATCACAGTTCGATCGGCTGTGAGTACAAAAACACGGCCACCTGCCACCAAGGGCGCAGTGAAGGACAAAGCTGGCAACTTCACTTTCCACAAAACTTTGGCATCGGCAACTGTCACCAACTCGTTGGACTTGGTGATGACAGACAGGCGATTGCCATCGGTTCCAACACCCGCAGACAGTGATGTGTTCAATGCGAAGCGCCATGCCTCGGTGCCTGTTTCAGCATTCACCAAACTCAGCAAACCATTTGCGCTTGCAAGGGCCAATTGAGTGCCGTTCAATTGAGCTGTGAGAGGCGCAGAGACGGGTCCGATCTGAGTTGACCAAAGCTTGCTGACGCTAAGCTGCTCCTTGAAATCGCCCAAGGCTGTGGGCGTCGGTTTGTCTGGCGTGCTTGAACAAGCACCCAAGAGCAATGCCATGGCGGCAAAAGCTGCGAAAGCGACAAATCGTTTGTGAAGTGACATGGTCATTTCGTCGCACCCTTGGCGAGGGTTGGATCAACTCCCAAAGCATTCAATTTGGCCGCAACCAAACGGCGGTATTCAGCATTGTCTGCAAGCTGCGTCCATGCGTCCGAATAAGCTTTGACTGCTTCTGCAGGTTTGTTTTGAGCAACACCAATGTCACCCTGGACATCAGCCGCCAAGCCTGCAAAAGCTGGTGTGAAAGGCTTGGACAATGTTTTGAGTGCTTCATCGTAGGCTTTTTGCTGCGCTTGCAAATTGGCCAATCGAATGCGAGCCAATTGAGCGCTGGCCTCATCGGCTGCATTCTCGCTGGCCCATTTCAAAGCAGACTGAGCTGCTTCCATCTTTTCATTTTGTTGAAATACTTTGGCCGCCAAAAGTGCTGACTGGGCTGCAAAGGTGGTTTGTGGGAAACGCTCTTTCATGTCCCCCCAAGAGCGCTCCAGTTTGGCAACGTCACCTGATGCAGCTGTACGTTCGACTTCATCAAATAAAGCGGATGCCTTAGTCGCCTGCTGGCGTTGCCAATACTGGTAACCATTCCAGCCGACATAGGAACCCATCACGGCAATCAGCACCCAGGTTATGGCATTGCCGTATTGCTTCCAAAAGTGCTTGAGTTCGTCAAGTTGTTCTTGTTCTTCGAGGTCGAGATGTGAGGACATATTCAGCTTTGTATCAAGTGGTCAATTGTAGGCTGTGTGCCCAAGCACCCAGGTTTTCCAATGATTCTGTTCTTTGTGCGCCACCGCCGTCCCGCAGTGACTTCACAGAAACCGTGTTTTGAGCCAGTTCATCGGTCCCAAAAATGAGGGCGAAATGTGCGCCACTGGTATCGGCTTTTTTGAACTGGCTCTTCATGCTGCCAATTCCCTCACCCGATCCCGCATGCATTTGAACGTGGACACCCAAGGCGCGCAATTGACGCAAGTGCTTCAAGACAACTGGCAAGCTTTGCGCATCAGGCACGATGGCATAGGCGTGTGGTACGGCCGTGGGCACTGCTGCCCCCTGCTCTTCCAGCAAAGCCAAAACCCGCTCGATGCCCAATGCCCAACCCACGGCTGGCGCAGGCTTACCACCGACTTGCTCGATGAGATAGTCGTATCGACCACCGCCACAAACCGTGCCTTGAGAACCGAGTTGATCGGTGATGAATTCAAACACCGTCAGGTTGTAATAGTCCATACCCCGCACCAAGCGGGGGTTCAAAGAATATTGAACGCCATTGGCGTCCAAGATTTGCCGCAAGGCATTGAAATGCGCCAAAGACTGCTCACCCAAAAAGTCCATCAAGCGAGGCGCGGCTTCAACCACATCCTTCATGGCTGGATTTTTGGTGTCCAAAATTCGCAATGGGTTGGAATACAGACGGCGCTTGGCATCCTCGTCCAACACTTCTTGGTGTTTTTCGAAATGTGCAATGAGCGCTGCGCGGTGAGCCAAGCGCTCGGGCGGTTGACCCAAACTGTTGAGCTCAAGGCGAACATCTTTCAAGCCAATGGCTTTCCACAAATCGTGGGCCAGCAAAATCACTTCGGCATCAATTTCAGGACCCTGAAAGCCCAAGACTTCTGCGCCAATTTGATGGAACTGTCGGTAGCGCCCGCGCTGGGGACGTTCGTGACGAAACATGGGGCCCATGTAGTAGAGGCGCTTACCGCCTTCGTAGAGCATGTTGTGCTCAACAACCGCACGTACCACACCCGCTGTACTTTCGGGCCTTAATGTGAGGGCCTCACCGTTGAGCCTGTCTTCAAAAGAGTACATCTCTTTTTCGACAATGTCAGTGACCTCACCCAGGCCACGCACAAACAAGGCGGTAGGCTCGACGATGGGCGTGCGAATGTTCCGATAGGCATAGCGCGCCATCAAATCTCGTACGGTGCCTTCTAACCATTCCCACTTGCCAGACTCACCTGGAAGGATGTCGTTCATGCCTTTGACGGCAGTGAGTTTTTTGAAAGCTGCAGCCTTGGGGCTGGCCTCGATCGATTTCTTGTCAGACATAAAATTCAATGGGCAGTGCTTGTGGTGTTGCCAAACCTTTGCTCGATGTACTTAGACACCAGTTCTTGAAATTCTTGGGCAATGTTGTCACCCCGCAAGGTGAGTTTCTTTTCGCCATCAATGAAGACCGGTGCAGCGGGTGCTTCGCCTGTGCCAGGCAAACTGATGCCGATGTCGGCATGCTTGCTTTCGCCGGGGCCATTCACGATGCAACCCATGACGGCCAATTTTAAGTTCTCAACGCCCGGGTATTGCGAACGCCACACCGGCATTTGTGCACGTAAAAAATCGTCGATTTGTTTGGCCAACTCTTGGAAGGTGCTGCTGGTGGTGCGGCCGCAACCAGGACAGGCGGTCACACTGGGCACGAAAATTCGCAGGCCCAGGGACTGCAAAATTTCAGAGGCGATGACCACCTCTTGCGTGCGGGCTTCTCCGGGCTGGGGCGTCAGTGACACACGGATGGTGTCACCAATGCCTTCTTGCAGCAAAATGGACAAGGCTGTGGCAGAAGCCACGGTGCCTTTGGTGCCCATACCGGCTTCGGTCAAACCCAAATGCAAAGAATAGTCTGTGCGTCGGGCCAACTCTCTATATACAGCAATCAAATCTTGCACGCCTGAAACTTTGCAAGACAAGATGATTTGCGAACGTGCCATGCCCATTTCATGGGCTTTGTTGGCAGAGGTGATGGCCGAAGTGATGAGCGCCTCGTACATCACTTGGCGAGATTCCCAGGGCGTTGCGCGTTGGCTGTTTTGGTCCATCAACGAAGCAAGCAATTCTTGGTCCAAGCTACCCCAATTGACGCCAATGCGAACGGGCTTGTTCCACTTCATGGCCGCTTCAATCATTTGGCCAAATTGCAAGTCGTGCTTGTCGCCCTTGCCCACGTTGCCTGGGTTGATGCGGTATTTGGACAAGGCTTCTGCGCACGCAGGATGATCGTTCAACAAGCGATGTCCGTTGTAATGGAAGTCGCCAATGAGGGGCACATCAATGCCCATCTTGTCGAGTTGATCGCGAATGTGCGGTACGGCCTCAGCAGCTTCAGGTGTGTTGACGGTCAAGCGCACCATTTCAGATCCCGCCAGAGCCAATTCCTTGACTTGAATGGCTGAGCCAATGACATCCACCGTGTCTGTGTTGGTCATCGATTGCACACGTACCGGTGCATTGCCACCCACCGTGACAATGCGTTGCCCCCATTGGACAATGGCTTGCAAACTGCGTCGAGGCAAAGGTGAGGCGGCTGGAATAGCGACGGGCTCTTTCATTTGTTTGTCTCTGATGGCGGGTTGGAAGAAGATGGGCTTGCAGTTGACGTAGATCCAGCCGTGGGCGTTGCAACTGAGGGGGATGTCGCAACAGGCGGCGCAACAGCCGACGGCGTTGCGCTGTCGTACACCATGGCTTTGGGCAAATCTGTTTGTGCCGCATCCGTTGAAACGGGCTCTTGAACCGGCGGCATGGTTGGCACCACCTCGTTGGTTACAAACAGACTGTCCAGGTTGAATGAAGTCACAATCCAACGCGTGCCAAAGACCAAACTTGAGAGAATCAAGAGCAAAGCCAATAGCCCCAGTTTCAAGCCCATTCCCATGGAATTGGGATTGGAAGCGCTGGGACCTGACTGATACGAAGGCGAAGTGTCTGCCCCCAAAATATGCAATGGCTTCAAACCATTGGTGGCGGCTGGCATCAGGGCCAACACGGGATCAGGATCAATTTTGACAAAACGACACACCTTGGCAGCCAAGGCACGGGCAAAAACGGGGCCCGACAACAATTCAAACTGGTCAGCTTCAAGCGCCTCAAGCTGTTTGATCGAGACTTTCAAATTGACTGACAACACAGCCATGTGCACTCCTGCACGCTCACGACCCGCTTTGATCAATGCACCTGGCGAAGCGGGCATCAGCGGCATGACAACGTCTTTCAAGGATTCAGTCATAAGATGCCTCCACTTGGTATGCGCGCCATTGCACTGAATTTGAAAATAGAAGTCCTAACATCTTGCCCCAATGGTTCTTTTTAACTGCTTGATTTTGCCGTTGTGCGAGTTGCACAGACAACCATAGCGATTGTGCACTGACAGAGGGAGAATCGTTCACTTTGTCTAGAATTTTCTCAGCTTCTGCGTCTCTTCCTAGCTGAATTTTGAGACTGGCCAAAACAAGCGCTTCAGAAATAAAGCTGGGCTGACGTTGGAACGACTCATTCATTTTCAAATGCGCCGCTTCCCATTGCTGGTTTTGAAGCAAACAAATGCCCCACATCCACAAGCTTTTGTCTCTTTCCAAACCCTCAGAATGGCGTTGCGCCAGCTCAAATTTCAAAAAAGCAGACTCAAAAAGCCCCTGTTCGCATTCAAAAACGCCCCAGTTATGGGCAATTTGAGCACTTCGAGGCGCTAAATGACTGGCTTTCTGGAAAAAACTGCCAGCCAAGGCCAAACGACCTTGTTTTTGATAAATAACCGCTTTCAGCCCAAAAGCCTCGGGAAGTTGAGGCGAAAGTGTCAAGACTTGGTCTGTTTCCAGCATGGCCAGCGAGAACAGTTCTGCATGCAAATAAGCCGTTGCCAAAGCCAAACGCGCTTGAATTTGGGCGTCTGTCTGGGCTTTTGCAGGGATCGCCAGAAGGAGGCTCAATGACAGAGAAAGCAAACAGTTTGAAAGCAAATGCAAGAGCCCAATGCCAAAACCCCCCTTCAATGAGGGGGTTGGCAAGCTGTAAGGCATCAAGACAGATCGGGTTTTGGGGTTGTGGGTTTTGAAACCCACTGAACCGGCACTGCACGTTGCTGGGCAATCCGGCTGGCCACGTCGGTTCGATCTTTGACATCACCCGCCAGTTGACCGCAAGCCGCATCAATGTCATCGCCCCGCGTCTTTCGAACTGTGGTGACAAAACCTGCTTGGATGAGGACTTCAGCAAACTTGGCGACAGTAGCATCGTCTGACCGCAACAATCCAGATTCTTTGAAGGGATTGAAGGGAATCAAGTTGAATTTACAACGCAAACCCTGCGCGGCATGGCGTTTGATCAACTGCACCAATTCTTGTGCGTGTACAGGTTGATCGTTCACGCCCTTCAACATGCAATATTCAAACGTGATGAAATCGCGTGGTGCTTTGGCCAAATAAAGCGTGCACTCGGAAAGCAATTCATCCAAAGGATATTTGCGATTGAGAGGGACCAAATTGTCGCGTAGCACGTTGTTGGGTGCGTGCAAAGAAACGGCCAATGCCACAGGACAATCCTGAGACAAACGCGTCATCATGGGCACCACGCCCGAGGTCGACACGGTGACGCGACGCCTTGACAAGCCATAGCCGTGATCGTCGAGCATGGCTTTCAATGCGGGAACAAGGGCAGCATAATTTTGCAAAGGCTCGCCCATGCCCATCATGACAACATTGGAGATGACACGGTCGGTTTGCTTCAGATAATTGCGCAGAAAATGTTCGGCAAACCAAAGTTGCGCCAGTATTTCTGCAGTGGTGAGATTGCGGCTGAAGCCTTGATGTCCCGTTGAGCAAAACCGACAGCCTACCGCACACCCCGCTTGCGAAGAGACACACAAAGTACCACGGTCATCTTCAGGGATGAAAACGGTTTCGACAGCATCACCATTGCCCACATCAAACAACCATTTGATGGTGCCGTCTTTGGAAATTTGTTGAGAAAGAATGGGCAAAGCCGCCACATGGGCATGTACTTTGAGCTTTTCTCGGAGGGACTTGGCAAGGTCGGACATGTCGTCAAACTGGGACATGCCGCGCTGGTGAATCCAGCGAAAGAGTTGGGTGGCGCGAAAACGTTTTTCGCCCAGCCCTTCACAAAAAACGGCCAAGCCTTCAAGGTCAAAATCAAGAAGGTTGGCCGTCATCGCGGAAGAATGAAGTTTCTATGCCGCTGGGAAAGGGCTGAAAAAACTCAGCAGCTATTAACGTGAGTAAACGTTCATGCCTGGGAAGAAGAAGCTGATTTCAACAGCAGCAGTTTCTGCGGCGTCAGAACCGTGAACGGCATTGGCATCGATGCTGTCAGCGAAGTCAGCGCGAATGGTGCCAGGAGCAGCCTTCTTAGGATCTGTAGCGCCCATCAGGTCGCGGTTTTTCAAGATGGCGCCTTCGCCTTCCAAAGCCTGAATCATCACAGGACCGGAAATCATGAAGTCAACCAAATCTTTGAAGAAAGGACGCTCTTTGTGAACAGCGTAGAAGGCTTCAGCTTCACCGCGTGACAAATGTGCCATTTTGGCGGCGACAACTTTGAGGCCAGCAGCTTCGAAACGAGCGTAGATTTGACCGATGACGTTTTTAGCGACTGCGTCAGGCTTGATGATGGACAGTGTGCGTTCGATTGCCATGATGAGATTCCTCAAATTTATTTTAAAAATGGATCTTAAAAACTGTGTTTTTAAAGCGGGGTTGCACTAAAGCAAGCCCACTATTCTAACCCGACCTAGGGGTTTCCCCATAGGTGAAAAGGATTTGTCAGCCAATGTGGGCTGCCCTTTGAAAAGCCGACTTCAAAAAGCTTAGCGGCTGCGTCCACCGTTGCGGCGTGGCCCCCCAGAGCGGCCGCCAGGTCCTTGTTCCTTGCGCTGCCGGCTGAAACTGTCGGCACCAATGTAGCCAACAGATGTTTTCATGGGGTCAGGTTGTCCGCCTTGGGCTTGACCACGTCGTTGGCCTCCTGCGCCTTGGCCAGGTTTTTTGGCGCCAAATGCACGATTGCGCGGATTTTGGGTTCGCCGACCCTCAGGACGTGCAGGTTTGGCCGGTAGGGCGTCCTCCACATCGCGCGCAGTACCCGCTTTGTTGGCGGCATGCGTTAGCGCACGAATGTCTGCTTCGTCCAGTTCCATGAAGGTGCTCCGGCGCAAGCCGTGAGGCAGGACCATGGCGCCGTAGCGAATGCGGATCAAGCGACTGACCGCATGTCCAACAGCCTCCATCATGCGGCGCACTTCTCGGTTGCGGCCTTCGGAAATGGTGACTCGGTACCAACAGTTGGAGCCTTCACCCCCGCCGTTTTCAATCGAGCCAAATTGGGCCATGCCGTCTTCCAACATGACACCGTCTAACAATTTTTGCTTTTCCTCGTTGCTCAGTGCTCCCAAAACGCGCACTGCATATTCGCGCTCTAAACCAAAACGTGGATGCATTAAACGGTTGGCCAACTCACCTGAATTGGTAAACAGCAACAAACCTTCTGTGTTCAAGTCAAGGCGCCCCACAGACTGCCATTTGCCTTGCTGCAAACGCGGTAACTTGCGAAACACGGTGGGTCGGTTTTTAGGGTCATCGTGCGACACGATTTCACCCGCAGGCTTGTGATAAGCAATGACCCGGGGTGGCGGCGGATCAATGCGGACACGAATGGGACGGCCATTGACTTTGACCTGATCGCCAAACTGTATGCGTTGACCAATGTGCGCTGGCTCATTGTTCACAGAAATGCGGCCCTCTAAGATCAACTGTTCCATCTCTAAGCGAGAACCTAAACCGGCTTGTGCCAATACTTTGTGGAGCTTGGGCGACTCGGCTTGGGGCGCCAAGACTCGCTTGGTTAAGAGGGGGGAGACATGGCCTTCAGCCGCTTGGTCAAATTGTCCAGACACCACGTCTTCAATGGCGATCGGCCGAAAGATGTCGTGATCGACATCCTGAGATTGCGCTGCCGAATTGAGCGCTTCAGAACTGTCTGGCTTTGTAGGGGAATCCGGTGACTCAGGCAACTCAGTCATTGGGTGGGCTTTCTGGCGCATCCGCAGATGGCGAATGGGTGTCGGTGGGATCAATGGCTTCGGCTGCGTCATGGATGAGGGAAACCGTATCCACAACCGTATCTGCTGTCGTCTCAACTGCAACCAAGGCCTCATCCAAAGACAAGGAAGTTTGGGTACCGTCTTCGTCTGCTGGATTTAAAGTGGCCAACACAGCAGCTTGTCCTTCGACACTGCTCAACAAAGGCAATTGGTCCAAAGATGACAAGCCCAAATCGTCAAGGAATTGACGCGTGGTTGCATAGAGACCAGGCCGTCCAACAGACTCTCGGTGACCGATGACTTCAACCCATCCGCGATCTTCCAACTGCTTCAGGATTTGGGTGTTGATGGTGACACCGCGAATGTCTTCCATGTCGCCACGTGTCACTGGCTGTCTGTAGGCAATGATGGCCAGAGTTTCCATGACGGCGCGGGTGTACTTAGGGGGCTTCTCAGGATTGAGCCTGTCCAGATACATGCGAAGTTCGGGGCGACTTTGAAAGCGCCATCCGGTCGCAACTGAAACCAGTTCCAAGCCACGCTCGGCCCAGTCAAGTTGCAACTCTTCTAAAAGAACTTTAAGGGTGTCAGCGCCTAGAGCGTCTTCAAACAACACGCGCATGTCACGAACTGTGACAGGCTGGGTTGAGCAAAGCAACGCTGTTTCAAGGACACGCTTGGCCTGAGCCGTATTCATGGTGTCAGTCTTCCGGGATAAATGCGCATAGAGCGCGAACTGAAACGCACACGGTGAGAGGTTTTAAACCTACAAGGGCACAAGGCCACTCGGTGCGAGACATCAAAAGAATTCGAGCCATTCAGAAGAACCACTCGGGCCTGGAATCAGGTTTTTTCATTGTAACTGAGCGACCAAGCCTTCAGCAAATCTTGAAAATCAGGGGGCAAGGCGGACTGGAAACTCAGCTTTTCAGCAGTGATGGGGTGTTCAAAGGCCAGTTGCTCTGCATGCAAGGCCTGCCTTGGCATCAAGGACTCTGCGCTACCGCCATAAAGGCTGTCGCCGACCAAAGGCAATTGAAGAGAGGCCATGTGGACCCGAATTTGGTGCGTACGCCCCGTCTCCAAAATGCAACGCACCAAGACGCCCTGCTCACTTTGGGCCAGCACATGGAAATGGGTGGTGGCAGTTTTTCCCGAGTTTTTGGCCAAATCCACCACCGCCATGCGAAGGCGCTGCGCAGGATCGCGCCCGATGGGCAAATCCACAGTTTTTTGTTTAGAACCTGACCAAGCTTTGTCACTGATGGCCAAGTACTGACGTTTCACCTCCCGTGCCGCTATTTTTTTAACCAAGGCATCCATGGCTTGGCGCGTCCTGGCCACCACCATCAGACCACTGGTGTCTTTGTCTAACCTGTGCACGATGCCCGCTCTGGGCAAATCCATCAATTGGGAATCAAGACCCAAAAGCCCATTCATCAATGTCCCTGACCAATGCCCAGGCGCTGGGTGAACCACCATGCCCACAGGCTTGTCAATGATCCGGAGGTGGGCATCTTCATAGACAACTTTCAGATCCATTTGCTCTGGCTTGAAGGCCTGAGACTGGGGCGTGGCCCTGAGTTCGATGGTCCAAGCCTCGCCGGCTTTGACCTTCAGCGATGATTTCAGGGCGGTCTGGCCAGCACGGGTGACGGCACCATCCTCTAATAGCTGCTGCAAATAACTTCTGGAAAACTCAGGCACAGCAGAAACCAACAGGCGGTCGATCCGCTGCCCATGGAAATCAGGGCCCACCACGATGTCGCGAATCTCGACTTGCGGCATATGAGCACCCTGCTCCGCCAAGGCTTCGTCCACAAGATCATCAGTCTCGTCTAGATCTGAGGGGCTCGATATAATCAATTTGGTTTATTTCCAAGGTTGCCAGATGTTGAAGATCAGATTATCGGTGCTTGCGCTTACGCTTGTTGGCTTGGCCGCCACATTCCTGACAGGATGTTCAAGCACGCCTGCTGATCCCACGGCGGCTTGGGCCCCCGAAAAGATTTACAGCGAGGCCCGTGATGAGGTCAATGCCGGAGCATGGGACCGCGCAGCCATGTTATTCGATAAATTGGAAGGCCGCGCTGCAGGTACGCCATTGGCGCAGCAAGCTCAAATTGAAAAAGCTTATGCGCAATACCGCGCCACAGAAAAAGTGCAGGCCATTGCCACACTGGATCGGTTTCTCAAATTGCATCCCGCCAGCCCCGCCGTCGATTACGCCTTGTACCTCAAAGGCTTGGTTAATTTCAACGACAACTTGGGACTGTTCTCTTTCATTACCAAACAAGACTTGTCCGAGCGTGACCAAAAGGCTGCCAAAGATTCCTTTGAGTCTTTCAAAGAATTGATCACGCGCTTTCCTGATTCCAAATACAGCCCTGATGCACGCCAGCGAATGACCTACATCGTCAATTCACTGGCATCCTACGAAGTTCATGTGGCGCGCTACTACTACAGCAAAGGTGCTTATGTGGCCGCCGTGAACCGTGCGCAATTGGCCATCACAGATTACCCGGGCGTTCCTGCGATCAAAGAAGCCTTGGAAATTTTGATCAAGTCTTATGACGCATTGGGAATGCAAAACCTCAAGGAAGATGCACAACGTGTGTTGGACAAAAATTTCCCCACGCCTCCTACACCTGTGAATCAGAAGTCGGGATCGTGGTGGAAATTTTGGTAAGTTGAGTCAATGCCAATTCAAAATCTGCTTCGTTGCTGATTTTGCGCATGGGTGGCAAACAAGCCAACAGTCGTTTGCCATAGGACATGCCCGTCAGGCGGGGGTCACACACCACCAGCAAACCTGTGTCGGTTTCACTTCGAATTAAACGACCAGCACCCTGCTTCAATGCCACTGCAGCCTCTGGCACGCTGTAATCTGAAAACGAGCTTTTCCCCATCAGTTCAAGGCGCTGTGAACGCGCCTCAACCAAAGGGTCGTTGGGCGGTGGAAACGGCAGTTTGTCAATGACCACCAATTGAAGTGCGTCTCCTGGCACATCAAAGCCTTCCCAAAAAGAGGCTGAAGCGACCAACACACAACCCAAGCCGCCTTGGCTGGCGCCCTCCCTGAATCGCTCCATCAAGCGTCGTTTAGGGCCTTGGCCTTGCACCAAAATTTCCAATTCACCACTGTGCCCTAAAGAAGCAGTGAGGGCTTCACCAATATTGCGCATGGCATTCAAGGTGGTGGTGAGGACCAAGGTGCGGCCGCCCAATTGTCTGGCGTATTTTTCGACCCAACTGGCCACGCTGCGCATGTGGTTGAAATCGTTGGGTTTGGGCATGCCCTGCGGCACATAAAGTGCAGACATCAACTCATAATCAAACGGACTGGCCACTCGAAGCTTGCGCGCATCCCCAAGTCCGCAAGGCTCGGTGAACCAGCGCATTTGCGCATCTTCACCCAAAGTAGCCGACGTGAAGACCCATGCACGTTGCGCTTGAGTTGGTGAGGCTGCATCTTGCGTTTCTTCAAGGTTTGGAGCCTGCTCAACACGCTGAATCATGTGCGTCTGAACCGCCCGCGAAATGTCCAGTGGAGACTCGACCAAGCGCATCTGAGTACCGACCTCCACCCAGCGAACTGAACCTTCAGCACAAGGCGCTTGGAAATCTTGTAACAACTTCAATTGCAAACCAACCCGTTCATGCAAGCGCACAAAGTCGGGGGCCATTTCGCTGACAGTGTCCAAGGCTGCTTGTGCGGCATTGAAGGCCACCTCCAATTGCGCCATGGCTGTGAGCCAGTCTGCCGTTTCAATCTCATCGGGAATGGGCTCTGCCCATCGCAAGCGAGAGCCGGGTCTGGCGTGTTGCGCCGTCAGGCGCAGATCGCGAGTGGACTTTTCCAGCACACTGCAAATGAGATTCCAATCGACCAAACCTCTGGCCAATTGCACACCCGCACCCAAAATATCGCGTGTCAACTCCAGCAGTTGGCTGGTGCTGAGATGCCTGCCTAAAAAATTGATGCCAATTTCGTTGAGTTGATGTGCTTCGTCAAACACCACAGCTTGAACAGAAGGCAGCAGTTCAGCCATACCGGTTTCGCGAACGTTCAAATCTGCAAAAAACAAATGGTGGTTGATGACCACCACGTCGGCTGCCATTGCTTCTTTGCGGGCAAGGTTCACATGGCAAGATTTGAATTGAGGGCACGGCGAACCCAGACAGTTATCGCGATTGGAGGTGACCAGTGGAATAACAGGTGATCGATCGTCTAGGCCAGACAGTTCTGACAAATCGCCCGTGCGCGTGGACTGAGCCCACGTTTCAATTTTGCTGAGTGCATGCGCATGAACGCGCAAGGAGGCATCGCTGCTTTGCCGCGCCTGCGACAAGCGCTGTGTGCACAAATAACTGCCACGACCTTTGAGCAAGGCCACTCGGATGGGCAGGTTGAATGCATCAATCAGTCTGGGAATGTCACGTGAAAACAGTTGATCCTGAAGTGCTTTGGTGGCCGTGGACACCAAGGCACGCTGACCACTTAAAAGAACTGGTACCAAGTAAGCATAAGTTTTACCGACGCCGGTACCTGCTTCAACAACCAACTCGCCCCCTGCGGCGATGGTTTCAGCCACAGCCAAGGCCATCTCTGTTTGCCCTGCCCTCGGTTTGAATTGCGAATTGGCATTCGCCAAAACGCCTGTTGGCGTGAAGGCACTGGCAACTGATTCAAAGTAAGAAATCAATTAGCGCCTTTGCTGCTGGCCTTGTCCGACAAGCGTTGTTGACGGTCTAGTTCTTTCAACTCTCGCTCTTTGGCATTGAGTTGAATCTCGCGTTGATTCAAAGGCGCCAAGGCTTGGTATTTTTGGCGTCTGGCGAGCGCCAAGCAGTCGTTCACCGCAAACTTTTGCCAGCAGGCTTTTGATGTGCTTTGAAATAGATCGAGAACTTGCTTTTTCTCTTGCTCAATGGCAGCCCGCTGCGCTTGAATGTCACCAAGCTCTGGTGCTGTGACATTGATTGACTGTGCACACACAGCAACACCGCCAAACAAGGCCAGCATGCCAATCAGGTGACGCAGTGGAAATGTCAATGTCATGTGATGTGCGTATCGACGGTTCGGTGTTCCAGTGCCAAAAATTCAGAAGACTGCATTTCATGCAAGCGTGAAATGGTTCGCGGGAACTCGTGGGCCAAAGGTCCTTCGGTGTAGAGCGCTTCAGGCTCTACCTCGGCGGAAAGGATCAATTTAACACGACGGTCGTAAAGAACGTCGATCAACCATGTAAATCTTCTTGCTTCTGATGCCAAGCGGGGCGGCATCATGGGCACGTTACTCAAAAGAACGGTATGAAACTGGGTGGCAATTTCCAAATAATCGTTTTGAGAACGTGGTCCGCCACACAAAGCTCTGAAGTCAAACCAAACCACGCCACCGGCGCGTCGTTTGCTGGTGATTTCTCGCGCTTCAATGTGAAGAATCGGATCTTCATCAGGGCCACTGGCCAGTCTTGTAAAAGCTTCCGCCATTTCAGCATCAGCCTCTGAGCCCAATGGACAGTGGTAAAGCTTCACCATCTCTAGGGTACGGCGACGATAGTCGGTGCCATTGTCGACATTCAGCACTTCCATGCGCTGATTCAAGAGCGCAATGGCTGGCAGCAATCGATCGCGGTGCAAACCATCGGGGTACAAGTTGTCGGGTTTGAAATTGGAGGTGGTGACAAAGCTCACGCCATTTTCGAAAAGTGATACCAACAACCGATGCAAGATCATGGCATCGGTAATGTCGGCCACGTGAAACTCATCAAAGCAAACCAGTTGATACCGCTTTGCCATTCTGCGACCTAATTCGTCTAAGGGGTTTACCGTGCCTTGCATCAAGGCCAACTCACGGTGAACTTCGCGCATGAACTCGTGAAAATGCAAGCGCGTTTTATCTTTGACGGGCACCGCGTTGTAGAAGCAGTCCATCAAAAAACTTTTGCCACGACCTACACCACCAAACATGTAAACGCCACGAGGCAGCTCAGGTTTTTTCTTTAAAAACCTCAGCGGGCTTTTGATGCTTTCTTGATAAGCCGCCCATTCCTGTGCGCAACGCTCTAAAGCCTCAACGGCACGGAGTTGTGCAGGGTCCGCCTGATAACCTCTGTTCAGAAGTTCTTGGTCATAGGCTGAGCGAACGGACATGGGCAAATGCTTTGTTTGAAGGGTTCTTTGGAATGAGAAAACCCGGGACTGGCCCGGGCTTCGTAGTTTAACGAGACTTCAAAAACTTAGAAGTTCAAGGTCCGTTTGTCCACTGCCAAAGCAGCTTCTTTGGTGGCTTCACTCAAGGAGGGGTGCGCATGGCAAATACGGGCAATGTCTTCTGCGCTGGCACGGAATTCCATGGCCACAACGGCTTCAGAGATCAATTCGCTGGCCATGGGGCCGACGATGTGAACACCCAAAATTTCGTCGGTCTTAGCATCAGCCAAGAACTTGACCATACCGGTGGTGTCGCCCAAGGCGCGTGCGCGGCCATTGGCCAGGAATGGGAACGTACCCGCTTTGTAAGCCACGCCATCCGCCTTGAGTTGCTGCTCTGTTCGGCCCACCCAAGCAATCTCGGGGCTGGTGTAAATAACCCAAGGAATGGTGTTGAAGTTGACGTGACCGTGTTGACCCGCAATTCGCTCGGCCACAGCAACGCCCTCTTCTTCAGCTTTGTGCGCCAACATGGGACCACGCACCACGTCGCCCACAGCCCAAACGCCTGGCAAATTGGTTTTGCAATCTGCGTCAACCACAATGGCACCGCGCTCGTCCAATTGGAGGCCCACCGCTTCGGCGTTCAAACCAATGGTGTTGGGCACACGGCCAATGGAGACAATCAGCTTGTCTGCATCAATGCTCTGGGCTTCGCCCTTGGCATTGGTGTAGGCCACTTTGACGCCCTTCTTGCCGTTTTGAATTTCCCCGACTTTGACGCCGAGTTCAATTTTCAGGCCTTGCTTGTCGAATGCTTTTTTGGCTTCTTTGGCAATCTGCTCGTCCACTGCGCCCAAGAAGGTTGGCAAACCTTCGAGGATGGTGACTTCTGAGCCCAGACGACGCCAGACAGAACCCATTTCCAAACCGATCACGCCAGATCCGATGAGCACCAATTTCTTGGGAACTGCACCAACTTTCAAAGCACCGTCGTTGGACAACACATTGACTTCGTCAAAGGGTGTGCCTGGCAAAGCGCGCGCATTGGAACCTGTGGCCACAATGATGTTCTTGCCCACCAAAGTTTCGTTGGCTGCACCCGTGACATTCACTTCATAGCCACCTTCAACGGCTTTGCTGAACGCGGCGCGGCCGTGGAAGAAAGACACTTTGTTCTTTTTGAACAAGTACAAAATGCCGTCGTTGTTTTGCTTCACAACGTTGTCTTTGCGGGCAATCATCTTGGCCACGTCCATGCTGACGCCCTTCATCTCAATGCCGTGATCGGCAAAGTGATGGTTGGCTTGCTCGAAGTGCTCAGAAGACTGCAGCAATGCTTTGGAGGGAATGCAACCAACGTTGGTGCACGTACCGCCAGGGGCCGGGCCCCCTGCGGCGTTTTTCCATTCGTCGACGCACGCCACTTGGAAACCCAATTGGGCTGCACGAATGGCGGCGATGTAACCGCCGGGGCCGCCACCGATGACGACCACATCAAATTGTTTGCTCATGCTAATTCCTAATCAGTTCTTAGATGTCAAACAACAAGCGTGATGGATCTTCCAACGCTTCTTTCATGGCCACCAAGCCCAAGACAGCTTCACGGCCGTCAATGATGCGGTGGTCGTAAGACATGGCGAAATAGTTCATGGGGCGAACCACGACTTGACCGTTTTCAACCATGGCGCGATCTTTTGTGGCGTGCACACCCAAGATGGCAGACTGGGGTGGGTTGATGATGGGGGTGGACATCATGGAGCCGAAGGTGCCGCCATTGGAGATGGAGAACGTACCGCCGGTCATGTCTTCAATGCCCAACTTACCGTCTTTGGCCTTGGCGCCAAATTCAGCAATTTTCTTTTCGATGTCGGCAAAGCTCATTTGATCGGCGTTGCGCAAAATAGGTACCACCAAACCGCGGGGTGAACCTACAGCAATACCAATGTCGAAGTAGCCGTGGTAAACGATGTCGTTGCCGTCAACGGATGCATTGAGCACAGGGAACTTCTTCAAAGCATGAACCGCAGCTTTGACGAAGAAGCTCATGAAGCCCAACTTAATGCCGTGTTCTTTTTCAAACTTGTCTTGGAAGCGCTTGCGCATTTCCATAACGGGCGCCATGTTGATTTCGTTGAATGTCGTCAAGATGGCATTGGTCGATTGCGATTGCAACAAACGCTCGGCCACACGGGCACGCAAACGTGTCATGGGCACGCGCTGCTCTGGGCGATCACCCAAGTTGACTGCAGGTGCCGCCACTTGTGGCAATGACGATGTGGGCACGCCAGTAGGAATAGAAACTTGCGCAGCAGGCTTAGCACCGCCGGCAACTGCGGACAACACATCACCCTTGGTGACGCGGCCATCTTTACCAGAACCGGCAACAGAGCCAGCGGCCAAGTTGTTGTCGGCCATCAGCTTGGCAGCGGCAGGCATTGCCACACCCGCCATGCTGGTGCTTTGAGCAGCGGGTGCTGCAGCAGGTGCGCTGGCGGCAGGTGCGCTGGCGGCAGGTGTTGGCGCAGCTGCGGCGGCAGGTGCCGCAGCAGCCACTTTGCCGTCTGTATCAATGCGTGCAATGAGTTGCTCAGCGGTGACGGTACCGCCGTCGCCCACCAAGATTTCAGACAACACACCAGCAGAAGGTGCTGGCACTTCCAGTACCACTTTGTCGGTTTCAATCTCGATCAAAATTTCGTCGGCAGCAACACTGTCGCCCACTTTCTTTTTCCATTGCAGCATGGTGGCTTCAGCCACGGACTCAGACAACTGCGGAACTTTAACTTCTACGATAGCCATTTCAATTCTTTCTAAATAGGTTCAATCGATGTTTGCGTCAGACCTTATTTGGTCAACACAAAGCCTTTGAGTTTGCCGAATGCGCCGTCGACCAAGGCTTTTTGCTGCTCTTGGTGGAGGTGTGAATAACCCACAGCAGGCGATGCGGAAGCCGCGCGACCGGAGTAACCCAGACGCTGACCTTCTGTCATGTTCTCGTGGATGTAATGTTGAACAAAGAACCATGCACCTTGGTTTTGTGGCTCGTCTTGCGTCCACACCAATTCTGTGGCGTTGGGGTACTTTTTCATTTCGGCAGCAAAAGCCTTGTGTGGGAATGGGTACAACTGTTCGACACGCAAAATGGCCGTGTCGTCAGTGCCCAATTCTTCACGCTTTTTCACCAAGTCATAGTAGACCTTGCCTGAACACACCAACACACGTTTGACCTTGTCGGCCTTGAGTGCTTTGTTTTCGGGGATCACGGTTTGGAAGCCACCCTTGGTGAACTCAGACAAAGGTGATGTGGCATCTTTGTTGCGCAGCAAAGACTTCGGTGTGAAGATGATCAGTGGCTTGCGCAAATTGCGAACCATTTGGCGACGCAACACGTGGAAGATTTGGCTGGCGGTGGTGGGCTGAACGATTTGCATGTTGGTGTCGGCCGCCAACTGCATGAATCGCTCCAAGCGTGCAGAGCTGTGCTCTGGGCCTTGACCTTCATAACCGTGAGGCAACATCAGTGTCAGGCCATTCACACGGCCCCACTTTACTTCACCTGATGCAATGAACTGGTCGATCACCACTTGCGCGCCGTTGGCGAAGTCGCCGAACTGGGCTTCCCAGATCACCAAGGTGTTGGGGTCGTTGGAGGCGTAACCGTATTCAAAACCGAGCACCGCTTCTTCAGACAAGATCGAATCGATCACAACAAAGGGCGCTTGGTTTTCTGTGACGTTTTGCAAAGGCACATAAGTACCTGTGTCCCACTTTTCACGGTTCTGATCATGAATCACAGCATGACGGTGCGTAAAGGTACCGCGGCCGCAATCTTCTCCAGACAAACGAACGGGGTAACCGCTGGCCACCAATGAGGCGAAGGCCATGTGTTCGCCCATGCCCCAATCGACTGGGATGTCGCCACGGCCCATGGCGGCGCGGTTGTCATACACATTTTTCACCAATTGATGAGGTGTCACAGTGCTAGGCAAGGTGGTGATTTTTTCGGCAATGCGTTTCCATTCAGCCAATGGAATTGCCGTATTTCCAGCATCAGTCCATTTCTGATTCAAGAAAGGCGCCCAGTCCACAGAGAACTTTGTTTTGAAGTTGGTCAACACAACGTCTTCGTCGGTGTGCTTGCCCGCATCCAAAGCTGCCCGGCAGGCTTTGACCATGTCATCACCCAATGTGTCACCCAAGCCTTGTGCCGCCAAACGATCGGCAAACAACTTGCGCGTACCGGGATGTGCTGCAATTTTCTTGTACATCAACGGCTGTGTGAGGCTAGGCGTATCTTGCTCGTTGTGACCCAGTTTGCGGAAGCAGATGATGTCGAGCACCACGTCTTTTTTGAAGGTCATGCGGTACTCGAGCGCAATTTGTGTGGCCAGCACAACGGTTTCTGGATCGTCTGCATTGACGTGCAACACAGGCGCTTCCACCATCTTCACGATGTCCGTGCAATACACCGTAGAGCGCATGTCGCGTGGATCAGATGTGGTGAAACCAATTTGGTTGTTGATGATGATGTGAACCGTACCACCTGTAGAGTAACCACGGGTTTGGGCCAGCGCCAATGTTTCTTGGTTCACGCCTTGACCTGCAAACGCAGCATCACCGTGTACCAACACGGGCAGCACTTGCTTGCCCAGTGGGTCGGCACGGCGGTCCATACGGGCACGCACAGAACCTTCAACTACAGGGTTCACAATTTCAAGGTGTGAAGGGTTGAACGCCAATGACAAGTGAACAGGGCCACCGCGTGTGCTGATGTCAGAACTGAAACCCTGGTGGTACTTCACGTCACCTGCTGGCAAATCTTCGGGGGCTGTGTGGTCAAACTCAGCGAACAAATCCTTGGGCAACTTGCCCATGGTGTTGACCAACACGTTCAAGCGGCCACGGTGGGCCATGCCAATGACGATTTCTTGAACGCCTTTTTCACCAGCGGCTTGAATCAGTTCATCCATGGCGGCGATGAAAGTTTCTCCACCTTCCAATGAGAAGCGTTTTTGACCTACATATTTGGTGTGGAGGAAACGCTCCAAACCTTCTGCCGCTGTCAAGCGTTCGAGGATGTGTTTTTTCTGGTCTGCATTGAAGTTGGGCTTGCTGCGAATGCTCTCCAACTTTTGTTGCCACCAGCGCTTTTCAGCTTGCTCGGTGGTGTACATGAATTCGGCGCCCAAAGTGCCGCAATATGTTTCGCGCAAAGCATTGAGCAATTCGCGCAGGGGCATGGAATTTTTACCAAAGAAAGTGTTGCTGGTGTCAAACACGGTTTCTTGGTCGGCATCGGTAAAGCCATAGAAGGCTGGATCGAGGTCGGGAATGTTGGGGCGCTCAGTGCGCTTCAAGGGGTCAAGATCGGCCCA
Organism: Limnohabitans sp. Hippo4; assembly: GCF_003063605.1. NCBI lineage: Bacteria > Pseudomonadati > Pseudomonadota > Betaproteobacteria > Burkholderiales > Comamonadaceae > Limnohabitans > Limnohabitans sp. Hippo4. The sequence goes on along the minus strand of NZ_NESE01000001.1, from coordinate 64,008 downwards.
GCGTTGGCCCACATTGCGATAAGCCGCAATCAACTGCTGTGCAGCGGTCCGCTTGCGACCCATTTCGGCATCGGCACTGGCCATGACGACTTTGGTGCCACCTTGTTTGGCGCGTTCGGCAAAAGCATTGATGACTGGCAAATGGGGAACGTCTTTGGCAGATGAACCATCGACTGCAGGAACGTGTTGCAAGGCGTCGAAGTATTCGCGCCAGCTGTCGGGAACGCTGCCTGGATTGGCCAGGTAGTTCTCGTACATTTCCTCAACGTAAGGCGCATTGCCTCCGAAGAGATAGGTATTGCCTTGGTAGGCGGTGTAGACGGATTTAGTCTCACTCATATTTCGCTGACCTTCGCTCCCCTTCAGGGAACATTAGTTGGTTGAATTACCTTCCGCGACACGGCTGAACCGGTTGGCGGATGCGACTGTGGCATGGGAAGGGCCTAAGTAACTCGCGGATTATCACATTGATTCTTGGTCCGCGGGTGGTTTTTATGTGAAAACGGGGAAAATTTGCATCCTCCCCGTCAGTCATATGTCAGCCACGATTTCAAAAGTCTTCTTAGGTTTTGACCAAATCAGAAATTTGAAGCAAGGCCGTTGGGTCGTCCATGGTCGTCAGGTCGCCGGGATCACGACCTTCACAAACCGCCTGAATCGCACGTCGCAACAGTTTGCCGCTACGCGTCTTGGGCAGCACAGACACAAACCTAACTCGAGCGGGCCTTGCAACCGCGCCCAATGAGTTGTCAACCACCTTCATGATCTCGCCTTCGAGCTTCAACAATGCCGAGGCATCGCTCAACAGAGAGCCATCTTTGAGCACCGCAAACGCCATGGCCACTTGACCCTTGAGGTTGTCGGCCACACCCACTACAGCCACTTCAGCCACAGCAGCATGGCCAGAAATACTCTCTTCAATTTCTCGTGTGCCCAAGCGGTGACCCGCCACATTGATCACATCGTCAGTACGGCCCAAGATGAAAAAGTAACCGTCTTCGTCTTTGATACCCCAGTCAAAAGTGGAGTAAACCATCTTGCCGGGTACTGTGGTCCAGTAGGTTTTGACGAAACGATCATCGTCACCCCACACGGTTTGCAAGCACCCGGGTGGCAAGGGACCTTCAATGGCAACCACACCTTTTTGGTTGGGCTGCGTGAGTTCTTCACCCGTTTGATCGTCCAGCAGTTTGACGTCATAGCCATAGACCGCTTTGCCAGGTGATCCAAACTTGCTGGGCGTTTTTTCAATGCCGTTACAGACCGTCAAAATGGGCCAGCCCGTTTCGGTTTGCCAGTAATTGTCGATGATGGGTTTGCCCAGACCTTCTGAAATCCATTTGGCCGTCGGTTCATCCAAGGGCTCGCCTGCCAAGAACAATGCCTTCAAGCTGGACAAGTCGTATTTGCTCAGCAGCGCAGGATCTTGCTTTTTCAAAACGCGAATGGCTGTGGGTGCACTGAACATCACGGTCACTTTGTATTTCTCAACCAAGCTCCACCAAATGCCGCCGTCGGGTCTTGTGGGCAGACCTTCGTACATGATGGTGGCCATGCCTCCAATCAAGGGACCATAGATGATGTAGCTGTGGCCGACCACCCAACCAATGTCGCTGGTGCAGAAAAAGGTTTCGCCGGGTTTGCCGCAGAAAATATTGGGAATGCTGGAAGCCAATGCGATCGTGTAACCACCTGTGTCACGCTGCACACCTTTGGGCTTGCCGGTTGTACCCGATGTGTACAAGGTGTAGCTTGGGTGCGTCGAATCCACCCATTCACAAGGCACCACATCATTCAAATGTTGGTCGCGCAAGTTCGCCCAAAGCAAGTCACGACCCTCTGTCATGGCCATTTTGGCAAGGCCACGGTCTACCAATAAAACAGAGTTGGGTTTGTGAGCAGACAAACGAATGGCTTCGTCCAACAAGGGCTTGTATTCAACCACTTTGCCCCCACGTGAGCCTGCATCGGCACTCACAATGACTTTGGGGCTGGCATCTTCAATGCGAGAAGCCAAAGAACCCGACGCAAAGCCACCGAATACCACGGAGTGAATGGCGCCAATGCGCGCACAAGCCAACATGGCAAAGGAAGCCTCTGCAATCATGGGCATATAAATCAAAACACGATCACCTTTTTTGACGCCCAATGACAAGAGCGAAGCAGCCATGCGCTGAACTTCGGCATGCAATTGCTTGTAGGTGTAGGTGACTTCTTGATCTGTTTCGGTAGAAATAAAGATCAAAGCAGCTTGATCGCCACGGTCTTTTAAATGCCGGTCAATTGCGTTATGGCAGAGATTGGTTTCGCCCCCCTTGAACCATTTGGCAAAGGGTGGATTGCTGTAATCGCAAATTTCTTGAGGCGGTTTGTGCCAATCGATTTGCTTGGCTTGTTCAGCCCAAAACGCATCACGGTCCTGAATGGAACGTTTGTGAAACTCTGCATATTGACCCATGGTGTCTCCTAAAGCCGCTCAATCGCAGCAAGCTGCAATACATTGCTGGCGAGCTTTGGACACACTTTAAGTCAGCCGGTCTCGCCTTCTGAATTCATAATTATTCATGAGGGACTTGCGGCAAACTGACTTTAAGTCAGCGCTTTGACCCAAGACTGAACTTCTTTGAAGTCAGGATTTTCTGCAGAACGAAGCCATTCGAAGATCACCATCTCGGTGGTGAGCAGCTCAGCGCCTGCGCCTGCCAAGCGGTCAAACGCTGCGTCACGGTCTCGGTCTGAACGAGACGCACAAGCATCGGTCACCACCCACACATCAAACTCATCTTCTAGCAAATCCAAAGCGGTTTGCAACAAACAAATATGGGCTTCGCAACCGGCGATGACAACAGAGGGACCGACCTCAGGCTCAACGGGCTTTTGCAAATGTCTTGGCAAACTTCTGGCATTGCCTTTGGGAACAGCCGGCGCGGGCGGGCTCAGCCATTCACCAAGCCCTTCTTCAACGGCGCTGAAAGCCATTTTTGAAAGCACACGTTTGCAATGTTGTCTGATTTCAGGGCTTGTCTCACCCAAACCTGATGGGTTTTGCTCTGTGGCCCAAACCGGAACTTGCAGGTGTTTGGCTGTTTTGGCCAGTAACTCTGCACGCTGCCACACAGCTTGTGCGTCTTTCATGGCAGGCATCAGTTTGATCTGGTAATCCACCAAAACCAATTGGGAAGCTTCGACTTCTAGCAACATGGTGCAACTTTCTTAGGAAAAACGGGTTCACTCGCGAATACCGTTTGAAGGCATTAAACTGAGCAACTATGAGATGGATTCTATGTGGATTGGTAATCTGGACAACAGTCGCCGTTTCGGCGCCCGTTGAAGACGACCTCGACCGCATGCTCAAAGAACGCGGTTTGATCAATCAGATCACCGATCAATTGTCTCAACAAATCTCAAATCAATTTAGCGGCCCCTTACAAACAGCCCGCAGCACCTTTGGCGGTAAAGCTTCTGAATTGGTCATTCAAGCCATGGGTTTACTGGGTGTCCCGTACAAGCGCGGCGGCATGTCCGAAGAAAAAGGTTTTGATTGCAGCGGCTTTGTGAGACACATGTTTGAAAAGTCTGTCGGCTTGGTCTTACCTCGCAGGGCCGAAGAACAAGCGAAAGTGACCGAAGAAATCAATCGCAGTGAACTCAAGCCAGGTGACTTGGTGTTCTTCAACACCATGAAACGCACCTTCAGCCACGTCGGCATCTACGTTGGCGACGGCAAGTTCATTCACGCCCCCAGACCTGGTAAAGCCGTGCGTGTCGACGACATGCGCGAAGCTTATTGGCAAAAGCGTTTCAATGGTGCTCGCAGGGTTCAATCCGACAAGCTTCAAGCTGAACCCGCACAGAATTGACAGAAATCTAGTGCATGAAAAAACCGCCCGCAGGCGGTTTTTTTGTAGACCTGTTCAAAGCTTATTTCTTTGAAGGTGGCAAATCAGTACAACTGCCATGGGCCACTTCGGCAGCCATGCCAATGCTTTCTCCCAATGTGGGGTGCGGATGAATTGTCTTACCAATGTCCACCGCATCTGCGCCCATCTCAATGGCCAGTGCAATCTCGCCAATCATGTCGCCTGCATGTGTACCCACCATGCCACCGCCCAAGATCTTGCCATGGCCATGCGCCTCGGGTGAATCATCGAACAACAACTTGGTCACGCCTTCGTCGCGTCCGTTGGCAATGGCGCGACCCGAAGCCGTCCAAGGGAACAAGCCCTTCTTGACCTTGATGCCTTGAGCCTTGGCTTGGTCTTCTGTGAGGCCGACCCATGCCACTTCGGGATCCGTGTAAGCAACACTTGGAATGACACGCGCATTGAAGGCACTGGCCGCCAATTCTTTGTTGCCTTGAATTTCACCCGCAATGACTTCTGCTGCTACGTGCGCTTCGTGCACCGCCTTGTGCGCCAACATGGGCTGACCCACGATGTCGCCAATGGCAAAAATGTGGGGCACGTTGGTGCGCATTTGAATGTCAACAGGAATGAAGCCACGGTCGGTAACGTTCACGCCCGCTTTGTCAGCTGCAATTTTTTTGCCGTTGGGTGTGCGCCCCACAGCTTGCAAAACCAGGTCATAAACTTGAGGTGCTGGGGCCGCAACGCCCTCCTCTGCAGACTCAAAGGTCACTTCAATGCCAGCCTTAGTGGCTTTGGCACCCACAGTTTTGGTTTTGAGCATGATGTTGTCAAAACGATGCGCATTCATTTTTTGCCAGATCTTGACCAAATCGCGGTCAGCACCTTGCATCAAACCGTCCATCATTTCCACCACATCCAAGCGTGCGCCCAGCGTGCTGTAGACCGTGCCCATTTCCAAACCAATGATGCCACCGCCCAAAATCAGCATGCGCTTGGGCACTTCTTTGAGTGCCAGTGCACCGGTGCTGTCCACCACGCGGGGATCGTTGGGCATGAAAGGCAAGCGCACCGCTTGGCTGCCCGCTGCAATGATGCAGTTCTTGAAAGACACGACTTTTTTCGCGCCAGTTTTTTCTTGACCAGTGCCCGTTGTTTCTTCCACCACCACATGGTTGGCGCTGACGAATTCACCCACACCACGCACTGTGGTCACTTTGCGCATCTTGGCCATGGCAGCCAAGCCACCAGTCAATTTGCCAATGACTTTTTCTTTGTGCGTGCGAAGCTTGGCAATATCGACCTTGGGGGCTCCAAAGTCGACGCCCAAATCGGCCATGTGACTGACTTCGTCCATGACGGCTGCAACGTGAAGTAAAGCTTTTGAGGGAATACAACCCACGTTCAAGCACACGCCACCCAATGTCGCGTAGCGTTCAACGATGACCACTTTGAGGCCCAAATCGGCCGCGCGGAAAGCTGCAGAATAACCGCCAGGGCCAGCACCCAAAACGAGCAAGTCACATTCAATGTCGACCGCACCGCTGTAGGAAGATGCATTGGGGATGTTGGCAACAACAGGAACTGCTGCAGGTGCTGCGGGCTTGTCAGCAGGTGCACTGACTTGTGAAGGCGCAGCAGCTGGAGCGCTTGCTGCGGCAGATGAAGCCTCACCTTCTAACACCAACACCACAGAGCCTTGTTTGACCTTGTCGCCCAACTTCACTTTGAGTTCTTTGACCACACCAGCTTGTGAGCAAGGAATCTCCATTGAAGCTTTGTCAGACTCTACTGTGATCAAGCTTTGTTCGGCCTTCACGGTATCGCCCACCTTGACCAATAACTCAATGACCGCCACTTCGTCGAAGTCGCCAATGTCTGGTACTTTGATATCAACTAATGCCATGGTTCAGCCTCTCAAAGCAAGACACGGCGGAAGTCGCCAAGGATTTGACCCAAGTACGCGTTGAAGCGGGCTGCTGCTGCGCCGTCAATCACACGGTGATCCCATGTCAATGACAAAGGCAACATCAAGCGCGGTACAAATTGTTTGCCATCCCAAACGGGTTCATGTGTGCTTTTGCACACACCCAAGATGGCCACTTCAGGCGCGTTGATGATGGGCGTGAAATACTTGCCGCCAATGCCACCCAAACTGGAGATGGTGAAGGTTGCGCCTGTCATTTCTGCAGGGCTCAACTTGCCATCGCGAGCTTTCTTTGCCAACTCGCCCATTTCTTGGCTGATTTGCAAAATACCTTTTTTGTCGGCGTCTTTGATCACGGGCACCATCAGACCATTGGGCGTATCGGCCGCAAAGCCAATGTGCCAGTAGTTTTTGTAGACCAAGGCGTCACCGTCCAAGGAGCTGTTGAACTCGGGGTACTTCTTGAGTGCAGCCACACAAGCTTTGATCAAGAAAGCCAACATGGTGACTTTGACGCCAGACTTTTCGTTCTCTTTGTTGGTCGACACGCGGAAGGCTTCCAACTCAGTGATGTCGGCATCGTCGTGGTTGGTCACCGCAGGAATCATGATGGCATTGCGCAACAAGTTGGCGCCACTGATCTTCTTGATGCGGCCCATTTCTTTGCGCTCAATGGGGCCGAACTTGGCGAAGTCAACCTTCGGCCAAGGGATCAAGCCCAATGCAGCGCCATCGCCACCCGCTGGTGCTTTGGCAGCTTGTGCTTTGGTTTGCGTGGCGCCTGCCATGACTGCTTTGGTGAAAGCCTGAACGTCGTCTTGTGTGATGCGACCTTTGGGGCCATTGCCTTTGACTTCTTCCAAAGGCACACCCAATTCGCGCGCAAATTTGCGCACGGAAGGCGATGCGTGTGGCAAGCCCAAGGTGGATGCGCCAGGATTGTGCGCTGGAGCAGACACTGAGGCAGCTGAAGTGGCAGGTGCAGCGACATGCACTGAAACTGCGGCAGGTGCAGCTGAACTGGTAGCAACAGCAGAAACAGCAGCAGGTGCTGCAGCCGCAACGCTGCCTTCCAAAATAGCCAACAAGTCACCAATGTTGACTTTGTCGCCAATCTTGACCTTCAGTTCTTTCAACACGCCGGCCGCTGAGGATGGAATCTCCATCGCAGCTTTGTCCGATTCCACCGTGATGAGCGATTGCTCCATCTTGATGGCATCACCGGGCTTGACGAAAATTTCAATGACGGCAACGTCCTTGAAATCGCCGATATCAGGCACATGAACTTCGATGGGGCCACTGACTGCAGATGCAGCGGCAACAGCGGCAGGCGCAGCTGGATGCGTCGCAGCCACTGGTGCGGCGACAGGTGCTGCTGAAGATGCGCTTGAGGACGCAGCGACATCGCCACTGGCTTCCACCATCAACACCACCGAGCCTTGTTTAACCTTATCGCCCAACTTCACGCGCAGTTCTTTCACCACGCCTGCCGTTGAGGATGGAATTTCCATCGACGCTTTGTCGGATTCAACGGTGATCAAGGACTGTTCAGCTTTCACGGTGTCCCCCACCTTGACCAACAGTTCAATGACGGCCACTTCATCGAAATCACCGATGTCTGGAACTTTGACTTCTACCAATGCCATGTGTGTCTCCAAGTCTTGTGATTAAGCGTACAAAGGATTGACCTTGTCGGTCTTGATGCCATATTGCTTCAAAGCTTCTGCAACTTTGGCAACTGGCACTGCGCCCTCTTCGCTCAAGGCTTTGAGTGCAGCCACAACGATATAGTGGCGATTGATTTCAAAGTGCTCACGCAATTTGCTGCGGAAATCGCTGCGGCCAAAACCATCGGTGCCCAACACTTTGTATGTGCGGCCTTTGGGAATGAACGGGCGAATTTGTTCAGCGTAGTTTTTCATGTAGTCAGTGGAGGCAATGACGGGGCCGTCATGCTTTGCCAACTGTTGTGCGACGAAAGGCACACGGGGTGTTTCCAAGGGATGCAACATGTTAAAACGCTCAGCGTCTTGGCCATCACGCGTCAACTCGTTGAAGCTTGGGCAGCTCCAAACATCGGCTGCAATGCCCCAATCTTTGACCAGCAATTCTTGCGCAGCCAATGACTCACGCAAGATGGTGCCCGAGCCCATCAATTGAACACGTGTCTTGTTCTTGCCACCCGCTTTGCACAAGTACATGCCCTTGATGATTTGCTCTTCCGTGCCGGGCGTGAGGCCTGGCATGGCGTAGTTTTCATTCAACAAAGTGAGGTAATAGAAAACGTTGTCTTGCTTTTCCACCATGCGCTTCAAGCCATGGTGCAAGATCACGCCCACTTCATGCGCGAAGGTGGGGTCGTAGCTAATGCAATTGGGGATGGTGCCCGCCAAGATGTGGCTGTGACCATCTTCGTGTTGCAAGCCTTCGCCGTTCAAAGTTGTACGGCCTGATGTGCCGCCTAACAAGAAACCGCGAGCTTGCATGTCACCAGCTGCCCAGGCCAAATCGCCAATTCGCTGGAATCCAAACATCGAGTAGTACACATAGAACGGCACCATGATGCGGTTGCTGGTGGAGTAGCTGGTCGCCGCAGCAATCCAGCTAGACATACCGCCCGCTTCATTGATGCCCTCTTGCAAAATCTGGCCTGCTTTGTCTTCTTTGTAGTACATCACTTGGTCTTTGTCGACCGGTGTGTATTGCTGACCCGCAGGGTTGTAAATACCGACCTGACGGAACAAACCTTCCATACCAAAGGTACGGGCTTCGTCCACCAAAATAGGCACCACACGTGGGCCCAATGCTTGATCACGCAACAGTTGCGTGAGGAAGCGCACGTAGGCTTGTGTCGTGGAAATTTCGCGACCTTCGGCGGTGGGCTCCATCACCGACTTGAACACATCCAAAGAAGGCACTGTGAAGCTTTCGTCCGCCTTGGTACGACGATGTGGCAAGTAGCCACCCAATGCTTTGCGGCGCTCATGCAAATAGCGCATCTCGGGTGTGTCATCGGCTGGCTTGTAGAAAGGTACCTTGGACAATTCGCTGTCAGGCACAGGAATGTTGAAGCGATCTCGCATGTAGCGAATGTCTTCGTCTGTCAGTTTCTTGGTTTGGTGAACGTTGTTCTTGCCTTCACCGGCTTTGCCCATGCCAAAACCTTTCACCGTTTTGATCAACAACACGGTGGGCTGGCCTTCATGGTTCACAGCCTGGTGGTAGGCCGCATAAACCTTCTGTGGATCATGGCCGCCACGTTTCAACGCCCAAATTTCGTCGTCACTCATGTGCGCCACCATCTCTAAGGTACGGGGATCACGACCAAAGAAATGCTTGCGAACATAGGCGCCATCGTTGGCTTTGAAAGCTTGGAAGTCGCCATCCAAGGTGTCCATCATGATTTTGCGAAGTGCGCCATCTTTGTCGCGCGCCAAGAGTTTGTCCCACTCGCTGCCCCACAGGAGCTTGATCACGTTCCAGCCAGAACCGCGGAATTCGCCTTCCAGCTCCTGAACAATTTTGCCGTTGCCGCGCACAGGACCGTCCAAACGCTGCAAGTTACAATTGACCACGAAGATCAAGTTGTCCAGCTTTTCACGCGCAGCCAAACCAATGGCACCTAAGGATTCCACTTCGTCCATTTCACCGTCGCCACAGAACACCCACACCTTGCGGTTTTCAGTGTTTGCAATGCCACGTGCATGCAAATACTTCAAGAAGCGCGCTTGGTAAATGGCCATCAAAGGGCCAAGGCCCATCGACACTGTCGGGAACTGCCAGAACTCAGGCATCAACTTGGGATGTGGGTAGCTCGACAAACCCTTGCCGTCTACTTCTTGACGGAAGTTGAGCAACTGCTCTTCGGTCAAGCGGCCTTCCAAATAGGCACGGGCATAAACGCCTGGTGACACGTGGCCTTGGATGTACAAGCAATCACCGCCATGGTTTTCACTTTCAGCATGCCAGAAGTGATTGAAACCAGCACCGAACATGTGGGCCAATGAAGCAAAAGAGCCAATGTGGCCGCCCAAATCACCACCATCTTCAGGGTTGTGGCGATTGGCCTTGACCACCATGGCCATGGCGTTCCATCGCATGTAAGCACGCAGACGCTCTTCAATTTCAATGTTGCCCGGGCAATGGGCTTCTTGATCAGGCTCGATGGTGTTCACATAACCCGTATTGGCAGAAAACGGCATGTCAATGCTGTTTTCGCGGGCATGTTCAAGGAGTTGTTCCAACAAGAAGTGGGCGCGTTCACCACCTTCTTTTTCAATCACGGCGGACAGTGCGTCCATCCATTCACGGGTTTCAATGGCGTCCAAGTCATTGAGGACGTTATTAGGCTGAACGGCTGACATGTTTGTCTCCTTTGTAGGCCGTGGTTGATCTATTTTTTCGGAATTCTCGCACAAAGTTTTATAAATTTCAAATTGTGCTTTTATATTTTGTATTATGAAATTTACTAAAAAGGGTTTCCCCTAAACTCTAGGGGATGAAGTCGCAAAACGCAGCAATAACCTTAAAGGCGATGAAACCTACCAACTGGTGGCGTCGATGGTGGAAACGCCAGAATCCAGTTCGCCAAGACCGTTTTGCCAGTTTGGCCCCTATTGCTTCTGTTCTGCTGTTCTTGAGTGCCATCGTTTTTTCTTTTTGGTACTTGCGTGTAGAGGAAATTGACCGCGAACAAGAAGCCGTCAAGCGCGATGTGGAATACAGCCAACAACGCTTGCGTTTGCGTTTGCTAGAACGCCAAGAACAAATCATGCGTTTGGCCAGAGACGCATCCAACAAAGACATCGACATCAAAGAATTCACCCGAAGGGCTGAATCCTTGGTGATGAAAAACCCTGAATTGCAAACTGTGGCGTGGGTCGATGACAAACGAAAAATTTTGGCCAGTCAAACCGCCCCCAGCGTTTTGGTCAGTCAAAAGTGGCGCGTTGGCGAAGTCCTGAAATGGGGTGAGTCCGAAAACAGCTACAGCTTGGCTCGAGATTTGATGCAGCCTGTTTATTCGCAAGAAGATGACGGGAGCTTGTCCATCGGAAGCCCCGGAGCCGGACAAGAAAATTATGCGCGCAACGTGGTGTTGCAACTTCACACGCCTTTGACCAATTCACAAGGCCGATTCAATGGTGTCGTGATGGCGGAATATGCCGTTGAAAGTTTGCTGCGCTATGGCGTGCCAACGGAAATTTTGGCGAAGTACGCCGTCTCATTGCTCGACAGCGAAGGCAATTTGATTGCAGGTCAGACCATTCCAAAGCGCACAAGCATCTGGAATTTCGTGCCAGGCATCGTGAACCAAAACAACGAGTTTGAAGTGCCTGTCTCACCTGTTGGCAATGGGTTGATCTTGCGTGCGCAGACTTGGAAAACTTCGCAAGATTTGGTGGGCAGTGGCTTGTTCTGGCTGGTCAGTTCATTGAGCTTGCTCACGGCTTGGATGTTGATCGGTAACTGGCGTCACACACGAAAGCGTCAGCAAACACAAAAAGAATTGATGGCAGAAACCAACTTCCGCCGCGCCATGGAAAACTCCATGCTGACGGGCATGCGTGCCCTCGACATGGAAGGTCGCATCACGTATGTCAATTTGGCTTTTTGTCAAATGACCGGATGGCAAGAAAACGAACTCATTGGCGCCGTGGCGCCCTTTCCGTACTGGCCCGATGAAGACCGCGACCAACTGATGGCCCGATTGGAAGAGGAGATGAGTGGCAAACAAATTGCCGGTGGTTTTCAAGTTCGCGTCAAACGCAAAAACAACAGCATTTTTGATGCCCGTCTTTACGTCTCTCCATTGATTGATGCCATGGGCCAACAAACCGGTTGGATGACTTCCATGACCGACATCACGGAACCCAACCGAGTCCGAGAGCAATTGGCAGCTTCCTACGAACGCTTCACAATTGTGTTGGAGGCTTTGGATGCGTCTGTCTCTGTTGCACCTCTTGGCAGTGCAGAATTATTGTTTGCCAACAAACTTTACCGCCAGTGGTTTGGCACAGACACGAATGGCCATTTGAGTTTGGTTGAAAAAGCAGGCATGTTAGACATTCGCAATGCCGAACTCGAATTGGATGATGTTGACGCTTTGGCGGGATTACCCACTGAAAGCTTGACGGTCGCCCCAGCTGAACGGGCCGAAATTTATGTTTCGCACCTCAGCAAATGGCTTGAAATTCGCACGCGATACATTAACTGGGCTGATGGCCGACTGGCGCAATTGGTCATCGCAACGGACATCACCACACGCAGGCAAGCCGAAGAATTGGCGGCACAACAAGCTGAACGCGCGCAAAATGCTAGCCGACTGATCACCATGGGCGAAATGGCCTCCAGTGTGGCCCATGAACTCAATCAACCCCTGACGGCCATCACAAACTATTGCAATGGCATGTTGTCACGCATCAAAGGCCAGCAAATTGAAGAGAAAGACCTGGTTTGGGCCCTAGAAAAGACAGCACACCAAGCCCAACGTGCGGGTCAAATCATTCATCGCATTCGATCCTTCGTCAAACGCAGCGAACCGAACAGGACTGAATCTGACGTCCTAACCATGGTCAATGAAGCCGTTGAGTTGGCTGAAATTGAATTGAGACGCCGTAATGTGCGACTTTCGCATTACGTCGCGTCCCGCTTGCCCAAGCTTCAAGTCGACCCCATCCTGATTGAACAGGTGTTGGTCAACTTGATGAAAAATGCAGCAGAGTCCATTGACAATGCTGAACGCCCCGTTGGACAGCGCCATGTTGAGCTACGTGTGGTTCCCAAGGTAGTAGACCAACAAAATACGGTTTATTTTTCTGTCACCGACACCGGAAAAGGCCTGCCACCTGAGGTCATGGACAGGCTTTACGAGGCCTTTTTCTCAACCAAATCGGAAGGCATGGGCATTGGCCTGAATTTATGCCGGACCATTGTGGAATCTCACAAAGGCAGAATTGCCGCCGAGAACCTCTACAATGCCGACGAGGTAGTTGGATGTTGTTTTTCCTTTTGGATCCCATCCGGCGGAACGACTTTGATTTGATTTAGTAACATTGGGACCCCACATGAGTTTGATACCCAAAAAAGGAACTGTTTACGTTGTCGACGACGACGAGGCCGTTCGCGATTCACTTCAGTGGCTGTTAGAAGGCAAAGATTACCGTGTTCGATGCTTTGACTCTGCTGAATCATTTCTCAGCCGCTACGACCCGCGTGAGGTTGCTTGCCTGATCGTTGACATCCGCATGGGCGGCATGACGGGTCTTGAATTGCAAGACAAGCTGGTCGAGCGTCGCTCTCCTTTGCCCATTGTGTTCATCACTGGCCACGGCGACGTGCCCATGGCAGTCAACACCATGAAAAAAGGTGCGATGGACTTTATTCAAAAGCCATTCAAAGAAGACGAATTGGTGAGTTTGGTTGAACGCATGCTGGACAGCGCGCGTGAGTCTTTCTCGGAGTATCAAAACGCTGCCAATCGTGATGCGCTGCTGTCTAAACTGACCGGTCGTGAAGCCCAAGTCCTTGAGCGCATTGTGGCGGGTCGTTTGAACAAACAGATCGCCGACGACTTAGGCATCAGCATCAAAACAGTTGAGGCACATCGCGCCAACATCATGGAAAAATTGAATGCCAACACAGTGGCAGATCTGCTCAAAATTGCATTGGGACAAAACGCACCCAAAGCTTAAAGGCTTCAGCGCTTTTACAACGCCCGTGAATTTTCAAATCGCGGGCGTTTTTACTTCAAACTCGGTATTTCAATTTTTGAGAGACACAACATGACCGCACAACGCATTGATGGCAACGCCCTCTCCCAACAACTGCGTGCAGAAGTTGCTACGCGCACAACAGCGCTGAAAGCCAAAGGCATCACACCAGGTCTAGCCGTGGTGTTGGTTGGCGAGAACCCTGCCAGCCAGGTCTATGTGCGCAACAAGGTGAAGGCCTGTCACGACAGCGGCCTGCATTCAGTTTTAGAAAAATACCCAGACAGCATGAGCGAAGCCGATTTATTGGCACGTGTTCAAGCTCTAAACAACGACCCCAGCATTCACGGCATTTTGGTGCAATTACCCTTACCTGCGCACATTGATGCACAGAAGGTCATTGAGGCCATTTCACCCGCCAAAGATGTCGATGGCTTTCACATTGCAAGTGCCGGCGCTCTGATGACAGGCATGCCAGGCTTTTGGCCCTGCACGCCTTACGGCTGCATGAAAATGTTAGAAAGCATTGGCTACGACTTGAAGGGCAAACATGCCGTGGTCATTGGCCGTAGCAACATTGTGGGCAAACCCATGGCCATGATGCTCTTGCAAAAAAATGCCACCGTGACCATTTGCCACAGTGCAACCAAGGACCTCAAAGCCATGACGCTTCAGGCTGATGTCATTGTGGCTGCCGTTGGAAAACGAAACGTCTTAACCGCTGACATGGTCAAACCGGGTGCCGTGGTGTTGGACGTTGGCATGAACCGCAATGACGAAGGCAAGTTGTGTGGCGATGTGGACTTTGCAGACGTTGAGCAAGTTGCCAGCTACATCACGCCTGTGCCAGGCGGTGTTGGCCCGATGACCATCACCATGTTGTTGGTGAACACTTTAGAAGCTGCTGAACGTACTGCGGCTTGAGCATTGAACCAAAATTTAACCACGCCATGACAACTTCTTCTCACGCAAACAACCCATTGCTTCAACTGGGCAGCTTGCCTTTGTTTGACCAAATCAAACCCGAACATGTCAGCACAGCCATCGACGTTTTATTGACAGCTGCATCTGAAGCACTTGAAACAGTGACCGCCCCCGAGTTTCCAGCGCAATGGCAAGCCATTGCCAAAGTCTTGGATGTCAGCACCGAGCGCTTGAGCAGCGCCTGGGGCGCCGTGAGCCATTTGAAAAGCGTTGCCGATACCCCCGAGTTGCGTGCGGCCTACAACGAAGTCTTGCCCAAGGTTACTGAATTTTGGACAAAGCTTGGCGCCGATGAACGCCTTTATGCCAAATACAAAGCAGTCAACCCAGCGTCATTGGATGCGGCACAACAGCAAGCACTGAAGAATGCATTGCGCAATTTCGTTCTGGGCGGTGCCGAGCTTCAGGGTGAAGCTAAAACCAGGTATGCAGCCATCCAAGAGCGCATGGCGGAATTGAGCCAAAAATTCAGTGAAAACGCTTTGGATGCCACCGACAAATTCTCACTTTATGTCGAAAAAGAGGCATTAGAGGGTGTGCCGGAAGATGTTCAAAATACAGCACGCGAAGCTGCAGAAAAAGAAGGCAAGGCAGGTTACAAGTTAACCCTCAAAATGCCTTGTTATTTGCCAGTGATGCAATTTGCCAAAAGCAGCGATTTGCGTCATCAGCTTTACCGCGCTTATGTCACCCGGGCTTCAGACCAAGCACCCGCAGAATTTGCAGCGCTAGACAACAGCGCCATCATTCAAGAAATTTTGCAACTGCGCGAAGAAGAAGCAAAGCTTTTGGGTTATCAAAATTACGCGGAAGTGTCAGTGGCCACCAAGATGGCTGACTCACCTGCCAAAGTCATTGCTTTTTTGCGCGATCTCGCTCAGCGTGCGCGTCCTTACGCAGAAAAAGATTTGGCAGACATGCGTCAATTTGCCGCAGACCACTTGGGCATGCCAAATCCGCAAGCTTGGGATTGGCCTTACATCGGGGAAAAACTGAAAGAGGCCCGATACAGTTTCAGCGAGCAGGAAGTGAAGCAATACTTTACAGCGCCCAAAGTATTGCAAGGTCTCTTCAAAATCATTGAGACATTGTTTGAAGTCAGCATTCGAGAAGATCAAGCGCCAGTATGGCACCCTGCCGTGGGCTTTTATCGCCTTGAACGCAATGGTCAATTGGTAGGCCAGTTCTACCTAGATCCGCCTGCACGTGCAGGCAAACGAGGCGGTGCGTGGATGGACGATGTTCGTGCGCGTTGGCTCAGGCCCGACACGCAACAATTGCAAACGCCCGTGGCGCACTTGGTGTGTAACTTTGCAGAGGGCGTCGATGGTCAGCCTCCCTTGCTAACGCACGATGATGTCATCACGCTGTTCCATGAGTTTGGTCATGGCCTGCATCACATGTTGACGCAAGTGAACGAGCGCGATGTGTCTGGCATCAGTGGCGTTGAATGGGACGCCGTGGAACTACCAAGTCAATTCATGGAGAACTTTTGCTGGGAATGGAATGTACTGAAGCACATGTCAGCCCATGTCAAAACAGGGGAAGCTTTACCGCGTGAATTGTTCGACAAAATGGTGGCCTCCAAAAACTTCCAAAGTGGTCTGCAGACCTTGCGTCAAATTGAATTTGCATTGATGGACATGCTCTTGCACAGCGAGCACCGCCCGCAAGACGATTTCATGCCCGTGTTGCAAAAGGTTCGTGCTGAAGTGGCTGTGATTCAAGCGCCCGATTTCAACCGCATGGCACACACTTTTAGCCATATTTTTGCCGGTGGATATGCAGCCGGTTATTACAGCTACAAATGGGCGGAGGTTCTTTCAGCAGATGCCTACGCAGCATTTGAGGAAACGGCACAAGCTGATGGCTCTCCTAGCTTGGAGACAGGCAGACGATACCGTGAAGCCATTTTGGAAGCTGGCGGCAGCCGACCTGCATTGGCCTCTTTTGTGGCCTTCAGAGGCCGTGAACCGTCTTTGAATGCATTGCTTCGCCATCAAGGCATGATGGCACCGCAAGCTTCAAGTTTAAAAACTTAAAACTTGAGTGTTTTAACGCCTGCTGAAGTGCCTAGCAAACAAACCTGGGCCTTCTGATAGGCAAACACGCCGACAGTGACAACACCTGGCCACTGACTGACTTCAGCTTCAAAGGCCACGGGGTCTGAAATGGTCAAACCCTTCACATCAATGATGTGCTGTCCGTTGTCTGTCACCAGTGGCTGGCCATCTTTCAATCGAACTTGTGCTTGGCCGCCCATCTTGGCAAATTGCGCCATGATGCGGGCGCTGGACATGGGGATTACTTCAACAGGCAATGGAAATGTGCCCAAGTGATCGACCAATTTGGATTCGTCGGCAATGCACACAAACATCTTCGATTGCGCGGCCACAATTTTTTCACGTGTCAGCGCAGCGCCGCCGCCTTTGACCATGTGGCCTTGACCATTGATTTCATCCGCACCGTCGATGTACACCGCCAACTCGGCCACATCGTTGCTGTCAAACACGGGAATGCCCAGCGCTTTGAGGCGAACCGTAGAAGCCTCAGAACTCGACACAGCACCTTTAATTTGGTCCTTCATGGAGGCCAATGCGTCAATGAATTTGTTCACGGTTGAGCCGGTTCCCACACCCACAATTTCACCAGGGACCACGTATTGCAATGCGGCTTGGCCTACCAATGCTTTCAATTCGTCTTGCGTCATATGCTTTTTTGAGACAATGCTTGTATTGAACGAGATTATCCAATGTCCCTGAACCTTTACGCCCTCGCCCGCCCAATTTTATTCAACCTCGACCCCGAGGATGCGCACGACCTCACGTTGCAACAGTTGGCCCGAACCCAAAACACTTTTCTAGACCGTGCCTACCGCCAGCCATGGATTGCCGACCCTGTCCAACTGGCGGGTCTCACATTTCCCAACCGCGTGGGCATGGCTGCAGGTCTAGACAAAAATGCCCGGTGCATCGATGGTCTGGGTGCCATGGGTTTTGGCTTTGTCGAAGTCGGCACGGTCACCCCACTCCCCCAGCCAGGCAACGACAAGCCGCGCATGTTCCGACTGCCCGAAGCCAAAGCCCTCATCAACCGGCTTGGCTTCAACAATGAAGGTCTGGACGCGTTTGTGAGTAACGTCAAAAAGTCCAGGTTCAGAAGCCAAGGTCGCCTGCTGGGCTTGAACATTGGCAAAAACGCCGCCACGCCCATTGAACGCGCCACCGACGATTACCTCATTGGCCTCAGCGGCGTTTACGAACACGCCGACTATGTCACGGTCAACATCTCCAGTCCCAACACCAAAAACTTGCGCTCATTGCAAACCGACGAGGCTTTGGACCAACTCTTGTCGGCGCTCAACGAACGCAAACAAGCCTTGGCCGAGAAGCATCAAAAACGCGTTCCCGTGTTCCTCAAAATCGCACCCGATTTAGACGACGAACAAGTGGCCGTTATCGCCAACAGTTTGCGCAAACATCAAATTGACGGCGTCATTGCCACCAACACCACCTTGTCGCGCGATGCCGTCAAGGGCATGCCGCACGGCGATGAAATGGGCGGCCTGTCGGGCGCCCCTGTGTTGGCAGGCAGCAACCGTGTCATTCGATTGTTAAGGCAACACTTAGGCTCACAATTTCCCATCATTGGCGTGGGCGGCATTCTCAGCGCTTACGACGCCGTCTGTAAAATTGAAGCCGGTGCCGATGTGGTGCAAATCTACACGGGTCTCATCTACAAAGGCCCTGCATTGGTCCATGAAGTGGCCAAGGCCTTGCAGCAATTGAGCAAGTCTTAACCAGCATCACCGCTGAAGCAAAGTACACACCCGCTCAGCAATGGCCAATGAGCTTGTCAGGCCGGGTGACTCAATGCCCATCAAGTGAACCAATCCATTCACTTTTAAGGCTTGCGGGCCCAGTATGGCAAAGTCTGCCGCGGCTTCATGAGGCGCATTGATCTTGGGCCGTATGCCGGCATAAGAAGCTTGCAAAGCGCCGTCGGCCAAGCCAGGCCAGTACTTTCGCACCTCGGCATAAAACGCATCCCCTCTGCGCGGATCAACCTCTAAATCATCAGGAGAGTCCACCCATTCCACATCGGGTCCAAACTTCGCTTGGCCCGCCAAGTCCAAAGTTAAGTGCACACCCAAGCCTGCTGCTTCGGGCACCGGATAGATCAGCGTCTTGAATGGTGACTTGCCAGACAAACTGAAATAATTGCCTTTGGCGTAATAAGCCTTGGGCAAATGCGCGGTGGTCATGCCCAAGAATTTCCGAGCCACATCGGGGGCTGATAAACCAGCTGCGTTGACCACACTTTGCGCCAACAACTCAGTGCCATCGACGGTGCGGACTAAAAACTGAGTGGCACCCTCTTGCTGCAACACTTGCGCGGATTCAAAGCGCGAATTCAGTGCCAACAAACCGCCAGCATTTTCAAAATCACCTAAGTAGCTCAGCATCAAAGCATGGCTGTCCACAATGCCGGTGCTAGGCGACCACAAGGCGGCTTCACAATTCAAAGCCGGCTCCTTGGCCAAGGCTTCCGATTTAGTCAACAGCCGCAGCGCATCCGCCCCCACAACGCCATTGGCCGTCGCTTTGGCTTGAATTGCACTCAATTGCGCCACTTGCTCGGGCGAAGTCGCCACAATCAATTTGCCACACTGTTGGTGCGCAATGTTGCGCTCATGACAGTAGGCATAAAGACGTTGGCGACCCTGCACGCAAAGTTGCGCCTTGAGGGACCCTTGGGGGTAATAGATACCGGCGTGAATCACTTCACTGTTGCGCGAGCTGGTGCCTGTGCCAAAGGCATCTGCAGACTCGAGCAGCAGGACCTCTTGACCTTCAAGCGCCAGCTTGCGCGCAACCGCCAGGCCCACCACCCCAGCCCCGATCACCACTGTTTGTATTCGATCCATTGACATGCTCAAATGGTTTAGTTTGCTCATTGCATTTGTTCAAACGCCATTGTCGCTGACACACGCACGACAGTTCAATGGCCCATTTAAAGGCACACTTTTGGTTTGGGACATCAACCCTTCACATCCAAGGAGACCTATGAAACTGTTCAACCTCACTGGCAAAGTTGCCATCGTCACAGGCGCCAGCCGCGGCATTGGCCGATCCATCGCATTTCAATTGGCCCGCGCAGGCGCCAAAGTGGTGGTGTCGAGCCGTAAATTGGACGCCTGCGAAGCGGTGGTCAAGGAAATTCAAGCCGAAGGCGGCACGGCCATGGCCATCAGCGCCAGCATTGCAGTCAAGGACCAACTGCAGGCGATGATTCAAAAAACCAAAGAAACGTGGGGACCGATCGACATCTTGGTCTGTAATGCCGCCAGCAACCCCTACTACGGCCCTGCTACCGGCATGAGCGATGAGATCTTCAACAAAGTGATGCACAACAACGTGTTGTCCAGCACTTGGCTTTGCAACATGGTCTATCCAGACATGAAGGCTCGCAAAGATGGCGCCATTGTCTTGGTGTCATCGGTCGGTGGTTTGCACGGCTCCGCCGTCATTGGGGCTTACAACATTTCCAAAGCAGCCGACATGCAACTGGCTCGCAACTTGGCGGTTGAATGGGGTCCCGACAACATTCGCGTCAACTGCATCGCGCCAGGCCTCATTCGCACTGACTTTGCCAAAGCCTTAACAGACGACCCCGTGAAAGCGGGCATGGTTGAAAACGAAACGCCCTTGCGCCGCATTGGTGAACCCGATGACATTGGCGGCATTGCCGTTTTGCTGGCCAGTGCCGCGGGCAAATACATCACGGGTCAAACCATTGTGGCCGATGGTGGCATGATGATTCGCTGAGCTTCAGCGTACGAAAAAAAACAGCCCCAAGGGGCTGTTTTTTGTTGCAGCTTGGCAATTCGCAAATTAAGCGAAATTGGCTTCTGCGAAAGACCAGTTGACCAACTTGTCCAAGAATGTTTCAACAAACTTAGGACGCATGTTGCGGTAGTCAATGTAGTAAGCGTGTTCCCAAACGTCCACTGTCAACAAGGCTTTGTCGGCTGTTGTCAGGGGTGTGCCTGCGGCGCCCATGTTGACGATGTCGACGCTACCGTCAGCCTTTTTAACCAACCATGTCCAGCCAGAGCCGAAGTTGCCCACGGCGCTTTTGACGAAAGCTTCTTTGAACGCAGCGTAGGAGCCAAATTTGGCGTTAATGGCAGCAGCCAAAGCGCCTGTAGGTTCACCACCGCCGTTGGGCTTCATGCAGTTCCAGAAAAAGGTGTGGTTCCAGATTTGAGCGGAATTGTTGTAGATACCGCCGCTGGATTTCTTGATGATTTCTTCCAAAGACATTGATTCAAATTCAGTGCCTTTTTGCAAATTGTTCAAATTCACAACGTAAGCGTTGTGGTGCTTGCCATGGTGAAATTCCAAAGTTTCTTGGCTGTAGTGAGGGGCCAATGCGTCGATGGCATAAGGCAGTGCTGGCAGGGTATGTTCCATGGTGTCCTCGTAAAAGTGCAATAAAAATCAAAAGACTATTGTAGGTTGATCAGGCACATTTGTCTGCGTCAGACCCGCAAAAAGCTCACGCCTTCAAGGGTTGCCTCTAACGGGGTGCTAGCTTTGGGATTTAACCTGCAGTAGCACCTCGCCATCAGCCAAGGTGGCCGTCACACGCTGGTCAGTTTGAAAACTGCCCACCTTGGTCAAGGCCTGTCCCGCCTCATCCGTCAGCCACGCATAGCCTCTGTCCAAAACCAAGTGGGGGTCTAGCAACCCAAGGCGCGTTTCGAAATTTTGAAGCTGTCGATGCGCATCGTTCAGGTTTTGTTGACGCGCTCGGGGCATGGACTCCGCCAGTCGCTGCAATTTTTGCTGATTGCGTTGAACCTGGCCTTTCAGGCCAAACATCATGGCCTGAGAAATTCTCGACAAACGGCGGGTTTGGTCACTCAAGCGCGAAGAAGGACGACCTAGACGCCCTGCTATCCAATCGAGTCGTTGATTCATTCTGTCGACAGTGAGGTTCAGTGCAGACGCGAGTTCTTCTTGGAATGCATCCAGTTCCCCCAACAACTGGGCTCTTTCAGTGGCCACCATTTCAGCAGCTGCTGTGGGCGTTGGCGCGCGTAAATCAGCGGCGAAGTCTGCGAGCGTGAAATCAGTTTCATGACCGACACCCGACACAATGGGAATCGGGCACGAGGCAATCGCTCGGACCAAAGACTCGTCGTTGAAGGCCCATAAATCCTCCATGGCACCACCACCGCGTACCATCAAGATGACATCCACGGCCAGCCCTTGGGGTGATGCGTTTGTTGTCGGACCTTGCCAGCCGACCAACTGCTGAAGACTGCGCAGCAACTCCAAGGGGGCGTTGGCACCTTGAACTGAGGCCGGCGCCAAAATGACAGGAATGTGCGGGACACGCCTTTGCAAGGCTGAGGCCACATCGTGCAATGCCGCAGCCCCCAAAGATGTGATCAAGCCGATGGCACGAGGTTGCGCGGGGATGTCTTGCTTGCGAGATGGTTCAAACAAGCCTTCTGCCTCAAGCGTGGCTTTGAGCTTGAGAAACTGGGCGAACAAATCGCCTTGCCCAGCCCGCTGCATGCTGTCGACAATCAACTGCAAGTCGCCTCTGGCTTCGTAAACGCCCAATTTGCCGCGAACTTCAACCAACTCGCCATCGCGCGGTACAAAGCCCAAAGCACTGGCGGCCCTTTTGAACATGGCACAGCGTATTTGCCCGCTGTCGTCTTTGAGATTGAAATAACAATGGCCACTGGCTGCGCGCGCAAAGCCAGAAATTTCGCCCTTGACCGCAACAGGATTGAAGCGCGCATTCAAAGTGTCTGCAATTGCAAGGCACAAAGCACCAACCGACCAAACACGTGGCTCAGAATCTACGCGCATGACAAAAAAGCCTTATTTTTGGCGGGTTTTAGAAGCATTTCTACAGCCAAGCCTTTAATTTCAATCCGAAACAGTCCACAGTTTCGGATTAGCAAGGCGGTTCACTGAATAAACGGCCAAACAAATGCATTCATTCTTGTAAGTCATTGATATCATTGAAAAAAATATTGATCAAATAATAAGCAGTCAAAAGAAACCCAGGATTCATGCGGTTTACAAGGCCGTTCTGGCCATGTTCTTCACAAAGTTATCCACAGAATGACGGAACAATTCCATCAGCCATAATCAAAACTGAAACCAGAAGTAGAAAGATTGATTTTGTTAAGCATCATACAAGCCGCAGGTTGGCCCATTTGGCCTTTGATCCTCTGCTCCATTTTTGCACTCGCTATCATTTTCGAGCGCATCTTTGCTTTGCGAACGTCCAAAGTGCTGCCAGCAAACGCGCTAACCAAAGCCATCGACAGCACACGACAAGGCTTCCCCTCCGATGCAAGCCTTCAAGAATTGGCCCAAATGGGTTCCGTTGGACCCATTTTTGCAGCGGGCCTTCAGACATTGGCGCTCAATCCCTCCGCCAGTCACCAAGACGTGCGAGAAAGCATGGAAATGGAAGGCCGAATGGCGGCGCAAGGACTTGAGCGTTACCTGAACGCTTTGGCCACATTGGCGTCTGCGGCACCCTTGCTTGGCTTGTTGGGAACCGTCATTGGCATGATTGAATTGTTTGGTTTGCAATCGCCTGGACAACAACAACCCGTTGAACTGGCCCACGGCATTTCGGTGGCGCTGTACAACACGGCATTGGGCCTGTTGGTCGCTATTCCTTGCCTCATGGCATGGCGTTTTTTCAAAGCCAAGGTCGATCGCATGGTGCTCCAAATGGAGTGGGCATCCGAGCGTTTTGCAAGACATTTGGCCGCCATGCGCGATTGATTTTTCAAAAGGCCCGCCTTGAAATTCAAAACCACCGCACCAGCCGAACCCGACATCAATTTGATCCCGTTCATTGATGTCTTGCTGGTCATCCTCATTTTTCTGATGCTCACCACCACGTGGTCCAAGTTCAATGAAATGAACTTGAGCTTGCCATCAGCCAATTCGCAACAGTCTTCAAGCACACCCCAAACTTGGGTGGTGTCAGTCAATGCGCAAGGCATGTACGCAGTCAATGGTGCAAAACTCGAAGGCAAAACACCGCAAGACATTGGCACGGCACTCAGCAGCATGAACAAATCCGACGCCACCTTGTTGATCAAAGCCGATGCATCCGCTTCTCATCAAGCCGTGGTCAATGTCCTTGAAGCAGCGCGCATGCAAGGCATTTCCAAAATTTCGTTTGCCACGCAAAATGCGTCTGGCAACAACTTGACCAAGCCATAAGCGTTATTCGCTGAGCGACGCACCATGCAATGGCTTCATCAACTGCCACGCCATTGGCAAACCACTTCAGTCATCACCTATTTGTTGTGGCCCATCGAACTGCTTTACAAATTGGCCTGGTTTGTTCGGCGCTCATTGTTCGCCTTGGGATTCATTCAAACACACAAGCTTGATGCCACTGTCATTGTGGTGGGCAATGTGGTGGCGGGAGGCGGCGGCAAAACCCCGCTCACGATGGCCATCGTGCAACGCTTGACACAACAAGGTCATCAAGTGGGTGTGGTGTCCAGAGGCTACGGACGCACGCAAGATCAAATTCAGCTGGTCAACGCGCAAAGTTCAGCCGATCAAGTAGGTGATGAGCCCTTGTTGATTTTTCAGAAGTGCCAAGTCCCCGTCGCAGTAGGCGCCAATCGCGTCGCTACGGCACAGCAGCTCTTGCATCAGTACCCCAACATCCGCTTCATTGTTTGCGATGATGGCTTGCAACATGCAGCGCTTCAAAGGGACATCGAAATTTGCGTCATGGACAGCATGGGCATCGGCAATGGGCACCTGCTACCGGCCGGCCCCTTGCGAGAGTCTTGGCCCAGAACTGTCGACTTGTTGCTTCACACGCAGCGCAGAACTTTGGCTGAAGGCTTCGAGTCCACTCGCCAACTCAGTGCGCAGGCCATCAATGGCTTGGGTCAATCCATCGAATTGACTGCGCTCCAAAATCAATCTGTTGAAGTGGTGTGTGGTATTGCGAAACCAAAGGCTTTCGCCCACATGCTGGAAGAGCGCGGCATTCAAATTGCACAATTCCATGCCCTGCCCGATCACGCCAACTTTTCAAACTGGCACGCATCCCATCCCCATTTGAAATTGCTGTGCACAGAGAAAGACGCCATCAAGCTTTGGGCAACTCACCCTGAAGCTTTTGCGGTTCCTCTGCTGTTTGAGCCAGAATTGTCGTTCTGGCAGGCATTCGATGCACTCGTCAACACCCGTCACCGTTATCATTGAAGCCATGGACACGAAATTACTCGAACTGTTGGTTTGCCCAGTCACCAAGGGCCATTTGGATGTGCAACGCGAATTGCAAGAGCTGTGGTCGCGCAGTGCGCGTTTGGCTTACCCCATTCGAAATGGCATTCCGATCTTGCTAGAAAACGAAGCACGCACACTCAGTGACGAAGAATTGGAATCACTTAAACCCCGTACGCCTTTGGTCTAAACAGCCCGACCACTGACATGAGTCGCTCTTTCACAGTCCTGGTTCCCGCGCGATTAGCGTCAACACGGCTACCCAACAAACCCTTGGCAGACATTCAAGGCTTGCCCATGGTGGTCAGGGTTGCGCAGCGTGCTGCATTGTCCAACGCATCGCAAGTGGTGGTTGCAGCAGACAGTCCAGACATTGTTTCTGCTTGCGAAGCTCATGGCATTAAAGCTTTGCTCACCCGCATTGATCATCCCAGTGGCAGCGATCGGTTGGCAGAAGCCAGCACCTTGCTCGGATTGACAGACGACGATGTGGTGGTCAATGTGCAAGGCGATGAACCCCTGATCGACCCAGATTTGATCGACCAAGTTGCCTCTTTGCTGGCTCAACGCCCCTCGGCCAGCATGAGCACCGCAGCCCATGCCATCCACCAACTTGCAGAATTTACCAACCCCAACGTGGTGAAAGTGGTTCTGGATCAGGCGCAACTGGCCTTGTATTTCAGCCGTGCGCCCATTCCTTGGTGGCGCGATGGCAACACCCAAGGCATTCAACAACTGCCGTCCCCCGCGCCACTCAGGCACATTGGCATTTATGGCTACCGAGTGGGTTTTTTAAAAGCCTTCCCCCAGTTGCCCCCTGCTCCCATTGAAAGCTGCGAAGCACTGGAACAGTTGCGCGCCATGTGGCATGGCCACAAAATTGCAGTCCACGTCACAGAAAAAGCCCCAGGCCCAGGCGTTGATACACCCGAAGACCTGGCACGCGTTCGTGAACTTTTCAAGGCCTGATCCCCGCGAAGGGCTGGCGTCAGGAAAATTTGGGATTCCCATGCTATTCTCCAGTGAGAGCCATGCAGGCTGTGGCGAAAGATTTAACAACTATTCGGAACTTCCATGAGACTGATTCTTTTAGGCGCACCTGGTGCGGGCAAAGGTACGCAAGCGGCCTTCATTTGCGAGAAATTTTCCATCCCGCAAATCTCCACAGGCGACATGTTGCGTGCCGCTGTAAAAGCGGGCACCCCGCTCGGTCTTCAAGCCAAAGCCGTCATGGAATCGGGCGGCCTGGTCAGCGACGACCTCATCATCAACTTGGTCAAAGAACGCATTGCGCAAGCAGATTGCGCCAATGGCTTCTTGTTTGATGGCTTCCCTCGCACCATTCCCCAAGCTGATGCCATGAAAGCCGCAGGCGTCAAACTCGACTACGTGCTCGAAATTGATGTGCCCTTTGATGCCATCATTGAGCGCATGAGCGGACGTCGCTCACACCCTGCGTCTGGCCGCACCTATCACGTCAAATTCAATCCACCCAAAGTGGAAGGCAAAGACGATGTCACCGGCGAACCCTTGGTTCAACGCGAAGACGACAAAGAGGAAACCGTCAAAAAGCGCTTGGACGTCTACAGCCAACAAACACGCCCCTTGGTGGCCTATTACTCCGATTGGGCTAAAGCTGAAGCACACGCTGCGCCTCAGTACCGCGCCATCAGCGGCATGGGCTCAGTGGAGGACATTACCAAGCGCGCCATGCAAGCTTTGGGCGCTGCCTGATCACGCGCACGTGCGATGTCCAAATCCGGCTGAGGCCGGATTTTTTTTGGGTAAATCAGTCGGTTGGCTTGGACACCATGTCCAGTATCAAAGCCACTCTTGATTTGACTGGGCTCAATCCTGACAGCACAGGGAAGATGTGTGACGCCGTCACGATCACAGGCCCTTGGTTGCACCGACTGGCAACACGAATTTGCACGCCCGCATCTTGCGCACGCAGCAGCCCTTCCTTCAAATCGGTACTGACAGAGCCGTTGCCTGTTCCTGCAAGCACGATGCCTCGTACGCCGGCATTGATTAGCAGATCTACCAGCTTAGAACTGGCTTGCACATGGTTCATGATGACTTCAACCCATGGCCATGATGCGGGATCAGGTAAGTGAGAAAGCTTGATTTTGTTGGGCTGAGCCACTGGCGCAAACTCTGAACGCCATGTCACTTGGTCCTGAATGACTGTGCCTGCCAAGCCAGCTTCGCCCGAGTCAAAGGCATTCAACCGCGTGGGATGTACTTTTTGAACATGCTGACTGTGGTGTATTTCGCCAGCTGCCACCATCCAAACACCAGCGCCTTTGGCAACTGATGCCAACGTCAATGCGTCTCGCAAATTTTGGGGGCCATCGGCATCTTTGAAATTGGCAGGACGCATGGCACAAGTCAGCACAATGGGTTTTTCATTGGCAATGACACGGGACAAGAAATAAGCCGTTTCCTCCAGCGTATCCGTGCCATGGGTGATCACCACCGCCGCCACATCATCCTGCGATAGCCAAGCCTCACAACGCTGAGCCAAGTGATACCAAGTGGCAAAGTCCATGTCTTTGCTGTCCAGCTGCGCCACTTGTTCAGATTCAAATTGGTAGCCGCTCAAGGCCTCTGGAAGACCCTGTCCGATTTCTGCAACAGACTGGAGCAAGACATCAATCCCCCTCTGAGCAGCCTTGTAACTGAGCCCCTCAGAAGCCGAACTGGACTCGCCCGCAATCGTGCCGCCGGTGCCTAAAACAACAATTTTTTGATTTTTTGCTTGCATTTCAAAAAAGACTGGTTAAAAATACAGTTACTGGATAAGAAAACAGTTGTCTGTCAACTCAGCCACCTTTCAAGGACCGCACCATGATCGATCAACCCAAGCTCACAGCCCGTCAGCAACAAATTTTGGAGCTCATCCAAAAAACCATCGCTGAAACTGGCGCACCGCCAACACGCGCAGAAATTGCACAGGTATTGGGTTTCAAATCTGCCAATGCAGCCGAAGAACACCTGCAAGCTTTGGCACGCAAAGGCGCCATCGATTTGGTCAGCGGTACATCCCGCGGTATTCGTCTCAAAGGCAACTCACGAGACAGCCTGCGCAACTCTGGCGACCTGTTCAGCCTGCCATTGCCAGGTTTTGCCCAATTGGCATTGCCACTCATTGGACGTGTTGCTGCCGGCTCACCTATTTTGGCCCAAGAACATGTCGATCGCACCTATCACGTCGAAACTCACCTGTTCCAAGAGCAACCCGATTATTTGCTTCGTGTCCGTGGCATGTCCATGCGCGATGCAGGCATCATGGACGGCGACTTGCTGGCCGTGAAAGCCACCAAAGAGGTACGAAATGGCCAAATTGTGGTTGCACGCCTTGGTGAAGAAGTCACCGTCAAGCGCTTGCGTCGCCAATCCGATCGCATTGAACTGCTGCCCGAAAACCCCGACTACCCTATCATTTTGGTTCAACCTGGCGAACCCTTTGACATTGAAGGTTTGGCTGTGGGTCTCATCCGCAACACGCTGCTGATGTAAATCGCTCATTGCATTGTCAACATCATTTTTGCATCGCTCATCCATTTTCAAAGGTTAGATATGACCATCGCACTCCTCGGCATCACAAGCATTTACAACGGTTTTCAAAAGTTCCTCAGCTCTTCAATGAACTTGGACAACCCATTTGAAAAGGCCCAGCCAAGTCACAAAGTCAGCATTTCTGGTGCAAGTCCAAGTGCAAGCTTGGGTCCTCGACAAGCACAACAACGTGCACTTCGCGTCCTTCGCGTGTCAGAGCAAGGCGAAACCGCCTCTTGCGCAGGTCGAATGGTCATTTCTGGCCGCATGGCCGACGTCTGCGCCGAACTCGACCGTTTGGTTGCTTTAGAAGCCAAAAGCAAGCCTTCCCTGCCCCATTAATCCCCCTGCACCATTGCTGCCATTTATGCAGTGCATTTTGGTGCTCAAAATTTGAATTCAGAAGTCCATAGAAGCCTTCGGGCAAGGCACAATAGTGCCTATGAACATTGTGATCCTTGACGACTACCAAGATGTCGTCCGAAAACTAGATTGCGCGTCCAAATTGGATGCCTACAGCGCCAAGGTCTATACCAACACCGTCAAGGGTTTGGGCCAATTGTCTGTGCGACTTAAAGACGCAGACATTCTGGTTTTGATTCGCGAACGCACACACCTCAGCAGACAACTGATTGAAAAGTTGCCTCGACTTAAACTCATTTCACAGACTGGCCATGCAGGCTCTCACATTGATTTAGAAGCTTGCACCGAGCGAGGCATTGCTGTGGCCCAAGGCACCGGATCACCTTACGCACCGGCCGAGCTCACATGGGCACTGATCATGGCTGCGGCACGCAGATTGCCGCAATACATTGGCAACCTCAAACATGGTGCTTGGCAACAATCAGGCCTCAAGTCTGCATCCATGCCTGTCAATTTTGGAATGGGAACGGTTTTGCGCGGCCGCACCATGGGCATCTGGGGCTACGGCAAGATTGGCCAGCTGGTCGCAGGTTACGCCAAGGCCTTTGGCATGCAAGTTGTGGTTTGGGGAAGTGAAGCCTCAAGGGAAAAAGCAGCACAGCACGGCTACATTCCAGCCACCACACGTGAAGCCTTTTTTGAACAAAGTGATGTAATCTCTTTGCATTTGCGTTTGAACGATGCCACACGCGGCATCGTCACGCTCGACGACTTGTCACGCATGAAGACCAGCGCCATGATTGTGAATACATCGCGCGCAGAACTGATTGAACCCGATGCACTCATCAGTTCACTCAACCGTGGTCGTCCTGGCTTGGCTGCCATTGATGTCTTTGAACATGAACCCATCTTGCAGGGTCATGCTTTGCTGCGTCTCGAGAATTGCATCTGTACACCTCACATTGGCTACGTCGAAAAAGACAATTACGAGTTGTACTTTGGTGCAGCGTTTGACAACGTCGTGAACTTCATCAAAGGCACACCGACCAACATCGTCAACCCCGGCGCACTTCAAGTTCGTCGATGAAAAACAGACTGCTTGAATGCAGTGACTTTTTTACAAATTCGAATTCAACAAATGACCATCGCATTCAATCAAGTGGCCGTCATTGGCGCAGGCGCTATGGGCCGCGGTATTGCTCAAATTGCCGCACAAGCAGGTAGCCAAGTCTGGCTTTATGACACGCAAGCAGACGCCATTCAAAAAGCCAAAGAAGCCGTCTTCCAAGTCTGGGACACACTGGCCACCAAAGGGCGACTGGATGCAGACACCGTCAATGCCTACAAATCACGTTTACATGGTGCCAGCAACCTGAATGATTTGAAGTCGTGTGAATTGGTTGTTGAAGCCATCGTTGAACGCTTAGACATCAAAAAATCTTTGTTCGTTGAACTTGAAAACTTGTTGCCTGAGACGGCCGTACTGGTCACCAACACCTCTTCACTGTCCGTCACGGCCATTGCAGCCGCCTTAAAGCGACCAGCCAATTTTGCGGGTTATCACTTCTTCAATCCTGTTCCCTTGATGAAGGTTGTGGAAGTCATCGCAGGTTTGAAAACCAACCCATCAGTTTGCGAACGTCTCACTGTATTTGCAACGCAAATGGGCCACACACCCGTCCAAGCGAATGACACGCCTGGTTTCATCGTCAACCATGCGGGCCGTGGTTACGGCACTGAAGCGCTGCGCATTGTGTCCGAGGGCGTGGCCGATTTCGCCACCATCGATCGAATTTTGAAAGACCAAGTCGGCTTCAAATTAGGCCCTTTCGAACTGTTCGATCTAACGGCATTGGATGTCTCACATCCTGTCATGGAATCCATCTACAACCAGTACTACCAAGAACCACGCTACAGACCCAGCGTCATCACAGCCCAGCGTCTTGCAGGCGGTGTCGTTGGCAAAAAAGTAGGTGAAGGTTTTTACACTTATGTAGAAGGCAAGCCCGTGATTGCGCCCGAACCGCCAGTACCCGAGGTTAAAGAATTCCCACCTGTCTGGGTTTCGCCTCGCGCCTCCAGAAGGCTTGAGCTTCTTCAACTGCTAAAGGACTTGGGTGCCACCATTGAAACAGGGGCATCGCCTTCTCCACAAGCGCTGACGCTTGTAGCGCCATTGGGCTTTGATGTCACCACCGTGGCTGTGGTTGAGCGTTTGGACCCTGCCCGCACGGTTGGCATCGACATGTTGTTTGACGATGCAGCCACCAAGCGCCGCGTCTTGGCCACCAATCCTGCCACACGCAGCGACATGCGCGACGCAGCCCATGCCTTGTTTGCCAAGGATGGCAAAGCCGTCAGTGTGGTTCGCGACAGCGGTGGCTTCATCACACAACGTGTGGTGGCCAACATTGTGAACATTGCAGCCGACATGTGCCAACAACGCGTGTGCACACCGCAAGACTTGGACATTGCTGTCACCTTAGGACTGGGCTACCCTGTGGGCCCACTGGCCCTGGGTAACAAGCTAGGCCCCACCAATGTTTTAGAAGTGCTGTTCAACCTGCAAACCGTCTATGGCGACCCACGTTATCGCCCGAGTCCATGGTTGCGTCGCCGTGGTGCCATTGGTTTGTCTCTTTTGCAAACCGAGGACTGATCTCATGTCAGCACAACTGCTCAGCACCAGCGAAGGCGCCACACTCATTTTGACCCTCAGCAATCCTGAACACAGGAATGCACTGGGCCCAGAAATGTATGCAGCCGGCGTCGAAGCGCTTAGCGTGGCCGAGTCCAGCTCAGAGATTAAGAGTGTGGTGATCACGGGTGACGGTGGTTTGTTCAGTGCCGGTGGCAATTTGCAGCGCCTGAACGACAACCGTCAAAAACCGCCAGAGCACCAAGCCCAAAGCATTGAGGGTTTGCACAACTGGATCGAAGCCATTCGCACTTTTCCCAAACCCGTCATTGCGGCCGTTGAAGGACCCGCTGCTGGCGCTGGTTTTTCATTGGCATTGGCCTGTGACATGATTGTGGCAGCACGCAACAGCATTTTTGTCATGGCCTACAGCAACATCGCTTTGTCGCCGGATGGCGGCGGTACATGGAGCTTGTCGCGCGTCATGCCCCGTCAATTGGCCACAGAGCTCTTGATGTTGGGTGATCGAGTGGGCGCCGAGCGATTGCACGAATTAGGCGTTGTGAACAAATTGTGTGAGCCTGGGCAAGCCTTGGGCACAGCACTCACCATGGCCAGCAAGTTGAACCAGCGTGCACCCAATGCATTGGCCAGCATCAAAGAACTGTTAAACGAAGCGGATGGTTCAAGCTTGAACCACCAATTGGCCCAAGAACGTGATCATTTCGTGAAAAATTTGCACCATGCCAACGCTGGCATTGGCATTTCAGCCTTTTTGAACAAAGAAACACCGCGCTACGAATAAGACCGGGTCTCACAGGCGACAATTTTCACCAACCCAGTCACGCAAAAGACAGACTATGGACGAACCCATTCTTACGATGGAGGAAAGAGAATCAATCAACGCAGGGCGTTGGTTTTCTACCCTTTCACCTTCACTCCGACACGACATTCTTCGATGTGCCTACGTCAAGCGTTACAAAGACGGCGAACTGATTGCAGCCCGCGGCGAGCCGCCGGAGCAATGGATCGCGTGCGCCAAGGGCGCAGTGCGCGTCAGTTCCACATCGGTCTCGGGAAAACTGATCACCCTCACCTACGTCGAGCCAGGCATTTGGTTTGGCGACGTGTCGATATTCGATGGCGACAGACGTACGCACGATGCGTATGCACACGGCGAGACCACCACGCTCAACGTGGCCAAAGCGGATTTCAAAAAAATTCTGTCCTCGCATGTCGAACTTTACGACGCCATGCTTCGGCTGCATGCTCGGCGCATCCGCCAGCTGTTTGGCTTGGTCGAAGACTTGAACACCTTGCCATTGCGCGCGAGACTGGCCAAACAATTGAACCACTTGCTGCGCAGCTACGGTGTGCCCAGCCTGTCGGATGCCAAAGCCATTCGCATCAGCTTGCAATTGGCGCAAGAAGAATTGGCGCAACTGCTGGGCGCATCACGTCAGCGCGTCAACCAAGAGCTCAAGCAAATGGAGCGCGAACATGTCATCAAAATCGAGCCCGGTGGCCTGACGGTTCTCGACAGAGAAGCACTTCTGAAAATCGTGGATTCGGACGACTGAGCTGCGATTTCAAAAAACCAAGTTTGTTTACATACGGCGGTACTCCCACATGAGCCAGTTTGATCATTTCGTGGGCACCCGCCCCGTCACCGGCACACACGCCTTTGATATGCCAGCACTTGAGGCATGGCTCCAAGCCAACATGCCTGGATTTCAAGGCCCCTTAACAGTTGAAATGTTCAAAGGTGGCCAATCCAACCCCACCTACAAACTGCTCACACCCGCATGTTCGTATGTCATGCGCGCAAAGCCTGGCCCTGTGGCCAAACTTCTGCCTTCAGCACACGCGATTGAGCGCGAATTTGCGGTCATGAAAGGTTTGGCCGGAACAGCCGTGCCAGTTGCCAAAATGCATGTACTGTGTGAAGACGAGGCCATCATTGGCCGCGCTTTTTATGTCATGGAATTTGTGGCGGGTCGTGTGTTGTGGGATCAATCTTTACCCGGCATGACCAACGCACAGCGAGGTGAAATTTACGACGAAATGAACCGCGTCATCGCCGCGCTGCACAGCGTGAAGTTTGCGGACCAAGGCTTGGCCAACTACGGCAAACCTGGCAGTTACATCGAGCGCCAAATTGGAAGATGGAGCAAGCAATACGTCGCCTCGGTCACGCAAGCCATTCCTGAAATGGACAAATTGATGGCGTGGTTGCCCGCCAACATACCCAGCAGTGCCAAAGATGAATCTTTGGTCAGCATCGTTCATGGCGACTACCGCCTAGACAATCTGATGTTCCATCCCACCGAGCCCAAAGTGTTGGCGGTGTTGGATTGGGAACTGTCAACATTGGGTCACCCATTGGCCGACTTCAGCTATCACTGCATGGCTTGGCACATCAAGCCAGGTTCATTCCGCGGAATTGGCGGCTTGGATCACAAAGCCTTGGGTATTCCTGAAGAAGCCGAGTACATCAAACGTTACTGCGAGCGCACTGGTTTTACAACCCCTGAAAAGTTGGCCACAGACTGGAACTTTTACATGGCCTACAACCTCTTCCGCATCGCCGCCATTTTGCAAGGCATTGCCAAACGCGTGGAAGACGGAACGGCATCGAGTGAACAAGCAAAAGCTTCGGGCGCTGGCGCCAAACCCATGGCGGAAATGGCATGGCACTTCGCCAGCCAAGTCTGACCCCACCCCCTATCGAAATTCAACAGGAGACCTTCAATGCAATTCGAATACTCAGACAAAGTCAAAACCATGCAAGCACGCTTGCTGGCTTTCATGGACGAGCACATCTATCCCAACGAGGCACGTTTCTTTAAGGAGATTGAGGACAACCGCGCCAAAGGCAATGCATGGGTTCCTACCAAAATTGTGGAAGAACTCAAACCCAAAGCACAGGCTGCAGGATTGTGGAACTTGTTTTTGCCCAAGTCGCCTCGTGCACCTCAAGGCCTGTCCAACTTGGAATACGCGCCCTTGTGCGAAATCATGGGTCGTGTGCCATTTGC
Source organism: Limnohabitans sp. Hippo4 (assembly GCF_003063605.1). Taxonomy (NCBI): domain Bacteria; kingdom Pseudomonadati; phylum Pseudomonadota; class Betaproteobacteria; order Burkholderiales; family Comamonadaceae; genus Limnohabitans; species Limnohabitans sp. Hippo4. Next base: position 29,615 of record NZ_NESE01000001.1, on the reverse strand, counting down.
CGCAGAAATTTTCAATTGCTCTGCACCCGATACGGGCAACATGGAAACGCTAGAGCGTTATGCCAGCGAAGAACTCAAAGACATTTGGCTTGAGCCTTTGTTGCGTGGCGAAATTCGTTCCGCCTTCTTGATGACAGAGCCTGAAGTGGCCTCGTCGGATGCCACCAACATTCAATGTGAAATTCGCCGTGAAGGTGATGAGTACGTGATCAACGGTCGCAAGTGGTGGTCGTCTGGTGCGGGTGACCCACGTTGCGCGGTTTACATCGTCATGGGCAAAACAAATCCGGATGCGGGTCGACACGAGCAACAGTCCATGATTGTGGTGCCTGCCAATGCGCCCGGCATTACCGTGGTCCGTGCCTTGTCGGTGTTTGGTTACGACGATGCACCCCACGGTCACATGGAAGTGGTTTTGAAAAACGTGCGCGTGCCAGCGAGCAACTTGCTGCTCGGCGAAGGTCGTGGTTTTGAAATTGCCCAAGGCCGCTTAGGCCCAGGACGCATTCACCACTGCATGCGCACCATCGGCATTGCCGAACGTGCTTTGGAATTGATGTGCAAGCGCCTTAACTCACGTGTAGCGTTTGGTCGCGAAGTCGCACGCCAAACAGTGTGGCAAGAACGCATTGCAGAATCACGCTGCATGATTGAACAAGCCCGCTTGCTCACGCTCAAAGCGGCTTACATGATGGACACGGTCGGCAACAAAGTGGCCAAAGCTGAAATCGCCATGATCAAAATTGTGGCGCCTCAAATGGCTTGCCAAATCATCGACTGGGCTATTCAAGCGCACGGTGGCGGCGGTGTTTCACAAGACTTCCCCTTGGCTTATGCCTATGCGCACCAGCGTACTTTGCGTTTGGCCGATGGTCCTGACGAAGTGCACCGCAACTCTTTGGCCAAGCTGGAATTGGCCAAACACTTGCTGATGCCAGGCGAAGTTGAAATGCCTGTCACACGCGGCAGCTGATCGACTTACGCGATAGGTGATCCCATGCGCTTACCTACCGCAACAGAGCGAATGTTGAAAAATGCATGAACTTTTTCATCCAATTTCAAGTTTTGGCCCGATCCCGCATTAGAATATGAGGCTTGTCGGAGCGTAGCGCAGTCTGGTAGCGCATCTGGTTTGGGACCAGAGGGTCGAAGGTTCGAATCCTTTCGCTCCGACCATTCATTTCAATTAAAGGCCCTACCTTCTTGGTTCTAGGGCCTTTTTTATCTGCCCGTAGCTCAACTGGATAGAGCAACGGCCTTCTAAGCCGTAGGTCGGGGGTTCGAGTCCCTCCGGGCAGGCCACCTACAAACTTTCCCCTCTTTTGTTTTCATGATGCCATTGCAGGCATCAGGGTTTTGCCTAGCTTTTCCCCTCCTCAATATGCAACATAATGCATCTCACAAGGAGATTTCTCATGACTAATTCCCCCTCACGTCGCCTGGTTTTAACGCGCAGTGCCGCTTTGGTTGGTGCTGCCAGTTCTGGTTTGTTGTTGCCTGAATGGGCGCTGGCCCAGTCCGGCAAAATTCGCGTTGGCTTGATGTTGCCGTATTCAGGCGCCTTCGCTCCCTTGGGCGTGGCCATTGAAAATGGTGTGCGCATGGCCATCAATGAGCAAGGCGGCAAATTGGCAGGTCGAGAAATCGAATGGTTCAAAGTTGACGATGAATCAGAACCTTCCAAAGGCATTGAAAACGCCAACAAATTGGTTCAGCGCGACAAAGTGGATGTGTTGATCGGCACGGTTCACTCTGGCGTTCAGATGGGCATCCAAAAAGTTGCACGCGACTCTGGCGTGCTGACCCTCATTCCCAACGCAGGTGTCCATGCTGCTACGCGTGCTTTGTGCGCACCCAATGTGTTCCGCACCAGTTTTTCTAACAGCCAACCCACATTGGCTTTGGGTCAAGCCATGGTCGCCAAAGGTCACAAGAAGGCTGTTTGGATCACTTGGAAATACGCAGCGGGCGATGAAGCCTATGAAGGCTTCAAAGAGAGCTACACCAAAGCAGGCGGCACCATCGTCAAAGAGTTGGGCTTGCCCTTCCCCAACGTTGAATTCCAGGCCTTGCTGACCGAAATTGCGGCCCTCAAACCTGATGCAGTCGCTTGCTTCTTTGCGGGTCCTTCTGGCGCAAAGTTCATGAAAGACTTTGCAGCAGCTGGCCTCAAAGGCAAGATCGCTTTGTACGGTTCTGGCTTCTTGACAGAAGGCGTACTGGAAGCCGCTGGCCCCGCAGCAGATGGTGTCATGACCACGCTGCATTACAGCGACTCATTGGACACACCTCGCAACAACAAGTTCCGCTTGGAATACGCCAAAGCCTTCAAAATGCAACCTGACGTGTATGCCGTTCAGGGTTACGACACTGGCTTGTTATTGCTCCAAGGCGCCAACGCTGTCAAAGGCGATTTGTCCAAGAAATCGGAGCTCTACAAAGCCATGGAAGGCGCTGTGATTGACAGCCCACGTGGCAAGTGGACCATGAGTAAATCCCACAACCCCGTGCAAGACATCTACTTGCGTGTGGCGGAAAAAGGCGAAAACAAAGTGATCGGCGTTGCAGCCAAAGCCTTGGCCGATCCTGGTACAGGCTGCCGAATGGGCTAATTGCAGCTCACGATGCCAAAGCGGTGGAGCGATCCGCCGCTTTTTTTCTGCCTAGATGGGCGCGCTATGCTCATCGCATCTGTGTGATTCTTTCCTCCTTATGGATTTCGTCAATTTCCTCATCCAATTGCTGAACAGTGTTCAGTATGGGTTGTTGCTGTTCATGTTGGCTGCTGGCCTCACGCTGATCTTTGGCATCATGGGCGTGGTCAATTTGGCCCATGGCAGCTTCTACATGCTAGGCGCCTATCTCGCGTATTCTCTGGCCGCTCTGACACAAAGCTTGACGATGGCCATCTTGTTGGGCACCCTGCTGTCCGTGCTGTTTGGTTTGATATTGGAGTGGCTGCTGTTCAGACACTTTTACAAACGAGACCACCTTGACCAAGTGCTGCTGACCTTTGGCTTGATCTACATTTTTGAAGAAATGCGTTCCATTTTGTGGGGCGACGATGTGCATGGTGTCACCATTCCCGATGTCTTAAGCGCTTCGATTCCTCTCACAGACACTTTGTCGTATCCCGTTTATCGCTTGTTCATGTCGGGCGTTTGTTTGATCTTGGCTTTGGGCCTTTACTTGCTCATTTCAAAAACACGCCTCGGCATGAAAATTCGTGCGGGCGCTTTTAATCATGAAATGACTGAAGCACTGGGCGTCAACATCAAACTGATTCATGCTCTGGTATTCGCGCTCGGTGTTGGCCTGGCCACCATTGCGGGCATGGTGGCAGCGCCTGTCTCCAGCGTCTACCCCAACATGGGCTCGCAAGTTCTGATCATGTGTTTTGTGGTGGTGGTGATTGGCGGCATTGGCTCTGTCAAAGGCGCCCTCATTGCGGCCTTGTTGGTGGGATTGGTCGACACATTCGGCAAAGTCTTGCTGCCCCAAGTTTCTGGCATGCTGGTCTACGTGCTGATGGCCCTTGTTTTACTTTACAAGCCTGAAGGCTTGTTCAAGAACTAAGGTGGATGGCATGAGCAACTCACACGCTCCACTTGAAACACTGCCACGCAGTTTGAACATCTTGCTAGGTGCCGCGCTGTTGGCCCTGGCGGCATTTCCATTTGTAGGCTCTGACTATTACTTGCAAATGGTCACGCGCATGATGATCTTGGCCATCTTTGCCATGAGCCTTGATTTGCTGCAAGGCGTCACTGGATTGGTCTCTCTGGGACACGCCGCCTACTTTGGTGTGGCAGGTTATGCACTGGCCTTCATCACGCCGCCTGGAGAGCCTATTGCCTTGTGGGTGGCGATGCCGGTGGCCATTGGTGCATCGGCCTTGCTGGCGCTGATCATCGGTTTTCTGGTGGTCCGAACCCATGGCATTTATTTCATCATGGTCACCATGGCCTTTGCGCAAATGGTGTTCTACGCCTTCTTTGACAACAAGGCTTTGGGCGGCTCGGATGGTTTGTACATCAACTTCAAACCAGATGCCATGCTGTTTGATTTAGAGAACAAAACCATTTTTTACTTTTTCACACTGGCACTCATGGTCTTGGTCTATGTTTTCTTAAGACGCCTGTTGTGGAGTCCTTTCGGCCGTGCGCTGGCAGGCATCCGCGTGAACGAGCACCGCATGCGCGCCTTGGGCTACGGCACCTTCAGCCATAAATTGGCCGCGTTCACCTTGGCGGGCGCACTGGCTGGCTTGGCTGGCTTTTTATGGGGCGCACAGTCGGGCTACGTCAATCCTGAACTGATGGGTTTTCACATGAGTGCGCACGTCATCATGATGGTGATCTTGGGCGGCATGGGCAACTTTGCAGGCTCCATTGTGGGCGCTTTCTCGTTCGAGTATTTGTTGCATGTGTTCAAGGACTTGCCTGAGTTTGGCGGTTTTAACTTGGGCAAACATTGGCAACTTTGGATGGGCCTTTTCATTGTGGCACTGGTGGTATTGGCGCCCCGCGGTATTTTGGGATTGTTTGCCACCTTGTTCAAAGGCAAGGAGCAAGCGCATGACTGAAACACATTCAAATCACAACTTGTTACTGCGTTCCAACAAGATCACCAAAAAGTTTGGAGGTCTGACGGCTGTCAATGAAGTGTCAGTCGATTTGCGTCTGGGTGAAATTCATGCCGTCATTGGACCCAATGGCGCAGGCAAATCAACGCTGACCAACTTGCTCACAGGCGACCTGCCCGCCACTTCTGGCCATGTCGCTTTGAATGGCAAAGACATCACGGGCTGGACGCCGGAAAAAATCTCGCGACATGGCTTGGGCCGAAGCTATCAAAAGACCAATATTTTTAGAAGCTTTACGGTATGGGACAACGTGCGTTTGTCGGCGCAATCGCGAAGCCAACCAATGCCCTTCAATCCATTTGCATGGTTGCAGCTAGCAAAGCACATGCACGATGTGAATGAACGTGCCGAACGCGCCATTGAATTGGCTGGCCTGCAAAACAGACGTCATGCCCTGGCCGGAGCCGCCAGCCATGGGGAGCAACGCCAATTGGAAATCGCCATGACACTGGCCACCGAGCCTCAAGTGTTGCTGCTAGACGAACCCTTGGCGGGCATGGGTGTTGCCGAAGCCGACAGCATGGTTCAGCTGCTATTGCGCCTGAAACCATCGCACGCCATGATGCTGGTCGAACACGACATCGATGCCATTTTTACCTTGGCCGATCAACTGACCGTGATGGTCAATGGCACTGTGATTGCCAGCGGTCTGCCCGCAGCCGTTCGTGCTGACGCCGGTGTGCAAGCCGCGTACTTGGGTGAGGATCACTGAGATGAGCGACACATTGATTCAAGTGAAGGGCCTGAACAGTTATTACGGGGCCAGCCACATTCTTCGCAACATTGATTTTGAAGTGAAGCGCGGCGAAACCATTGGCCTGATGGGCCGCAATGGCATGGGCAAAAGCACCCTGCTTAAATCCATCATGGGCATCGTGACGCCGCGCTCTGGCGACGTTCACATCAAAGGGGTTCGCACCAACGATCGCGCCATTTTCGAAGTGGCACAACAAGGCATTGCCTATGTGCCCGAAGGCCGTGGCATTTTTGGCAACCTGAGTGTGGTCGAAAATTTGAAGATGGCTGCGCGTCCTGGCACACAAGGCCAAAACGATTGGACGTACGACCGGGTGCTTGAAACCTTTCCTCGCTTAAAGGAACGCTTAGGTCATGGCGGTCAACAACTGTCTGGCGGCGAACAACAAATGCTCACCATTGGACGGGCCTTGATGACCAACCCAGACGTGCTGATTTTGGATGAAGCCACGGAAGGTTTAGCGCCCCTCATTGCCCGCGAAATTTGGCGCATCTGCAGCGTCATCAAAGACAGCGGCATCAGCAGCATCATCGTGGACAAAAACTGGAAACACGTGACTCAAATTACCGATCGCAATGTGATCTTGGTCAAAGGTGAAGTGGTGTTTGAGGGCAGTTCAGCGATGCTGCAATCGCAACCCGACATCATGGCTCAGCATTTGGGCGTTTAATTCATTCAACAAGCATCTTTTCAGTCATGGCCAAAGATTCCACGTTGCGCGGTGTTCGTGTTGTCAGCTTGGCACTTAACCTGCCAGGACCTGCAGCCTTGATGCGCTTGGCGCAAATGGGAGCGACCTGCACCAAAGTGAACCCACCTGCTGGCGATCCGATGGCGCATTACACACCCCAGGGCTATGACACCTTGCACAAAGGTGTCAAACAAATCACCTGTGACTTGAAAGATGCCAAAGGTCAGCAAGCATTGCATGCTTTGTTGGCAAGCACCGATGTGCTGCTCACTTCTTTCAGACCTTCCGCGCTCAATAAGTTGGGGCTTGGCTGGAAAGCATTGCGCAAACAATACCCGGGCCTCAGCTTGGTCAGCGTGGTGGGTGCACCTGGCCCATTGGCAGAAATTCCAGGTCATGATTTAACGTACCAAGCAGAAGTCGATTTAGTGCCTGGCATGGATTTGCCTGCCAGCTTGTTTGCCGACATGGGCGGCGCCATGATGGCCAGCGAAGCCGTGCTCAAGGCTACGTTGACCCAACGCACTTCCGGCAAAGGCAGCTTTCACGAAGTGGCCTTGAGCGATGCTGCGGCATGGTTAGCGTTGCCCAGACATTGGGGCATGACCTTGCCCAAGGGTGCGGTCGGTGGTGCCCATGCAGGCTACAAAATGTATGCCTGTAAAAATGGTCGTGTCGCAGTGGCGGCCTTAGAGCCTCATTTTGCAAAGTCACTTTGCAATGCAGCAGGCATTGAGGTGAAAGACATGAAGGCCTTGTTTGCAAAGTCAACCCATGAGGCCATCGCGGCATTTTTGCTCAGCAAAACCAGACAGCAACTCGAGAAGTTAGCAGCAGACAAAGACATCCCCCTGATGACTTTGCCCAAAGTGACATAAAGCGCTATTAAACGCCAGCAAGCGAACTCAAGCAAAAGCCTCAGTGGTTCAACTGTGCCCAAGCTTTGTCAAGGCGCTTCACACTGACCGGTTGAGGTGTGCGAAGCTCTTGCGCAAAGAAACTCACCCGCAACTCTTCCAATAACCACCGAAATTCCAGCATTCGGTCATCGACAGCACCTTTGCGTTCGGCGACCAAGCGCCAATAGCGTTGTTCTTGCGGCTTGAGTTCCAACAACTTCGCTGCATCGCGCGCAGGATCAGCGCGATATTTGTCCAAGCGCAACACGATGGCTTTTAGATAACGGGCATAGTGCTGCAGTTGCGTCCACGGTGTGAGTGCCATGAAACGTTTGGGCATCAGGCGTTGCAATTGCTGCGAACAATCGGCTGTGGCGTCGGGTGCATTCTTGGTATCTTTGATTTTGCGAGTGGCAGCCGCAAATTCAAGCAAGATGATGCCGGTCAAGCGCGCCACTTCATTCGCAATCAGGGTCAGGCGCCCTCTTCCTTCTTCAATGCGTTTCTTGAAGCTGAATTCATCTGCAGGCAAAGGATCCATGAGAAATGCACGGTCCAAAGCAACTTCAATGATTTGTTGACGCAATTCATCGGCCGTGCCCAAAGGCATGAAGGCCACGGCCATCTTTTGCAGATCAGGAACGTTTTTTTCCAAATACTTCAAAGCATCTTTAATTTGCAATGCGAATAAACGGCGCAAGCCTTCTCGGTGTTTTTGCGCTGCCACCTCGGGTTCGTCAAAGACTTCAATTTGCACTGCATCGTTCAAGTCCACCAATGCCGGAAAGCCAATCAGACTTTGACCGCCTTTGTTGATCTCCATGAGTTCAGGCAAGTCACCAAAAGACCAAGCGGTATAGCGTTGCTGCGAGACAGCAGGTGTCTTTTGGGATGGATTCGTTGAAGCAGCAGCAGCGACCTTAGTAGCTGCACCAGGCGCGCCCAAAGCACGCTGTTGCGCATTGTCAGCACCCGACTGAGAAGTTGCCACTGGGCCCGCACTGGGTTGCACCTTGAGCTGCGCCAGTGCCTGAAATGCGCCTCGCGCTTGAGATCCCCAATCGGCCTTGAGCGCTCCCAAGTTGCGCCCCATGCCCAATTGGCGGCCATGCTCATCGATCACACGCAAGTTCATGAACAAGTGCGGGCTGAGCATGTCCAGCTTAAAGTCAGCGCGCTTCACATCCAAACTGGTGATGTCGCGTACCTTCTTCAATAAAGCGTCGGTTAAAGAGCCTGCGCCAAAAACATCGGGAGCACCCAATACCTCAGCCAACTTCGAGGCCGACTCGGGCAAAGGTACAAACCTAGAGCGTGGTTTTTGCGGCAAGCTTTTCAGCAATGCGTGAATTTTGTCTTTGAGTAAACCGGGCACCAACCATTCGCAACGCTCTTCGCTCACTTGGTTCAGCACAAACAAAGGCACGGTCACCGTCACGCCATCGCGCGCATCACCCGGCTCGTGCAGATAGGTGGCATTGCAGTCCGTGCCACCGAGGCGAATCGTTTTGGGAAAAGCCTGTGTGGTAATGCCTGCTGCCTCATGACGCATCAACTCTTCACGGCTAAGCACCAACAACTTAGGTTGGCGCTTCACTTCGTTGCGATACCAAGCTTCAAGCAAACGCCCCGAACACACATCGGCTGGAATTTGCTGATCGTAAAAAGCATAAATCAGCTCATCGTCCACCAAAACGTCTTGGCGTCTCGACTTGTGCTCTAACTCTTCGACCTTGGCAATCATCTTGTGATTGGCCGCCAAGAACGGCAGTTGTGTTTCCCACTGCCCTTGCACCAAGGCCTCGCGAATGAAAATTTCACGTGCTGTTTGAGGGTCCACTTTGCCAAAGGGCACGCGTCGACCGCTGTACACCACCAGGCCATAAAGCGTGGCCCGCTCTAGTGCAATTACCTCGCCAGACTTCTTTTCCCAGTGCGGATCTAAGAGTTGCTTGCGCAGCAAATGACCTCCCACTTGCTCAAGCCAAGTAGGTTCAATGTTGGCAATGCCACGACCAAACAAGCGTGTGGTCTCCACCAATTCAGAGACCACCGTCCAGCGTCCAGGCTTTTTAGACAAGTGCGCACCTGGGTGACGATAAAACTTGATGCCACGTGCGCCCAAGTAAACGTCTTCATCGTCCAGCTTGCAGCCCACATTGCCAAGCAAACCCGCCAACATCGACAAGTGGATTTGTTCATAGCTCGCAGGTTTGGCATTCAGGACCCATCGATGCTCAGCAACCGTCGTGTGCAATTGCGTATGCGTATCGCGCCATTCACGAACTCTGCGAACGTTCACAAAGTTTTGACGCAAGAGTTGTTCATATTGACGATTGCTCAGCTTGTGCTCAGAGCCTGCAGCGGACTTGCCGCCACGCGCCTCGGATAACCACTTCCATAATTTCAAATAGCCTGTGAATTCACTCTTTTCGTCGTCAAACTTCACATGCGCCTGATCGGCCTGTGCTTGCGCATCCATGGGTCTGTCGCGCACATCTTGCACCGACAAGGCACTGGCAATGATCAACACTTCGTCCAAAGCCTGTCGGTCACGCGCTTCCAAGATCATGCGGCCAACGCGTGGGTCTAGTGGCAGCTTCGCCAACTCTACGCCTGTGCGGGTTAACTCATTGGCATCGTTCACGGCGCCAAGCTCGGCCAGCAACTGATACCCATCGGTAATGGCGCGCTTGGACGGCGCTTCAATGAAAGGGAAATCGTCCACGACACCCAAGTGCAAAGACTTCATGCGCAAAATAACGCCTGCCAACGAGGAGCGCAAAATTTCCGGATCGGTAAAACGTGGCCTACTGTTGAAATCTTTCTCGTCGTACAAACGGATGCAAATGCCATTGGCCACACGGCCGCAACGGCCAGCGCGCTGATTGGCCGCCGCTTGGCTGATGGGCTCCACCATCAATTGCTCCACCTTGCTGCGCAGGCTGTACCGCTTGACACGTGCAGTGCCGACATCGATCACATAACGAATGCCAGGCACCGTCAAAGATGTTTCGGCCACGTTGGTGGCCAATACGATACGGCGCCCGTTGTGACTTTCAAACACGCGCTCTTGGTCAGATTGAGACAAACGCGCAAACAAAGGCAAGACTTCTGCCCCACGCGTCACAGCGCTGTGCGACAAATGCTTTCGAAGATGGTCATTGGCCTCGCGAATCTCACGCTCGCCTGGCAAAAATACCAAAATGTCGCCAGCAGCATGGCCGGTCCAAAGTTCATCCACCGACTCGGCAATGGCATCGTTCAAATCGCGGTCACGCGATTCCTCAAAGGGACGCCACCGCATTTCAACCGGGAAAGTGCGTCCCGACACCATGATGACCGGGGCAGGACCTTTGCTGGAAGCAAAGTGCTGCGCAAAACGATCTGCGTCGATGGTGGCCGACGTCACGACCACTTTCAAGTCGGGACGACGGGGCAAGATCTGGCGCAAGTAGCCCAACAAGAAATCAATGTTCAGGCTGCGTTCGTGCGCTTCATCGATGATGATTGTGTCGTAGGCTTCGAGCAACGGGTCGTTTTGCGTCTCGGCCAACAAAATGCCGTCGGTCATCAATTTGACTGAAGCATCCTTGGACAAGCGGTCTTGAAACCGCACCTTGTAACCCACCACATCGCCCAAGGGCGTTTTCAACTCCTCTGCAATGCGCTTGGCCACACTGCTGGCGGCAATTCGCCTGGGTTGGGTATGGCCAATCCACTTTGCACGTTGGCCGGGGGCAGCATTGAGCTTGCCGCGGCCCAGAGCCAGGGCAATCTTGGGGAGTTGGGTGGTTTTGCCTGATCCGGTCTCGCCACAGACGATGATGACCTGGTGATCCGCCATGGCCTGCGCAATTTCGTCGCGCTTTGCCGACACTGGCAAAGACTCAGGAAACTCGATTTTCAAGGGGGTGGCGGACAATGGCAAAACTTCTGTAAAAATCAGGGATGGCGTAAGGCCTGAATTATCCGCTGTCTTGGCCCCCTTTCAAGAGAACCACTAGCCCATGTCCACTGTCTTTAACTTCACCTTCGTACCGTGGTTTCGCTCGGTGGCGCCCTACATTCACATGCACCGCGGAAAAACCTTTGTGGTGGGCATCGCGGGTGAAGCCATTGCCGCTGGCAAATTGCAAAACTTGGCTCAAGACTTGGCCTTGATTCAAAGCATGGGCGTCAAAATTGTGTTGGTTCACGGTTTCAGACCGCAAGTCAACGACCAGTTGCTGGCCAAAGGCCATGAGCCCAAGTATTCCCATGGTATCCGGATCACAGACGAAGTGGCCTTGGATTGCGCACAAGAAGCTGCTGGCCAGCTGCGCTACGAAATTGAAGCGGCCTTCAGCCAAGGCTTGCCCAACACGCCCATGGCAGGCTCAACGGTGCGCGTCATCAGCGGCAACTTTCTAACTGCGCGACCCGTGGGCATTGTGGACGGGGTCGATTTCAAACATTCGGGTTTGGTCCGCAAAGTTGATGTGGCGGGCATTACCCAAACCCTGGACATGGGTGCCATGGTGCTGCTCTCACCCTTTGGTTTTTCACCCACCGGGGAAGCTTTCAACTTGTCCATGGAAGAAGTGGCCACTAGTGTGGCCATCGAAATGCAAGCCGACAAACTTATTTTCTTGACTGAAATTCCGGGTCTGCGCATCAACCCAGAAGCCCCTGAGTCTGAAGACAATCCCATCGATACGGAGTTGCCATTGGCCACTGCCGAAAAGTGGCTCAATGAATTGCCTGCAGCTTTGCTACCAACCGACCATGCCTTCTACTTGCAGCATTGCGTCAAAGCCTGCAAAGAAGGCGTGGAACGCAGCCACATCTTGCCCTTTGCTGTGGACGGCGCGCTGCTGCTGGAAATTTATGTGCACGATGGCATTGGCACCATGGTGATTGATGAAAAACTGGAAGAGCTGCGCGAAGCCACACACGACGATGTAGGCGGCATCTTGCAATTGATCGAGCCCTTTGAAAACGATGGCACCCTTGTCAAACGCGATCGCACAGAGATTGAGCGCGATGTGGATCACTACACCATCATTGAACACGATGGCGTGATCTTTGCCTGCGCTGCCCTGTACCCCTACCCTGAAGCTAAAACTGCCGAGATGGCAGCGCTCACCGTTTCACCTCAATCACAAGGCCAGGGGGATGGCGAAAAGATTTTGAAACGCATTGAGCAGCGTGCCCGGGCCATGGGCCTTCAAAGCATTTTTGTGCTCACCACGCGCACCATGCACTGGTTCATCAAACGCGGTTTTGTCCAGATGGACCCGGACTGGTTGCCAGAGGCTCGTAAGCGCAAATACAACTGGGATCGTCGCAGCCAAGTGCTGATGAAAAAGCTGAGCTAAGTGGCCGAAGGCCAACGCAGCATCAATCAGCCAATGGGCTGGAATGTGTATCGGTCGTTTTGAACCAACCATCTCGCCAGCGAATGGCCAACATCAACAACGCGATGCAGACAAACGCGACGAAGGACCAGTTGGCAATGGAGCCTCCCAAGAAGGTCCAATCGACTTTGGTGCAGTCGCCACTGCCTTTGAAGATCATGGGCACAAGGCGCTGCAAAGGAAAGTTCTCGATCATGCCGTAGAAGTCACGGCCACATGAAACAACTTCGGGTGGATACCATTGCAACCAAGTTTGACGGGCTGCAACAAATGCACCAAAACCTGCCGCAAACAAAACCAGCCAGGTTGACAACAGGGTTCGCAAGACCGAGCCACCCAGTGCACCGACAACACACAGCGCAATGACACCGATCATGGCGTATCGCTGAACGATGCACATCGGACAAGGCACCATGCCTAAAAAATTTTGCAAGTAAAAAATACCAAACGAGAGCACACAAGTGCAACCCAGCGCCACAATGGCCAACCAAGCGCGGGCGGGCAATTGTTTCAATGCTTCAAGCGTAATGGGCATGTTGTCTTTCGAAGTCAAGGCTTTGAATGATCAGCTCTCGACAAATGCACGTTCAATGACAAACTGTGCCGGCGTACTGGTGTTGCCCTCAACAAAGCCACGTTTTTCGCACAAGGCTTTGAGGTCACGCAACATCTCGGGGCTACCGCAAATCATGACGCGATCTTCTTCTGGATTCAGCGCAGGAATTCCCAGGTCGGCGCTGATCTTGCCGTTCTCGAGCAAATCTGTCACGCGACCTTGGTGAATGAAGGGCTCACGGGTGACGGTGGGGTAATACAGCAATTGCTTGCTGACCATCTCGCCCAAAAATTCGTTTTGAGGCAACTCTTTGGTGATGTAGTCGTGGTACGCCAACTCTTTCACTTCACGCACCCCGTGCAACAAGACCACTTGTTCAAAACGTTCGTAGGTATCTGGGTCGCGAATGATGCTCATGAAAGGCGCTAAGCCCGTGCCCGTCCCAATCAGGTAAAGACGTTTGGCCGGTGTGAGGTAGTCGATCAGCAAAGTTCCTGTGGGCTTGCGGCCCACCACAATCGTGTCGCCTACTTGAATGTGTTGCAGCTTGGAGGTTAAGGGGCCATCTTGTACTTTGATGCTCAAGAATTCCAAGTGTTCTTCGTAATTGGCACTGGCAATGCTGTAAGCACGCAAAAGAGGTTTGCCGTTGTCGCCGCGCAAACCAATCATGGTGAAATGCCCGTTTGAAAAGCGCAGCGCTTGGTCACGCGTTGTGGTAAAGCTGAACAAGCGATCAGTCCAGTGATGAACACTCAGGACTTTTTCTTCTAAAAATGCACTCATAAAACCTAGGGGAATTAAAACAAAACAGGCTATTTTCGGCCTGATTCGCATGTATTGGAAATACAATAATTTTATATCTGTATAGACAAGCAATCTTAAGCTTCATCAAGGAACATCATGGCGCGTACTGTTAAATGCATCAAATTAGAACAAGAAGCCGAAGGTTTGGACTTCCCTCCCTACCCTGGTGAACTGGGCAAACGCATTTGGGAAAGTGTCAGCAAAGAGGCATGGGCCGCTTGGCTCAAGCACCAAACCATGTTGGTCAACGAAAACCGTCTGAACTTGGCCGACGCTCGTGCGCGTCAATATTTGGCTCGCCAAATGGAAAACCATTTCTTTGGCACAGGTGCAGACGCTGCCCAAGGTTATGTCCCACCCCCCAGCGCCTAATTTTCACGCGAGTCATTGGCAACACCGACCCGCGTGGCAAACCACCTGGCACGCAATTGAAACTTCATTTGGACGTGGAGAATCCTTTCTCCACACCCTTCAAGCATGGCAGCAAGATGCCAATGCACCTGCAACGCTGTTCTTCACAGCCTTTGCAAATGAATCGCCATCCCACTTTGAACCACTCATAGCAGGCCACCTCTTTGGCTTGTTACCAGGAGTTCACCGCATTGCGCTGGAAAACAACAAAGTCCAATTGACATTGTGCATAGGCACAGTGCCATTCGTTGCGCGTGAAATAGACATTGCCGCAGACAGTTTTTATACCGACTCGCTTGAAGAATGGGGTGCCAGAAGCATTGCGCGACTGTGCAAGCGTGGCACCGCCTTGGCCTGGTCACCAACAACAAAATCCATGGTGAAGGACTTGCAGCAGCTTGGCATCCAAATCAATGACCCACCTCAAAGCGGCGTATACCAACCGCAATGGACACCCAAAACGTCATTGCGCCCAAGTTTCTCGCCACTGACGCATCTGCAAGATGATGCTGCCAACAGGCATGCTGTGGTCATCGGTTCCGGTTTGTCAGGTGCCGCCGTGGCGTACAGTTTGGCCAGCCGAGGTTGGACTGTGGAGGTCTTGGACCAAGGCGAGAACTTAGGTGCAGGCGCTTCAGGCTTGCCTGCAGGCATCTTTGCTACGCACGTATCTCCCGACAACAACGTGCTGTCTCGAATAACGCGCGATGGCGTGCGCGCCACAGTGCATCGCGCAAAACAATTGCGATTGGAAGGGACACAATGGCAAGTGTCTGAATTGCTTGAACACCGATATGCTGGCAAGCGTCAATTGCCCAGTGGGGCATTGTGGCCTCAAGCGGGACACGAATGGAGCACCGAGGCGGAAACATTCCAAAAATTAGCTGGCGGGTTGCAAGAAAATTCTGACGCGTTGTGGCATGCCATGGCGGGTTGGATTCAGACACCCGCGTTTGTCAAAGCGCAGCTGTCCCATCCCAATATCAGCTGGCGAGGTCGCTGCAATGTGGCCCAACTTCAACGCATCGATTCTGAATGGCAAGCGCTCGATGCACATGGCCAATGCTTGGCCAACTCCAAGCACATGGTGTTGGCCAATGCACATCAGTGCCAAGCTTTGCTGGACACAGTGCAATGCACTGCACACGGAAATTTCAACAAGCGCCCTCACCTGCCAGCCACTGCCTTACGGGGCCAAGTCACATTGGGCAGCATGGCCATGCTGCCGCCAACACTCCGGGAAAAACTGCCCTCATTTCCGGTCAACGGTCATGGCAGTTACATTAGCCAACTCAAAACTTTGCAAAGCCTAGGCACAGCTGCAGAAGACTATTGGATTGTGGGCTCTAGTTTTCAACGCAATGATTTTGACGTCACGTCTCGACATGAAGATCTGCTCAGCAACATACAACAATGGGCAGAACTGATGCCAGCCTTGTCAGATGAAATCCAACAAGGCATTGAGCTTTCTAAAACCCGATCATGGGCCGGCATACGATCTGCCCTACCAGATCGAGTCCCAGCCGTTGGAGAATTTGAGCACCCTGACTTCAAGGGCTTGCAAGTCTGTACCGGCATGGGTGCCCGAGGCATCAGCTGGTCTGTGCTGTGCGGAGAACTGTTGGCCGCGCATTTAAATCACGAGCCCTTGCCTATGGCCGCTTCCCTGGCGAAGCTGATGGCCGCTTCGCGATTCGGTTAATTACTGCTGCGCTGCTGCAGGTCGGCGTGACTTCACGTACGCGTCTGTGGGTTGGTAGTTTTTACCATCGGCATATCGCCATTGCGTCATGCTGCCCTGATTGCCGCGAAGTTCCAACTTGCCCACAAAAGCACCCATGGTGGACTGTTGGTCAATGGCGCGAAATTCTGCAGGGCCAAAAGGTGTGCTGAATTTCAAACCCCGCATGGCCAGCACCAACTTTTCATTGTCTGTGCTGCCTGCCTTTTTAATGGCGGCAAAGATGGCTTGCATGGTGGCATAGCCCACCACGGAACCTACTTTGGGGTTTTCTTTGAATTTGCGGTAGTAGTTGGCTGCGAATGCGGCATGTTCTTTGGCGTCAATCTGGTCCCATGGATAGCCCGTCACAATCCAACCCTTGGGCGTTTCGTCCTTCAAGACTTCCAAATACTCGGGTTCACCTGACAGCAAGGACACCACGGGTACTTTTGGAAAAATTCCACGCTGATTGCCTTCGCGGACCAGCTTGGCGAGGTCGGCACCAAAAGTCACATTGAAAATAGCATCCGGCTTGCTTTGCATCAGTGCGCTCAAGCTGCTTCCCGCATCAATCTTCCCAAGCACAGGCCACTGTTCACCCACGAATTCCACATCAGGCCGCTTGGCTTTCAAGAGCTCTTTGAAACTGGCAACTGCACTTTGGCCGTATTCATAATTGGGGGCCAACGTCGCCCAACGTTTGGCGGGCAACTTCGCTGCTTCTTCCACCAACATGGCAGACTGCATGTAAGTGCTGGGGCGTAAACGGAAGGTGTATCGATTGCCTTTGTCCCAGACCAAGGCATCCGTCAAAGGTTCACTGGCCACAAACAAACGTTTGTTTTTGGCAGCATGGTCAGCCAAAGCCAAACCTACATTGGACAAAAAGCCACCAGCCAATACATCGACTTTTTCTTGACTTGTCAATTCAATCGCATGGCGCAAGGCGTCTTCTGGCTTGCCAGCGTCATCGCGCGCAATCACCTCAACCTTGCGGCCTAACAAGCCACCGGCGACATTGATTTCTTCGACAGCCAGCTGCCAGCCCTGTTTGTAGGGTTGGGTGAATTGAGGCATTGCGGAATAACTGTTGATTTCGCCAATGCGAATGGGGGTCTGCGCGCCTGCTGACATCGCAGCCCAAACATAAACCAAGCCAACTCCCACCTGAGCCCAAGACTTCATGCCTATCTCCTGAAAAAAGGAACTGTATCAGCAAGCTAAAAACCAGTCACTTTGGAGACAATTTAATCCTTACGGTCAAGCTCTTATGATCAATAAGCATATATGTAAAACGAATAAATAGTTTGTCTAGTCATAAAGAGCCATTAAAGTCCCCAACTTAATCGGCAATGACCGCATTCCCCCTTACCTCAGATGTACCAATACACAGAATTTGACCGCCAGTTTGTGAAACTTCGCGCGGCACAGCACCGAGATCAGCTTGAGCGTTGGCAAAAAGGCCAATTGGCCGACGACGAATTTCGCCCCCTCCGTCTTCAAAACGGCTGGTACGTGCAGCGCTACGCCCCCATGCTTCGCGTAGCGGTGCCTTACGGCGAAATCTCAAGCAAACAACTGAGCGTTTTGGCCCAAATTGCCAAAGAGTACGACCAACCCAATGCAGAACTTTTTGCGAAAGCCCAAGCGCAACAGGATTTGTTGCCAGGCAAGTCGCCTCGCCTGATCAAAGGCTATGGTCACTTCACGACACGCCAAAACGTCCAGTTCAATTGGATACCCTTGGACAAATCAGCCGATGTGATGGACCTCTTGGCCACGGTCGACATGCATGGCATTCAAACCAGTGGCAATTGCATCCGGAACATCACCACCGATGAATTGGCAGGCGTTGCTGTCGATGAAGTGGTGGACCCACGACCTTACGCAGAAATTTTGCGTCAATGGAGCACGCTGCATCCTGAGTTTGCCTTTCTGCCACGCAAATTCAAAATCGCCATCACTGGCGCTACGGAAGATCGCGCCGCCATTGGCTGGCACGATGTGGGCTTGCAACTGGTTAAAAACGCTGCCGGTGAAATTGGCTTCAAAGTTTGGGTGGGCGGTGGCATGGGCAGAACGCCCATCATCGGCACCTTGGTTCGCGAGTTTCTGCCATGGCAACAAATCATGAACTACCTCGAAGCGGTTGTTCGCGTCTACAACCGCTGGGGTCGACGCGATAACTTGTACAAAGCGCGTATCAAAATTTTGGTGAAAGCCGAAGGCCAGCGCTACATCGATGAAGTTGAAGCAGAGTTCAACGACGTCGTTCACAAAGACGGTGGCCCCCACACCATCACGCAAGCCGAGTTCGATCGCGTTGCAGCTTGCTTTGTCGAGCCGCCAGCTCCTGCCAGCAGCGATTCCGCTGTTAAGAGCAATTCAGAAGATCCCGCGTTCCAACGTTGGGTCCATCAAAACGTGGTGGCGCACAAAAATCCATCTCTTCGTGCAGTGACGCTTTCCTTTAAACGTTTGGGCTTGGCACCTGGTGATGCCACAGCTGAGCAACTTGAAGCGTCAGCACAATTGGTGGCCAAATACTCGCGAGGCGAAGCACGTGTGACGCACTCTCAAAACTTGGTGCTGCCTTGGGTGCCTGAAAACCAATTGTTTGACCTTTGGCAAGAAGCCAAATCTTTGGGCTTGGCCAGCCCCAACATTGGCTTGCTCAATGACATGATTGCTTGCCCAGGCGGTGACTATTGCGCGTTGGCCAATGCACGAGCCATCCCTGTTGCAGCAGCCATCTCAGAACGCTACCAAGACTTGGACGAGTTGGACGACTTGGGACCTATCGACCTGCACATCAGCGGTTGCATCAATTCATGCGGTCACCACCACAGCGGCCACATTGGCATCTTGGGTGTGGATAAAGATGGCAAGGAATGGTACCAAGTGACCTTGGGTGGATCTGATGGGTCCAATCTGTCTGGCGCAGCCGGTCCTGGCAAAGTGGTAGGCCCTTCATTCTCTGCAGCCGAAGTGCCTGGCGTGATTGAAGCCGTCCTTAACAAGTACCTCGAATTGCGTTTGCCATCGCAAGAAGCGAAGGGTCGTGCCGAGCACTTCATTGAAACCTTGCGCCGTGTGGGCCAAGATCCTTTCAAGCAAGTGGCCAATGCAGCGCGTCATCCTGAGCCCGAGCTCGCCTGAACAACGGATTGAATGTCATGAAAATTTTGTCTTTCAACGATCACTCAACGGGTCTCGACAGCAGCACCATCAGCTTGGCAAATGATGTCGATCCGCGCACCGTATCTCTAGATGGCGTGAAACGCATCGATTTGAATTTTCCCAAATTCACGGATGGCCGAGCCTACAGCCAAGCCTTTTTGCTTCGCCGCCGACTGGGTTTTCAAGGTGAAATTCGCGCCACTGGCGATGTGCTCATTGACCAATTGGTAGCCATGGCCCGCACGGGTTTTGATGTTGCTGTTTTGCGCCAAGGTTTGGATGCGAGTGCAGCACAACGTCAATTCGATCGCTTTCCCGCGTTCTACCAAGGTTCCGCGGTCGAAACGCAGCCTTTGTTTGCAAAAGCAGCAGCATGACGACATCCTCCATCAGCGCAGGCAACGCCGCCAAGGCACCCAACGCCATCGCCTTGAATGCCAAGGCCAGTGCCGACTTTAAAGACAAAGTCACAGAAACTTTGGCGTTGCTGAAACAAGCTGTTTCAGAATTCAGCCCGGTGACGCAAGCTTCCAGCTTGGGTGCAGAAGACGTGGTCATCACGCACCTGATCAATCAGAACGCATTGAACATTCCTGTGTTTGTTTTGGAAACAGGCGCGTTGCACCGCGAAACATTGGCCTTGCTTGAACGGACACAAGCACACTCGGTCGCACCCGTTAAGGTCTATCGTCCTTCAACTGAAAAAGTCATTGCATTCGTCAGAACCCATGGCCAAGACGCCATGTACGAAAGTTTGGAACTTCGCAAAGCCTGCTGCCAGGTGCGCAAGCTCGAACCTTTGGCCGAGGCACTGAAAGGCCAGCGCGCGTGGGTTACAGGTTTGCGTCGTGAGCAATCCAACAACCGCGCAGAGGTGCCGTTGATTGACCGTGCAGATGAAGCCACAAAAGGCCAGATCAAACTCAACCCTTTGGCCAATTGGACTTGGGGTGATGTCTGGCATTACATCGACGTCCACCAAGTGGACTACAACCCCTTGCACGATCAATTTTTCCCCAGCATCGGCTGCGCACCCTGCACGCGCGCTATCAGCTTAGGCGAAGAATTTCGCGCAGGACGCTGGTGGTGGGAAGACGAAGCTGCCAAAGAGTGTGGCTTGCACGCCAAGAAATAATGCATTGAAGAAGACCATGAACGCACGCACGCAACCCGAACTGCTCCATCACCTGAGCAATGCCCATCTTGACGCTTTGGAAGAAGAAACCATCTTCATCCTGCGCGAAGTGGCTGCAGCTTTTGAACGCCCCACCCTGTTGTTCTCTGGCGGCAAAGACTCTTTGGTGATGCTCAAATGTGCCGAAAAAGCTTTTGTCGACAAACAAAAGGGCGGCCGCATTCCTTACCCTTTGCTGATGATCGACACCGGCCACAACTTCAAAGAAGTGACAGACTTCCGCGATTTTCGCGCCAATGAACTGGGCGCTGAACTGATTGTGCGCAGCGTTGAAGACTCCATGAAGCGTGGCACCGTGCGATTGGCACACCCTGGCGAATCACGCAACGTGCACCAATCGGTCACCTTGCTCGAAGCCATTGAGGAGTTTAAGTTTGACGCCCTCATTGGCGGTGCACGTCGCGACGAAGAAAAAGCCCGCGCCAAAGAACGCATCTTCAGTCACCGCGACAGCTTTGGCCAATGGCAACCCAAATCACAGCGCCCCGAGTTGTGGTCCTTGTTCAACACCAAATTACAACCTGGTGAGCACTTCCGCGTGTTCCCCATTTCCAACTGGACTGAACTCGATGTATGGCAATACATTGCCCGCGAGAACATTGCTCTGCCGTCCATCTACTACTCGCACAAACGCGAAGTGGTCGACCGCCGCGGTTTGCTAGTGCCCGTCACAGAACTCACGCCGCCCAAAGATGGCGAGCAAATCGAAGTGCGCGACGTGCGCTTTCGCACCGTGGGCGACATCACCTGCACTTGCCCTGTGGAAAGCACCGCAGCCACGCCAGAAGAAATTGTGATTGAAACATTGGCCGCCGAAGTAAGCGAACGCGGCGCCACGCGCATGGACGACAAGACCTCCGACGCCTCCATGGAAAAACGCAAAAAAGACGGATATTTCTAATGACCACGACTGCTAACTTAGACGCTGCGATCAACGCAGCCCCCCTTTTCGCGCCCAATGCCAACGCCTTGAAATTCATCACGTGCGGATCGGTGGACGACGGCAAGAGCACCCTCATTGGCCGCTTGTTGGTCGATACGAAAGCCGTGCTGCAAGACCACTTGGCCGGTGTTCAACGCCAGGGCGAAACAGACTTGGCCTTGCTCACCGATGGTTTGTCTGCCGAACGCGAACAAGGCATCACCATTGATGTGGCCTACCGTTACTTCAGTACCGAAACGCGCAAGTTCATCATTGGCGATGCGCCAGGCCATGAGCAATACACCCGCAACATGGTGACAGCGGCATCCAGTGCCGATGCAGCCGTGGTGTTGGTCGATGCCACCAAACTCGATTGGCACGACGCTCAACTCACCCTGTTGCCTCAAACACGACGCCACAGCCTGCTTTTGAAGTTGCTCCGCGTGCCCTCTGTGGTGTTTGCCATCAACAAGCTGGATGCCGTTGAAGATGCCACCTTGGCTTATCAAAACATTCAAGGCGCCTTGGCCAAATTTGCCACCGAAGCCGGCATCAACGTCAAAGCTTGGGTTCCCGTTTCTGCACTCAAGGGCTGGAACGTGGTGGACAAGCAGGACAATTGGTGTGGGTACGCTGGGCCTAGTTTGCTGCAAATTTTGGAAACACTGCCCAGCACGCCTGCTGAGGCCGATGTGGCCTTGAGCTTCCCCGTTCAATGGGTTGAAAAATTCCACGACTCCAATGTCACGCACCAAGGCCGCCGCGTTTTCTGGGGCCGTGTGGCCACGGGCACTTTGAGCGTGGGTCAAAGTGTCAAAGTCTTTCCAAGTGGTCAAACAGCCACCGTGGCGCAGGTGCTGTCGGCCACTCGTCAAGAAAAGTCCAAGGTCACGGGCCAAAGTGCTGGCTTGGTGCTAGACCGCGAAGTGGATGTGTCGCGTGGCGACTGGATTGTGGCCGCAGACGCTGGCCTAGAAGCTCAGCGTCAAATTGATGCAACCATTGCTTGGATGGACGACGAGCCCTTGGTGGCAGGTCGTCTGTATTGGGCTTTGCATGGGCACCGCTGGGTCAAGGCCAAGGTTCAGCGCGTGGTGCACCGGCTGAACATCAACACCTTGGCTAAGGAAGAAGCCTCCGAATTGCCAGCAAATTCTGTGGGCCACGTGACTTTGGCCTTCCAAGAACCCCTGATCACCCTGCCATTTGCCAAGTCTCGCATCTTGGGCGCCCTCATTTTGGTCGATACGGCCAGCCATAAGACCTCAGGCGCAGTGTTGGTGAATTGAGACAAAGCCCTTAAGTACCTTAAAATCCCCATTTTCGGGCTCTAAGACCATGGAGCTCTTTAACGCTCTAGCCACTTCAAACTGACATGACCCACGTTGTTTCCGAATCCTGTATCCGTTGCAAATACACCGACTGCGTGGATGTCTGCCCAGTCGACTGCTTCCGCGAAGGCCCCAACTTTTTGACCATTGACCCCGACGAGTGCATCGACTGCGCCGTGTGCATTCCCGAATGCCCCGTCAATGCCATCTATGCAGAAGAAGACCTGCCCGCCGACCAAGTTCACATGACCAAGCTCAACGCCGAGTTGGCCTTGTTGCCCACTTGGAAAAGCATCACCAAGCGCAAAGCGCCCATGCCTGATGCCGACGACTGGAAAGACAAGACAGGCAAACTGAGCGAGTTGCAACGTTGATTCAAACCGAAGCCTTGATCATTGGGGCGGGCCCGGTGGGTCTGTTCCAAGCGTTTCAGCTAGGGCTTCAAGACATCCGCTGCCACGTGGTGGATGCTCTGCCCCAAGTGGGTGGGCAATGCGTAAAACTTTACGCCAACAAACCCATCTACGACATTCCTGGCATTGCACTTTGCACGGGTCAAGAGCTGATTGACCAACTGCAACAGCAAGTCAAACCCTTTGCACCGCAGTTTCATCTTCAAGAATTGGTCAGTGATCTGAAAGCCACTGAAGACGGTCAGTGGCATGTGCAAACAGACAAAGGCACCCAGTTCAAAGCAGCCACCGTGTTCATTGCAGCCGGCGTAGGCGCCTTCGTCAAACGCGGCCTCAACTTGCCAGGCTTTGACGAACTTTTGGGCAAGCAAATTTTTCACTCAGCCCCCAGCCCATCGTCTTTCAAAGGCCAGCACTTGATCGTGCTAGGCGACAACGATGCGGCGCTAGAGGCTTGCGCACATTGGCGTGAAGGCACTGATGCAGCAGCCAGCGTCACGTTGGTCCACAGACGTGACCAATTTCAGGCAGCGCATCAAGCCATTGAAGACATGCGTCAAGCCTGCGCCAACAAAACGATGCGATTTGTAGCCGGCCAACCGTCGGGCCTCATTCAAGCCAATGATCAGTTAACAGGACTTGAGATTCTGAATGCCCAAGGGGACACTGAGGTATTGCCTGCCAACGCTTTGCTTTTGTGCCTGGGTATCTCACCCAAACTGGGCCCTCTAAGCGATTGGGGCTTGGCCATGGAACGCAAACAACTTCCGGTCAATACAGAGACCTATGCCACTGAAGCGCGCGGCATCTTTGCGATAGGCGACATCAATACCTACCCCGGTAAAAAGAAACTGATTTTGTGCGGCTTTCATGAGGCCACTTTGGCCGCTTTTGGAGCCTCAGCTCTGTTGCGTCCAGACCAAAAAACCCTGCTTCAATACACCACAACGTCCACACACCTGCACAAACTCTTGGGCGTGTCGTAGAATCCAACCCGTGGCAACAAACCTTGTTTGTTGCCACATCCGCTAGGGGTGTTTTGGCTGACCAGCCAAGACTGAGAAAGTCCCTTTGAACCTGATTGAGGTAATCCTCGCGCAGGGAAGCTTGTCTAAACAACGAGGCAATCACTCAATTGCCAACATTCGTTGAATGATCCAGCCGACCTGCCATTTCGTTGAAGGAAAACGCAATGGCACACCATTTGCCAAAATTGACTTGCCACGCACTGCTGCTTGCCAGTGCCTCTGCCATCGCCCAAAACAACACCGTCTTGGTAACCAGCCCCGCCGCTCAACAAGTCAGTGGCTTTGAAAACCTCAGCCTGCGCGAAGCACCGTTCAGCGCCACCAATATCGACAACGCTACGCTGCGAGATTTGGGTGCGCAAAGAATTTCAGACGCACTGCGTTTGGATTCCTCCGTCACTGACAGCTACAACTCGCCAGCTTATTGGGACATTTTGAGCGTGCGCGGTTTCACCTTGGACAACCGCTACAACTACCGCCGCGAAGGCTTGCCAATCAGCGCTGAAACCATGATCCCCATGGACAACAAAGAGCGCATCGAACTCTTCAAAGGCACCAGCGGCATTCAAGCGGGAACCAGTGCCCCGGGTGGTTTGGCCAACTATGTAGTCAAGCGTCCACCCAACGCCGCTGAAACGGGCAGCAGAAGTCTCACAGTCAGTTACGGCAATGGCAACAACAGTTCTGTTGCCTTGGACTTAGGCGGTCGATTTGGCGACAACAATGCTTTGGGCTATCGCGTGAATGCAGCCTACGAGGACCTTAACCCGTATGTTCAAAACGCAAAAGGTCACCGTCAACTTTTGGCCTTGGCCATGGATTGGCGTATCAGCAGCAACACCCGACTTGAATGGGAAGTTGAAAGCAGCAACCGTCAACAAATGGGCGTGAATGCCGCCAGCATCACAGGCAACACATTGCCCTCGCCTGTTTACGGACAAAACAATTTCTCCAAACAAAGCTGGTCTGTACCTGGCGTATTCGATGGGCTGACAGGCAGCATGCGCCTGAAGCAGAAACTTGAAAATGGTTGGTTGTGGACCACCCAAGTGGGCGCACAGCGCTTGAAAACAGACGACCGCCTCAGCTACGCTTATGGCTGCTATGCAGAAGGCAATTACGATCGTTTTTGCAGCGACAAAACATTTGACCTGTACGACTACCGCAGCGAGAACGAACGCCGCATCAACGATGCTCTGCAAACAGAATTGACAGGCCAAGTGCAGCTGGCTGGTTTGCAACACGACGTGAGTTTTTCTTGGTTGCGTCAGCGTCAAATTGACAAGCTCTCACCCATGCAAGCCTACAACTGGGCCGGCACCGGCAGCTTGTCGGGTGTCAGCGACAGTGCAGCAGCACCGGAGCCCTATGACCTGAACACCAACCGCCAAGAATACTCAACCGAGATCAGCGCCAAAGACCGCATTCATGTGAATCAGTTTGCAGACCTGTGGCTTGGCTTGCGCGCTAGTCACATTCAACGCGACAGCCAGCGCACAGATGGCAGTCGCGCAACGCACGACGATCGCACCATCACCACGCCTTGGTTAGCCTTTAGCCACAAGTTGCCTTTCAACACCACAAGCTATGCAAGCTATGGCCAAGGCGTAGAGGCACAAGTTACACCCAACCGCAGCCGTTACACCAACGCGGGGGTGGCACTTCCCTCGGCTAAGAGCACCCAAAAAGAATTGGGCTTCAAAGGTGCACAAGGTGCATGGCTTTGGAACGCCGCTTTGTTTGACATCACAAGACCTGTGTGGGGCGATCAAGGCCTTTGCGAGGAAGCCAACTCTTGCACACGCAAATTGGATGGTGTGGCCGCACACAAAGGCGTGGAATTGGGCATGGGCTATCGCAGCACCCAATGGAAATTAGACACCGCCGCTACATGGCTGAATGCCAAACGTGCGGATGCAGTAATCGACCCCAGCCAAAACGGTCAGCGTCCTTTGAACGTGCCCTCCTTGGTGGTGCGTGCTGCCGCCGAATACCGCTGGGCCCACATACCAGGTCTTCGTACCTCCGTCCGCTTGAGCCATGAAGGCCAGCGCGACTTGATGGAAGGCGGCGTCATGACCTTACCAGCTTGGACCACAGCTGATTTGGCGGCTCATTACAGCACCAAGGTGGCGGGTCAAGATGCAGATTGGACACTGGCTTTGGAGAATGTGACAAACCGCGCTTATTGGCGAGAGTCACCTAAGCAGTTTGGCCATTACTACCTGTATGCGGGTGCACCCAGAAACTTGCGCCTGACAGTTAGAACGCTCTTCTGATTTGAGCGAAAATGAATGCATGAACGCTTCAAAGGGTATGAATGATCAACCTCGAAATCCACTGCACGGTGTGACATTAGAGGCAATTGTTCGCGAACTTGAAGCGTACTTTGGCTGGGAAGAGCTTGGGCATCAGATTCCCATCAGATGCTTTACGCATGACCCAAGCGTCAATTCCAGCTTAAAGTTTTTAAGGAAAACACCTTGGGCAAGAGAAAAGGTGGAAGGACTTTATTTGTTCATGCTTCGTGAGAAACGGCGCCAGGAAGGCCTACCGCAATGAACTGTCCCTCAGCGCTCTATCATTTGTAACGCTTTCGGAAAAAAACCTTTGCACCTTGAAAACTCGCATTATTTTTTGCTACAATGCGAGGCTTAGCGAAACGCCACAGTCGCTCTTAGTCGTAAAGACTCTGAATTTCTGTGTACTTTTAAGCTAACAAACCGAATATTCCTCGATAGCTCAGTCGGTAGAGCGCCGGACTGTTAATCCGTAGGTCCCTGGTTCGAGCCCAGGTCGAGGAGCCAGAACCCCAATAAAAACAAGCACTTAGCGCTTGTTTTTATTTTTTATGTCAATTACACATATATTGCACATAAATTCGGTAGACCTTCCACTCTGGACGCTCTTAAAATACATACATGCGCGTACCAGCCCTACAAACTATCGTTGTCAAGCCAGAACTCATTCGTATAGTTCGTCGCGAGAACAGCCGCAAATGGCAAGTTCATTACAAGATAGAAGGCGTTAAAACATGGTTTCGCAAAAGCGTCCAGACCACTGACGCAGACAAAGCCATTCAACTTGCAGAGCGCATGTGGATGAAGGCCACTTTCGATCATGAGGAAGGTCGCCCAATCATCAGCAAAAAATTCAAGCCCGTGGCGGAAGTTGTGCTGCGGCGTCTGAACGAAGAGATCCAAGCTGGCACTGCCCGTCCCATCGCCAAAGACTATGTGTCAGCCATTAACCTGTACTTGATACCCTTCTACGGCAACTACAACGTGGACAGTATCAAGCCAGCCACTGTCAGCGAGTTTCATTCATGGCGCAAAATCAAAGTGGGACGCGAACTGTCGGGCAGCGCTCAAAACAATCACAACTCCGCCTTCAACCTTGTGATGGATGAAGCCATCGAGCGTGGATACCTGACCGAATACAACCGTCCAAGCACCAAGAACACCGGCGTTGAAAGTGACCGCCGTGCAGAGTTCAGCCATGAAGAGCTGGAACTGCTGCTGTCTCAGGGTGACAAGTTCATTGAGAACTCGCGCACGGATAAGACCCGAATGATTCGGCAGGTGTTGGCCAAGGCCTATGTGCCCTTCCTGGCTGCAACGGGCATGCGAGCCGGCACAGAGTCAGAAAATCTTGAGTGGCGTCACATTGACGTGGAAGTACGCGATGGACAGCCCATCCTGCATATCCGCCTGCAAAAAGGCAAGTTAGGAGCACGCAACTTCGTAGCTCACAACAGTTGCTGGCGCATTTTGGAAGTCATGCGACAGATCAGTCCTGACCTCAGAGACATTCCTCTGGAAGAAGTACTGCGTCAACGAGTCCCCAAGAAACTGTTCCGTTTGGCTGATGGCACTGAGCCGGACAACTGGAACAAGCCATTTAGGCAGTACTTGGAAGACACGCAGTTGCTGAACTGCCCTTTCACTGACAAAGAACGCAGCCTTTACAGCCTGAGGCACTATTACGCTACGCAACGCCTGCTTGATGGGATCCCCATTCATGATTTGGCACAACAGATGGGCACGTCTGTACTGATGATTGGTAAACACTACAGTCACCTCACACCCCTGATGAAAGCCACTCAGTTTGCTGGCACACTGTCTACGGACGGTAGTGCAGAGACAGCAGAGATCAAGGCCATCATGGCAGCGCAGACTGTGAATCACAACATCCTGAGCCTGGTGCAATTGGGCACTGAGATGACCACACCCCTGATCGTGCAAAGCCCTGGCTTGGTAAGAGATTTTGAGCAACGCCTCAAATCTCACACACCTCAACCTCAATAAACCCAACCAGCGCCCTAGCCCACCTACGACTAGATACTCAGCATGACTCAATACATCCACGACTACTTTACCGCTCATGCGCAGCGGGCAATATCGGGCATGAAAGAAAGTCAGCAGGCTCAGAGTTTTTATCGCCGTCTACTCACACGACTAGAACGCGGAGAAGACTTGAGCGCAGAAGTTCCAGAAATCGCACGGGTGGGTAGTGCTGGCGCAGTAGAAGTGGTCAAGCAGGCCATAAAGGAAAACGAAGCCAAGTTCGATGCTGTGTGGAATCTACCCAAGTCTGTCCAAAACCTTGGTCGGCAGCATGTGAGCATGGCGCGCGAACCCTATGAGATCCTGCCAAGAGTTACACATACATTCACGTTTACTGGCGCCGCTGGCAAGGTCACTGTACACACCAATACGGCTGGAGAAAATGTCGCCGTAGAGTTTGCAACACCCAAGAACAAAATGGCCGCTGCTGCTGCTGTGTCTGAGTTGGAAAAGGCACTTTCTTTTGCACTATTGGCAAGCAAATAATCAGCAAAACATTGTGGGCGTTAGTAATAACTAGCCATCAAGAATGGCATGGCACCTGAGTTGTCAAGTCTAACTTTTGATTTTGCAGCAGATAAAGCATGAGGCTCAAGTCCGGTTTGGGCTTTAAAGCGTGAGATCAATTCTTGGGTGATCATCACACTCAATTGCTCTAGCTGTAGGCGTCGAGCACCGCCTTCAGGTGCTAGGATCTTTTGACACTCCAAAGCGTCCAGAAGATGGACGAGTGCACTTGCGCCAACGGATTGCTGCTGCGCATTTATGCTACTCCAGTAACCTGCGCTCTTGCCCATCATTTTACTTAGTGAGCGCACAGTGATGTTGGGAAAGACCTCTGCCAAAGCCCAATAAAGATCAGAATTGAATTGCATGTTTGTACCTCATTTGCATAAGATATTTATGCACACATTTCTTCAACTTCACTCAAATTCAATCCTGATACCAACTCACTCGTTGATTAACTTCAACGCAGGTACCACGACCTCATGACCGTGGGAATATGAGGCACCGTATTTGAGTGCACCAATAACACCGCCGTTCAAAAAATGCTCTTCACAGTAAATTTTAACTGGCGGAAATAGTCGAAAAACTTTTGCAACTGTATCGATGCCTGGTGGAAGTCTATGACCATAAGTTACAGCCTCATCTGCAATACCTGCGGTCTCTAAAAACATGGCAAACTGGCATTCCCCCAATTTTGTAGACACTCTTCATAGCGCAATTTGACGTCTCTCGAACTCAAGGGGGCTGAGTTGGTCAAGATGTTTGTGACGTCGAACTGGATTGTAGAAGCCTTCAATGTACTCAA